>JBATXV010000021.1:0-288149 GCA_049673585.1 Candidatus Sulfotelmatobacter sp. | reverse complement strand
CCGCAAGTCCAGTCTAATCATCAATTTAAGTTTGGTTCGCAGGTTGCATTACTCTCCGCCGAGAAGAGGGTGACTCACATGACGAAATCAGAGAATGTTGTACGACGCATGAGAACAGCAGTCCGATCAAACAACTTTGCCAAGGGATCGGAAGCAAGGCTTCCAGGAACGATGTTCGCAATAATGGCCGCGCTCTGGTTGGGCCTTTTGGGCCTCAGCGCTCCCGCGTTGGCTCAGGACGAACCAGCGGCGGTGACCGCGCCAGCATGTGGGGAGGAGATGAGTCTTCTGTCTCAGAGCGGCGCCCGAAGCCTTAGTTTCGGGACTCTCGCTGCGCCAGGCGCGACCGATCCCGAGGGGGCTCCATCCGGCCGCTATATGCTTTTCCCCGATCATGAGGTACTCGCGTTCCAACCTTACCTTGCACGGATCAGCGCAGAGGAGTTGACCACGGATCAAGGTGGCACAAATCCCCCAGCTGCCTGGTATCCCCTGGATGCCTGGGATCCCAACGGATGGGGTCCCACGCCCTACTTCCCGACAGCCGCGCATTTCCTGAAGCCCTCAAGCGAAGACGCACTATGGGCCGCCCGCAACGGCAGGCCGAGCGACCCGCAGGCTGGAGTGGACGTCACTTTCTTCGGCGGATCGGACGGCGGATTCTTCAGAACGTTGTCGGCTACTCTTCCGGGTACTCTGCTGCCACGTCAATCCGATTTTACAGACTTTATCGCGATAGCAGCCGGTGACCTCGACAATGCCGTAGGCTCCGATGGGAATCTACATGACAAAGCGGTGGTCGCGCGTGTGAATAGTGAAGATCCTCAATTCTACGGCTATGACGTCGATGTTGTGGATTACGAGTCGGGAAAGATTCAGTCTCCTGCTGTAGCCGTCTCGCATTTTGCTGAGGTCAAGCCCAAGTTTCAGACAAAACCACAAGCCTCAATTAGCGGTCTTCTCCCCAGCGACAATATTCTCGCGGTAGTGACCGGCGATTTCCTGGGTACTGGCAAGAAAGAGGTCGCTGTGCTGGCCCTGGGCGATAACACGCTGCTGCTTTACACATTCCAGTACGACACGGCTGACGGAAGCCATACGCTCAATTTGCAACGGGCGCAATACTTTCCTTTACTTTCTGTTGGCCCCGAAGCTTGGAAATCAAGGCCGATCGTGGGCACCATCGCAGCCACCGCGGGTGACTTTGATGGTGACGGCGCGGACGAACTTGCGGTCGCTTACGCGCGATGGGGCGAATCACCGACTAACAAAAATTATGGTGGCTACGGCATCGGCATGCTGATCTTAAAATACGACTCATTATTCAATGCCACACTGAAAAATGACACGGTGATGTTCACCGCGGGAGGATTGGGCGACAAGACTTTTCCGCCCTCGACCAGGCCTATCGTCGATATCACCTCAGGACAGTTCGTTCTGGATCCGCAAAACGGAATTCCGTACGGCCGAAAGCAGATTGTTCTTGGCTGGAAAGACACCGGGTATGCTGCCGGATCTTCTGCGAAGCCGGCCAATATTCAACTGCAGGCTTATTCCGTATCCAGCAACTTAGCGACGGTCACCCCAATGGGCTCGAAGTTGACAATCGGTGGGGATTTCTTCTCTTCCATCAGATTTTCCATCGCAGCGGGCGGATTTGAGGGTGCCTCTGGCAAGCTGCCAATCTATCAACTGGCTGTTAACACTTGGTTTGGCGCGGGCGAGCTCGGTACGTTTACTGAGTTGACCACTTATCGGGTGAGCGGGGCAGGGATCTCACTCTGGCAGCGAAAACCTCAGCAGCCCACCGGAGTTTTGGCGGATACCAGGATGCGGGTGCCGGTGATCGCCTACGACGGTCACGGCAACTCCAGATATCTGGGGAATCCCGTTCATCTAACCGCTTACAGCTCTCCTACAACCGACTTCATCATGCAGGAGCCTCCCAAGCACGCATACTGGGACGAACGAGACCATACGCTCCACAACTACTCGCGGTTCGACGGAAATTACGTTCACCTTTTCCGGGGCGACACTGCGAGCTTCTCAACCGAAACGAAAAGTGAGTCGTCCCGCGATACGGGCGGCTCGGTTGCGATCAGCGCTGGCTTAACGGTGAAAACAGGCGCCGACTTGGGAATTATTAAGTCCGACACTAAAGTCAGTCTCGACGTGACCGAGAAGGGAAGCTACGACTATAACGAACACAAGGAATGGTTTAACTCTCAGTACAAGGAGCGGACGGTCGCGAGCGAAGGTCAAACCGATCGGGACGACTACTTGAAAGGACAGATGCAAAGTTTCGATATATGGCGGTATCGCGTGTATGGAGCTCCTAATGGCGGCAGCTCCTTGAATGCGTTCTACGAGTTGGTGTTTCCGGGTCAGTCAATAACATTTGACGGCGGCGGGATGAACTTCTACTGGTATCAGCCCATTCACGAAAATGGCAACATCCTTTCCTATCCGTCGCGGCTCGGAGGAAATGGAGGCAGCCCCTACATACCAGCGGACATCGGCTCCTTTACTTTGCCTAACGGTCAGACCAAACAGAACGAGCCGGTAGTGCCACCCAGTGAGCAACGCTTCGATGCGACTTCGGGAAGCATCTCGCTCGAATTTAGCCAGGACATCGCCCAAAGCGGTTCTTTCACCTATTCCCACAAGATTGGAGAAAGCTTTGATGCGCGGGTAGTCGTCACCGGCGAAGCCAAAGGCTTTGGCGGTACAGGGTTCGAATTTCGATCCTGCGGATCCATCGAGTTTCACAATAGCAATAGCTGGGGTGGAAACGACACCAGTGCATCAACCACAAAGGACCAGACAAAGGTCGTGCTTAACCGCGCCAGGGGCAACCCGACGTGGGCGTATCCTTTCTTTCCGGTTGTTTACAACACAAAGGATGGGACTCTGAAGATGTCGTTTGGCATGCCGAATCCCGCGAACGCTTCGACAAATAAATCGGGTTATCAAACGTATGCCGGACTCTATGGTGGATTGCCCGATCCTGCTTTAAACCTACCGCTGCGCTTTCAGTCTCGGTCTGCCGGATCGGGAGAGTTGGAACTATGGGAGCCCAATCGGGAAACATCACGCAAGAAGATGCGCGGCTTGTTCTTCCGTCAGGCTGAGATCGATCCGGCCGCAAACACGTATTTGCAATGGGCTTTCAATCCCAAGCGCGGTGACATCGTTCGCATCGAGCCTCGCGTCTACAACTACAGCACGGCAGTGACGGCATTCAACACCGTCGTCGAGTTCCAGGTCATTCAGTACGACAGTGGCCGGGACAGCGAGATCTGCGACGCCCCCATCAATGGGGCACCCACGAAGAGAACCGGGTTGGTATGCCCACGCTCCGCACGGACAACGATTGGAAAAGCTACGATCAGCCAGCTGAATCCGCTTCAGTTTACCTGTATCTCGGGTTATGACGACCCAGCCATCACGGGTTGCGCCCGATCGGTATTTCTGGATTGGGATACTGCGAACTTCGGTCCCGATTTCGGGACCTACGATTATCGCGTCTACATAGTCCTGAACCCCGGTAGTCGAGCGGGTAGTGAGATCTATGGCCTGGAACCAGATCCTCTCAACATCACCAACGTCGAGAACACGACGCCGATGGTGGTTACGGCCCCGGGAAGTGATCTGGAAACCGGTGACTACGTCATCATCGGAGATGTTCAGGGTCTCGACAAGGCCAATGGCACGTTCACCATCACGCGGATCTCGAATGACCAATTCGAACTCAACGGTTCGGTCTCCAGCCGAGGAAGCTACGCCGGTGGTGGCATGATTTCCATGCTGGATCCTGGCCAGAACAATGAAGGCTATGGAACGATCAGCATTACGAATATTCCGGCGATGACGGCGGGCGCGGACCCGATCCCACATGACTATCTGGAGGCAAATTCGCTCCAGGGTTTGAGCGAGGACGTCTCCTCACGGCTCGTGGATTCGGCTCTGACCGCGGTTCAGGGCGAGCCCTTAGAGCTACGCTTCACCGCTTTCAGCTCCATGCTGCACGCCGATGGCGCACACATGCTTCTGTTCGATGGCGATCCCGCCGAAGGAAACCCGGCCATTGCCGATCAAGTCATCCATCCCGGAGCTAACGGCTCCGATGGAACAAGCATCTGGTTCACCTGGACGCCGACGACCAGCGGGCAGCACCATCTGTACGCGGCTCTGATCGAGGAACCGGAACAACAACTGCCGGCCGCGGAGCTCGATGTCAACGTCGTCGCTCCACAACACAGATAGGGCAAAACTTCGGTGGAGTCATCATCCAAAACAGGCGCGCAGATTGGCTTGGCAACTCTGAGGTGTTAATCATAGGGCGTAAAGCGTCCTACGAATTGCAAAGTAAACGGCCAAGCTCTCATGAACATCAGGCAGGGAGGCGATCTTTAGTTCGGGGAGGTCAAAACCCTCCCCTAACATGTCAACGCGGATGACGATTCGGTTACCGTAATCAGGTTTGGAGTGAAACGAAAAGCGCGAATCCAAGAGGAGACAGTTCTGGGCGGGACGTGAGCGTCTCCAATCTGAACCAGTACCTACGGAGAATCTAACCCGGATAACACAGGAGGAGTTCGAAGCGTCGAAGTTCTTGTGCCCAGCTTGCGGTTGGCCCGTAGCAGGTGCTTCGTAGGCTCTTCCGGCCTCGGCTAAGCATTCACCGGCAATACAGCGGCAACGCGCGCGTTCATACCCACATCGATGCGGCGTTGGTCGTGATCGGTGCCGATCCACCGCTGGCTAGAGAGGAACTGGGGCTCATCGAAGCTCTTGGCACAGCAGGTTCAGGATATTGTTTTGGTTCTTAACAAGGCTGATCAAACAACTCCGTAAGGGAAGGCCGCATGAATGCGAGGAGGGCAAGAGAAAAGGGAGTTCCCGCAGTACGAGCTGCGCTTCGAAGACTGGGCGAGTTCGACAGAGAGTTGGTGAGTCTCAGTGAAGGCCGTTGCGAAATGTCAATGAACCTGCGGTCGAGTGATCACATGCCCCGCCAAACGAGAAATCAGTTTATGGTCCATTAACACACGAACTGTTTCCGAGTGTCACTAAAACGTTTCTGTAGCGCCATCCGTGCTGCGTGTTTTCAGTTACTGTCACGGCAGAGGCCGCGGCCCGATTGGTGTCCAATGGAACACACTTTTACTTGACTCGTGGTGTCCAATGGAGTACAAAAGAGTGTGCAGACGGTCATCGAGACGCCTAGTTACCTCGCGATTGCCAACAAGCTCTTTAGCGAGGAGGAGCGTGCGGACATTGTGGCACTCGTTGCGGCTGATCCGGAGTGTGGAAACGTGATCCGTGGAACGGGCGGATTTCGAAAGGTCCAGGTCGCACGCAAGGGAATGGGTAAAAGTGGCGGGGCGCGGGTTGTGTATATCTGGCGCAACGAAAGATTTCCGGTTTTTCTTATCGCGGTTTTTCCGAAGAACGAGAAAGAAAACCTGTCGATGGCAGAGCGCAACACGCTAAGGAAACGGGCCGATAGTATTTTCGAGACCTACGGGAGGTAGCATGAAAACGCAATTCGAGCAGATGATGAATGGCCTGAACGACGTTGAGGCATTTCTTGCTGGGGAGCAG
This sequence comes from Candidatus Sulfotelmatobacter sp., assembly GCA_049673585.1. GTDB lineage: Bacteria > Acidobacteriota > Terriglobia > Terriglobales > Acidobacteriaceae > Sulfotelmatobacter. Next base: position 282,542 of record JBATXV010000021.1, on the reverse strand, counting down.
GAAGGATTCATGGCACACGTGCCCCAAGACGTTGATGTGAAAGCGATCCGCAATCGGCTGGGTATGACACAAGCCAGATTCTCTGACGCGTTTGGGTTCAGCCTTGATGCTATCAAGCACTGGGAGGGAGGGCGAAGGACCCCAGAAGCGCCGGCTCGCACTTTGCTCACTGTCATCGACAAGAATCCCGCTGCCGTCCTCACCGCACTGAATCCCGCTGCGTTCGCTGCCGCTGTCGGCTCTTCTAAACCCACCGCCCTCCATGTCAGGGTTCATAGAAAGCGCGCGACATCTAGTGGGGCTACAAAACGGAAGGCTCATTCTGCCGGGCGTATGAAGAGAATCACGAAATAAAGGGGAACAGCCGCACTCCGCGCCGAAGGTGGACGCGGAATCGGCGTACGAGCGCCGGTTCTTGAACCCGTGATTTCAACCCACGATTGCCATGTCTCTAACGACTTTTCAAGGACTTAGGCGGCCACCCAGAGTCACGTAAGTCGTTCAAACTACAACATAAACAAGCCCTGAAAAGGCTGGCGTCGGCGGTTCAACTCCGTCCCTGGCCACCATATTTTCAATCACTTACAACAAATCGGTCTCTTGACGCGTTCTTGGTCTGGAGTTCCCGCAGTGGAGAGACGGGTGCTCCTTCTTACAAACCATCCCCGACACCGCGTCTCCGGCCTCGGTGGCTGCGTTGTCTCCCAGGGGTAAGCCACCAGGGGGCTGGCAATTCGTCCTAGACCATCAGGGGAGAGCGTGCTACGCGCCGAGTGAAACTCAGGAGGACAGATCTCGCACTGATATCCCTTTCCACGTAGCCGCCGGGAGGGTAAATTGAAACCAGTGCTCCTTCTCACACGAATTCGCGCCACTGGCTCTTGCGCTTCGTGGACGGCGACTACAACGACCCCGAACACTTTTGGCTCGATCCAAAAAATGCAATCGTCTTTTCCTCTCAACAGCCGAAGCTGGACAGTTTGAGGTGCTGGTCGTGGGCCGCTAGTCGTGGATTATTCAATGAAACTCTGTCGACAATTGCCGATGATTCTTCTTCTGGCGTGTGCTGCTTGCTCTCGCTCACATTCTCAGGCGGCACCGCAAACCGAGCCCGTGGAGTTGCAGCTCCAGGTGAGCACGCCTTTCCACTTCGTCGCCTATGGCGATTCGCGCTTCCACGATCCCAAAGACACCGACGCGGCGAATCCGGCAGTGCGGCAGGCGCTGGTGCAGGCGATTGCTGAGACCCATCCCGCCTTTATTTGTTTTACCGGGGATATCGTCTACAACGGCTACGATAAGGATGACTGGAAGGTGTGGGACACGGAAACCGCGGTGTGGCGCGCCGACAAGATTCCGGTCTTCCCGGCATTCGGGAACCACGATCTCCACGGTGACGAAAAGATTGCTCTGGCCAACTATTTCGAGCGCTTTCCTGATCTGAAGAACAGCCGCTACTATTCCGTACGCGCCGCCAACACGCTAATGCTGGTGCTTGACAGTTCGCTCAGCGAAGTCTCCGGCCCGCAAGGGCAATGGCTGGCGCACAAGTTGGACCACCTTCCTGGCGACGTGGATTTCGTGTTCGTTGTTCTTCACCATCCCCCCTATACCAGCTCTTCAGACATGAAGATATTCGGCGGAGGACACTCGGCGCGGTCATCAGAAAAAGAATTGGCCAAGACGCTGGAGGCGCGGCAACAGAATTTGCGCGCCCGGATCGTGGTTTTCTCCGGACACGTGCACAACTACGAACGCCATGAGCACGGCGGGGTCACCTATTTTGTGACCGGCGGCGCCGGAGCGCACGCCTATCCGATTGAACGCGCCAAGGATGATCCTTTTCAGAGCAAAGAAGTGAACTATCACTATCTGCAAGTGGAAGTCGATCGCGGCAGCCTGAAGATCACCATGCACCGTCTCGACCTGACGAGCGGGACGGCCGTATGGACGCAACCTGACTCGATCGTGATCTCGGCGCCGGCAGCAAGTGCCGCAGCGCCGGGCCGCCAGCTGCTTCCGCGGTCGTGAGGGCGGTCATACAGCGCCGATGGTAGATCATCACAAGCGATTGTTCGGCACGCGACGACTCGTGTCAGCGGGAGGAGAAAATCCTGAAGATATGACCGATTCGGGAATTAAGTGAGCTTCGGGAAAAGACGGAATCCAGGAACTCGCCGGCGCTCCTAAGCCCAGCCTCGATCGCAACTTAAAGCTGACTAAGCGATTAGCCCATGCCTGAACCTTACTTTCGAATCTTCCCCGTGCATAGCTAACATGCACGTGTGACATGAGTCACCGAACTTCCTTCCAAAAGCCTTCAAGATTGAAGAGGATAAAGCCGATTTGAGTGGGAGTCTGGGCTTGCACAAGAAGATTGTAAATATGGCAAATACGGCGGTCGGACGATTCGGTCTCGTCCTTTTGGCGTTACTTTTCCTGGCCAGCATTTCTTCCCTCGATACTGCGGCACACGCCCGGGCCCAAGCGAAGGCCATCCAACCTCTTAAGCAGGACGAAAGCTGCCTGGCTTGCCACGGTCAGCCGGGAATGACCTCGGGCAACGGAAAAAGCATCTCGATTGATCCCGCCAAGCATGCTGCCAGTGTGCATGGCATTTTGGGCTGCACCGATTGCCACACGAACATCAAGGACTTTCCGCACCCCGCGAAAGTGACGCGTGTTAAGTGCGCGACTTGCCACGCCGATGAGGCTTCGCACCTTCCAAATAGCGTTCACAGCGTGCTCGGCGACGGGGCTTGCCAATCCTGCCACGGCAATCACCACGAAGTAGGGGCAGCAGCGCAGTTGACGCCGGGGAAGTGCGCCCAGTGCCATGCCGATGAGGTGAAGGAATTCCGGCAAAGCATCCATGGACAAGCGGCTGCAGCCGGGGACCCGGACGCTCCGAACTGTCTCTCCTGCCATGGCCCGGTGCATCAAATTCAGACGTCGAGCGATGCTACCTCAACCGTGGCCAAGAAAAATCTGCCCGATACTTGCGCCTCCTGTCACAGCAACCAGCAGTTCCTCTCGCGCCACAAGATTCCATTCGCGCATCCCGTGGAACTTTACAAACAAAGCGTGCATGGACGAGCCGTCGTGGATGGCGACGGGGCAGCGGCGACTTGCTCGGATTGTCACGGGAGCCACGACATCTTGCCCTCACAAGATGCGCGCTCCAAGGTCAACCACTTCAATATTCCGGCGACCTGTGGACAATGCCACGCCGACATTGCCAAAACCTATCTCGAAAGCGTCCACGGACAAGCCATGAAGGGTGGCGACCGGGGAGCGCCAGTGTGCAGCGACTGCCACGGGGAGCATCTGATCCTGGGACCGAAAGAGCAGGGATCGCTGGTGAACGCCTCGCGCGTGTCGATGGCCACGTGCGGGCGATGCCACAGTGATGAAAGGCTGGAGCTGCGCTACAATTTGCCTGCCGATCGAGTTCCTTCCTACGCCGACAGCTACCACGGTCTCGCCTTGCGAGAGGGATCGCAGAGTGTCGCCAACTGCGCTTCCTGCCATGGAGTCCACAACATCTTCCGATCGGCCGACCCGCGCTCCACGGTGAACGCAGCCAATCTTTCGAAAACCTGCGGGAATTGTCACGCGGGCGCCGGCGATCATTTCCGCATCGGCCCGGTGCACGTGCGAACCACGACCGGGGCCGCACATCCGATCGTAAAGTGGATCCGTTGGACTTATTTGTTGCTGATTCCAATCACCTTGGGTTTCATGATCCTGCACAACCTGATCGACTTTGTGGCCAAGCTGATGCGGCGGCAGCCGCGGCACGAAAGCGACGCAAAAGTCATGCGCATGAATCGCAACTTCCGCATCGCGCATGCCGGCGTGATTCTGAGTTTCCCGACGCTGGTTTTCACGGGGTTCGCGCTGAAGTATCCCGAGGCATGGTGGGCGCGCCCGCTATTGATCTGGGAAGGTCACATCGCGTTTCGCGGGATCGTGCATCGCAGCGCGGCGATTGTATTGGTTGCTTCCACCGTGTACCACCTGATTCACCTGGCGATGAACAAGCGAGACCGTTTGTTCCTGAAAGCGATGATGCCCCAGTTCAAAGACGCCACGGATCTGGTGCAGGTACTTGCTTATAATCTGGGAATCACAAAAGTTGAACCGCAGTTCGCTAAATTCAACTACGCCGAGAAGCTGGAATATTTGGCGTTTATGTGGGGCACACTGATCATGACAGCGTCAGGGGTCCTGTTATGGTTCAACAATTTCACGCTGCGCTACTTCCCCAAGTGGGTGTCGGACGCAGCTACCGCCGTGCACTATTACGAAGCGTTGCTGGCGACCTTCGCCATCCTCATTTGGCATTCCTACATGGTCGTCTTCGACCCGCTGGTTTATCCCATGGATACTGCGTGGATCGACGGGAAAGTCCCGGCCGATCATTATCGCCATTCCCGTCCGGCGTATTACCGCGCTTTGGAACGGGCGGGCCTGGTGGAGTTGCCCACGGAGCCTGGCGATTACGTTGAAGAGCCCGGCGCCCCCGAGGCCCCAGGGGATGGGCCCGCCAAGCCTTAGCAGTGGTGCGGCTATGCAGTGATCAGGGATTCCAACGCAAGACGGTTAGGGATCACCAGAGTGGCGCCGCTCTGTTGGATGAGGCGCTGCTTCTTGAAACCTGCGAAGAGGCGGCTGACGGTCTCTCGCGAAGTCCCGATCATCTGCCCGATTTCTTCGTGAGTCAAAGCCAGCTTCATCTGGCTGGGATTTTTGGCAGCGGCATTCTGGTCGAGCCAGCCTACCAGCAGTCGCGCCAGCTTTTCACTGGCCGAGTCAGAAAGTATCAGGTCGCGGATCTCACGGCAGGTGGAGGCATAATCTGCGCTGATGTGCTGGGTCACCCAAAGAGCGACGTCGCCGTGAGCGCGCATGAGCCGCAGCAAATCGCTTTGCCGCAGGAAACTGATCTCGCTCGGCTCTTGAGTCTCAGCCGTGGCTTCATACGGGCGTCCGGAAACTACCGCGGCCACTCCCAGCGGATCACCGGGCTCGACCATTCGCAGAATCAAAGTCCTGCCGTCGCTGCCACAGATGGAAAGCTTTACCTTGCCTCGGCGCACGATGAACACCCCGCGCGCGGCTTGCCCTTCCGCGAACAGAACGGCTCCTGTGGGATAGGTGGTGGTGACCGCTTCCTGTTCAATGGCTTCAATTACGGCTGGAGGAAGACTGCAAAAGGTCTTGTCCGCTACGGCGACCTTCTGGACGTTGTTGACGACGTGTGTGGCCATGGGTGCCTCCGCTCTCAGGCTTACAGATGGCAACTGCATCGCCACTCTTAAGAGCTCGGGGAACGACTTCCAAGAATGCTTGTAACCATAACAAACAAAGCGGCTTAGCCTGGTTCCGTGGAAAAACGCCAATTTGCCCACTGGCGCGGAAAGTGCCGAAGATGCGTGCTTTCCCACAGCGATGTGTGATCCCCATCACCGGTTGGCTGGTTGCAGAACACGGTCGCTTGGCCGGCTAACGGTGCGCCCGGACCTATGCGTCAGCCCAAGGTTGTATGGATCGTGTTCAGCAATGCGGTTCGGCTGAAGGGTTTTTCAAGGAGAGTTACGCCAGCCTTCAACACCTCGCGGTTCGCCATCAGTTCGCCCGTGTATCCTGACATGTATACGACTTTCAGAGTGGGACGAGAGACGCTCAGGCGCTCGGCTAATTCTGGGCCGCTCATATAACGCATCACCACATCCGTCAGCAACAGATCGATTGGATCCTGATGAGACTGCACCCATTCGAGCGCGGTCTTCCCGTCATCCGCCTCGACCACCGCATAACCATGTTCCTCGAGAAGTTTTCGAGTCAAGCTGCGCATGATCTCGTCGTCTTCCACTAACAGGATCGTGGTTCCATGCCGTTTCGGACTGACGACTTCCGCTTCGGGCTTGGATGCGAACCCAATTTTGTGCTCCGCGCTAGGCAGATAGATCTTAAACGTCGTCCCCTGTCCCGGCTCGGTGTAGACCAGAATGTTTCCTCCGCTCTGCTTGACGATGCCATACACGGTGGCCAGGCCCAAACCAGTTCCTTTGCCCGCCTCCTTGGTGGTAAAGAAAGGCTCGAAGATGCGCGCCACGGTGGGCTCGTCCATGCCGCTACCGGTATCGCTGACGGCCAGCACAACATACTTCCCGGCGGGCATAACTTGATGTTGCTCACCGAAGGCCTCATCAAATCTCACCACGCCGGTTTCGAGAATAAACTTGCCGCCGCGAGGCATTGCGTCGCGAGCGTTCACCGCTAGGTTGACCACGATCTGGTCGAGCTGTCCGGGATCGGCCTCGACGATCGCCGAGCTGGTTCGGGGCACCATCAGAATCTCGACGTCCTCTCCCAGCAGCGGACGCAGAAGCTTGCTGATCTCCCTTAGACGCTCGTTCAAATCGAGGATCCGGGGCTGGACGGCGGAAGTCCGGCTGAACGCCATCATTTGCTTGGTCAACGATCTGCCCCGTTCAAGCGCCTTCCCTATGTTTTCGACATAAAGAGATGGTTCCGCGGCGGGATCAATTCGGTCGCGCAGAAACTCGGTGCAGGAATTGATGATGGCCAGAATATTGTTAAAGTCGTGAGCCACGCCTCCGGCAAGCCGGCCGATCGCTTCCATCTTCTGGGCTTGCCGAAGCTGGCCTTCCGACCTCTTCTGCGCCGTGATGTCGCGCGCGATCACCGACGCGCCCACCACTTCGCCAGCAGTGTCGCGCAAGGGAGACACTGCGAGGGAAACATCCAGGCGGCGTCCGTCTTTGGTTACCCGCACTGATTCGTGATGCTCGATCCTCTCGCCCCGCGCAATCTTTCGAAGAATCTCGGGGACTTCCTCCGGCCGGTCAGCCGGAATCAAAAGGGATATGTGCTTTCCGACAGCCTCTTCCGGAGCATAACCATAGATGCGCTCCGCTCCCCGGTTCCAACTGGTGATTGTGCCGTCCAGACCTTTGCTGAGGATCGCGTCCTCGGAAGAATCGATAATCGAGGCAAGCCGCGCCCGGTATTCCCCAAGCTGCTCAGCAGTTCGCTGGTGCAGCTCTTCGTTCACCCGGCGAAGTTCTTCTGCGATTCTCTTGCGGTCGCTGATGTCACGGATCGCGCTCAGCACGAACGTGCCCTGCTCCGTGGAGACCGGACTCAGACTGATTTCTACGGGGAATTCCGAGCCATTCCGCCGTCTCCCGTACAGATCCAAATCCGCCCCCATGCGACGGGTCTTCGGGGTTTGCGCGAAAGTCTCGCGATGACGGTGGTGCTGGCCGCGATAACTCTCCGGAACGAGTATTTCGACCTTCTGACCGATCAATTCGTCGCGGTCGTAGCCAAATAGCCCTTCGGTTTGCGAATTAATCTGAACAATGGTTCCGTCGTTATCGACGGCGACGACGGCATCGGGCAGGGCTTCTAGCAAGTCTGCGGAGAGCAGCAGTTCAGCCGCAGTTCTGGCTGAGAGGGTCGAATCTCGCTCAATGGGATCAGTAGAAGGTCGCAACTGCGCAACTCCGGAATTGGAACATTCGGCACCTAAAATCTAATCGGAACCCGCCTGTCTGTAAAGGAGCTGCCCAAATAGGTGTAGACTCGGATGCGAAAGAGGTGATCCGAATGAAGGGGAGTCCTAAAGTAATCAAAGAATTGAATGATGCTCTGCGGGAAGAATTGACTGCCATCAACCAGTATTTTCTCCATGCGGAAATGTGCGAAAACTGGGGCTACAAGAGCCTTGCCGATTACATCAAGAAACAATCCATCGACGAGATGAAGCACGCCGAAGTGCTGATCGAGAGAATTCTCTTTCTCGATGGAACGCCTTCGATGCAGCCCCTGCAGTTAACCGTTGGCGGAACTGTGCGCCAGATGATTGAGAGCGACCTGGCGCTTGAGTTGGGTGCGGTCAAGCAATACAACGCCGCGGTGCAGATCGCGACCCAGGAGAAAGACAACGGCAGCCGCGATCTGCTGGTCAAGCTGCTCAAAGACGAGGAGGATCATGTGGACTGGCTCGAAGCGCAAGTTCACCAGATCAAAGAGGTAGGCTACGAGCGTTATCTTTCCCTGCAAACGGGAAGCTTCGAAGACAAGTCGTAGTCATCGCCGAGGCTTGCTCAAGAAATTCGCCGCCATCCGCTTAAAGCCGCGCTTCATGGGACGGCGCCTGAGCAATCAAGCTGGAAGCGGTGATTTTTGCCACAGCGATAGAACTCATCCATCACTGCATCGGCAAGACCTGCCGTGATAAGTTTCCCTCGGCCTGAGCTCCCGGCATTCGGGAAACAGCCTCATCACACCGAGGGCCCCCGCTAAAACCACTTGTTATCCCAGATAACGAAAAGGAGCACCCCTATGTTTGCACGTATCCTCGATTGCGAAGTGAAGCTGGAAAAGAAAGAAGAGTTCGTGAAGGTCATCAAGAATGAGGTCCTGCCGATCCTCAAGAAGCAGACTGGTTTCCTGGAGATTCTGCCACTTTTCCCGGAGAAGATGAAAGAAGAGAAAGTGATTACCATCAGCCTGTGGACCACCAAGGCGGATGCCGAGCGCTATGAGAGGGAGTTCTATCCCAAAGTGCTTAACATTCTGAAGCCCTTCCTGACCACACCGGTCAATGTGAACTACTTCAAACTTGAGACCACACTCTGCGAGCACTTCGTCGAGGCGCTGGCCGCCTGAAAGGTCGAACGCCCGATATCCGAACCCCAGGGCAGGTGCCCTGGGGTTTTGTTCTATGCGAGGCCTCTCCAATACTTCCGTAACCCCAGATTAATAAACTCTTCTGAACTGGTCCGCATTTCTTGCCGATGACAACCTCATTCGCTCCGACTTCTAGGGACCATATTCATGCGCGATCGGCTCAGTCGTGTGCACTTCCTCTTATGCCTGGTCATCTCTATTTGCCTGTGTCATCTTTGCTTTGGCCAATCAACTCCGGCCGGTTCTGACGAACTCTCAAACATCACATACCACAGCACCGCTTCGGAGGTTCGTCTGGTATTTTTCGCGACCGACGAACACAATCACGCGGTTGAGAGCCTTCAGAGGCACGACTTCGCCGTGGTTGACGATGGCATGGTGATTCGAGACTTCCGCAGCTTTGACCGCTTTCCTGCTGTGAGACTTGACGTCGTTGTGCTTTGTGATTCCAGTGAATCAGTCCTGCCTCACTTTAAGGAGCAAATGGCGGACGTTCTCCAGCTGATTTCCCAGTGGCCGTGGAATCCCGAAGACAGCGTATCGGTCCTGTCGTTCAGTGGTATCGATACGCACCTGGTTTGCGCCGGAGATTGCCGAAGTTCGTTCACCGCCGATCGGATTGCCACGGTGCCGAAAGGGGGATCGACCCCGCTGTTTGATGCTCTTGAGACCGCGGCCAGCCTCCTCGAACAGCGCCGGCAGCCAGATGTTTGGCCGGTGATCATTCTTTTCTCCGACGGCGACGACACTATCAGCAAGTCTTCATTCCATGAAGCCTCGGAAGAAATTCTGGCCAGCGGAGCTCAGGTTTATGCCATCGACCTAAGCAGTCTGGGGCAAGAGTCAAACGGGACAGAGACCCTGCAAAGGCTTGCCAACGACTCAGGCGGACGTTGCATCCGAATCGGCGAAGATGCAGTCCGAATCTTCCACGATGTCATTGAGGATCTGCATTCCGCCGACGTAGTAACTTACGCATTGCCCAAATCCAGTTCGGAGTTCCACTCCATTCGCATTCTTCCCACCCGCAACCTCAACTTGCAATTCCACTGCCGCCGCGGCTACTACCACGACTCCAGCAGCGGTCGTTCGGAGGCTCGATGAAACACAGATTGTCGAAACACAGATTGTCGAAATGCGGATTGTCGCTGATGTTCCTGCTCTTCATTTTGCCAAGCCCGCTCACAGCTCAAATCGGGATCTATCAACAGGGTGCGGTTGTCAGGATGCACATGGGTGACTGCGTTCTTGCCCCTCGCGGATTCATGATGGCGTTTGGCGGCCCCTCCGGTCCGGCGGGCCAGGAAGCCTGCCCCGAGTACACGCTGGTCTCCAATCGCGTCGTGTTTCTCATTGTTGGCAAGTCGTCGAATCAGCTCATTCCGCTCGCAGACAGCATCGACTTCCGGTTGCAGAAGAACGAGATTGCAGTTCGTATCGACGATGCGAAACACGAAGCGAAATTCACCATCAAGGAAATGATGGTTCGCTCCGAATGGGACCGCTTGCAGAGGCATATCGAAGAAAGAATGAGAACTTCGGAAGACCACGATCCGGAACGATAAAGCGCGGACGTTTGGCTCGTTGCTTCATTGCGCCTTTCAGTAGCAGAGGAAATATTTCCGGCCACGTGTCTGGATGTTCGTCCCTGTGATCCACATCACATTCGGCTGTGATCATGCATGCTGTTCCTGCACATTTGCGCGATTAAGGTAGACTGCGTAGATTCGCCGTAATGAGAGATTTGCAAAGCGGAGGAGCAAGCGACGCATGGCAAACGAAGCAGAAGAGCATGCAAAAAGCGGATCCCGTTGGCGAGCACCACAAGTGTACGGATTGGCCGCGGTTTGTCTGCTGGCGGGCGTGCTGATCGGCTACCTCTTCCGGGGATCACAATCTCCTGCGCCGCCGGCGCAACCCGTGGCTGCTGTCCCGGCGTCAGCGCCCGCCGGTGGTATGGGTGGACACATGCCCAGCCTGGATGAAATGAAGCAGATGGCAGACAAGAAGGCAGAGCCGCTCCTCGAAAAACTGAAGAGCGATCCGCAGAACAGTGGTCTGCTTATCCAGGCCGGAAACATGTACGAGGCTGCGCACCAGTTTAAAGAAGCAGTCGGCTATTACGACAAAGCCCTGCGGGTTGATCCCAAAAATGTTGCCATTCGCACCGAGATGGCTTCGTGCATGTACTACAACGGCGATATAGACGGGGCAATTAGCCAGCTTCAGCAGGGCCTGCACTATGACCCCAAGGACGCCAACTCGCTGTTCAACCTCGGCATGATCAAGTGGCAGGGGAAACAGGACGCCCAGGGAGCGCTGGCGGCCTGGCAGGAGTTGCTGAAGTCGAATCCGCAGCTGAGTGCGGACCGCAAGGCCACCGTGCAAAAACTCATAGCTGAAGTCCAGATGAAGGGGAAGAGCTAGACCCACCGGGTTCCTTTCAGGATCCTGTTCGCCTCAACGTTTGCCGGGCGCAGGCGCCTTGGTGCTAACCGCGGCCGTCACCGTGCCGTCAGCATTGTGGCTCATGTTGTGGCAGGTGAGAGTACAGGTATTGGTGCCGCGATTGTAAGAAATCGGCGAGCGGAAATTGCTGGAGGTCGAGTTCCCAGCGACGACCTTCAGATCAAAATTGACCATGCGCTCCCCCGTGACATTCGAGGAATTTGCTCCCATGCCGTGAGCCGTGTGACATACCGAGCAGGAGAATCCGGCATTGATGTGAAGCGCGTGCTTGGAGAAGCTGGCGTTGGAAACGATGTTGTTCAGGTCGTGACACTTGGCGCACATGGAGTAAGGTCCATCCGCGCTCGCATCGAGGATGGCAGGAAATAGATTCATGACGGTGCTCCCCGGCCCCGCGGCGGGCGGAACGCCTGGCGCTACCTGGCTGAACTCGTATCGCCGTTCAAGAATATGCGAGAACTGGGAACCATGGGGCCCATTGGGTCCCGTACCGCCGAATTCCCGATTATCATCACTGTTGTGGCAGTCGGTGCAGAGAAGGCGCGCTGTGATTGGCCGCCCCTGCGTGCGGCCGTCGAGATTCCACATGAACTTGAGCAGGCTGGGCTGGGGCAGCGGGCTCTTCGTGTCGTGCATCACCGGATGGCTCGACTTCGCTGCAAGTCCGAACTGCGGGAGAAGATTCAGCGGGTCTCCCCCGGTCGTCGCGCGCACCGGTGCGTAGCCGAAAATGGCCAAGACCTGTTTACCCGTGCTCGTACCGTGACAACGCAGGCAGATCTCGTATTGATCGACGGCCGGATTCACGGTAGTGATGCCATCGGTCGCGCTGACCCCGATGGTGCCGTTCTGCGATGGACGAATTGCGGTCGACGCAAAAGAACCAGTTTGCCGCGACGCGTGCGGATTGTGGCAATCGACACAGGTGGCGTGCCGGTCGTTGTTGAGTACCAGACTCTCTTGCGCGCTATGCCGGTTGCTTCCCGCCGGAAAGGGATGGCCAGCCTTGGCAAACTCGGCAAACACATTGGGGATCGCGGGCGAAAGCTCGGAGCCCCCATTGTGACAGCCGATGCAACTCTGGGTGGCCGCGTCCATATTCGGAATCGCGGGAGTCGGTCCGCTTAGCAACTGCGCACCGCCCGGGGCATTGTGCGATGTGTGGCAGGAGAGGCAGGCATTTTGATTCACCGTGCTATAGGGCCCGCCCACTTTGGCGTTTTTCGATAGCTTGTGGGCAGCCATCGCGTGGATGCTCTCACGCCAGGAAGTGAAGGGATTATATTGGCTCCCAGTAAAGCGGCCGGTTCCTGCGATTCCTCCCGCCGTCGCCGCGCCTGGCGTAGCTGCACTGGCTGACGCGGAACTTGCCGTTCGGATGGCGCTGATATCCGACGGTTGGCTCACATGGCAAGACAGGCACAGGGCCGAGTTCGCGTTGTTCATCACCAGAAAATCCCCTTGTACCGGGTCGATCAACTGCACGTGCGGGTTATGGCAGCTGTTGCACTGCACGTTGCCGTTGATTAAAGGCACGGCCAGGTTTCCGGTGCTGCCGCTGCACAGACTCGTTAGCAGATTATTGTTGGCGCAATTAAGCGGGAGCTTGAAGTTAAAGGGATGAATGCCCTGCAGCGTGCCGATGAATAGATCCTGGGTATTCATTGTTCCACTCATTTGAAGAGTGCCGTAGGGCACATTCGTTCCCGGCGCCACTGTGCCGTCATGACAGCTCAGGCAGAGATTGCTGGCCGAGCCCAGCGTGGGCTCCTGCTCCTGGTTCACGATGGTCGGGCTGGTATAAAGTGTGTAATTCGCCTCGGTCGAGAGCTTCTGGCTCCATAGCGGTGTGTTCGGCGTGGTTGGCCCGTTTACACCGGAATGTGGAGCGTGGCAGAACTGGCAGGCCGGCAAACCCCCGCTCACCGGACCCGGGCTGCCCGGTCCCAGGTTGTGAATACCCAGAACGTCCTCTTGCGGCGTCTGGCCGGGGAGGGCGGCGGCTGAAACAAAAAGCAAAGCGCAGAGCATTACCAGGTTCTTCATGACCAGGTTCTTCACTGGCCTGCTCCTTTCGCCTGCTGCGGTAATCCGTGATAGCGAAATACCTGCACGCGCCGGTTGAAGGAATCCACTACGAACACTCGGTCGTCGTGGTCGATGAACAAGCCCGAGGGCAACTGGAACTCGCCGAGTGCCACACCTCTTTTTCCAAAAAAGTACAACAGCCGGCCCTGGCGATCGAACACCTGTATCATTCCCGACAGCGCATCCACAATGTACAAGTGATCTTCTGAGTCCACGGCGACACCCTTGGGACGGAACATCTGGCCGGGGGAATCGCCTATCTGGCCCATCATTCCCTCAGCATTGCCATTGCGGCCAAACCACTGCACCCGGAAGTTCATGGCGTCCACAACGAGCAGGTCGTTATTGTCGAGGTGCAATTCTGTTGGGTAGTAGAATTCGCCGCTGCCGTTGCCATGCTTGCCGATGGTTTGCAGCACCTGGCCTTGCATATCCAGCACGTAGATCTTGTCCCGCAACGTATCGGTTACGTAGATGCGTTGTGCCGCCGAATCTACGGCAATTCCGGTGGGCCGTTTGAAATAGCCTTCGCCGCCTTTCAAGCTGCCGATGGCGCGGCGATATTTGCCGCTTGGGTCGAAGACAAAAATCTTGCCGGCATCGGAGTCCGTAACGTAGATGTTGTCCTGCGCGTCGAGTGCCACGCATTGAGGCGTTCGCATGGCATCCTTATCTTTATCCTTGCGTTCGATGAATTTGTATTTGTGGCGCGCGAAGTCGAAGATGTGCACTCCGCCCGCCCCAGGGTCGGTGACGATCGCTCGCCCCTGGGAATCGACGGCGATGCTATAGGGACGGACCACCATCCGATATTCCGGTTCGCCGGCGACCACATTCAGAACCCGGGTCCAGAATTTTGGTTTTCCCAGCACCTCTCTTTCGGAGCTGAAGGCGCGTTCGAAGGTCAGCTTGCGGCCCCCTTCCAGCAGCAGATCCGGGGGCGCAGGGATGCCGGCCGGCTCATCTTTCTTCGCAGCCCAGGCAGAAGTAATTAGAAGGAGAACGAGGCAGGCGGTTCCGCACCGGCCAAGGGCTTGTCTTAGCACCCGCGCTAGAATCCCTTGAACCATCTGGAAATCCCGAATGAGTAGGAGGTTAGCATAGTGGGCGGTGTGCCGGAAGTGCTGATGCTTTGATTGAACTTCGTGAAACCCGCCTGGAATAGCAATTTTCTGTACTCATACGTGGCCAGACCGTAGTAGTTGGTGTTTCCGCTGTTGGTAAGCAGCGATGAACTTGTAGTATCGCTCAGCGACTTCGACCATGCCGCGCTGATAGCCATGTGCTTCACTGGAAAGACGCTGACGTTGGCGCCGTAACTACTGCCGGCGTAAAGTATAGAATTTCCAGCACCCAACACCGATCCTGGCACCGGCGACGTCACCAGCCCGGTCGATGTCAGAATCGACGTCCCATCTGATTTCGTATAAATGCCCGAGACCGATGCCCGGCTCCAGATCAGCATGGTGGTGAAGCTCTCGCCGTGGCTGGCTGTCCCGGCAGTTTGTTCAAAGACGCTGCGCACCAGGTTCGCTACCGCAACCCAGCGCATATCGTGAGGAAGTTCGCGCTTGATTGTGCCTCCATAATTCAAGGTAGAGGTTGTGTACATCACCAGCAGCGTCTCCACGTCCTGGTTGTAGAGAGCGAAGCTGTTAATTTCCCACTTGCCCATGTACCGGTTGTAGCTGACGTTGCCGATAAACCCCATCCGGGTGTTCCCCTGTTGGGTCGCGCTTTCCACCAGCCCGCCATAAAACATCAAGCCTTTCAGCGTATGCAGGAAGTTGTAGCTCACATTCACGCCGACTTGTGTTACCCCAAAATTGTCTCCGTCGAAGAACTGCTGCGTGCGCGATACGTAGGCGCCCACCAGGGTACGAGGTAACACATTCACAAAAGTGCTGGCCTCCACCGTAACCGAGCGCGATTCCGGGCTGTTCAAGCCCGCCAGCGGCACCTCGCCGTTGTTCACCAGTTGCTGCTCGATGCTGCCCAGAAGGTTATCCGTATAGTTCGTGGTCACCTGTACCGGCGCTCTGGGGAATGCCAGGTTCAAATTCCCATTGACCGTGTCGGTGGTGCCGTAATTTGTGCCCCCCAGAGTGTCGTCGTCGCTGTAAGTGTCCCGGCCGAGGCTCAACGACGCGCTGCTGGTTCGGTACGGAATGCGCCCCTGGCCGGTGAGCCGGTATTGGTTCGACGAGCCGCGCGCCGTCTCCGACTCCCCGTCTTCCAGCCCGCCGACGTTTACATCGGTGTTCAAGTGGATGAAGCCGCCCGTCAGGTAGAAGCTGCCGATGGTATAGGTGCTTCCGAGGTTAAAATTCTTGGTCGAAGATGCCGTCGACTCGTCGCTGCCCAACAATGAACTCGTGCCCCCGGTATCGCCGTAACCAACCGAGAGCGTCGGCAGCCCGGGCAATAGCGCGCTCCACACCACGTTCAATCCATGGCTATTATTCTTCGTGGCCAGTCCGCTCACGTCAGGAATCCCGAAAGCTCCCGTGCTGTTCCAGGTCTGGTCGAAGGTTACAACCCCGGGGAAATGGCTGCCCTTGAAAATATTGAGAGTTCCGTTGTAACCGCTGGCGTCGCTAATCGACTGCATGTCGGAGTTGTCCTGCGAGCGGCCATAATAAGGGAGCAGGTTGAAAGAAAGGAAATTGGGGTTATAGTAATCGCCGCTGATCACGCCCCTGCCCGCGAAGCCCAGGGAATGCGCATCCGACCCTCCCAAATTGCCGAAGGTGTCGTCATACAGCGATGTCAATTGTCCGCTCGCGGTAGCATGCAGGTCGCCGAGAGCTACCTGCGCCGCCGCTCGAGGGGAAAGCAGCGCCCAGAGCGGCAGTGTGGCTATCAGCGCCAGCCCGGCCAACCATCGATCTCTTGTTCTCCACGGCACAGCCACTCCTTAGAGTTCTTGTACCTTCGCGTTCTGCCGCAGCTTCTGATCCAGGCCCGCGCGCAGGCGCTCGGATTTTTCCCGCTCCAGGCTTTGCCGCAGGGCATCCTTCACCTGCGCAAACGTCCGCTTGCCCGCGGGCGCATGCGCGTTCAGCCGGAAGCAGGTGTAGAAGTTGCCCAGTTGCAACAGATCGCTCGTTTGTCCGGGCTGCATGGCCTGCGCTGCCTTCACGATCTCCGGCGGCAACTTGTCGCGGTCGACCGTTTTGTGGTCGCCCATGTTCACGTGGAAATCATCTTCCGAAACTTTTTCCGCCAGCAGGCCAAACTCCTGGTAGCTCTTAGTCGCCTTCGCCTTCTGGCAAGCTTCCTCTGCCGCCTTGTGCGCCTGCTTCTTCACTTCATCGCTGGCCTTATCCGAGGGCAGAATCGAAATGGTCTGGATGGCAAAATTTTCGCTGTAGCGAAAGACATTCGGATTCTTGTCGTAATAAGCGCGCGCCTCCGCCAGCGTTACTTTCGCTTTGTCCGTCACTTCCGTCTTCAGAAATTGGTCGACCAGCAGTGAACGCCGGATCTGCTTCCGCAACACCTGCTTCGAACCCTGCATTTCCGTCTTTAAGAACTCGTCAAAGGCTTCCTGGTTGGGAAACTGGGCGCGGAATTCGGATTGCGCTTTCTGCAGCGTCGCCGGCGGCACCGTCATTCCTCTTCTTTCCGCCTCCTGGTACACCAGCTCTTCGAATTCGATCATCTTCAGCGCGCCCATCCGGATCTTGGGTTCTTCAGCTTTCGGAAAGCCGTTGTGCTGGCGCGCGTAGGGGAAGATGATCAGCATCTCGCGCAGCAAATCGCGATCGGTGAGTTCAGTGCCGTTGATGCGCGCCACGGGCCTGTTAGTGACGGCCTGGAGCGGGCTCAGATTCGCGCTCGCCGCCGGCGTGGCTGCTGGCGCGGCACTCGATGCCATCATTGGCTTCACCGCCGTCGGTTGATGGGAAGCAACTTGCCCCAGCGCCGGTGAGATCGCCAGCGCAGCCAAGGCCAAAGTCAGAAGTTGCAGTTTGTGGTTTGTGGTCTTCACCTTTTTTCTCACTTTCGGGGCAGAACTTCAGCGGCGCCCCTCCCCAGTCCATTCACTTGGTGATTTGGTTACCCGGCTAATCTTCGCCTTACTGGCTGCTCATCGCCCCTTAGCCGGATAACCGAATGACCAAGCTTTAAAATCTGAGGGGAGGGTTAACTCTCCCCTCAGGCAAGGCAACCAACTAGAATGCAGTCGTGATTCCGCCCTGGCCAAAAGCTTCATTGGCTTCGCCGAAGTGGCACTGGCGGCAGAACTGCGTGGTCGAAGGAGCAGCCGTCGGTGTCCACCTTGCACCCGGGTTGTAAGGAGCGTTGACAAAGAAGTAGGTTGCGTAGGTGGTGCCGGTAGTGCCCTGAATGGCAGCCAAGCCGG
This sequence comes from Candidatus Sulfotelmatobacter sp., assembly GCA_049673585.1. GTDB lineage: Bacteria > Acidobacteriota > Terriglobia > Terriglobales > Acidobacteriaceae > Sulfotelmatobacter. The sequence goes on along the minus strand of JBATXV010000021.1, from coordinate 264,889 downwards.
TGCCAGCGCTGTACACGTTCATCTGGTGCTGGTTGTGGCAGGTGGTGCAAACCACGTAAGGCACCTGGTTCGTGGCGTCGATCACCATGCTGTTGATGGCCGGTGCGCCGTAATTCTGGACGAATGTTGCATAAGCGCCGGTTGCCGTCCAGACGGGGGCGGGCCCGGTGAAGCCGGTCGAGTCGACGTAGGTAAGGCCGTAGGCGGAGAGAGCCTGAGGATAGCTCAGGCCGTTGTAGTTCGCTGACGGTCCCACCGGGTGATCGTTTAGGTAATCGCCGGGCGTTCCACCGTCGTTGCCGAGCAGCGTCGGGATTGGCGTGCTGCCATACAATGGACCCGTGGTGGCCCATAGTCCGTTGCCGTTCGGCAACAGGCCAGCGGCTTGCTCGTAGGACTGATTCATCATCATCGCGCCCTTCGAGACGTTTCCATCGTGGCAGCTCAGGCAGGAGGCGATGCCCGAAATTGCTGGCAGGGACGATGCTGTCCACTGGCCGGCAACAAAGTTGACCGTGTAGCCGGCGCCGCCGTTGTCATAGCCGCCGCCGAACTTCAAGGTTTCCTGGGTGATCAACGATACGTCCTGGCCCCAGAGGTGATAATCGCCTTCGTTGCCGCCCAGGCTGGAGACGCCGCTGCTGGCGACCAGATCGCCACCGTTGCCGCGTCCGCCGCTATGGGGAGCATGGCAGGCCGCGCAGCCGCGTCCGCCGTTGTTGTGTGCGCCCAACACGTCTGTGGTGGGTACGAAAGTCTGCGCCGATGCCATCGCTACTGCCAGCAGGGCGAAGAGAACTACTAGCATTACTTTCTTCATGGTGTTAAAACCTCCCTCAAATAAGGCCTTAGTTTGATTTGCTACTCGCATACGCCCCTGTATGTGCACGACCGTCACCTTATTGTTGGAAATCACCAATCTTTGGCCAAAACTGTAAGTTATTGCTACAGAATGGGTTCGGTGTCAGGCCGGAAGTGTTGCGGATTTTAACAGCCGGCCTTACCCACCGGTAATGAGACTTCTCCCACACTCCAACTGGTGAAATGACGCAAGCCCCGGCAGGCCTAGAGGGCGATTTGGCGCATTGAATTTAGGGGCTTTAGGGGCGAGATTAGACGCCGGACGCAGCAAGACTCACTGTCTTCGTACCGTTGCTCAGGGCTTGACGGTCGATGGCGTTGCCGGAGCGGCTGCTGGCGGCGTTGCTTTCGGCGTCTCCGGCGTTGTGGTCGAAGGCGGTTGCGTTTTGTCCGTGGGTTTCTTCTCGCCCGTCGGAGCCGCCGTCGGGGCCGGCTTCTGGCCTGCCCTCTTTGCCACTTCGGCCAGGCGGCGATCGTATTCGACTTGCGCTTCAGCGTTCGTAATGTAGCGGAACATCTGCACCCGTCCCAGATATTGCTCGCTGGTGAAGACTCGGTTCTGTTTGTCGATGGTGAGGCCAGCCAGCGCCTGGAACTGCCCGGGCAGCCACCCGAATCCGCCCACGATCAGGCGCAAGTTCCCCTCCGGAGTGAACACCTGCAGCCGGTTCATGTTGGCGTCGGCAACCCAGACGTGCCCGTCGCAGTCGATGGCGATGCCTTTGGGGCGCGTGAACTCGCCGGGGCCGTCGCCATTCTTGCCGAACGTACGGATGAATGCGCCGTCGGCATCAAATTCCTCCACCCGGTCGTTCAGCGTGTCGGCGACGTAGAGATTCCCGTCTTTATCCACGGCCACGTTGGTCGGAGCGGCAAAATCACCGGGATCAGTGAGGGTGCGGTTCTTGCCGGCAGTTCCGATCTTGCGCAGCAGCTTGAACGTGTCGGCGTCGTAAACCAACACCTGGTCCGTTCCCGTGTTCGCCACATAAAGAAAGCGGTTCTCTTCATCGATCGCGAGCCCGGCCGGATCGCTCATCACTCCTTCGCCGAACTGGCCCTCCAACTTGTGTTCGGGATTGAAAACCAGCACGTGATTGTACTCACCGTCCGTGACGAAAAGCCTGTCGGCATCATCGATGGCCAGGCCGAAAATCCGGCCGAACTTGGCGTCGACACCATGCTTGATAAACCCAGTGTCTTTGCTCTCCGGGTTGAAAATGAAGACTGCTCCCACCTTGGTATCGGCCACGTACAACATACCCTTGGAATCGACCGCCAGCCCGTAGGGAGTTCCGAGAGCGAAGCGCGGTTTGGTGCCGGCACGTTTGGCAGCATCATCCGGGCTCACGCCGGCCATGCGGTCCATCCACGATTTCTTTTTGACCTCAGGCTTTTCTTTTTCTGGGTCCTTTTTCTGGGCGGAAAAATAATCCAGGTACCGGAGCCGCGCGATGGCCGGCGGCTGCGGCCACACGATATTGGAAATATCGATCTTCGGAGCCTCTGGCGCGGGAGGAGCGGGTGTCTTCTTCTTGTCGTCGGCAAAAGCCAGCGAAGCCAGCATGATGGCCAGCAGAGTGAGCGCGACCGCAGTAGACCAACTTCTTCGCACCGACTTTTCGGAAATCTCAGGCATACCTATTGCACTCCTTTCGGAACTCCAGGCGCAGGATTAACCCCAGGCGCAGGAGCGATTCCTTGTGCGGGACCAATCAAACCCTTGTGGCAGGTCTGACAGAACGCCATGTTGTTGGCCTGATCCTTGACCAGGAGATCGGCCTGCTTCGATGCATGGGGCTGATGGCAGGTCAGGCAATTCAACGGGATCAAGACGTGGGTGCGATCCTTGGGATCCACTAGATCCGAAACCGGGTGTCGTTCCACGGGATGGCCGAGCCCGTATTCCAGGGGCAGAATCGGCACTCTGGCAAAGTAGTTTTCCGGTAGCTCTACCTTGCCGTCGAAGATAGTTACCAGGTGCGTGCCTTCCAGCTTTTGCGGCTTGCGATCAGGACCGTGGCACTCCAGGCAGAGCGGGTTCGGAGCCTTCGCCCGCAGCAAATGTTCGTTATCGTTGCCATGCGGGTCGTGGCAGGTAGCGCAGCCCTGCTCGAAGGCGGGCTGATGCACATGCTGCTTCTTGCCCTCTTCGGCCTGTTCGCTGTGACATCCCAGGCAGACCGAAACCGCGTCCGGCTTGGGGAATGCGGGTGAGCGGCCGGCGTGCGGGTCGTGGCAGTCAGTGCAATCGCCCGCCGCACCCGGATGCGGGACTTTCGCCTTCTCGATCTGTTCGGCCTTGTCGGAGTGGCAGGTGACGCACAACTCCTTGGCACTGCCTGCAGTCAGAACAACTTTGCCATTCTCAGCGGGCTGGTGGCAGGTATCGCACTGTTTCGATTCAAACGGAGGATGCAGGAACGCCTGCATCAGCTTGGGAGATTTCGACTGGTGCGGGTCGTGGCAGGTAAGGCAATCGGCCGTTGCGAACGGCTGTCCCTGGTGCGCTTTCACCAGCGTGGCGTCCTTCACATCGTGACAGTCGGCGCATAACGCGGGAGCATCCTTGGTCAGATGAAAATCAAACTCGCGCTTGCCCCGCTCACCCGTTTTGTGCACGGTATGGCAAGTGTCGCAGCCCGCGTCGAGAGCACCGTGGCGGCTCCCGCCCTCGGGAACATTCGTTCCCTGAGTGTGGCAGGTGAGGCAGAGATTGTCCTTCTTATCGCCCGATGTCGCCTTCAACAATTGGTTCTTATTATCAGAAGTGTGCGGATCGTGGCAGGTCAGGCAATCGCGAACCGCCGGAGGGTGGACTTTTCCTTTGATCTGCGTTGAATCCTTATCGGTATGGCAGGTGAGGCAGAGCTTGTAAGGAGTCGCGGTGATCAGCTTTACGTAGGTACTGTCTCTATTGACCCGGATTTCATGGCAGCTCAGACACCCCATTGCGATTGCGGAATGCACAAACTTGCCCTTGGTTTTGTTTTCATGGCAGGCGATGCAGGTGGCGGGATCCGCTTTCGGGTCAAGCGGGACTGGATGTTTCGCAGCGGAGACAGGCCCGGCGAATACCAAAATCACAATGAAGCACGCCAGCGGACCTAGCCCGTAAGTCGTCCTCGACCTCGCCTCGAATGATCTTAGCGCTGCGCTCACCGTCGCCTCCTTACCTGCTTGTGCACGCACCTCGCCTTAGTTCGCCGGTTCGGTGGATCGATTCAATAGTCTCTGTAACGGATTGCAACAAAATCAGTTGAGAACCGAATTCCAATGCGTGGGAGGCTGCCATTGTTGAAAACTTCATCAAGAATGGGGTTTCTCCCACAGCAGGATGGTCGAAATGACGCAAGTAACTCTACTCCTGCGCCTAGGCGGCGCGGTAGTCCACTTTCGCATCGCAAATCCGACGGACATCGCTGGCCTGCGTGAAATTCCCGGATAACCTCAATGCGCTGTGTGATATGGCTCACATCGGCTTAGAAAAAGAACCGAACTCGCGCCAGCATCCTCTGGAATTTCAGCAGCTTCGAGGGATTTTCGGTAATGGCGCGTAACGTGCTTTCTTTGAGCGGGGAAGGGAAAAGTGGGGTCCTATGGCCGCGAGCGTCAACTTCATACCTCGAAAAATCTGGCAAACCTTGGGCGCAATTAAAACTGGCGTGATCCTGCTCATTCTCGTCGTAATTCTCTCGGCGGCGGGAACGGTCATCCTGCAGCGTCCGGCGACCGAGGTTGACGAGATGCAACGTGCCTATTCGCCCCAAGTGCTGCGTCTGCTCGACGGATTAGGACTGACCGACGTCTTTCATGCCTGGTGGTTCGTTTTGCTCCTGAGCTTAGTGAGCCTCAGCATCATCGCGGCCTCCGTTCAGCGCTTTCCCAATGCCTGGAGATATTTCTCGCGCCCCTATAAGAGCCCTGACGAAACTTTTCGTAAGGCCCTCCGCCACCATGTCCTGATTCCGATCGAAGACGAAGAAGCTGCCCTGAGCGTCGCAGGGCGCGTGTTTCAGAAGGCAGGGTTCAAGCCGGAGCGCATCGTGCACGAGAACAGCTTCTCTCTATTCGGCGAGCGTAGCCGCTTCTCTGAAATGGCTGTTTATATCGTGCACGCAAGTCTGCTTCTCATTTTTCTCGGGGGGATCATCGATGCGCTCTACGGCTGGCGGGCCTTTGTCACGCTCGGTCAAGGAGAACAATCGAGCCAGGTGCAACCGCAGAATGGGGCGAAGCGCAACCTGCCCTTTGCTATCCGCTGTGACGGAGCGGGACAGGAGAATTACGCCGACGGCAGCCCGAAGCGCTGGTGGTCCGATCTGTCAGTCTTGAAGGATGGTCAAGTAGTCCTGCGCAAGCAAATCGTGGTCAATGATCCGCTTGTCTATCAGGGCGTTCGTTTTTATCAGGCGAGCTACGGCAAGACTGGAAAAATCGACAAACTAGTTCTCACCGCGATTCCCCGCGATGGCGGGGCGCCCAAAGACCTCACCATTGGTCTGAACGAGGCCGTTCCGCTGGATTCTGATACAACCGTCCGCCTCGTCGAGTTTATTCCCGATTACGTGGTCAGTGATGGCCAGGTTTACGCCCGCTCCAACGATCTGGGAAATCCAGCAGCACATCTCGTAGTCGAATCGAGAAAGTCGGGCCAAGCGATCAACTTCTGGCTTCCCGCAATTCCAGGCTTCGAACAGAACGCATCTTCGCCCTACACATTCGAAGGCAAGGATATACAGATGGCGTACTTCACCGGCCTCGAGGTTTCGCACGAGCCCGGCCAGTGGGGAGTCTGGGCGGGTGTGGTGCTCATGGGGTTCGGCCTGGCGCTGGTTTTCTACTTCGTTCACGCCCGAGTGTGGGCAGTGCCGGTGCGCGATGCCCGCGGCCAGCGACAGCTCTGGATCGGCGGAACCGCCAACAAGAACAAAGACGTCTTCGAGCAGCGTTTTCGCGAACTAGCTGAACAGATCGAATCGGAATTGAAGATTTCTTCGCAGGCGGGCGCCGAGGCGTCTGCCATCGCACTCGCCGGGAAGTGAGAACCGGCACGGAGGATGCGTCTATGGCACAAGTAGCGAGAGCGGAACAGCAACCAGCCGCCACAGGTTCCACGCTGGTCGTGATGGTGGGACTGGGGGTTGCGTTCCTGTTATTCATGGCATTTCTTAACGTCGTCAAGAGTGGCAACCTGCTCAACGACTCCAACCTGCTGTATGCGGCGCTGATCTTCTACGCCGGCGCGGGAACGCTCTATCTCGGCTTCGGGATCACAGGCACTCCTGCCTATATTCGTTACGCTTCGCTGGCCACCTGGGTGGGACTGCTTGCCAACACGGGCGCAGTGGCGCGCCGCTGGTATGAGGCAGGTCATCCGCCTTTTGCCAGCATCTACGAGATGCTGCTCATGTTTGTATGGACACTGGCCGTGCTCACGCTGGTCGCCGAGAAAAAGTTTGGAGTGAAGGTCATCGGCACCGTCACCATGCCGCTGGCGATCGTCGGCGTCATCCTCATGCAATTGCTTCGGACTGAAGTTCATCCCCTCGTCCCTGCGCTGCAATCAACCTGGCTGCATGTACACGTCACGCTGGCCATGCTTGCCTACGCCGCCTGCGCTCTCAGTTTCGCCTTGGCCATGATGTTCCTGATCCAGGACAAAATGAAGACTGAAACTTTTCTGGCCGCGACCAGCTTGTTCACCGTCGCCACGTATGTGGGAGTCCTGACCCGGTTCGAAAAATGGGGAGGACTCAGCGTGGTGGCGTGGAATCCGGACGAAAAATCGGAAGTCTTCCTGTCCCGCGGCGTGCGGCTTTTCGTTGTGATTCCCGATCTCGGATGGTTGCTCCTTCTGGTGTTAGCCGCGGTCGCTGCGCCGCTGGTTCTCTATCTAATCTGGCGTAAAACCCATAACGAGGGCCTGCTCGACATGGCGAATCGAGCGGTGTTCCTCAGCATTCTTCTGCAAGTATTGGCGCTCGTGTTTCTTGTCCTGCGAGCGCGTGATGGCCGTTATGCCTCCCTCGATGCCGACGGTCTGTTCCCCACCGCTCTCGCTGCCAGCCCATTCATTCTTTCGGGGCTCGTGGGCGGGATTTTCGTCTCGCTTCTCTACCTGCTGCTGTTGTGGCGGCGCAACGATCTGGAACGCATGCTGCCCAGCGCGGACGAACTCGACCGTATCACCTACAAGACCATCGCGATCGCATTTCCATTACTCACCCTGATGATCGCGGCGGGGGCCTACTGGGCTAATCGCACCTGGGGTTCTTATTGGAGCTGGGATCCAAAAGAAACCTGGGCTGCGATTACCTGGTTGGTCTACGCGGGTTATTTGCACATGCGAATCACTCGCGGATGGCGCGGCCGGCGCGCTGCTTACTTCGCCATCCTGGGCTTTGCCGTAGTAATGTTCACTTTCTTCGGCGTCACTTATTTACTGCCTGGCATGCACGCCTATGCCTAGCCGACCTCAGTTCGTAGCCAAGGGGGCCGGGCCGCTGGCAGAGCCGGTCCCCACAACTCTGGAGCCGGAACAGGAGTTTCGATTGAGTTCCGTACGCGTCAATTGGCAGCTCAAAGCGATCTTGCCAGTGGGCTTCGTCCTGCTGGGAGGGTTGCTGCTCTTCACCCTGGCCACTGTCTCCTTGCGCGACCCGGAACGGCACGCCGTGCTGATCGTCGCCGGCGCCGGTGCCGTTGCTATCTGTGCAGTGTCGATGTTCGTACTCGCCTATCTGGTACAGAGGCCGATGGTCGAATTGCAGGAGAAAATGCAGCAGGTGAGTGAAGGCAACCTGGATGTCGCCGTCAGCTTCTCCCAGCGTAATGACGAAATCGGCGACCTTGGCCGCAACTTCAATCACATGATGCAGCAGTTGCGCGAAAGCCGCGAGGAGATCGAGCGCCTGCATCGCACGCAGATGTCCCGCGCCGAACATCTGGCAACGCTGGGCGAGCTGGCCACGGGCTTAGCCCACGAGATTCGCAATCCACTTGCCGGAATCGCCGGGGTCATCGAAATCGTTGGCCGCGATCTGCCTACGACCAGCCCAGCGCGCGCCGTCGTGAAAGATGTTCGCCAGGAAATCGCACGCATCAATCGCATCGTAACCGATCTGCTGGAAACGGCACGGCCTCACCCGCCGCAGATTCGCCGGAGCAACCTCAATACGACGGTCGAGCACGCCGTAATGCTGGCTCGTCAGCAGGTGATCTCAAAACCCATCAAGATCGAACTGCAGAAAGCGCCTCATCTGCCGGAAGTGGAGCACGACAGCGATCAGATTCACCAGGTTCTTCTGAATCTGCTCCTGAATGCCGTTCAGTCCATGGACAGCGCGGGCAAGGTGTGCGTCGAGATCGATACGCGAGGCGGTGATGCCATCGTGACGGTCAGCGACACCGGTCGCGGCATTTCTCCCGAGGTTCTATCCAACATTTTCCGACCCTTCTACACCACCAAGGGAAACGGCACCGGTCTTGGCCTTTCATTAGCCCGCCGTATCGTGGAAGATCACCACGGTCGCATCGAAGTCAGCAGTGTCGTGGGAAGCGGAAGCAAGTTCACCGTACTGCTGCCGTTTAACATGCCCACCGCTCACATCGCCGCTTCATAAACCCCCACCGGGATAAGCCGCAGAGCAAGCCATCTACATTTCGTAGTAAATTAAACTCCGATGCCTGCCGAAAAAATAATGGTTGTCGACGACGAGCGCCTGGTGCGCTGGTCGCTCCGCCAGAAGTGCGAAGAGTGGGGCTATCACGTGATCGAGGCCGATGCCGGAGTGCCCGCCCTCAAACTCGCCGAAAAAGAATCGCCCGATCTGGTCCTGCTCGACGTGCGCATGCCCGATCTCACCGGCATCGAGGTGCTCGACCAGCTCAAGAAAAACGGCGACGCCCGCGCCGTCATCATGATCACTGCCGATCCTCAACTTGACGATGTCAAAGCCGCGCTCAAGCTCGGAGCCTACGACTTCGTCGGCAAGCCGGTCGATTTCGACGAGCTGCACGTCACGATTAAGAACGCGCTCGAAGCAACCAACCTGCGTACCGAAGTCCAGGCGCTGCGCGGCGAAGTGCGCCGCGGAGCCGGTTACGAAAGCGTCGTCAGTGTCTCAGGGAAGATGACGGAGCTCATGAACTTCGTCCGCAAAGTTGCCGCCAGTGAGGCCACTACGATTCTGATTCAAGGCGAAAGCGGGACTGGCAAGGATCTCATCGCAAAAGCCATCCACTACGAAAGCTCGCGTCAGGAGAAACCCTTCGTCGCCATCAATTGTTCGGCCATCCCCGAAACTCTCATGGAGGCAGAACTTTTCGGTCACGAAAAAGGTGCATTCACCGATGCTAAGCAGATGAAGAAGGGTTTATTCGAGGCTGCCGACGGTGGCACGCTGTTTCTCGACGAGATCGGAGAACTCTCTCCTTTGCTGCAAGCCAAACTGCTGCGCGTGCTCGAAGACCAGGTCATCCGCCGCGTGGGCGGCATCAAGGATATGCAAGTGGATGTGCGCGTAATCGCCGCCTCCAACCGTGATCTTGAAAAGGCGGTCCGCGAAGGCCAATTCCGCCAGGATCTTTATTACCGCCTGGCCATTATCGCGATTTTTATCCCGCCGCTGCGCGACCGAAAAGAAGACATCCTGCCTCTCGTCGAGTTCTTCATCGACCGCTACAACCGCAGGTTCAAGAAGTCGATTCGCGGCATCACCGATGAAACCCGCCGCCTGATCCTCAGTCATAACTGGCCCGGCAACGTCCGCGAGCTGAAAAACACGATCGAGCGCGGCATGATCCTCGAAGACGAACCGCTTCTGCGCCCCCTGTATCTGCCGTTCTCTGTTGGCGAATCAGGCGGCCGCACCGTCTTCGAACGAACTTCGCCCGCCGACGGCGGCCAGGCTTTGCCGAACGGCCGTACCCTGCCGCGGCTTTATATTCCAGAAGGTGGGACGTCGCTCGAAGAGGTAGAACACGCCATGGTCGAACTAGCCATGCGCCAGGCCAACAACAACCAGACCCACGCCGCCAAGCTGCTCGATATCAGCCGCGACGCCCTGCGCTACAAGCTAAAGAAATTCGGCCTGATCCGTGGCGACGGAGACGAAGAAGGCGCGCAGACCAGCGCAGCCGAGGACGAATGATCCTTGTGGGGGCGGAAACTCCCACCAGCCTGTCATCCTGAACGCAGTGAATGCTTCGCGAAGCGAAGCATTCACGGAGTCGAAGGACCCCGTGGCACTTGGCCTCGGCACGAACGCCTCAGGGAGTTCTCACCACGTTCGACGGCGTCGTGGGAACCTCCTTACACCTCTATCTCGGTGTACCAGGATGACAGATCTTTGGTCTGTCTCACGCCTACAGTCGGATCTTTGCTGGGTCATTCCCCGGAACTCATGCGGGGACTGTCATCCTGAGCGCAGTGAATGTTTCGCGAAGCGAAGCATTCACGGAGTCGAAGGACCCCATGCCACCTGGCCTCGGCACGGACCCGTAAGGGAGTTCCCACCACGTCGATGGCGTCGTAGGAACTCCCTTACACGTCTATCTCGGCGCGGGCAGCAAAAAGATCCTTCGACTCCGTGCGTTCGTTCGCTTCGCGAACCAACCCGCCGCACTCAGGATGACAGATCTTTGGTTAGGGATAACAGAGAAACTCGGGGGCAGACGGGACGTTCACTACCCTGCATCACACCCCAAAGAAAATCGCAAAGCAGCACACACCTCATTCATCCGGGCAGCGCTAAGCTGGGCCACACGTTTCCCCAGGCGCTGTTGCGACACCGTCACGGCATTGTGCAAGTTCACCGCGCACGGAGACTTCATGCCGTCCTCCTCATTCAGAACCACTTCCGAGGGTACGCCGCGAATCGTGGAAGTGACCGGCGCGACCGTGACCGTTGATAAATACGCGATGGCACTGTTCCGAGTCAGCACGAGCGCCGGCCGTTCTTTGTCAGGCGCTGCAAACTGGTAGATCCGAACGTCCCCGCGGGCTATTTTCCCGGCCACGTGGCCTCCGATTCCCAACTCCGCGCTTCGGCGTCGGCTTGCGGACGCCGGGCATAACCCTGGCGATCGCGCTCCTCACTGGCTCGCAGTTCCAGTCGGCGAAGATGTTCCCGCAGGGCATCGCGCACCAAAGCGGAACGGTTTCGCTGAGTGCGCTTCGCCGCTTGATCGGCGGCGTCCAATAGCTTCTTATCCAGCACGATTTGAACGATTTCCATATATGGAATCTGTTCCACAGTATACTCCACATAAATATTTGTTCAAAGCACGCCGTTACGAGAGCCCAGGGATTTCCACAACCCCACTGTGACGTCCAACCTTGTGCACAGCCCATCCCACGCGCGATCATGGTCGAGGCCGTGACGGTTGGCAGAAGCCAACCCGTCGCGCCCCAAAGTCCTTTGTTTCAAAGATTTTAGTATCTAAGTTCTTTGACATCCGGATTTTGCGGGGAATTTCCTGCTAACGTGATGATTCCAGAGATGGGAGGGGGGAGGGGGGTACCCCGATTCTCAGCCTCGAAGTGAGCCATCCAATGCTCGCCGCATCCAAGCCCCAAACTTTATTTTTGGCCCCGAACTCCACAGCAGCCGCTTTCACTCGCCGAGGTCAAAAAAAGGGGCGAGTGCCTAGCACTCGCCCTGCTAGATCTCTCCAAGTCGTTTAAAAGAATCCTAACGGCTTCGAACTGTAGCTCACCAGTAGATTCTTCGTCTGTTGATAGTGCCCAAGCGCGAGTTTGTGAGTTTCGCGGCCAAAGCCGGACTGTTTGTAGCCGCCAAACGCGGCACCCGCTGGATACAGGTGATAGCAGTTGGTCCACACGCGTCCCGCCTTGATTTCGCGGCCGACGCGATAGGCATTCGTTCCATTGCGCGACCACACTCCTGCGCCCAGGCCATACACCGTGTCGTTGCCGATCTCAATGGCTTCTTCCAGGGTCTTGAACTTCGTGACCGAAAGCACCGGACCGAAGATCTCCTCCTGGAAAATGCGCATCTTGTTGTTGCCAACGAATACGGTTGGCTTCACGTAGTAGCCGTTCTCCAGATCGCCGCCCAGATGGGCCTGCGCTCCGCCGATGGCACACTTTGCGCCCTCCTGTTTCCCGACCTTGATGTATTCCAGGATTTTCTCCAGTTGGTCGCGCGATGCCTGCGCTCCCATCATGGTCGTCGGATCGAGAGGATTGCCCATCTTGATCTTGCCCACCCGCTCCACGGCCCGCTCCAGGAATTTGTCGAAGATCGATTCCTGAATCAGAGCGCGAGAAGGACAAGTGCAGACCTCGCCTTTGTTGAACGCAAACAGAGCGAAGCCTTCGAGAGCCTTATCGAAAAACTCGTCGTCCTCGTCCATCACATCGGCGAAAAAGATGTTGGGCGACTTTCCGCCCAACTCCAGCGTCTGAGGAATGATGGGCTCCGAAGCATACTGCATGATGTTCCGGCCAGTCGTGGTTTCGCCGGTGAAGCCGATCTTGGCAATGCGCGGGTTGGACGCCAGCGCTTTGCCGATCTCGCCGCCCGGTCCCGTGACCACGTTGATCACGCCCGCGGGCACAAGATCTCCGATCAGTTGCATCAGCACCAGAACGCTGAGTGGAGTGTTGGATGCCGGCTTGAGGACCACGCAGTTTCCCGCGCCCACAGCCGGAGCCAGCTTCCACGCTGCCATCAGCAGCGGGAAGTTCCACGGAATAATCTGCCCGACCACTCCTAGCGGCTCTTTGAAGTGATAGGCGATGGTGTCATTGTCGATCTCGCTCACCGCGCCTTCTTCGGCGCGGATGCAGCTGGCAAAATAACGGAAGTGGTCGATGGCGAGGGGAACGTCGGCGGCGCGAGTCTCGCGAATCGGTTTGCCGTTGTCCAGAGTTTCGGCGAGGGCCAGAAGCTCCAGATTTTCTTCCATGGTGTCGGCGATCTTGAGCAGGATGGATGCTCGGACCGCAGGCGATGTACGGCCCCAGAGATCCTTGACCGCATGTGCCGCATCGAGAGCTTTTTCGATATCTTCGGCCGAGGAACGGGCGATCTCGCAGATCGGCTCACCGTTGATCGGGCTGCAATCGGTAAAATACTTTCCTTTCAGCGGCGCAACCCACCTGCCGCCGATGAAGTTTTCATATTTGGATTTAACGCCGCCCTTGCGAAGCGTTTCGACCGCCTCTTGGACGGATGTTTGTTTAACCAGATCTGAAACTGCCATGATGACTTCTCCTTTTATAAATGTGCAGAGGCAGATAACGGCCTTCGCGTCAAGCGACGAACACCGCAGTCTGCCCCTGTCGTGACATATTTCTCGCGTGCTACTACGAAGCCAGGAGTTTACGCCGCGGCGTGACTCTTGGAATTCTTGGATCCGGGCGATTTCTTCGCACCGGATTCCGCTGCGATATCGAGAACGATCCGGCCGTTGACCTTTCCCTTCTTGAGACGATCGAAGATGTCATTGATCGAACCTAACCGCTGCTCCTCGATGGTCGCCTTCACTTTGCCTTCCGCGGCAAACTGAAGCGCTTCCTCGAGGTCTTTGCGCGTGCCCACGATCGATCCCCGGATGGTTTGGCCATTCAGCACCAAATCGAAAATGGAAACGGGGAATTCGCCCGGAGGCAGACCGTTCAGGACGCAAGTTCCACCGCGGCGGAGCGTCCCGATCGCCTGCTTGAATGCCGGAAGTGAAACGGCAGTCACCAATACACCGTGAGCGCCTCCGATTTGCTTCTGGATGGCCTGTACTACATCTTCCTCTTTCGCATCCACGGTCACTTCGGCGCCAAGCGTGCGGGCCAGCTGCAGTTTCTCCGGTCCGATGTCAATGGCGGCGACGTGCAGCCCCATGGCCTTCGCATACTGGACGGCGACGTGGCCGAGCCCGCCCACGCCTGAGATCACGACCCACTCGCCGGGACGCGCTTGCGTTTGTTTCAATCCTTTATAAGTTGTGACGCCGGCGCAAAGAATCGGTGCGGCATCGATGAACGATAGATTGTCTGGAATCCGGCCGAGGTAGTCTGCTTCGCCCAAGGCATACTCTGCGAAGGAACCGTTCACCGTATAGCCAGACATCTGTTGCGCCGGACACAGTGTTTCCCATCCCGTAAGACAGAATTCACAATGCCCGCAAGAGCTGTGCAGCCATGCGATCCCGACCCGGTCGCCTTCTTTCAAGTGGGTTACGCCTTTGCCTAGCTTCGCTACATAACCCGCGCCTTCATGCCCGGGAATAAAGGGCAGCGTGGGTTTAATCGGCCAATCGCCATCGGCGGCGTGAACATCGGTGTGGCAGACGCCGCTTGCGATCACCTGAACCAGCGCCTCACCCGGCCCTGGATCGGGCACTGGAACTTCCCGAACTTTCAATGGCTCGCCGAATTTCTCGACGAAAGCCGCCTTCATTGTTTTTGCCATGTTGTATCTCCTTGGAGCCACGGACTCCGAATGAATTTGTTTCGAGCTGCAAACATCCTTCTAATTTGTGATGGCCATACTGCGGTATTTCTTTTCCCTGGGTTCTTCCACCGTTTGTCCAGCGGAATCGAACCAAGATCCCATCTGGGCATTCGGACCATGATCAGCATCGCAATCCGCGCTGTATGTGATCTCGCGCACAGGACTGAGTGAGTCAGCGTCTAGCCCTTGGCGTGCTGCTTGGCGCGCTCGATATATTCCTGGACTTCCTGTTTCTGCGGATAATCCGGGTTGCTTCGTAACAGTTCTTCCCAAGCCTGGACCGCACCTTTGGGATCCAGCTTCCCCTGCCACCGAACCACACCCAGGTTGAAAAGTGTTGCGGGATGATCGGGACGATACTTCAGCGCATTCTGAAACTCGGTGATGGCTCCGTCGGCGTCTCCCGTGTACCAGAGCGATGTACCGAGATCGGTGAGCAGATCGGCATTCGTAGGCTGATTCTTGACCGCGAGTCGGTAATACTTGACGGCTTCGGGATATTGCTTCCCGTCGTAGTACAGATTCCCTATTTGGACCAGCGTGTTGAAGTCATCGGGATTGGTCTTCAGAGTCGCGAGTAGCGGCGCGACGGATTGCTCCACCATAGCTTTAAGCTGCTCCGGAGTCGGCTGCGCCGGCGCGGGTTGCCGCTGCGGCACGCTGGCGTCGGCCGAAACGGCTGCCGCGGCAGCCGGCGAAGCGGAACCGCGAAACAGGTAGCCGAGAGCGACTCCCAGCACCAGACAAAAAACCGCCAGTAGGTATGCCTGAGTACCGCTCCAGGCAGTCTTGGGAAAGGACGCGCGCTGTTCAGTAGCCATGTTCTTCGCTGCTCCTCAGTCTCTTACGATATGGTCGATATGATCGATATGGTGCCGGCAAGCGCCCGTTCCGGCGTTTGCAAATGGAACAGCCGCTGCAGCGCAGTGGTCATCTGTTCCTGTTCCACTCGTTCTGGAAGTTCCTTGAGTTCGCGGGCCAGGGATCCCGCGATCCTCTGTGTCATGCGGGACATAACTGCGGTTAACATTTCATCCTGGTCTTTGGAGAACGGTCCGTTCTCCTGTCGAAAGGAATCCAGTTCTTGCCGGCAAATCTCGTCGAGCCGCTGGCGCAGTGCCACGATGGTCGGCACTACCCGTTCAGCCATCAGCCTGCGGCGGAAGCCTTGCGCCTCGGCCTGCAGAATCTTTTGCGCCTCGGCGGCGGCAGCTTCGCGCTCGCCCGCATTGCGGTCCACCACGTTTTCCAGATCGTCAAGGTTGTAGAGAAAAATGCCTTTGACTTCGCGCACCGCGGAGTCAATGTCACGGGGCATCGCGATATCTACGATCACCAGCGGTTGGTCCTTGCGTCCCCGAGCCTGACGCTCGCGAATCATGAGCTCCGCTTCCTCGCGGCTGAGAATCGTGTGCGGACAGGAAGTCGAGCTGATGATGATGTCGGCTTCCGCCATGTGTTGCCAGCGCTCCTCAAACGGGATTGCGACTCCACCCAGTTTCGTGGCCAACTCAGAGGCGTGCTCGAGCGTGCGGTTGATTACGCGCACCGAGGCGGCGCCATGATTGAGCAAGCCGCGGGCCGAGAGTTCGCTCATTTTGCCCGCTCCGAGCAACAGTACTTTCTTGTTTTCCAACGGGCCGAAAATCTGGCGCGCGAGTTCCACCGCAGCATAAGGAATCGAAACCGCTGCGTTGCCAATCGCTGTTTCACTGCGGACGCGTTTCGAGACCGTTAGCGCCTTTTGCAGAACCGCATCGAGGAACCGGCCCGTGGCCCCAACCTTCTGCGCCAGTTGCCAGGCTTGCTTTACCTGGGAGATCACCTGGGGCTCGCCGATCACCATGGAGTCAAGGCTGGAGG
This sequence comes from Candidatus Sulfotelmatobacter sp., assembly GCA_049673585.1. Taxonomy (GTDB): domain Bacteria; phylum Acidobacteriota; class Terriglobia; order Terriglobales; family Acidobacteriaceae; genus Sulfotelmatobacter. The sequence goes on along the minus strand of JBATXV010000021.1, from coordinate 248,684 downwards.
CAACCTTGAAGATATGCAGAAGGGCTGCTTCATCGAGTAAACGGTAGAAGTGCTTCCATTCACAGAGCTTCAGTCCATACTCGGAGCCGAGCAGCCGCATCACCGAGTTCGCGGCGAGGGTGACATCGTTCGCCCACATGAGGAACTCGGTCCGGTTGCATGTAGCGAGCACGATGACTTCTTCAATGCCTTCCGCTTGAGACAAGTGCACCAGGGCTTGATAACGCCGGTCCTCGCTGATCCAGAAGCGCTCGCGCACCGCCACTGGGGCTGTGCGGTAGTTCAGGCCGACGACCATGAGTGTGGGTTCCAAGGCTTCAACTCCTCCCGACCACCCTTTAACAAGGCATCTGGTCTGCCAAAGGAAGGATCCATGCCACAAGGCCAGTGTGACGTGTTTTCAATCAGTTACGAAAGACCCAGCGAGAGCGAGAGGAACTTACCAGAGGGAATTGCGGCATATCGCGCTGAGATCGTGTCTTTTAGCCCCTCGGGCCCTAGCGCGCCACTTCGGCTGGCCTAATATCTTTTTGCTGCAAGCTCTTCGTCCCGGGTTCGTAGACGCAGAATGGCTCTTCATCGAGATAGTTGCCGGTAGCGGCGAAGGCTCGTGCGCGGCAGCCCATGCAAACATTGCGGAATTCGCAGCAACCGCACTTTCCTCGCAGATTGTTGACATCGCGCAGCTGGTTGAACACAACCGAGTTCTCCCAGATCTCAGCGAAGGGTTGCTTCTTCAAATCGCCGGCGAGTGCAGGCAGGTATCCGCAGGGATAGACCTCACCCTGATTGGAAATGAAACAGACGGCAGTGCCGGCCAGGCATCCCTTGGTCATGGCGTTCATGCTGGAAGGATGAGTGCCCGGATGTCCCACGGCCTTTCCGATGCCACCAGGTTTCAGCTCGATGCCGGTTGAGCCGGGCATCGTCATGTCTGTGGGACCGATGCCGAGCGGGCCTCTACCGGGCGAACTCGACGCCGCCGGAGTCACGAGCTGTGCGGCCTGGGCCGCAGCCGCGGCGGAACGATGCTCGGCAGCGCGCCGCTGACGAACCACGCGGAAGTAGTGCGGCGCACAAGTGGCTTTCAGCTCAATGCCGCCAGTCAACGATTGATCGTAGAACCAGTTCAGCATCTTCTCGTATTCTTCCGGAGGAACCATCTGCTCGGCAGCAATATCTACGCCGCAACCCACCGGCACCAGCAGGAAAGTATGTAGCGCATCGGCTCCAAGCGACTTTGCCAGTTCAAGTACTTGAGGCAGCTGATGGGCGTTGTGGCGCGCGATGGTGGTGTTGATCTGCACCGACATGCCGAGATCTTTCAGATTGCGGAAGCCGGTAATGGCGGCATCGAATGCGCCTGGGATGCCGCGGAATGTGTCGTGGGTAAGCGCATCTGCGCCGTCGAGACTGATGGCAACCCGGCGCACTCCGCTATCGACGATCTTCTGCGCAACCTGCTTCGTAACCAGCGTGCCATTCGTGGCCAGCGCGACGCGCAAGCCCTTGTCGGTGCCGTAGCGCGCCAACTCGAAAATGTCCTTTCGGAAAAGCGGCTCGCCCCCACTCAGCACGAGAATGGGCGTGGAGACGGCGGCAATCTGATCGATAATGTCGCGCGCAGTTTCGGTCGTGAGATCGTTGGGTGAACTCAACTCCGTGGCGCTGGCCCGGCAGTGAATGCAGCGCAGATTGCAGCCTTTGGTCAACTCCCAGAAGATCAATCGAGGCTTGTTTGAGATTCCATGATCGGTATGAGTCGGATCGGAATGATGTCCGTTATCGCTTGATGTTGCCATTTGTGCTTACCCCTTACCCACGGCGCAACGATAAAGGAGAACTAATGCTCGAGCGGTGACTCTCATCACCCGAAATTGTGATCTCGATCACCAAATGCTAAGTCATTGTTAATGTGAAGGGTAAAGGGGTGAAATCGGCGTTTTTTGAGCGTAGCGCAGTCCCCGAACTTTGGGCTAAACCAAACGCAGCCGCCGAGAGGGGAGTCGGCTAATTGTGATTAGCGATCTCGCGCAGCGCCGAGGTATTGCGAATGACCAGCGTCGAGCCTTTCGATTGCACAATCTGACGCTTTTTCAACTCCGCAAACAGCCGGCTCACCGTCTCTCGCGAAGTTCCGATCATCTGCGCAATCTCCTCGTGTGTAAGTCTGACTTTCAACCGCGGCTCCGGTTTTGCCGCTTCTCCGTTCTTGGAAGTCCATTCCAAGAGCAGCGTCGCCAGCTTCTCGGCGGCGGAGTGCGATAGCCCCAACGCGCGTACTTCCTTGCAGGCATTGTGATACTTCTCGCCTAACTGCTCTGCCACCTTGAAGCAAGCCTCTACGTCATCTTTGAGAAACTTGAGAAAGTCATCGCGCTTGACGAAATTAACCTGGCAGGGATCGATCGTCTCCGCCGTTACTTCATAAGCTTTGCCGGAGATGGTCGCGCTCAAACCCAGCACTTCACCGGGCTCGGCCAGCTTCACAATCATTGTTCTGCCGCTGGGTGAATTGATTGAGAGCTTTACGCTGCCTTTGCAGAGCACAAAGATGCCGCGCGGCATCTGCCCCTCGACAAACAGCACCGCCCCTGGGGGGTACGCGGTGGCATACTTTATGTTTTCAAAAGTTTGCAGCGCTGCGGGAGGCAGATCACAGAAGATACGATCACTCCGCAGCTTGCAGGTTAGACAGCTTTCCACAATTTCCATTCCGTAGGGCGAGAGCATGTACCAGCCTCCTAGTCTGACGCCAGTGTCTATCTGCATGAAGCGCTTGGCTGTGTTGCCCGGCACACGCTAATGTGACGCACCTCACATTCGGTAGTTTGTGACGCACATCACACGCCTCTGTGACTTGCCTTGCTGCGGATAGGTCCGGGAGCGCTCATGCTGAGGAAGTCACGAAAGCCGCACGACACCTACATCTGTTGCAGGCAAAGGCAGGATCATGAAACGCAAGTTCAAAACCATGGACGCAAACGAGGCGGTCGCCTACGTCGCCTACCGGGTGAACGAGGTCATTGCCATCTATCCGATCACGCCGTCTTCGAACATGGGCGAGTGGGCGGACGAGTGGTCCTCCCAGGGAGTCCAGAACATCTGGGGCACGGTGCCCCACGTGATGGAGATGCAGAGCGAAGGCGGCGCTGCGGGAGCAGTCCACGGAGCGCTCCAGACTGGGTCGCTCGCTACCACGTTCACCGCCTCTCAGGGCCTGCTGCTTATGATCCCGAATATGAATAAGATTGCCGGAGAACTGACTCCGACGGCCTTCCATGTTTCGGCCCGCACCCTGGCGACGCACGCGCTGTCCATTTTTGGGGACCATTCGGATGTCATGTCCTGCCGTACCACCGGTTTCGCCATGCTGTCTTCTAATTCGGTGCAGGAGGCGATGGACTTCGCACTCATTGCTCACGCAGCTGCGCTCGAGTCGCGCATTCCTTTCCTACACTTCTTCGACGGCTTCCGCACCTCGCATGAGGTAAACAAGATTGAAATGCTCACGGAAGACGATATGCGCGCGCTCATCAACATGGATCGCATCTTCGAGCATCGCCAGCGCGCTCTTTCGCCCGATCACCCGGTTCTGCGCGGCACCGCGCAGAATCCCGATGTATTTTTCCAGATGCGTGAACGGGCCAACTCCTACTACGAGGAGTGCCCGCAAATTGTCCAATCCGTGATGAATAAATTCGCAAAGGAAGTCGGCCGCTCTTACAAGCTGGTTGACTATGTGGGCGCGCCGGACGCCGATCGAGTGATTGTGATGATGGGCTCGGGAGCGGAGGTTGCTCACGAGACCATCGAGCAGCTCAACGCCGGAGGCGAAAAGGTGGGACTGCTGAAAGTCCGCCTATACCGTCCTTTCCCGGTGAAAGGGTTCCTCGAAGCTTTGCCTGCGAGCGTGCGCCAGGTTGCCGTTCTTGATCGCACCAAGGAGTCAGGAGCGATCGGCGAACCACTCTATCTTGACGTCGTGAACGCGCTCCACGAAGGAGCGAAAGCCGGCCATATTCAAGAAACTGCGCCCACAGTTGTGGGTGGGCGCTACGGATTATCTTCGAAAGAATTCACCCCCGCGATGGTCAAGGCGATCTACGACAATCTGAAAAGTGAACAACCCAAGGATCACTTCACCATCGGCATCCAGGACGATGTGAGCCATACGAGTTTGACCTACGACGCGAGCTTCTCAACCGAACCAGACAGTGTTGTTCGAGCAATGTTCTACGGTCTGGGTGCGGACGGCACCGTTGGCGCTAACAAGAATTCGATCAAAATTATCGGCGAGAACACTGACAACTACGCCCAGGGCTACTTTGTCTACGACTCGAAGAAATCCGGTGCGGTGACGATCTCGCACCTGCGCTTCGGACCTCAACCCATTCGCTCCAGTTACCTGATCTCAAGCGCTAACTTTGTTGCTTGTCATCAATGGATATTCCTCGAGCGCTACGACATGCTCAGCGCGCTGGTCCCCGGCGGCACATTCCTGCTCAACAGCCCATTCGGCGCAGATGAGGTTTGGGATCATCTTCCGCGCGTGGTGCAACAGCAGATCATTTCAAAGCGCGCCAAGTTCTACGTGATCGACGCCTATCAGGTCGCACGCGATACCGGCATGGGCAGCCGCATGAACACGATCTTGCAAGTCTGCTTCTTCGCCATCTCCAAAGTCTTGCCGTCTGATCAAGCCATCGAGGCAATTCGCAAATCGATTCGCGATACCTACGGCAAGAAGGGCGATGAAATCGTGCAGCAGAACATGAAAGCTGTGGACGAGACTCTGGCCCATTTGTTCGAGGTGAAAGTACCGGCGGAGCTTACCAGCACGATCGAGATGCCGCCACCGTTCTCACCTTCAGCGCCGGAGTTCGAGCGCGACGTTCTGGGCATGATGTATGCGGGACGCGGCGACGAATTGCCGGTCAGCGCATTTCCAGTAGACGGCACTTTTCCCACGGGAACGGCGAAATGGGAGAAGCGCAATCTGGCTCTCGAAATCCCGGCCTGGGACGAGAAGATCTGCATCCAGTGCGGGAAGTGCGCCATGGTTTGCCCGCACTCGGTCATTCGTATCAAGGTCTATGACACGAAAGAGTTGGCTGGCGCTCCAGCCACATTCAAATCTACTGAGACCCGCGACCGGGAATGGCAGGGTCTGAACTACACGATTCAAGTGGCGCCGGAAGACTGCACCGGCTGCGGCATCTGCGTGGAAGTTTGCCCAGTCAAGAACAAGGCCGAAACCCGGTTGAAGGCGATCAACATGGTGCCGCAACCTCCGCTGCGCGCACCGGAGAGTGAAAATTGGGATTTCTTCCTCAAGATTCCGGAACTCGACCGCCGCAATATTAAAGTCACGAACATTCGCCAGCAGCAAGTGCAGGAGCCGCTGTTCGAGTTCTCGGGCGCTTGCGCCGGTTGTGGGGAAACTCCCTATCTCAAGCTCATGTCGCAATTGTTTGGAGACCGCGCCATCATTGCCAACGCAACTGGATGCTCGTCGATTTACGGCGGCAACCTGCCCACTACGCCCTGGGCGAAAAACGCCGATGGCCGTGGACCCGCCTGGTCCAATTCTCTGTTCGAGGACAACGCCGAGTTCGGTCTGGGCTTCCGGCTTTCCATCGACAAGCAGACGGAGTTCGCCCAGGAGTTGGTGCGTCGCGTGGCGGGAACGATCGGCGAAGAACTCGCTACAGCGATTCTCACTTCTCCGCAAAAAGATGAAGCAGACATTTACGAACAACGGCAGCGTATCGACCTCCTGAAAGAAAAATTGAATGGATCGAATTCCCTGGATGCCAGGCAACTGCTGGCGGTCGCCGATCTGCTGGTCAAGAAAAGCATCTGGATTGTTGGCGGAGACGGGTGGGCCTACGACATCGGTTACGGCGGCCTCGACCACGTGCTGGCCAGCGGTCGCAACGTCAATGTGCTGGTGCTCGATACCGAGGTCTACTCCAACACCGGAGGCCAGGCTTCCAAGTCCACTCCGCGCGCGGCCGTCGCAAAGTTTGCCGCCGGCGGCAAGCCCGGCCCCAAGAAAGATCTGGGGCTGATCGCCATGAGCTACGGCAATATCTACGTTGCGAGCGTGGCCATGGGCGCTAAAGACGAACACACGCTGAAGGCTTTTCTGGAAGCTGAGGCATACAACGGGCCCAGTCTCATCATCGCGTATTCGCACTGCATTGCTCACGGCATCAACATGACGACGGGGATGTCGAATCAGAAAGCGGCCGTCGACTCGGGACAGTGGCTGCTCTATCGTTACAACCCGGAACGGGTTGTCCACGGCGAGAATCCACTGACCCTCGACTCGAGAACGCCCACGCGCAAGGTCCAGGACTTCATGCAGATGGAAACGCGCTTCAAGATGCTCACCAAGAGCAGACCGGAAGACGCGAAGCACCTCTGGCAGGAGGCGCAGCATGACGCGATTACGCGCTTCCACCTTTACGAATACCTGGCGCAGCGGAAGTTTAACGGAGAATCAACCGAAACCAAATAAGCTGCACAGGACGCAGGAGGAATCATGATCAGCCTCAAAACCACGTATCTGGGCTTGCAGCTGCGGAGTCCGTTGGTAGCTTCCGCGTCGCCGCTGTCGCAGGAAATCGACGGCATTCGCCGCCTCGAAGATGCAGGTGCATCCGCCGTCGTGCTCTATTCGCTTTTCGAGGAGCAGTTGCGACAGGAGAGTTTCGAGCTTGAACATCATCTCACTGAAGGGACGAACAGTTTCGCCGAGGCCACAAGTTTCTTCCCTCAGCCGGACGAATTTCGTCTGGGACCTGCGGGATATCTGAATCACATCCGTCGGGCGAAGGCCGCAGTATCGGTACCGATTATCGCGAGTCTCAACGGCACCAGCGTCGGTGGCTGGACGCAATACGCCAAACTTATCGAGCAGGCTGGCGCCGACGCTCTGGAATGCAACATTTACTCGATCCCCACGAATCCCGATGTCACTTCCAGTACGGTCGAGCAGCAATATGTCGACATTCTCAAAGCAGTAAAGTCAGTGGTGACAATTCCGGTCGCGGTCAAGCTCAGCCCTTTTTTCAGCAGCATGGCCAACATGGCCAAGCGCCTGGACGAAGCCGGCGCGAATGGACTCGTCCTGTTCAACCGCTTCTATCAGCCAGACATTAACCTGGAGGAGTTGGAAATCGAACCCAACGTGCTGCTCAGCACTCCCCAGGCGCTACGTCTTCCGCTCACGTGGATCGGCATCCTTTCTGGCCGCATCCGCTGCAGCCTGGCCGCGACCAGCGGTGTGCACGGCCCCGAGGACGTCGTCAAACTGCTGATGGTGGGTGCGGACGTGACCATGCTGTGCTCCACGTTGTTGAGGAACGGCATCGGTCATCTGCAACAGATCGAGGAAGGCTTGTTGGCATGGATGGAACAGCACGAATACGATTCCGTTCAGCAGATGAAAGGCAGCATGAGTCAGATTCGCTGTCCCAATCCCTCAGCTTTCGAGCGCGCGCAATATATGAAGGCGGTCAAGGGCATGCAGCATGTGCAGGTCACGGCTCGTGAAGCCTGGAGAATCCTCAGCGGGAGCTAGAACGTAGCTTCAACCGCGCTGCACGCCTCCGCCGACACTCACTACCCTAAGTGAGCAGGGTCACAGCAGATTCTGGCTGAAAGAATCATAGTTGCGATAGCAGCCGGGGTTGTGGGCCATCGTCATTGGAGTTGAATCTCTCGAGAGCCGCGACCATCAGGCAGAGAAAGAATTGAGGAGAATATATGCCAGTTACCAGGCAACAAGCGCTCGATTATCATTTCGGCGGTCGCCCGGGAAAGATTGAAGTCACGCCCACCAAGCCTTGCCGCACTCAGCGCGATCTGAGCCTGGCTTACACCCCTGGAGTGGCAATCCCGTGCCTCGAAATTCAAAAGAACCCGCAAGAAGCCTTCAAGTACACAGGCCGCGGCAACCTGGTAGCGGTCGTGACAAATGGGACGGCCGTGCTCGGACTGGGAGATATCGGCGCCCTCGCCGGAAAGCCGGTGATGGAAGGCAAAGCCGTTCTATTCAAACGCTTCGCCGGAGTGAATGTCTTCGACATCGAAGTCGACTCTCACGATCCGGAGGACGTTATCAAAGTGTGCCAATTGCTCGAGCCCACGTTCGGCGGCATCAATCTTGAAGACATCAAAGCTCCGGAATGCTTCTACATTGAAGAGACTTTGAAAAAAACGATGAAGATCCCAGTCTTCCACGACGATCAACACGGCACCGCCATTATCTCCGGCGCTGCCTTATTGAATGCTTTGGAAGTTGTGGACAAGGACATCGCCAAAATCCGGCTGGTTATCAACGGCGCCGGGGCTTCGGCCGTAGCTACTGCCGAACACTATGTTCGGTTAGGCCTCAAGCGGGAAAATATCACTCTGTGCGACACCAAGGGAGTGGTTTACAAAGGCCGCGAAGAAGGCATGAATCGCTATAAAGAACGCTTCGCGCAAGATACCAAACTGCGTACGCTGGCTGAAGCGATGGTTGGCAGCGACATGTTCCTCGGACTCTCGGTGGGCGGCGTTGTCACGCAGAATATGGTGCGCTCGATGGCGGCCCGTCCCATTGTCATCGCCATGGCAAACCCCGATCCGGAAATTACTTACGAAGAGGCCAAAGCCTGCCGCGAGGACGTGATTATGTGCACGGGCCGCTCCGACTATCCCAATATGGTGAACAATGTGCTGGGATTTCCTTTCATCTTCCGTGGTGCATTAGACGTGCGCGCTACCACGATCAACGAAGAGATGAAACTTACCGCGACTCGGGCTCTGGCAGACCTCGCCAAGGAAGATGTGCCGGATTCAGTGTGCCGCGCCTACGGTGTGGCCCGGTTGAAGTTCGGTCCGAACTACCTGATCCCCAAACCGTTTGATCCGCGCGTGTTGGTATGGGAATCTTCAGCCGTAGCTCAGGCCGCGATGGAAACTGGAGTGGCTCAGGAGCCGGTCGACATTTTGGCGTATCGCGATCAGCTTGAGCGCCATCTGGGCAAGAGCCACGAGATTTCACGCATGATGATTCACAAAGCCCAGGTCAAACCCAAGCAGGTAGTCTTTCCCGAAGGGGATAACGAGAAAATCCTCCGGGCATGCCATTCGATCCTGGAAGAGAAGATAGCCACTCCGATCCTGCTGGGCCCCGTGGCAACCATTCAAGCGAAGACTGCAGAACTAGGACTGGATCTGACCGAGGCGCAGATCGTCGATCCGGCAACATCGCCGCTTCGCGAACGTTACGTGCAGGAGCTGTTCCGCCTGCGCCAGCGCCGGGGCGTGACTCTGACCGAGGCACGTACGCTGATCGAGGAGCGCAACACGTTCGCATCGATGATGGTGCACATGGGGGATGCGGACGCCTTAGTCTCCGGCGTCAGCCAGCACTTCCCCGAAACCATTCGCCCCGCGCTGCAGATCGTCCGCATGCGCGAAGGCCTGCACAAGGTCGCAGGATGCTATCCCCTGATTACGCGCAAAGGTGATTTATTGTTCCTGGCGGATACTAGCGTCAATATCGATCCCACAGCGGAAGACCTGGTGGAGATCGCTCTATGTGCGGCGCAGGAAGCGCGCCGCTTCGACGTCGTTCCGCGAGTTGCCATGCTTTCCTTCTCCAGCTTTGGCAGCACCAGGCACCCGTCCTGCGACAAGGTGCGGAAAGCTGTGGATCTGTTGCACAAAGCGGATCCTACACTGATCGTGGATGGAGAGATCATGGCTGATGCTGCCGTCTCTCCAGAAATTCTGGAGCAGACCTATCCTTTCAGTTCGCTGAAGGGCGGCGCCAACGTGCTGATTTTTCCCAATCTCGAATCCGCCAATATTGCCTACAAATTGTTAACGACGATTGGCGGCGCCGAGATCCTTGGTCCCATCCTCATGGGTATGGCTCGACCCGTGCATTTGCTGGCCCGGGGAGCCGAGGTGGAAGAAATTGTGAGCGTCGTCGCTCTTGCCGTAGTGGACGCGCACGACTCTGAGCCCACCAGCGCGATGCCGGCAATCGAGAAATCGGGCGTGCCGGCCGACTAATCATCTGAAGTGCCTGGACTAGCGAGCGGGCAAAGAAAAGTCCGGGTGCGGACTTGCGAGAGGTCGCATGGCCCGATCTTTCTGGCAGAGTCCGAGAATGACCCCGTCTCAGCTTCAAACCCAGTCAGAAGCGCGTCTGCCCCGCGACCACGCTGCCATGGGCACAAGCCAGCGCCTGTGCCCCACCGGTTTCGGAGCGCGGTTCGCAGAGTTTGCGAGACTGCCTATTTGGCTTGCAGAGTTTCGATGTATTGAGTGAGGTTCGACACGCGCTGCTGCACCTCACTCTCATGTCCACTACTCATACTCCGGAACAACGGTCCCCATACCGGCATATCCTTGGATCCGTGCGCAGCAAGGTCAGAGGTTCCGCGCAGGATGGAGCTAACTTTCATCGCGGGATATTTTCCGCCGTTGTTCTTGCTCAGAAGTGTAAGGTCGGCGGGAGGGGTTTTCAGCGCGCTGGCCGCAGGACCTCCGCCTTTACCGTCGGTTCCGTGACAAACCGCGCAGTATGACGTGTACATTTCTTTACCGGATGCAGCCGACGTGGGCTTGACTGTGACATGTTGGATGGTTGGCTTGCTTTGGTCCTGCGTCTGACCCTGCGCGAAGGTCATGCAGGTGAAGACGATCAGGACAGGAAGAACTGGAATAAACTTACGTATTGGCATCGCATTTCTCCTTGTTTCCCATTGTCAGTCTACGCCTTCCCGGATTGCGGTGATCAAAGGCACAATCGGCTGTGTCTTGAGCCACACTGAGGTAACGGCTTCATCATTACTAGAGCGTCCGTTATCCGCCATCCGTTCGGGCAAAGGTGTGCGCCTCTTCACACATATCCGTGATCAATGTCACATCCACCAACCTTGCAGGCAAAGCATAATGACATCTGATTTTGTGGGGTGTTTTCACAACCTCCAGCGTGGAGATTCCATGGCAAAAGGACGCGTTTCCATCGTTGTCGAGCACTGTAAGGCCTGCGGCCTGTGTGTGGAGTTTTGTCCCTCCCACGTGCTCGCGCTCTCTTCCGCTTTCAATTCCAAGGGCTACCACCCGCCGCACGTCGTACATCCCGAAAAATGCAGTGGGTGCGACTTATGCGGGATGTACTGCCCGGATTTCGCCATTTACGCCACCAAAGTGGCTCCCGATAAGGGGGGTAACAAATGAAAGCTGATCCCCGCGGAGTACTCACCGGCACCCACTTCATCGATGGCGACCATGCCTGCTGCGAAGGCGCGCTGGCTGCTGGCGCCCGCTTCGCCGCCGGATATCCCATTACTCCTTCGACCGAGGTGGTCGAACGCTTCGCCTCTCGCGTGCCAAAGGTGGGCGGAACATTTATCCAGATGGAAGACGAGCTTGCCGCCTCAATCACGTTGCAGGGCGCGGTGTGGGGAGGAGCGAAGGCATTCACCGTAACTTCCGGTCCCGGCTTCTCTTTGATGATGGAGCACATTGGCTACGCCGCCATGACCGAAACCCCGTGTGTATTCGTCGACGTGCAGCGCGGCGGTCCCTCCACCGGCCTGCCCACCCTGCCCGCGCAAGCCGACATGATGCAGGCGCGCTGGGGGTCGCATGGCGACTACCAGATCATCGCCCTTTGCCCTAATTCTCCGCAGGAATGTTTTGACCTCACCATCACTGCTTTTAACCTGGCGGAAGAATTCCGGGTTCCCGTCATGTTCATGATGGACGAAGTCGTGGGACACATGACGGAGAAAGTTGTCATTCCTCCCGCTGATCAGATCGAGATCACGCCCCGGCGCCACACCCGCAAGTCAGTGGAGGATTACCTGCCCTACGGCACTAACGGCGACGGAGTACCGGAAATGGCGCACGCCGGCGAAGGTTACAACTTTCATGTCACTGGCCTGACCCACGACGAACGCGGCTATCCCAACATGACTCCGCCAGTTCAGGACAAGCTGGTTCGCCGCCTGCAAACCAAGATTAGCGACGCCGCCGACCGCATCGCGCTGTTTGAAGAAGACCAACTCGAAGGTGCGGACGTGGTGGTCGTCTCCTACGGAATCACGTCTCGTGTGGCGCAACGGGCCATCGAAGCTGGTCGCGAGAAGGGATTGCGTGTGGGAAAGCTGCGCCTTATCACTGCGTGGCCCTTCCCCGAGAAGAAGATCCGTGAACTGGCAGCGAACGTGAAAGCGTTTGTCGTCCCCGAACTCAACCTCGGTCAGATGGTGCATGAAGTCGAACGGGCTGCCGCCGGTCAGGCAAAAACATTCGCCGTATCGCATGCCGGCGGGGGAGTTCACAGGCCAGAAGACATCCTCAAGGTAATCGTGGAGGCTAACAAATGTCAGACAGCTTGATCACTGATATTGGGAGCGCGGGCAATCCCGTCGATGCCATTTTGCGTACTGATCGCATGCCTCACATCTGGTGCCCGGGGTGCGGCATCGGCACTACCGTGAACTCTTTTGCGCGCGCGCTCATCGATTCGAAAATCGATTTGGGGTCTCTCGCCCTGGTCTCGGGCATCGGCTGCACCGGCCGTGTCGCAGGCTACGTCAAACTGGACTCGTTCCACACGACGCACGGCCGCGCCATTCCGTTCGCCACCGGCCTCAAGCTGGCGAATCCAAAACTGAACGTTGTTGTCTACTCCGGTGACGGCGATCTTTCCGCGATTGGCGGCAATCATCTGATTCACGCTGCCCGCCGCAACATCGATCTCAAAGTCATCTGCGTGAACAATCTGATCTACGCCATGACCGGCGGCCAGACTGCTCCCACCACTCCCAGCCATTCGACAACTTCGACGAATCCCTACGGCACGTTCGAGCCGGCGTTCAATTTGCCTCATCTGGTTGAAGCTGCGGGTGGGGTGTATGTGGCCCGCTGGACCACTTTCCATGTACGGCAACTGGCGCGCTCCATCAGCGAAGCTTTTCAGAAAAAGGGATTCTCCTTTATCGAGGTAATCTCACCTTGCCCCACGCTTTATCAGCGTCGCAACAAGCTGGGTGATTCGCTCGACACCATGAAGTACTACAAAGAGAAGAGCAAAGTCCGGCACGGAGCGCCCACCGGAGAAGTCGGCCTCACCATGACTGGCGAAATCATCGTTGGCAAATTCGTCGATCGCGACCGCCCCGACTACGGAACCATGATGCGGGCGCAATTCGTCGAGTCGCTGGGCGACAAGTACGTAGAACCCTATCAAGTAGAAGAAGACCAAGCGGAGACGGTATGCAGCTAACTGAGATTCGTGTAGCGGGTTTCGGCGGCCAGGGAGTGATTCTCTCGGCCATTCTCCTGGGCAAGGCGGCTTCGATTTATCAAGGCGCTTATGCCACCATGACGCAGAACTTCGGTCCGGAAGCTCGCGGCGGCGCTTGTAGCGCGCAGCTCGTTCTCTCCGATACGCCGGTGTTATATCCCTATGTCACGCAGCCGGATATCCTCGTCGTAATGTCACAAGAGGCTTACGTGCGCTTCGTCCCCGAACTGAAAGACGGCGGCATCCTGATCGTCGAGCAGGATATGGTGCGCGTTTCCGATTTAGGCGATAAAGAACTTAAGGTCTACAGCGTCCCGGCCACCCGCATCGCTGAAGAGCTTGGAAAACGCATGGTGCTGAATTCGGTGATGGTGGGATTCTTCACCGCGGTCACACGTTTGCTGAGTGCCGATGCCGTGCGCAAAGCCGTCGCGGATTCCGTTCCTCCCAGCTTCCTCGATCTAAACATCAAGGCCTTCGAGAAGGGACTGGAGTTTGGAGCCATCGCATTAACCACTCCCGCCAGTGCTGCAGACGCCGAACTGCAGATGGAGTACGCACCGGAGTAACGTTTGCACGTTTGAAGAGTTGGGTCCGGAGTGGTGAGCATCCGGACCCTAGTGGGCTGTTCCCTCTGACAGGCACTGGCCACTGTCGGGCGAGCCGCTAAAGCGGTCGCGGGCCGAAGAGAAACAGCCAATCAGAATGACGACAACGACCACTACTTCTGCAGGCTGCGAATGTACGACACGACCATTTTCACCTGGTCAGGAGGCAGGCTCTTGACCGTGGCCGGGTGCTTCGCTTTCTCGGCAACTGACTTCGCTAGATCGTCGTCGGAAGCCTTCTTGGCATCCTCTGAAATCAGGCTTGGAATCTTGGCTGCGGGCTTGCCCGCCGCATCTGCCCCGTGGCACATCGCGCATTTTGCTTTGTAGATTGTGGCTCCATCATCGGCAGCCCATGACAGACTGGGGATCAGCAGAAACAGGGCCATCGCCATTGTCATTACCAGTACGACCAGCTTCGTGGTTTTCATGATTACGTATTCTCTCCTCGTAAAGTTTTGCGACCCGATGAAAGCAGCGGACCTTCTCGCATGCGTGTCAGCGCTGCGAAAGTGAACACTGACATGAGCCTCCAAGAAACGTATGTAAGAGAACTCAGCATTCTGTCGCTGCCTAGTTGAGAGTTTCAACGATTGGGGTAGATGGTGCAGTGATCCAAATCACCCTAAGTCGTGACTTCGGTTGAGGACATCTTCGGAGGTTGCTCGGCTCACTGCAGCTAAGCGGCGGTGTCGCCTTCCAGAAGAGCGAGATTCTTCCCCCTTGTCCGCGAGCGAATGAAAGCAGCGGACCGCAGATCTTAGGAATTGACTGGCACACCTACCACTCTCCGGTCGTCAGATACCCGTGAATCGACTTGGCCGCGCGGCGGCCGGCTCCCATGGCGAGAATCACGGTGGCAGCTCCGGTCACGATATCGCCGCCAGCGAAGACGCCTGGGCGCGTAGTGCGCTGGGTCTCGGAATCGGCGAGGATGTAACCGCGTTTGTCTGTACCCAAGCCGGGCGTAGTGCTTTGCACGATGGGATTAGCCGTCGTTCCGATCGCCATAATCGCCACCGATAACGGCAAATCAAACTCCGAGCCCTTGATAGGTACGGGCCGCCTGCGGCCCGAGGAGTCCGGTTCACCGAGTTCCATGCGCACGCAGCGCACTCCGGTCAGCCAGCCCTTGCCATCGGAAAGAAACTCCAGGGGAGCGGTCAGCATCTGGAAATCGATGCCCTCTTGACGGGCATGGTGCACTTCCTCGGCGCGCGCCGGCATTTCCGCATCGCTGCGACGATAGACTACATAGGCTTTGCGTGCTCCCAGGCGCAGCGCCGAGCGGATCGCATCCAGCGCCGTATTGCCGCCTCCGATCACGGCAACATCTTTACCGTGCAGGTCGACCATGGGCTCATCGTAGGTGGGGAACTTGTAAGCTTTCATCAGATTGATGCGAGTGAGAAACTCATTGGCGGAATAGACGCCGTTCAGATGCTCGCCGGGAATACCCATGAACTGCGGCAGCCCGGCTCCGGTACCAATGTAGACTGCGTCGTATCCCTCTTCTTGCATAAGTTCGTCGATCGTGACCGTGCGGCCAATCACCACGTCCGTTTCAAACTCCACTCCCATCTCCCGCATATAGTTGAGCTGTTCACGAATGATCTGCTTGGGGAGGCGGAACTCGGGGATGCCATAGACCAGTACTCCGCCCAGTTCATGCAGCGCTTCGAACACTCGAACCTTGTGGCCCTTCTGAACCAGATCGCCAGCCACAGTCAGGCCTGACGGCCCGCTGCCCACGACCGCAACTTTCTTTCCGGTCGGCTGCACGTTCGGCAGCACATGAGTTCCCATGCGTTGTTCGTAATCGGCGACGAAGCGCTCCAGATAGCCGATGCCCAGCGGCTTCACTTTCTTCGAAAGAAGGCACTTGCCCTCGCAGTGATCCTCCTGCGGACAGACTCGTCCGGTAACGGCTGGCAGTACGTTGTCTTCTCGAATCTTCGCCGCGGCGCCCAGGAAGTCGCCGGCCACAATCAGTTCCACGAACTCTTTCACCTTTACACCCACGGGGCAGTTGTCCGTGCAGGTTGGCTTGGCGCACTCCAGGCAGCGCAGCGCTTCCTGCCGCGCCAGCTCGGGGCTGTAGCCGAGATTAACCTCGCTGAAATTCTTGTTCCGCTCGTCCGCGGGCTGCTCGGGCATCAGTTGCCGCGGAACCTTGATGCGCTCTTTCATCGGAAGTGGGTTAAGAGTCTTTTTCGTAACCAGGCTCACCTCTTGCCTCCCGGCGCGATTTCGCACGGTTCCTGAATTTCCGGAGCCTGCATTTGTCGAGCCTGAATTTCTTGAACTTGATTTTCGCGAACCTGATTTTCGAGATCTCGGTTTTTGCAAGCTGTCGTTCTCTCAGCCGTTAAGCGCTCGAAGTCGGCCAGGGACCGCTTCTCGGCATCGCGGTACATTCCGTTGCGCTGCACCAGCACCTCAAAATTCACTTTATGAGCGTCGAATTCAGGTCCATCGACGCAGGCAAACTCGCTCTTGCCATCGACCAGCACGCGGCAGCCACCGCACATTCCAGTGCCGTCGATCATGATCGGGTTCAGGCTGACCACCGTGCGAATGTTCTCTCGGCGCGTCATTTCCGCCACCGCTCGCATCATCGGGATCGGGCCCACCGCCAGTACCAGGTCAATGCGGGTGCCGTTCTCGATGAGCTGGCGAAGTTTGTCGGTGACGAAGCCCTTATCGGCGTAGCTGCCGTCGTCGGTGGTGACCATAACCGCGTCGCTCACGGCGCGTAATTCCTGCTCGAGAATCACCAACTCCCTGTTGCGCCCTCCAATAATCGATATCACGCGGTTGCCAGCTCGCTTGAACGCCGCGGCCGAGGGATATGCCATGGCTGTTCCGACTCCTCCGCCTATCACGACGACCGTACCGCATTTTTCGATTTCAGATGGTTTCCCCAGCGGCCCGACCACATCGAGAATGTGATCACCTGTTTCCAGCGAATTCAGCAACCGGGTTGTTTTCCCGGCCGACTGCACCACGAGGCTGATTGTGCCGCGCACCGGGTCCGAGTTCTCGATGGTCAGCGGAATCCGCTCCCCTTCTTCGTAGATACGAAGGATGACGAATTGGCCCGGTTTCTGTTTACGGGCGATGCGGGTAGCTTCCAAAGTGAGCCGTTTAATGCCGGGCGCGATGAATTCTGCATGAACGATCTTGAACACGAGTGCTCCGTTAGAGAATCACATTTGGATTGTGGGTGGAATCGGCTGGAGCGGCAGTGACGGGGATCACAAGCCGTTGTGAGTTCGCGCTCGCTGATGCATCTGCCCCATTAGGTCAGCTGCCCAACGTGAACTTCAGTTGAGAGGTACCTTTCACAGTTGCTCGTCCGGCGGAATCGCCGCGGGAGGGCAATTCTATCGGTGAGCATTACCGCATGCGCCTGGGCTCCGGCTCGCGGTCCACAACCAGCTCAGGATGGAGGCGGCGAAACTTCTCGGCGACATGGCAATTCCAGCAAACCGGGCGATGGGTGGAAAAGACCTCAGGAAGCTGCTCCGGCCGCAATTCTCTCCACTCAACCGTCAGGTGGTTCGCGCTTAGCAGACCCGGCGCATGATCCAAGTGGTGAAGTTTATCGAAAGTCTTGTGACAGATCGCGCACTGTTTGCCTTCATACCATTGCGAAGCAATATTCCAGACCAGGCAGTTCTCGGGATCTGCCTCGATCTGTTGCAGGCATTCCTGGCCGCAACTCTCCCGCTCCGGCCAACGCGAACATTGCTTCAGATGCAGAGTAGGCTCGGAGAGAAACGCGCCCATCCCAGCCTCGCCGGCTGCGACGTCGACCGCCGCCGCTTCGTGGGTTTCTGGGCAAGTGATGAGCCGCTTGCCACGGTATCCAAAATAGGTTCGCAGAGCCGGAATGGCGCGGAAAACGATTAGCCCCGCCGCGAGCGCAAGGACGACGATCGCTACTAGAATCGTTCCTGTCATACATCACCTCGCTGCGCCGGCACGGTCAGCACCGGGCAGGGTGCCTGCGCTACAACCTTGTGCACAGTTGTCCATGGTAAATGGGTTGTGACATCGGTTCGTCGCGCTCCCAGTACAATCAAATCGGCCTCCCGTTCCACTGCCGCGCTCACAATGCAATCCGGCGCTGAACCGAATTCCATCAAGACCTCTGGCGTATATGCGAGCGCCGCGTCCTTGGGCACGAGTTCCTGCAACCGTCGGACTCCATCTTCGATCGGCCCCGGATGGTCTTCCAGGTTTCCGTACTTCTCAATGACATGCATCATTGTCAGCCCCGCTTCAAATTCCTCAGCGAGTGCGATCGCAACCGGCGAAGCCGCCAGCGACGCGGGAGCAAAGTTCGTGGCGTAGAGAATCTGCTGCAACTCCAATTCGATTGGTGCAAGCTCTCTGCCCTTGACGTAAAATTCCGGCAGCCGGGCCCGGCCACATATTTTTGGTCCGACAGTCAGAACCGGGCAAGGTGAGTGCCGCAGAATATCCTCGGCTACGGAGCCCAGCAGCAACCTTCCCAATCCTGAGCGGCCGTGGGTTCCGACAATGATCAGATCAATTTCATTTTCTGCGACGATCTGGCTCAGGTTTGCCCAAACCTGCCCATGGCGCACATAGGTCCGGTGCGATATTTTCCCAAGGCGAGCCGTAACCCGCTGTAGCTTTTCCAGCGCCTCGCTATGAGCACTCTCGTAGAGAGTTCCGAGACTCACATAGTCCACACCTCCGGTCATCAATAGCAGACTGGCGTCGGATAGGACGTGTGCGATGTGCAACGTGCTGCCGAAACGGCGGCAGGTCGCAGTCGCATAGGGCAGTGCCGCCTCTGATGTGGTCGAGAAGTCCGTGGCGTATAACACGTTTTTTACGGAGATTGTCGGGGATTGCTTCTTGGTTTCAACAGCGTCTGGCTTGAATTCGAGGACGGTCATTTGACACCTCCCGCCCGATTTCAGATTTACACCAGAGATGGATTTCAGCAATGGCCGCTGTCACTACTTCCTGTGATTGCGGTCACACTAATTCCCACTTGCGGTTGTTGGGCTGAGAATGAATCTTTGGGAATTGAGCCAGCGCCCCCCTGACGATAGCCAGCACGGGAACGGCAGGCTTGCTTAGATTGCTACAACCTCGCGCTCTTGCGCCCTAAGCCGCTCCATCTGCTGCTGGTAGCCCACCGCCGCGAAATAAATTGCACGATCGAAGAACTGCTCCAGCATTTGCAGCAACTCCAGTTCTCCCATAATCTCCACGGCGCGGTCCACCACGGCCTCGCTTTTGAGGAAGTCCCAGAGATTCTCCTTGGTCAACACAATCGCCTGGATCAACTCGGGCAGCGGTACCCCTTGTGACGCCCGCCGCGCGCCGATGTCCCGGTAGCGCTGCTCAATGTTCTCCTGGTTCTTCCCCAGCAGCCAATCGCCCAGATGACGATAGACCTCATACACTCGTTCCCGTAATTCATGGGCGGGAATGGCGCGGAAACAATTCACAGAGTCAGAAGACTGCACTTTCTTCTCTAACCCCGTGGCCAGAGCATCCGCATGGGTCTCAATCATGCGCACCAACCTGTAGGAATACATCATGGTCGCCCCCTTCCCTTCAATTTGCCGGACTTGAAATCCGGGCTTCGTTACGGCCTCGGCGATCCGGCCTCGTCCGCGCTCCTTAGCCCGTAAGCGTGAAAATTACCGTGATGGTCGTCTCCACCTCAACCGGTTGCCCGTTCAGCAGGTAGGGCCGGTAGCGCCACTGCTTGACGGCCTCAACCGCCGCAGGCACTAACATCGGGTGTCCACTCACCAACTGCAGATCTTGAATGTTGCCCTCTTTGTCGATGACGGCCCGCAGCACGACATCGCCCTGAATTCGAGCGGACCTGGCCAGGATTGGATATGGAGGTTGCGTTTTATGGATACACAGGCCATTCGTCACCCCTTGTGAGATGCGGATCCGCTGGGGCACTACGGGCTGTAACTTGGGTACATATGCCAGACTCGAGGTAGCATTTACGATGCCTCCAATCACGCCCCCGAGCTGACCACCTGGTATTCCACCGGGCACGCCTCCGACCACCCCACCACCTGCGCCAGGCAGCAGCGGCGCTTCTTCTTCTGTGATCATTTGTACTTTCTGCGGAATCCTGGTCGGCGTGCGGAGTTGTCCGCCGGAAAGCAAGTCGCTTTGAATCTGCTTCATTAACTTTGTAGCCTGCTGCGCTGCAGGAGGAGGTGGCGGCGGTGGTGGCGGGGCGATCAGAAACGTGAGCAATTGCGACTTAGGCAGTTCCTGGGTGAAATATAGCGGCATTAAAATCAATCCGAGGATGCACAGGCACTCCAAAAAAAACGACACGAGCGTCGCGAATGTTTGCCGGCGTTTCTGGCCTTCATATTGCAGCAAGCTGTCTGCGAATAGCGGTCGGTTCTGGGCCGGAGCGATCATTAGGCGCTCCAGGGCAAAATCCGCTCCAGTTCGCCGCTGGGTCTGCGGGTCTTTCTTTACTTCCGGCTCCGGAATCTCGATGACGCCTTTCATGGCCGCCTCCCCATTGCGCCCCAAGGAGACTTCTTCACTCGGGCAGTTCCAACAGTCCTCGTAGTGATTTTCGATCGAGAGCGCCCAGAATAGATATGATCACCAGCACGGCCGCATGTGATCAGAATCACTCAGGTATGGCATGCGGTCCTTGCGGCAGATTCGCTTCCAGACCTGAATGGCAATGTTGCAGCTTTGGACATGTAACCTTCGAGAGCGCACTCATGAGGTGCGCCGCACCAGATATCCCGTTCTGAGGGCCGCTTACCGAGGGCGGGGAGAAACGTTAATCGGCGGGGCCGAGCGAATCCAAAAGCTTCGCTTATGATCTATGCTTAGACAGTGTGGATTTCGAATCCGTCAGCGTTCAGAACTGAGGACTGTGTGAGTTCAACCGAAGCTGGTCACCTGGAACAGGCGCTGAACAGGAAAGAACAGAGGACACCGGTGAAGTACGGACTCGACGCACTGTTCACTCCAAGCTCGGCGGCTGTCATCGGCGCAACCGCTCACTCCGGCACTGTCGGCCGCGCGGTCCTGGAGAATCTGCTGCACGGCGGCGCCACAGGCAAAGTGTATGCCGTCAACCCGATGCATGAGGAAGTGCTAGGCCTCAAAGCGTACAGGAGCATTCGCGACATTCCTGAATCCGTGGATTTAGCTGTCATTGTCACTCCAGCGGCAACCGTACCGCAGATCGTTGGAGAGTGTGTCGATGCCGGCGCTAAGTCTGCGGTTGTGATTTCTGCGGGATTCAAGGAGCGTGGAGCGGAAGGCGTGGCTCTCGAACAAGAGATACAAGTTCAATTGCGCCGTGGTTCGATGCGCCTCATTGGGCCCAATTGCCTGGGCATCATGAACCCGACGATCGGGTTGAATGCCACTTTTGCCAAAGATGCGCCTCGGGCGGGCAGTGTCGCTTTCTTGAGTCAGAGCGGCGCACTTTTGACAGCGATCCTCGACTGGAGCTTTCGCGAAGAAGTCGGCTTCAGCGCGATCGTTTCAACCGGCTCCATGCTTGATGTTGGTTGGGGTGATTTGATCTACCACTTCGGCGATGACGCCCACACCAAGAGCATCCTCCTCTACATGGAATCGGTGGGAGATGCGCGGTCGTTCTTGTCGGCGGCTCGCGAAGTCGCTCTCACCAAGCCGATTATCGTGATCAAAGCCGGCCGCTCGGAAGCCGCCTCGCGTGCCGCGGCTTCCCATACTGGGGCGCTCACAGGCAGCGACGAAGTTCTGGATGCTGCGTTCCGTCGTTCGGGAGTTTTGCGGGTACACCATATCGCCGATCTTTTTTATATGGCGGAAGTGCTCGGGAGGCAACCGCGCCCCAAGGGACCGCGCCTCACCATCCTCACCAACGCTGGCGGACCGGCAGTACTCGCCACCGACGCGCTGGTGGCGAATGGTGGGGAATTAACGAAGCTCTCGCCGGAAAGCCTTCACCGGCTGGATGAGTTCCTTCCCGCACACTGGAGCCATAACAATCCCATTGACGTTCTCGGCGACGCCGATTCCGAGCGCTATGCTCGCGCTCTCGAAATTGCTTCCCAAGATCCGAACAGCGACGGTCTGCTGGTGATCCTTGCTCCGCAGGCAATGACCAACCCTGCTCAAGTTGCGGAACGCTTGAAACCCTACGCCAAGAAATACGGCAAGCCGGTACTTGCAAGCTGGATGGGCGGCAACAGTGTTGCCGCTGGTGAGGCTGCGCTGAATTCGGCGGGGATCCCGACCTTTTCGTATCCAGATACGGCCGCGCGGGCTTTCGCCTACATGTGGCGGTACACGTATAACTTGCGCGGACTCTATGAAACTCCAGCGCTCACCGGGCACTCTGAGATGGAGAGCGCTGCCAGCAATCAGGTCGAGCAGATCATTGGGAATGCGCGCAACCGGGGCCGGACTCTTCTTACGGAGCTTGAGTCGAAGCAGTTACTGTCGTGCTATGGCATCCCCACCGTGGAAACCCGCGTCGCAGCCACTGAGGACGAGGCGGTAAAGCTGGCTTCGGAAATTGGATTTCCGGTTGTGCTGAAAGTCTTTTCCGAGACCATCACCCACAAGACTGATGTCGGCGGAATCAAACTCGGCTTGCAGGATGGAGCGGCGGTCCGCGCTGCCTACTGCGCCATCGAGGCTTCCGTGGCCCAGAAAGCCGGCCAGCATCAGTTCTGCGGGGTTACGGTGCAGCCGATGGTGAAGCTGGATGGCTATGAATTGATTCTGGGGAGCAGTGTCGACCCACAGTTCGGACCAGTCATTTTGTTCGGCTCGGGTGGCCAGCTTGTAGAAGTGTACCGAGACCGAGCGCTGGCGCTTCCACCGTTGAACACCACCCTCGCGCAGAGAATGATGGAGCAAACCCGAATCTTCACAGCCTTGAAGGGCATTCGCGGGCGCAGGGCGATCAACATGGCAGCCTTGGAACAGCTGCTTGTTCGCTTCAGTCAGCTCGTGCTCGAACAGCGGTGGATTGCGGAAATTGACATCAATCCTCTGCTGGCTTCACCGGACCGCCTGCTGGCTCTCGATGCCAGAATCGTGTTGCACGGTCCCGCCGTAACCCTCGACCAGCTGCCCAATCCCGCCATCCGTCCCTACCCCTCACAGTATGTCGCGCCCTGGACGATGAAAGATGGAAGTCAGGTTACGATTCGTCCGATTCGCCCTGAAGACGAACCGCTGATGGTCAAGTTTCATGAGACGCTTTCCGACCGCAGCGTTTATTTGCGCTATTTCTGTTCTCTTAGCCTGAGCCGGCGCGTGGAGCACGAGCGGCTGTTGCGCATCTGTTTCGGCGATTACGATCGCGAAATGGCACTGGTCGCCGAGCGCATTGATCCTGGTACGAGCCAGCACAGCATCATCGCAGTCGGGCGTATGAACAAACTTCACATAGGGAATGAAGCGGAAGTCGCGGTGTTGGTTTCCGATCAGTATCAGAAATTTGGCCTGGGGTACGAACTGCTCCGTCGTGTCATTCAGATCGCTCGAGATGAAAAGCTGAACCGTGTGTCCGCGGAAATGTTAACGGACAACGTGGCCATGCAGGCCATCATGAAGCGCCTGGGCTTCAAAGTTCGCGCCGACGAAGATCTAACGTCGCTCCGGGCTTTCCTCGACCTCTGACAGATTTCTGCGATGGTGTATTTTGATCCGGGGCGCATGCAACACCGCTCCCATCGGCGGCGCTTCACCGAGTGCTGATAAACTCGTTTACCGCGGTGGCCCCGTGCGATGATCTGACCAACAAAGGCACACACCTGACGCACTCCCGCGTCATGGAAGTACAGGTGTTTAAGTCGCTGATCGGCAGTCAGTCAGACAACGCGGCTGTTGCTAGTGGGGCGCGTACCGGTAGAGGGCTACATGCTCTGCGCAGTTCAGAGTCCTTTCGTTTGGTACTGCAAGACGGCCAAGGAGAGTCGATAGTCGTACCCAGCCTCTGCATTACTGATCTCTGCTTGTGTTTGTTGAAGTTGTGCCTGACTCAACTCTACGATCGATCCCAGGCCCAGGGTGTACCGCGACTGCGCGAGGCTCAAGGCAAGATTGGCCTGCTCCACGAGTTGTTGGGTTACAGCGAGGCGTTCGAAAGCGGTGTTGGCGTTCAACCAACTGGTACGCACGTCGCGGGAAATTCGGTCACGGAGATCACGCAACCTTTCGTCGGTAGCCTGGGCTCTGAGCAGGGCTTCGTGCGCCCTCGCGCTGTAGAGAAAGCCGTTGAAAACCGGAATTTCGACGTTAACACCGGCTGCTCCATACCAATTGGAAGTGATGAGGGAATTTCGTATCGGAGTGTCACCTACCGCCGCGAGAGCACGAATATCCGGGAGGAGCAAGTCTCGTTCCGCAATATGGAACTTCTTTGCCGACTCAGACTGAAATTCCAACGCCAGGATTTCCGGTCGCATGGCAAAGGCTGTGGCGATCAGATCATTCACATCGCTTTGCGGAGGGGCGATTGGAGTTGAATCCTCAGCCAGTTGAAAGTTCTGCAGACTTGAAAAGCCAAGCACTGCTGAAAGCGCAGCCAGCGCAGCGTTTTCGTTGTTCTCTGCGTCCAGCAGGAGCAATTTGGCTTGGGCCAGGTTCACATTTGCGAAGCTAAGGTCCAGTTCGGACTTCAGCTTGCTTTTGAACAACGCATCGATCTGGCCGGCCACAGTTTCACGCTCTTTGACCGTTTGCTTAGCCACCGTCAACACGGCATGAGTTTGTAAAGAGTTATAGAAAGCCTGATCCACAGCCAGGAGGATTTGCTCCTTGGTGGCGATCGCATTTTGGTTCTCCGCCTTGGCCGCCAGATTGGCGCTCGATATCAGGTTCGTCGTGCGTCCGAAATCGGTGAGCAACTGGCTGACGATCGCACCGCCGGCGGCTCGCTCATAAATAATTGGATTGTTCAGCGCTCCCGCCGTGATGCGCGCGCCCGTATTGGCATCCACCGCCGTGAGATCTACGGTTGCGGTCGGCCATAGATTCGACCGAACCTCTCGCGTTACTTGCAGCGATGCAAGGGCAGTCAGTCGAGCGACTGAGATCTGGGGGTTGTTCTTGAGGGCCAACGCCTGCGCATCCTTTAGAGAAATTACGATTGGCGTCCGAGGGCTATTCTGCGGGGTACCCCCTTGCGGAGGCGCCGGTGCACTGGAAGGAGCCGGCGTGGCCGCCTGTTGCGGCATAGGAGCCGGGGGCAAGCTTGAGTACGCTGCCAAAGCGGGCCCTCCTTGCGCGAGGGTGAATGCCGACATCGCGAGTGCGAGACATATTAACAATAAGATTTTCATTGCGCCGTCTCTGGTGTTGCGTTGGCTGCGTCCTTTGCTCCGCGCTTGCCATAAACCAGCAAATAAGCGGCGGGCACGATAAAAATGGTCAGCATGACGGAAGACGTCAAGCCACCGATGATGGCCTTCGCCATTGGGGCATACTGTTCCGCCCCCGTCCCTAATTTTAGGGCCATCGGAATCATTCCAATAATAGTTGCCAGGGAGGTCATTAAGATTGGCCGGAGGCGCACGCGGCATGCGGTGATCACGGCATCCGCCGGCGACATTCCTTGTTTTTCCAGATTGTGGGCAAAATCGACAATCAGGATGCTGTTAGAGTCGGCGATACCGACCAGCATCAACACTCCCATCAGTGACATTACGTTCAAGGTGCTTCCTGTGAGCGGCAAGATGATCAGCACGCCCACGAATCCCATCGGGATCGCCAGCATGATCAGAAAAGGATCAATAAAGGACTTGAACTGCGCGGTCAGGATCAGGAACAGCAAGAGAAACGAAATCAGGAACCCGAAAGCGAAACTCCTAAAGGACGCTTCCATCCCCTGTACCATACCGCGCAGATTTACGCGCACGTTGGAAGGGATCTTCTCCTTGGCGAGAATATCGCGA
The DNA here is from genome assembly GCA_049673585.1 of Candidatus Sulfotelmatobacter sp. GTDB lineage: Bacteria > Acidobacteriota > Terriglobia > Terriglobales > Acidobacteriaceae > Sulfotelmatobacter. The sequence continues at coordinate 222,792 of JBATXV010000021.1, read as the reverse complement.
ATCGAACTGGTCACGCGTCCCAGGTCTTCCCCGGTCGGGGTAACGAAGATGTCGACGGCTCGCTGAATCTGGTAGTGATCCACTTCGGTCGGCGTCATGATCTGTTTCACGTCGACTACATTCTTGAGTACGGTAGTCGGCCGGCCTCCTCCGAGGCATGCCCAGGAAGAATGCCCCGTTCCCGGCTGCGGCGGACCGGAGGGACCGCAGGACATGCCTGCTCCATCGCCCGGATCGCGCAGAGGAATCTGCCCCAGGTCGGCCAGGTTGTGAATGGAGGCGTCGCCATGCTCAAAGTACTGCACCGTGAGGTAATAGTCGTTTCCGCTCTTGCGATCGACCCAATAGTTGGGGGCGATCATGTAGTCCGAATTGAGCGCAGTAATGACGTTGTCGACTATATCTTTCTGCGTAAGTCCCAACTCGCCAGCGTGCACGCGGTCTACATCAAGCCGCAGAGCGGGATAGTTCATATCCTGCGGAATATAGATTTGGCCGACGCCATGCACCTCGCGAATGCGATTGGCCAAATTTTGCGCGATGCCATAGATCTGGTCCAGATCGGGGCTGCTCACTTGTACGTCAATGGGAGCTGGCGCCCCCGAATTCAGAATGGCGTCGACCATCGAGCCGCTGGAAAAGAAGGTTCGAATATCGGGAAACTGGCTGGCCATCGCCTTCTTCACCCGGTCCATATACTCAAAACTACTGAGACGATGCGGTTCGTTGAGTGCCACGAGGATGGTTGCGGTGTAGGGTCCGGAGTTAGTGGTATAGAGCGCGGAAAAATCCGGAACCACGCCGATGTTGGAAACAATGCGCTTGAAATCCTTGGGTTCTATTTCATGCCGGATCAAATCCTCCACCTTCGCGACGTAGTCGTTCGCTAACTCAATGCGCGTGCCCGTCGGCACCTTTACGTTGATGGTGAATTGGCCGGCATCGGTTTTCGGGAAGAAAGCGAGTCCGAGCAAGGGATAAATCGCCAGACTCGCCAGGAATACACCACTCAAGATCGCGACAGTCAGCCCGGGACGCACGACCGCCCGCCTCACCCAGTATTCGTAATAATCCAGGACCTCGTTAAACATCCGATTGAAGCGGGCATTGAAGCGCTCCATCCTGGAGGGACTCATCACCACAGGGTCATACTCCCTGTTATCGTGAACTTCGCCGTGCGGCTTGGCCTTCAAGAACCGCGAACAGAACAGAGGGATCACCGTCATCGCAACCACAAACGAAGCCAGCAGCGACAAACAAAAAGCCAAAGCCAACGCCGAGAAGAGGAACTTGGCAACACCATAGAGAAAAACCACGGGGAAGAAGTCGACCACATCCACCAGAGTAGCGGCTAAAACAGCAAGGCTAACCTCCGACCCGCCGACTTCGGCCGCGATCATCGGAGCGGCTCCCATTTCCAAATGGCGGTAAATGTTCTCCAGAGAAATGACTGAGTTGTCGATGACGCGCGAAAAGGCCAGCGCCATTCCCCCCAGAATCATTGTGTTAACAGTGCCGCCCAGCAGGGCCAAAAAGACAAACGCTGCCAGCGCGGATAGAGGGATCGAGAGAAGCACGGCCGAAGTGGCGCGGAAGCTTCCCAGAAAGATCAGGATCATCAAGCTGGTAAGAATCAACCCCAGAAAGCCCTCATGCAATACGGTGTCGATCGCTTCCTTCACATATACCGACTGATCAAAGACGATGCTCGTCTTCATCTGCTGAGGAATGTCGTAGAGGTGCTTGATGAGTTGGCGGACCCCATCCACGACCGCAATGGTGTTGGTGTCCCCGCCTTGTTTCATGATGGGGATATAGGCGGAGCGTTGGCCATCGACACGCACGATGTTGTATTGGATCTGGTGAGCGTCCTCGGCTTTGCCCACGTCATTGACGGTAACCCAGGCGTGGCCTTTGACTTTGAGCGGGACCTCCCCCAACTGCTTCATGTTGTCAACCAGGCTGTTGGAATAGACGTAGTAATCGTACGGTCCCATCTTGACGTCGCCAGCAGGCAAAATCAGATTGGAGTCGTTGACCGCGCCCACCACGTCCATCACGCTCAACTGACGCGAAGCAAGTTTGTAGGGGTCAACGTAGACCATGATCTGTCGGTAGATTCCGCCGAACACGCCGGGAATTTCGGCGCCGGGAACGACTGCGATCTGGTTGCGAATCTGAAACTGGGCGTAGTCGTGGAGTTGAGTTTCGCTGAGCCCGTCGCCCTTTACGGTAACCAGGGCAACGGGCAAGCTGGAGGCATCGAACTTGAGAACCACGGGAGGAAGCGTTCCCGGTGGCAAACGCTTCAAATCAGCCAGAGCTAAATTGGACAACTCGCTGACGTCAGCATCCGCGCTGGTTCCGGGTTGGAAGTAAACGCGGATAATACTGACGCCTAGCATGGACCGCGATTCCATGTGGTCTACGCCCGAGGCCAGAGTGAAGAATCGCTCCAGGGGATCCGTAATATCGGTTTCAATATCCTCCGGCGGCATGCCCGTATAAAACGTAGCAACTACGACTTCCGGCAGGTTAATGGGTGGGAATAAATCGACCGGCATCCGCGCCAGGCTGGTCACGCCTATGACCAGAAGGGTTAGGCAGATCACTACGATGAAGTACGGATTGCGAATTGAGAAGCCTGGCATAGACTTTGTCCTTGTCGCATTCGCGCTGTTTCAAATGGCCGGATGCGCACCGTTCACTGCGCGTTTCCTTCGTGGTACTGCATCACGGCCACTGCCTGCGGATGAACCTTTTGTCCGTTCTTCAGACCGCTGCGATCGCTCACCACTACCTGGTCCCCTTCATTCAGACCCGAAACTATTTCGGCATCGCTCGCGGTCTGCAGTCCTAGCTGCACACTTCGGTCCTCCAGTTCGTCATTACGATTCACGACAAAAACCGTTGTTTTGTCGCGTTCGTGATTCAACGCCTGGACCGGCACCGTCGGAACATCGTCTTTTCGGTCGAGCGAAAGCTCGGCGTCGGCATAGAGGCCCGGCAGCAGAACTCGCTGCGGATTCTCAACATCCACTTCGGTGTGCATGGTGCGGGTGTCCTCACGCACATCGACTGAGAAGCGCGCCACTTTGCCCGGAAAAGTCCGGTTGAGGGAGGGAACTCGAACATCTACGTGGTCGCCGACGTGGATGTAGCGAACGTAAGATTCCGGGACCGGAATCACGAGCCGGAAAAGATCATCCTGGGACAACCGGACAATCGGCATGGCTTGCGTGCTCGATCCAGTTCCCGCCTGCACCAGCGTTCCGAGGTTTGCATATCTTTCTGTCACTACTCCGGAAAACGGGGCCGTGATTCTTGAATAATCAAACAGGCTTTGATCGTGAGAGAGCTTGGCTTTGGCCACCGAGAGCTGACTCTGGGCCGCTTCCAACCCTGCCTGGCCGGCATCTACCTGGGCGGATGCCGCCAGATCTTTCCCTTGAGCATCATCCACTTCCTGCTGCGCGACAATGCCGGGTTGGCTCTCAAAGACTCCGTTCAAGCGGGTGTATTGCAGGTGAAGAGCTTTGTACTGCGCCTGGTAGCGATACAACTCATGCTGCGCGCGGCTTATCTGATTCACCGCATTATTGATTTCCGCCTGATCCTCCTGGAGCTGAGCTTCTAACTCGGGAATCTCCAGGACTGCGATTACCTGACCGGCCTTTACGTGCGTCCCGTAGTCGACGTCTAACTTTTTCACGAAGCCGGACTCTTTCGCATAAACGTCAATCTCCTGAAAGGGAACTAACTCGGATGACAAAGTAATTTGCCGGCCCAGCGATTTTTTCACCACCTGCGTTACGCCCACCGTGATCGCCGGTCCTTTGGCTTGAGCGTTTTCGCTTCCCGAGCAGGATGAAAAAACGATGGCCACGGCGGCGAAAATAGAGGCCAGAGCGATGGCGCGCGATCTCGCTGATCTGCGGCTTCGTGTCCTATTAGATCTATTGCGATCTTGAGTCATTGAGTTTCCCTTGATCAGCATTGCCCAGCCGGTTCCTACTTCAGTGTTTTCATAACCTCGCCCAGTTTCGCCACCGAGAAATCTCGGGATCGGCAAAAATCAATAACCTTTTGCTCGGCGCCTTGCAATTGCTCGGCAACTTTGGGAACTTTAGCCGCGATTTCTGCCGGAACTGTGAGGACCCCATGACGGTCTCCATGTAACAAGTCCCTCGGTCGAACTTCCATTCCCCCCACGGTAACGGTTGCCCCGATGTCAAAGATATGAGCGTAGGCGTGGGAAACGGCTACGTTGCCGGCGAATAACTCAATGCCCATCTTGCGCACTGAGGGCAATTCACGGACGGCGCCGTTGGTCAGGTGACCAACGCAGCCTAGCGCCTTCAAGATCGCCGCATGCATGTCTCCAATGAAGGCACCACGTCCGGGCGGATCATCCATGTCCTGCAATACGAGGACGCGAGGCGCGGGTACATCGAGAATGCTCTTCCAGAAGTCCCCGCGATCGTGGAAGGTACCGACGATTGGAGGTTCGCCACTGCGCAGCCGGGCCGTAGCCGCGTAACCCACCATGGGAGGCGCGTCGGGGAACATGCAGCGCACTCTGGCATCGGTAAAGCCCGTATTCGACAGGCGGACGTGAAACGATTCGATCGCATTTGCAACCAAGCAGGTGTCGAGCTGGCGAAGAGCATCAAGCTCTTCTTCGGTCAACAAAGGCGCGACCGGCATGCGCATTTCCTTTCTGGTCTTGGATTGCATTCACAGATGCCAACTTCGTCTATTCAGGTTTTCAGCAATCCTGCAAAACTGGAGGGAGCCCCTACCGGCCGGTTACTGCTCACCGATTTGTCCAGGTGTCGATTTCCTTGCAGTACCGGCCCTGCAGCTCGGCAAATTCGGTCGGCCAGATCTGCTTGTCAAGTCTGCTGGAGCTCGCCGCGAAAGTACCTACGAGAGAGACTCAGAGGTTGGCGGGGGCCGATTGAAGAGGCTCTCTTCAAGAAGGATATTTGGCGTGGCCGGTTCTGCGGGCCCGACTTGGCGATAAGAACTAGGAGACCGGAAGACATCGAAACAGACCAGCGGAGGCACCCAGTTGACCGCGTCCTTGGCGAGACGCTGCCGTTTCCACTCCGGCGTTGTCTGCGCTTGCAGGGTTTTCACCGTGGGCGAGGAAACATCCCATGAGGAGGAATAACGCGTCGCCACGCTTACGCTCAGTGAGCATACGGCAGCGAAAACGACCACCGCGCACCAAGTCTTGCGCCGTTGATCTTCGAAATGTTTAAGCGGTGACATCTTAGAAACAACTTCTAATTCACTGTTTGTAGCATATAAAATTCGTCCGCTGCAAACAAGGGGCCCAATGTCACTACGGTAACTAGAGCACTGCGTTCGGTTCGATGGTATGGGGCGAACCTTGGTTGCGTCTCCTACGCCAGTGAGCGTCGATTCCCTCCATGTCGCTAGGATAGTGAGTACTCTGGTCTCGATCGGAGCCTCACCCAAAGAGCCTTTTTCAGTGCCCGGTGTTCTCCGGCGGGACCATTCCAGTGGCAAGCGAAGCGCGGAAGCGGACCCCACTGTCACGTTTATGACATGGAGTAGTCTGTACGGTGCGGACGTCGTCAGCTCTGCTTGGGGCCTGCGGAAACGTTCATGACTATCCTGGAGTTTAGCCTGCTTGTCTGGGCCGGTTCATTCGTCGCCGGTTTCCTGGGAGCGCTTACCGGGCTGGGCGGTGGTGTGGTGCTTGTCCCGATGCTCACTTTGCTTCTTGGAGTGGACATCCGCTACGCCATTGGGGCCTCGTTAGTTTCGGTGATCGCCACTTCCTCGGGGGCAGCAGCAGCCTACGTGAAAGAGGGCTTCTCGAATATAAGGATTGGAATGTTTCTGGAGGTTGCGACCACTCTGGGGGCGCTGGCCGGCGCGACCTTGGCCACACACATCTCCACTTCCGCGATCTCCACTGTTTTTGGATTGGTGCTGATGGGCTCGGCTTACTTGTCCCGGAAGCCCCGTCCGAAAAATGAGCGAAATGCCCCGCCCGACCCGCTGGCCACCAGATTGCGCTTGAATGGGAACTTTCCTGATGTAGACGGTATTCGAAACTATAACGTTCACCGTGTGCCGCTGGGATGGACTTTGATGTTCGGTGCGGGAACTCTTTCGGGTTTGCTGGGCATCGGTTCGGGGGCGATGAAGGTTATCGCCATGGACCAGGCGATGAGGATCCCGTTCAAAGTGTCAACCACGACCAGCAACTTCATGATTGGCGTCACAGCCGCGGCCAGCGCTGGAATCTATCTGGCTCGTGGATATATCGACCCTGGGCTCGCCATGCCCGTAATGCTCGGCGTTCTTGCCGGATCGTTGCTGGGCACACGGGTTCTCGTGAAAGCGCATACGAAATGGTTGCGCCTCGTCTTCAGCCTGGTGATCGCGCTTCTGGGAATCGAGATGCTCTACAAGGGGCTTTCAGGGAGGATTTGATATGGCCGGCGAGCGAAGCTGGACCGATCGACGAATGGACGTGATTATCGGCAACCTTCTGCGCTCTGGTGTTCTGGTTTCTGCGCTCGTTGTATTGTTTGGTGGCGTTCTCTATCTCGCGCGTCAAGGGCACTCCCCCACCGACTACCGTGTGTTTCGTGGCGAACCTTCAGACCTTCGCAGCGTTGGTGGCATCCTCCGAAATGCGCTCGCGTTAAACGGGAGTGGCGTTATCCAGCTAGGACTGCTGTTGTTGATTGCGACTCCAGTGGCACGGGTCGCCTTCTCCATCTTTGGATTCGCAGAGGAGCACGACCGCATGTATGTGGTTGTCGCTTCGATCGTGCTCCTGGTTTTAGCTTACAGCCTTATCGGGTCCGCCTGATCTACGACCGGAGGCAAGTTTCTGGTCGGCCTTCGATTTTCTCGGGAATAAAAATGACTCGCGCCAGTTATCAACTCAGAACGCGGGAAAGCCGGGAGGGCCTATGCCAGACAACGACCGCGACTTTATCGACCAGAGGCTGCAAGATTTCAATCACGACGGGGTTGATCGTCGGGGATTTTTAAAATGCATGGCATGGGCGGGTACCGGCCTGGTCTGGACCATGAGCGGTGGCGTTCCGGTTTCGCGGGTCTTTGCCAAAGGCTACGGCAAGGACGCCGGCAAAGGTGCGGACTTCAGCTTCGTGCAGATCAGCGACAGCCACATCGGCTTCAACAAAGCCGCTAATCCTGACGTCACCGCCACTCTGCAGACGGCGATCAAAAAGATCAACGCCATGCCCCACACGCCAGATTTCATCATCCACACCGGCGATCTGAGTCAGCTTTCGAAGCCCAGTGAGTTCGATACGCTCGACCAGGTATTAAAAGGCGCGGCGGCAAAACAAATCTTTTTTGTGCCCGGTGAGCACGACATGCTCACCGACAACGGCGAGCAATACCTGGAGCGCTACGGGAAAGGTACAAAAGGCGCAGGCTGGTCGAGCTTCGATCACAAAGGCGTGCACTTCGTTGGTCTGGTGAATGTCACTAATTTGAAAGCCGGAGGAATGGGTTCGCTCGGGAACGAGCAACTGGAGTGGCTGGAGAAGGATCTCAACGGTCGCGCCGCCAGCATTCCAATCGTGCTCTTTGCCCACATTCCGCTGTGGACCATCTATCCCGATTGGGGCTGGGGCACCGACGACAGCGAACAGGCCTTGTCTTATGTCAAGCGGTTCGGTTCGGTGACGGTATTAAACGGACACATTCACCAGATCATGCAGAAAGTAGAAGGCAAGGTTTCATTCCACACCGCGATGTCGACCGCCTTTCCTCAACCTGCGCCAGGATCGGCTCCGTCTGCTGGCCCAATGAAGGTGCCGGCCGACCAATTGCAGCGGGTGTTGGGTATCACCGACGTGAACTATCTGGTCAGCGGCCGTAGCTTGGCAGTCGTCGATTCACCGCTCGCAGACTCGGGTTCTTCGGCTTCAGGGAGTACAAGCGCACCGCTGCCCGCAGTTGCGTCAGTCCATGATTCCTCGAATCATGATTAAAGATCGACAAAGATCCTGCCCCGAAGAAGTAAAGATCAGCAAGAACATCCAACTAAAAGGGAACAAGTAATGACGAGGGAAAAAGCGTGGGTTGCAGGTGTGGCAATACCGGTACTGATTGGAACGCTGCTGTGGTTCGCAGTCTTATCGAGAATCAAGGCGAATGGTCAGCGCTCAGCGGTGAATGCTGCGGTGAAAATCGACAATTTCGTTTTCGGGCCAGGCACGATCACGGTGCCTGTCGGAACGACCGTGACCTGGACAAACGGCGATGACATTCCCCATACGTCGGTCAGTACAGAGGGTGTATTCAAGTCCAAGGTGCTGGATACAGATGAACAATTCTCCTACACGTTTACCAAGGCGGGAACATATCCTTATTACTGCACCATTCACCCGAAGATGACCGGCAAAGTCGTCGTGCGGTGACTCAAACCGCTGGATGGCGTGCGGGGGAGGGGCTCTAGCGCAAGGGAAGGCCGCGCGAAGGTTGCCTGAGATGAGCTGAAGTCGACGACGCTGGCTTGAATTGCCTTACGCTGAAATCTTTCCTGAATACACTGCCAATCCGACAACGGCATCCATCCGCAGCGCGTCGAGCCGGTCGATTTCTTCCTGCGTTGTGATGCCGCCGGCGACCGCTAGCCGCCGCGAGGTGGCTTGCCGTATCGCACTCACGGTCTTCATCGGGATTCCTCCCATCAAGCCTTCCGTATCGATGTGGGTGTAGAGAAAAGTCTCGCAGAAGGGTTCGAGTTCTCGAATCATGTCGAACGCGGAAACGGCAGTCTCTTTGCGCCAGCCCTCGATTGCAACCCGGCCGCCTCGGGAATCGAGGGCAAAAACCAGCGCTGCGGCGCCGAGTGCACTTTCCAGGGCAGCGGCGTGTTGCGTGTTGATCTTGTCATTCTGCAACAACGCGGAACCGAGAATGACTCGGTGTGCGCCCGCGTCTAAAATCTCTCGTGCGGTTGCGAGAGTGCGAATCCCGCCACCCACCTGGCAATTGAGCTGCTTCACGATCTGGTTCACTAGAGGCCGATTGCTTCCACTACCCCGAGCTGCATCAAGATCAATCACCTGAACCAGCGGGAATTGTGAGAAGCGCTCGATCCAATAGCCGAAATTGTCGAACTCCAGAGCTTTCTTCTCACCCTGAACCAACTGCACAATCTTGCCGCCCATCAGGTCGATCGAGGGAATCAGCATGGCCACCTCACCGGTACGCCGGCATGGTGCAGTTCGCGTTTCAACTCTGCGATACTTTCGATGCTGAAGTGAAAAATAGAAGCGGCAAGAGCTGCGTCTGCGCAGCCTTCGCGAAACACCTGGATGAAGTCCTGAGCGGATCCCGCTCCCCCGGAGGCAATGACAGGTATCGAGACTGCTTCCGCCACGGCGCGCACGAGCCCGCAGTCAAATCCGGATTGAGTTCCGTCCCGGTCCATTGAAGTCAGCAGGATCTCGCCCGCTCCGCAAGCGGCCGCCTCCCGTGCCCATTGAATTGCATCCCGGCCCGTGGGCGTGCGTCCACCTGAGGTGAACACTTCAAAACCTCCGTTCACCCGTTTGGCATCGATTGCCACCACAACCGCCTGCGAACCAAAGCGGGCTGCGATCTCGCCAATCAACTCTGGGTTCCGAACTGCTGCCGAGTTGATCGCGATCTTGTCTGCACCCGCATCGAAGACGGCGGCGGCATCCTCGAGCCGGCGAATTCCACCTCCCACCGTAAAGGGAACAAACAGCGAGCATGCGGTCCCGCGGACCACCTCTAACAGGGTTCGCCGGTTCCCGCTGGTCGCGGTAATGTCGAGGAATACGATTTCATCCGCGCCGTTGCGCGCGTGGGCCGTGGCACACTCCGCCGGATCGCCGGCGTCGCGTAAATTCCTGAACCGGACGCCCTTCACGACACGGCCACCATCCACGTCCAGACAAGCGATGATGCGCTTGGTCAACACCTCATACCTCGCAGAAGTTCTTCAGGATCGCGAGCCCAACATCTCCCGATTTCTCCGGATGGAACTGCACTCCGAAAATGTTTTGTCGCTCGAGGGCAGCGGTAAACTGCAGCCCGTATTCGCTGGCCGCGCTGGTTGCGGCAAGCACAGGCGCATGAAACGAGTGGGTGTAGTAGACAAATGAATCTTGCGCGATGCCCCGCAGGAGTCGCGAGCCTTTCTGAAGCGTCAAAGAATTCCAGCCCACATGCGGCGACTTCACCGACGACGGAAACTGCCGGCACTTGCCAGAAAAAATGCCCGCTCCTGCAGCCTCACTGCACTCCTCACTTCCGTCGAAAAGCCATTGCATCCCCAGGCAAATCCCAAGAAAAGGTTTCCCCGCAGACGTGGCTTGCAGCAGGACCTCACGCAAGCCCGTACGGTCCAGCGCCCGTAGCGAGGAGAAATGCCCCACTCCCGGCAACACGATCTTGTCGGCCGTTCTCACGGTCTCAGGCTCCCCTGTCACAACGACGTCGATTCCGAGATAGTCAAACGCCTTCTTCACTGAATTCAAGTTGCCCGCGCCATAATCCACGACCGCGATCATAGAAGTCCCTTGGTGCTCGGGAGCATCCTGCCTAGTCGACGGTCGCGGGAGCAGGCCACGCGCAAGGCTCGTGCAAATGCTTTGAAGAGCGCCTCGATCTTGTGGTGGCTGGAACGTCCGTAAAGCACCCGAGCGTGGACATTGGCGCGAGCGCCGCGCGCAAAGCCCTCGAAGAAATCGCACACCAATTCCACCTGCAGATCTCCGACTCGCGCCGCGCGGACTTTGGTGTCGACCACGGCAGTCGCTCGTCCGCCGAAATCAACGGCCGCCAAGCCGAGCGTCTCGTCCATGGGCATGACGAAATATCCGGCCCGCAAAATGCCTCGACGATTCCCCAGCGCGCGGTCGAAGACTTCACCCAGAGCAATCCCAACGTCTTCCACGGTGTGATGCTGATCCACTTCCAAATCGCCGACTGCCTTGAGTTTCAAATCGAATCCGCCGTGCCGTGCAAACAGCTCGAGCATGTGGTTCAAAAAATGGATACCTGTAGAAACGTCGTATTTCCCTCGACCCTCGAGGGTGAGCGCAATTCGAATCTCAGTTTCCGCGGTCGCGCGATGCAGCTTGGCTTTTCTCACGCGTTCACCTCACGATGCAATTTGAGCTTCCCAACCACTGCGCGCAAGGCAACAATCAGAGTCTGGGTGTGTTCGAGAGATCCCACGGTCAGGCGCACACAACCATCACACGCTGGATCGGTGTGCCGGTCACGCACCAGGATTCCGTGGCTGCGTAGAGCTTGAATGAAACCGGCATGGGCGGCACCGACATGCACCAGCACGAAGTTACCGCGGCTCGGCCAGTAGCGCAGGCCAAGAGCCGCGAGTTCCTGCTGCAATAATTCTCGGCCGCGCCGCACCTCGCTTACGTAGCTCTCAACGTAGCCCTGATCTCGAAGCGCCTCGGGCAGCACCGCCAGGGCAACTGCATTCACGTTGTAGGGCGACGCGCCGCGCCGCACCATTGCCATCTGCGCCGCGTCTCCGGCGAGAATGCCGATGCGAAGGCCCGCCAATCCATAGGCCTTCGAAAAGGTTCGCGCCACGAAGAGATTCGCGGGTCGCCCGGTATGCGGAAGAATCGTCTCTCCATGAAACTCAAAGTACGCTTCGTCCACCAGAACGGCTGCATGGGTCGCGGCTCGAGCCACCTGTAGCAGGATTTCACTTGGGACTGCCGTTCCTGTCGGGTTGTTAGGATTCGCCAAGGCGATCAGCCGTGTGCGTCGGCTGATCTGCGAGAGCAGATCATCGAGAGGGAAAGTGAAGTTCTCCCCCGCAAGAACCTGGACCACTTGAGCACCCTCGGCTTTGGCGAAGATCGCATACATGGCAAAAGTGGGCACGACGATGATCGCTTCGTCATCGGGCTCGAGATAGGTTGAGCAAAGCAGATGAATCGCTTCATCCACTCCGTTGGTGAGCAGCACCTGAGAGGCATCGAGTCCGAGAAAACCGGCGACTTCGGCTTCGACCGGCTCACGCTCTGGATAGCGGGCCAGCACTTCGGCATCTAACGAGCGCAGTTGTGCCAATACGCGCGGCGAGCAACCGATGGTGCTCTCGTTGAAATCGAGGCGCAGTCCTTTCCGGCCCGCTAGGGGCGGTCGATAAGCATGCAACCTCTTCACCGCGGCACGAGCCTCAAGCATTCGAGCACCTCACCTGCAAGGCTTCAGCGTGTCCCCGCAAGCCCTCTGCTTCGGCAAGCGCAATGGCCGCGGGCGCAATTTGGCGAATGCCTTCGCTGGAGACTTCCTGGTACGAAATGATGCGTAAATAATCCAGCACGCTGAGGCCGCCACGTACGCGCGCCATGGCTCCGGTCGGTAACACGTGATTCGGACCCGAGACATAATCTCCGGCTGACTGGGGCGTGAAGTCGTTCAGAAAAATCGAGCCGGCATTTTGAACCGCCGGCGCCAAGGCTGCCGGCAGCGTGAGATGCTCGGGCGCAATGCGGTTTGCGGCCTCGACTGCCTGGGCGAGAGACTCAACCAATAGAATTGCTCCCCGCCGGGAAAGTGATTCCGCGGCAATTGGATTTCCCCGGGTGCGCAGCTGCACTTCAGACCGCACGGCATTCGCTAATCCATGCGAAGTTGTGATCAGCACACACAGCGCGTCGGGGTCATGCTCTGCCTGCGCCACCAGATCACAGGCGATGAACGCCGGATCGCCTTGTTCGCTGATGAACACAGCTTCGGTAGGACCAGCCAGGAACTCGATGGCGCAATCGAATGCCACGATCTTTTTGGCCGCGGTCACATACCGGTTGCCGGGACCGACGATTTTGGTCACGCGCGGAATGCTCTTCGTCCCGTAAGCCAGCGCCGCAATGGCCTGTGCTCCGCCCGCACGATAGAACTCACGCACGCCGAGAAACCCAGCAGCAGCCAAAGTCGCCTGGGCCGGGTGCGGCGACGCCACACGAATTTGCGGCACGCCTGCAACCTGCGCGGGAATGACCGTCATCAGCAAAGTGGAGGGCAACGGATAACGTCCGCCGGGAACGTAGCAGCCGACCGATTCCAGAGGCCGCACCAACTGCCCCACACAAACTCCAGGATGAATTTCGCGTCGCCACTCCTGCGGCTTCTGCCACTCGCAGTAGCGGCAAATGTTGCTTGCAGCCTGGGTGATGGCTTCTCGCAGTTCCGGAGCCGTTCTCCGCCAGGCATCGTGCAGGTCAGCCTCCGGCACGCGCACCGGCTCGCCGCAGACTAACCCATCCCAGCGCGCCGCATAACGGCGTAGAGCGCGATCGCCATTGCGGCGGACATCGCTCACGATCCGCCTTACCGCCGGCTCAACCCCGGCCAGATCGCTCGCACCGCGCTGTTCCAGCGCACGCACGAACCGGTCTCTTTTGGCTCCCTCGAGAATGCGCATCACGCCACTTATCACATCGCCCATCACATCACCACCTTGTTCAGCGGATACTCGACGATTCCTTGCGCATTCGCTTCCTTGAGCTTCGGAATCAGAGTCCAGGCGGTCTGCTCGTCGATGATGGTATTGACCGCGACCCATTCGCCATCGGCCAAGGGAGCGACGGTCGGATTCTTCAAGGCGGGCAGCAGGCCTAGAACCCCAGCCAGATCTGGTTTGCGGACATTCAGCATTAGGCCCACGCGGCCCAGTGCTGCCATGGCCCCGGATAACATGACCGCCAGGTTCTCGATCTTGCGCCGCCGCGCAGGGTCGTCCCAGGCCGCTTTGTTCGCGATTAGTTGCGTGTTCGACTCCAGCACGGTCTCGATAATTCTCAGGTGGTTGGCGCGCAGCGAACTCCCAGTCTCCGTGACTTCGACAATGGCATCCGCAAGCAGCGGTGGTTTCACTTCCGTCGCGCCCCAGGAAAATTCAACCCGCACAGGCACATTCCGGCTGGCAAAATAATTCCGCGTGAAATTCACCAGTTCGGTGGCAACGATGCGGCCTTCGAGGTCTTGCGGTTTCTGAAAGTCTGAACCCTCCGGCACAGCCAGCACCCATTTCACTTTGCCCATGCTCTGTTTGGCATAGATCAGGTCGGCAACGGGGACCACCTCAAGGCCGCTTTCCGCCACCCAGTCGAGACCGGTCAGTCCGGCATCGAGGGCGCCGTGTTCGACATAGCGCGCCATTTCCTGCGCACGGATGAGCAGGCATTCGATTTCCGGATCATCGGTGGCAGCGAAATAGGAGCGTGCGCTGGTGTAGACCCGCAGTCCGGCGCGGGTGAACAGGCTGAGCGTTGCCTCCTGCAAACTCCCCTTGGGGATGCCCAGACGGAGTTTCATCGCCGCGCCTCCTCCGCCATTGCAGTAGCGGCCGCGCCCAGTTGCAGCTCCTCGGTGAAGCAGGACCTCGAACCCGTATGGCAAACCTTGCCCTCGCCCAACACGCGGACACGGAGCAGCAGCGTGTCGCGGTCGCAGTCTGTCCAGGCCGCCACAACCTCCAGGCGATTGCCGGAGGTTTCCCCTTTGGTCCACAGCTGTTTTCGTGTGCGGCTATAGAATGTGACCAAGCCGGTCCGCAAGGTTATCTCCAGAGCTTCGCGGGTCATGAAGCCCACCATTAGCAGCTCTCCGGTGGCCGCATCCTGAATCACCGCGGGTGCCAGGCCTTGCATTTTGTCGAAGTCGATCTCCATTGGATTGCTCCCTTTGATCCCTCCCGGCGCTTGCTCGTCTGCAGCAGAAACAAAAAGCCCGCTGCGCGGTTGGCGGCAGCGGGCTTGGATTTCCTAACAGTGCTCTTAGGCTATTATCCGTTGTCCTCCGCCGCCATCCTTATCGCATGATGATGATGATGGCGGTGGTGGTTCGACAACGTCACGTTTCGATACTAGAACCGCAGTATTTCTCCGTCAATCGAATTCCGTATCGTTGCTGCGGTAGAAATAGGAAAACACCGCAACTCAATGATCGGCGTCGTGCTGATATGCCTTTGCATTAGAGCGCTAACTCCCATTAGAAAAAGGGGCTGGACTGTTTTTCTCGGCCAACCCTTCGAAGGTGAGCATCGAAGATTTGCATTTGTTCGATCAGTTCTTTGCGGGCGCATGCTGGCGACCCGAAACAGCCTGAGTCTCGGGGTGATTCCATCTCGGTACCCTGTGTTGCACGCTCGACGACTGGCGATGGTAAACTTGAGGTCCGAACTTTCGCACGCCGCCAGGATGACACCCCCGATGGATCCCGGTCCGATGAACACCTCCGAAGCGGCGGGGGGCTTTCCTCACATCGCGCAGGCAGTAGCCGCGCCGCTTACTCGCGCCGCGATCTTCTTGATCGCCAATCTCAATGAAAGCCCAGAGAGTCGAGCCACCCTGCGCTCATTCTGCCCAGACCTCGCCGCACTGGTGCGGGCCGTGGAGTTTCGCGACCTGGAAGGAAGCCTTTCCTGCGTCATGGGATTTGGGTCCAGCGTTTGGGACCGTGTCTTTGGGACGCCGCGACCGGCAGAACTGCATCCGTTCCGGGAGATTCGCGCTGAAACGCGGCATGCGGTTTCTACGCCCGGCGACTTGCTGTTCCACATCCGTGCCAAGCGCATGGATCTTTGTTTCGAGCTTGCGACGCAAATCATGGCGCGTTTGGGGAATGCCGTTTCGCCGGTGGACGAAGTGCAGGGCTTCCGTTACTTCGACGACCGCGATCTCCTCGGCTTCGTCGACGGGACGGAGAACCCCAGGGGCGCGGCAGTGACTGAAGCCGCGCTTATCGGCGAGGAGGACGCTGCGTTCGGCGGGGGCAGCTACGTTATCGTGCAAAAATATCTCCACGATCTTGAAGGATGGAACGCGCTTTCCACCGAAGCGCAGGAAGGCATCATCGGCCGCACCAAACTGGCTGACATTGAACTGGATGATTCTGTCAAACCGACATCTGCGCACAACGCGCTGACCACGATCGTCGAGAACGGGAAAGAGATCAAGATCCTGCGGGACAACATGCCCTTCGGCCAGCCCGCGCGCGGTGAGTTTGGCACGTACTTCATCGGCTACAGCCGTTCGCCGCGCACCATTGAGCAAATGCTTGAGAACATGTTCATCGGCCGGCCGCCCGGCAACTATGACCGGATACTCGACTTCAGCCGCGCCGTCACCGGATGCCTGTTCTTTGTTCCGTCGGCGACATTTCTGGATAACGTGAGCCAAGACCAAACTAGTGAAGACCAGCCTGTAGCGGCGGCCCCGCCGGCCACGGCCGAAACCTCTTCATCGATTCCATCTTCATCCAAATCCAATCAACCGGTGCGCGAGGGTTCGCTCGCCATCGGTTCTCTCAAAGGAGACGTACGACATGAATAACCTCCATCGCGAACTCGCGCCCGTTTCGGATTCGGCATGGGCTCAGATCGAAGAAGAAACCTCGCGTACGCTCAAGCGCTACCTCGCCGGACGGCGCGTCGTGGACCTAAAGGGGCCAGCGGGCACTGGGCTCTCAGCCGTCGGCACCGGCCACCTGCGGACAATCACTTCTTCGGCGAAAGGTATCGTGGCGACGCAGCGCGAGGTGAAGGCGCTGGTCGAGCTGCGCGTTCCGTTTGAATTGAATCGCCAGACGATCGACGATGTCGAGCGCGGCGCGGACGACTCCGACTGGCAACCGGCGAAGGACGCGGCGCGACAAATCGCCTTTGCTGAGGACGGCGCGATATTCGAGGGCTACGCCGCCGCCGGCATTGGGGGCATCCGTCAGGGAACCAGCAACCCGATCATGACGCTCCCCGCCGATGTGCGCGAGTATCCGCAGGCCATTGCTCATGGGTTAAGCCAGTTGCGGCTCGTCGGCGTCAACGGGCCTTACTCCGTGCTGCTCGGTGCCGACGCCTACACTGCACTCGCTGAGACCAGCGACCACGGATACCCGGTCTTGGAGCACGTCAAGCGGCTGGTCAAGGATGAAATTATCTGGGCTCCGGCCATTACCGGCGCGTTTGTGCTGACCACTCGTGGCGGCGATTTCGAGCTTCACATCGGCCAGGACGTCTCCATCGGTTATCTCAGCCATACCGATGCGGTGGTGCGCTTGTATTTGCAGGAGACGTTTACGTTCCTCCTGCTCACCACCGAGGCCGCCGTGGCACTGGCTGCTCCCGCGAAGGCGAAGAAGTCTTGACGGGGGACGCAGACTCTTCTTTGCGCCCAAGTCGCCAACACCGAATGGGAGCGGACGGAAGTGTAGCTGTTGGCAAAAACGAGAGCATTGCATTCTCGGAAATTGACAGCGAGCGATTTGGAATTCGCGTGGCGAGGGCGCAGGTAGAAGGGAAGAATCTCCCGCAGATTGTCGATTTCTGTGTCGCAGAACAGATCAAGCTGCTCATCGCTCGTTGCGCGACCAAAGAGCTTTGCACCGTTCAAGAGATGGAAAGCCGAGGCTTCCTGTTGATGGACACCCTCGTCTATTACAGCTTCGACCTCACCAAGCGCGTGATTCCTGATGAAGCTCCAAGAGCGCAGGTTCGGAAGTTCGCGCCGGACGACGCGGCCCAGGTAGAGACAGTCGCCGCGGAGGCGTTCAAAGGATACTACGGTCACTACCACGCCGATCCCAGGCTGGATCAACGCAAATGCGACGAAGGCTACGTTTCATGGGCAGTACGATCGTGCACGTCGAAGCAGGTTGCGACCGAAGTATTGGTCGCGGAGATCGAGAAAAAAATTGCCGGATTTCTAACCCTCCGGCGGAATACCCCCGAAGAAATGGAGGGGTTGTTGTTTGGGGTCGCGCCTGAAGTGCGGGGAATTGGGGTTGGCCGTTCTCTTATGGTCAGTGGGCTGGAGTTATGCAAAATGCAGCAGGCTACGCGAATGCTCATCTCTACCCAGGTGACGAACGTTGCGGTGCAGAAAGTTTGGTGCCGTATTGGTTTTGAACCCTCCCACTCCTATTACACCTTGCACAAGTGGTTTTGATTTTAAGGAGATGACGGACTCGGTTCTGGTCGGAGGCGTGAACTTTCTGCCGTCGCGCGGGCCTAGCGATTCCTGCGGGCAACGACAACAAGAGAAGTGCCAAACGGCAAGTGGTGACCGCGAGCTACCCAGCGCGCCTCGAGTGTCATGACTGATGTCAGAAGGCTGTTGATTATGGGTACGACACGAAACTCCTGCATGGTCAGCTTCCTCGACTCTTCCGGACTGCCGGATCCTCGGAGGCCTCCGATTTTTCTGAACGCCCAGACCAGGGGGAAGATGCACGCCATAAAGTGACTCGCAAACTCTATATCAAATCCTGCTTCGACTAGGGTCTTGCGAATCTGAGCGATGGAATATCGACGGCAATGATGAGCCGCTTCGTCAAAATGGCTCCACAGAAACTGATGTGCAGGGACGGTCAAGATCAGCCTTCCTCCCGGTACCAGCATTTCACGCAGGGATAAAAGCGTTTCGCGCTCTTCGGGTATGTGCTCAAGGACGTCGAACATTCCCACAAGTTCGAACGGCTTCCCAAAAGGAAGGATGCGAGCGTCTGCCTGCACGAGTGGCCCGGTATAGCGCCGTCGAGCATGCGGGAAGCCGTCAAAAAAACGTTCCATGCCAACCACGAGGCCGCCGTCGCACGCCCTGCGGAGAACGTTCAGTACATTTCCCGTTCCACAACCAACCTCTAGAACGAGGTACCCAGGCCTCAACCCATAACAGAGTTTCTTTGCCAACTCGTAAATTAAGACATTCCGCGCACGAAACCAGAAATGGCGATCCTCCACGCGTGCCAAATCGTCAAAGAGCGAGGCATCGTAGCCGCCGGAGGTGGGTTCAGTCGACGATGGCATGGACTAACGCCTGCATTCCAGAATCAGATGGCTGTAGGGAATCCGCAGAATGTCATGACGGACTGTCGAGTGAACGGTCGAAAAAGAAGTCGACGCGAGTGCCACGTATTCCTCAGCTCGCCTGACGAAGCGTCCCCGGTCTCTGCTTAGCAAGAATTTTGCGAATCTCGATTGACCGGCCACCCAGACGCCATCCAGCGTGATCAGCCTGCCCTCGGGTTTTAGAGTGCGACGAGCCATGCGAAACAGTTGCACAGCCTCCAGATCCTCGTCGAAGTATTCGGACTGCGGCAGATTGTACTCATCCACCCGATCGCAAGTGAAGTGCGCTTCCGGAAAGCGTTTTTGCGCCCGCTGAATGTAATCGGGGTTCGCATCGAAGCCGAAGTATTCTGAACTTGGAAGATAAGGGACCATGCTTCCAGGACCGCAACCGATGTCAAGGATTCTGTCGCTTTGCCTGGCTCGGATGTGCTCTTTCGCAAGGGTCTTCCGGTATTCGTCCGAGCCTACGATGCCGCCCCACATCTGGTACGCCCATGGCAAGTTGAGGATCGGCCGAAACGTTTCAATCATTGAATACCTTTTTTCGCCGAGTCGACGTTCAATCCCTCACATCGAAGAAGTCTTTGATCAGGCCTACGACCTGCGCCTGATCGTTCTCAGTCAGGTCATTATAGAAAGGTAGTCTGAGCAGCCGGGAACTGAGGTCCTCGGTGACAGGACACTCTCGGGCCCCAAATTTCATTCCCATCGCCGACGAGTGCAGGGGAACGTAATGAAAGACGCTCAATATCCCGTGCTTCTTCAAGTGCGCGATCAAGGCCTGGCGGCATTCCAACGAGGGAAGTATCAAATAAAACATGTGATAAGCCTGCTCGCACTCTGCGGGAATCACGGGCAGCCGGACCTTTTTTCCCTGGGCCACGCTTTCCTGGGCCAGAGCCTGCAGGTGCCGCCAGTAGTATTCCCATACTCGACGCCGTTTGGTCTGGATTTCCTGTCGGCCCTCCAACTGTGCGAGCAAGAACGCGGCCAGCAGATCGGATGGCAGATAACTGGAACCGATATCCACCCAGGTGTATTTGTCCACTTGACCGCGGAAGAACTGGCTGCGGTTGGTGCCCTTTTCGCGGATGATCGTGGCGCGTTCGACCATCTCCGGATCGTTCACCACCAGGGCTCCGCCCTCGCCGCAAATGATGTTCTTGGTTTCGTGAAAACTCTGAGTGCTTAAACAGCCGAAGGTGCCGGTGAGCTTGCCCTTGTAGCGAGCAAACAAACTATGGGCATTGTCCTCGACCACTCGAATGCCATGCTCGCGCGCGAGGCTGCAGATCGCATCCATTTCGCAGGCGACGCCAGCGTAGTGCACCGGAACGATGGCCTTTGTCCGCTTCGTGATGAGCGATGGGAGCCGGCTTTCGTCGAGATTCAAAGTATCAGGACGGATGTCGGCAAACACGATGCGGGCGCCGCGCAATGCGAAAGCGTTTGCGGTGGAAACAAAGGTGAACGAAGGAAGAATGATTTCATCGCCCGGCCCGCAATCGAGCAGAATCGCGGCCATCTCTAGCGCGTGCGTGCACGAGGTCGTGAGGAGAACCTTCGGCGCCTGCAACTCGCGTTCCAGCAGTTCGTGGCAGCGTCGCGTAAAGGGGCCATCCCCGGAGGCCTGGCCGTTCGCGATCGCCTCGGCGATGTACTTGTACTCATCGCCCGCCAGGCACGGCCGGTTGAAGGGGATGCGAAAGTCCATCAGGTTGTTCCTTCGCTTCCTGGGGGGCCGATGACTTCGCGAATGGCGTAGGTCGGCCGGTCCATCATGCGGAAATGCATGCGGGCAAGGTATTCGCCAATAATCCCCAGAGCGAACAACTGTGCTCCCGAAAAAATCGCGATGATGGAGGCGAGAAAGGGAAATCCTGGGACAGCATCTCCGCTGAGAAAGTAGCGGATCGTCACATAAAACAGGATTCCCACACCGACCAGTGTGAAGCAGAACCCTACGATGCTCGCGAACTGCAGGGGCACTGTGCTGAACCCGGTCATCATGTTCATTGCGTGGGTCGCAAGTTTTCTAAAGGTGTAACCGGACGCGCCCTGCTTCCGGGCCTGGTGATTCACCTTGACCGCACCAAACCGGTTGCTTCCCCACGTCAGCAACACGTCAACGGAGACGAAGGAGCCTTCATACTGACGGAATGCATCCGCTACCTGCCTGCGAAATGCGCGGAAGGCCGAGACCTGTCTGGCAATTTCCGCTCCCACGATATTTCTCAGGGCCATCTTGGTTGCGAGCGAGGCCAGATCGCGGCCCAAACCGTGCTGTTCTTGCTGCGGCGTGCCATACACAACGTCGAAGCCGTGGGAAAGTTCAGTCAGTAACTTCGGAATCTCCTCGGGAGGATGCTGCAAGTCGTCGTCCATGGTAATGATCACTTCATATCTTGCCGCTCGTATGCCGCACAGGAGGGCGTTGTGCTGGCCGTAATTGCGCATGAGGTTGATGCCGCGTATCCATGCGAACTGGCGCTGGAGTTGGCTGATAACGGCCCAACTGTCGTCTGGGCTGCAGTCATTCACCAGAATGAGTTCGTACTCCTGCGCCAGAGGTGGCAGCGTTTGCGAGAGCCGTTGCACAAGTTCGGGCAAGATGGCTTCGCTTCGGTAAACCGGCACCACGACCGAAACGCCGGACCGTCGGCTCGCGTTAGCAGGAGTCATGGTTTCCACCTGACTTCAAAGTCGCCGGCATCGGCACGATTGGGGAACTCGCGCTCCAGCGCAGCCTTGAGATCGTCCGCGATGGGACCCGCGAACGGCGGACGATGATTCAGGACTACGAGATTGATGTTGTGCGAGTCAATCACCGCCAACGCGCGCTGGGTTCGTCCGGACTGGTCTTCATAGAAATCAAAAAAGATACCGGTCGGATCGCGAAAGCCGGAAAGAAAGTAGACTTCGGGAGAATCGGGTTTGGCCAGGATGTAGTCGCCGCGGGCATGCTGGTGGATGAGCTTGTCCAGCTCCTCATACTCGCGCGCGGTCACAGCCGTGACACGCAGGCCACCCGCGCGGGGAATGGAAAGCCGAGCCGTCTGTGTGTCAGGCGCATATTCGTAGCCCAGGTGGTGAACGAACCCGGGCGTCATCTCGAGCACGGCGTAAAGAAAGCAGAAGCACATCATGCCAGCCACACCTAGCCGGGGTGGATGATCCATCGAACTGATCACGGCGGTGATGGAGAGCAAAACCAGCGGAGCAATGTAGCAAAAATAGATCATGTGGCTAAAGGGAAATTGAATCAAGCTGCACGCGGCCGCCACCGAAAGAGCCAGGAATAGTCGTTGCCGGGGAACGGATTCCAATCGGTTCAGCCAGGACCAGCGAGCCAGCAGGCCAACACCAACGACCACTACTACCGGCGCAAAAACCCAAATCGTGCTCCACACGTGCTGATAGTAGTAGCGGGATCGGCGAGCCAAAAACAGGACGGCAGAAAGCAGGAGCACCAGGGACGCTGCGAAAACAATCCGTTTCCAGAGCATGGAGGAGGTTTTCGATCGGGTCAAGACCACGAGCACGATCAGCACCGCATTCACTTCAATTCCCTGACGAAACCAGCGTACATGCGGCTTCATACCGACCAGCCCGATCAAATTGCTCGATATGCCGAAAATGTCTCGCGCCAGAAGACCGACGCTTCCGGTGAGAAAGTAGGGAACTAGGAATATGGCGATGGGGATAGCAACGCCGGCAGAGAACAGCAGCAGTTCGCGCAGAAAAAAATGAAATCTTTGGCTTCGATTTTCGGAAGCACAGATTTCGTTCCAGACTAGAACCGCGCCAATCGCAAGCTCGGGAACCCAGAAGTAATAATAGGTGGCGCTGTTGGCCAACTTCCGCAGCAGTACAAACAGCAAGGCTTCGTATAAAAGTATCGAGGTTATGACGAAGCCCCGGTATGTCCAAGTCTCGCGGCGATTGCTCGAGTTGCCGCCAGGCGCAAGTTGTTCGCGATACACAAGAAAGAATAAGGCGCCCGCGACAAAGAACAAACCTGGCAGCTTAAACAGAATCGAGATGCCGCCACAAGCCCCGGCAAGCAGCAACCAAATGGCAGTTTGGGTTTCGATGTAGCGCAACAGGGCCGCGAGTCCGAAGGTCGCAAAGAACAGGTTGTACCAGGAAGGCAGGGCGGCAGCGTAAATTGGCGGTCCCCATGCCACCGCCAAGAGAGTCAATGCACCGGCAACGGGTGCGGAAACAAACCTCGAGGCCGAGTAATAAACCGCCGGAACCCAGGCCAGAAAAAACAGAAACAGCATGTACCGCATGCTGGCCAGGTTTGTTCCGAATACCCGAAAAGCCCCTGCGTTCAGATAACCTAACAGCCCGGTATAGCCGTCGTGATAATCGCGATGAGGAAGTTCTCCCCGCAGGATGTGCTCGGCGCTTTCCGCCAGAGTACCTTCGTCCGAGGGAACCCAGCCGCGCTTTAATTCCAGCGCCATGTACAGCGCACTCAGAAGCAAAACCAGGGCAAGCACAAGCCGCCCTCGCGAGGATGGTTTCGCTGCATGCAAGTGCTCTCTGCGCGCCGCAATGCCTGCAGGAACGGCCCGCGGAAGTTGTACCTCCAGAGGAGTCATTGGCTTTGCGTCGATCGTCGCCGAAAGATCTCGAATCTGTCAATGTTGTGGAACACAGAATAGCTAGTGCCAGCGAGCGCTTTCAGTGTAAGGCTTTTGTCAATTCGCCGTGAGTGTCACGGCCGCGGATCTCCAGAACCTAATGCGCCTCGGCCGGCATCCATAGCCATCATGAGGACGCCTTGCGATGAAGGCGTAATGCGGTCAACAAGCGCCGAAGTACCTTGTCGGGCGGCGGCCAGAGTCTGGGTGCTTGTCGCGACCATTCTCGGCTCCAGCATGGCTTTCATCGATAGCACGGTCGTCAACGTCGCCCTGCCCGCAATCCAAGGCAACTTTCATGCGAGCGTTGTCGATGTGCAATGGGTGATCGAGGCCTACGGGCTGTTTCTTAGCGCGCTGATTCTCGTTGGAGGGTCGCTCGGCGACTTGTTCGGGCGCCGTCTGATATTCGTAGCCGGTACGGCAATCTTCGCCCTGGCTTCGGCGGTTTGTGGAGCCGCGCTCAACATTGAGCAATTAATCATCGCTCGGAGTATTCAGGGTGTTGGCGCTGCGCTCCTGGTGCCCGGCAGTCTGGCGATTATCAGCGCATCTTTTGACGAGAAGACTCGAGGCGGCGCGATTGGAACCTGGTCGGGCTTCACCGCGATCACGACCGCCATAGGGCCGGTTCTCGGCGGTTGGCTGGTTCAGCATGCTTCCTGGCGGTGGGTGTTTTTCATTAATCTCCCGCTCGCTGTGGCGGTAATAACCATTTCGCTTTGGCACATTCCAGAGAGCCGCATCGCGGGCGCAGGCCGCATCGATTGGTCAGGAGCAATGCTCGCGACCATTGGATTAGGTGGCTTGGTTGCCGGTTTCATGGAATCAGTCAATTTGGGTTGGCGAAATCCGCTGGTCTGGGGGAGTTTAATCCTGGGCGTCGCGTGTCTTATCGCTTTGATAGCTGTCGAAGGTAAACTCGCGTCACCGATGCTCCCGCTGGCATTGTTCGACTCCCGCAGCTTCAGTGGCGCAAACCTGCTTACGCTCTTGCTGTACGCCGCGACGGGAATTTTCTTTTTCTTGTTTCCACTGAACCTGATCCAAGTCCAGGGCTATTCCGCCACAGCCGCCGGTGCTGCTCTGCTTCCATTTATCTTGCTGATGTTCTTTCTCTCGCAGTGGTCCGGCAGACTTGTCGCTCGCTACGGTCCCAGAATTCCACTGATCGCAGGTCCACTCATTGTCTCCGTTGGGTTTGCTCTGTTCGCTCTGCCGTCCGTAGGAGAGAGCTACTGGAAGACATTCTTCCCGGCGATCATTGTCCTGGGGTTTGGGACGGCAGTGACAGTGGCTCCTCTCACTACCGTCGTTATGAATTCGGTGAATCTAGACCGCGTCGGCTCGGCTTCTGGAATCAACAATGCCGTGGCTCGCGTGGCCGCAGTCCTTGCGATCGCGATATTTGGGATTGTGATGGTGAAGTCCTTTGGCTTTCAACTGAACCGCAGCTTGGCTGATCTTTCGCTTTCGCCTGCCATTTTGCAGGAGCTTCATTCGGACGAAATCAAACTCGCGGGCTTGCAGATTCCCCTTGGTCTCAACCCGAGTACCGGTGCCGCGATCAAAGAATCAGTCAAAGATGCATTTGTATTTGGATTTCGGATTGTCGCGTTGGCTTGCTCGGGGCTGTCCCTGGCAAGCGCGATCGTAGCCTGGCTGACGATTCGGACCGATCCGGCCGCCCCAAAGTAGACGCGATAGGATCGCGAGTGCCAGACGGATCTATCTGACTTCAACCACCGCGAGCCCGTAGGAAGGTAAGGTCAGAATCAATTCCCCGCCTTTCAGATTGTGCTCGGTCGCTGGCGAAATTTCTGCGGCCTGCTTGAGTTGTTGAATCTGCGCCTGCGAAGGATAGCGCGGCGATCCCATCTTTTCGTAAATCGAGAGAACATCTCCGTAATCGGGGCCGACGGTCGAAACGAGTGCGCGCTTATAGTGTCCGCCTTGGAAATGCAGAGTAAATATCTTGGCAGTACCCACGTGCTCCGGCGGCGCGTAGTTCCAGACGGCGACCACGAGACTGCCGTCTTTCTTTCTGGTGAGGAGCGCCGAATCTGAGTTGACATCGATTCGCTGTTCACCCAGCCGGTGCAGGAGTTTGAAAGCGTTGAAGGCCGGTTTAGGAATTCCATCTTCAGCCAACAGACCGAAGCCGCCGTAGAACGGCGTTTTCACTACGCCCTGCTCTTCGAACACGTCAGAGAACGTCCAATAGCTCATCATGTCCACCAGACCATCACATTGACGAAGCGTGTCCGCCAGCCAGGGGCCCATGTACGAGGCGTCTGTGACTGCAGATTCATTGAAGTAGCTGGCGTTGAACTCGCTCCATATCAGAGGCAGGTTCGGCATGGCGGAGGCCGCGATTTGGTCGTGAACTTTTTTCACGGCGCGGCACACCATCCTGTCGCGTGGAATATTTTCATTCGTTCCAAATACGTCCTTCGCCAGGTCGTTGCCATAGACGTGGGTGGAAACGAAATCAACTGGAACATGATCGACCGCGCAATGCTGAATAAAGGCGTCTGCCCAGGCTGCCTGTGCTGTCGCCGGTCCGCCGATTCGCAAGCGAGGGCTCACCGCCTTGACTGCGCGCGCGGTGTGGTCATAGAGGTCCCAGTAGGTCGCCTGCTTGGGATCGCCTCCCCAGAAATCGATGTTGGGTTCATTCCAAACTTCGAAGTACCACTGGCTGACTTCATCGATGCCGTAACGGCCTATAAGATGCTTCGTGAACTGGGTGATCAGGTCGTCCCATTTCGTCCAATCTTTCGGCGGCGATACATCCGGTTTGTACCAGAAGGCTTGCAGGATGGGTTTGGCGGCCAGTTTGTTGGGCATGAAGCTCAATTCGACGAATGGCCTCACGCCGTTGGCCAACAGACCGTCATAGATCTGATCGACGTAGGAAAAATTAAGGACCGGCTGCCCTTGTTTGTCTTCGTCGTAGACGCCGATTTCGTCGTCAAAGATAGCGTGGAAGCGGACATATCGAAAGCCGGTAATCTGTTTCACTGCTTGCAGGTCCTGACGATAATTTTCTCGCAGGCTTAAGATGGCGCGGCCGGAGCCGAACATCTGTTCCCAGAAATGCGGAAAAGGGTGCGCGGGAGCGGAGGCATCAAGCACGATTGTCTCGGCCGTCTGGGCCAGCGCGCCACTGGGCAAAATTGACAGGACAACGGAAGCGATAATCAGTCCTGGCATGGTTGCCCTTAGCGAGAATGACGCTCTACGCAAAAAACAGAATGCCATTTGAAAGGCCCTCACTGAAAACTGTACCCAGGTTTGAGGTCGCAACGGTACACCTTGGTTTGATCGGGATTTACTCTGGCGTTGCAGCGCGCCCAGCTTAAGAACAGCTCGGGGCCGAGGGGAAAGATAATCATCTGCCCATCCAGTTCCGCTTCAATGCTCACGCCTTCGGCAGTCGAAGGCAGAGTAAAGTTCAGGCCTTGTCCAAAGATCACCGGGTAAGACTCGTGAACAATCTGGCTGACCATGGGGTGGACCACTTCCGCTTCCAGCAAGAAAGTCGCGGTGTCGGACCAGTCGCGGGCCGAGACTGTATAAGTCTGTTCGCCGTGCGAGAGATGGTCTGACTCGATCTTGGTGAACGGGCATGGCCCGGCGATGCAGGATGCCCTGGCGCTTCGGAACTCGTTCCCCGATCCTGCGTCGAGAGAAGCCGAGGCCAGCGCGGCGCGCCATTTGCCATCGGGCGAACAGGGACGCTGTCCCCTGCAAGGCACGTTGCCCTTGTTTTCAATCTGAAATGTCTTAACGGCGCTTCCTACATTGAACTCCGTCATGACGCGGCCGGAATATCTAACGCGAACGTTCGCGACTTTCACCGCGGGTCGAGTGGCGGAAGGCGCAACCGCGGGAATCGGCAACATGTGGACGATATAGAGTTTGTCTCCAACAAAATCACTCACGTCGAGAGGAAGGTAGTGTGGCTGCCGGAAGTGGAGGACGAGTGGGTGGCCTCTCCGCACGAATCCGCGCAGCTGAAGCGTGAACAAGCCGGTTGAGTCAGACTTCGCTGCATTCGTGGCCAAATCGCCGGTCACCTCGACGTCAGCAATGGGCTGCTCTTTTCTGCTGTCCGCGTCCTCGACGATGACTGCTCCTCGCAGCAGTATGGGCCCCCGGTGGTACCAGGGAAGCAGAAGCAACGCGCCAACAATCATAAGGATGACGATCGAGCCGATCCAGAGATTTGCGGTTGGTGTGCGGTTTATGTCCACAATCTTGTGAATATTCTACGATGAAGTTCGGCAGCGCGGGAATCTGACGCTCGTCGGGCGTAATCGCTGTGTTAATCCCCGCGGGGGCGACTTCGTTTAAGATTGAACGAAACACGCGAATGCCGAACGTGCGGTCCACTCTGTTTTCCCGCCGGGAGCTAATGCGCCAGATGCTGGGCGCGGGGGGATGCCTGTCTTTGGCAAAACTCATGTCGGCCCTGCCCCTGGGCCAACAATCGATGACCCAGCAATCGATGAGCCAGCAATCGGCGCAGCGGCCATCGTCTCTATCCGGGTTGGCGCCTCTGTCGCCCGAAGACGACTGGCTTCTGAACGAACTGGAAATCGCCAACCTCAGCTATTTCTGGGAG
Organism: Candidatus Sulfotelmatobacter sp.; assembly: GCA_049673585.1. GTDB lineage: Bacteria > Acidobacteriota > Terriglobia > Terriglobales > Acidobacteriaceae > Sulfotelmatobacter. Next base: position 194,612 of record JBATXV010000021.1, on the reverse strand, counting down.
CAAGCCAGCCCCAAGACGGGTATGGTGAAAGACCGGTGCCACGTCGGGCCGAATGACCGAGGTGTCGTGGCCAGCATCGCGGCAACCGGCTTTGGCTTGACCGCTCTTTGCATCGGAGAACAGCGCGGCCTGGTCCCCAGCAGTGATGCCCTGGAGCGCGTCTTTGTCGCCCTCCGGTTCCTATGGAAGAAGCTGCCGAACCACCGTGGCTTCTTCTACCACTTTGCCAACATTAACGATGGGGAAAGAGTTTGGGATTCTGAAGTTTCCTCCGTCGACACTGCCATTTTGCTGTGCGGAGTCCTTACCTGCCGCGAGCACTTTCGCCATCCCGAAGTCATGGAACTCGCAGATTTGATCTTCGGCCGGGTGGATTGGACCTGGCTTTCGGAAGACACCTCACTGCTGCCCCACGGTTGGACCCCGGAAGTCGGGTTCCTGCCTTCCCGCTGGGACTATTACAGCGAACTGATGATGATGTATCTGCTGGGCCTGGGCTCGTCGACTCATCCCCTGAAGGATGAAACCTGGACAGCATGGAAACGCCTCGTCTTTGAATACGATGGCTTGCGCTACATCGGTTCCTTCGCGCCGCTATTCGTACATCAGTATTCCCAGGCATGGTTCGATTTTCGTGGAAGGCGCGACAAGTTCGCCGACTACTTCCAGAATTCGGTGATTGCCACCGACGTCCACCGGCGGTTTTGTTTGGAGTTGGGGAAACAGTATCCGGATTACAGCAATGACTTGTGGGGAATCACAGCTTCGGACTCGAGCCACGGTTACGTGATCTGGGGCGGACCGCCGGCCACTGGGCCGATCGACGGCACCGTCGTGCCGAGCGCGGCTGGCGGGTCACTGCCCTTCCAGCCGCAGGCGACTTTACGCGTTCTAAAAAACATTCGGAGCCGCTACGGTGCAGCCTGGAGCAAGTATGGGTTTGTAAATGCTTTCAATCCTCTCACCAACTGGTACGACACCGATGTGATCGGAATCGATACCGGCATAACGATGTTGATGGCGGAGAATCTCCGGACTGGCTTTGTCTGGAACACGTTTATGAAAACCGCTGAAGCCCAGCGTGGGATGCGGCGAGCGGGGCTGAACAAATACTAGCCGATCTGGACCTGCGCCTCCGTGAACGGCTGGCCTACAGGAATGCGCACCAACCTTGCGATCCATTATCTTCATCTAATATCTGCCCAAAAGGGGCCCATGGTTCTGATCTTGTTGCCCCGAAGTCATTGGGCTACACTCGATGCACCGGGGTTGCTTGGTCTGGCACAGGGTCGCGTCACTTTGGTCTCAACCTGATAATTCCAGGGCAAACACCCCTTAGGACACTCGCCCATGGCCGGAAAACGGGATTCTTGGAATGGCTGGCGGGAGCGCATTTCCGCTCTGCGGAACGTGCCCGCGGTCCTGCGAATCGTCTGGGATTCAGGCCGCACGGTTGTGGTCCTGGGTGTTGTTTTTCGCCTGGTCGCTTCGGTTCTGCCTCTCGGCCTGCTGTGGATTACCAAACTCATCATCGACATCCTTGTCCGGGCCCACATCACCCATGAACCCGTCGGCACGCGCCTGTGGTGGCTGGTTGCGGCAGAATTTTCACTAGCCCTTTTCGGCAGCGTCGTTAGTCGCGGCGTCGATTTTCTCGATGCTCTGCTAGCCGACAAATATACCCGGCACGTCAGCGTGCTGGTAATGAAACACGCCGCACAGCTCGACCTCACGGCCTACGAAGACCCGGTTTTCTACGATCGCCTGGAGCGAGCCCGTGTCCAGGCCACAGACCGCCTAGGCATGATTCAGTCGATTGGACGGCTGCTTCAGCAGGTCATCACTACCATCTCTCTCTCGGTCGCGATCATGCTGTTTTCACCGTGGCTTCTCCTAATGCTGGTCGCCTGCGTCGTACCAGCGTTTCTGGGAGAGAGTCATTTTGCTTTTCTGGGATACGCCAAGAACTTTCGCCAGACTCCGGTTCGCCGTCAACTGGACTACCTGCGGGTATTGGGCGGCAGCAAAGAAGCGGCAAAGGAACTGAAGCTTTTCGGGCTAGCGTCCTTTCTCACGGAACGGTTTACCAGGCTTTCCAACCAGATCTACGAGGAAGATGTCGATCTGGCGCGACGGCGGCTTACGGCCGGTTCATTTTTATCGACGATCAGCACTGCCGGCTACTATTTGGCCTACGTGTTCGTGATCTGGCGGACGGTGATTGGCGTGCTTAGTATCGGCACGTTTACTTTTCTTGCCGGAGCGATTCAGCAGGCCAGCTCGAATATCCAGCAAATCTTTTCCACGGTTTCCTCGATCGCCGACCAAGCATTGTTCTTAACCGACCTGATTGCGTTTTTCGAGATGCGGCCGATGATCGCGTCGAAACCGAATGCCCTGCCCGCGCCGCGACCGATCGTTCGCGGATTCGAATTCCGCAACGTTTCGTTCCGGTATCCCGGTAGTTCCCGCCTGGTTCTGGACGGATTGAACTTTCATTTGCACCCCGGCGAGCGGGTCGCGCTGATCGGGGAAAATGGCGAGGGGAAAACGACCATCGTCAAACTGCTCACTCGGCTTTACGATCCCATCGAGGGGCAGGTGCTGCTGGATGGAGTCGATATTCGCGAGTACAACCTCGAAGACCTTTACCGGGAGATCGGCGTTATTTTTCAGGACTTCATGCGCTACGAGATGACGGCACGCGAGAATATTGCGGTAGGGCGCATCGAGCAACTTGACGATCTTACGCTTCTCCGACAGTCGGCTCAGAAAAGTATGGCCGACGATGTGGTGGGCAGGCTTCCACGCGGGTATGAACAGATGCTCGGCCGGCGCTTCGACGGCGGGATCGACCTTTCAGGCGGAGAATGGCAGAAGGTTGCGCTGGCTCGCGCTTATTTGCGCGACGCGCAGATCCTGATCCTCGATGAACCCACGGCAGCGCTCGACGCGCGCAGCGAGTACGAGGTTTTTCGGCGATTCGCTGAGCTGACAGCCGGAAAGATGGCGCTCTTCATTTCGCACCGGTTCTCCACGGTGCGCATGGCCGACCGAATCGTTGTGTTGGAAAATGGCCGCATTGCCGAGGAGGGAGATCACGAGAAGCTGACTCGCCTCGGCGGCCGCTACGCGGAGATGTTTGAGTTGCAGGCCGCTAGTTACCGTTAGGCAAAGGACAAATGGTTCGCGATCCACAAGCCGAGGACATCGCCGTAGAGGAAAGCCAGCACCAACAGGCCGCACTCTCGGATCTTTCTTCCGACCTCGCCGATCCTTCGGGGCTGCGCAGTGCCGCAGCCGAACTCGCTTCCCGACTGGCCTGGCTGCCGGGCGTTCGCACTTCAAAAACATTTTCCTCTCGCTGCCACAAGTTGAAGAGGGCATTTCAACCTTTATTTGCCGGCGCCGAGGCGGCAGGGCGGCTCAACCCGGAATCCGAAGATCTGCGATGGTTCCTTGACAATGACCAGTTGATCTATGGGGAACTGAGAAACCTTCCCCCGGAACTAAAGCCGCTGAAGCGACTGCCCCACGTGCGTGGGCGTAAGGATGAGGTAGTACCCAGGGTGGTGGCGCTCGCACAGGCGTTACTTGATCTCACCGGCAATCGCTTCCGCGAATCGACATTCACCGCGTTCTTCGGGGCATTTCAGGAGAGCACAGTCCTGGAGTTACTTGAACTGTCGGCGGCAGTCTCCGCCATGAAACTTGTCTTGCTGGAGCGAATCGCTGCGCGTTGCCGTTGCCTGCTCCGCGATCCGGGGGCATCCAATGGTTTGGGCATATGCGTGCGGAGCTTGCGTGACGTAACGCAAACTTCCTGGAAAGACGTTCTCGAGCCGCTGATTCTTTTCGACGCCATCCTTCGGCGCGACCCCGCCGGTGTGTACGCGACGATGGACTTTGAAAGTCGAACGCTGTACCGGGAAAAGTTGTCGAAGATTGCCCGCCGGTCTGACCTGGGAGAGATGGACGTGGCCCGCCGGGCCCTGGAGTTGGCCCAACAGTCTCTGGTGAGAACCTACGCCGATGCCCGCTCCAAGCTGCGGCAATCTCACATTGGCTATTACCTTATCGGCGAAGGCCGGCCCCTGCTTTGTCAGAAAGTCGGCTTCAAGCCCGACTTTCTGCAAAGCCTGCGCGCCCGACTGCATCGCCATCCTGATGAATTTTTCCTTAGTGGAATCGCGGTCCTCACTTTCGCCATCATTACAGGGATCCTGCTGTGGCTGACTGCCCCTGACAGTCCTCCTCAATTACTGCTGCTTTCCATGCTGATATTGCTGGTTCCCTGTTCGCAGTCTGCCGTGCAACTCATGCATTACCTGGTCGCGGCTCTTCTGCCGGCGGAAATTCTACCGAAGCTGGACTACTCCGAGGGGATCCCGGACGATTGTGTGACTCTGGTGGCGATTCCGACCCTCCTGCTCAGCGAGAAGCAAGTGCGTGGCCTGGTGGAAGATCTGGAGGTTCGCTTTTTGGGCAACCATGATCGCAACATTCACTTCGCGCTCATCAGCGATCTGCCTGACTCCGACGAATCGTCTCCTGAAGCCAATCCGCTGATCGACCTGTGCGCCAACCTGATTCGCGAATTGGACGGAAGATACAGCGGAAAGCAGATGGGATCCTTCTTTCTGCTGCACCGCCATCGGGTTTACAACCGGCGCGAAAAGGGATGGATGGGTTGGGAACGCAAGCGCGGCAAGTTACTCGATTTGAATAATCTGCTGCGGGGCGAGTACGACAGCTTCCCGGTTAAGGTAGGAGATCTCTCCATCTTGCCAAAAGTGCGGTTTGTGCTCACGCTCGATTCCGATACTGAGCTTCCGCGCGGAGCGGCCCATCGCATGGTCGGGACCATGACCCATCCGCTGAACCAGGCGATCATCGATCCCAAGAAGAATATCGTCGTTGCGGGATACGGCATTCTGCAGCCGCGGGTCGCGGTTAGCGTGCAAAGCACGGCGCGCTCGCGGCTCGCCGCCATCTATGCGGGCGAAACTGGTCTCGATATCTACACCCGCGCGCTTTCTGACGCGTACCAGGATCTTTACGGGGAAGGTAGTTATACCGGCAAGGGCATCTATGAAGTCGACACGGTGCATCAGGTGCTCGACCGGCGTTTCCCGAAGAATGCGCTGCTCAGTCACGACCTGATCGAAGGCGCCTACGCTCGCGCGGGACTCGCCAGCGACATTGAAGTGATTGAGGATTACCCCTCGCATTACAGCGCTTTCAGCCGTCGCAAACACCGCTGGTTGCGGGGAGACTGGCAAATTGCGGAGTGGCTGACCGCGCGCGTGCCCGATGAATCAGGGGCCCGTGTGGCGAATCCAATCACGCTGGTTTCCCGCTGGAAGATCCTCGACAACCTGCGGCGCAGTCTGGTGGAGCCGGCCACATTCCTGCTCTTCCTGTTTGACTGGCTGGTTCCAGGTGAAAGGGCGTTGCGCTGGACCCTGGCGACCGTTTTGATTTTGGTTATCCCGTCGTGGTTTGAATTTGCTTTCACGTTAGTGCGCAGTCTTGCCGAGCAAAAAATGTCGGTTGCGCGTGAGGCGGTGGCCACCTTCTATGCGGCGAACTTCTCCATTCTGCTAACGCTCGTGTTCCTCGCCCATCAGACGCTGCTCTCGCTCGATGCCGTGGCACGGGCGCTGGTGCGGCGAAAGGTAACCCGCGAACGGCTATTGGAATGGGAGACAGCTGCACAAGCCGAACTGGGCACTCGCCAGACTTTGCTCGACCGCTACCTCGATTGGATGCCTTTTTTCGCGGCAGGTCTGGGCGTGCTGGTCTGGTGGTTGCGGCCGCACTCTTTATTTGCCGCCATTCCTGTTCTTGCGCTGTGGGCCAGCAGCAGATCCGTAGCCCGTTGGCTGAATGAGTCGCCCGCTATGCCTAAGCATGCGCTTTCGCGGCAAGACACGTTGTTTTTACGCCGTGCGGCTCTTTACACTTGGAGGTATTTCTCCGAGTTTTGTACCGAAGAACACAACTGGCTGATCCCGGACAACATTCAGGAGGAGCCGCCCGCAGTTGCAGCGCGGATTTCTCCGACCAATCTCGGTCTCTTGCTCAATGCGCGGCAGGTTGCAGTCGAGCTTGGATATCTGACGGTTCCTGACCTGACGGTTTTAACGCAGCGAACTCTTAGCACGGTATCTCGTCTTGTAAAACACCGTGGCCATTTGCTGAACTGGTATGACACGCGCACGCTCGCTCCGCTCACACCTCTGCTTGTTTCCTCTGTCGACAGCGGCAATCTTCTGACTTCTCTCTGGACGCTGCAACAAGGCTGCCTGGATCGCATTCGTCAGCCACTCTGCCATCGGCGTCTGGCGGAGGGTCTGTTAGACCATCTCCGGGTTCTGGCCGAGGCTGGGGCATTCCCGCGAAAGGAACTGGCTCGATATGAGGCCAAGTTTCGCGAGAAAGACTGGCTGCCTTCGGTCCTGGATATGCGAGCAGAGGAGTTAGAAAATTACTTTGCTTCTGGCCAATCTGCTCGGACCGCCAAGGCTCGCTGGTTTTGCCAGCAGGCGCAGCTACAACTCCAGAACATCCGGGAGATGACCCAGGCCTACGAACCCTGGTGGCTGCCGGAATTCGCGCCGCTGCGGGAAGGTCTGGGACTAAACGCGAAATTCATGGGCCGCGTCCCCTTACAGAAACTGCCCGACTTGACTCGGAGACTAGAAGGGGCTGTTGATGCCGTGTTGCCTTCTATCCCCGAGGTGGGAAGGCCTCTTTGCGAACGCTTTAGGACACTGCTCATGGAGGCCCGGTCGAACGCGGATTCTCTCATCGAGAACTTGCGCCAGCTCAGCGCCCAGGCCGGGGCACTGGCCGACGCTATGGATTTCAGCTTTCTGCTCGACCCCCATCGCAAGTTGATGTCGGTCGGTTTTGACTCGCAGTCGGAGGAGTTGCAGAATTCCTGCTACGACCTGCTGGCCACAGAATCCCGCGCCGCAGTGTTTATCGCCATTGCCAAGGATGATATCCCCCAGGATTGCTGGTTCCGTCTTGGCCGCGGGCACACTCTCGACAACGGGAGGCCCGTGCTGCTTTCCTGGACTGGAACAATGTTCGAATATCTGATGCCCTCCCTGTGGATGCGTTCCTACCCCAATACGCTCCTCGATAGGTCGCAGGTGGCGGCAGTGCGTTCGCAGCAAGCTTACGCGGCTCGCAGGGGAGTTCCATGGGGGATCTCGGAATCGGCTTATTTCAAACTCGACGGGCACGGCAACTACCAATACCAGGCTTTCGGCTTGCCCCAGCTTTCGCTGATGAGACGGGATTCGAATCCGCTGGTGATTTCGCCTTACTCGACTTTTCTCGCCTTGAGTGTTGATCGGCGGGGATCATTGCGCAATCTGCGCCGCATGGAGGCGCTGGGTTGGTTCGGCAGCTGGGGATTTTACGAATCAGCTGACTACACGGCGTTGGGTGGCCGGTTCCGTTCGCCGCGCTGCGAAATCGTGCGCTGTTGGATGGCGCACCATCAGGGGATGAGTTTGCTCGCCGTGGCCAATCTGTTGTGCGACAACGTCGTGCAGCGATGGTTCCATGCCGATCGTCGTGTACAAGCTACTGAGCTTTTGCTACAGGAGAAGCCGGTCGTATATGTTGCCCCGGCTGAATTGCCGTCCCGAAAAGCGGTAGCATAGCCCGACTGTTGACGCGTCCCGCGCTACTTCGCTTTTTGTGCTTCGAGCCGGTGGATGGTCGACCGGAGCCAGGCACCGAGCGCTTCTTCGATCTCCTGCTGCGTCCCAGTTCGGTATAAAGACTCGAGAGTTTCTCCGCCCGGCGACAGCGGGATATGAATGCAAGGGGTTTGTGCCTTGCGCGCTTCTTCCGGCACAAACTGCATCAGCAGGCATTCGCTGCACGGCTCACGGTCCTTGGAGCTAAAGTTCATGCAGGTGGGCGAGTCTTCGAAAATAAAGCGTGCCCGCCAGGCTTCGCGCGGCAATCGCCCGTAACCGCCTTGCTCAAGAAATTCCAGCTCGAACTTCAGTACCTCTAGCAGGTCGCGATTATCCCGTGGCATAAAGCTCACCTTCCCGACTAGTTTCATCCTAGGCCCCCAATCGATGCCGTGACCGTCATCACAGCCTACGGTGAGACGCATCACGCAGCCGCTCGAGTTGATTCTGACGATACATTTGAGAAAGAAAGAATCCCATAACAGGAGGGCTGTGACCTGGGTCACAGAACGTCCCCTTCAAAAAGTTCAAAATTGCAACACATTTAGATGTATTCTCGTTGCGATGTTGCAACGAAATTTTCGCCTGGAGTTTGAAGATGAAGAGAATCGACCTCAAAGTGTTTACTATTGCTACAGCATTGACTGTTGTTTTTAGCCTTTCCCTATCGGCGCGCGCACAAAGCGCTGCAGATCTTTTCAAATCGAAGTGTGCCGGCTGCCATGCCGCTGACGGAACCGGCTCGAAGATGGGAAAGATGATGGGCGCCCACGACTTCACGACCGCCGATGTGCAGAAGATGTCGGACTCGGAGCTTACAGACATCATCACGAACGGCAAGAACAAGATGCCGAAATACGGGGATAAGCTGAAGCCTGAGGACATTAAGGGACTGGTAGCCTACATTCGCACGCTGAAAAAATAATTCCGGTGGGTCCGGCAATCGGGCAAGGGGATTGTTGACCGCGGCACAAGATCCGCGGCAGGGTGCGGAGCGCGTCCGCAAGGCGCGGCAATAGAAAAATAGGAAGGGAGCAACGGTTTTCACATGAGTCTCCGAGAACGCTTACGAGACTGGGCGCAACCCATCTATTTTCTGGGGCAGAATCCCACCACGCTTACGGGCGCCGTGATCACCACCAGCACTGCGCTTACCACGGTCGCTTTCTGGTTCTATGACGTGTTCCTGCCGGGGCCGCCGCATCCTTATATAGGCCTTCTGGTTTTTCTCATTCTCCCGGGCGTTTTTGTGTTCGGTCTGGTGCTGATTCCTATCGGCATCTGGCTTAGGCGGCGAAGCCTGTACGGAAAAGGAACACTGCCCCGAGTCTATCCGGCGATCGACCTCGGGCTGCCTGTCGTACGGCGCACCGCGGAGTGGGTCGCATTTGCAACCGTCCTCAATCTTCTGATCATCGGAACGGCATCGTATCGCGGTGTGGAGTACATGGATTCGGTAAGTTTCTGCGGAACAACTTGTCACACCGTAATGGCTCCCGAGTATACGACCTATCAAAATTCGCCGCACTCGCGTGTCGAATGCGTCGAATGCCATATCGGGCCCGGCGCGGGGTGGTTTGTGCGCTCCAAACTCTCCGGTCTACGGCAGGTCTTTGCGGTAACGTTCCATACCTATTCGCGGCCCATTCCTTCCCCAGTAAAATACCTGCGTCCGGCACGCGAAACCTGCGAGCAGTGTCATTGGCCGCAGCGCTTTACGGGCGACAAGTTTCTGGTGAACACGAGTTACAAGGACGACGAAAAGAATACCCCACAGACCGACGTTTTGCTGCTGAAAGTAGGTGGCCTTGCGTGGCAGGGTTCGGTCGGCATCCACGGTCACCACCTCGCTGACAATGTAACGATTCGATATATTTCGACCGATCCTGAACGGCAGACGATCCCAGTCGTGTACTACACCAACGCTCAGGGAAAGACCATCGAATTCACTTCCACCGATGCGAAACTAACGCAGCAGGAATTGGATAAGGGAGAACATCGCGTGATGGATTGCGTGGACTGCCACAACCGTCCCACGCACGTCTTCGAGTTGCCCGAAAATGCTGTGGATAAACAGATGTCAGTAGGGCGCATCAGCTCGGAACTTCCCTATATCAAGAAAAAGGCTGTCGAAGTTCTTAAGGTGGATTATCCCGCCCGCGATGTGGCCAAGCAGCGCATCCTGGAACAACTCAACAATTTCTATCGGACGAATTACCCGGAAATCTATCAGTCCCGGCGCGCGCTGGTGCAGCAGGCGGGCGAGGAAGTGGCGAATATCTACCTGCGCAACATCTTTCCAGACATGCGTGTGACCTGGGGCGTCCATCCTAACAATCTTGGGCACAACGATTCGCCGGGTTGCTTCCGCTGCCACGATGGCAGTCATACCAGCGCCGATGGGCAAACGATTACCAATGATTGTTCAGCCTGCCACGACGTTCTGGCGGTAGGAGAAGAAAATCCCAAGATATTGACCGATCTGGGAATGAAGTGAGCTTCGGCACACCAAGATCACAAGCTGCTACGCGTTGCTAGAGCTTGCGCGGCGGAACGTTCTGATTCAGCCGGAAGAAGTTATTGGGATCATAGTGCGACTTGACGGCCACGATGCGATCCCATCGCTCGTGATAAGCCTCGGGCACACGATCCTGTTCGTCGCCGCTCATGAAGTTCGTGTAAACGCCGGGTTTCATTGCCGGCCGAAGTCTGTTGAAGACGCCTCGAACCCAAGTAACGTTATCAACATCCGCGGAAGCCTCGGGCCAATTCGCCAATAGGTTCAGGATAAAAGGAGAGCTGCGATCACCGAATGCAGTCTCGTCCGCGCTGACCCGCGCTGCGGCGCCGCCCAGATAGGCTAGTTCAATCTGGGTTCCGGCTGATGGAAACGTGGCCACAGCGTCGAGCAGGTGATCAATACTGCCGTCGTCCAGATAACGGAAATAACCCGATTTTGTGTAGTAGCGCCGGCCATGCGGGAAATCGGAGTCCGCCATGGTTTGCAGGTCAATAAAAGGAATGATCTTGCTGCTCACAGAATCCGGGCTACACAGGGAAAGTGCGCGCTGCAGATAAGGCTGACCGGCTTCGGGATCACCTGTCCAAATCAAAGAACTGCTGGCCACGGGACGCCCGCGGAGCGGAACGGGCACCTTATTTGCATGGGTCGCAAGGCGTAGATCGATATTCCACTTGAAGTCGAGCGGCGCCTCGGCCATGAAGTCTCTCCAGTATTCAAGCAGGCCGCGAATTTCCGGCTCTGCAGCTAAGCCTTCAGCAAGCACAACCGATGTAAGCGGATGGAGCTTCAGTTCGAACTCCGTCACCACTCCAAAGTTCCCGCCGCCTCCGCGCAAGGCCCAGAATAAATCCGGATTCTCCTTTGAGTTGGCGCGCACGACGGAACTATCGGCGGTCACCAGCGTGAACCCCTCGACGTTATCGCAGGACAATCCAAATCGCCGCGTGAGCCAGCCGGTTCCTCCACCGAGGATCAGTCCGGAAGCTCCGGTGTGTGAGACGACTCCGGAGGGAAAGACGAGCCCCGCTTTCTGCGTTGCGCTATCAATCGACGCCAACAGGCAACCCCCGGCGATCCTGGCCCGACGTGCCTCGGGATCAACTGCGACCTGGCGCATTCTTGACAGGTCAATTACCAGGCCGCCATCACACGTGCTGAAACCGGCTAGGCTATGCCCTCCGCAGCGGATCGCTGTGAGAATCCCGGTCTCAGAAGCGGCTCCGACTGCGCTTTGCACGTCACTTACGTCTGCACAGCGCGCGATAAGGCCTGGTGTACGAGCAACCATCCCATTCCAAATCGAACGCGCATCTTCGTAGCCGCTATCGCCGGGACGCAGCAAATCACCTTTGAATTGCCGGTGCAGTGATGAGTACACCTCTTTGCTGGCTTCGACCATTACGCGCTCTCTTTACGGAATGCCCTTCGAACCATGCGGTGGCGCTGCCCTAAATGGTCTTGCGTTGCCGGCTACGCAGGTAGAAGAGTGAGATAAGGCCAAGGAAAACAGAAAATGCCGGAACCGACCATTGCAATCCGTCCACGAAGAAAGTTGTGACTGAGATCGCAAGAAGTAACAGAATACCGACAAAGGTGAACACCGGATGAGCCCACAGGCGCATGGGTAAACTCAATAGCCGCTCGCGGGTGATGGCTTTGCGAAAACGGAGATGCGTGTTGAGAATTACCAGCCACACAAAAAGCATTCCGGCTACTGCCGTCCCATAGAGCACGAGGAAAGCATTTCTGGGAGCAAAGATAGCCAGCAGAACGGCCGCAACAATCCCTGCGGTTGAGGCCAGCAGCGCCCGATGCGGCACACCGTTGCGGCTCACTGTTCCGATCCACGCAGGAGCGTAACCTCCTCGTCCCAGAGAAAAAAGCATTCGAGTGGAGAGATAAAGGTTGGTATTCACACTCGACAGTGCTGCCGTCAGCACGACAAAGTTCATGATCGCAGCCGCGAAGGGTATGTGTGCGGCAGAGAATGCGGTGACAAAAGGGCTGGCAGAAATCGTGGAAGAGGCACTCGTCTGGTTCCACGGAACCATCGTCACCATAATCGCAATCGCCAGCACGTAAAACAAGATGAGCCGCCACACGATGTTTCGCATTGCATGAGGGATCGTAATCTCGGGACGCTCGGCTTCTCCCGCTGTGACCGCGATAATTTCGACTCCCATGTAACTCGTGACCGTGATGGTGAGCGAAAGCCAGACTCCCTTCCATCCCGCAGGCAGGAATCCTCCGTGCTCGGTCAAATTCACCAACCCAATTGCGCCGCGCGAGCCAATGCCAAGAATCAAAGATATTCCCACAATGATGAAGGCGACGATGGCCGCCACCTTAATCATTGCGAACCAATATTCGAACTCACCCAAACGGTTGACCCGCATGGAATTCAGCGCCACCAGAGCGGCTGAAACTAATACCACCCAAATCCATTGCGGAACATTCGGAAACCAAAAAGAAATATAGATGCCGGCGGCAGTGACCTCGGCTCCGATGGCGATGATCTGCGCGACTCCGTACGTAGCTCGCACCGAAAAACCCGCCCAGGGATTAAGGTACTTCTCCGCGTAAACTCCGAAGGCGCCGGCGACCGGATGGACGACTGCCATCTCCGCCAGCGCGTAGGACATGATCAGTGCGATGCCAGCCCCCAGGAGATAGGAAAGGATCACGGCGGGCCCAGCGAGGCGCATGGTGACGCTGCTTCCCAGGAATAAACCCACACCGATGGCGCCGCCGATGGCCATCATGGTGAGCTGTCTTTGGCTCAACCGGCGCTGAAGACCTTCCACTTCCGGTACGGGAAGCGCCTCACCGGCCAACGCCGTCCCGGCTGTTGAAGGGTGTTGATCAGTCATATCTGCCGAGGCTGGCAGCAGCGAGGATCATAAGCTGGATCTTCGTATCGGTGATCCTGCGTGTCGGTCAGCATGACTTTGTTATTTCAGAGAGAACTCTGCCGAATCTGCGCACCTCTTCGACCGTATTGTAGTGGACGAGTGATGCTCGGACTGCGCCAGTCTCTATAGGGAGCCCAAGTCGCTTCATCAGCCGCGGAGTATACATATGGCCATCGCGTGCGCCGATATTTTCTTTCGCAAGCTCTTCCGAGACTCTTGCAGGGGGCACGTTTGGCAAATTGAAGCAAAGCGTTGGCACTCGTTGGTTCATGTGCTCTTTCTCCGTCACCCCGTAGACTACGGCGCCGCAATCGCTGAGCACCCGGAGCATTTCAAGCGAAAGCGATTCTTCGTAGGCCCGGATTGCCTCGAACGCATGCCGCAGAGCGGACCGCGTCGATCCCGATTTTTCCGCCGCATCATTACGCGCCAGGCTTCGACCCAGCGTTTCCAGGTATCGTACGGCAGCATCCATCCCGGCCACATTTTCGTAAACAAAGGTGCCTGCCTCGATTTTGCCGGGGGGTTCGTTAGGAATGAAATCCTCACGGAAGGTCGGGAGCTTTTCAAGAAGTTCTCGGCGTCCCCAGAGAAAACCCATGTGGGGACCAAAGATCTTGTAGCCCGAGCAAACCAGGTAATCGCAGTCGAAGGCTTGCACATCGATCAACCCGTGAGGGCCGTAGTGCACGGCATCGAGAAAAATTTCGGCGCCGGCAGCGTGGGCCACTCTTGCTGCGGCGGCGACATCGACAATCGAGCCAAGCGCATTCGAAGCCAGCGTGCACGCCACCAAACGCGTCGTCGAAGAGACCAGAGGACTGAGATCGTCCACATGCAGATTTCCATCGTCCCTCACCTTCCACCAGGAGAACTTCGCGCCGCTCCGTTCCAAGGCCAGCCAGGTGGCGACGTTAGCCTCGTGGTCCAGGTCGGTTACGACAATCTCGTTGCGCTTGTCGAGCGTTTGTCCGATCGCCAGACTCACCAGACGAATAAAGGATGTGGCGTTCATGCCAAACGCGATTTCGCTGGCGTCGCGGGCGCTCACAAGATCAGCGACGCTGTGCCGTGCACGCAAAACCATCTCATCCACTTCACGGCTTTTCGCGTAGCGTCCCCCTCGCTGCACATTGTGCTCGAGGAGATGATGATTCACCGCGTCTAGCACGCTCTGTGGAACCTGCGCTCCCGCTGCATTATCAAAAAAGATGAAGCCGAGAGGTCGAGTCAGCGCGGGAAAAGCAGCACGAACGCGCTCAATCGGAAAGCCTGCGTTCGATGCCGAGGGAACTTCGGGGTTAAGGACACTTTGGGATTCGGCCCTCAAAATCTTGCTCCTGATTAGACGTGAAGGTTACGTCTGAAAAGTTATGTATGAAAAGTCTCCGCAGCCTTGCAAAACGACCAGCGCCAAACCTATACTCCGCTGCAACAACTCGTCAACCTTAAAGGAAACCTAATGCCGGTGTCCGCGACCAACTCAAAGCTGATCTACGACGCTTTGAAGGAGTGCGACATCCGCCTGGTGTCGGCTCTGCCGGAAACTTGGTTGGTGCACCTCATTCGATCGGCCAACGAGGATCCAGAGATGATTCTAGTGCGCCTGGCAAAAGAGGAAGAAGGGGTTGGCATCTCGGCCGGTGCGCACTTTGCCGGGGTCAAGTCGGCCATGCTGATGCAGAACCACGGCTTCCTGGCGTCTATTAACGGTATCGTCTCTTTCGCACATTTGTATAAGATTCCTCTCTTGATGCTCATCAGCTACCGCGGTTCTTTGGGGGAGCGCGACCCATGGCAAACGCAGGGCGGCAACGTTACCGTGCCGGTTTTGCAAGCGTTACGCATTCCTTACTTTTTTCTCGACGCGGCGGATGGTGTCAGAAAACACATTCGGCAAGCGCAAACTCTCGCCGAGAGCAGTTTGCAGCCGGTCGCCCTTCTGCTCACGAGCGACTTGATGTGGGAGGAGTGATGCTTCGCGTCGATTGCCTTCGGTCGGTCTATTCAGAGTTGGAAAACTGTCTGGTCGTCACCATCATGGGAGCAGTCGCGGCTGAACTGCAGTCCCTGGGTCACCGTCCTAATTTCTTCTACTTGCAACACGCGATGGGACTGGCTTCTTCGACGGGGTTGGGCCTGGCCCTGTGTCTGCCGGAACAAACTGTGATCGTGTTCGATGGCGACGGTTCGCTCTTGATGAACCTTGGCAGCCTTAGCACCATGGCGCGCTATCGCCCCAGGAAGCTGATTCACATTGTTTTCGACAATGAAAGTCTGCTCTCGGTCGGAGGGTTTCCAACCGCGACCGGCACAGGTACGGACCTGGAAGGCATCGCCCGTGCCTCCGGTATTCCCCGAGTGACCACGGTCCGTAGCGTAGAAAGCTTTAAGGCCGCGGTGAGCGATGCCATGCAGGGCAGGGAACTCACAACCATTATTGCCAAGGTCGAAGCCAAAGGCCCGGCCGCCTACGTTACCGACCTGACGCTGCTCGAGAACCGGTTTCAATTCCGGCGGCATATTCAGTCGCTGAAGGGAAGCTTTTGAGGAGCCCTGATGTCTGTCGTCTTGTCTAAACTGCTTGAAGAATTAACCGCCGGCCGGCTGCGGGTCGTGGATCTGACCCAGCCTCTAAGTCCGCAAACTCCTTTGCTGCCGCTGCCGCCTCAATTCAATAACACTCCTGCATTCAAAATCTGGGAACTGTCGCACTACGATGAACGCGGCCCCGCCTGGTACTGGAATGGCTTCGAGACCGGCGAGCACACGGGCACTCACTTCGACGCTCCGGTTCACTGGGTCTCTGGGAAAGACCTTCCTGATAACACTGTGGATCGCATCCCGCCAGGAAAATTTGTGGGCCCTGCTTGCGTGATCGACATCAGCGCGGAGGTGACAAGAAATCCAAACTATCTGTTGACGCCAGAGCGCATCGGCCAGTGGGAGGATAAGCACGGCGTAATTCCGGCGGGCGCGTGGGTTCTGTTGCGCACGGACTGGTCGAAGCGGACCGATCCGAAGGACTACATCAATCTAAAAGGGAACGGACCGCACACTCCCGGATTGACCAAGGAAAGTTCTGCGCTCCTCGCGAAGGAGCGGAATGTGTTGGGCGTCGGTGTGGAAACAGTCGGAACCGACGCCGGTCAGGCGGCCACTTTCGATCCACCGTTCCCGAACCATTATCTGATGCACGGCAGCGGCAAATTTGGGTTGGCCAGTCTGTCGAACCTCGATCAGCTTCCGCCTACCGGCGCCATCGTCATCGCCGCGCCACTGAAAATCGTCGGCGGCTCCGGCAGTCCTTTGCGAGTCATTGCCATCACCCCGTGAAGCAGGGTGCAAGCGCGGAGCCTCTTGTAGCGAGACAATTGGTTTTGGCTGATTTGGAAAGCCGGCCACCGGGCCCACCAACGAAGCGGATGCTGCTCGACTGCTGGCGAAATTCATTCACGCGAGCCAACCGTAGGCCATTCGACGACATGGATATTCCCGTCTGGTGCGCGTTCGATCGTCGGAGCATAGAGTCCTAGGAATTGACGTCGCCACCACAGACCTTGCGTCCGCTTTTCGGACATTGTGGTGAACCAGTATTGCCAAATCACAGCCCGCACCTCGCGCGGTGGCTCATGCGGAAAGGGATTCTTAGCGAAAAGAGTAAGAACATCGTTGTCGTTGGAAAGCAGCCGCACTTCGGTTTGGGGCACAATTGGATAATCCCGCCATGAGCCTAATGAAGCGAACCACAGGTTCCAGTCGAACCGCGGCTGATAGGGCGCGTAAATCCCGGGCGGTGCACTCAAGTCCTGCGGCTTATAGCGGAACGGGTACACTACCCAAATTTTTCCGT
Organism: Candidatus Sulfotelmatobacter sp.; assembly: GCA_049673585.1. Lineage (GTDB taxonomy): Bacteria > Acidobacteriota > Terriglobia > Terriglobales > Acidobacteriaceae > Sulfotelmatobacter. The sequence goes on along the minus strand of JBATXV010000021.1, from coordinate 177,599 downwards.
CGTCGGAACCCTGGAACTCTATCTCGTACCGGCCCCTGGTCATAATGCCAAAGAGGCCGTATCGATTGGCGATGCGAAAAGGCTCCAGTGCCTCCACCGGCGCAGTTGGTATTGGCACGGCGAAGAACATCCAGATCAACTCCGCTGTCGTGGCATAGAAAATCCAACTGAGTAAGGCAGCGGTTGAAATGAGCCTCAGTATTCTGACTGGTCGAAGGAGAGTGAATCTCCAACTTCGCAGTCGGCTTTGCTCGGACTCCCACGGTTCTGTCATCACCTCCTGCAACCTGCCGGGTGCACTGGGTTCAGAAGCAGTGGGATTGCCGTCGGCGCCGATTGGGGCGGACGCGACGAGGGGCGCTCGCCATCGCTGCGGAAGAAATGGCAGCAGAAAGCGATCGTCCAACAAGAGGAATCCCAAGACCAGGACAAGATAGTTTAGAAACGTGTAGTTTGCGCTGAGAATGATGCCGAGTTGCCAGGGAGTCACGATAAAAAAGCACGCGATTCGCCAGCGCCGCGGCAGGAACAACATCCAGACCAACCCCAGTTCGAGCGCCAGCGTCACGAAAACAGTCGAAGCATGAAACCAGTGCGGCAGATGCTGCATGTACCAGCCAATCCAGGTGGGTAGCGGACCGTTCTGGTAATACTCGTCCATCGCGGTAAAGTTGCGCCACTGTGGATCTCCGCCGACGATCTTCGCAACGCCGGACTCGAAGTAGATGCGAAACCACTCCCATTGCAGCAGGAACAAACTGGCGCGCGACGCCAGAGATGACTTGCCAAACCCAGGGTGTAATCCGGAGGGAGCAAAGAAAAGCGCGATAAATCCCGCTTCGAGCAGCATGCCGTCCGATTGATAACTGGAAAAGTCCTGTGCAGCGCTGACGAATGAGAGGAAGCACACAAAGCAGATCAGCAGCATTGCGCGCGGCCACGCATTGACGGCCAACAGCACGGACGCCGCCATGCCCGCCCAGCATAAGGCGCTCAGCATATGCGGGCCGCTCGCAAGCCAGAGCAGCGTGGGCGCAAACCACATTCCGCGGCCGTATCCAAAGGAATGCACCACGGCCTGCAAATACTGGTTTGCCGGCAGGATTCCGTCCGGCCCGATTAGGCCTCGGATTTGAAAGACGAGTGAGAAAAACGCAGAAAAATAAATGCAGCCGAGTGCCCGCAGGAAGAGCCAGCGTGAAATCAGGCGATCAGGCGCGCCACGTCTGGAGTCGAACAGCCAGCGGAGAGCGGACGAAACCCTGTCCATGAGCGACCACAATTATACCGACTCCGATTTCATCATTCCTGCTTTGCGGGCGGAGCGGCCATGACCGCAAGGTTGTTATCTGCTAGAGAGCGATTCAGTGCGGGTAGATCCTCTTTCATGACTTTCTGGTAGTCCGCATCCGCTCCTGCCATTTCTGTTTCGAACGTCTGCAGTAACTCCAGCTCGGTGTCGGTCGGGGCGAAGTCGGCACCACCGGCGACATCGGCGCCTCCGGTCCCGACCTGCGCGTTAAGCCAGATCAGATTTAGATAGACCTTGTAGGACTCGACGAAATACTTGTCATCGCTGTTCAGCAGCGCCTCCGACACGAGCTTGTCTTCGACGGCTGAGAGCTTCTTGTCGAGTTCTTCAGCAGCTTTCAAGAGTTCGGCTTTGCGTTTTGCCTGAGCCTCGTCCAACACGGGAGGTGGAGCTGGCGCTCGTTCACCTTCGTCGTCATCCTCCTCGTCAAACATGGGCTTCTCTTGATCTTTCTTCTTTGGCGGTCGAAGCATCGTTTCGATCACCTCGAGTTGCTTGCGAAGCCATTCGATTTGGTTGACCGTATCGGAAACGCGGTCAATATCGGCGTTGATGCGGCGCAGAGTTTTCACGGAGAGCTCAATGTCTGCGTCGGAACCGGGCGCGCGAGGGTCGCGCAGGATGGTCAGAGGTTGTGCGTAAGACTGGTCTCCGACCTTCATGCGTACGGTGTACTTCCCTGGGGCAACGACCGGACCGACCTCAGCCGGCGCGGTTCCCCAATGCGTAATCGGTCGCGAATCGGAATCGCGGAAGCGGGGTTCGTCCCAGATGTGTGGATTATCTGGAGCGACCGTTCGCAGCGCGATCAATCGAGGAGATTCGTAGCGCAGGTCCCATGACACACGATTGATGCCCGCGCGACCTTTGGTTTCGAGTTTTCTGATTTCCTTCCCTTCCGAGTCCAGGATTTCAAGCTGTATCGGATCCTTCGGCGCCGTCTTGAGTGAAAAATTGAGCATGGCCTGGCCGCCGCGGGTAAAGCGGTAGGTGTGGCGCGGTTCAAACAGGATGACTGCCGCATCCGAATGATTTTTGGCCAGCTGTTCCAGCGGGGTAATGTCGTCGAGAATATAAAGTCCTCGCCCGTAGGTGGAAATCACCAGATCATGGAAATCTTTTTGCACCACGGCCCAACTCACCGGGGAGTGCGGCAATCCCGTCTCGAGCGCAGTCCAGTGGGCTCCGTCGTCGAGAGAGTAATAAAGACCGCTTCCGGTTCCGGCAAACAGCAGGCCTTCGCAAATGGGATCTTCGGCGATGGTACGCACATACGACAACGCATTTTTCGGGAGATTGCTGCTGATCTCCTTCCAGGTTTTGCCAAAGTCGGTGGTCTTGTAGATGAACGGATCGCGATTATCCATCAGGTGGAAATCAACGCTGATGTATGCCGCGCCAGGATTGAAAGTCGAAGGCGCAATGCTCGTGATCGTGCCCCACGGGGGCAGCCCGGGGATATTCTTGGTGACGTTGATCCAATTGCCGCCATCATTTGTATGCCAGACTTGGCCATCGTTGGTTCCGGCCCAGATGAGTCCCTTTTGAATTTTGGAAGGTGCGATGGCGAAGACAACCTCTCCGTAGAATTGTCCAAGGTTATCGCCGACGATTCCGCCCGAAGGCACAATGCGAGACGGATCCTGGGTGGAAAGGTCGGGGCTGATAACCGACCAACTCTGGCCACCGTTCACGGTTTTGAAGACCACTTGGCAGCCGTAGTAGACGGTGTTGTGGTCGAAGGGATCGATGGCGAGCGGCGCCGTCCAATGACAGCGATACTTGATATCGTTCGGCGGCGAATCTAAGGTATGCATCCATGGACTGACGGAGCGCGCGTGCTTGGTCCGGGCGTCCCAACGGGTAACTTTATTTCCATAGCACGTGGCCCACACGATGTTGGGATCGGCTAAATCTGGAACGGTGAAGCCGGATTCGCAACCGCCCATCTCATGATCCCAGCCGGTTTCTCTTGAGTCTACGGGAAGACTGGGGCCACGCATGTTTCCGTCGTCTTGCATGTTGCTGTAGAAGTAGTAAGGAATCTGATTGTCAACGTCGACGTGGTACATCTGGCCGATGGGTATTGTCGCGCGGTGAAAACCGCGGCCGTGCACGGTCGTGATGCTCAGGCCACCGTCATCGGTAATAACGAAGCGATCGGCATTGGTGGGGTCGAACCAGATGTCATGCGTGTCTCCGCCCCACGGAACTTCCTTAAAATTCTCCCCTCCATCGAGCGACTGGAGGAAGGAACTGTTGGCGACGAGAACTTCATTGTCGCTGGCCGGCGAAACGGCCAGCCGAATGTAGTAGCCGGCGCGTCCAATCAATGCTCGTTGGTAATTGATCGCTTTCCAATGCTCCCCAGCATCGTCGGATCTCCAGACGGAACCCTGGTCCTTGGTCTGAATCAGGGCAAAGACGCGATTGGAATTGGTCGGTGCAACCGCGACATCGATCTTCCCCAGCGGGCTATGAGGCAGGCCATGTTCTTCGATACGAGTCCACTTCGTTCCGCCGTCGTGTGAAACGTAGATTCCGCTGCCCGGGCCCCCGCTGAATTCGCCCCAGGTATGCATCTCGACTTGCCACATCCCGGCAAATAAAGTGCGCGGGTCGTGCGCGTCCATCGACAGGCCGGAGCAGCCGACGTTGTCGGCGGCAAATAACACACGCGACCAGTGTTGGCCTCCGTCGGTGGTGCGGAAGACGCCGCGCTCGGCTTGCGGTCCGGTAGTGCGGCCCAGAACGCAGGCGAAAACAATCTCGGGATTCGAAGGGTGGATGACGATGCGGCCGATGCGGCCGCTCTCCGGCAGCCCCATGTTGGTCCAGGTTTTGCCGGCATCGGTCGATTTATAAATTCCATTGCCCATCACGTCGACGTCGCGAATCGCCCACGCCTCGCCGGTTCCAGCCCAGACGGTGCTTGGATCCGAAGGAGCTACGGCCAGCGAGCCGATTGCGGCCACCGGTTCTTTGTCAAAGATCGGCATCCAGTGATTGCCGCCGTCAATCGATTTCCAGACTCCTCCAGAAGCAGCTCCAGCATAGTAAGTACTGGCATCGCCCGGAACGCCAGCCACGGCCGCGATCCGATTCCCGACCCTGGGACCTACAAAGCGAAAGCGGAACTGGCCCCCATCCTCGGAGTCCGATTGTTGCGCACGCGCCGACATGCTGCCCAACATGGCAATTGCAGCGAAACACAGCATCATCTTTCTGATGAACATTCCAGGCTCCTCCGGTCAGACCATCGTGCATCTTACATGTCGGAAGGCTAGGGGGCAAAGAGAGGAAGGTCGCCCGATCCGAATCACGCCCGGCAAAACAGCCGGTCACTCGAACGGGTAGTGACGGCAGATTTATTTCGCCAGCGCAGGAACCGTTGTATCCAGAGTTTTCATGACATCCAGCATCATGTGAACGACAGCCTCATCGCCGATCGCCGTATTGATCATTGTGTGGTAAATGGCGCGATCAGGCCACTCGACGTGGAAATATTTCTGGATGAAATCAAGGCGCTCGCGATCGACCGTGTCTACGAGTTGCTCGGCTTCCTTTACGCTCTTACCGCGAGCCAGCAGGCGTCGAACTTTATTCTCCCTCGGAGCATAAAGAAAAACGCGCAACGCATCCTGGCGGTTCTTGAGGAACTGCTGTGACCCTCTTCCCACAATGACAGAGTTGCCGGTCTTTGCCACGCTTTGAACGACCTGCTCCGTAAACTTCAAAATACATTCGCTGTCGACCAGCTTGAGCTTATGAGCGTTGATACTACCTTCATAACTGCCGCGCAAAAACGATTTGAAGAGGCGGTAGTAGAGGGGATCGGTTCGCTCCTCCCGGCCCTCGACGACTGTCTTGGGGCAATCGGCAAGGCGCGCGATCTCCTCTGTCAGCAACTGATCCCAAAGCCTCCAGCCCAGCTGCTTGGCAAGGAGTTGGGCGATTTCGCCGCCGCCGCATCCGTATTCGCGTTCTATGGTGATGATTTTTATTTGCATAGTGATAACCGAAGTCCGATGGTTCAAACCCGAACCGCGAGCACGGGGCACGACCCCAACTGCAGCACGCGATAGGTTGTCGAACCAAAAATCGCTTGATCCAGCGTGCCCCGGCCGCGCACTCCCATTACTACGGTGTCGATCTGCGCTTCCTTCACCAGTTGAATGATTTGCTGGTACGGTTTTCCAGTGCGCACCACCGTCTTGATGTTGAGCGTCTTGCGTTTCCCCTGTGGAATTAGTTTATCGAGCTGCTCCGTGGCTGTCGCTATGGCTGCTTTCTTCTTGGCCAGACTCTGAGTCTGCTCCAACACGTGCATAAGGATGAGCTCGGCGTCGTACTCTTGTGCCGCAGAGACCGCATAGCTGAGCGCCTGCTCCGAGTTCTCGGAAAAATCCGTACAGAAAAGAATTCGGTTCAGGTGGTGGACGTGCTGCACTCCTCTACCTTCGATCGTAGATTCGCTCGGCAGGTTGGATATCGCCAGCACCGGGCAGGGTGCCCTCCGCAGTACCCGGTTGGTCACCGACCCCAGCACCAGACGGTCAAACCCTCGCCGGCCATGCGTTCCCATTACGATCAGGTCAGTTTTCCGTTCTTGCGCAAATGACAGGATGCAATCCGGAGCTGCTCCATCGTGCACTACGACTTCCGGCTGAATTTTACCGTATGCGTGTGCCTTTACGAATTCGGACAATTTCTGCTTGCCACCGTCGCGAAGTCCGCGGCAGAACGCGGCATAGTCTCCCGTAGAGGCGACATATTCTGCGTAGGGATATCGCGAGAATTCGACGATATGTTGCACCACCAACTTGGCTTGATAATGTTCGGCGACCGAAAGCGCATAGTGATACGCCCTTATCGAAAACTCCGAGAAATCGATGGGACAAAGGATGAGTTTAATTTCCATAACTGCATCTCTGACTTCTTACAGTCGTATTGCATCTATTATTCCGCTACTCTCACCCCACCGCCACCGGGATCATTTTTCTTCAGGGCAAAAGACAGACCGAACATGACTGCCGATCCTATGCAAAGAACCATAAACGTATCAATGTATGCCAGGGTTGCGGCCTGCGCTTGCAGCGTTTGGTAAATCCTGGCATAAGCGGTGAGTTGCGCCTCATGCCTACCCACACCGGAGGTAGCTAGTTGTTGGGCCAGGCCGTTCGCCGAATTCAGGAAGTTAGGGTTGTCGACCCTGGCATTTTGCACGAGCCTGGCCTGATGAAATTGCGAGCGCCGCGCAATCAATGTGGTGACCAGCGATGTGCCCACGCTGCTTCCCATGTTGCGCATGAAATTGATAATTCCTGCGACCGCGTTATTCTTCTCCGGCGCAATTCCGATGTAGGCCACCAGCGTAATCGGAACGAACAGGAACCCCAAACCAATCACCTGGGCGATGCGCAGCCAGGTAGCCGCACTGAAACTGATCAGCAAGTCGATGCGCTTCGTGGAATAGAACATGGCAACAGCTAAGGCGAGCCAGCCGAAGGCAATCAGGTAGCGCGCCTGGATCTTGGTAGTCAGTTGGCCCATGATGGGCATCTCGAACAACAAAACCAAGCCTCCAGCCGAAAGAGCAATCCCGGCGAGTTCGGAGGTATAGCCCACGAGAGTCTGGAGGAATTGCGGCATCAGCACCAGGCTGCTGAACAACAGAATGCCGAGGGTGAACATCATCAGACTCGAGCTTGCGAAGTTAAAGTTCTTGAACATGCGCACATCGATGATCGGTGCTTTTTGATACAACTCCCAGATCACCAGAGAGATCAGGCATACGGTCGCGATCACGATTAAAGTCGTGATGAAGTGTGAACCGAACCAATCATCCTCCTGGCCTTTGTCGAGCAGCACCTGTAACGCCCCGATACCGAGTGCCAGGAGGGCGATGCCGATGTAATCCAACTTGACCCCAGCCGCCTTGAGCTTGGCTAAATATGGAGGATCTTCTACAAAGCGCCGCACCAGAAGCCATGTGAGCACGCCGACTGGAAGATTGATGAAGAAAATCCAGCGCCATGAATAGTTGAAGGTGATCCATCCGCCCAGAGTTGGTCCAATCGTGGGCGCCATAATGGCCGTGATGCCATACAGGGCAAATGCCAGGCCGCGCTGCTGGGGCGGAAACGTATCCGCCAAAATGGCCTGCGCCATGGGCTGCAGGCCACCGCCACCGGCGCCTTGCAGCACCCGAAAGAGAAGAAGAAATCCCAGACTGGGCGCGATGCCGCAAAGCAAAGAACTCGCAGTAAAGACAGCCAGGCAAGACATAAAAAAGCGCTTGCGCCCCAATGCGCCTGCGAGCCAGCCGCTAATCGGCAGGATGATGGCGTTCGAGACCAGGTAGGAAGTCAACACCCAAGTACTCTGGTCGTTGCTCGCGCCCAGATTACCGGCCATATACGGCAGTGCCACGTTGGCAATGCTGGTGTCGAGGACCTCCATGAAGGCGGCCATCGCCACGACGACTGCAATCAGCCAGGGATTGTACTTGGGCCGCCAAACTGCTTCATCGAGTGTGAGAGCAGCAGAACTCATTTGAGGTAAACATCTGGCACCACGTTCATGCCCGGTCGAAGCCGGCGATCCTTGTTTTCGCCGGGTTCGAGAACGATCTTGACAGGAATCCTCTGGACAATTTTCACGTAGTTACCGGTGGCATTCTCCGGCGGAAGCAAGCTGAAGAGAGGCCCGGTGGCTCCAGCGATGCTGTCCACGTGTCCCTTTAGCGTGCGGCCACTCGAATCCACATGGATCTCTGCTTTCTGTCCAACTCGCATGTGCTTGAGCTGGGTCTCTTTGAAATTAGCGGTGACCCAAACTTCATCGAGGGGCACCACAGTAAGTAGTTGCTGCCCGTTTTGTACGTTCATCCCGACCACCACCGTTTTATTCACTTCGCCGGTGACCGGAGCAACGATTTTTGTGTAGCCGAGATTCAGTTGGGCCTGTTCGAGGAGTGCGCGCTTTTGCTCAACATCGGCGATCGCGGCCCGCACGCGGGCCCGGGTCGACGACACTTGCTGCGGCCCAGTTTCAGCGTATTGGTGGTTCGCATTGGCCTGCGCCACGCGGCTGCGGGCCTGTTGTACGAATTGCTCCGCTGCGGACTCGCTGGCGCGAGCGGCCGCAACGGTCGCGGTGCTCGATTTGGCGGTGGCCAGCGCCTGATCGTAGATCTGCTGTGATACTTCCCGTTTGTCGACGAGCTCCTTGTAGCGCCGGAGATCGTCTTGCGCTCTAACATCGTTGGCCTCAACCGCGTCCAGTTGGGCATGAGCAGCCGCCAGCTGCCGCTCGGCGGCGACCACGCCAGCGTCGGCGTCTTCGACACCAGAGGCAGTAAACCTAAGCTGGCTTGAAGAGTTTACCGACGTTATGGGAACCGTGATGTTCAGCGACTGGGCTGTCGCCTCCGCATTGTCGAGATTTGCCTGCGCCTGCGCGACCGCAACCTCATAGTCTTTCGGGTCGATCTCGACCAGCACCGTGCCTTTTTCCACCCACTGATTGTCGTCTACGTTTACTTTCACTACGTAGCCGGAAACGCGTGCGCTGACTGGATAAAGGTGGACATCCGCCTGGGCGTCATCAGTCGATTCGTAACTGCTCAGGTAGCGCCACAGGAATACGCCGGCGACAAGCACCACCACGGCGATGACGATAATCAAAATATTTCTGCGGCGCTTGGGATTCGGACGCACCGGCGGGGTATAGCTTTTCTCCGCCAAAGGCGATGAGTCGACCGAAGATTCCGAATGGGGTGGGTTTTCGTCCGCCATGTTTATTGTCCTTTGAAATATTCTTTGACGCCCTGCTCCGCTATGCCCAGAGCGCGAACCATGGAAATTTTCGCGTAATTATAGCTGTAGAGGCTCGATATGTACTGCTCGTGCGCACTCGCGACCGCCTCCTCCGATTGCACCACCTCCACGCTATCGGTGACCCCGGCGCTGAAACGATCACGCGATTGGGTCAGCGTTTCTTCCGCCAGATCAATGTTGCTGCGTGCCACGTCGACCTGATCCGCCGACGACTGCAGGTTCAGGAGCGCGGCGCGCACATCGGAGTCGATCTGGGCTCGCAGACTCTCCAGGCGTTCGCGGCTCTGCTCGAGTTTGGCATCGGCCTGCAGGACATCGGCGTGAACGCTCCCGCCCTGGAAGATTGGAATCGAAAGCGTTCCACGCACGTCGGCCACTGGCGTTGCCGTGGATGGATGCGAACCCCCCAGGCCGTAATCCGCGTTGAAAGACAACGATGGGAAATAGCCCGCCAGCGCCGCCTTGCGATAAAATTCCGCTGCGCGCACGTCGCTGATGGCTGCCTGGTAATCGGAACGCGAAGCATAGGCGCGTCCCAGAGCCTCATCTACGGTGAGGGCTTCGAGCGCCTGATATGGCGACTTGTCAGCGAATTCAAATTCCTGGCCAGGAGCCAACCCAATAACACGCGCCACGGTCAGCTTCTGGATGGCGAAGTTGTTTTTCGCCTGGATCAACTGCTGTCGCCTGGTCTGAAGTTCAACCTTGGTGCGCAAGCCGTCGATGTCCGGCGAAGTTCCGGCATTCACCTGGTCGTTGGCCTGATCGTAGAGCGCCTGCGCCGTCTTGACCTGTGCTTCCGCCGTTTCAATGCGAGCTTCGTCGGCGATGCCTTGCAAATAGGTATAGCCCACGGCGAGCACAACCAGATCGCGAGCGTCCTTGAAGGTATAGTCGGCGGATTTCGCGCTCTGGTTGGCCGCGCGGGCAGCATTGATGGACTTCCAATCGAACAACGTTTGGGTCAGACTCGCGCGTGCATCAAAGTAGGAAAAAGGGCCCACCGACGGCGGGATACCGAGGAGTTTGGCGAGTCCAGCAAAGCCGAGTTCATCGACGTTTACTTTTGATGCTGCCACGTAAGGGTCCCCGGTCACGTGGGGCAACAAAGCGCTCAGTTGCTCCCAGCGCTGTCCCCGGGCCGAGCGAACATCCGCGTGCGAAAGGAGCAATCCGAGATTCTGTTTCAATCCGCGGTCGATGGCATCCTGAAATGAAAGCGACAGAACCCCGGGAACCAGCTTCGCCGGAACGCTGGCCGCGAACGGGCTCACTCCGGTGGTTCCGGGAATCGCTTGGCCGGGAGTGCTCGGGCCGGGTGTGGTCTCGGTTTGCGCAAAGGACGTTGCAGCTCCACAAACCAAGACTCCGGCCAACAGGAAAACGCGGCAGCGTTCGTAACTAAGTCTCAAGGGAGTCTCCTCCTTATTCACGAAAGACTTGTGTACTCCCGCAAGCGGGGAAGTTGACATGATATGCCCGGTGGCTGAGCCCATGCACCACTGGGCGCTCGCCGAACCCATGAATCGCATGCGACGCCGGTTCCTGGCAGAATTACGTCAGGCCCGGGCTTTGTCGATCATTGCTTTCCAAATACCTTTGGATTTCAGAACCAGCTCAACGGCTTCACGAATCGCGCCGCGGCCTGCGACCGCTTTCGTGGTGTAATGGGCCGCGTCTTTTACCTCGGGGACGGCATCGCCAACTGCAATGGCAAGGCCAGCGCGGCGCATCAAGGGGATATCAGGAAGGTCGTCGCCAATATAAGCGACAGCGGAGTCGGAGACGCCCGCTCTTCGCAGAATGTCTTCATACGCCGGCATCTTCACCGGCTGTTTCATGTAGATAAATTCCATCCTCATTTCCTGGGCGCGGCGAAGCAGCGCAGCGCTCTCGCGGCCCGTGATGCAACCCGTGCGCAGGCCGGCAGACTGCGCGAGGGTTAATCCCTGGCCATCGTGGGCGTCAAAGGTTTTGATTTCGAGGGCGCTGCCGTCGGTCTGCGAGAGCAGAGTGACGCTGCCGTCGGTCATTGTGCCGTCCACGTCCATAAGGAGCAGTTCGATCCGGGCAGCGCGCTTCTTGAGTGCGGGGGAGATTCTGGGAGAACGGGGCAAAGGAGCCTCCAGAAGAAAAGGTAGATGAGACTTTAAGTTAAAGGATTCACCGAGCGCATGCCAATTGTGATTTCTGCTCGAGTAACCCTCACCGCGATTCAGGAAGCCGGATAATTATTTTGCATACTTTGCCGCCACCACGGGCATCAGTGTTAAAGAAGGAGCTAACCATGAGCACAGTCGCCGCACCGGAAGTAACCGTTGTCACAACCTGGAACATTGACCCCGTTCACTCCACCGCCCAATTCAAGGTCAAGCACATGATGGTCTCGAACGTGAAGGGCGAGTTTACTGCCGTTACCGGAAAATTGGAATTAAACAGCGCGGACATAACCAAATCAAAAATTGAAGCCTCGATCGATGCCGCCACGATTAACACCCGCGAACCGCAACGCGATGCGCACTTGAAGAGCGCGGATTTCCTCGATGTCGAGAAGTTCCCGGTTTTGACCTTCAAATCGACTCGCGTCTCGAAGGTGAAAGGTGACGAACTTTCGGTTGAAGGCAACCTCACGATCCATGGGGTTACTCGCAACGTTGTATTTGAGGTCGAGGGGCCGAGCGCTCCAATCAAAGATCCTTGGGGCGGCACTCGCATCGGGCTCTCAGCCACTACGCGCATCGACCGGAGGGATTTCGGCTTAGGCTGGAACGCAACGCTCGAGGCCGGTGGCCTGATGGTGGGACACGAGGTGACGATCACGCTCGATGTCGAGTTCGTGAAGGCGTAAACCTTGTGCGGGGCGTGATCATTCCACGGAGATGGCATCCAAACCGAACACCAGCATTGGTTTTGCCGGACCGACGCGTCCGGTGCTAGACTGCGAAAATGGCTACCAAAAAAAAGGCTAAGAAGAAGTCCGCGAAGCCGAAAAGAGGTGCGAGCGGGAAGGCCGCAATCACCAAAAAGCGGGTGCCCGCCGGCAAAACTCCTAAGAAACCACGAAAGAAGAGTTCCGTTCGCTCCAAAGCCGCAGGGGGAAAAAAAGGTGTGAAAAGTGCGGCTAGGGGGAAGACCGTCAGCGCGCGTAACAACGAGGTTCCGAAGAAACGGCCCGGGCGGAGTGCGTCTGCTTTTTCCGGCCAGGTGCCGGAACCGCGCTCGGGCCAAGAGTCGGGAGATCTACAAGGTTTGTCCGATGTCGAAAGCGCCGATTCGGAAAGCGTCGACGAGCTGATCGAGGACGGAGACGCGTTCGAAGCTGGCGTGATCTCGGGCGTTGAGGCCGCCGACGGCGAGGACGAAAGGGAAGTTCACACTCATGAAGTACCCGAAGACGACGTGCCCAGCGAGTACCTGGACGATAGCGACTAGCGAAAGTCGCAAATCACTGGCATCGGCACGCGGCGAACCCTCGGCGTCAAGAGAAACGGATTTTTCACGATTCAACTGAATCGGCACGAGTCACAGAAACTTCATCAAGGCGTCGGTTGTTTCTTTAGGTTTTTCCTCCATCACCCAGTGGCCGCAATCTTTCAATACCCATGGTCGCGCCGGTCGCGACCAGCTTCATCTGCTCACCTAGCAACTTTCCATTCGCCTTCTCGCCGCCGATTGCCGGCACCGCTCAAAGGCTTGAACGCGAATTTCATAAGACCTCCTGATCAGTCAGACTCGGTTAGTGACATCCTGCGGTAGCTGGCTCGTGCATCGGGAACCCTGCAAAAAGGGCGGATTTTACACGTTCCAACTCATGAGAAACCGCAATATTTCGCGAGTCGCTCCTTGCTCCTAAAGTCCTATCATCTCCAGTCGATATATCCAAGAGCCGACAAACAACAATAATTGGTCAAGTGTTTCCGGCAGTGGAGAATAAGTGCAGCCTTATGCCCATCCGCACTTTGATCGTCGACGATTCCTCGGTCATGCGCAAAATCGTGGAGCGCTCGCTGGCCCAGGCTGGCATCGTTTTGAGTCAGGTATTCCAGGCTGGAAACGGGGCTGAGGCGCTGGCCCTGCTCAAGGACAATCCGGTCGATCTCATTTTGTGTGACATCAACATGCCAGTCATGGACGGGCTGGAATTCATCAAGCAGCTGCCTGGAGTCGAGAACGCGAAAAATGTGCCCGTGGTCATGATTACCACGGAAGGCAGCGAGGCGCATGTGGTGCAGGCATTGTCTTTCGGGGCGCGAGGCTACATCCGCAAGCCGTTCACGCCGGAGCAGGTGAAGGAACACGTCGTCCCGGTATTGGCGGGGAAGTCATGAAATCGGTCAGTGAGATGCTGGCGGCGAATAGCAGCCACGAAAACTGGATTCCGCTGCTTGAAGTCGCGACTCGCGAAGTTTTTGAACTCATGCTGGGTTCCAAGCTGAGTCTGCCCGCAAGCACCGAGGAGCCATCCCTGGACGTTACCGCCATGGTGGGGCTGGCGGGGCAACTGTGCGGTGTGCTCAGCATTCGCTGCGAGAAGAAGGCGGCCACACTCATGACCTCGAGAATGTTGGGAGTGGCCCTTGAAAAGGTTGGTCCCGACATTTCGGACGGTATTGGTGAAGTCTGCAACATGGTGGCGGGCAACTTCAAGAACAAGATTTCAGGCTTGGCTGAGGGTTGCATGCTTTCTCCGCCAACCGTAATCACCGGCAGTGACTATACCCTGCGCTCGCAGGCCGACTCGCCGGCGCTCGAAGTCCAGCTGCTGTTTGAAGGTTTGCTCATCGTCATTTCCCTCCAGATTCACAGCTGAGAACATCCGAGCGCGATTCCGCTCAACAGCGATCACTCAGTCGAGCCCATCTGTGCGGTTCGAGCAAATGCCGGCTAACGTTAGGCGACGGTGTGCCGATAGACAAGGGGTGACTGCTCCCTCCTCCGCCCTCGGCCCCGATAAGGGCAAACCAGTGCCCCAACCCGGAACCCACTTTGTCGCCCGCCAGCCGATCCTCACGACGGATGAGAAAGTCTTCGGTTACGAGCTCCTATTTCGTGACGGCATCGAGGATTTTTTCCGGAGTCCGGATTCCGACGCGGCTTCCCGCAGCACATTGAACAGTTCTATGCTGCTCGGCCTCGATGTACTTTGCGACGGACGGCGGGCCTTCGTGAACTGCACCCGCGACATCCTCCTGAAGGATTACGTTACGCTCCTGCCGCCGAACCAGACCGTGGTGGAGATTCTTGAAACCGTTCCCGCCGATGATCTGGTGGTCGCAGCCTGCCGTCGGCTGAAGGAAGCCGGGTACATGATCGCCCTGGACGATTTTGCGCTAGGCGATCCCCGTGAACCGCTGACCGATCTTGCCGACATCATCAAGGTGGATCTCAGGGCTACCGCGTCTGGTGACGCGGCCGCAATGGTGCAACGCTACGGTCCCTGGCGCTGCCGGTTGTTGGCAGAAAAAGTGGAAACCCGCGAAGAATTCATCGCCAGCAAGAGGGCAGGTTTTCTTTACTTCCAGGGATATTTTTTTCGCCGTCCGGAAATACTCACTGCGCACGAGATTCCAGCCAACCGGCTCAATTATCTGCGCATGCTGACGGCGGTTTCGCAACCGGAGTTAGATGTGCGTCACATAGAAAATCTGGTCAAGGGCGAGGCATCGCTGTGCTACCGACTGCTGCGTTATCTGAACTCCGCCGCGTTCGGCTTCGCCTCCGAAATTCATTCCGTGCGGCACGCGCTTTCTATTCTGGGAGAGCGCGAAGTTCGCCGCTGGATCCGCTTGGTGGCGAGCCTGGGGGCGGGCCAGGATAAGTCGAGCGACCTGGTGCTTGCCGCCTTGGTACGCGCCCGTTTTTGTGAGCTGCTCTCGCCCAAAATTCAGCACGGAGATTCCGACTTGTTCCTCTTGGGCATGCTTTCGCTCATGGATACGATTCTTGAGATTCCCATGCGCCAGGTGCTCGATAACGTCCCCATCGATCAGGAATGTAAAGCGGTGCTGCTAGGTGCGACCAGCCGTCTGCGGCCCTTCTATCAGCTCATGTTGGCACAAGAATCCGGGGAATGGGCAGCGGTGAAGGAACTTACAACCCAGCTTCATCTCTCCGAAGCTGACGTTTCGGCGGCATACTGGCAAGCCATGCAATGGGCACGCCAGGTAAGCTCGGGGGCCGCGTAGGCCCGTCAAATCGATGGCCTCCTGTGAAGGTGGCTATCCGCTAACCTGGTCGTATGCGGGGCGAAACCAGTTGGGATGCCGGTTCGCCAGCTTCGAGCATTCGCAATCGCTCGCGTATGTCGCCGCGGAGCAACGCAACAGAAATGCCTCCGAAGAATTTTGGATAGCGGTCGAGCCGCCGCAGCGCAGCTTGCAGCAAGAGAGTAGTTCCCAGGCGATTGTCGCACTGCAGGTGGTGAAATGCCGCAGTCACCTGAATCAGTCCCTGCAGAAAAGTCTTCTCCGGTTCTGGCAGCTTTAGCCACACGCTTTCCCAGGCCTCATGCGCGGTGAAAAACTCACCGGCATCGTAGAGACGCAAGCCTTCCGCGAGCTGACCTTCTGTCCAGTCGAACTTCATCATTTCCGGCTCATTCTAGAAACTAGCACGGACGAAGCGGCGAGACGTATCTCATGGAGTCGCCGAAACGGGTGTACACTGTCGGGCAGCATTTCGACGCCCACAGGGAATCCCTACTGGTGGGGCGAGTCGACTAAGGGATGCCCTGCCTTTCCCCGGCGGTTTGGAGTTTTCATGAGGAGTTCTCCGGAAGCGAGGCGGAGGGTCACGCTCGGGGATGCGACTGCATCTTTCTTTCTCGCGCGAAGCCAGCTTCTCTGTTTTCTGCTGTGCCTTACCTGGTTATCAATCTGCGCAGTTCCTCTATTCGCTCAGGTCGGAGTTCCGCAGATCGGCGTTCAGCAGGCTCCTGCCGGCAACTCCGCTTCCCAGTCCGAGACCAAACAGAGCTCTGCCGAACTCGCCTCTCGCGATGAACCCGCCACATTCAAGGTAAACGTAAAGCTGGTGGTTGTGCGCGCAGTGGTCCGCGACTCCCAGGGCCACGCCATTGGAAATCTTCGCCAGGACGATTTTCAGGTCTTCGACCAAGGGCAAGCCGCAAGTGATCAGCCAGTTCGAAGTCGAACAGCCGGGAAGTTTGGCAGCAAAGGCGCGCCAGGAGTCGATTGAGAACTCCGGCGAGATTCCTTCCGCCGATACTTCTTCCCACACCGGGAATGTGCCTGCCGTGCCCGAACGTTTTGTGGCTTACCTGTTCGACGATGTGCACCTGGAGTTCGGCGATCTCGCTCGGGTGCGGGAAGCCGCGGAACGCCACTTCGCCACGCTGCGGCCCACGGACCGCGCAGCCATCTTCAGCACTTCGGGTCAAACCACGCTCGACTTCACCGACGATCGAGCCCAACTCCACGCGACCTTGCTGCGCTTGCAACCGCGCGCCATCGCTCGCAGTGGTTTGCAAGAATGCCCGGATATCAGTTACTACGAGGCCGATCTGATCATCAACAAGAACGATCCTCAGGCGACGCAAGTGGCCATCGAAGATGCGATTGCATGCAGCCCACCACCACCTAACAATGCCGCAGCGGCAGCCCTGCAGATGGCCGCGGCATTGGTGCAAGGCAGCAGTGCAAGCGTGTTGAGTGCTGGTGACCACGAAAGCCGCATCGCTCTCGGGTTACTGGAAGATGTGGTCGGCAACGTATCCAGGATGCCCGGCCAGCGAAGCGTCGTCCTCGTTTCTCCCGGATTCATTACTCCGCAACTTGAATATGACTACACGCAGATCATCGATCGCGCCCTGCGCGCGCAAGTCGTCATCAATAGTCTGGACGCGCGCGGGCTGTATGTCCCGACCTCTTTCGGAGATGCGAGTCTGACCCGCCCGCCTTCCGGCGGTAAGACTTTGATTGAAACCATGGCTGCTTCCGCTCAGGACGACCTCCTTGCCGTGTTAGCGGACGGTACTGGCGGTGTTTTCTTCCATAACAATAACGATCTCGACGAGGGCTTCCGCCGCGTCGCCGACACACCCGAGTACTCTTATGTACTGGCTTTCGTTCCGCAAAACCTGAAGCTCGACGGCAGCTTTCACAGCCTGAAGGTCACGCTGAAGAATCCGCAAAAACTGACGTTGCAAGCCCGCCGAGGCTATTACGCACCCAAGAACTTCACCAGCCCGGACGAGCGAGCCAGGCAGGAAATTGTTGATGCCATGTATTCCCAGGAGGAGTTGCATAATCTTCCCGTCAACCTGCACACGCAGTTCTTCAAAGCCAGCGATCAGGATGCCACGCTTGTCGTGCTCGCTCACGTGGATGTAAAACGCCTGCGCTTCCGAAAAGTCGAAGGCCGAAACGACAACGTTCTAACCTGTGTGTCGGCGCTATTTAATCGCAACGGCAATTTCGTTCAAGGAATAGAGAAGACAGTGACCATGAAATTGAAAGATGAGACTCTCGAGCACAAGCTCGGCTCAGGAATTACGCTCAAGACCAGCTTCGACGTAAAGCCGGGGAGCTATCTCGTAAGACTCGTCGTAAGGGACGCGGAAGGGCAAATGATGTCCGCGGAAAACGGGACAGTTGAGATTCGTTAACAAGCATTTTGGAGGTGAAGTATGCGCCATCGCCAGCTGGTTCTTTCCATTGGCCTGATTTGTCTGGCCAGTTTTTGGATACTTCGCGAATCAGGCTCAAGCATCCCCGATGTGTACGCCCAACAGGCAAACGCAACGGGCGCGGACGACGCCGGTGTGATCCGTGCTGAGACCCGCCTGGTTCTGGTGGACACCGTCGTCACTGACAAGAAGGGCGAGTACGTTCGCGATCTCGTTCAGAAGGACTTCAAGGTCTGGGAAGATGGCAAGGAGCAAGCCGTCACCAGTTTCTCTTTTGAAGAGAGCACGAATTCCACCAACCCTCAGCCTCGCTACTTAGTACTGTTCTTCGACAACTCCACCATGGACATTGGGGATCAGGCGAGGGCGCGAGACGCGGCCGCAAAGTTTATTGATGCAAACGCGAGCCCTGATCACTTGATAGCCATTGCGGATTTCGGCGGCACGGTGCACATCTCACAAAACTTCACTGCGGACGCGGACCGCTTAAAGCAAGTGGTGGCGGGTTTGAAAGGATCATCAGTTTCGCCGAACGCGCAGCCGCCGGTGATGGTGGCATCGATGGGTACTCCCTCCATAGGACCATCTCTGAGTAATGCGGAAGCCGACTTTGGCGTTCAAACCGTCTTGCTTGCTCTGCGGAGCCTAGCCAAAAGCCTTTCCACTGTGCCCGGCCGAAAGTCACTGGTAATGCTGACTTCCGGCTTCAAAATGAACCCCGAGTATGAATCGGAATTGACTGCGGTCATCGATACCTGTAATCGATCGAACGTCGCTGTTTATCCTATTGATGTGCGCGGCTTGGTGACTCCTGATATGGCGCCGCCTCACAGCCGTCTCGTTCCGCCTTCGACCCATTCCGTATCTGGATCGTACGTTCCGGCCGCATTTCACTATTCGGGAACGGACTCTCATCCGCCAATGCTCCGCTCGGCTGCATTTGCTGAACCAGCCGCGGTTCCTGCGCAACATGGCGGAGGCGGTGGCGGTCATGGTGGTGGTGGAACCGGCGGCGGAGGTGGTCATAGTGGTGGTGGTACCGGTGGTGGCGGAACCGGCGGCGGCGGCAAAACCGGAGGTGGCACCACTGGCGGCAGGACCGGCAGCGGCACTGCGGGAACCATGTCAAATAACAATCTGTACAGCCCTTATAATCAGCCCCGACAGATCGTTCCGCCATTTCCACCCAGTGCTTCTGACAATCAGCAGGTTCTCTATCAACTCGCCGACGGTACCGGCGGATTTGTGATCCTCAATACCAACGATCTGCTGGGTGGTCTGCAAAGGATCGCCAAAGATCAAAACCAGTACTACCTTCTCGGATATAAGCCCGCGGTTTCGGTCGAAGGAAGTTGCCACACGTTGAAAGTTAAAGTGGAGCGCGGTGGAACCAACGTCCGCGCGCGCAGTGGCTATTGCAACGTGCGGCCGGCAGATCTCCTGGCCGGGAATCCTATCGAGAAGGACCTGGAAACCCGCGCCAGCGGCGAGATGCAAGGGAATGTTGCCGCTGTCATGCAGGCGCCTTTCTTCTACACTTCGCCCAACACGGCTCAGGTTCACCTTGCCGTGGAGATTCCTTCAACGGCGCTCAAATTCGAAAAGGAGAAAGGGAAGCAACATGCCGCGATCAACATACTGGGCATCGCGTACAAGCCGGACGCATCGATCGCCGCGCGTTTCAGCGATACCGTGAATGTCGATCTCGATGGCAAGAAAGAAGTGGAGGAATTTCAGAAACAGCCATTTCACTACGAAAACCAGTTCGGAATCGCTTCTGGCGAGTACAAGCTGAAAGTCGTGTTCAGTTCCGGCAACGAGAGCTTTGGCAAACTCGAAACGCCGCTCCTGATTGACCCATATCTCGGTGAGGAATTCAGCATCAGCAGTGTGGCGCTTAGCAACGATCTGCGACGGGCTGCCAACCTCGCCACCGATCTGGACAGCCAACTGCTGGAAGACAGGACTCCATTGCTGGCGGACGGTTTTCAGATTTCACCCTCTGCATCCAACCATTTCAAAAAAACTGATACAGCGGCAATCTACACCGAGGTTTACGAACCGCTCCTGAAAAATCCGAATCCTCCAACCGTCGGATTTGATCTCGTTATCGTCGAACGCGCGAGCGGCCAGGAGAAAATGCGTTTCGCTCACCAGGCCCCGGGAGTAAAAGCAGGGAACCCACTGATTTCGCTGGGACTGAAGCTGCCGGTTGCGCAGCTAGGCCCCGGTTCCTATCTCTTAAAGCTGAAGGCCGTGGATTCGGTGGGCAACTCCAGCAAAACCCGCTTGGTTGATTTCGAAGTCGAATGACAGGCTTGGCAGTGGGCTGTTGCGCTCGACCTGCAAGAGCCGCTTCGCATATGATTTGAGCATGATTTCTGCGAATGCGTATCGCCCGCAGCGCGGGCCCGCTCAATGATCATCACCCGGAGTCCGCTGAGGATTTGCCTCGGCGGCGGCGGCACCGACCTCCCGTCTTATTATCGCCAGCATACTGGCTTCGTCATCTCCGCCGCCATCAGCCGGTATGTCTATATCACCATCAACGAAGCATTTCGTCCGCGGATTATTGTCAAGTACTCCAAGTTCGAAGATGTAGAACGCGTCGATGAGATCCAGCATCCCATCATCCGCGAAGCCCTGAAGTTGACCGGAGTAACCGGGCCGTACCTTGAAATTGTCAGCCTCTCTGACATTCCGGCGGGCACTGGGATGGGTTCTTCCGGCAGTTTCACAACCGCCCTGCTATGCGCTCTGCACACGTTGAAGCGGGACTTCGTGCCGCCGCGCGATCTCGCGGAACAAGCGTGTCACATCGAACTCAAGCTGCTCAATGAGCCAATCGGAAAGCAAGACCAGTACATCGCCGCTTTCGGCGGCATCACCTCTTTCCAGTTTTTGCCGGATGATCGCGTGCTCGTCGAACCCGTGAAAATCCCCGCCGAAACTCTGGCGAATCTTGAAGACAACCTCCTCTTGTTTTTCACCGGAAGCTCGCGCAATGCGTCTGACATTCTTCGCGACCAGGATTCGAGAACCAAACAGAACAACTCTGAGATGATAGAGAATCTTCACTTCACCAAGCAATTAGGCATCGACAGCCGGGACGCTCTGCTGGCCGGTGACTTGAGAAAGTTTGCCCAGGTGATGAATATTCACTGGGAGAACAAGAAGAAACGGTCTCCGGGTATGAGCGGTGGCGAGATCGATCGGCTGTATAAGCTCGCCGTCGCCAACGGCGCGCTCGGCGGCAAACTCATCGGCGCCGGTGGAGGCGGATTTCTCATGTTCTACACCGAGGAGAAGACTCGACTCAGGGCGGTCATGCGAGGCGCCGGACTTCGCGAAGTCCGCATGCAGTTCGACTTTGCGGGAACCACGGTGGTGGCACATTCGTAGGAGAACTCGATTTTGACTCCAGCGTTGAACCCATTGCAGACGGTTGCGATTCTCGCCGGCGGCCTCGCCACCCGTCTGCGGCCTATGACGGAGACCGTGCCGAAGTCGCTGCTCGAAGTCAACGGCGAGCCCTTTGCCGTGCATCAACTGCGCTTGCTGCAGTCGAAAGGCATTCGCCGGGTTGTGTTCTGTGTGGGACATCTTGGTGAGATGATCGAGCAGACTATCGGCAACGGCTCAACCCTGGGTCTTCAGGTAGACTACTCGTTCGACGGACCTGCATTATTGGGCACGGCCGGGGCCGTCAGAAAAGCCCTGCCCAGGTTAGGCGATTCTTTTTTCGTGATGTACGGTGATTCCTATCTTCCTTGCGACTACGCTGCGATTGCCCGGCAGTTTCAAACTGCAGGTGTGTTGGGAATGATGACGGTTTTTCGCAACGAAGGAAAATGGGACACCAGCAACGTAGAGTTCGAAGCCGGGAACATTCTCGCGTACAGCAAGACGGACCGTACACCAGGCATGCGGTATATAGACTACGGGCTAGGAGTATTCCGGACCGAAGCGTTTCAAGGTTTGCCCTCCGGAAAGTTTTGCGACCTCGCCGAGCTATACGCGGACCTGCTGCTGCAAAAGCAGCTGGGGGCATTTGAAGTGTGGGAACGCTTCTACGAGATCGGCTCAGCAGCGGGGTTGCAGGAGACAGCCGAGTTCCTCGCGGCGCAGGGATTGAGCCGGGCTAAATAGTTAAGCTTGATAAGCAATAAGGGATGACCACGAAGAATACATTCGCCCAGCAGTTTCTTGCCGAAGCCAAAGATGTAATCGACCGCCTCGACACCACCAGCATCGAGAAAGCGGCCTCTCTGCTGGCTCTGACCCGCGCATCCGGTGGACGCTTGTTCATCCTCGGCGTAGGAGGCAGTGCCGCGAACGCGTCTCACGCGGTGAACGACTTCCGAAAGATTGCGGGCATCGAGGCCTATGCGCCAACCGACAATGTGTCCGAACTCACTGCGCGGGTAAACGATGAAGGTTGGGCAACAGTCTTCGGGGCCTGGCTGCGGGTAAGCCGCTTGTGCGCAAACGATCTTGTGCTGGTGTTCTCGGTAGGTGGGGGCGATCTCGAAAAAAATGTCAGCCCCAATCTGGTGGCTGCGCTTCAATACGCAAAGACCGTGGGCGCAAAAATCGTGGGCGTTGTCGGCCGCGACGGGGGCCACACTGCCAAGGCAGCCGACGTTTGCATCATTATTCCCACCGTCAACCCGGACCACATCACTCCGCACGCCGAGGCGTTTCAGGCCGTCGTGTGGCATTTATTGGTTTCGCACCCCGCGGTGAAGCAACAGCAAACCAAGTGGGAATCGGCCGCGCAGAGCGACGGGCGACTCCGCCCGGCGGTTTTTCTCGACCGCGATGGTGTCATCAATCGCGCCGTGGTGCGTGACGGGAAATCATTTCCGCCGTCCGGGGTGAAGGAACTCGAGCTCCTGCCCGAGGTCGCATCATCGTTGCACGATTTGAAAGCTCACGGATTCGCGCTCTTTGTGATCACCAATCAACCCGATGTCTCGCGTGGCACCCAGACGCGCAACGCCGTCGAGGCCATCCATCAAGCTCTCGTATCCTCTCTGCCTATCGACGATATCTTCGTCTGCTATCATGACGATGCGGACGGTTGCGCTTGCCGCAAGCCGAATCCCGGTATGTTGCTCGAGGCTCAGCGCAAGCACAACATCGATCTCTCGCGCAGTTTCGTGGTGGGCGATCGCTGGCGCGACATCGACGCCGGCCACGCCGCTGGCTGCAAAACGGTTTTGATTGATTACGGTTACCGGGAACGGAAACCGGCGCAGCCTCCCGAGGCCACCGTTCGATCGTTGCGCGAAGCCGCAGACTGGATCCTGTGCTCGAGTTTGAAGGAGTCAACTAGTAAAGATGAAGTCCGTGTCTGAATTGCGGGTTCAGGTGTTTGCCGACGGAGCCGACAAGGCCAGCATGCTTGAGCTCTACCGGCAACCCTACATCAAGGGTTTCACTACGAATCCAACCCTGATGCGGAAAGCGGGCGTCACCGACTATGAGCGTTTCGCCCGGGAAATCCTGCAACAGATTCCCGATCGTCCCATTTCGTTCGAAGTGTTTGCCGATGATGAGGCTGAAATGGAGCGCCAAGCCCGCAAGATCGCCCGCTGGGCGGCGAACGTGTACGTAAAAATTCCTGTCACCAATACCCGCCGGGAACCTATGTATGAATTGGTCCGGCGCCTGAGCGCGGAAGGGATTCAGGTGAATGCGACGGCGGTGCTCGCACTCGACCAAGTGGATCATCTGGCGCGAGCGCTGCGAGGTGGTGCGCCTTCGTACATATCTGTTTTCGCCGGACGAGTGGCCGACACCGGGCGCGATCCCGTTCCTCTGATGAAATCCGCGCTCGAGTTAATGGCGCCGGAGCCTAACTCGCAACTGGTCTGGGCCAGCCCGCGCGAACTCCTGAACATCTTCCAGGCCGACGAAATCGGCTGCCACATCATTACTGTTACGTCCGACGTGCTCAAGAAAGTCGCCCTGATTGGCAAGGATCTTCACGACTACTCATTGGAGACCGTGCAGATGTTTCACAACGACGCTGCGCACTCCGGATACGCGCTGGAGTTGACCCCCGAAGAACGTCTAGTTTGCGAATCGACGAGGTCTTAGTTCTCGGCTTCCCGGATCGTTCTGGTTTATCCGGGGTATCTTCCCGTGATGTAGCCTTCCAGCTCCTGAATGGTTTGAGCCTGATCGGAGACGATCCACTTCACCAGATCGCCCAGCGAAACGACACCCAACACGTTCCCGTTGTCTCCCATCACCGGAAGATGACGGAATCGGTGCCTGGTCATGATCGACATGCATTCGTCTACGGCTTGTCGCGGGGTTACGAAAACGACGGGTGTGGTCATGATGTCGCGGACGAGAGTCTCTTTTGAAGCGTGGCCCTTGAGAATCACTTTGCGGGCGTAATCGCGCTCCGAGAGAATGCCCACTAGCTTGCCGTCAGAAATAACCAGTAACGCGCCCACACTCTCAACCGCCATTTTCTCAACCGCTTCATAGACGGACTGGTCGGGCGTCACTGCCAGAATTCGGCGGTTCTCCTTACTCCTCAGAACCAATGCAATCGTGTCCGTAAGTTTCATAACGCCCCTCCAGCCGGGCAAGATTATACGCCTGCCAGTTCTCGATCCGACCACCGCAAATGCGCTGCTTCGAACGTGAGCAGAAAGATGACATCCTCAACCCGCTGCCCTTGTGGGTAACTTTAGTAACCGGCTGATAGTTACCTTGAGCGCGTCTGAGCTCTATTGTCCTGGGGACCTCTCACCTTCGTAATTCGCTGCCTTGGCAACCCACAACTAAACTTCGATCCGGGGGTTTACCTTTCACATGATCAACAAAATCACGAAGTCGCTATTAGTCCTGGCAGTGGGTGGTCTGATATCGGTTGGCGCCGCCGCTGCTCAAACTCAAGACAGCAACACATCCGGCGCGGGAGCTGGAGTGGTCGATCCTGGCCATCCCCGCGTCAACGAAGTTAATGGCCGCGAACAGAATCAGCAGGACCGCATCGCCAACGGCGATAAGAACGGCACGCTGACGCCCGGACAGTCTGCGCATCTGGAAAACCGCGAGCAAAGGACCGAGAACCAGGAGAAAGCGGACATGGCTGCCCACAATGGTCACCTGACCAAGGGCGAACAGAGGCGTCTCAACAAGGAACAGAACAAGACCAGCAGGCAAATCTACAGGGACAAGCATGATGGCAAGTAGCTCGAGCATCTGACTTCCCACGTTCAGGACGAAAGCCGCGGACCATCGCGGCTTTTTTCTTCCTTTCCCCGGTGTGAAGGCCCGTGCAGGCGTCGGGCCACCTTGAGCCAGCAGTTCCCTCTGTCACATTCCGCGAATTCTCGCCCCTGGGTTGCGTTTTTGCGCCGGCTAATGTCTATAATGACCGGGGCACAATGCGGCTTCGGTCCTCGCGGCAGGAAGTTGACTCGTGCTGGTGATCTGGGATGACTTTTCTGCTGCCGGCTGAGGTTGCGAAGAAATGTCTGTTGATTGCATGAATGTGAGACCCGGAGTTGAAGTTGCCAGCCTCACCGATGTGGGCTGCCAGCGCGAAAACAATGAGGACTCCTACCTCTATTGGGAACCAGCCAGCGATGAAGAATTCCAGCGCAAGGGACGGCTTGTGGCAATTGCCGACGGCATGGGAGGGCACGAGGGCGGCCAGGAAGCCAGCCGCCTGGCGGTTGAGACGGTGCGCGAAGTTTACGATCAGGCGCCAGGCGACGATCCGCAAGCCGCTCTGGTTGGAGCCCTTATAGCGGCCCACACACGGATTCAAAACTACGCCGAGCGCTATCCCGCATTCCAGGGAATGGGGACCACCTGCACCGCGCTGGTTCTCCGCGGGCGTCAGCTTTATTTCGCGCACGTCGGAGACAGCCGCCTGTATCTGGTTCGCGCCGCGCGCATCCTGCGGCTGACTCGCGATCACTCCTACGTTGGCCGCCTGGTGGAGAGCGGCATTGTCCGCGCCGAAGATGCGGAGAAGCACCCGCAACGCCACATCCTCACCGCCGCCTTGGGAGCGGGAAGGGAACTGGCGGTCGATGGTGCCGACCAGACCTTGGCCTTACAAGAGGGAGACCATCTCCTGCTTTGCACCGACGGCCTTTGGAGCGTCGTGACCGAGGAAGAGCTGGAGACTGCTCTGACCGCGAATCCGCCCGCGGAATGCTGCGCTGCTCTGGTGAAGCTGGCCCGGCTGCGGGGCGCTCCCGACAATGTCACCCTGCAAGTGTTGCGCGTTGGAACTGAGTCACAACCTTAAGGCTCGAGACGTCCCGTCAGTTCGCAGAATTCCTCCACGAAACTGCAATCCGATGCACATGCGGCTTCCACGTAGACCTGATGGAAGCTTTCTAACTCGCTGAAAAATTTGGCATTGATAACATTCTGATCGTCCGTAGAAAGGGAACCGCAATTGCAAAGCCCCTAAAGTCTACTAATACAATGGACTTTGTGGCATAATCGCTGACCATGAAAATTTCTCAAAAGGGACTCTACGCTCTGCAGGCCATGATGATGCTCGCCCGCCATCACCACCAGGGCGCCATCAAGATTCGCGAAATCGCCTATGAAGAGGATCTTCCGGAAAAATTTCTGGAGCTCATCCTTCTGGAACTGAAGAACGCGCGCATGGTCGAAAGCGTCCGCGGAGCTAAAGGCGGTTACCAGCTGCGCCGCGGTCCCGCCGAGATCCGCTTGAGCGAGATCATGCGCCTGATCGACGGTCCACTTGCGCCGTTCGCGGATGCCGAGCAACTCCGCGTGCTCATCGACCGCGATCTGGCACACCGTGCGCTCTATCAGGTGTTTCTCGACGTGCGTGATGCCGCAGCCAAGATTCTGGAAAACACCACGCTGGCCGACCTGATTTCCGGCACAGCGGCGCGTTCTGGCAAAGTCAGGAGTACAGGCAAAAAGAAAGGCAAAGAAAAGGCCCGCGTCCTGCCCTTGGTGGTTGGCGGCCAGAAGACTGAATAGAGGACCCTCCTCTATCTAGCCTGCGCCTGCCAGGTCGCGTTCCAGAGTTGATCCGGAAGAAAGAGTCTTTCGGATTTTCCGATTAACCTCCTTCCATCGAGCTGGAAGAGGTTTGTTCATAATCTATAGTAAATCGATAGTATTAATGGGAACAGTGGCAATGTCGAACCGAAACGGCGATTTAAGACAAAGCGATTCCGAACTAGAAAAAGTTTTCTGCCGCGAAAGTGTGTCGAACAAAAACTCAAAAAGGAGAGGATTTAAATTTTTATGAAACGACCCAGGTACGCATTTTTTACAGTCCTCGCTCTGGCGGTGCTTTCTGCCGGCGCTTGGGCTCAAGCCTCGCAGTCGGCCACGCCGGCCGCAACCAAGAAGCACGAAGCAACCGCAGCAGCGCCGGCGGCCGCAATAACCGCTGCTGATGTCCAGTCGCTGAAAGACGCTCTGGCGGCGCAGCAAGCGCAGATGGCGGTGCAGCAAGAGGAGATTCAGTCGCTGCGTGACGAACTGCATCGCAAAGATCAGGTCGCGCAGCAGGCCCAATCCGTCGCGGCAGACGCCGCAGCAAAGGCGGACGCGGCTCAGACCCAGGCCAGCCAGGACAAGGAAGTAGTTGGCCAACTAAAGAGTGATCTCGCCGACCTGAGATCCGTGAACAGCACAGTAGCCAACAACGCAACCTTGAAAGACGCCACGTTGTCGTTGCAGGACTCACCGCAGACCTCCAGCCCGGACGCGCCGCAGACGTTCAACAAGCAGATGGAGGGTCCTGTAACTCTGCACTTCCGGGGGATCAACATTACGCCCGGCGGATATGTGGAAGCGGCATTCGTCCGGCGTTCGAGGGCGCTGGGCGCGGACCTGCCTACTCCGTTTAATTCTCTTACCATGCCGGGCGCTTCCCAGAGCCAGCTTTCGGAGTTTTTCGGATCAGCCCGCCAATCTAAGATCACTGGTTTTGTCGATGGCCGCATGAAAAACGTGGGCCTTTCCAGCTACGTATCGGCCGACTTCCTATCCGCCGGCGTTACCTCAACCTCTACCCAAACCAATAGCTACACTCTTCGTCTCCGCCAGGCGTGGGGGCAGGCCAAGTTCAATAATGGCTGGAGTTTCCTCGGCGGCCAGGAGTGGAGCCTGGTGACCGAGAACGGCCAGGGAATTTCCCCTGACGATGACCTCGGCAGGACCAACGACGCCCGGCCCAAGACCATCGACCCGTCGTATAATGTGGGCTTCGTTTTCGCTCGCCAGTACGGCATCCGCCTAACCAAGAGCATCGGTAACAAGGTTGCCGTCGCGGTCTCAATGGAGGCGCCGCAAGCCACCCTCACTTCGCATGGCAACGGAGCCAACTATTTGCTCGGCGAGAGTGGGGCAAGCAACAGCTACAACACCGGAGCGACGTACTCGTTCAATCCCTCACCCGATATCATCGCCAAGATTGCCTTCGATCCCGGCGTCGGACACTACGAAGTATTTGGTCTCTTCGACCGCTTCCGTGACCGCGTATTCCCCTGCGGAGAGGTGGCGACCACGGCGAGCTGCGATGGCCTGGCCGCTGGTACGACCTCAGCGGTGGGCGCGTTCAACGCTTCGAAAGATGGAGGCGCCATAGGCGCAAGCGCACGCTGGAAGCTTCCTAAGCACTTTGTCTTCGGTGTGAAAGGTTTCGGCGGGAGCGGAGTCGGCCGCTACGGCCCAGCCGGCCTTCCCGATACCTCGGTCTACGCCGACGGCACACTTCATCTGGTTAAGAACTTAATCGGGCTGAGCACTCTCGAGTGGCATGGGAAGAAGCTCGACATCTTCGCCTACACTGGAGCCGAGTACGCCAGCCGTACGGCTGATTTCGATCCCATATCCGGCAAGCCAGTTGGCTACGGCGCGCCGGGGTTCAACAACTCCGGTTGCTACTCCGAGACGCTACCGGCCACAAGCACCACCAACGGCACCGCAGGATTCGACCCAGGCAGCCTCGCCGGTTGCACAGCCGATACCCGTTCCCTGATCGAGGGAACCGTTGGCTTCTGGTACCACTTCTACACCGGCCCCAGGGGCAGGTTCCAGTTCGGTACACAATACTCCTACGTCACTCGTCAGACCTGGTCTGGCGTCGCGCCAGTAGGAGCTCCTTCGGGTTCGCCCGAAGGCTTGGACGGCATGGTCTACACCTCGTTCCGCTACTACTTGCCGTAGACCTTAAATGGTCCCGCGTCGACGTCGGCGCGGGACCACCAGGTTCTAACGAAGAGTTTCCAAGGACACGCAACTTTCTGAGGGGGGCCTTCCCTTCGGAAATGCTGCCGGCCCGGTTTTGGCTCACTCTCCTTTTCCGGGCCGGCTGCGCTTGAACTCACCGAGACCAGCTGCGCTTAACCGGGACGCTGCATTCTCCACCTGCCGTTGCCTTCCTGCATCGCGTTCACAAAAAATTCTTCGGCTCTTACGCCGTCAAGATAGACCCTCACTTAGGAAATCGCTTCAGTTTTATCCGCAATTTAACACTCTCTTAACAAACAAAGAGTAACTTCGTTTTTCCGGAATCACCACTAAGTTGATTGTGATGATCGAAGCGGCCGGGCGGATCAAGGACATTTCGCAAAACAGCTGTGAAGGTCGAAGGTCCGCGAAGTCGCGAACTAGCGACCTCCAAGAAGTCTCAGTTGTCCCGCTGAAGTACGGTTCCACTAAAACTCAAAAAGGAGAGGATTGAATTCCATGAAATTAACTAGAACCCTGTTCATCGTCACCCTCACGCTCGCGGCTCTTAGCATCGGCGCCTGGGCAGAAACCCCGGGCTCAGGTGTTCCGGCTGCCAGCGCGGCCGCCGCAGCTCCAGCTCCTACGGTAGTCACTGCCGCTGATGTCCAGGCGTTGAAAGATGCTCTGGCGGCGCAGCAGTTACAGATCCAGCGGTTGACCGAGCAACTGCAACGCCAGCAGGCCTGGCAGTTGCAGCAGTCCGCGGCGGCGCCTGCGGCCAAGATCGACGCGGCCCCAACTCAAGCCGTTCCGCAGCAGTTGGCGGCAGTGAGTACCAGCGTTGCAGTTCAGCCGGAAACCGCGCCAGTCTCCGAGCCGAATCCGCAAGAGACCAAGGGTGTCAGCCCCGAGTGGGAGAGCCCTCTTTCGATCCATTTCAAGGGCGTGACCATCACGCCGGGCGGCTTCGCGGCCGCCGAATTTGTGCGGCGTTCGCGCGAGTTGGGAGCGGACGTTATCACCCCGTTCAACAACCTCACCATGCCCGGCGCTTCGCAGAGCAGCTTGCCGGAGTTCTTCGGTACCGCCCGTCAGTCCCGGGCTAGCGTCTTTGTCGGGGGCAAAATGAAGGATGTGGAGCTGGAGAGCTACCTATCGGGTGACTTCCTTTCTTCCGGCGTCACCTCCAACAACAATCAGACCAATAGCTACACGTTGCGTCTCCGCCAGGTCTGGGGACAAGCCAAGTTCAGCAACGGCTGGAAATTCCTCGGCGGTCAGGCGTGGACCCTGGTAACTGAGGACAAAGTGGGAATCGCCCCCAGCGATGACAACGGCAAAGTCAATGATGTCCGGCCAAACACCATCGACGGCCAGTACTCGGTCGGGTTCAGCTTCGCGCGTCAGTACGGGCTCCGCTTGACCAAGGACATCAACCCTCACATCTCGGTCGCGCTCGCGATCGAAAATGCGCAAGGCACACTCACCTCACACAACAACACCGACAATTACCTGCTCGGCGAGGTGGGTGCCACCAATGAAATGAATGCCTTCAATGGCACTTACACGGCCAATCCCTCTCCCGATGTCGTCGCCAAGATCGCCTTTGATCAAGGCTCCGGGCACTATGAGATCTTCGGCTTGGCCGACCGGTTCGCAGACCGCGTCTTCCCGTGCGTGGAACCAGGCACCAACCCGGTTTGCACGGGCACCACTGCAACCGGCGCCTACAATGCGTCGAAAGAAGGCGGAGGGTTCGGCTTCAACGCCCGCTGGACCGTCCTCGACAAGCACCTGGTTTTTGGCTTGCATGAATTTGGAGGGACCGGAGTGGGCCGTTATGGCGCCGCCGGGCTCTCCGATATTTCTATTCACGCCAACGGAACCCTTAATCTCATCCGGGACTACCAGGGGCTCGGCACGCTCGAGTATCACGGCAAGAAACTCGACGTCTATTCGTACGCCGGAGTTGAATACGCCGGCCGGACCTATGACTTCGATCCCAACGAGAACGCTGCGGGGACGGGCCCGGTAGGCTATGTCGGCTACGGAGCACCGGAATTCAGCAACGCCGGCTGTTACACAGAAACAGCCCCGGGCGGCACGGCCACCGCGGGATTCAATCCAGGCGCGCTCGCCCATTGCACCGCCGACACGCGGGCGGTCATGGAGGGTACGCTCGGCTTCTGGTACCGCTTCTACAACGGGCCCAAGGGCAGGTTCCAGTTCGGCACCCAGTACTCCTATTTGACCCGTCACACCTGGTCTGGCGTCGCGGGAACAGGAACTTCAACCTCGCCGTCGGGGCTGGACAACATGGTCTTCACCTCGTTCCGCTATTACTTGCCGTAAGACCGAAAATGGTCCCGCGTCGATGTTTGACGCGGGACCAGCAGCAGGCTTTACGCAAGTTTCAGCAGACACTCCACTTTCTGAGGGGCGCCTTCCCTTCGGAACCGCCACCGGTCCGGTTTTGGCTACTCTCCTTTTCCGGGCCGGTGGCGTTAACTTTATTTATAATCAGCCTTCGCACCAAGCCGCCTGACTGTCGTGAGGTAGCTAGGGAATAGCACGCCTTTACCAGTGACGTCACTGCCCCGAAAGACGCGGGCTTACCCCCTGAGGCACTATGAACTCCAGACGCGATTTCCTCAAACAGATTTCAGGAGCAGCGGTCGTGGCCGCTGCAGCTCCCTCCATCTTGACCTGGGCTCTGCCCCAGGGACAATCCGTCGAGTTTCCGGGCGAAGATGGCATGATCCTTCGTTCGTTCCGCTTCATCGATCTCGAATCTCCGGTCGCGTATTTCAACACCTGGCTAACCCCTGTACCTCATTTCTTCGTGCGCAATCACATGTTCGAACCGACCGAACTCGATCCTCACGACTGGCTTCTCTCGATCGGCGGAGAAGTCGAGAAACCCATCACCCTGAATCTCGCCGAGCTTTCTAAAATCGAAACACACTCCGTCGTCAACACCCTTGAATGTGCCGGCAACGGACGCAGCTTGCATCGTCCCCAGGTTCCCGGCATACAGTGGGGGAAGGGCGCGGTGGGCACGGCCCGCTTTTCCGGTCCACGCCTCCGCGATGTCTTGCAGCGCGCCGGAGTCAAGCCCACCGGCAAGCACGTCATGTTTCGTGGACTCGATGAAGTTCCAGGCAAAGTCCCTCCTTTCATTCGCAGCATTCCCATCGCAAAGGCGCTTGATGCCGATACCATCCTCGCCACGCACATGAACGGATCGCCGCTCCCCAAGCACCACGGCTTCCCAGCCCGAGTTTTGGTCCCCGGCTGGATCGGGGCAGCATCCTGCAAATGGCTCACCGAAATTAAAGTGCTCGAAGCCGAATTTGTCGGCAACTTCATGAGCGGCGGTTACCGGATACCAAACCATCCAGTGCTGCCCGGCGAAACCGTTAAGCCCGAAGATACGCACGCGCTCACCGCGCTGAACGTGAAATCGGTGATCGCAGGACCAACCGACGGAACCAATCTAAAAGCCGGCAACATCCGCGTGCACGGCGCTGCCTGGGCCGGGGAAGCCGATATTACAAAGGTCGAGATTTCAACCGACGGCGGCGCCACCTGGAATCCGGCGAAGCTGGGTCACGACCAAGCTCATTACGCCTGGCGCCTTTGGGCCTACGATTGGAGACCGGGCAAGAGCGGAGACTACTCCATCTTGTCACGCGCCAGCGACAGCCAGGGACGCACCCAACCCTCCACCCCGCTCTGGAATCCCAGCGGTTATCTCAACAATGCCATAGATCAGGTAAAGGTCCATGTTTCCTAAAGCGCGGCAAAGTTTTGAAAGGGCGCGGCTTCGAGTGGCTGCGCTAGGTCTTCGTAAAATTGTCATCCCGACCGGAGCCTCACATCCCTGGAAGGGATGTGGGGCGGAGTGGAGGGACCCGCTGTTTGCCGCTGGAGCACACGCGGCCAGCGCCCTGCTCATTTTGGCACTTGCCTTGTCCCTCTTAGCCCAAGCGCAAAAAACCACGGGAGCAAACGTCGCTGCCGATCTGCCGCCCGGCGCGATGCAGGCGAAAGCCACCACCGCCTGTCTGGAATGCCATGAAGCACGCATCATCCTCCAGCAGCGTCTCAGCAAGGCGGCATGGACGAAAGAAGTAGACAAGATGACGAGATGGGGAGCTGTCGTCGATCCGGCCGACCGTGATGCTCTCATCGACTACCTGAGCACGAACTTCAGCCCAGATAAACCAGCCTACGAGCCGCCACGTACCTCAGGAGGTAAGACCGCTTCCGGAAGGTAGTCGCGGTCGAGGGGTTCGGGAAGGGCACGGCTTCAGCCGTGCCTTCCAGTGCTAAGAAAGACGGGCTTTAGCCCCTTGGGTGTTCGGGCTGTCCAGCACGAGATCGTTTCTGAAAAAAGCAAAGCGCCACCGACCCAATGTCCAGAGGTTTGGCGGACATTACGGCAGCGCCGCTACTACTAAGCCCAAACTGAATGAGAAAAGTATAAGAACGTGACTGCACTACTTCTAGTGCATAGTTAGGTACTGGTAAACAAGACACTCCAGCACTACTAAGGTTTCTCCTCTGTGGCTTCTGCGTTTGAGCTCTTCTCCGGCCGCAAAAGCGGAAACAGAATCACGTCGCGTATGGTGTGCGAATCGGTAAGCAGCATCGCTAGCCGGTCCACGCCCACCCCCACGCCGCCGGCCGGTGGCATGCCATACGAGAGCGCCCGAATGTAGTCTTCATCCATCTGGTGCGCCTCCATGTCGCCACGCTCACGCTCCGTTAACTGCGCCTCAAAACGCCGCCGCTGATCTTCCGGATCATTGAGTTCGCTGAATCCGTTTGAGATCTCCATCTGCCCCGCAAAGATTTCAAACCGTTCCGTCCATTCCGGCTCATCCGGCTTCTGCTTCGATAGCGGTGACACCGCGGTAGGGAACTCATAGATGATCGTCGGCTGCGTGAGATGCTCTTCCGAAGTCGCTTCAAACAGGCTCGCAATCGTCTTCCCCAGGGGCTCCTTTGGATCGTACGCCATATGTGCATGCACCTGATTGAAGCGCTCGACCAGCTTCTTCACCCCATCGTGCGAAGTGAAGTCGCTCATCTCCGGCTTCGCACCGGCCGCTTCGGGCCAGTAATGAATGATGGCCTCGCGCATGGTCAGACGCTTCCAGTTGGCCCAGTCGATTTCCTCCTCGCCCCATTTCGTTTTCGTTCCGCCGGTCACATCCTTCGCTGCCTGCGTGATCAACTCCTGCGTAAGATTCATCACACCCTGATAGTCGGTATATGCCTGATAGAACTCCAGCATGGTGAACTCAGGATTCCATCGCCAGCCCAGCCCCTCGTTGCGGAAGTTGCGGTTGATTTCGAACACACGATCAAATCCGCCCACCACTAACCGCTTCAGATAAAGCTCGGGGGCAATGCGCAGGTACAAGTCCATATCGAGCGTGTTGTGATGCGTAACAAACGGCCGCGCCACGGCTCCGCCGGCCATGGGCTGCATCATCGGCGTCTCCACTTCAACGAACCCATGCCCTTCCATGGTGTGCCGCAGCGATTGCACCAGCTTGCTGCGCTGTAGAAACACCTCCCGCACCTCAGGGTTCATCACCAGATCGACATACCGCTGCCGGTAGCGCAGTTCCACGTCAGTGAGCCCATGAAACTTCTCCGGCAGTGGAAGCAGATCTTTGCTGAGGAAAGTGATCTCCTCAACATGAATAGTCAGCTCTCCAGTTCGGGTGCGAAACAGGTAGCCGCTGACGCCGATGTGGTCGCCCAGGTCGAGCAACTTATACAGCTCAAAGCCTTTGTCTCCGACCGCATCTTTCTTCACATAAATCTGCAGCCGCTTGCCATCCTGCTGCAGATGGCAGAAGCCGGCCTTACCCATCAGGCGGATCGCCATGATGCGTCCCGCCACGCGCACATCAACGCGAGGCGTCTCCAGTTGCTCGGCGGTCTTCCCCGAGTAGTCCGCCAGAATCTGCGGAATCGTGTAGGTGAATTCGTATTTGCTGCGGTACGCGATCTGGCCGAGCGCCTCAATCTGTTTCAGCTTCTGTCGCCGCAGTTCGTAAACATTTTCGTCGAATGCCAAGGGAATCCTTTGACAGAGAATCGCGCCACACCCGCCGGGTAGACGATGGAACGTTGACACGCGATTATAAACAACCTGCGCCCGGAGGTGCGCCTTCGGGACTTAATCAGAACGCTAATCGCCCAGTACCTATATACTCTGGTACAATGGTACATATGATTGACGACCAAAAGCTCCTCGTTGAACGCGTCCAGACCGGAGTGCGCATGGAGAAACGTCTCCTCAAAGTCCTGAAGGGCTTTGCCGAATACCACGACATGACCCTCGGCGATCTGGTGGAGGGTATCGTGCTCCACGCCTTTGACGGCAAGACGCCATTCAGCCCGGCCTCGCTCGAACGCATTCAGGAATTGAAAAGGTTTTACGAGTTCGATCTCGATTCCAGCGCCAGTCACAGGCTGAAGGAGATCAAGTCGCGGCCACTCCGCAAGAGAACCACCAGGAAGTCAGCCTGATCCCATGAGCAACCAGGAACTCATTCGCTGTTTCGAGGACGATGCCGTTCCCGAAGACTCTTTCCATCACGCCGATCACGTTCGCCTGGCATTTGCATATCTGTGTGAGTACCCGGTTTTGCAGGCACTCGAGAAGTTTGCCAGCGCACTGAAGCGATCCGCCGCGGCCCGCGGTAAGACGCAGCTCTACAACGAAACCATAACCTGCGCATATTTTTTCCTGATCCGCGAGCGCATGGCGCGCTGCGAAGGCGCGGGCTGGGACAAGTTCGCTGATGAGAACTCCGACCTGCTCACGTGGAAAGAGGGCATTCTAAGCCGCTACTACCGCGAGGCCACGCTGAAATCAGATCTGGCGCGCAGAGTGTTCGTGCTCCCCGACAAATGCTTTGATCCAAAAACATCTTTGGTTGAAGTCGCCGGTCATGAGCGGTAATATGTGTTGCTCGACCGTTCCTCGGGCGAACGAGAGACTATGCCGCAAAACTACGTTCCCATCTTCATCTTCATGGCCGTGATTGGCGTGCTGCTTCCGGTTACGCTGCTGGCGGCAAAACTGGTGCGCCCCGATAATCCGGGCAAGGCCAAGCTGATGCCCTACGAATGCGGCATTGACCCCATCGACAGCGCCCGTGGGCGTTACACGGTCCGCTACTACATTGTCGCGATTCTGTTCGTGGTGTTCGACGTGGAAACTATTTTTCTGTTTCCCTGGGCCGTCAAGTTCAAGGCCCTCGGCCTCTTCGGCTTGCTCGAGATGCTGATCTTTCTCGTAATCTTGATCGCGGGCTACATCTGGATTTGGGCAAAGGGCGCGCTGGAATGGGTGTAACCCCGTCCACGCCCGCGGCCGAACCGTCGGCCGAAACCTTTACCGCCAGCCGCTGGACTCAGGGCAATTTCCTGTTCCCGACTCGCCTCGTGGTCAGCCCGCTGCGCGTCAGCCGCGTGAAGTCCCGCCTGTTTGGCAGCAACGAAGAGAGCATCGCCATGTCGAAGGTCGCCTCGGTTCACATTTCGACCGGCGTGCTGTGGTCGGAGGTTCGGATCGAATCGACCGGCGGCACTGACCCCATCACCAGCCACGGCCATCGCAAAGGCGATGCCCAACGCATCCGCGACCTGATCGAGCATTATCAGGCGCAAGCGCGCGTATAGCCTGCAGGCCGCGCCATTCGAAGGCGGAACGCGTCCTGACTTTTCCTCGCTAGTCTCGTTGACACCGTATCCTCAAGCTGATAAAAGTTAACGTTCTCTCCGTATCCCTCCCAGCCGGAGGTTTGTGCGTTCCGAGCTATGCCGGACGAAACCAAATCGCTCCCTTCACCACCGCCGCCGGACGGCGAGCCCAAGCCAACCGCTCCTTCCGCATCCGCTCCCGCGAAGCCAGCTGCCCCGGCGAAACCGGCTGCCCCAGCGCCCGTTCCGTGGGATTCGCCCATGATCGCGAAGCTCAAGGGCAACTACGGTTCCGGCATCGATTCTCTGACTTATGCCGGCCAGAACTACATGGTCGTCGACCGGTCGCTGATTCCTGAGATTCTTCAAGTGTTGCGCAACGAGGAGCAGTTCGACTACTGCGTCGACATCACGGCAGTCCATTACCCGGCGCGCGAAAAACAATTCGACGTGGTGTGGGTACTTTATTCTTTCCCGCGCAACGAGCGCATCCGCGTGAAAACGCAAATCCTCGATGGTGCAACCCTGCCAAGTTCTGTTTCCATCTGGCCGGGCGCGAACTGGCTGGAGCGCGAGGTCTTCGACATGTTCGGCATCAAGTTTGACGGGCATCCCGACATGAAGCGCATCCTGTTGCCCGACGGCTGGAAGGGACATCCCCTGCGCAAGGATTACGGAATCCTACAGCAGGATAACGAGTGGGTGCAGATCAACCTGGGCATCGAGAGCGGCCAGTGAAAGGCCAATCGCCAGTTAACTTAGGCTTTAAATTAGGATGACCGACCCCAACACCACGCTCTCGCCGCTGGAGCTCGAAACCCACGACAAGACTTATCTTGACGCGAACGAACTCGTCATCAACATGGGTCCGCAGCATCCTGCCACCCATGGCGTGTTGCGCGTCATTCTGCGGCTCGACGGCGAAAAAGTTTTGGGCCTCGAGTGCGTGATCGGCTATCTGCACCGCGGCGTCGAAAAAATTGGCGAGCACCGCACCTATACGATGTTCAACCCATACGTTGACCGCATGGATTACGTGGCCGCGGTCTCAAACGGGCTGGGCTATTGCGAGACAGTCGAAAAACTTCTAAACGTGGAAGCGCCGCCGCGCGCCCAGCATGTCCGTGTCATCCTCACTGAACTGAACCGGATCGCCAGCCACCAGCTCTGGCTGGGCACCCACGCTCTCGATATCGGCGCCATCACGCCGCTGTTCTACACCTTCCGCGACCGCGAAGAGATTCTCAAGATCTACGAGAAATATTGCGGCGCGCGCCTCACTACGCACGCTTTCCGCATCGGCGGCCTGCAGTACGAAACCTATACCGGCTTCGAGAAGGAAGTGACGAACTTCCTGAATTTCTTTCGCCCCAAGATCGACGAGTACGAGGAACTGCTGACCACGAATCGCATCTGGGTCGAGCGCACAAAAAATGTAGGAACGATCTCCGCCGAAGATTGCATCGCCCTCGGTGTCACCGGCCCAGTGCTGCGCGCCAGCGGCGTGAAGTGGGACCTGCGCAAGGCGCAACCCTACGCCAACTATAAGAACTTCGACTTCGAGATTCCGATTGGAGAAAACGGCGACACCTACGACCGGTACCTGGTGCGTATGGCCGAGATGCGGCAATCGGTGCGCATCATTCAGCAGGCCGTCGAGGCGCTGCCCGAAGGCCCCATCATGGCAAAAGTTCCGAAGGTGATGAAGCCGCCGGCGGGTGAGGTTTATCACTCGATCGAAGCACCGAAGGGCGAGCTGGGATACTTCATCGTCAGCGATGGATCGACGCAGCCCTACCGCCTGCGCGTGCGTCCGCCGTCGTTCGTGAATCTGCAAGCTCTCGATGTGATGTGCCGTGGCCAGCTGGTCGCCGACGTGATCGCCGTAATCGGTACGCTCGACATCGTTCTCGGCGAGGTGGACCGCTGATGGGTGCGATCATCCAATATATTCAGTCATACCTCGATCCCAACGTTAAGGTAACCCCGGGCGCAGCGGGCAACATGTTCTGGGCCCTGGTCTACATCATGCTTGTTTTCGTGGGGCTCTCTGTCGCTGTGATCGCGATGAACTGGCTTGAGCGCAAAATCCTGGCTCACATGCAGGTACGCCTCGGGCCTATGCGTGTCGGGCCGCACGGCTTGCTCCAGCCCATCGCCGACGCCATCAAGCTGTTACTCAAAGAAGACATCATGCCGGCCGAGGCCGACACCCTGGTTTTCTGGGTGGCGCCATTCGTTGTTGTTCTGGCAGCTTTCACAGTTTTCGTTGTCGTTCCGTTTGGTCCGACGCATGCCATCACCGACATGAACATAGGAATCCTCTTCATGCTCGGAGTTTCATCACTGAGCGTGTTGGGGATTGTGATGGCAGGCTGGGCTTCGAACTCGCACTATCCGCTGATCGGCGCGCTGCGCTCGAGCGCGCAGATGGTTTCCTACGAAGTGGCCATGGGACTGGCCGTGGTCTCGGCGATTCTGATGACCAGCCTCAACGCCGAGGGCACCGGAACCCTCAGCATGATCGGCATCGTACAGGCGCAACTGGCGCAACATGAATGGTTCATCTTCAAGTTCTTTCCACTTGGGCTGGTCGCGTTCTTCATTTTTGCCGTTGCCATGGTTGCCGAAACCAACCGCGCTCCTTTCGATCTCGCCGAAGCTGAATCCGAGTTGACCGCAGGTTTCCACACCGAATACAGCGGCTTCCGCTGGTCATTGTTCTTTTTAGCTGAATACTCCGCCATGATCGCGGTTTCTTCGATTGCTGTCACGCTCTGGCTCGGCGGCTGGCTGCGGCCCTTTCCCAATCTGCTGAGCGGCACTCCTTGGGATCAGATTTTTTCTTTCTTCCCCGGTGCCACGTTTCTTTTTCTTGCTGCGATGTGCTTCTACAACACCGCCCGCATGCCGAAGCATCCTCTTTTCCGCATTCAGACCATCGGCCTCGCCGGATTCGGCGCCGTCCTTGCCCTGATCGGGTTGATTTTGTTCGTTCCCGCAGTAAGCATGCGCATTCAGGACATTTTCTGGTTCTCTGCCAAAGTTGCCGGGTTTATGTACCTCTATATCTGGTATCGTGGCACGTTCCCGCGATATCGCTTTGACCAGCTCATGCAGATGGGATGGAAAGTCCTTCTGCCTATGGGCTTGGGCGTTCTGATTCTGACCGCCAGTGTAGCGTTACTGCAACAGAAAATATGGCACCCGTAGCCACACCATTTTTCTTTTACCTGCTCTCCGGGATCATGCTCATCGGGGGCATCCTGGTGATCACGCAGAAGAACCCGGTGCATTCGGCGCTGGCGCTGATTGTCACGCTGCTCGCGCAGGCCTCGATATACCTGATGCTGTACGCCCCGTTCGTCGCTGGCGTGCAGATTATTCTTTACGCCGGCGGCATTATGGTGCTGTTCCTGTTCGTCATCATGCTGGTGAGCATCGAGCGCTCCATGAAAGAACGGCAGTTCAATAGTCAATGGGTGGTGGGAATCATCGCGGCAACGGCGTTGGGCGGATTATTTATCGCCGTCTATTCAAAAGGGAAGGACATTTTTCCCGATCGCGTACTGCCGGTGGTGGAAAACGATAACACGCAAAAAGTCGCCACTCTGTTGTACGGGCAATATATGTTCGCCTTCGAAATCGCCTCGCTGCTGTTGTTGGTGGCGATCATTGGAGCGGTAGTGATGGCGAAGAAAAGAATCTAGTCTGCGAGTCGCGAGTCCCGCGCCGCGAGCAATTCGACGCTGCAACAGGGAGCAAAACTCGCGGCTCGCAACTCGGAACGGGTAGCTGACTATGGAATCGATGCTGCACATCACGACGCTGCATTACCTGGTTCTAGGCGCAGCATTATTTCTACTCGGCGTAATCGGCGTGCTGACCCGCCGCAACGTGGTCATCGTTCTGATGTCGATCGAACTGATTCTGAACGCGGTGAACCTGAATCTGGTTGCATTCTCCCGTCTCTGGGGAGGAGTGCATGGCCAGGTCTTCGCCATCTTCGTGATCACCGATGCCGCCGCAGAAGCCGCGGTAGGTCTCGGCATTCTAATCGCCTTCTTCCGCAATAAGGAGACGGTGAACATAGACGAAGTGAATTTGCTGAAGTGGTAAGAAGGGCAGCTTTTAGCCATTAGCTTTCGGCCCGAAGACTTGAGCTAAGAGCTAAAGGCTAAGAGCTAAAAGCTAAAAGCTGAAAGCTTAAACTAATGTTCCTCACTTACATCTGGCTGATCCCGTTGTTCCCCGCGTTCGGCGCGGTGGTCATGTTCTTTTTCGGCCGCAAGCTGCAGAAGGCCACGGTGAGCGCCGTTTGCGTAGGCGCCATCGTGCTCGCGTTTCTTATGGCTTGCGGCGCGGTCTGGCAATACTCAGCGTGGTCGTCCGCTCCCGAGCATTTTCATCAGCCTTATCAGACCGTCCTCTACACCTGGCTCGGCACCGACACCGGCCACATGAATTACACGACCCATGACGGGTCGCAAGCGCCGTTCCAGGCCGATGCGGGTTTTCTGCTCGACCCGCTTTCCAGCATCTGGCTGCTGTTCGTCACCGGCGTCGGTTTGCTCATCCATATTTATTCAACCGGCTACATGGCGCATGAAGGCGGCTACTACCGCTTCTTCGGATACCTCAACCTCTTCATGTTCTCCATGCTCACGCTCATCCTCGCCAACAACTATGTGCTGATGTTCGTCGGCTGGGAGGGCGTGGGTTTGTGTTCGTACCTTTTAATCGGTTTCTACTTCCATCGCAAATCGGCGACTGATGCCGGAAACAAAGCCTTCATCGTGAACCGCATCGGCGACGCCGGATTTCTGTTAGGAATGTTCTTCATCGCCTGGTACTTCGGATCCCTCCGCTTCACGGAAGTCACGCACATTGCGCACAGCGGACGCTTCGCCATCGGCGATCCCATCATCACCGCGGCCACATTACTGCTCTTCGTCGGAGCCTGCGGCAAGTCGGCGCAGCTTCCGCTCTACGTCTGGCTGCCCGACGCCATGGAAGGCCCCACACCGGTTTCCGCGCTCATCCACGCCGCGACCATGGTGACGGCGGGAGTCTACATGGTTGCGCGTTCGAATGCTCTGTTCGTGCTCGCGCCCACCTCGATGAAGACGGTCGCCATCGTCGGCGCGCTGACCGCGATCTTCGCCGCGTCCATCGCGCTCGTGCAAACCGACATCAAGCGCGTGCTCGCCTATTCGACGGTCTCGCAACTCGGCTACATGTTCCTGGCGCTCGGCGTCGGAGCCTTCGCTGCCGGCGTCTTCCACGTCTTCACGCACGCATTCTTCAAGGCCCTGTTGTTCCTCGGTGCAGGCGCCGTGATCCACTCCATGAGCGGCGAGCAGGACATGCGCAACATGGGCGACCTGGCCCATCGCATTCCCATCACCTATCGCACTATGCTGGTCGCCACGCTTGCGATCGCCGGCATTCCCCCGTTCGCCGGCTTCTTTTCCAAGGACGAAATCCTCTGGCAGACGTGGACTAAAGAACCGGACGCATACCGCATCTTGTGGTTTATCGGCTACGCCACCGCGCTGATGACAGCGTTCTACATGTTCCGCCTGATCTACCTTACATTTTTCGGCAAACCGCGAATGAGCCACGAGGCAGAACACCATATTCACGAGTGCCCGCGCTCCATGGCGGTCCCGCTACTCGTCTTAGCCCTGTTCTCGCTCTCCGCCGGATGGCTGAGCTGGCCGCCAAGTCTCGGCGGCTCCGCCCGGTTCGAGAAATTCCTCGACCCCGTCTTTGCCAGAGAGGCGCAGGTTTTCCAGGAAGAAGGCAAGGCTACGCAATTGGCTGCTGGAGAGAAAGAAGCAGAACACACCAGTCCCATCGAATACTTGCTGATGTTTCTTTCCGTCGGCGCTGCGGCAGTCGGCTGGGGCATGGCTCGCCGTGCTTACAACCATGCCGACAAGGGTTTCGTCGAGCCCATCGCCGCGGCCGCGCCGCCCCTCTATGACGTACTGCTCCACAAGTATTACGTAGATGAAGGTTACGACTACGTCTTCACCGGCCGCCGCAAGCTGGGAGACGTTCGTCTCGGCGTGCTGGGGCTAGGCGAAGCGTCGGCGTGGTTCGACACAAACGTGATCGATGCAGCCGTCAACGACGTAGGCTGGGCCACACGTTTGACAGCGACGATCTCCGGTTGGTGGGACAAGTGGATCATCGACGGCATCTGCGTGAACGGCCCCGCAATTCTGGCACGGGCACTTTCAATACCCGTGCGCTTTTTGGAATGGGGTCTGGTCCAGTGGTACGCGCTGGTGATGACCGCAGGCTTGGTAGGTTTCGTGTTCTATTACGTGTATCACTGAAAACAGCTCTTAGCTGTTAGCTCCTGGCTCTTAGCTTGAAACCAAAGGCGAAGAGTTTTGAGCTAAAGGCTAAGAGCTAAAGGCTAAGAGCTTTTCATGCAAAACCACATACTCTCGATCATCCTCTTCACGCCGCTGGTCGGCGCTCTCGTTCTCCTGTTCGTTCCCAAGGAGAACAAGGAAGCCATCCGCTGGATCGCTAACTTTTTCGCGCTCGGCGGCTTCCTGATCTCGCTGCCGCTGGTTCCAATGTTCTGGGCCCAGCGCTTCGACGCCGCCCAACGCTTCAAATTTATCGAGGGCGCGGCCAATAACTGGATTCCCTCCATCGGCGCCGGCTACGTAATCGGCATCGACGGCATTTCCTTCCTGCTCATCATGCTCACCACGCTGCTGGGCTGGATCTCAATCCTCTCTTCGTGGACCGCCATCGAAAACCGCGTCAAGGAATACTACGTCTGGTTCCTGATCTTGCAGACCGGCATGCTCGGCGTCTTCATGGCGCTCGATTTTTTCCTCTTCTTCGTTTTCTGGGAAGCGATGCTGGTCCCCATGTACCTGCTGATCGGCATCTGGGGCGGCCCCCGCAAGCTTTACGCAGCCATCAAGTTCTTCCTCTACACCCTGGCCGGATCGGTTCTGATGCTGCTGGGCATTCTTTTCCTTTACTTCCATCACCAG
Organism: Candidatus Sulfotelmatobacter sp.; assembly: GCA_049673585.1. Classification (GTDB taxonomy): domain Bacteria; phylum Acidobacteriota; class Terriglobia; order Terriglobales; family Acidobacteriaceae; genus Sulfotelmatobacter. Next base: position 133,829 of record JBATXV010000021.1, on the reverse strand, counting down.
CATTTGACCGGCATTTACACGTTCAGCATCACTGCCCTCTACGAAACCGCGCCGAAAATTTACTCCGACCCAGCCTACGGTCCGACCATCGCTACGCTGCTGTTCTTTGCCTTCTTCTTCGCTTTCGCAATCAAAGTCCCAATGTTCCCCTTCCACACCTGGCTGCCGGATGCTCACGTAGAAGCGCCCACCGCCGGCTCCGTCATCCTGGCAGGCGTCCTGCTGAAGATGGGGACGTATGGCTTTATCCGCTTCTCGCTGCCGTTTTTCCCGAACGTGATGTGGAATCCCGCCACGTTCCTGCACCTGACCGTCCGCGGCTGGATGATCACGCTCTCCATCATCGCCATCATCTACGGCGCACTCGTCTCGCTCATGCAGAAGGACATGAAGAAGCTGGTCGCCTATTCGTCAGTAAGCCATCTGGGTTTCTGCACGCTGGGAATCTTTGCTCTGAACTCCGTTGGGATAAGTGGATCCGTCTTGCAGCAGATCAATCACGGCATCTCCACCGGCGCACTGTTCCTGATCGTCGGCATTCTCTACGAGCGCCGCCATACCCGCGAAATTTCTGAATACGGCGGCATCTCGAACGTGATGCCGGTCTACGCCACCATCACCATGATCATGTTCCTCTCTTCGATGGGACTGCCGCTGCTGAACGGTTTCGTCGGCGAATTCACCATCCTGCAAGGCACGTTCATGGAAAACTGGCGCTGGGGCGCATGGGCCGTCCCCGGAGTCGTACTTGCGGCCGCGTATCTCCTGTGGCTCTACCAGCGCGTATTCTTCGGCACCGTGACTAATCCGAAAAACGAAAAGCTGCACGACCTCACTCCGCGCGAGGTGTTAACCTTCGTGCCGCTCCTCATCATGGCGTTCTGGATCGGCCTCTATCCCAAGCCCTTTTTCCAGATCCTTGAGCAGCCCGTGAATCAGATCGTACAAAACGTGCGCAGTCCGCAGGCTGGGGCCCCGGTAAATGCCGCAGTTCAGCCGGAAGTGCAGCCGGCTTTTGAGCCAGCGAAAACAGAGCCCGTTGCGACCTCAGCCTCCGCAACCACCACCGCTCGTGTCATAGCACAATCGATCAAGGGGAAGAACTAGTGGGCTTCGCTCCCCAATTCGGTTTGAACGACTATCTGCTGGCCCTGCCCATCACCCTGCTTACTCTATTCGCTCTAGGCATCCTGCTCATCGATCTCATGCTCCCCGCCGAGGAGAAGTGGGTCAATGCCGCCACGGCCTTGGTCGGCGTGCTTTTTGCGGCCAAAGCGGTCTATAACGTCCAGGCCTGGATGCAGGGCAGCGGCGTCACTCGCGTTTCAGGTTTCATGGGCACGGTGCTGGTCGACCGCTTTTCCATCTATTTCTTCTATCTGTTTCTAGCGGGCACCGCGATCTCGATCCTCATGTCCATGCGTTACATGACGACCGAGCACGAAAATCACGGCGAATATTACACGCTGATGCTGCTCTCGGTCGTCGGCATGATGTGCATGGCCGCCGGATTCGACATCGTACTGATCTTCATCGGCCTGGAGCTCATGGCGATTTCCACCTACGTTCTGGTGGGTTTTCTCCGCCGCAACCGCCGCTCCAACGAAGCGGCATTGAAATATCTATTGCTGGGAGCGTTCTCGTCCGGCATTTTTGCCTACGGACTATCGCTGCTGTACGGACTCACCGGCAGCACGAATGTCGCCGAGATCGGCCGCCGCCTCGCGCAGCTCCTCGCCAGAGACCCTCACAATCCGGTCGCCATCATCGCCTTGCTGACCACGATGACCGGCCTATTGTTCAAGATCGCCGCCATCCCTTTCCACCAGTGGGCGCCCGACGCCTATGAAGGCGCGCCCACCTGCATTACCGGATTCATGTCCGTAGCAGTCAAGGCCGCAGGATGGGCGATGCTGCTCCGCATCCTGATCGGCAGCCCGTTCCAACTAGGCGGATTGGTCGCCATGCGCTCCACCTGGGTTCCAGTGCTGGTCTTCGTTTCCATCGCCACCATGACCGGCGCGAACTTCGCCGCCCTCACCCAGACCAACACCAAGCGCCTGCTCGCCTACTCTTCCATCGCGCACGTCGGCTACATGCTGCTCGGCCTGATCGCCGGAACCCCCACTCAGCTCAATGCCGATGGCATCAAAGGCATCCTGATCTACCTGCTGGTCTATACCTTCATGAATCTCGGCGCTTTCGGCGTGATTACTTCGCTGCGCCATCGCAAGGTAATTGGCGACGAACTCGACGACCTCAACGGCCTCTACTCGCGCGCTCCCGTCGAAGCTGTGCTCATGCTGATCTTCCTGCTCTCGCTAGCCGGAATCCCGCCCCTGGCCGGCTTCTACGGCAAATACTTTATCTTCCTCAGCCTGATCGAAACCGGACACTACGCGCTGGCATCGCTTGGAGTGCTCTATTCCGTCTTCGGCCTCTACTACTATCTGAAGATGGCCAACGCCATGTTCATGGGCCAGCCCGAAGAAAAAGGCTTACTGCCCGTGAGTTGGACCATGCGGGTGGCGCTCGCCGCAACCGCATTCGCCACCCTCTATATCGGAATCCTGCCCGAGCGCTTCATCCACCTGGTGAACTGGTCGATCGGCATCGCGCAGAACCCCACAGTGGCAAAGCTGATGCGCTAGAAATGCGAGTAAGTTAGAAATGCTCACGTGGAGACAGCCGCCTCGGCTGTCCCGGCCTGAGCGAAGCCTCGGCCGGAGCCCACCACTGCCGCCGACAAGCGTAGAATCCACCGTGCAGGCCCGATGACCCTAGCCGACCCAACCCCCGACCGTGAAGATGAAGACCGTCAAGACTCCGGCCGCAAAGAGAACTTCTGGGTCCAGGCCGCCCGCTACAGCCAACTGGCATTCATCCTGCCCGCTGCGCTTGTCGTAGGATGGCTGATCGGCGCAGGTCTCGATCGCTGGCTGCATACCACCTGGCTATACCTGGCCGGTATTCTCGTCGGCATCGCGGCCGGTTTCTTCGAACTCATACGGACGGTTCTGCGCGATACGAAGTGATTATGTCCGCTAGCCCGTAGCTTCGATGGCCCAGCAACTACAAATCGAACCCACCCCGGCTCAGGCCGCCGCGTCGGAACATTTTTACTCCGGCGCTCTCCACCGCATCGGCCGTGCCATGATCGTGCTCGCCCCATTGCTGGTGGCCGCTGCGTGGTGGAAGTTTGGCCTGCGCCCGGCCGCTGGCTTCGCCTTCGGTTGTGTCATCGCCTACGTCAATTTCCACTGGCTCAAGCGCGTAATTGCCGGCTTCGTCGATCGCGCCACCGGAACCGCCACATCGCAATCGGGACAGGGAATCGTCTTTCGCTTCCTGCTGCGTTACTTTTTGATGGCTCTCGGCGCCTATGCTATATTGACTGTTTCACCCGCAAGCCTGAATGGACTTCTTGCGGGCTTATTTTTGCCCGTCGCAGCCATCGGATGCGAGGCGGTTTACGAACTTTACGCAGCGCTGGCTCGAGGAGTTTAGCTGGAACCCGGCTTGCCGATGGAAGAGCCAGGAACTAGTAGCTGGAAGCTTTCTTATGCCTGAACAACTCTGGTTCACCGCCATCCTGAATCGCCTGTTCGCAGGCCCGGTCACGTCTTTGCTTCTGGCGTTGCACATAAAACCCAAGTACCCGACGGCTCCCATTCCAAACTCATTCGCGATGGAGCTTCTCGTTTTCGCGTTCCTCCTGACTCTGTTCCTTCTCGTCCGTTCGCGGCTTTCGGTGGACCGTCCCGGAGCCCTGCAGCATACGTTCGAAGGAGTTGAGGGATTCATTCAAGGCCAGAGCGATGAGATCATCGGCCACCACAGTGAAGGCTACACGGCATTCCTGGTCGTGCTGGCTCTCTTCATTCTTTTCTGCAACCTCATCGGCGTGATTCCCGGCTTCGAATCACCCACCGCGGTGGCGATCGTACCCTTGGGCTGTGCCATCTGCGCCTTTGTCTACTATCAAACGCAAGGATTCAAGCACGCAGGAATTGGCTATCTGAAGCACTTCCTGGGACCCTCCGATCCGACGATGTCGATTTTCATCCGTCTCCCGTTGGCCTTGCTAATGCTGCCGATTGAACTGATCAGCCACTTGGCGCGCATTCTTTCACTTACCATCCGGCTCTTCGCCAACATGTATGCGGGGGACATGGTGACCCTAGTTTTCATTTCACTGGTGCCCCTCGGAGTACCAGTTGTGTTCCTTGGTCTTCACATCGGCGTGTCGCTGCTGCAGGCCTATATTTTCGTTCTGCTGACCACGGTGTATCTGTCCGGTGCAGTTGTTGAAGAGCACTGAAAGGCAGTGGCCACTGATCAGTGTCCACGGTTTTAACCCGCAAGCGTGAGGGCGTATGCAAGGTATGGCGTCAACCACCCACTGGCGGTATTTCATACAAGGAGAAGCACAATGGGTAAGTTAAGTAAATTGTTCATGGTACTGTCCGCGCTGTCGTTCGCCGTCCCTGCCTTTGCGCAGGGCGAAGCCGCAAGTGGGGTCAACTGGGTCGCCATCGCCGCTGGATTCTCCATGGCGTTTGCCTCCGGCATCTGCGCCCTGGCGCAAGGCAAGGCGACCGCCTCTGCCGCTGAGAGTCTGGCCCGCAACCCAGCCGCTCGTCCCGGAATTCAACTAGCTCTGATCCTGGGCCTGGCCCTGATCGAATCACTCGCGCTTTACACCCTGGTGATTATCTTCGTCAAGGTGAAGTAGGCAGGCTTCAAAGTTTCAAGGTTTCAGTAAGTTTCAGGTTAAATAGCAAAAGCCTCTGCCGGCGGCAGAGGCTTTTGTTTCGACCTAAGACCTCGCTGGTTTTACTCTGAAACCTTGAAACCTTGAAACTTTGAACCCTTGAAACTTTGCCCTAGACTTTCCGCTCCCCGCTCCACTGCTGATCCTTATTGTGTGCCGCCCGGCTCATCGCATCCACCAGCACCCGACGCAGTCGGTAGCGGCTTTCCAGATCAGTATTAACGATCTCGAATCCCACTTCATTCACCCGCGCCCGGCGCAACAGCACATGCGCCCGGATCTTCGACCGCATGCCCAGCGAAATCTCCAGGTCGGCCTCACTGCCTATGCGCAGATTGTCTTCTTTTGTGCCCATGCCGCCGCCGAGGCTTAGCTCGCGAATCAGAATCTTCGATTTTCCCCAAGAACTTCCAATGGTTGCGCTCATCGTACGAGCCAGCACCATGCGTTCGTAACGTCGCTGCCGCACCCAGGGGCATGCTGGAGCCGTATCCAGGGGCGCGATCGCCAATTCCGCAGGCTCGATGCCGCTATCGGAAAGAATCTGGCTGCTGTAGCGCGGATCAGTTTTCGAGAGTGATTGCGCCGCGGCAATCCTCAGCTCGCGGTGATGAACCCAACCAAAGGTCTTCTTCGTCTCCACAATTTCGCGCAGCAGTGACACCGCCTCCGGATCCCGCAGCCGCCCAAGCGACTCGATAGCCTTCAATTGCACAAACGGGGAACGCGAAGCCGCCTCGCCTGGCTTCGCCATCGCCACCAGAGGTGGCGCCGCCGTAAGATCGCCGCTCATCCCAATTTCATCGACGGTTTCCGGCAGCACCACGGAATCCAGCACTTCCGTCAATTCCAGCAGAGTGCGCCCCCGATCCGGAGCAGCTCCATACGCGATCTGCCGAACCACAATATCGTGGTAGAAACGGTTCCACTCGGGCAGCCGGATCGGCAACAACTCGAGCAACGTCCCAACATCCAGACGGCTCAGGAGCCCCACCACCGCCGAAGCTTGTCGCGGCTGTCCGGTCCGCAGAATCTCCCGCAGTTGCGTCAACGCCGGGCTTCCCATCTCCTTGACCAGTTCGACCATCCGGTCGCACTCGTCTCTGCGCATGCATCGGAAGAACCGGTCAGCCAGATGTTCAGCCCCCGATTGGCACGTCCGCCGCAGCACCAGCAGCAAGTCCGGGGGCACCGGCTCGTAGTGCAACGCTTCCTCGATAAACTCGGGAATCCGGTTTTCCACGCCTACCCGCGGGCGCAGGTCATTCACCATCACCGGACGTTGCTGCAGCAGCATCTCCATCCCGGTGCACACTTCGTTCACTGCCTGGTAATTCTTGGCTTCGCTGGCTTCCTGGCTCAGTCGCACGAACGCCGCGCTCAGCAGACTTTGCAGCTCAGGGTCTTTCTCCACACACAGCTGCTCGCTCACCTTGTGGATGGCTGTGCCCATCGCCTCGCCGCCCAGTCGGGCGTAGAGGTCGGCCAGCTGGCTTAATCCAATCGCCGTCTTGCGGCGCGGGTCTTGTTCCTTGCTGGCCAGGCAACCGGAGTAATTGTTCAGAATCTCGGCTGCTGTTTGCTTGTCGTCGCGGTCGAGCAGCACCTCCACGAACTGGCGCAGGTTGCGCGGCGGCACGCACGGAGCTTCATTCGAGAGCAGAACCGTCTTCTTCCCGGATTCCGGCACTTCCGCCCAGAACATCCGGTCCAGAATGTCGGCGTGCGACTCCACCAGGATGCCCGCCTTGTTCATCTTCTCTTCTTGCAGCTTCAGAATCTGGCGCAGCGAGTCCATCTGCCGGCTCATGTGCTCCATCATCTGATGCACGGCGTTGACCTTCACTTCGCCTTTGGAGTAACGCTCGAGCGCGAACCGGATCGCCATGTGCTCGGCGGCCTTCATCAGCAACGGAGTGTCTTCTTCCTGGGCAGTAGTCGCCTTGGCCGCGAGGGTTCCCAGCAACTGTTGCAGGTTCAGGCGCGTGTTCGGGTCGACTTCGGTCAGCTCTTTATGCAGAATTTCCGGATTAGCAGTAGGATCCCCCTGCACCTCGCCGAATCGCGTCAGCAGTCGGATCGCTTGAATCACTTCCGCTTCCTGCAGCGGGACCACTCCGCCTTCCCAGGCCGGCGCCGTCCCCGTTCCCGCTCCGGCTCCCCGCGCTTTGCCGGCACCGGCAGGAGCGTTCGGAACGCTTCCAAACGGAACCACCACGCCACCGGGCTCGCCTGTCCCTCCTGAATTGGCGCCTTCCGCCGCTGCGATCAACTGCAGCAGCTTTTGCGGATCATTCAGCCATTGCTTGAATTCCGGCCCCAGCGTTTGCGCCGCGATCTGCGCTGCCACGCTGATGTCGCCGGTCAGCGGATCGGCCGCAACGAATTTGACTTCATTGATCTTGATCGTGCTCTGTTTGCCCGCACTGCTCAGAGCTTCTTTGATCTGCTTCGCCACATCCTGGGCTTTGGAGCCAGCCAGGGTAAAGGCCCGCACCAGCCGCGCGAAGTCTTCAATGGTTACGTCTTTGGAAAAGTGCAGGCTGGCCAGACCAGCCGTGCTCAAAAGCTGACCAAAGCTGCGCTCGGTCTGTCCCGCTTCCAGCGGAACTCCATCCAACAGCAACTTGCCGTCGGAAACTCCCAGCAGGAAGCCACCTTCTCCGGCGGCGGGAAGACCATGCTGCAATTCGTTCCACGCAGTTTCAAACTGGGCTTCGGTGCGCTTATGATCAGGGCCGTACATACGCGCATACTTGATGAGAATATTCAGGCTGTGAACAAAAGCGCGCGCGGAGGCCGCCCGGTTTGCGTGGAATGTCGTTGCGTCGCTAATAAAACACCCCTCAACCGCAGTTCTGCCAATAGACAACTATAGGCAATAAAAGGTTAAATCCAACAGGTAAGGGGTTGCACGTTACGGAGGTAACGGGCAGAATTGGCAAGAGTTCAAGACGCGCACCCATTGCTCCCCGGAACCTTAGTGCCTTCCTCAACCAATCACACCGCGCGTGCCAAGAAAACCACCGGCCTGCGCTACTGGATGCTGCGCGTTTTAGAAGAGTGCGACCACGTCGCCACAGATTTCAGCGCAGATCCGGTTCACGACCTGCGCGTCTCCTTGCGACGCTGCCGTTCTTTGGCTGACGGGCTGTACGCACTTGATCCCGACCCCAACTGGAAGGCCATGAGGAAGGCGGGCAAGCGCCTGTTCCAACGCCTCGGAGCCTTGCGCGACATCCAGATCATGATGGAATGGATCGAAAAGCTACATCCCGAAGTAGCAATGGTGGAACAAGCAAGTGTGGAGCGGGCACTCTTGCCCGCTATGCGTCCATCTCAGCCGAACAACGAACCCATTTCGACCGTCGATTCCGCAGCCCAAATCCTACTCAAAATCCTTGCCGCCCGCGAACAAGAACAAAAGCTGGAAGCCCACGCCGCTCTTGAGGAATTCGACCGCAAACAATGGCGTCAGTGGACACGAACTCTTCCCGCGCGTGCCGCGCACGTCCGCCTCGGCAGCGCGCTGTTCAAGCATCTGGCACTCGAGCGCTGGACCGAAGCTCGCGAACTTCACAACCGCGCTTTGCGCAACCGTTCCCAGGCGGCCTTCCACGCCCTCCGCATCGGCATCAAGCGCTTCCGCTACATCGTCGAGAACTTCCTGCCCGCCGAGCACAAAGCCTGGAGCAACGATCTCAAAGAAATGCAGGACCTGCTCGGCGAGGTCCATGACCTCGACGTACTCTGGGCGACCGCCAACTCCTGCCACGTTTTCCCTGATCAAGATTCCCGCCAGCGATGGCACCAGCGAATTCTCTCCGAGCGCGCCAAACGCATTGAGGTTTATCGCAAAAAGATGATAGGCCCCGCTTCGCTCTGGCAGGTCTGGCGCGCCGCGCTGCCCCAAGGCAAACAGATTCAAGCGTTAGCCACCCGCCGCATGAAGCTCTGGGCGAATCACCTCGATCCCGATTTTGCCCATTCCGAGCGCGTCGCCGGCCTCGCCCTCCAGCTCTACGATGGCCTTTTAGCCTCAGGATGGCAACCGTCCGCCGACGCCGTCTCCGCCCGCTCCAGTCTTTTAGCCGCCGCTCTTCTTCACGATGTCGGTAAGTCGAAAGGCGAGAAGGGACATCACAAAACCTCCTTCGACATGATTCGCGCCCACGGCAACCCGCTAGGCTGGAAACCCGCCGACCTGCAACGCGCCGCCGTCGTCGCCCGCTTTCATCGCGGATCGTTGCCCACCAGGAAGCACAAAGACTTGCGCGATCTTCTCCCCGACGAACAGAAAGCAACCATCCAGCTAGCCGCCATCCTGCGCCTGGCCAACTCCCTGGACGCCGCCCACGACGGCCACATCCGCCGCATTCAAATTGAAAATGGCCCGATCAGAGCTAACCAGATCAGAGCGAAAGGGAACGAAGCCCTAATTATCGCTGCTGAAGGCTATTCTCCCCTGAGCGCCTCCGCGCAAACCATCGCTGCCGAGCGCCATCTGCTCGAAACCGTCCTGCACTGCCCAGTCATCGTCAAGCCGATGAAGGTCGTAAGCCGCCCGCCCTGGTCGAGGCGCGCCGTTGCCAATTCGGGGTCATCCTGAGTGCAGCCGTTTTTCAGGCGGAACGAAGGATCTCCCACTGCACGGTCTCGACAGGGATGATCAATTCCTCAGCTCGAGGGATAGAATTGGTACGGTATCTGCCGCGGGGGCGACCGAATGTACTTCGAGCAGTTTTATCTGGGCTGTTTAGCGCACGCTTCGTACATGCTGGCGTCCGAGGGCGAGGCCGTTGTCGTCGACCCGCAGCGCGACGTGGAGATTTACCTGACAGCTGCCGAGGCGAATCAGGTTTCCATTCGCCACATCTTCGAAACTCACCTGCATGCCGATTTCGTTTCTGGGCACAGAGAACTCGCCTCGAGAACCGGCGCGCGTATTTATATCGGCGCGCAAGCCGGCGCGGCTTTCCCTCATGTAGCAATCAACGATGGCTTCCAACTGCAAGTTGGAAAACTGCGCATCACCGCTCTCGAAACGCCAGGTCACACGCCGGAAAGCATGTGCTTCGTAATCACGGACGAAGAAAAGTCTCCCGCGCCCTGCGCCGTTCTAACCGGCGACACGCTGTTCCTCGGAGATGTAGGCCGTCCCGATCTTTCCAAACGTTACACCCCCACTCAACTCGCGGGAATGCTTTATGACAGCCTGCACAATAAGATCCTAAAGCTATCCGACAATGTTCTCGTCTACCCGGCGCACGGCGCCGGTTCGCTCTGTGGACGCAACATGCGCGCCGAGCGCGTTTCCACCATCGGCACCGAGCGGCTCACAAACTACGCGTTGCAGATCAAGAGCAGGGAAGAGTTTGTGAGGCAGTTAACCAGCAATCTGCCGGCTCGTCCCGAATACTTTTTGCAGGACGCGGAAATCAATCGCACCGGAGCCTCGGCGCTCTCCGATCTGCCCACTTTGTCCGCAGTCGAGCCCGCCGAACTGAAAGCTCTGCTCGCCGAAGGCGCAATAGCGCTGGATGTTCGTCCGGGCGAGCAGTTCGCGTCTGCCCACGTCCCCGGATCCGTAAACATTGCTTTGTCGGGACAGTTCGCTTCCTGGGCGGGAGCAGTGCTGGGTTTGGCCGCGCATCCCATATTAATTGCAGAATCGCAGGAGGAAATCTCAGAAGCGCGCATGCGATTGGCCCGCATCGGCCTCGAGGATGCGCGCGGCTACCTCAAGGGAGGCATCGAAGCCTGGAAGCAAGCGGGATTGCCCCTGTCCACACTTCCGCAGATGAGCGTGGAAACTCTAAGCGGCCAATTACAAGAATCCAGCTTGCAGGTGCTCGACGTCCGCCGCGAACCGGAGTGGGAAGCCGGCCACATCGAAGGTGCCACGTGGTGGCCGCTCGATAACTTCAAAGTCGCCCCGCCCGAGATTGATCGCAACCTTCCCGTCGCCGTCCACTGCAAAGGCGGATATCGCAGCATGATCGCCTGCAGCTTGCTGCAGCGCGCCGGTTTCAAAAACGTATTCAACCTGGTGGGAGGCTTCGACGCCTGGCAGCAAGCGAACCTGCCTGTGGCTAGAGAGTCGGTGGCTAAAGAGAAAGAGAAGCCAGTCGAAGCGTAAGTCGGCAGCGACGCTTTCGCGAACCGCGGGTTCTGGGTGCTAACGCCCGTTAACAACAGGCAGGTAAACTAACGGACTTTCCTAGTCACACACTACTCGGTCCAGTGTCTTCCTGCACTGCCACGAGCGAGGTTTGTATCTATTACCGAGTAGTGGATGCCCGACGCTGCGGAACTCAACGGCTAGTCTCTCGGCTGCAGCGTAGATCTGGGTCTTGATGTCGGGCCGCAGCCAGGTCTGCGACCACGCGAGCTGCGTTTTCTCACCGCACAGCAGCACGTCGCCGCGTCCGTCCGGTGGAATGGATGTACGGCTCGCGATTTGGCACTCAATTACTTCGCCGAAGTTCCAGAGGCTAGGGCTCAAGTGGGGCAGAAACACGTCCCCTTGCACGTGTGCCACAAGCATGTCTTGGTTTCTAGGCCTGCATCCGATGGCAATGATCAGCAGGAGAGCGGCTGCACAGTATCTAAGGCCCGAGCCGGAGTTCCTCATCCTGCTGGGATTCTAGCTTCGGGGGGTGGCTGTTGCAAAGTCTCGATCACACTCACTCACTTCCCGGCTGACTCCACGTTGCCTCAGAGGCCGAAAACTTCGTAGACTTAAGAACGGAGCTTCGCCACCAACCTCCAATGAAAACCGCCAAACTAGCCAGATCCTACCGCATCGACGACGGCAAGCACTTCCGCCTGAAAGACTTCGATCCCGCAGACACCGGCCATTTGCATTCGGTCGATCAAGCCCAGGAACAATTGCAGAAAGACACGGCGCGCCTCGAGGATTTGCAGTCCAAGCTTTACGCCCAAGATCGTTGGGCTCTGCTTCTGATCTTCCAGGCCATGGATGCAGCTGGCAAAGATGGCACCATCAAGCACGTGATGTCTGGAGTGAACCCGGAAGGCTGCCAGGTCTATTCGTTCAAGGTCCCGTCGCAGACCGAGTTGCAACATGATTTCCTCTGGCGCACCACGCGACATCTGCCGGAGCGCGGCCGCATCGGCATCTTCAACCGGTCTTATTACGAAGAGGTGCTGGTCGTGCGAGTGCATCCCAAGGCGCTCGAAAACGAGATGCTTCCACCAACGCTAGTGACGAAGAACATCTGGGAGGAACGCTTCGAAGATATTCGCAGCTTCGAGCGCCACATGGCGCGCAACGGCACCGTGATCCGCAAGTTCTTCCTCCACCTTTCCAAGAAAGAACAGAAGCGCCGCTTCCTGGCGCGGCTCGAGGAACCGGAGAAGAACTGGAAGTTCTCCGCGGCCGACATTCACGAGCGCAAATATTGGGACGACTATCAGAACGCCTACGAAGACATGATCCGCAATACTGCGACGAAGCACGCCCCCTGGTACGTCATACCAGCGGACAATAAATGGTTCACGCACCTGGCAGTTTCAGCAGCCATCGTCGAAACCCTGGATGAACTCGGCCTCGCCTATCCGAAAGTAGACGCCGCAAAACGCAAAGAACTCCAGGCAGCTCGTCAAATTCTCGTTAAGAAATAAGCGGCGGTGCTGCGGCCAAGCGCTTCCCATTTAGCTCGCGCCGCATTACCATGGCAGAACCATTTCTTTTCATTTTCATTTCTTTCAATTGGGGGCATGGAATATGGCAGGTCGAAGCGCGCTTCTTCGCAACAAATCTGGCAAGGCTCCACTATCTTGGCAACTGCCGCTCTTTCTCGCTGCATTCGGACTCGCCATATTCGGTCTGGCTTCTCACAGCGCAGCCTTTGCCCAGGCCAAGGCGGAGACTAAATCGAAGCCCGTCAAAGCCCAAGCCGCGCCTGCCGCGTCCTCTGACCAGAATTCCGCCGACGATGAATCAACCAAGCCCGAGGACAAGCTCTTCAAAGGCATGAAGTATCGCATGATCGGTCCCTTCCGCGGCGGACGCTCGCTCACGGCAGCCGGAATTCCCGGCGATCCCACCACCTATTATTTCGGTGCGACCGGCGGCGGCGTCTGGAAGTCCACCGACGGCGCCATGACCTGGTCTTCCGTTTTCGATAAAGAAGGAAGCAGTTCCATCGGCAGTCTCGCCGTGGCCAACTCCGATCACAACACCATTTATGTCGGAACCGGCGAGGCCTGCATCCGCGGCAACATCGCCCAGGGCGACGGAGTCTACAAGTCTCTCGACGCCGGCAAGACCTGGAAGAACGTCGGCCTGCACGACAGCCGCGCCATCGGCAAAGTCATTATCAATCCCAACAATCCAGACATAGTTTTCGTAGCCGCTCTCGGCCACCCCTACGGACCGAACACCGAGCGCGGCATTTTCCGCACGACCGACGGCGGCAAAACCTGGGACAAAGTTCTCTACAAAGACGAGAACACCGGAGGCATCGACGTAGCCTTCGATCCTCACAATCCCAACATCTTATTTGCTGCGCTCTGGCAAGCGCGCCGCACTTCATGGAGCCTGGCCGACGGCGGCCCGGGCAGCGGACTCTACCGTTCAAACGATGGAGGTACGACCTGGAAGCGCCTCGAAGAGCATGGTCTGCCGAAAGGTCCCTACGGACGCATCGGCATCGCCGTCGGAGCCAACTCTGATCGCGTCTACGCCCTCATCGAAGCGCACAACCCGGATGGCGGTCTCTACCGCTCCGACGACGGCGGCGAGACCTGGGAGATCGTAAATCCCAGTCACAGCCTCTGGCAGCGGCCCTGGTATTACATGCACATCATCGCCGACCCGAAGGACGAAAACACGATCTACATCATGGATGTGGACGCCTACAAATCCACCGACGGCGGTCACCTCTTCAACAAAATCAAAATTCCGCACGGCGACAACCACGGCCTATGGATCGATCCCAAAGATACAAGCCGCATGATCGCATCGAACGATGGCGGAGTCACCGTAACTCTCGATGGCGGCAAGAACTGGACCCGCGAAGACAATCAGCCCACGGCGCAGTTCTACCACGTCATCACTGACTCAGCCGTACCCTACCGCGTCTACGGCGCGCAACAGGACAGCGGCACAGTAGCCATCGCCAGCCGCAGCGACGACGGCAGCATCGATCGCACCGACTGGTATGACGTAGGTGGAGGCGAGGCCGGCTACATCGCGCCTTATCCTCCCGACCCGAATATCGTCTATGCCGCCGATTACCAGGGAAACATCACGCGCTTCGACAAGCACATCGGGCAGGTGAAATCGATCACCGAGCAGCCTGAGCTTTCCGATGCCTACGGCGCCGTGAACCTGGAGCACCGCTTCCAGTGGACCGCACCCGTACTGATTTCCCACTACGATCCCAACACGCTCTACCACGGCGGAGAGCGTCTTTTCAAAACCACAGACGGCGGTGTGCATTGGACGGCGATCAGCCCCGATCTCACCCGCAACGACAAAAGCAAGCAGCACGTTTCCGGCGGCGACATCACTCTCGACGATTCCGGCACAGAGTATTACGACACCATCTTTGCGGTCGCTGAGTCTCCGCTCGCCAAAGGCTTGCTCTGGGTTGGCACCGACGACGGCCTAGTCCAGATCACGCGCGACGAAGGCAAGAACTGGACCAACATCACGCCAAAAGATCTCCCCGAATGGAGCCGCATCAGCCAGATCGAAGCTTCGCCCTTCGATGCCGGCACGGCCTACGTTGCCGTAGATCGCCATCAGAACGACGATCTTCGTCCCTACATCTACAAAACCACTGACTATGGCCAGAGCTGGACGAAGCTGAACAACGGCATCCCCGAAGGCAGCTTCGTTCGCGCCGTCCGCGAAGATCCCAAGAAGCGCGGACTGCTCTATGCAGGAACCGAGAACGGAGTTTATGTCTCCTTCAACGACGGCGCCGATTGGCGGCCGCTCAAGCTGAATCTGCCAACCACGCCGGTGCACGACCTGGTCATCAAAGACAACGATCTCGTGATTGCTACCCACGGCCGCGCGTTCTGGATTCTCGACGATCTCAGTCCGTTGCGCCAATTCAGCGACGACGTGGCCAAGCAGGACGTCCATCTCTACACTCCCGCACCCGCGTACCGTATTCAGGCCGGCAAACCTGCCGAACACGATGTCTTGAAAGGGACGGGGCAAAATCCGCCTACAGGAGCTGTGATCTATTACTACCTGAAGGACGCGCCGAAGCCGGGCGCAGAAACCAAGCTCGAAATCCTCGATGCCTCAGGCAAAGTGATCCGCAAATATTCCAGCTCTGAAGTCGAACGGCTCGAAGAACCCCCTGATCCCGACGACAAGAAGCCAGAAAAGGAGATCAAGCCGGAGGCTGGCTTGAATCGCTTCGTGTGGGACCTGCGCCACGAGGAAGCGCATCACGTTCCCGGATACTACCTCTGGGCCTATGACTCCGGAGCGCTCGGCCCAGTGGCTGTTCCGGGCCAATATCAGGTGCGGCTGACGGTGGCGGGCGTGAGCCAAGTTGCTCCACTCGAAGTGAAGCTCGATCCACGTGTGAAGGTCAGCCCGGCCGATCTGGCGCAGCAATTCGCTCTGCAGATGCAGATTCAGGAGGAACTGAACCACGTCTACGACACGGTCAACCAGATTCAAGATGTTCGCTCGCAAGTAAGCGGCCTCAAGCGGCGGTTGCCGGAGAACGCCAGCACGAAACCAATCGTCTCTTCCGCCGACGATCTCGAGAAAAAACTGGTCGCAGTGCGCGATCAACTCGTCAACCTCACCATCAGCGCCAACGAAGATTCGCTGGCCTACCCTCCACAGATTGACGGCAAGCTGGCGTTCCTTGCCATCGATGTTGGCACCGCCGATTCAGCCCCCACCGAAGCCGAGCAGCTTGAGTTCGAAAAGCTGAAGCGGCAAAGCGGGGAGCTACTCACTCGCTGGGACGACTTGCAGCAGCATGATCTGGCCGCTTTCCGAAAGCTGACCGCAGAAAGCAATCTCTCGACGGTCGTAGTCCCGCCCCCAGGTCAAAGCGGAGAAGCGGAAAGTGGTGACGCTCATTAACCAGTGAGGACGGGTATCACCAACACAGTGGGTGCCCCGTCCTTCGCGTCCTTTGCGAAGGGCGGGTATCACGAACGTCTGGAGGCCTCGTGTTCCGGAATCCCAGTGTTCCGGAACCAGAAAGAAAACACACGGAAACGCCGAGCCACCGGCCCTCCCGCGTAATGTAACTTGCGGTTTCCTGTCCTATTACTTCCGTGCCACTCAGATGGCACCGACGGGCCTTGTCCCGCGTCCCTTCCACTGCTACTTTGCCGATAGTGATGCTGATCCTCCCCTGAGGTGATGGCCGAATAGAAGTTTGGGGGTTTGTATCTATGAGGTTCATGCATCTGTGTTACGCAGCTCTGGGCTTTGCGGTGGCCCGCTGGGTATTCCGGCGGCAGCCAGTGGCTGATCCAGTCTCACGGTTGCGGTCTTCGGGTCTTCTTTAAGAACAACCCTGTTTAAGAAGGCTTGGGGCTAAAGTTTGGGCGCGCGCGCCCGTTGCGCCTCCATTTCGTCAGCGCGCGCCCAGCTTTTCTTCTCTGCTTGATCCCGGTTACTAAAGTTCCCAGGGTAACCTCGGCTTCTGCGCTCACTCTCATTACAATTTGGCTAGGACCACAGCCGGTCCTGAATTTTCTGTGCCTGCCCCTACATCAATCCGCTTCACGCTCGCGCTGCTGCTCTCAACGATGATCGTGCTAGCTCTGCCCCGAGCCAGCGCGCAGGAAGACCCCGACGATGTTCCCTTGGGGGATGTCGCGCGCAGCCTTCGTAAAAATCCCGCTCCGCCCGAGACAGTCATCGACAACGACAATTTCTGGCAGGTGATCGACGACGCGGAAAGCCGCCGCGAGGCCGGTGCCTCGCTGGTCTTCTCGCTCGATCCCGGAGCGAAGAGTTTCAATGTCTCTTCGCCAGACGTGACTTGCAGTTTGTCGTTTACAGCCAAGACCGCTTCACTCATCTCCGATCCTCCGGTTCTGAACGAACTGCCGCGCACCGAACTGGCCAAGCTTGACGGCCCCGCAACCATCGACGGTGATCAGTTGCAGGTTTCCATGCACAACGGAACGGCCTGGGAGCTGCGCGAGGTCGTGATCGGTCTAACCATTGTGAGGCGACCCGAGCCCGGCGACCCGATCTCCTACCTCGGCCCAGCCGCAGTTGCTCCATCGATAGTGGGCAACGCGTCGCCGCCAGTGCGGGAATCGTTCCAGAAGCAACCTGACACAACGGTACTTCTGCGCATGAAGGGATCAGCAGCTCCGTCGTCGACCACCGTCTTCCGCACGCCCCTGAATTTTGCCCTCTTTCCTGACCAGGAATGGCACTGGGCGATTGTGAAGGCCAAAGGCATTCCTCCGCAAACTCCTCCCGATGCAACCGCGATGACGATGATGCAACCAGCAAACGCTGACCAGCCTGCCATTGCCCGAACCGACGCGAATACCAACACCGTGACGCCCACTCAATCTCCGACGAACAACATTCCCGCAAGTCCGGGTGCGTTGCCGCGCTGATAGTTCCGTAACTCTGTCATCGTGAGAACGCCTTGAGGCGTTTCGGGCACCGAGCGCTTACGCGGGGTCCTTCGACTGCGTTGCCCTTCGCTTCGCGAAGGCCAACTCCGCTCAGGATGACAGCTTATTCATTGACTCGCCCGCAAACAGCAGTTCCGCTCCCCACTTCTCCGCCATATCCTCCCAGCGAGGATTGCGCGATTCGATTAACGCGATTTTCTTCGCCCGACTCCAGCCTTTCAATTGCTTCTCGCGGCCGATGGCCTTGTGAACATCGTCGAAGCTTTCGTAGTACACCAGCCGGGTGCAATGGTATTTGCTGCTGAAGCCTTCAATGTCGCCCCGCTTGTGCTGAAGTGCGCGGCGGTAGATGCTGTTCGTCATCCCGATGTAAAGCGTTCCCGATAAACTGCACACGATGTAAACGAAATACTCATGCTCTCTCATAACTCTGTCATCCTGAGCGAAGCGAGACGGCGGCGAAGCCACCGTCTCGCGCAGTCGAAGGACCCCTTGCGTGCCGGCACCAAAGCAGACCTGGCGAGGAATTTCCGCCACAACTCGGTAGGCCTTCCCGCGGATAAATGACCAACCCCTGAACGCTACGTAACAAGGTCAGATGTCACATCCCCGGCGTAAAGGCCGCCCACGGCAGCGGAGCTACGCAAGCACCCCGCCGTTTTTGCACAGCCCAACTCTGTGACATCTGACCTTGCGAACCACCGCAATTCGTCGCATCATTGCGAAGCAGAACCAGCAGAGCCAGCCGCGAAGCCCGATCAAAAATCGTGGCGCAACTCCTCTGTTTTCTAGATTTTGACCTCTAAGTGCTTTGCCATGCGGATTTTGCGGGCCAAAACATGCTTGAGTCAATGATTCCTAAAGATCGAGGGGGGAGGGGGTACCCCGTAACAAAAAGGTAAACTCACCCCGCAGCCGAAGCCGCAGGTTGAATTTATTTTGCGGCTTGATCGCGTGCTAAACTGACCTCAAATCCCACATCAAGGACAGGCGACAGGCGATGAAATTCGGAGTCATCATCTTTCCCGGCTCGAACTGCGACCACGACGCTTACTGGACCATCCAGCACGTCGCCAAACAGCCCGTGACTTTTCTCTGGCATGAATCGCACGATCTGGAGGGTTGCGATGCCATCATCGTCCCGGGAGGGTTTGCTTACGGCGATTACCTGCGGACTGGCGCGATCGCAAAATTCTCTCCGGTGATGGAGTCGGTGCGCCGCTTTGCCGATGGCGGAGGCCTGGTGCTGGGAATCTGCAATGGTTTTCAGATCCTGTGCGAGTCGGGACTTCTGCCTGGAGCCCTCATGCGTAACACCGGTCTGAAATACGTCTGCAAGCCGGTGCAGGTGCGGGTGGAGAACGCTGCGACTCCTTTTACCAACGCCTGTTCGCGCGGAGAAGTATTGACCATCCCGATCGGGCACATGGAGGGCAACTATTTCTGCGACGAGGCGACGCTCGACGAGTTGCGTCGCGGCAACCGGATCGTGTTTCGTTATGTAACTCCGTCGGGTGAGCTTTCGGCCTCAGCCAATCCCAATGGTTCTCTGGATAATATTGCCGGCATCTGCAGCGTGGGCGGCAACGTGGTCGGCATGATGCCTCATCCCGAGCGCTCCGCCGAACCTGAACTTGGCGGTACTGATGGAATGAAGATTTTCCAGTCGATGGTCGGTGCGATGGCGAGCAGGTAAGGTTTTTGCGAGAAGCACGTTTGCTGGAAATCCTGTGGATAACTTGTTGTTGAATAATTGCCTGCCTCGGTGGTAGTGTCTCGGCGAAGGCTGCTTCCCCATTTCGCCTAACTGGAACTAAAAACGTTCAACCAAACAGTGGGAGGAGTGTGCCTGATGACGGCGAAGCAGATTCTCGATTCCTTTTCTGAAACGTTGATGCGGGATGAACGCATTCTCAGCCCGCAAGAGCGGGAGTTGCTGATGAGCCTCCTGCAAAACTCCAGGGCAGTTTCCGGCATTGATCCCCAGACTCAGTCGGCTGTAACCGCGGCCATTGCGCGCGCGGTGGGCGAAACAGTAGCACAGCGCGCCTTTGCGCTGTTGGGTACCAGCATTGTGGAGCAAATCCTGGCGCGCTCGGGAATGCCCGCGGGAACCGAGGAGACAACGCTCGCCGCCACGGTACGGGCAGGCGCACCGCAGCCGCCAAACCCCGCTCCGGCGCCCGGTCCGAAGGCGCCGCAACCGCCGAACCCCGCTCCGTCGCCCGGTCCTAAGGCACCGCAACCGCCGAATCCTGCGCCGTCGCCTGGACCAAAGGCGCCGCAACCTCCGAACGCACTGCACCCGCAACACGATCCGCGGCCTTTGAGTGTGCCTGTACAGTTGGCTCAGGGACAAGTCAGTTCGAGCGGCAGCGTGGGAGTGTTGGATTCGCCGGAGATGGTTCGAGCACAGTGCGTCGTGCTGGATGAGTTCCTGGCTCCGCAAGAGCTCGAGGAACTTGTTTCCTATACGTTGCAGCGCGAGGCGGAGTTCCAGAGCAGTGAGCTGGTCTCGCCCAGCGGAGAGCCCGGAATGATCGATTCCGACCATCGCCGTTCGCGGGTGCTCATGGATTTGGGGAAGCATGAGGAAATCATTCTTGACCGAATCCGGGGCGTGTTGCCGCGAGTGCTGGATCAACTTGGGATCGAGCCGTTCCCGGTCACGCAGGTTGAAGCTCAGATTACGGCCAGTAATGACGGGGACTTTTTCCGTGCGCACAGCGATGACTCGGAAGAAATCATCGCGTCTCGGCGGATCACGTTCGTTTATTTTTTCCACAGCGAACCGCGGCAGTTTGAGGGCGGGGAGTTACGTCTGCACGATTCGCACGGGAAAGGCCGGCTGCAAGTCAGTTCCGGAGCGTATCAGAGTGTTGTGCCGCAGCAGAACCAGATCGTGTTTTTCCCCTGCGCGCTGTTGCACGAAATCACTCCCGTAGAATGCCGCTCAGGAGCGTTCGCGGACAGCCGCTTCACACTAAACGGATGGCTTCACAAGTAAAAGACACGGCGTGGCTGAACTGGATTGCTGGCCTGATGGGGGTGGGGTCGCGAGAGACACATAGCGCGACACTGCCCCCCAGGCAATTCCATTGTCTGCTTGACGAACTGCCCCTGCATTTGATTCCGCAGCTGCAGCTTGAGTCACAAAGTTGGTGGCAGAAGCTGTCTCATGAAGATTTATTTCTGAATCCACAATGTTTGGTGTTGCCTGCCGGGCAGGTGCCGGCAGAACTGGAACAGCATCGGGATCTGTTGAAGGATTTCTGTCTGCAGGGGACGGTGGCTTGGGTGCGCGACCCGGCCACGACTTCTTTGCAGCCGTTTTGGCTCGGGTCGCGGCTGAAAGCCGTGGTTGCAAGTCTTCGTGCGGGCGAGCCGGTTCTTGCCACGATTCCCAGAGACGTTCTTTTCCTGTTGGCTGGCGCCGGCATTCTGACGCCGGAAGACCACGCTGAGCGGCGTCTTGCGGAGTGGGCTGAAGTCATAAAGAAAAGCGCGCAACAGTTTCGAGAGAGAGGGTACGTCCCTCTGGGCAACTTGATTCATCCTTTCAATCTTGCGGCGCTGCGCCGTTACTATCGGCATGCGGTCCGCTGCGGAGCAGTATCACTCGGCGACGTGCAGAGTGCGCGACGCTACGCGGCTCACAACGACGGTGTCGCGCGCTTTTACCATCATCAGATTACGAACGCTGTGAGTGCCGTCGTCGGCGAAGCCATCAAGCCTTCTTACGTTTATCTCGCGTCTTATTTGAGCGGCGCCGACTTGAAGAAGCACATTGACCGGGAGCAGTGCGAGTTCAGCGTTACGCTATGCCTGGATTTTTCTCCCGAGCCCGAACTCGCGACCTCGTGGCCCATACGGCTGGATACTGCTGAAGGCACGGTCACGGTTTATCAGGCTCTGGGCGACGGGTTGGTGTACCGGGGAACGAAGGTGCCTCACTACCGCGATGTCCTGGCCGAGGGGCATACATCGACTTCGATTTTCTTCCATTACGTGCCGGCAGATTTTTCCGGGCCGCTTGAATAAATGTGCATGTGGCGCGCTGGCTGGGCTAGCGCAACCCCGAAATCAGATACAGCACCGAGGAGACCTGGTAATAGCTATAAGCGAAGCGCGAGCCATCGCGACTCACAACCACAGGAGCGATGTTCGCCACACCAGCATTTGTGGGAGGCTGCAACTCCTGGATGAGCGTCTTTTTTCCAGTGACCAAATCGACCCTGTAAACTTTGGTTGGGACTTCACCGCCGAGATACGCGTAAACTGAACGGCTGTCTTCGGACCACTGGATTGGAACAAAACCTGGTTCAAGATCGGGGATGGTGCGGGGCGCACCTCCAGCGGTTGGGTACACCGCGACTCCTCCGGCATCGTTGGCTCGAAAAATATACCGGCCGTCCGGTGATACCAGCCCGCCGATAATCCCCTCTGGCGTGATCGGTATCGGCTTTCCCCCCTCTAAATCGACCAGATAGGTGCGCACACCGTGACCAGGTTCGCTGGCGTCGAGGTCGATGCGTTTTCCGTCTGCGAGGAAATGGGCTGAGCCGTTTTTAATATTCTCCAGCCCTCGTATGGTGATGATGCGAGGCTGACCGGGGCCGACGGGAACGAGCTTCACCTGTCCCGGGCTGCCGGGGAGAATGGAAATCACCCACTTGCCGTCAGGCGAGAGTCCACCCGAGCTTCCTTCACCCAGTTGGACAGGAGGTGTGCCGTCGATTTTTCGAATGGCGAGGGAATAGTGCGGCCCGGCGGCCTCACTGGAATCCTCAAATAAAATCGATTGCCCATCGCTCGAAATGTCTTTGGCGATGTTCCAATCGTGCCACGAAAGGTCGACATTTTTGCCGTCGCGGCCGGTGGTGGCCATGGCAATGCGTTCGTCATCCCGGCTCACCAACACTCGGCCGTCCGGTGCCACATCTTCCAAGGTCAGACCTGCAGGCAGGTTGAGGATCTTCCTAGTTTGTCCGGACAGATTGGCAGCGTGCAACTCGCGATTGAGGCCTTTCTCGACGGCCGTAAACCAGATCTCTTTCCCCGCGGGCCCCCAGGCTAAGCCGTCCTCGGATTCCCACTCGGGTGTAAGGACCGTCACATGGCCGCCGTGGTCGATTAGGCAAACCGACCCGCGGTCATCCCACGGTGCAGGGTGATCCATGAATGCGATCTTGTCTGATTGCGGAGAAAAACGAAGGTGACTGATCCATCCCTTGCTTTGGTATAGAACGTGACCGATGGGGTACTCGATCCGGTCAACATCCTTCGCATGGTGGACCACAGCAAGTTCGCCGTTTGCATCCCAGTCTGCCCACGCAACGTCTTCGAGGACTTCTCGAGGAGAACCGCCGGCGAGGGGCGTTCGGGCAAGCGTGCCACCGACCGTCTCCAGGTGCGCCATGTGAGCTCCGTGGAGCGACACGGCCAGTTCGCCGGTGCGAGAAATCGCAAGCAGATTTGCGTCCGTCAGGTTGAGCGGTTGGGCGAGGAGAGAATCTCCGACGGTCGAGAAAATTTGCAGCGGTTTGTCGTTCCAGGCGCCCCCGTAAACAATCGCCCGAAAGTCGGGCGCGAAGCGCGCCGAGTAGACTGTGCCCTGTTCGAAAGTTAGACGCCGGTAAGTGGGAGAAACCTGTTTCTCGCCCCACTGATTTGCCAGAAGCAGTAGCGTGGCAGCCAGAAGGGCGCCAGCCACCGCCCATGGGATAACACGCGCTTTTCGCAGCGAACCGCCAAACCGCGTTTGTCCGGCGGAAGAGGTTGACAGAGAGTCCAGAGAAAATGCGAGGTCGCGTGCGGACTGAAAACGGTTGTCCGGTTCTTTCTCGAGACAATGGCGGACGATTTGCAAGACTGATTCGGGGACGCGTAGTTCTTCCAGATCGATCTCGGGAGGGTTTTCGAGGAGCACCGCAGTCATGGTGTCGACCTCGGTCTCGCCGCGAAAGGCTCTGCGCCCGGCCAACATTTCGTAAAGAATGGCCCCGACGCTGAAAATGTCGCTGCGGTGGTCTACCGGCTTGCTCCGCAGTTGCTCGGGGGACATGTAGGCGACCGTACCGATTACGGCGCCGCTTTTGGTTACCGTCGTTAATTCCTCGACCGAGCGCGCGGAGTCCTCTGGCGCGGATTGCAGCTTTGCCACGCCGAAATCGAGAATCTTCACCCGGCCATCGGTGGTTACAAACAAGTTTTCTGGCTTCAGGTCGCGATGAATAATGCGGCGATCGTGCGCGGCGATCAGGCCCTGCACAATTTGCAGAGCGTAATCGAGGGCGACGCGGACGGACAATGCTCCTTCCGCCAGCTGTTTGCGCAGGGTGTTGCCCTCGAGCAATTCGCAAACGATGTATGGAGTTCCATCGCTGAAGCCAACGTCATAAACGGCGACGATATTCGGGTGATTCAGAGCGGCTGCGGCGCGGGCTTCCAATTCGAAACGGCGGAGATGATCAGGATTGTCGCTCGAAGCCGGGCGGATCAACTTCAGGGCGACATCGCGCCCCAGCCTTTCATCCCGCGCCCGAAAAACCTCGCCCATGGCTCCGGAGCCAATTTTTTCGAGGACTCGGTAGTGACCTATGACTTGGCCAGTCATGTGCGGGGGCAGCCTCGCTGGCATGTTAGGGGCGAGCGTGTACTGCCGTCAATCACCTGATCAGGCCACTGCACCTGCACAACCGGGAGACTTGTCCGGAACGTTTGACCATTCGTTTCGAGGAAATCTGACGGCTGGTAGAATCGCGTCGTGCTATAATTTCTGTTCGCCTGCATACTTTCGAGGCAGCCTGTGATATTTCTACGGGCGAATCCCGCGTCAATCAAGATCTTAGGATACGAGGTCTAGCCATGTCCGGCCATTCAAAATGGGCCACAATCAAGCATAAGAAGGGCGCGCTGGACGCCAAGCGCGGCAAGATTTTCACGCGCATCATCAAGGAAATCAGTATCGCCGCGAAGAATGGCGGCGGTGATCCTGATTCCAACCCGCGGCTGCGGGGCGCTATCGTTGCCGCCAAAGCGGAGAATATGCCCGCCGATAACATCAAGCGGGCCATTCAACGCGGGACGGGCGAGTTGCCCGGAGCTACTTACGAGGAGTTTTCTCTCGAAGGCTATGGCCCGGGTGGTGTGGCTATTCTGCTGGACATCAATACGGACAACCGCAACCGTACCGTCAGCGAAATCCGGCATTGCTTCGGCAAGAACGGCGGCAATATGGCGGAAGCCGGCGCGGTTTCCTGGATGTTCCACAAGAAGGGCGACATTATTATTCCCAAGAGCGCCGCGAAAGAGGACGACCTGATGAACATTGTTCTCGAAGCCGGTGGCGAGGATTTGAACGACGATGGCGAGAATTGGGAGATCCTGACCGAACCCTCCGCTTTCGAGACTGTGCTCGAAGCCGTGAAGAAGGCTGGAATCGAGCCGGCCTCGTCGAGCGTCGCGATGATTCCTCAGAACTACATCAAGCTGGAAGGTCAGGCCGCAAGCACCATGATCCGGCTGATGGAAGCGCTGGAAGATCAGGATGATGTGCAGAACGTGCACTCCAACTTCGATATTGACCAGAAGTTGCTGGAAGAAGTGGCTGGCTAACGGCGCATATTCTAAGATTTGTTTTAGAGCCGCCCCTTTTGCGGGCGGCTCTTTTCCTTGAAACAAGCCGAAGCTGAAAAGTTTTCAACACAAGCGTGGAAAATTCTGTGGAAAAGCACGACGGTATCTCTGTAAGTGATTCAGCGGGAGATGGTTCAGCATTTTGCACTGGAGCGAGTGCTGGCACTTTCGTGGCGGCATAAACGCGCCGCCGCAGGCCAAGTCATGATGCCTCGTTAATTCTCTGATCCCGTGCCGACCTTGAAACTTAGACTCGACAAACTTCTGGTGGACCGCGGGCTGGCTGCCTCGCGCGAGCGTGCCCAGGCTCTTATTCTCGCGGGAAAAGTGCTGGTCAGCGATCAGAAGGTCGAGAAAGCCGGCGCCCAGGTTTCGGCGGACGCCGCAGTGCGATTGCTCGGCGAGGATCTGAAGTACGTCAGCCGCGGCGGACTCAAGCTTGAACGCGCGCTCGAGCACTGGCATGTCGATGTCAGCGGCAAGGTGTGCCTGGATGTCGGTGCTTCGACCGGCGGATTCACAGACTGCCTATTGCAGCATGGCGCAGGCCGTGTGATCGCCGTGGATACTGGTTACGGGCAGATGGATTTCAAACTCCGCCAGGATTCCCGTGTGCGACTCCTGGAAAAGACTAATGCCCGTTACCTGACCGAGGACGCAATCGGTGAGAAGATAGACCTCATCGCCATCGACGTGGCGTTCATCTCCGCGACCCTGGTTCTTCCCTCTGTGGTGAACGCCGCCTTTTCGCAGTCTCACGACGAGCGGCGCGGCCGGCAGGTAATTGTCCTGGTGAAACCTCAATTCGAGGCGGGAAGGGAATTCGTGAGTAAGGGAGGGATTGTGCGCGATGAGGCGGCTCAGTTGGCGTCGGTCGAGAAGGTGCGGAGAGGCTTGCTGGACCTAGCTTGCTTGAGCGCCGATGTAATCGAGTCACCAATTCTCGGCGCGGAGGGAAACCGCGAATTTCTTCTCCGGGCTGTCTTCTAGCGCTTTCATTTGCCTGCGCCCTTGGTGGTTAAGGTTTTCGCGTCGAATTCTGTACAATCTTTCTTTCACTCATTCAACATGCACTCGTCCAACATGCGCTCCTCTAAGAAGGCAAGCTCGCCTAAGAAGGCAGACTCGTCTTCATCTTCAACAAAGAAGGTTGCGGCCATCATCTCGCGTCCGGCGCGGCCGGAGGTGGCGCGTATTTTTCCTGAGCTGCTGAAATGGCTGCATGCTCACGGCTACCACATAATCGTCGATCCGGAAACGGCTAAATATTCCAACGGTCACGAGGAAGTGCCGCGCTCGCAAATGTCCTCGCGGTCTTTGGATCTGGTGGTGGTGCTCGGAGGCGATGGGACTCTGCTCTCGGCGGTGCGAGCCACGGCTGCAAGTGATGCTCCCCTGCTCGGAGTGAACCTGGGTTCGCTTGGCTTTCTTACCGACGTTCCGCTCTCGTCTCTTTTTTCCATGCTCGATTCGATCGCGCAGGGACATGCCGCCGTGGAACAGCGTTGCCTGATGCAGTGCGATTTACTTCGCGGCGAAGAGATCCTGGGAAGCTATAAGGCGTTCAACGACGTCGTGGTGAACAAGACGGCGCTGGCTCGCCTCAACCACTACGACCTTTTCGTGGATAAGGCGTTCGTCTCCAGTTACCGGGCCGATGGAATGATCGTAGCGACACCCACGGGTTCGACGGCATACTCTCTATCGGCTGGCGGTCCCGTGGTCATGCCGACCGTCAATGCTTTTGTGATCACTCCGGTGGCGCCACATTCGCTGACCCACCGCCCGCTGGTGGTGCCTGATTCGGCAGTGGTTGAGATTCTGCTGCGCAGCGACGAGGAGGTAGCCTATCTCAGCATGGACGGCCAGCCGGGCCTCGATCTGCGCGATGGAGACCGGGTGCGCTGCCGGCGTTCCGATCACAAGGTGAGTTTGTTTCGCACCGACGCGGATTTCTTTCATGTGCTGCGTACGAAACTGAAGTGGGGCGAAAGATGAGTTCGTTCGCCGGAGGTTGCTGTGCCTACAGCTCCGCGGAAAACAGATCTCGAACTTTCTCGCGCTTCCGGATCACGTTGACCGACTTGCCGCTCACCAGCGCTTCCGCCGGCCGTGGACGCGTGTTGTAGTTCGAAGCCAGCACCATGCCGTAAGCCCCGGCATCAAGAATTGCGAGCAAGTCGCCTTCTTCCACACGAGGCAATTCGCGATCGCGTGCGAAGAAATCGCCGGACTCGCACACTGGACCCACCACATCGACAATTTCCTTCTTCGCGGACAACTCCTTCGATTGCACGACGGGAACGATCTCGTGGTATGCACCGTACAACGCCGGCCGAATCAGGTCATTCATGGCCGCGTCCACCACCAGAAACCGCTTGCCGTCATTTTCTTTTCTGTAGAGAATGGACGTGATGAGCACGCCGGCCGGCCCCACAATCGCCCGTCCCGGCTCCAGCAGCAGATGAACATTCAGACCGCGCAAGGGCTTGGTCACGGCGCGGGCATACTCTGCGACATAATCGGGGAACTCTAAATCTGGTCTCTGATACGCGATCCCCAGCCCACCCCCCGTGTCGACGTAATCTATGCTGTGCCCGTCGGCGCGTAAGTCGCGCACCAGGTCGGCGATCCGCTCCCCGGCTTCGGCGAAGGGAGCGACATCAGTGATCTGGGAGCCGATATGAACGCTGACACCTGCAACTTTGAGATACGGCGCCGCGGCAGCCTTGGCGTAAAGAGCGCGCGCACTGGCGATGGGTACTCCGAACTTGTGCTTATGCAAACCGGTAGAGATGTAGGGATGGGTGTCGGCGGCCACGTCCGGATTCACGCGAAGGGCGATCTGCGCAGTCTTCCGTAGCCGCGCGGCGCACTCTGCCAGAGCGAGGAGTTCCGATTCGCTCTCGACGTTGAAGAGCAGAATGCCAGCTTTCAACGCCGCCGCCATCTCGTCGCGAGATTTTCCCACGCCGGAGAACACGACTTTCTTCGCGGCGTGGCGGTCGGCGGCCAGCACTCGCTCCAGTTCTCCCCCGGAAACTACGTCGAAGGCGCATCCCTGCCGTGCCAGCAGGCGCAGAATGCTGAGATTGGAATTTGCCTTGACGGAATAGCAGATGGAATGGGGAACTTCGCGAAACGCGTTCTCAAAGGACGCTAATCGCTTCCGGATGGCGGTTGCGGAATAAATGTAGAGCGGCGTTCCGTAGCGCGCTGCCAACTTGGTCAACGGAACGTGGTCGCAGAACAGTTCAACTTCCGCTGCGTCGCGCGACAAGCGTTTCCCGCGCTCGCGAAAAACAAACCCCGGCGGCCGCTCAAAATAATCGTGGAGAGGTCTCGTGACTTCGCTACGCCGGGTCATTTTCGCTTGGAAGGACTGTGTGCGGCGCCGTCCTTGACCTTGATTGCAACTACGGTCTCGTCATCGAAGGTCTCGACTCCGGCAGAATGCTCGGCCGCAGCTTTAAACAGAGAGTCGACCACGCAGTCCGCCGATTTGCCACAGCATTCCGCGATGATCTTCTCCACCCGTCCCCGGCCAAACATCTCTCCGCTGCGGCTGCGCGCGTCCAGAATGCCGTCACTGAAGAACACGAACATATCCCCGGGCTTCATTTTGAATCGAAATTCGTCGTATTCCGCTTCGTCGAAAAGACCCAACGGCAAACCGGTCGCCTCGATCACATCGTACTTTCCATCGTGCACGTAAACCGGGCGAGGCAAGCCCGAGTTGGCAACCAGAAGTGTGCGATGCTCGTCGTCCCAAACCGCGTAGATCAAAGACACAAATTGGGCTTCGATGCGCCGCTCTGCGAGAGACAGATTCACAGCCGAGAGCATCTCGGCAGGCCCAGGCTCAATGGGAGCATGGGAACGGACAATTCCGCTGACCAATGCTGCGTAAATCGCCGCAGGCGCTCCCTTCCCGCTGACGTCGCCGATCGCGATACCTAGCCGTGAAAGGGAGTAAGGGATGAAGTCGTAAAGATCTCCGCCGATGGCGCGCGCCGGACTAAACTTCGCCGCCAGTTCCAGGTGAGCCAGCTTCGGCAGAGTCTGGGGAAGCAGCCGCATTTGCAATTCGCGCGCCAGAGCCAAATCTCGCTCCAATCGGCGCTCCTGCCGAGCGATCTCCTCATACAGGCGGGCGTTCTCGATGGCAATTGCCACCTGCGCGGCCAGGGTCATCATGGTGCGGCGATGGTCGTCGGTAAAAAATCCGCGCCGGGTGTGCTCCAGATCGAGCACTCCGATTACTTTGTCTTTGTAAATCAGGGGCACGACCAATTCCGACCGTGTTTCCGGATTGCCCTCGATATAGCGGGGATCCTTGCTCACGTCGGGCACCAGAATCGCCTGTCTGGTCTCCGCCGCCTGTCCGACCAACCCGCGCCCCAGCGGGATCTCATGCTTCACGTGGACATTCTCATTGAAGCGCAAAGAGAATCGGTGCTGCAGTTTCTCGCCGGAAGAGTCCAGCAAGAGGATGCTGAACATCTGAAAATCAATCAAGCGCCGCAGAAGGTCCGCGATCCGGCCGAGCAGTTCATCCAGGTTCAGAATTGAAGTCAGCTCGCGCGCAATCTCGTTCAGCAACAGGAGTATTCGCGCCTGCTTCGTGGTGCGAGTGTAGAGTTGGGCGTTTTCAATGCCCGCGGCCATGCGCGAAGCAATCAGCGTTAACAGGCGCTTGTGCTCCTCGTTGAAGTAACCGGGGTCTCGGGCCTCCAGGTCGATGACTCCAATCACGCGGTTTTTGGTGGTAAGCGGGACCGCCAATTCCGAGTGCACGTTGGGTACACCAGCGATGTACCTGGGATCCTTGGTCACATCATCGATAAGAATCGCCTCTCGCGATTGAGCGGCTTGCCCGGTTACTCCTACGCCCACTTTGATGCGCGCGCGCTCGGCGAACTCCGGAGGGTACCCAACCTGAAAGCGAAAGCGCAGTTCCTGGGTTTTCTCGTTCAGAAGGAGAATGGCGAAGATTTCATAATCGATGACTTTGCGCACGACCTCGGCGACCCGGCGCAGAGTCGTATCCAGATCGAGCGACGTCGCCATGACATCGGCGACCTCCAGCAACAGCGGATCAATCTGCAAATGTTTGTCGTGCTTCAGTGCGGACCCCATGGGTTTGTCTATGATAGCAGCCGTGCTTTGAGTGCCGAGTGCCGAGTGCCCAGAACTGAGAACTGAGAACTGAGAACTGGAGTCTTTACTCTCGCGGGACGATGCAGACGTCGGCCAGGTTGCGATAGCGTTCGGCATAATCGAGGCCGTAACCGACAACGAACTCGTCGGGAATCGTGAAGCCGACATAATCGCCCTGCAGAGGCAACTTGCGACGCGAGGGCTTGTCGAGAAGCGCGGCAATCTTCAGCGATCGAGGCTGATGCGCCAGCAAGAGCTTCTTCAGCACCGTCAGCGTCAGTCCTGTATCCAGAATGTCTTCCACCACGATCACGTTCTTATCTTTCATGGACTGATCGACGTCCTTGGTCAACTTCACTTCGCCAGTGGAATCCCATCCGCTCTTGAGTTCCTGTGTGGGGCTGGGGCGATTTCCGTAGCTGGAGACCCCGATGAAGTCAAAGGTTGCGTCCAGCTTTATCTGCCGTGCCAGGTCCGCGAGAAAGATCGCCGAACCCTTTAACACGCCGACCAAAATCACGGGTTGACCTACGAAGTCACGCGTGATCTCGGCGCCCATCTCGGCGACTCGTTTCGCAATCTCTTCGTGAGAAAGTAGGACCTTGAGTCCGGTCATGGCGTTTCATATTAAACTAAAGCCGCCGCTCGTGGTGGGAGGAGTCTCATTGCGAAGTAAAAGCAGACGGAGTTTTCATTTATGAATCTCAAAGGCATTCAACTTACCTGGCTGGGCCACGCGACCTTTCGCATCGTAACTCCTGGCGGGCAGACCGTCATTATCGATCCCTGGATTATGAATAATCCGATGTGTCCGGCTTCAGAGAAGAAGGTGAAGAAGGTTGATATTCTTCTCTGCACTCACGGCCACTTCGATCACATTGGAGACGCCGTCGAAGTGATCAAGCAGCATAATCCGCAGGTCGTCGGCATTCCTGAATTGTGCGGATGGCTGGAGAAAAAAGGTGCCAAGAAAATCGCCATGATGAATAAGGGTGGGACGCAGAAGGTGGGCGATATCAAAGTCACGATGGTGCATGCCGATCACTCTTGCGGCATTCAGGATGGCGACCAGATTATTTATGGCGGCGAAGCCTGCGGTTATGTGGTCGAGTTCGAAAACGGAGTCAAGATCTACCACGCCGGCGACACCAATGTGTTCGGAGACATGGCTATCATTCGCGAGCTTTATGCGCCGGAAATCGCCATGCTGCCGATCGGCGACCACTTCACCATGGGGCCGCGCGAGGCCGCTTACGCCTGCAATCTGCTCAAGCCGAAGGCTGTTATACCTATGCATTTCGGAACCTTCCCGGTGTTGACGGGAACTCCGGCCGAATTGCAGAAGCTGGTGCCTGGCGTCGAAGTTGTCGCCATGAAACCGGGTGTGACTGTCGGTAACTGAATCCCGCGACTGACCACTAACCAAGAAAATTGCGAGGGAGAAACGTGGCCAAGAATAAGCTGAAGAAAGAGAAGAAGCCGAGCTGGCGGCACTTTAACTTCGTCACCGCCGGACCGGTCGACGACTATCTGTACTCCCTGCTGCCCAAGCGGGATGAAGTGCTGGCGGAGATGGAAGGCTATGCCGCCGATCACAAAATTCCCATCGTCGGGCCTGCCGTGGCGCGCCTGCTGCAGCAACTCGCCCTGACGATCAATGCTGGCACGGTATTCGAACTGGGTTCGGCGATTGGATACTCGACCATCTGGTGGGCGCGAGCGGTCGGGGAAAAAGGACGCGTGATCTATACGGACGGCGATCCTAAAAATGCCGAACGTGCTCGAGGTTATTTTAGCCGCGCCGGCGTTTCTAACCGCATCACGCTCTATACGGGCGACGCGCTTGAATTCTTATCCGAGCAGAAGCAGCAGTATGACGTTATCTTCAACGATGTCGATAAAGAGGACTATCCACGCGTGCTGCGCCTGGTGTCGCCGCGGCTGCGCAAGGGTGGGTTGTTTATCACGGACAACGTTTTGTGGAGTGGCCGGGTCGCGGAGAAAAGTCCCAAGGATGCGACCACCAAGGCGATCCTTGAGTTCAATCGCCTGCTTTATAGCTCTGAGGATTTCTATACGACGATCCTGCCGATTCGCGATGGACTGGCGGTTGCTTTGAAGAAGTGACGTAAAACACTAGATCGACTTCACCGGAATTGCCAGCAGATCCTCCACCAACCCGACTTCCTTCTGCAGGAACGGTTCGGCATGTGTGACACCGCCGAGCATTCCGTAATAGCGTGCCATCGCGTCGACGCGCGCGCGAATTTCGTCGTGGGCAGGGAAGAGATCCTTGCCGGCTTCCTGATCGCTGAACTGCGATTTGTAAGCGAGGATGGAGGCGAACTTGTTTTCGAACTGCTGGCTGATGTCGACCACAAACGTGGGGCGCACATCGTAGTAAAGCGTGGCGTAGATGATTTTGAACGGACGATGCGGAGTGAGAGGACCATCTTTGCGGCCGCCAGAGCTGGCTTCGCTGAGAGCTGAGAACTGAGAATTGAGAACTAATTTCGCGAGTCCCGCCAGAAAGCACGCTTCGTATCCCAGCACGGAACAGGTGTAGTGATCGGGGTGCCGTCCCTTCCAGTAAGGCAGAATCACGACGCGTGGCCGGGTCTCGCGGATGACGCTAGCGACTTTGAGTCGGTTCTCCCAGGTGTTTTCGACGCGGCTGTCGGGAATATCGAGCGCCCGCCGCCAGGTGACGCCGAGAATTGTCGCCGCGTCAGCCGCCTCGCGCGCGCGATCTTCGGCGGTGCCGCGCGTTCCCATTTCTCCCTGCGTCAGGTCGAGGATACCGGTGCGCTGCCCGCGCTGCGCCATCTTCACTAGCGTGCCGCCGCAGGTTTGTTCTATATCGTCGCGGTGGGCGGCGATGGCAAGAATATCGAGGGGAGTCGAGGACATGTTATTACGAATTAGCTTTCAAGATTGAGGTCTTACTACTTCTTGCGCTCTACCAAATATCGAGCCAACTCCTTCAGCCGTTCTGCTCGTTCGCCGAAACTCTCCAACTCGAAAAATGCCGCGCTCACCAGCGAATCCGCCTTGCGCTCGGACTCTTCAATTCCGAACAACGCCGGATAGGTCACCTTCTGCGCGGCCGTATCCTTGCCGGCCGTCTTGCCCAATTGCTCGGAGGTCTGGGTCACATCGAGTACATCGTCTACGATCTGAAACGCGAGTCCAATGGACTGCCCAAACGCCCGCAGCTTCTTGACCTCGCCGTCCTTCGCTCCGGCATAAAGGCCGCCACTCACTAGGCTTGCCGTGATCAGCGCCGCAGTCTTGGCGCGGTGGATATACTCCAGCATCTCCGCAGTGGGTTTAGTGTGTTCGGCCTCCAGATCCACGACTTGTCCGCCGATCATGCCATCCTTTGTGCCGGTGGCGCGCGCGATCTCTTCGATAATCCGCACCCGCGCTTCCGCCGGGCACTCCAGGCGCGCGAGAACCTCATAAGCCTGCGTCTGCAATGCGTCTCCGGCCAGAATTGCGAGAGCTTCGCCGAACACTTTGTGGCACGTAGGACGGCCGCGGCGTAAGTCGTCATTATCGAGCGCTGGAAGGTCGTCGTGGATCAATGAGTAGGTGTGCAGCATCTCCAGCGCCGCACCCAATTCTTCTATTTTCCTCGGCAAAGTTCCCGCGATCATGCGGCCGGCCTCGATGCAGAGTACCGGCCGCAGGCGCTTGCCGCCGGCGAAGACGCTGTGGCGCATGGCCTTGTGAATGGATTCCGGAGGCTGGGTTTCCAGCGGAATCAGCCGGTCCAGGGCAGCGTCAGTTAGCGCCTGCCCCTGCTCGAGAGTTTCTTGCAGCATTGAGCAGTGAGTATAGCAAGGCGCTCGGGGAAGATAAAAAGCGAGGATGCCGGAAAGCATCCTCGCTGGTTGAAGAGGTCGAAGAGTTTAGGCTGCAGCGTGCTGCGCCGTGGCCACATTCCGCAAGGCGGAGCTTAAGACCTTGGGTACGTCATCGGCGGGGCACACATCGCTGGCGCCGGCATCCAGCGCAGCGATCCACAACTCGTCATCTGGTACGCGATGGGTGCACACGATCGGCAGAGTTGGGAAATCGCGGTGCAGATTACGCACATCCGTCAGACGAGAGGACTCGATGCCAAGGATTACAACCTCTGGACGATTTCTGGCAATTCGCTCGCGGAGTTCGTCTTCGGAGCGAGTCAACTGCACGGAATTGAAGTGAGCAGAGAGCCCGCCGGCCAGAGACTGCGCGAGCCGGGGATCGCTTTCCAGAACGACCACACTAGAGCCCATGGATCCTCCTGACGTATGACCGTCAGCAACGGCGGATTAGGGCTGCGGGGAAGGGTTTGAAACCACCACTCCACAGACATTACTACCTGAGAGCGCAGCGACGCGCATCGCAACCTACCTGCGGGCAGGCGCTTTATCCGTCAACGGCTCAAACGGCTCAGCCTGGAGCTTCCCGTTCTTCTTCAGCAGGATCTCCACTTTGCCTTCGGCCTGTTCCAATTCCTTCCGGCAAGTGGAGGAGAGATGCATGCCCTCTTCAAACAGGGTAAGAGACGTCTCCAGAGGCACATCTCCCTTTTCCAGTTCCTGGACAATCTTTTCCAGTCGCTGAAGGCATTCCTCAAACTTAGGCACCGGGTTTCGCTCCTGTGCTTATTGATGCTCCTAATTCCACGGAGTGTCCAGTGTTTTTTTGTAAAACGCTGTTGAAATCGATTTGCTCGTCTCCACAAAGGGAATTCTATGCCGGGGCGGGACTGTTCGTTCCCAGCGCCTCGAGGACATCGACCGCCGAACTGTAACGTCCTTGGGGCGCGCTGATTTGTGCGCCCTGCACCGTGTGCCGGACCGCAACCAGCATCTCCCGGGCAATGGCTACACCTTCGGCTCTGGCCGCCTCCGGCGTTTGCGCGCGCGCCATGCGTTCCAGAATCGAGTCCGGCACCGAAACCCGAAGCTCGTTTTTCATGAACTCGGCGTTGCGGACACTGACCAGCGGCCAGATTCCGGCTACCACGGGGATGCGGCAGTGTTCGATCCTGCGCAGGAAGTTTTCCAGCAGACGGATATCAAAAACCGGTTGCGTCACCGCGTATTCGGCTCCCGCCTGCACTTTGAACTCGAATCGCCGGATCTCTTCATCCAGATCGGTGAGCCCAGGGTTCGCCCCGACCCCGATCACAAAACCCGTACCCGCCCCGATCGGATTCGACCCAAGGTCCAGCCCACGGTTCAAGTTGTGGACGATATTGACCAGGCCGATGGCGTCCACATCAAAGACCGCCGTCGCGTCGGGATAGTTGCCCATCTTTGGAGGGTCGCCGGTGATGCAGATCAGGTTCCTGATGCCGACAGCGGCGGCTCCCAGCAAGTCACTCTGGATGCACAGCACGTTGCGGTCGCGGCAGGTGTAATGCAGAATCGCTTCGACCCCGGCCTCACGCTGGACCAGAAGAGAAAGAGCCTGATTGCTCATGCGCGCCGAAGCCCGGGGGCTATCCGGAATGTTGACAGCATCCACTCCGACTGACTTCAGGAATCTTGAACCCTCCAACTCCTTGCTAATGTCAGTTCCCTTGGGAGGAACCACTTCAACCATGGTGACGAATTCGCCGCGGGCCAGTTTTGAGCCTAGAAGGGATCGCTCTTCCAGAGGCTGGGCGGGTGCCGAGACTGGTGCGGCCGCGCCCGCAACCTGGACTGAGGCTGCCTTACCCCTGGCTTCCCCGACCCGCAACGCGGATTTCATCACGCGAATGTGGTCGGGAGTGGTTCCGCAGCATCCGCCTACGATGCGAGCGCCGGCAGCGACGAACTTGCGCGCATAGCTCGCCATGTATTCCGGAGAACATAGATAGATGTTTCTGCCTTCTACCGAGCGCGGAATGCCAGCATTCGGCTGCGCTGAGAGCGGCAAGGAAGTGGCGGCCCGCACCCGCTCGATGGCGCCGAGCATTGCCACCGGACCCACGCTGCAGTTGCAGCCGATTACATCCGCACCCCAGTCTTCGAGTCGAGGAGCAAAAGTCTCAGGATCGGAACCATCGAGGCAGTTGCCGTCTTCGTCGATCGTGACCTGCACGACCAGAGGCAGTTTTGCACCGACGTCCTTAGCCGCCAGCATGGCTTGGTGGAGTTCTTCCAAGTATCCGAAGGTTTCTAGCATGAGCAGATCAACGCCGCCCTCAGCGAGCGCCGTAATCTGCTCGCGGAATGCCTGCCGGGCTTCCTCGAAGGAGGTTTTTCCCAGGGGCTCGATTCTGGTTCCCAGCGGGCCAACCGATCCCGCTACCCAGACATCGAAGCTCTTGGCGGCTTCGCGGGCAAGCCTCGCTCCGGCACGGTTGATGTCACCTACCTTGTCGGCGATACTGTGCCGCACCAGGCGAAAAGCGTTTGCCCCGAAAGTGTTGGTTTCAACGATTTCCGCCCCAGCCTGGAGATAGTCGTGGTGAATGCCGCGAATCAGGTCGGGCTGGGAAAGGTTCAATTCGTCATAGCAGCGGTTAATAAACACGCCGTTCGCGTAGAGCAGCGTTCCCATGGCTCCGTCACACAGAGCGGGGAACTGCTTGATCCGGGCAAGAAGGTCAGACGCCATATACTTAGTCAGAATACAGGATGAACGCCGGTTCTTGCATGCGAGAGGAACAGGTGCGGATCTCGAGCGCAGGTAGAGTTCTGCGGCTCTGCTATAATCCGGTATTTCGCACTTAAATCTCCGGTTTTCCTGTAGTTAGGAGCCTGACGTTTTGAAGAAATCCGTTCTTTTGCCGGTTGCACTCGTGGTCGCCAGTTTCAGCTTTGTGTCTTGCGGATCGTCTCCGAATACGCTGACGACCCGTGTTCTCGCTTCGCAAAGCGTGTCCAGCTCAACGGCGTCCCCCGGCCTGATGCTCATCAACGGGGAAGATGACGCCCTGGTGAGGGGCGAAGTCAGCGCCGGAGGTTCTCCCGGCCTCATGGCCCTGACGCCGGATCGAACCCTCGTGCTCGCCTTTGATTCCTCGAGCAACAACATCGAAGTCATCAATTCGGTGAGGCAGAGTCAAGAGGGAAACATACAACTGCCCGGACCCACCACCAGCGTAGTCGCCCTGGAGACGGGCAGTGCGTATGCGGCCGTGCCTACCGCACCCATGAACAATGGGCCCGCGCCGGGTGCGGTTGAAGTTTTGAATATTACATCCGGAGGAATCAGCGCTACGCTCAGCGTCCCTGCGGCTCAGACCGTGGTATCCAGTCCCGATGGCTCCCATCTTTTGGCTTTCAGTAACGATTCCGATGTTGTGACTGTCATCTATCCGCTTGTGGTCAACTTAAGTACTCCGACCACGGCCACGGTCCCTGGGTTCGATCGCCCGGTGAATGCGGTTTTCAGCGCGGACGGCAGCACCGCCTACATCTTCAATTGCGGCCCAGAGTGCGGAAGCGGCAGCGCCAGCGCCAGCGTGCAAACTCTGGACATAGCGACCTTAACGGTTGGGGCCCCGATTCCCGTCGATGGCGCGACCATCGGCTGGCTGAGCGGTTCAACTCTTTATGTAGCCGGCACTCCGACAGCATCGGTTAGTAATCCAGCGCCGAACAATGCGTGCACCGGCGAGACTACTGCGGCTACAGTTTGCGGACGCCTTGACCTCATCAACCTGGGTTCGATGACCGTCACCAACAGAGCCGTGATCACTGACGGTTATCACGACCGCATCGATATGAGCGTCAACGGCCAGCTCTTCATCGGCTCCTATACCTGCACGAACATCGGCAATGTTAACAACCCTCAAGGAGAAGTGCGGGGTTGTCTTTCGATTTACAACACCA
The DNA here is from genome assembly GCA_049673585.1 of Candidatus Sulfotelmatobacter sp. GTDB lineage: Bacteria > Acidobacteriota > Terriglobia > Terriglobales > Acidobacteriaceae > Sulfotelmatobacter. The sequence continues at coordinate 95,813 of JBATXV010000021.1, read as the reverse complement.
CGAACGGGGCGGTCGTCATCCCTCCAGACAACGGCGACGTCACGGGATTTCAGAGCTTCACCACGCGTGATGTGGAGTACGTTGCCGAAGGCGGAAACCTGCGCGTCTACGACACGCTCATCGACAGCTTGCTGCTCGATAACAACAACAACCAGAACCTCCCTGAAACCGGAACCATCGTCATCGCCGGCTACATCATCGACGTGAAGGCCATCGACTTCTTCTGAGTTGTTTTTCTGATTTTGGTCTTGCTGATGCAGCGATCGCGACTGGACTATTTTCCAGGTTCCAGCACCAGATGGTGCGCTGCGGTCGCTTGTATGGCCTGAGATGTGAAAGGCAATGTGAACGTTGAGCCTTCATACCAGGCCTTCCATTGATCCATGTAGTAAGGGCTCAGAAAGTTCCCGCCTTGGCCAGTCACGGTGTTTAAGGTGGACTGGTCTAGGTCCGCGAGATTCGCGGTGAAGCGTTCCGAGGGCCCATGATGGGGCGTGACGGCTTTTACGGTGTAGCTGCTGCCGGACTGCTCCTTGATTCCAGGCGCGGCCCAGCGCCCGATCCAAGGGATTTTGCTCAGTACGGGGTGATCAATCTCCACCGCATTCACACTGCCCCAATGCCACGAAGCCAGATCCTGAGGAGCCTCCGGTTCGTTCACGGCGGCTTCTACAGCGGCGGTCAGCAGCTCATCGTAATTGGGATATTTTTCCGGCAGCCAACGCTTGGGCTGGTGCAGCAGAACATTCTGCAGCCATACCGTTCGCATCTCCCATTGGTAGCTCTTCCAGTTCAACGATTCTTCCTGCTGCTTCGGATCTCCCGGCGCGGATCCCAGGCGCGGCTCGAGTAACAGCCGCGTCAGCTCCCTCGCAGAGCGTACTGCGATTGTGGGTGCTGCCAACGAGGCAAGCATCCGGCCATCCCAGTTGCGCATGAGGTCGGCAGCCTGCTTCGCTCGAGCCGAGGGCTTCGCGGCGTGGTCGATGGCGTAAACGAATCGCTCGGCTGCGAACAGATCATTCTCTGAGTGGATATCATTCTGCAGTGCGAGCATATCCGCGGCAGCAAACTTCCTTCCCGATTCCAGAACGTGATAAATGCGCTCCGTTCGCCACGGCGCTTCCCACTCGGCGCTGATGGAATTGCGATAACCATCGGGGGTGATCCGGCCGTTCGCAGTCGCGATCACTCCCGAAGGAGGGTTGTAGATGCTGGGCAGTTTGTCGAAAGGGATGTAACCCGTCCACTCGTGGGCGTTGTCGGCCCCGCTGACCGGCAAACTCCCGTCGCCGGCAGCGCGAATCGGAACACGCCCGGTTGTTTGGTAACCGATGTTGCCGTCGATATCGGCGTAGACGACGTTCTGCCCCGGCGCATCCAGTTGCGAAAACGCTTTGCGGAAGTCTTCCCAGTTCTGCGCAGTATCGACATCGAAGAACGGCATGCTAAGGCCGTCATACAGCGTCCAGCGCAGGGCAATCTGGCGCGTCTCACCCGGCAAAATATCGGTGACGATCGGCCCATGCCGCGTGATCTTAACGTCGACCGTTACGTCTGGCCGATCCTTGACGTGAATCACCTCGGCACGATGCTCGGGCTGCTGCCAGCCCTGCGGAGTCTGGTAAGCGCCTTGCGCGTTGAAGTTTTCGATGAAGGCGTCTGCCACTGTCGGCCCTACATTGGTGAATCCCCAGGCGATGCGTTGATTGTGTCCCACAATCACGTAGGGCATTCCCGGCAATGTCACTCCTGCAACATCCAGGCTGCTTGACTGGTTGACGCATTTGAGATGCGCTTCGTACCACAGGTTGGGCATGTTATGCCCGAGATGCATATCGTTTGACAGCAGTGGCTTGCCCGTGACCGTGTATGCGCCAGATACCACCCAGTCGTTCGATCCATTCACTGCTTCGGGAGCGTGTTGCGTCCAGATTTCGGCCGCTCCACCTCTCTGCTGCGTCACGGAGGTGTCAGGCCCGGCATCATCGTCGTCGTCATCCGAATCGCCCTGGTTCTCCTGATCTTTATCTTTATCATTGACGTCTGCACGCATCACGGTGGGCGGGCGATCGTGCCAGGATCGGTTCACGTATAGATCAGCGGTCAACTCCGGCCCCAGCTTGGCCAGAATCTTCTCCCGGGCGAGCGTGTCGCCAAAGGTGTAGTAGTTGAGATCCTTCACCATCTGGTTTGCGATGACGATGGAATCCTCCGCCTGCCACGGCTTTGGCCGGTATTTTAAAATGCGGAACTCAATCGGAAGACTGCTCTCGTGACTCTCGATGAAGGCATTCACTCCGCGCGCGTAGGCATCAAAATAAGCGCGGTCCCGGGCACTTGCCGCCTGCAGCGATTTTCTTGCTGCTGCGCGCAATCCCAGGATGCGCTGTTCGCGGTCGATCTTGAGCGTGTCTAGGCCGAGGATTTCGGATAATTCCCCAGCCGCGAAGCGCCGCATGATGTCCATCTGCCAGAGCCGGTCTTGCGCCGTCACGTACCCTTGCGCCAGAAACAAATCTTCCAGAGTCGCAGCCTCAATGGCCGGCACGCCATGGCTGTCCCGCGTTACCTTCACGGGCGCCGAAAGACCTTTCACTGCGAGGTTCCCGTCCAGCTGCGGCAAGGCAGAGCGGGCGACGAAGTAAGCGAAAGCGACCGTAGCCGCGAGCAGCAGGGCGATGACCAGTAGCAGCCACAGGAGAATGCGTACTCCGGTGGAACGCCGGGAAGCGGGAACAGTGGTTACGGTAAGAGTGCTCATGGCAAAGTCGATTCTAGCAGCCGTCTTGAGAAGGTGCGGCTTTCCGGATTCGCCGCCGAGCCGCCCAGAATTAACTGAAAATGAATTTCATTTTCAAGATGCTCCAATGCTATCCTGACGCTTCATGCTCCAGAAGCGCATCCCGCAAAGCCGTATCGACGACCAGCCCTCGATCTCGCGTGAGATGGTGCGCGAGGCCCAGGACATACTTCACCGCCATCTCAAGCGAGTCGGCCTGAAGCAGACTGGCCAGCGCGACACGATCCTGCGCACATTTCTCGAAACCCGCGATCACCTCTCCACCGACGAGTTGCACCGCCTGGTGCAGAAAAAGGACGCGGGCATCGGCTACACAACGGTCTATCGCACGCTCAAGCTGCTGGCTGAGTGTGGATTGGCCAGCGAAGTCGCGTTCCACGACGGCATTGCCCGTTACGAGCACCAATACAACCGGCGCAGCCATCACCATATGGTTTGTACGGAGTGCGGCAGTTCGGTGGAGTTCTTCTCGCACGAGGTGGATCAACTGGAGCAGGAAATCGGGCGCAGACACCACTACGCCACAACCCGCCACACCTTCCAGATTTACGGGGTATGTGAAGACTGCCGCAAGAAGACGGCGCGCCCGGCCTGAAGGAATTCATGCCTATCTCGTGTCCCCATTGTGCTGCGGAGATGCCCGATACTGCTGCTTACTGCCCGGGCTGCGGCCGCTCCATGCTTCCGGTCGAGCGCGCGCATGGGATGGTGGGCGTGCTTCCCGAGTCGCTGGCTGGCGCCCTGGCTTACTTCCTTGTGCCGGCGATTGTTTTCCTCTTCGTTGAGCCTTACAAGAAGAACCGTTTCGTGCGCTTCCATTGCTTTCAGTGTCTGGGATTTTTTCTAGTTGACGTGGTTGTTGTGGCGACGCTGAGGGTTTTGGGATTCCTGCTGTACTTCGTCCCCGTAATTGGCCACTTTCTGGTCTGGATGGTCTCCATGGTGGTCGGTCTCGCATTTTTCATGATCTGGGTCGTGCTGGTTGTGAAGGCGCTGCAAGGTGAGATGTTTAAACTCCCTTTGGTGGGCGAGTTTGCAGAACAGCAAACTCCTGCGTCATAGGAAGTCGGATTGCCGTCGTCGTGCCCTTGACTTTCTTTCGCTAAGCTGTCATTCCTATTAGCTTTTACCCTGCCCGTCCAAATGCTCGGGGTACGGTCCTGCGGGCGGCGGGAATTCTTGCACAACTGGGGATGTGGATTGAAAGTCAGAGTCTTCTACCACGACAAGTGTTTCGACGGAGCCTGCTCGGCCGCGCTCTTCTCCCGCTTTTATCGTGAGCGCATTCGCGATGACGCCGACTTTGTCTTCTCCGGTCTGCTGCATCGCGCCGGAGCGCTCTTTGATGAATCCCATTTCGACGGCGACGAAAATGCCATCGTCGACTTCAAGTACTCCAGTTCGCCCAAGATCGCATGGTGGTTTGACCACCATCAAAGCGCGTTTCTCTCGCCGGCTGACGCTGCCCACTTCGAGCGCGACGAGAGCAATCGCAAGTTCTACGATCCTGATTTCAAATCCTGCACCAGCTTTATTGCCATGATCGCGCAGCAGCGTTTTGGATTCGACCCCGCACCCGTAGCCGATCTCGTGCACTGGGCCGACATCATCGACGGTGCGCTTTATCCCGATGCCAAGACAGCGGTTGAGATGCAAGCGCCTGCCATGAAGCTGACCATGGTGATCGAGTCGGCGCCCGATCAGTTCGTCCCGAACCTGATTCCACTTCTCGCGACCAAGTCCCTCGCAGCCATTCTGGAGGAGCCGTTCGTGGCGCCGCTCCTGCCCCCGCTGCTGCGAAGGCACGAGATCTCGATCGAAATCCTGAAGCAGCGCACCGAGTGTATCGACGGAACCATTTTTTTCGACGTAACCGATCACGACCTCGAGGGCTACAACAAGTTCGTTCCCTACTATCTGCATCCGGAATCGATCTATAGTGTGGGACTGAGCAAGAGCAGCTTCCGCGTGAAAGTTTCAGTCGGATCGAACCCCTGGGCTCCCGAAGAACCTCTAGTCAATCTGGCCAAGATCTGTGAGCGCTATGGAGGAGGCGGCCACGCTCGCGTGGGCGCGATCTCTTTTAACCCGAACCAGCACGCTGCCGCGATCAAGGCTTCGCAAGAGATCGTAAACGAGCTTCGCGCCGCCGTTCGCAGCCGAAGAAGCTGAAAAGGGAGCGTCGCTGAGAAAAAAACGGCGACGGTAGTCGTGGTACTCTGAAGTTGCGCGCGCGCCGCATGCTACCGTCGGGAACGAAAATCGACTTGCACCGCGCACAGAGAAATCTGCTGCGCGCGGTGGCTTCCTTCGAATTCGCTAAGGGCCTGTTCGTCCTGTTGATCGGGCTGAGCGCCCTTCTACTCGTCCACAAAGATGCCTGGGTGATTGCAGAGAGCCTGCTGGCGCTGTTCCACGTCAACACAGACCGGCGATGGGCGCAGGACTTTCTCGATTTTGCCGACCGGCTGACCGAAGCCCGTTTATGGGCGGTAGCGCAACTCGCGTTCGCCTATTCCGTCTTGCGCTTTGCTGAAGCCTACGGCCTGTGGAAGCAACGCACCTGGGCCGAGTGGCTCGCCTTCATCTCCGGAACTCTGTTTCTCCCGCTCGAGATCCACGGGCTCATGCGGGGGGTCACGCTCCTGCGCTCGATCGTGTTTGTGGCCAACCTTGGGATCGTCCTGTACATGCTGTTTTTGCTGCGGGAGGAACGCCATCGGCGGCGAGAACGCCAAATGATTGTGCCCCAAAAGCCTTGACCAGAGCGGCAAGTGGGGTCTAACGACTCTGGCGGCGGGGGTTGGATTTGCTTCATAATTACCGCGACTGCTGCTACGCCGCGGAGGCCCCATGCGCATCTCTTTCTATTTTGTAGTCGTTTGCATCCTGCTCGTACTCGCGAGCCACGGAACCGCGTTTAGCCAGGATACGAACTTTGCCACTGGTCCGCAGTATCTGATGCAGGGCTCGCCCATGTTCGCGCGGTCCATCTCGACGCCATCCATGTCCCTGGCGGCTCCGCCTCCTCAGGTTGGTGCCAGCGATGCCACCGGCGTCCTGATCGCCGGCGCCAGCGAGCAAAACGTGCTGCCGCCGAATCCCGATACCCTGCCTAAGATAGATTTGTTTCCTATCTTCTATGGCGGCCCTCCGGTCGGCGAAAACGGCCAGATCAGTTTTTCCTACCCAGTAGAGCCATCTTCGTCGGCTGAAATTCCACCCAGCATCTCCGACACCGGAGTCTGGCAGATGACAACGGTTCAAGCCCTACGCGAGCGTGGTTATGGAGTTACTTTGGCAGAGGCGGCGGCGGACGCCAAGGCGCGAATCCGGCGCGCCAACCATATCTACACCAACGCCGACGCCGCTCGACTGCACGGGGGAAGCTAACGGAAACTCCCGATCGAGTACGCTATGGTTTATCGGGGCTGATGGGATCGTCTCCACGGCATACAGCCCAGCAAGCAACTCCGACGATCACGGCAGCCCCGATTCCGATGGCCCAAGGAGTATTCAGGATTGCAAAGTTGGCGTCGGCGGGAGCCGGCGTCTTGGGTGCTTCCCCGCATCGGTCCTCGTGAGTCGCCTGCCCGCCCTGATAAACCGTCACGTCCGCCAATTCAACGTGCTTAGACCGCCAGGTCGCCGGGCCGCTGTAGTGGATCTTGACATCGTTCTGGTGGGCCAGCACTAACACTCTTCCGTCTACATCGGTCACGTCGTAGCGGGTCCATTCTTGCGCGGGGGGACTAACGGTCACACAATTTACCCGCACTCTCATTCCTCGAAAGGTGTTCACTTGCAGGGTGCCGTGTTCGAGGACGAGTTCGTCTCCTTCAAATTGGACAATGGTCTCGGGTTCAACCGTGACCGTTGATCCATCCGCGTCGATTCTGGCCTTATTTTCCTTCTGAGTCCGCACCACGTCGTGGGTGAAAATGGTTGAGGATGTGGGCGCCAAATTTCCATTCACCCAGGCTCCTCCCTCGTTGTGAAGCATCGCCCGAGCCGAGTCCTGGGCCATCAGCGACGTCGGCAACACTACTGCCATTACGCCGCAAACGAGATTGCGCCATTCGAGCAAACAAACTCCCGCCCTTCTCCGCACTAACTGCTTTCGTCAGAATAACTTGCAGGATGGCTGGCAGCTATTGCCTTGCCTGATGCCGGGAAGATCAGTGAGGGGGGTGGGGGTCATGACCTGGAGGAACGTCTACTACGCGCGCGAAGTCGATGAACCCGCGCTGCACGTCGGTGCGAATCAGTTTGACTCTCAACCTGTCTCCCACGTCGACGCCTTGTTGCCCTTGCGCCAGCAATCCATCGACGCGCGGTTGCAGCACGCGGACAAAAGTTCCTTTGGGAGTTACGCCGGTGACGATGGCGTCGAAGACGGCGCCAATGCGATGCTGCAACGCGACCGCAGCCAGCCGCTTCGCCATCTCCCGCTCGACTTTTCGCTCTGCGTCTCCTTTTTCAGTGCAGTTGGCGGCGATCGCGGAAAGTTCGTCGTCCGAGTAAGGGTTCGATTGCCCGGCGAGCATCGCCTTGATCAGTCTTTGCGTCACAATGTCAGGAAAGCGGCGATTGGGCGCGGTCGAGTGCGTGTAATCCTGCACGGCTAGGCCGAAATGTCCCGCCGCAGTCTCGCCCGGCCGTTCCAGAACATATTGTCCGGGGCCGATCAACTTGATCACGGCCAGCGAAAGATCGGCAAAATGATCGGGATCCGCTTCCTTGCGTTTGACCAGAAACTCATTGAGCGCTCTGGAGTCGGGATCGGCTGGAAGCTTCACGGAGTAGTTTGCCGCCAGTTGCACGATGCGATCCCAGCGCTCCGGCTGCTTCACGATTCGGCGCAACGACGAGACTTTCTCGAGCATTCGCGCCACCACTCCATTGGCCGCGATCATGAAGTCTTCGATCAGTTCGGTAGCGTGGTTTCTTTGCTCGTTCTCGACGTCGATCACTTCTGTATCCAGCACCAGGGGATGCAATTCGTCGGTCTGGAGATCGAGCGCTCCATTTTCGTAGCGCCGAGTGCGCAATTTCTGTGCCACTTCATCCTGCAAGCGCAGCTGCGCCTGCAGTTCACTCGAAGCTGCGACCTTCGGCGGCGCCGCCGCTTTGTTTTCCAGCCATGCTCCCACCGAGTTGTATTGCAGTTGCGCCTGATTGCGAACCACGGCGCGATAGACATCGCTGGAGGCTACGCGGCCGTCGGCGCCCACGACGAACTCGACAACCACGCTCAACCGGTCCTGATTTTCCAGCAGGGAAGTCTTGCCCGTGGAAAGCTCATCCGGCAGCATGGGGAAATTTCGGACTCCGGCATAGACAGTCGTCGTTTCCCGAGCGGCATGCTGATCGATGGCGCTCAGCTTGGGGATGAAGGCATCCAGATCAGCAACGCCGACCAGAATCTTCACATCGCCGTTCGGCAGACGCTCGGCAACCTCGATCTGGTCCAGATCGCGCGAGGTGTCGTTGTCGATCGACGACCAGAGTTGACCGCGCAGATCGCGTACGCTTCCTCCCACAGCGATCGCCGGAGGATGAGCCCGCAGGTCTGCCAGCTGTTGTTGCACTGCGGGTGAAAAGTTCGGGTTGAAGCCGTGTTGCAGCACCACCTCTTTCGCAATGGCCTGCAAGTCGATGTGAGCCGAGCTGATATTAGGCATGGAGTTTCCTCAGGATTAATGGAATTAATACGAACGTTTCACCACGGAGGCACAGAGACACGGAGGAGATCTATTGATTTTGTCTTCCTGCGTTTGCTTTCTCTGTGTCTCCGTGACTCTGTGGAGAAGAGCTTGCGCAGGACTACTCCGTGACCACCGCCTTTACCAGGTTTCGCGGATGGTCCACGTTGTATCCCTTTTTCGTGGCCACGTAATAGGCGAACAGCTGCAGGGGAATCACTTCGATGATGGGCAGCAACAATTCAGGCGCCGGCGGAACAAAAAACACATCGTCAGCCACTTCACCTACCTCGGGATCGCCCTCGGTCGCGACCGCCACCAGCCGGCCTCGCCGTGATTTCACTTCCTTCATCACGTCGAGCGTCCGCCGGTAGCGCAGCACCGAATCCGGATCACGCTGGTCATATGTCGCCAGCACCACAACCGGAAGATGTTCGTCGACCAGGGCGTTCGGCCCATGCTTCAGTTCTCCCGCCGGGTAGCCTTCCGCGTGCGCGTAGGAAGTTTCCTTGAGCTTGAGCGCTCCTTCGCGCGCAATGGCGTAATGCACGCCGCGGCCAAGATACAGAAACTTTTCTGCCTGAAAATGTTTTTGCCCGAACCGTTCTGCCAGGTCGTCCCATTCCCTCAGATTTTTCTCGATCTCGTCTGGCAGTTGCTGCAGACGCTGCAGGTAGGAACGGGTTACCTCTGTCGTCATCCGCCCTCGTTTTCTCGCCAGAAATAACGCCATCAAATAGAGAACAGTGACCTGCGTGGTAAAACTCTTGGTCGCAGGTACGGCAAGCTCCGGACCCGCTCCTGTAATCAACGCCGCACTTGCCTCACGAGGAATCGTGGCATCAGCCACGTTGGAAACCGCGATGGTCTTCACGCCGCGGGTCAGCGCCTCGCGCTGCGCGGCAATCGTGTCGGCAGTTTCTCCCGATTGCGTGACCACCATTACGATCGGATCCACCGCGGCGTGCGTCGAGCGGTAACAATACTCGCTGGCGTATTCCACATCCACGGCGACGCCGGAAAGGTCCTCGATCATGATTTCGCCGGCCAGCCCGGCGTGGCGGCTCGATCCGCTGGCGGCGATGATCAGCTTCTCGAAAGTCAGCAGCGCACTCTCGATCGCATGCAGTTCGCCGGGGAAAAGAATGTCGTCCTTTAAGTGTTGTTCAATGGTTTTCGCGATGGCCTGGGGCTGTTGATAAATTTCCCGCAGCATCGCGTGGGGAAACCTGTCGGTCGCGACGTTGGAGCTGGCGTTGTTTGGACTCATGATCGACTGCGGCGAGAGTAAATCATTTGCCGCGCCGGGGGCAAACCGGCTCGGGAACCTCTGATCGTTTTGAGATTTCAAACAACTTTTTGCCTAGGAATAGGCTACTAAAGTACTGTGCTTACATCCGAAGATCGGAATCGATCCGGACCCGGAGTTCCGAATAGGAATGCTCAGAACGGATCTTCGGACGGAAGCCTTCTGCAACGGGACTCTGAGCCGGTCATTCGATATTTTCGCCCAACCATGGCGCTTCAGCCTTTCAGGCAAGCGCGCCGGGCAGAGGAAAACACGATGAAAATTCACCCTGTGGTTCGTTTTGTGGCATTCAGTCTTTTGTTGCTGGCCATTCCGGCAGTTCTCTCTTCTACATCTTCTGCGCAGATCGGAATCGGCATCTCGGTTCGCATCGGTCCCCCTGCGCTCCCGGTTTACGAACAACCAATCTGCCCTGGCCCGGGCTATTTGTGGACGCCTGGATACTGGGCCTGGAGCGATGACGCCGGCTACTACTGGGTGCCCGGCACCTGGGTAGTTGCACCCGTCGGCCTGCTGTGGACCCCGGGCTACTGGGGATGGAACGACGGTGTCTACGTCTGGAACGCCGGCTATTGGGGACCGCACATCGGTTTCTATGGCGGCATTAATTACGGCTTTGGCTATGGCGGCGTCGGCTTCGTAGGCGGCGAATGGCGCGGCGGTAGGTTCTTCTACAACACCGCCGTGATGCATGTAAACACGACCCAGATCACAAACGTGTACGTTAACAGGACGGTCATTGTTAACAACGAATCCCACGTTGCCTTCAACGGCGGCGAAGGCGGCGTTGCGGCCCGCCCGACCGCACAGGAAGAAGCTTATTCCCGCGAAAAACATACTCCTCGGGTCGCAGCACAAGTTCGGCAGCAACACGCCGCCAGCCAGGACAAGGCCCTTTTCGCGTCGAATAATCACGGAGCACCCGCCGTGGCCGCCACGGCGAAGCCAGGCGTATTCAGCGGGGCTGGCGTCGTAAGGGCCAAATCTGCCGGAGCTCCATATCATGCTCCCACGATGTCGCCCAAGGAAGCGCGCGCGTCCGCGCCTGCCGGCGGTCATCCGGCTACGCCGAAGGGAGAGAAGGCGGCCAGCCACTCCGGCGCGCCTGCGAAGGGCACTGTCTCCAGCAGAGCCCGCTCGGAGAACGCAAATAAGGAGAAGGCGGCTCACGCGAGTGAGAGTCATCCTGCTAAGACCTCCGCTCCGAGTTCGCACGCCTCGACCCCGCGGCGTGAACCGAAAACTGCAGCAACGGGCGAATCGCATGCAGCGAGCAAACCGCGTCCCACGGTCAAAGAGAGTGCCCCGAAAGAAAGCGCTTCGAAACCGAGCCACAGTGTTGAACCCAAGCCCGAGAGCAAGCCGGCAGCGCCCAGGGAGAGCGCCCCAAAAGAGAGCGCGCCCAAGCCGAGCCATAGCGCCCGGGCGCCGAAGCCTCAAAAGGCAAGCCCTCAGCCCAGACCTGAGAGCAAGCCTGAGAGCAAGCCCAAAGGACGCTGAGCCGCTTAGTTCGTGTACTCTCAGCCAGTGCCGATTCCAGCACTGGCTATTTTTCTGCCTGTGCGAAGCCTTCATGCGGGTCCGCCGCCAAAGGTGTTCGCAACGGGACATCCCAAATTGGGGACCCACGCAGCGCCTGCTTCGCTAAACTAGCGTGAGATAATCGGGTCAAGGCCACTCGCGGCCCCGTAGCTCAGTTGGATAGAGCAGCGGTTTCCTAAACCGTTGGTCGGCGGTTCGACTCCGCCCGGGGCCCCCATCCCTCAAGGAGAGCGCGTTTGCTAATGGCAGGGATGCTGCGGCCTTTCATGTTCCCTTGGGTACTTCGTTGGTTCCACCAGTCCGCCGACCTGGAACTATTCCGATGCCTCTAGTTCGCCGGAGCTTGCAGCGTTTTCACGAGCCACGGGATAATCACCTGCTTGAAGATCTGCGGGTCGGGCCAGACCCCAACCTGCCGTCCGAGATGCCCACCGCGAGGATTAATCCAGGCTTCTTTCGGCACGTCGCCCTTGCTCAGCAGCAGATATTCGTCTTCGATGGGAACCTGGGTGTCGAGCACTCCCGCGAGAATCAGCATGGGCGCCATCGGCTTGCCCAGCAGCCCCTCGTGCACCAGCGAAAGCTTGGGTAGATATTCGGCCAACTCATCGACTGTGTGCACGCCTTCGAGAATGTTCATGAGCGCCGGCACCTGATCGAATAAGTATTCGCGATTGCCCAGCAGAGAGTTCATCAGAAACTCTTTCTGAAAGAACTTATCCACCGGCGGAGACTGCGCACTGCAGCCGCGCAGCCGCGCATGCTCAACGATCGCCATCTTCGTGGCCCAGTATGCTCCCCAGCTCACGCCGTGCATGGCGATGCGATTCTTGTCGATCTCTGACCGCGATTGCGCGTAATCAATCACGCGTGACAGCATTCGATCTGCCGTTTCACTCACCTTGATGGGATTCTGCCCCGTCCCCGGACCATCGACCGCAAGGTAGCCAATTCCAAAAGGAAGAATCGCGCTGAAACTTTCCGTCAGATCTTCCTTGCGGCTGTCCAACCCGTTCACCGCAATCACCAGCGGAACCGGCCCCTTCGCATTCTTCGGCAGCCGCAGGTAGCCGATGATTTCCTTCCCCTCGAAGGGAATGTGCACCACCTCGAGCGGCGGATCGAGGAACTTCGCGTGGTCCAGAAATGCTTCGAGAGCCTTCTCATACGAGCGCTGCTTGCCCGGCGACGCCGGAATCGGCCAACGTCCGAACGAGTACAGCCGCCATGCCCGGATGTAATCAACATTCGCCTTCGCGGGGTCAGACCTCTCCAGCGACTTGGCGTCGTTGAAATAGCGGTCGGCCACACGCATGAATCCCGCGGCCCATTCGTCCTTGTTGCTGGTGTGGATACTCTCGAAAGCCTCTTTCACGTCGCCGGGATCAAGCCCGATCAAAGGATACTGCCCCACCTCAGCGCGGTGAATGGCCTCAGTCTTGATCTCGTCGATGGTGCGCTCGCGCCGCTCTCCGTTCTGAGCGAATGCGCCAGCGGAAATGAGTGCGAAGAATACCAACAGGAAACCCATCTGAGAAAACTTACCCGCTATTTCCATAACCTCGTCCGTTCTCCGAAGCCCGCGAATCACGAGCAGTCTAGAAAAAAGGCCGGACGGAATTGCGTCCGGCCTTTTTCATCCTCTGTATGCCGGCCGCGGCGCTAGAACGTGAACTTCATTCCCAGCTGCAGGGAGCGTGGACCACCCGAGCCGACGGCCGGGTTGGCAGCAGCTATGTCCGGCGTGGCGCAGCCGCAGCCAAAAGGCTGAACCGACGGATCATTCAGGCCGAATCCATTCTGTCCGCCGTAGGGGTTTGCAAAGTTCGGATGGTTGAGAATATTGAAGAACTCGATGCGACCTTGCAGCCGCATGGTTTCTCCAAAGTGGAAATTCTTGGCCAGGGAGAAATCGAAATTCTTGAAGCCGGTGTCCTCGAACATATTTCGGCTCATGTTTCCAAACTGCCCCAGTGGTGGAGGGATCATGACCGAGCTGCCGTTGGCGTAGCAACCAAACAAATTCAGCGATGCGTTCGACGGACCGACCGCAGCGCCGTCAACTGCCACAGCCTGTGCTTCGCACGCCGGATTGCTCGCGCCGGCGAAATACGGAATCGTAACTCCCTTTTGAGACTTGAAATCCGAGGTCTTCCCGTAGAAGCTCCAACGAATTGGGCTATTGGCGGGCGGGCTGACGGGCAACGGGCCGATGCCGGCTGCGTCTGTTCCCTCGTCCATTGGCCCCCATGGCTGCGGGCTTTCCAGGGTGACGATCGAGTTGATCTCCCAGCCCTCCCGCATCTGCGCGAACCCACTCCGTCCGGGAATCGCGTAAGTGAGTGAAACCGTCAGCCGATGCCGCATGTCGAAGTCGCTGCTGGCATATTCGGCCGCGACGTTGTGAGCGTTCTGCGGCAGGCCGGAGCCGTAACCAAAGTCCCAGTTCGCACCCACATCATCGAGCGCGTGTGAGTAGGTGTAGCCCGCCACCATGCTGAGGCCGTGATAGTTGCGCGCATTCAGCGTGACTTGCAATCCGTTGTAGTTTGAGCGGTAGACGTTTCCCATCTGAAAGATGTTCGCCAAGTAGGGGAACTTTGAAAAGAAGGGTTGATTGGTCTGCTCGCCGTTGTTGTTATCGTCAACACAGTTGTTGTAGCCCATCGCCGCACTCTGCAGACAAAGAGTGAGCTCACCCGTTGGGCCTGTACCCCAGCCCGACCCCACCGGCGGCTGATTAATATCCCGAATACCGGTCAAATTCGCTCCATGATTCCCAACGTAAGCGGCTTCGACCGACAGGTTCGGAGTGAACGCATGCTGCAGATTCAAGGTCCAGTTCCACACGTAGGGTGTCGTGAGATTGCGGTCTACGGTCATGATCGGACAGGGACTGTTGAAACAATTCACTGTGCTTCCGCCGTAAAGCGGCCCGTTCACGGCGTCCCAGGTCGTGGGGTAGCTTAAGAAATTCTTGACCGTGACATTACTCGTAGTAATCGTGCCGCCGGATGTATCTCCCGCAGCATCGATCGGAGCTCCGGTCGGAACGCTGCCGGGACCGAAGGCATTATTGAACGCAATGAACGACTGCCAGTTCACCGTCTCGTAAATCAACCCGCCGCCGCCGCGCAGTACTGTCCGACCGTTACCCTCGATATCCCAGGCAAAGCCGAAGCGCGGGCCAAAGTTCTTGTGATCAGGGTTATAGAGGCTGCTGATCTGATGGCCCACTTGCACCATGCCTAGGTTGGGGTCAAAATTTCCCAGCAGATTGTTGGCTTCCTGGGGAACGCTGCTGAATTCATAGCGAATGCCTAAGTTGATGGTCAGATTCTTGGTGGCTCGATAGTCATCCTGGAAAAAACCTGAGTACGCCCAGTTGTGCAGGTGCAGGGTCGGATTTCCCACCTCGGCGGTCGACTTGAACGGCGCGCCCGCAAAGAAATCTTCGAGTGGGCTCGAAGCTGTAGGCGCACCAGTGGGAGGGGGGCCGGGACTAACAACGCCACCCAGGAAGTTGATGCTTCCTCGTGCGTTGCCATACGAGGCATTGTTCACCCGGTCGTAGTGGAGTTCCCCGCCGAATTTCAGAGCGTTCTTGCCCACTGTGTAAGAAACGTGATCGATAAACTGCGTGATCGAATCGGGTCCCTGGAACTTCGGCCACTTGAAGCTACCCAATGTCGTGAAGTAACCGCCGAAGCCGATGCGCGGCAGGCCTCCGGTGTTGGGCCCGGTCACACCGGTATCCAGACCGTATGCCGAGGCCGGAGTGTTGAGGTCGGCGGGCAGAGTCGGCTGATAGAGCCGGTTGTAGCCGACGCGTGCCTCATTCACTAACCGCGTGCTGGGAGTCCAGATCCAGCTGCCGCCCACCACCTGCGCGCGGGTGTGAATATCAGAGAGCCATTTCTGCTGCAACTCGGAAAAGTCCTCGACGGTTCCAGAGTTGTTTCCAAAAAAGTACATCCCGCTGATGGTGCTTCGTTCATTTAGCGAGTAATCCACCTTGCCGACAACGTTATCAACGTGGACGACATTATTAAATCCGTTGGGGATTGCAATTGCGTCACTGGCGGTGAGAGCCGTGCCAATATCCGTCTGGTTGTTGGTGACGAATCCGGTGCCGTTGCAGGTCACGGCGCCACCCGAAACCGTACATCCTGAAATCATCTGGCTCGCGTTGCTTATTGGATTTGCCGGATTGATACCGAACGACGCGGCGGCAGGCTCGAATAGATCCGCGATTGCATCCGGAATACTGTTGGCACAATCGCCTGCAAAACCGAACGGACAGTTGCTTGGTGTCTGCGGCGCCATGTGCATCATCGAGGGACCGGTGACTCCTCCGTAGGAATTGCCCACGTTGTAGCGCTGGCCTTCATAGGCGCCGAAGAAAAATGCTTTGTCCTTGATGATCGCGCCGCCCAGACTGCCTCCAAATTGCTCCAGCGTGCGGGTCAATTTCGGATTGGGGGAATCGTTGAAATAGTTGCGCGCGTCGAGGTGGTCTCCATCGCGGCCAAAGCCAAAAGCGGTTCCGTGCAATTTGTTCGTGCCCGACTTCAGGCCCACGTTGACCACCGCTCCCGGCTTCCATCCGTATTCTGCCGGCGGGTTTTGCTGCAAGTTGAATTCCTGAATCGCGTCGATGGGCAGAATGGTCGCGGAGTCACCTGCGATTCCTGATCCATTGATGATTGCCTGTCCGGAATAAGGTTCGCTGTTGAACAAGCCCTCGACGTAATAAGCATTGTCTTCGGCGCGCAGACCGTCGGCACTCGTCGTAGAGAATCCGCCGCCGGGATAACGCACCACGCCCGGACGAAGCTGCAACAGATTCTCGTAATTGCGCCCGTTTAGAGGCAGGTCGTTAATTTCCACGTTGCTCAACGTGCCACCCAAAGTGGAGGAAGTGGTGTTGATCAGGGGAACCTCTTCGGTGACGGTTACGATTTCAGAAACGTCGCCGGGCTGGAGACTAAAGTCGGCCCGCACATCGGTTGCGACCTCGACTGTAACCGCGGGCCGCTCGACCGCCTTGAAGCCCTTGGCTTCGACGTGAATCTTGTAGATTCCAGGAATCAGGTCGGGGGCAACGTAATCCCCTGAAGTGTCAGTGGCGAGAGTTCGCGAAGTGCCTCGCTGCGCGTCGGTGATAACCACCTTGGCCCCGGCTACAGAGGCGCCGCTCTGGTCCGTTATTCTACCCAGGATGCGTCCGGCGGTGGACTGGGCCACTGCGGTTAGACTCAGGGCACTCAGTACGAAAATCAGAAGAGCAATCCGAATAGCTGAAGTCATCGTATGACCCGCAGACATGGCGGTGCTTCGGAATGTCATCGCATCCTCCGTTTACTGGTCCGACAGCCATACCATTGCCGCGCGAATGAAGTCAAGCTATTTCTCTGAGGCGACGCCAGGTGGGGGCTCTACTCGGTAAAGTTTTTGGAGAAATCTGCGATTTACTGCAGATTTCCCGAATGAAATCACGCTTGGCGCGGTAGAGGGCTTGCTTTCTGGTAAGGAGGAATGATATTGTCCTAGCGATCATACCACCATACCTAGAGACCAGCGCTTGTCCTCTCCCCACGCTAAGACCGCAGAAACCGCGCCATTGACACTGGACCTGCGGTATAGTAGCCAGACCATCGCCAGTTTCCCCAAACTGGCCCCTGCGGGAGCGTACCCTGTGTACAAAGTTGTCAGAACCTCTCGGCTGTACGAGCAAATCGTCCAGCAAATCGAAGAGTCCGTCCTCAATGGTTCACTGAAACCTGGCGATCAGCTTCCCGCCGAGCGAGATCTCGCACAGCGCCTCGGGGTGAGCCGCACGGCTGTGCGCGAAGCCGTGAAGACGCTGCGCGAGAAAGGTTTGGTCGAAGCTTATTCCGGTCGAGGCACCTTCGTCACCGACGGAACCTCGCAGGCGGCACGCCAGTCGTTCGACCTCATGGTGAAGATCGGCCTGCAGGGCCAAGGGGAAGGTTCGCCTCATCTGGTGGAGCTGCGCCTCGTCCTGGAGCCGGGAATCGCCGCCATGGCGGCGGAGCGCGTTACGGAGGAAGATCTTGCGGCGATGCGCGAAGCCGTCGCAGTGATGGATCGCTCGCAGAAAAATGCCGAAGCCTACATCGAGGCCGATCTCGATTTCCACCTTGCTCTAGCCGAGGCGGTCGCCAATCCGCTGATTCTTTCTTTGATCGATTCCATCGTTGGACTGCTCCGCGAGCAGCGCATTCGAATCTTTAACGTGGAAGGCGGTCCGCAGCGCGGCCAGGTTCATCACAAACGCATTCTCGAGGCCATGGAGCGCCGCGATCCGGAGATGGCCCGCGGTGCCATGCGCGCCCATCTGGAGCAGGTCCGTCAGGATTCACACATTCCCTCCAGCGGCGAGGAGTCCGGGAAACAAGCGCCCACCGGTTCCAAAATCATTGGGTAACTGAGGGGAAGCTCAAGGAGACGGATGGCGAGACTCGGATTCATCGGTTTGGGAGTCATGGGCAGCCAGATGGTGAACCGGCTACTCAGCAAAGGTCATAGTGTCACCGGCTACAACCGCACCCGCGCCAAGGCGCAATGGCTGGTTGAAAAAGGCATGCAGTGGGCCGACTCCCCGCGCGCGGTCGCCAGCGCGTCCGACTTCGTCTTTGCCATGGTGACCAACGCCGCCGCCATAGCTGCTATCACCGAGGGTCCCGAGGGCATGCTGGCCGGCTTGAGCGCCGGCAAGATTTTCATCGACATGAGCACCATCAGTCCTACCGTGAGCCGTGGGCTCGCCGTCAAGGTGCGCGAAAAGGGCGCGGATATGGTTGACTCACCGGTTTCCGGCAGCGTCATCACTCTCCAGGAAGGGAAGCTCTCGGTGATGGTCGGTGGACGCCGTGAGACCTTCGAAAAAGTGAAGCCCTTGCTGCTCGACATTGGCCCCAAGGTCACTCATGTCGGCGACAATGGTCTGGCACTCGCCATGAAGATTGCGGTGAACCTGAGTCTTGCGGTGCAGATGCTCGCGTTTTCCGAAGGAGTGTTGCTGGCTGAGAAGAGTGGCATCGCCCGCGAAACGGCAGTCGACGTCCTCACCCACAGCGCGATCGCCTCGCCCATGATTCAGTACCGCGGGCCCTTCGTGCTGCACCAGCCGCAAGAAGCGTGGTTCGACGTCAACATGATGCAGAAAGATATGGTCCTCGCAATGGACCTGGGCCGACAGCTCGACGTACCTCTGCCCTCGACCGCAGTAAGCAATGAGATTCTGACCGCGGCGCGGGGCATGGGGTGGACGAAATACGATTTCGCCTGCATGTTCGACGTGCTCGCCGCCATGTCCGGAGTGACAACGCCCGTCACGGCGGGACCTACGAAGAAATGACAACCGCTACCTCCAATCCTGAATCTGGCCGCGAAACTTCCACGGAAAAAGAAAAGTGGCTGCGCGCCTATCGCCAGATGGTCAGTATCCGCCTGTTTGAAGAGCAGGTAAACGAGGTCTACACGCGCGCGCTGATGCCCGGACTGGCTCACTTGTACAGCGGCGAAGAAGCCGTGGCGGTGGGAATTTGTGAAGCTCTGCGCATAGACGATTACATCACCAGCACCCACCGCGGCCATGGACATTGCCTCGCGAAAGGCGCATCGCCGGACCGAATGTTCGCCGAGTTGCTTGGCAAGGAGGCCGGTTACTGCCGTGGCAAAGGTGGATCAATGCATATCGCCGATCCCGCCACTGGCAACCTCGGTGCTAACGCCATTGTCGGCGGCAGCGTCGGCATCGCCACGGGAGCAGCTTTCTCCGCGAAGACTCTGGGCACCGATCGCGTCGCTGTATGTTTCTTCGGAGAAGGTGCGCTCGGCCAGGGCTCGCTCTACGAAGTGATGAACCTGGCGCAGTTGTGGAAGCTGCCTGTGATCTACGTCTGCGAAAACAATCAATACAACGAATACACGCACTACGCCGAAACCACCGCAGGCACTATCCTGGGCCGCGCTGCGGCTTTCGGCATCGAAGCCGCAAGCGTCGACGGGCAGGACGTGCGGGCAGTTAATGAAGTTGCGACGAGACTCGTGAAACGCGCTCGCAGCGGAGGCGGCCCGGCCTTCCTGCAGTGTGACACTTACCGTTATAGCGGCCATCACGTAGGCGACATCAACCGCGAATATTACCGCTCGAAGCAGGAAGAACAACACTGGAAGACCGATCGCGATCCAATCACCGTGTTGTCGAAGTGGCTGTCCGAGCAAGGCTATGCTGACGCTGCATCTCTAGAACGAATTACTTCAGAAGTTCGCGCCATCATGGAGGCAGCGGTGAAGTTCGCCATAGCGGCGCCCTATCCCAGCGCGGATGAAGTGGAAAAGCATGTCTATGCCTGAACGCGAGCTCACATTTGCGCAGGCGGTGCGCGAGGCGCTGGCCGAAGAGATGCGCCGCGACACTCATGTCTGCATCTTCGGTGAGGATGTCGCCGAGGCTGGCACTCCATTCAAAGTCCTCTCCGGATTAGTCGAAGAATTCGGCGCAGGGCGTGTCGTCGACACTCCCATTTCTGAAGCCGGCTTCACCGGCGTGGCCGTTGGCGCGGCGATGACGGGAATGCGTCCGATCGTCGACATCATGTTCGGCGACTTCATCACCCTGACCATGGACCAGATGGTCAACCAGGCCGCCAAAGTTCACTACATGTCCGGCGGGCATTGGAAGGTTCCCATGGTGATGCGCACCACGTTGGGCGCGACCCGGCGGTCGGCGGCGCAGCACTCGCAATCGTTGCACGCCTGGTTTAGCCACGTGCCGGGACTGAAAGTGGTTTTGCCTTCGACCCCATACGACGCCAAGGGCCTGCTCAAAACAGCGATCCGCGACGAAAACCCCGTAGTCTTTTTCGAAGACAAGATGATGTACAAGATGAAGGGCCCGGTTCCCGAAGACGATTACACCATCCCTCTTGGCGTGGCCGATGTGAAGCGCGCGGGCGACGACATCACCTTGGTCGCCACCAGCAGCATGGTGCAAGTCGCGCTGGGCGCGGCGATTTTGCTGGAAAAGGAAGGCATCAGCGCGGAAGTGGTCGATCCGCGCACCACATGGCCACTGGATGAGAAGACGCTGATCGATTCGGCCAGGAAAACTTCGCGGGTAATCGTGCTCGACGAAGGTTATGGCCGCTACGGCGTTACGTCGGAGCTTGCCGCAGTGATCGCTGAAGGCGCATTCTACGATCTGGACGCACCGGTAAAGCGAATGGGAGCGATGCACGTGCCGATCCCGTTTTCTCCGCCGCTAGAAGATGTAACAGTGCCGACCGAGCAGACAGTATTCGACGCGGCGAGGTCGATGTGCAAACCGTCCTAAAAAACAGCCGCATTGAGAATCGAGAGTCAGCGGGAAGCAGGAGTTAACTATGGCACTAAAAACACACGGAACCATGGCAGTCGATTGGGAACAGCGCATCAACTTCGATCGCCTCCGACGCGAGCGCCTGGCAAAGGCCAAGACGCTGCTGGCGAAATCAGAAATGGGCGCACTGCTCTGTTTCGACATGAATAATGTTCGCTATCTAACCTCCACGCACATCGGCTCCTGGGCGCAGGACAAGGCGAACCGCTTCACCCTGTTGCCGCAAAATGACGAGCCTATCCTGTGGGACTTCGGCTCCGCCGCCAAGCATCATCAATTAAATTGCCCGTGGCTTGGTGAGCGGTCGCGTGCAGGAATTTCAATGTTGCGCGGCGCCATGACGCCGGAGATGGGACGCGCCGAAGACGTTGCGAAGAAAATCCGCATCGAGCTCGAAATGCGCGGCCTGCACAAAGAGCCGCTCGGTATCGACATTATCGAACTGCCGGTGTTGTTCGCGCTGCAACGCGAAGGCATCAAAGTGGTCGATGGCCAGCAGCTGATGTCGAATGCCCGGGTCATCAAAACGCAGGACGAAATCTCGCTGCTCAACACTTCTGCCATGATGGTCGACGCCGCCTACGACGAACTTTATCGCGCCATGAAGCCCGGCCTTCGCGAAAACGAAGCCGTCGGCCTGGTCAGCAAAGTTCTCTACGATCTCGGTTCCGAATACGTCGAGGCGGTGAATGCCATTTCCGGCGAGCGCTGTAATCCGCATCCGCATGTCTTCTCCGACCGCGTGCTGCGCCCCGGCGACCCTGTCTACTATGACATTCTGCATTCCTACATGGGATACCGCACTTGCTACTACCGCTGCTTCACCGTCGGCTACGCGTCGCACGCCATGGTCGATGCTTACAAGCGCTGCCGCGAATATCTCGACGCTGCGATCGAACTCGTCCGCCCGGGACGCACCACCGCTGAGATTGCCGCGGTGTGGCCGAAAGCCGAAGAATTCGGTTTCCCCAACGAAGAGTCCTGCTTCGCACTGCAATACGGCCACGGCATCGGCCTCGCAATCTGGGAGAAACCAGTGATCAGCCGCCTGGTTTCGTTCGAGCATCCAGTGACGATTGAGCCTGGCATGGTGTTCGCCCTCGAAACCTTCTGGCCTTCGACTGACGGCTGGAGCGCAGCGCGCATCGAGGAAGAGATCGTGGTCACGCCGACAGGACACGAAGTCATCACCCGCTTCCCGGCAGAAGAACTGCTGGTGGCGGGCGCGCACTACTTCACTGTCAACGGGCCGCTGCCCACGACGAGAGAAACTGAAGCGCCGCCGAGCGACCGCGTCATCGAGATGATCGAAGCCAGCGCCAAAACCGAGCGCGTAGGAGTTTCGGACTGAAGGCCATAACGTAGCCCCCCCGACTAGAACATTATGGCTTTCAGTGTGGTTATGCCCGCTCTCGAGATGGCGCAAGAAACCGGCAAGCTCATCGCCTGGCGAAAAAAAGAAGGCGAGCGTGTCAGCAAAGGTGAGCCGCTTCTCGAAGTAGAAACCGATAAAGCTGTGCTCGAGGTGGAGGCGCCCGCTGACGGCATCCTTGCCGGGATCACAGCGGCGCCCGGAGCCGATATTCCGGTCGGTCAGACCATTGCCTGGATCCTGGCTCCCGGCGAAAAGCTTCCGACAGAAAATCCGCCTGCGACGGCCGCGCCTGCAGCTCGAGGCAGAATAGAATCCCATACTCCCCCGGTTGCAGCCGGCGCTCCGGGATTTTCCGCGGTTCAGAGTGCGAGGGTTTCCCCCAGGGCGCGGCGTCTCGCGAAAGAATTGGGCGTGGACATCGCCGTGGTGCGCGGTTCTGGCCCGGGCGGCGAGATTCTTGCATCCGACGTGCAGGCGGCCGCCGCGCCGGTTACTTCCACTGCAGCCGCCAAAAAGTCAGACCGCATTGAGATCCCCAGCTCGATCGGGCGACTCATGGCTGAACGTACCACGAAAAGCTGGACTTCCGTTCCTCACTTCTTCGTTACGCGTGAAATTGAAGCCAGCGCGCTCAATGAATTCAGGGAAAAGCGGGCGCCGGAGATCGAGCGCACGCACCACATCCGGATCACGCACACAGATCTGCTGATCGCGCTAGTGGCGCGCGTGCTACAGAAGCATCCGCGGTTGAATTCAAGCTGGACTGCGGAAGGTATCCGCCTTCACGATTACGTGAACATGGGAGTTGCCATTGCGGTGAACGACGGAGTCGTGGCGGCCGTGATCCCCAACGCACACACCGCTAGCCTGGCGGAAATCGCCGCGCAGCGCCGCGACGTGGCTGAGCGCGCGCGGGCGGGGAAGTTGCGCCCCGCCGACATAGCCGATGCCACATTCACGATCAGCAACCTCGGCATGCACCACGTGGATCAGTTCAGCGCGATCATCACGCCGCCGCAAGCGGCAATTCTCGCGGTGGGGAGCATCGCCGACCGAGTCGTTGCCGTCGAAGGTAAACCCGCCGTCCGGGTCATGATGTCGTTTACGCTGGCTTGTGATCACCGCGCCGTGGATGGGGCGCGAGCGGCGATGTTCCTGAACGATCTCGCGAGCGCGGTTCGTGAGCCGGAGAAATTGTCTTGAAGGAAACGCTGAATCTTGAATCGGCTGGGCGCGAGGTTGCGCGCCGAAGATCCTGACAATTAGGCGGAGATTAAAGTCTCCGCTCAGCCCCTTGACAGGCGGTCTTGAGTTGCAGACGGGTTGATCGGGTCCCTATGTTTTCAGCCACTTGCGTTGTTACCATCGTTCGCGCGTTCGCTTTGTTATCCCGAAGCTGCTGCACCGAATCCTGTGCTATAATGTCCTCAACGCTACTGCCACGGTTTGCTCGTGACGCGGTGATCCTGTTGGATCAAGATTCATCTCCGCTTTTCCTGCCCGCCGTTTATTTCAGCGTAAATCAAAACATAAGAGCGGCATAGGAACTCACGCTACGTGTGTAACATCAGGCCCCTCCAGAAAGAACAATTACGAATGACAAGCTTTACAGAACTAACGCTATCTTCTGCTTTGCAGCAGAGGCTGGCGAATGCTCAATTCATTACCCCTACGCCCATTCAGGCGCAGGCTATTCCTTGCGCCCTTGAAGGCAAAGACGTGCTGGCGACGGCGCAGACCGGTACTGGCAAGACTCTCGCGTTTCTGATTCCGATCATTGAAATGCTGCAGCGCGAACCGTCGCAGAAAGTGCGCGTTCTGATTTTGTTGCCTACGCGTGAACTGGCGATCCAGGTCAATGAAGAATACGAAAAACTGCGCGGCAAGCAACTATCCAAAGCGGCGCTGGTCATCGGCGGCGTCTCCGAGAAGACGCAGATTCAATCCGTGCGCTCCGGCGCCAGCCTAGTGGTCGCCACTCCCGGCCGCTTGCAGGATTTCATCACTCGCAAGCTGATTGATCTGCGCGAGGTAAAAATCCTCGTGCTCGACGAGGCCGACCGCATGCTTGACATGGGTTTTCTTCCGGCCATCCGGCGCATCCTGGCCATCTTGCCGCAACGCCGGCAAACGCTCTGCTTCTCAGCCACGCTGGAGCAATCGGTCGCCAGCCTGGTCAACGATGCCATGCGCGAACCAGTACGCGTGGCGATTGGTTCAGTGCTCAAGCCGGTCGAGAGTGTCCGGCTGCAAGCTTACGAAGTGCGTCCCGCCGAAAAGCCTGACGTGCTGCGGCAATTGCTTTACGCCGAAAAAGGACAGACGCTCATCTTTGCCCGGACCAAGCGCGGCACGGAGCGACTGGCCAAGGAACTGGTTCGCGAGGGTTTCTCCGCCGCCATGATTCATGGCGACCGCTCCCAATCGCAGCGCAACGCAGCCCTCGCTGGATTTCAGCAGGGACGCTTTCAGGTGCTGGTCGCAACCGACGTGGCCGCCCGCGGTTTGCACATCGACGACGTGGCGCACGTGGTCAACTATGACCTGCCCAAGATGGCCGAGGATTTCATCCATCGCGTCGGAAGGACGGGCCGTGCCGGGTCAGAAGGTTTGGCAACCAGCCTGGTGGCCGGGGGCGAAGTCATCGAACTGCGTCACATCGAGCGCGCGCTCAAGCTGAAAATCGAACGCAAGCAAGTGGATTGGGCGAACGCCGAGAAGTCAGAGCACGTCGTCCAAAACACTTTGGCGAGCCGTACGCTGATCAGGCTGCCCGGCGAAGTGTTTGCGTAACTGGAAGTAAAAAAGCGAATTCAACAATTGAAAGGGCGCGTCCTTTTTCATGGATCTGTTTGGATCCGACTGTTACGGTTCGGTTTTCTCCGGACTGCGCTCGCGCGGCAGACTCGAAATGTCGCGGTCGTCGTCTCCCATCTGAAACAGGGCGGCTTGCTCGGCCGCGTGCCTTTGCAACTCGTCCAAGTCCAGTTCGCTGGAAACGCCCGGCGTGCCTGAAGGTTCGTCCTTACGCTGGATGCGGCGTTCGGCCTTGTCGCGCTGTTTCTGCTGGCGCGTGTGTTCTTTCTGTCGTTTGGTAAAGCTCGATCGACCTCGTCCTGGCATACCCGATCTCCAATCGTGAATTTTGGCAACAGCGGCTGGCGCTTTGCGCTTTGATCAAGACATCAGCAACTCATCCCGCAGCAACTCGTGCACAGGCATGGTGCACGGCTACCACCGGGGTTCGCGGGGCTGGCGTGCGTGGCCCTGATAATCGTCGCGACCGCCGCCGCCCCCACCGCCGAAGCGTTGGCCTCCGCCACCTCGCGGTGAAGGGGTCTTCGGTTTAGCTTCGTTGATCTTCAGCGCGCGGCCGCCCAGTTCGGTTCCATTCAATGCGGCGACTGCCTTATCCGCTTCCGCTGCGTTGGTCATCTCGACAAAAGCGAAGCCGCGAGCGCGACCGGTTTCGCGGTCGGTGACGATACTGACACGCTCCACCGCGCCATGCGCTTCAAACAAGCCGCGAAGTTCCGGTTCCGTTGTGCTGTGGGGTAAGTTGCCGACATAAAGATTCTTCATAGGAGTTCTTCTCTTTCTGTTGCTGTTGCTGCTACGGTTGCAAATAACGGCTGAGGAGGGGTGATTTCGCGCGCCGAATGTTGCTCGATGGCTTCGGCCCACCGCGAGGGTCTGGGTGTTTCCCGTATCGCGCGCGAACGGGCTTCGCTGGCTGAGCGCACGCTTGAAATCTTTCGGCAGGCTTCGAGGATTCCCCAGCGCTGGGAAGAATTGCCCGAACCTTGGGCCAGCGCAGCGACCATCTCTTTGTGCAGCGCATCCGTGTCGGGCTCAGCCGGAGCTTCATCAGAATGCGGCGCGGCTGCCAGATACTCAGGGCCGCCCACGAAGAAGGCAATCCTCTGCGGAGGATTCGCGCCACGAATATCAGTGCAGAACTGGTCGCGGCTGTCGATCTCCCCGGCCACGCTGATCAGGACCAGATTGTATAAGTCGGCTCGCCACCAGCAGCGCGCCTCGAGCACATCGGCGGCGCAGTCCACTTCAATGCCAAGCTGCCTCATCACGTCGGCCCGCAAGTCGCGCTTGGTCTGCGAAGTGTCCAGCAGAAGGACGCGCTTCTTTTTCGCGGGAATGACTTCCGGAATCGACAGCGGCAATGCGGCGACGGGCGTGGTCATGCCGATTTCTCCTTGAGATTGGCAGCCTTCGCTGGGGCTACGAGGTTTTTCTCAGCCAGGGCCTTCAACATCTTTTCGTTGCTCTGGCGGCGGCTGATCTTTTGCCGGCGCCGCCGGTTGAATCTGGCTTTATCGCCGTTGATTCCGGACATGCTTATCTCCTGCCCTGTGGGCTGATTCAATGCGTCTTATACAGGTTCCGCTACCGGCCAATCGTCGAACCGGCCACACCGCATCGCCGCCTTTTTGAGTTGATGTTTTGGGATTGAAGGAACTACTTCCAGAACTTCTCAGGTTCGACCCGTCACTCGCCTTTCCGGGAATTTCTCAATCGCGAAGGCGCATCGTGCTGTTCGGGGTCTTCGAGGTCAAGATCTTAAGTATACGCCCCATCCGCAGATAGTGCTCAGGTATTGCGTGTCGGGAAAGCACACTTATGGGTCAGAAGGACTGACGCTACTGCTATGCCCCGAGCCCTTGCAGAGAAGGATGCAAAGCACAATGACCCCGCCCCCTATACCGCCGCCGATCTCGAGCCATTTTGTATTCAGACCGTTCCCGACACTTCCGGGCCGAGGCGCGGCGCCGCAGGCAGTGGATACGACGCGGGTTGCCTGTTGTCCCTCGTGCACGACAGAGGAAATAGGTGAGGTCCCTTGCGCATTTGTTTTTTGGAGGATGCCGCCTTCCGTGATGTTCACATCGTTCTTGTGCGCGGCGACCTGCACCGTGCCGCTGACGTCGGCCACGTCGTATTGCGTTCGCTCGCTCGAAACCGGCTCCACCTTAATGCAGCTCACATGCACGCTCAACGAAGTCGAAGTTCCCACCGAAACGCTTCCGTGCTCCAGGCTCAGGAAAGTGCCTTGGAACTTCACCACCGATTCCGGCTGAATTACCACGGACGAGCCCTCGGCGTCGACATTGGCGACAAACCCGGGTTTGGTCTCGAGCAGATCTCCAGGGAAGACCACTGTCGACCCCGAGATCTCGAAACCGTTGACCCAAACCCCCCCGTTACTATGCAATACGGCGGATCCCGTGTCCGCTGCCGTGAGCGAAAGCGGGCACAGGAGGACCATTATCCAGCTAACAAATTTTCGTATAACAGGCACACCCATGGCTAAAGACAATTTCCACACATCTCATGAGAATCGTAGCGGCACAGTGATTGATCGTCTATTAGCTCTCTGGATGCCCGTCGCACGCAATCAGGACTTACGCCTGCTTTAGCTGCGCCTGGCTGGGAAACTCCGGTATGCTTGGCGAACATCCTGCGCAGGACATGCTTCGAAAAGCAACCTTTACGGAGGCGGTTGAACAGAACATTGGCTGAGCTAAACATGGAACGAACATTCCCCAACGATTCCGTGATCGAATTCCGCAATGTCGACTATGCGCTGCCCAGCGGGCAGCAGTTGGTCTCCGGGTTGAATCTGCAGGTGCGGCGCGGTGAGACCTTGGTATTGCTGGGGCGCAGCGGTTCCGGGAAAACCACCACGCTGAAGCTGATCAACCGGCTCTTGGTTCCGACCGGCGGAGAAGTGCGAGTGAATGGCAGCCCCGCTACCCAAAGCGACGTCATTCGTTTGCGTCGCAGCATCGGCTATGTGATCCAGGAAGTGGGCTTGTTCCCGCATTTCACCGTGGAACGAAATATTGGCCTCGTGCCGCGTATCGAAGGCTGGACTCCCGAGCGGATTCATCTGCGCGTCGAGGAATTGTTGCAACTGGTCGGGCTCGAAGCGCAAATGGCGTCGCGCTATCCCCACCAACTCTCCGGCGGGCAGAGGCAGCGGGTGGGAGTAGCCCGGGCGCTGGCCGCCGACCCCGCAATTCTCTTAATGGACGAACCCTTCGGCGCGCTCGATGCCCTAACCCGCGACCAATTGCAGAGCGAGTTTCTTTCCCTGCAGCAGCGGCTGGATAAAACCGTAGTCTTTGTCACGCACGACCTGCGCGAAGCGTTGCGGCTTGGCTCGCGCATCGCGCTCATGGAGGCCGGCCGGCTGGTCACAGTTCTTTCTCCAGAAGAATTTCTGCGATCGAGTGATCCTTTGGCCGCCGCCTACGTCCACGCCTTCGCCGGCGGAATGAATTCGTCAGCAAATCGAGGCGCTTCATGAATCTTTTTCACTTTTTCTCGCAAAATTATGATGAGGTTGTCGAACTCACGCTGCAGCATCTCTGGCTGGTCGGCGTCTCAACGCCGCTAGCGGTGCTGGTCGGCATACCGTTAGGCATATTGAGCGCGCACCGGCCGGTGTGGAACAGGCCGGTGCTCGGAACGGCAAACATCATCCAGACGATTCCAAGTCTCGCCCTCTTCGGCTTCCTGCTGCCAGTGCCTTGGCTGGGCGACCGCGCCGATCGCCTGGCGATCCTGGCGTTGACTCTCTACGCATTGCTGCCCGTGATTCGCAACACCTACACCGGCATCCGCGGCGTCGACCCTGCAGTAGTTGAGGCCGGGAGGGGCATGGGACTTACCAACAGCCAGCTCTTGTTCCAGGTTGAATTGCCCTTGGCGCTCAGCGTGATTCTCTCCGGCGTACGAGTCGCGGTCGTCGTTTCCGTGGGACTGGCCACCATTGCGGCTGCGATCGGGGCCGGTGGCCTGGGTGAGTTCATCTTTCGCGGTCTTGCCATGGTCAACAACCAGCTCATACTCGCGGGAGCCATTCCCGCCGCGGTTCTGGCGCTGTCGGCGGACTTTGGTTTGGGATGGTTAGAAAAACGCCTGCGGCCACAATGAACCCCAATCGACATGGACGACTCCGCAGTTTCCGAACACGCTGCGCAACTTCACTCTGCTTGCTGCTCACAGCTCTCTTGCTTTTGTCATCGTGCGTGGCCTCGCGCTCCGATCGGATCGTGATCGGCTCCAAGAACTTTACCGAATCGCTGATGCTGGGCGAACTCCTCGCGCAACAGATCGAAGCGCATACTCACCTGAAAGTCGAGCGCCGGTTCTATCTCGCAGGAACTTATATCTGCCAGCAGGCTATCCTCTCGGGACGCATCGATATCTATCCCGAATACACCGGAACCGCGCTGACCGCCATCCTTAAGCAGAAGGCTGGCGGCGATAAGGCGGAGGTCTACCAGCAGGTCAAGAGTCAATATGAAGCGCGCCTCGGCCTTACGCTCGGCCCGCCGTTCGGTTTCAACAACACTTTTGCGATGGAAATTCGCGGGGAAGACGCGCGCCGCCTGAACCTGAAAACTTTGTCGCAAGCGGCCGCATTCACTCCGCACTGGCGAGCTGGTTTCGGCTACGAATTCATGGAACGCCCCGACGGCTACGCCGGGCTGGCTGCAGCCTATGGCCTGCACTTTGCCGCGCCGCCCCGCATCATGGATCTGGGATTGCTCGCCCCGGCATTAAAAGATCATCAGATTGATATCGCCGCCGGTAACGCCACCGACGGGTTGATTCCAGCTCTCGATTTGTTTGTGCTCGAAGATGACCGCCACTATTTCCCACCTTACGAGGCAGTAGCGGTCGTCCGCCTGCAAACCGAGCAGCAGCATCCCGAGGTTGCCCGGGCAATTGCCGAATTAGGCGGCAAGATTTCTGATCAGGAAATGCAGCGATTGAACTACGCTCTGGACGGCCAGCACCGAGACGTGAAAGATGTTGCGCACGAATTCCTGCGCAGTAAGGGACTAGTCCACTAAATTCTC
The DNA here is from genome assembly GCA_049673585.1 of Candidatus Sulfotelmatobacter sp. Classification (GTDB taxonomy): domain Bacteria; phylum Acidobacteriota; class Terriglobia; order Terriglobales; family Acidobacteriaceae; genus Sulfotelmatobacter. The sequence continues at coordinate 65,781 of JBATXV010000021.1, read as the reverse complement.
TTTAAGTCTTGTGTGGGATGCCCGCCTTCGGCCGTCCCGCCGAGCGCCGCGAGGCGTTCTGACGTAGAAAAACGGTCGCGAAAAAGATTGTTTTCAGCTGCGACCGTCTGCAGCGAGCCATCATCTAAAAATCCATCGACGGGGCAGAGTACCGCCGGGTTCCCGCAACGGATCCAGCTATGCAGATGACACAACGAAATACCGCTAGGGGCATTGCCCTATGGTATTCGGGCCGGCGGCGGGCATAGAATTCAGCGCACTGATTCGCCCGAGCCAGTCGCCCACTATTGTTTGTTCCGCGTACTAAGAGATTCGGGAGGTCCGAAATGCTTGTCACGCAGAGCGACTCCACCACCCGTCACGATGTGATCGAGCAACTCGCAGATGCCCGCCGGCGCTCCGACGAACTGTTCACGGTGGTCAAGCCTGATGCTCTTTACGAGCGCCCAATTGCCGAGCGTCACCGCATCGTTTTCTATATCGGGCATCTGGAGGCCTTTGATTGGAATCTGTTCCACGAACGTGTTCTTGGACTGAAGAGCTTTCATCCCGAATTTGACCGTCTCTTCGCCTTCGGCATTGATCCAGTCGGCGGCGGACTTCCGACCGATCAGCCCGCCGATTGGCCTTCGATCGCCGCGGTACAGGACTACGTCAGAAAAATCCGCACTATGCTGGACGATAAACTATCTGATGCGCTTCTCGATTCGAGCCTTCCGACAAGCGACGGATTTTCCCTCACCACCCTGCTCAACGTCGCCATTGAGCACCGCCTCATGCACGCGGAAACACTCGCCTACATGCTTCACCAACTGCCGTTCGACCGCAAAGTTCGGCCCAACATTGGGGAAGAAGAATCGCTGAGGGTTGTCGGTCCGCCTGTGGCTCATCGCAGCGTTGAAATCCCTGCCGGCGTCGTCCCTCTCGGTCTTGAACGCGGTAGCGAGTCGTTTGGCTGGGACAACGAGTATGAGGCCCACACCGTCAAAGTCCCGGGGTTTGCCATCGATCAATACAAAGTGACGAACGGGCAATATTTAGACTTCATCAACGCGGGCGGCTACGAAACGCACGCATTCTGGACTGACGGCGACAGCAGCGAAGACTGGAACTGGAAGTCTGGTCAGGGAATTTCGCATCCGGCTTTCTGGAAGTGGGATGGCACGCAGTGGCTCTATCGCACCATGTTTGAGGACGTCCCGTTGCCGCTGGATTGGCCCGTCTATGTGAGTCAGGCGGAAGCGAAAGCATACGCCAAGTGGGCAGGGAAGTCGTTGCCCACCGAAGCCGAGTGGCAACGCGCCGCATACGCCAACCCGCAAGGCGACGAACGAGCATACCCGTGGGGAAGGGAAGCTCCGGTTAGCAGCTTCGGCAACTTTGATTTCGCCCGATGGGACCCCGTGCCGGTAAACGCATTGCCTGAAGTGCAGAGCGCTTTCGGCGTTTACGGCATGCTGGGCAATGGCTGGGAGTGGACTTCGACCCAGTTCGCGGCGTTCCCCGGGTTCGAGCCGTTCCCCTTCTACCGTGGCTACTCCGCCGATTTCTTCGACGGCAAACACTTCGTTATGAAAGGAGGATCGGCGCGCACCGCTGCCTGCATGTTGCGCCGCACCTTCCGCAACTGGTTCCAGGCGCACTACCAATTCGTTTACACCGGATTTCGTTGCGTAAGCCGCTGATCGTTAATAGAAGATCCGTCAGGAAGGAGCTGCCAACATGCTGGTTCAAGCCATCACGCCAAACACAAGTTACGAATTTGCAGCCGATGTGCGCGCCGGTCTCACCAAGCCGGGTCAGAAGGAGTTGCTGTCGAAGTATTTGTACGACGACGTCGGCTCAGCATTGTTTGAAGTGATCAGCAATCTGCCCGAGTACGGCCTTACCCGCGCCGATGAGCGTCTGCTGCGGCGCCACGGGCATGACATCGTCGAGCGCCTGGCGACCCCCGTTTCGGTGGCCGAACTCGGCAGCGGCAGCGGCCGGAAAACTCGCCACATCCTCGAAGCCCTTTGCCGGCGCCAGCGCACTGCGTACTATCCCATAGAGATTTCTCCCTCCGCACTCGCCATGTGTGAGCGCGAGCTGCGCGACATCGAGTCCATTAGCATTTTAGGCTTTGAGCGTGAGTACCTCGATGGATTGCTCGAAGTGGCTGCGCACCGCTCGGTCGGCCAGCATCTCCTGGTATTGTTTCTGGGAAGCACCATCGGGAATTTCGATCGTCCCGCCGGCATTGAATTTCTTACTGAAGTTCGCCGCATTCTTCAGCCGGGGGATTCACTTCTGCTCGGCACCGATCTCGAGAAATCCAGCATCCAACTGCTTCAGGCCTATGACGACGAACTGGGAGTGACCGCCGCTTTCAATCTGAACCTGCTGGCTCGCATCAATCGCGAACTCGGTGCCGACTTCAACCTCGCCCGGTTCGAGCACTTGGCTAAAATCAATCGCCAGGATCGCAGCGTCGAGATGCATCTGCGGTCCATCTGCCCGCAGACCGTGAATGTTCCCTCAGCCGAGCTTACCTTCGATCTTCTGGAAGGCGAAACTATCTGGACCGAAAGCAGCCACAAATACTCGCCCCAGGAAATCCTTCCCATGGCCCGCGGCGCAGGTTTCCGGTGCGAGGCGCAATGGATCGACGAGCAATGGCCTTTCGCGGAGAACCTGCTGATCGCCGAATAATTGCCTTACGAATCCGGCTCATCTTTTGCCTCGAAACCCGCGTGCAATACATTGTTCATCTTGAAGTAAAACTTTGTAAATCCTGGGGCTTTGTGCAGCGCGCAATGTAAATTAGTAAGAGACGCATGCGCCCAAACACATACCAATTTCTGGCGGTCGCACTTTTTGCAGTAAGTGCAGTCGGCGTTCGTCTGTTACCGTCCTGCGAGGCCATGTCGGTTGGTCCGCAAGGTCAGCAAGCCACGGGCGCTGCCAGTCGGCGCATTGGCGCCATCAAAGCCATCAACGGCGCGGTGGTCACACTGGCGCCGGATTCTGGTCCCGAGATCAACGTCACGGTGCAGGCCACAACTCGCATCCTGCGTATCGCTCCCGGTGAAAAGGATTTGAAGAACGCCACGCCCATCGAGTTGCAGGGCCTCCAGGTTGGCGACCGCATTCTGGTGGCGGGCAGGGCTTCCGACGATAATCTGTCCCTGGCAGCCTCCACCGTGGTCGTCATGACGCGTTCCGACCTCGAGGCGCGGCATCAACAGGATCTGCAAGACTGGCAGAAGCGTGGAGTGGATGGGCTCGCCAAGGCCGTGGATCCGGCGGCGGGAACCGTCACAATCTCTGCGCGAGGCAAGGATGTCGTCATTCACACCTCCAGCAGCACCGTGATTCGCCGCTACGCGCCTGACTCCGTGAAGTTCGACGACGCCAAGCCCGGCACGCTGCAACAAATTCATCCCGGCGATCAGGTGCGTGCCCGTGGTAATCGCAGCGCCGACGGCACCGAACTTGCCGCCGACGAAATCGTTTCCGGATCTTTTCCCGGTATTGCGGGCACTGTCGACTCCGTCGATGCAAGTTCGTCGACCCTCAGCGTTCACGATCTGTTGACGAATAAAACGGTGGTTATAAAGATCACGCCAGATTCCCAGCTTCGGCATCTGCCCCCGGAGATGGCGCAGATGATTGCTATGCGCTTAAAAGGGGGAGCTGCCGGAACGGCGGCCGGCTCCGCGCCCAGTTCTGGTTCTGCAATGAACGGTCAACCTGCGCATTCTGCATCTGCGCCCGGTGGGATGGCTCCAGGCGGAATGGGAGCGAACGGGCGTCCAGGCGGAACGCCGGATGTGCAGCGCTTGCTCAGCCACGCGCCCGCGGCCACGCTGGCCGATCTGCATAAGGGCGATGCTGTCATCATTCTCTCGACTGAGGGCAGTGCGAACGTGGGGACGGTCATCACTCTGGTCAGCGGTGTGGAACCGATTCTCCGCGCCGCTCCCGGCGCCAGCAGCGCCGCGATGCTCACACCCTGGAGCATGAGCGCGCCCTCCGGCGATGCCGGCGGTCCATAGGCATCGGCTGCCGTCCCGGCCTGACGATGCATCGAAGATTCATATCGAAAACTCTTAGTGGAATGGAATGATGGAATGAAGTTTCGGACGTGTTTCTGCTTCGCCCTGATCTCTTTGTCATTGCAGTTAGGCGCGACCGTTGCCGCATCCCAAACGGCGGCAGCGCCGCCCCAAACGGCCGCAACGCTAGCGGCCACCGGCACTTTGCGCGGCCAGGTAACCGACCCATCCGGTGCGGCCATCGCGAACGCCAACGTCGTCATGACGCCAGCGGCTATTTCCTCCACGCCCATCACCACGCAAGCCAACGGACAGGGCTTCTATGAATTCAAAGGGCTGGCCACGGGCCAGTACACGCTCACGGTCGTTGCTCCGGGGTTTTCCGTTTACGAAAATGACAATGTAGTCATCACCGGAGATCAGCCGCTGCGCCTCAACGTGGCCATGGCAATCCAGGTCGAGGAGCAGAAAGTTCAAGTTTCTGATACCGCTCCGGTCGTCGATGTCAATCCCGCCAACAACGCTGGCGCCATCACCATTTCGGGCAAGGAACTGGAAGCTCTGCCCGACGATCCCGACGAACTGCTGACCGACTTGCAGGCCCTAGCCGGTCCTTCCGCCGGACCGAACGGCGGGCAGCTCTACATTGATGGCTTTACCGCGGGCCAGCTTCCTCCCAAAGAATCGATTCGTGAAATCCGGATCAACTCGAATCCCTTTTCTGCCGAGTACGACAAGCTGGGCTACGGCCGCATCGAAGTCTTCACCAAGCCCGGCACCGATAAGTTTCATGGGCAGTTATACGTCGACGGCAACGATTCCCCGTTCAACTCCCCCAATCCATTCGGCCCCGTTAACCAGCCCGCGTACGATTCCACCCTGTTCAGCGCCAACATCGGCGGACCGCTGAACAAAAAGGCTTCCTTCTTTCTCGATGCCCAGCGGCGAAACATCAACGATCTTAATGAGGTGAATGCGTCAATACTTGATCCCACCACCTTCACCGAGACACCCTTTATCGAAGCCGTGCCTTTCCCCAGGCATCGCACCAACATTACCCCCCGGCTCGATTACGCGCTCAGCAAGAACAATACACTGACCGCCCGGTATCAGTTTTACCGCGACGTCGAGGATAACGAGGGGGTCGGCCAATTTACCTTGGCTAGTCAGGGCTACAACTCCGGCTCTACCGAGCACACGCTGCAAATCAGCGACACCCAAGTCATTGGCTCGAAGATCGTGAATGAAACTCGCTTTCAGTATCTTCGCGAGATCGACAGTCAGTCGGCCCTGAACACCGAGCCGACTCTCAACGTCCTGGGAGCATTCGGCGGCGGCGGCGACAACCAGGGCGACATTCTGGACCATCAGGATCATTACGAAGTGCAGAACTACACGTCCATCATCCACGGCAATCACACTGTCAAATTCGGAGCGCGGCTGCGCGGCATCCGGGACGCCAACAGCTCCACTTCCGGCTTCAATGGCGAGTTTACGTTCTCCTCGCTGCTCATTCCGTCGCAGCAGACCCCGTGCGTTCCTACCGCGGGGCAGGTTCCTTGCCCCATCTCATACGAATACGCCGTGCAAAACAGCGGAAACGTGACCACCCCGATCGCGACCCAACTCAACTACACGATCGGCAGTCCGCCTCTTGTAGTGGGCAATTTCGATGCCGGCCTTTACTACCAGGAGGACTGGAAGGCGCGCTCTAACATCACGCTGAGCTACGGTCTGCGCTTCGAAACTCAGACCGGCATTCAGGATCACGACGACTGGGCCCCGCGGTTCGGATTTGCCTGGGGAGTGGGAGGCAGAAGCGCTCCGCCCAAGGTTGTTCTGCGTGGCGGCTTCGGAATTTTCTACGATCGTTTTCAGGAAGAGCAAATCCTGCAGGCACAGCGTCTGAATGGCATCACGCAGAAGCAATTTGTTATTAACAATCCGGAGTGCTCGAGCCTGACTGACATTACTTCCTGTACCGGCGCCGCGGTAGCCTCTACGCCCACGATCTACCAGATCAACCCCCGCGTACACGCGCCTTACACATTGCAATCAGCCATCAGCGTGGAGCGGCAACTCACCAAGTCCGCAACCTTAAACCTGACCTACCTGAACTCCCGCGGCTTTGACCAGTTGCTCACCATCAACGCCAATGCTCCCTATCCCGGAACTCCTTGCAATCCCTGCCAAACCCCACCGCTGGGAAATCTCAATCTCTACCAGTATGTTTCCGAAGCCGTCTTCCGGCAAAGCCAGTTGATCGCCAACACCAACGTCCGGATCGGATCGAAGGTGCAGGTCTTCGGCTACTACGTGCTGAACTATTCCAACAGCGATACCTCCGGCGTTTCCAGCTTCCCCTCCAATTCGTACGACATCAGCGAGGACTACGGACGTTCTTCCTTTGACTACCGCAATCGGTTCTTCTTGGGCGGGTCGTTTGGTTTTCCTTTGAACATTCGCTTGAGCCCCTTCATCGTCGCCTGGTCCGGTTTACCCTTCAACATCACTACGACCAACGACCTCAACAACGACTCGATCTTCAACGATCGCCCCGGCCTTGTTTCCACTGCGACGTGTCCGACCAGTGTGAACACTTCGACTGTCTATTGCACGCCTCTCGGAACCTTCGATTCGGCACCTACGGCTGGCGAAAAAATCGTTCCCGTTAACTACGGCTCCGGTCCGGCACACGCCACAGTGAATCTGCGGCTCACCAAGACATTTGGTTTCGGTCCCAAGGCGAGCGGCCCCACTGGCAACACCCACGGCGGACCAGGAGGTGGTCACGGTCACGGCCCCTTATTCGGCAGCGGCCCGATGGGAATACCCAGCGGCTCAGACCGCCGCTACAATCTGAGCTTCGGTGTTTCGGCACGCAACGCTTTCAACAAAGTCAACTTCGGAAACCCTAGCGGCATTTTAGGTTCGCACTTCTTCGACACCCCGAACGGGCTGGCGTCGAACGGACCATTCTCAAACGGTGCCGCTAACCGGCGCATCGACCTCTTCGCGACTTTCAATTTCTGAACTGCGAATTTCGCGCACCATGACGGCGTCCATTTGTCCGCTCGGTGCCATTTCCGGGCGCGAGGCGCGTTTCCGTCTGCACGAGATCCTTCCATTCGGTTATTCTGTAGGTACGCATATGCATACCCTCGACCTTGACCGAGTGATTTTCGTTTGCCGTTGATTCCCACCACAAGGCGCCAGTTTCTTCAACGAGCCGCCGCAGTCGGCGCAGTCGGGGTCGTGGGAGACGGAATCCTTCTGGCTCCGAACTTTCCTCGCATTGTGCGCCAGGAGTTTCGCCTTCAGCGCTGGCCCGAACGGCTGGATGGCTTCACCGTCGCCGTGCTCAGCGATTTCCACTTCGATCCCTATTTCTCGATCCATCCCCTGCGGGCTGCGATTGCCATGGTCAACGATCTTCATCCCGATCTGATAGCGCTCACCGGTGACTTTGTTTCTGTACCCCTGATCGGCGACGCGGTGAAAGGAGCCCTCGCCGCCGAGCCTTGCGCCAGCTTCTTGCGCCAGATGACTGCGCCTCATGGCCTCTGGGCTGTCTTGGGAAATCACGATGCCGGCACGGATCCCGACCATGTAACCCGCGCACTTCAGGCAGTGAACATCCAGGTCCTCGCCAACCAGTCGCTGCCCTTCGAGCAAAACGGCGCGCGTTTCTGGTTCGCCGGAGTGGATGACGTAATCAGCGGAACCCCTGACCTGTCGAAGACCATGCACAACGTCCCCGCCGGCGAAGCCGTAATTCTGCTGGCGCATGAACCAGACTTCGCCGATGAAGCCGCAAAGTTTCCCATCGACCTGCAGCTTTCAGGACACTCTCACGGCGGCCAGATCAGACTTCCGTTCCTTCCCCCGCTCTACCTGCCAGAGCTGGCGAAGAAATATGTTTGGGGCACCTACCACGTGGGCCCGCTCACGCTCCACACCAACGCCGGCCTGGGCACGATCGGGGTTCCCGTGCGCCTGAATTGCCCTCCCGAAATCACGCTGCTGACCCTCCGGCCCTCGGCTAAACAATAAGTCTTAAAACGAGGTCGCGCCCGCTCAGGCCACACATTCCATATGCGATATGCAATCGCTTTCACACCGAAAGCGTTTCGCCGATGTGGGCTTCCATCAATAAGCTGATAACAATATACTTACATCCGCCTGATCGCTGGTACCACACTTGCGGCTCAAGGTAGAAGGTTTCATCTATGCTTCGCATCCGGCCTTGGGTTCTGATCCTCGCACTTCCCGCTTCCAGCGCGGCTTCCGTGCAGGTTCCACCTCCGCGTCTGAGTCAACCGGTCTTAACCGAGCGCGAACACCAGGTCTTCAAGACTCCAAACCGCGCTGCCGAGTTCAGCAACATCCCGCATTCGAGCGCTCGCCCGCGCTGTGAAGATACGCAGCCGCCCCAGGCCTTGACCACGCCCAATCCTCTGCTGGTTCCAATCGAAGCGGGACTGAAAGTCAAGGTAAGCTTCATCATCGGCGCCGACGGCCGTGTGCGTAGTCCTCTGATTCTGCAGAGCGCCGGCCCTGCGGGCGACCGCAACGTGCTGCAAACCGTTCGCGCCTGGCGCTATCGTCCCGCAACTTGCAACGGCGTGCCGACGGAAGCGGAAGGGAAAATCGAATTTTCCCGCCGTTGAGATTCCCCCGCTTGAGCTGATCCGCTTGAGCTAAAATGACCCAGTCACGGCGGCCTGAATCGTGGACAGAGACAAGAAAATAGCCCGGCCATCCAGTTCCGCGCCCGCGCAGGATTCCGAAGACGCGATGCCGAGCATCGGTCCGCACAATCCCGCTCTGGGTGAGATTTATCAGCGTCTTTATCCTGAAATGCGGCGCCCCAAGCCCAATCAGGAAGCCATCGCCGCGGCTCTGCAAGCCATGCAACGCCTCACCATGGAATCGGATTCCGAAGCAGCGGCCGAGGACGCCACGCTCGACGCTACTTCCAGTTCTCACCACGCCTGCCACGTCTGCGGACATCACAATCGCGTAGGGAGCAAGTTCTGCGGCATGTGCGGCCTACCGCTGGGAACCGCGTCATCTCCGTCGCCAGATCCCGCATCTCCCGTTCGCCCCTTGCCGGCTCTCGATCGCGAGGACGTGCCGCAATCTCTACGCCCGGCGCGGGAAGCCAGTGACGAAGTTCATCCGCAACCAGGGGCTCCCGCGGGCACGCATCACTATCACCACCACTACCATCATCACTATTTTCAGGGCGGCGCCGGTGCCGACAGCGTGCCGCGGTCCAACGCCTCCGAGAGCGCGCGAGAAGCCGACCGGATGAGAGTTGCCGCTGCCGCCAAAGGCGAACCCATGAGCCGCAGTGAGGCTGCAGTTCGCCGGCTCACCCAGGAATGGGTTTTAGCCTGCAACACACGGCAACTCGAAGAACTGATGGAACTCTATGCGCCGGACGCGCTGGTGCTGCGTTCGAACCTGCCTGCGATCCGCGGCGCCGTGGCCGTGCGCGAGTTCTTCTTCGCCTCGCTCGAGGCCGGTCTGGGAGAAGTGGCCCTTGACCCCATGCGGGTGGAGGTTCTCGGCGATCTGGCTCACGAAGTGGGACGCTACAGCGCGCTGGTCCCGGGAACGGCCGGCAAACGCCGCGAAGAGCGGGGCAAGTATCTCTGGGTCTTCGCTAAGCAGTCGAGCGGAGACTGGAAGCTGGTCTCGGAGTGCTGGTCGAGCGACCTCACACTCTCTGGCGCGGAGTCCGATATTCCGAAGCCTGTGTCTCCGCCGGCAAAGCCGCAGCCGCGGAAGAACTAGTTGTCAGCAAAGTTAAACACTGGCCACTGATCACTGGCTACTGATCACCGGCCACTGACTGCTGCTTTCACTCCCAACCTCTCCAACTCCGCGAGCAACTGTTCCGGAGTCTGCATCTGAATTGTGTGCATACCCAGCTTCGCGGCGTACTCCAGGTTCAGCGCCCGGTCGTCGATGAAGCAGCACTCTTCCGGATCGAACTGCGTGATGTCAATCGCCAAACGATAGATGCCGCTCTCCGGCTTGCGCAACCCGACGAAGCAGGAGCTGACGAACAGCCGGAAGATCTCGCGCAAGCCGTACTTCTCGATACGGTGCAGGTTCAACTCGCGGGATTCATTGTTGATCGTGCCCATGAAATATTTGCCCGAACCGGCAAGCGCGCGCGCAAACGCAAGAACTTCAGGCACGGGCCGCGAGAGCGAGAACATGTAGTTGCGAAACTCCTCGCGGGTGAAGGGACGATCGCGGTAAAACACAGTGCGATCCAGATATTCGTCGAGCGTGATCTTGCCGCGCTCAAACGACGAGACCACCATTTCGTGCCGGGAGTGAAACTCTTTTTCGTCGAGATGAAAGTGTTCGAGCGCGGCCGCGCGTTCGGTGTGGTCCCAGGCATTCGTCAGCAGCACTCCTCCAACGTCCCAGAAGATGGCATGAATGGTGGACACTCGTAAGTCCTCCCTGTTGTCATCTTGATTTTAAGCAATTCCCCTAGCGTTTGTAGACGGTAGTGTCGGGATGATAGTTGCGCCAGTCGAACCAATAATCCTTGAGCGCCGGGACGCGGTCTAAGCATTTTCCCTGCGCGGGACCAGAGGTGGCGCAGCCCTGGAAGTTCCACTGGCTGGCTGTGGTGGCGTCGACGAGCGTCCAGGCTTTTTTCTCGGCCGAGGTGTCGGCTGCGTCCTCGCCCTTTAGAAAAAATTCGGCGTCGCGGCCGTCGATACGGCTGACGAAGACGCGGAAGGATTTGCCGTCAGGACCGAGCACCAGGAGCAGCCGCGTTCCGTTGACGCGATCGAGAACCGGAGACTGCTTGGCGAAAGTTTCCCAGGGATATGCGCGCGCGACGCCCGCGATACTGAGTCCGATGACTACATCGCGCGATTTGAGTTCAGTGCCAGGAAAGCTGATGACTACGGGGAGCCTGGCTACGTCCGGCTCCCAATTGGGGTCGTATTCTTTCTTGTATTTCGAGACGGGCGCCAGAACCTCGCCATCGAGGGATTCGGTTCTCCACTCGCCGAAGGTGAGTTCGTCGCTGAGGACGAGTTCGAGCGTTGCGCCTTGGAGCGGGCCGTAGATGGCCTTGCCGGTGATCTGCTGCCACCAGGTTCCGGTTTCCTTATCGCGCATGAGGAAGTTCTGGTTGTTGATGCCGGCCAGATAAAAGTGCAGCACTCTTCCATTCACCGTCCGCGTCCACACCAGACCGGTGTGACAGAGCGTTCAATAGGTGACGGCGATGGGCACGCCTCCGACCACATCGTTGAGAACGTGATGGTAAGCCATCTCGCTGATGGGATAGGCCCGCGCCTCGCTGGCCAAGCGGACGGCCATGATCATTTCTTTAGGATCGAGCTTGCTTTCCGATTGAGCTAAGAATTGCGGACCCGCGATGGGATGAAACATCCACTCGAAATAGTTTTGGCGCGCCATCACTGCCGAGAAGCTGACGAGAAGAAGAGCGAGCACGATCAGCGCCCTGCTCCAGCGGCCGGCGGTTCTCCACAACGCGAAGGCGAGAACGAAACACGCGATGCCTGCGATCAGCGTGCCCCGAGGAGCACGCTGGCGCAATGCCATGGCAACCAGGAGTGCGTGCGGCGCCTGGTAGCGGAAGGGACGAATGATGAAGGCTGGAATCAAGAACAGGCCGACGGCCGCGAGGGCGAAGAACCAGAACAGAATCCAGATCCAGCGAGAGGTGCGGCGATTGTTTTCGTCAGCAAGCTGGCCGCGAAACTCGTGCTCCGATAGCGAAGATGTGTGCATCGATTGATCGGGTTAAGGCTGCGACGATTTTAATCCGCCAATGATACGAGGAGAAGCGCGGGCGGCGGAATAGTACGAAAAAAGCGCCCCGGTCCATTGAACTGGACCGGGGTGCTGGTTGAAAGTTTGTGAGTTTATTGTGGCGTGAAGTTTTGGTGATAGCTCAGACTCACCACGTCCTGGAACATAGGAGTTCCCGGAGGCAGCTGAGTCGGGTTCAGGAACTCCGTGTCGAAGAAATAGTTACGTAGTGTTGGAGCTCCGTACACGGTGTTGCAGCACTTGAACACGCCGGTGAGATACTGCGAGTAATACATGCTGATCAGCGAACCCGCGTAGTTCACGGTACCGCCGCCTCCGTTGACGCCATCGCTTCGGTCCTCGAGATAGCGCAGGAAATTGTGCATCCCGCCGTCGGTGCCGAAATCCTTCAAGCCGGCAGTGACTGCCCAGGCTGGCTCAAAAAACGGTACGCTCTTACCCGCCGCAATGGCCATCCGGTAATAGGTGTTGTTTCCCGGCCGGTTGCCTGCGTTTCCCGGCTGCAGGAAGCTTTCGACATCGGTCCAGCCCACCTTGGTCGTCGGAAGTGTGCCAGTCGACGGAGGGTTGGAGAGCAGCGTGACGGAGTCGGCGATGATCGAGGCCGCCGAATGTGGTGCGGTCGGGGTAGCTCCGTCAGGCCACATAGGATCAGCAGCGCCGGTGTTGTAATCTCCCCACACATAGACCGGTTCTTCCGAAGCCACGGTGAATCCGTTGCCGCTGGTCGCTGGGGCTATGGGCTGGGGCAAGTAACTGACACCTTTTGCACTCATGCCACCATCGACAAGGCGCAGCCCGTGACGCGGCCCGTAGACCACGTTGTTCTGCGGATTTCCGGGCGTTGGGGTGGCGCCTGCATTTCCCAAACCTACGGGATAGGTCTCGATTACGTTACCCGCGGTCAAAGTATAAGAGTTGCAGTTCACCTGGTTCGTACTGGTTCCGGCGGCCTGCGCGGGAATGGGGAAATACGGTGTGCTGGTGAATGCTCCGGTCAGTCCGAATCCCGCTGCCAGGTTCGCCTGCCCGTAGTTGTCGAAGTAGGTGTCTTCGTCCACGTCTTCCGGCGAGTAGCTGTAGTAGGTTGCTGGTTCCAGCTTGCCATCGGGTGCACCCGTGGAGGAAGCGGCATTGATCGTGTCTTCAAGCCCGGATGTTCCGGTGAGGCCGTTGTAAACGCCCGCGCCGGTAGGATTGGGATCTTTCACCATCCCGCGGCGATCCGAGAAATAGAGGATATAGCCGTTATAGGCGGTGTTGTTCACCGCTGGGCCGCTGCCGCCGGCATATGGCGCGGCTCCTTGCAGCCAGAGCCACAAGTTGCCCACGTCCAGCTCGACTACATTCATGACCCCAATCGGGCTGCACGGAGTGTAGACGGTCGTGCCTTTGGATCCCGTCGTATTGGTGTTCCGCGTGGCAAGGTCGCGGGGCTCGCCTTCGCGCGAGTCGTAGAAGTTGATGGGAATCCAGTTGCCGGCGGTTCCACCGGCGTCGGTAGTGTCGTTTTCAACAGCGCTGGCGGTTGCGATGCCCTGGTTGAGCTGTTGCAGAATCAGGATCGCCGGGCTGATGGGGTTGTAGCATTGGCCCACCGGCGGGTAGGAAGCTGAGCCGTAGAGTGGGCAAACTGGGTTGGCGCCTCCAACCACGTAGGGAGCCGTGGGGGGCGTATTGTAACCGCGGCCGAAGCCGTATCCCAGCCACTGGGTGGTGATTCCGGTCCAGACGCCGGCGTTGCTAAGGTACTCGACGCGCAGCCAAACGTGCGCGGCGTTGGGTGCGGCTGCGGCGACACTTGCCGGGCTGCTTGTAATCTGGCTGAAAAGCGGCCATGAAGTCCAGCCGTATGCCGTACCCGTCGCGGGGTTGGTGGGCGCGACCCATCCGTTTGTCCCGGGTGTGGCCACGCCGTAGTACATGTAGTCGGCGGGGGCGCCAGTGTAGCTGAGCGAAACTGAGGTGGTGGTAGCGCCGACCGCTGTGACGCCAATCTGTATATCCTGTCCATCGCCGAGCGCGCCGCGCTCGGGATGAAGGTCGGCCTGCGTATCGGCCAGCAGGATGCGGATCGAAGCCTCGTTGTAGAGGCGGGAACCGCTCAACAATGTGGTATCACTCACCTGCGGTCGGCGAATGATGTCGATCGCGCCTACCTTGCCCGAGGATACGAAGGGCAACTGCAGCGTGGTCGCGCCAGTCAATCCGTTAACAATGAAGCTGTTGAAGGTTGTGGTGGAAATGCCCTTCCAGCCCGCGTTGGCCGCGCCTCCGCAATCGGCAGTGCAGGTGGCCGGAGCCGGAGGCGGTGGGAATCCGCCGCTCCAACTTCCCGCGGGAAGCAATATGCAATTCGCGGCTGGTCCGGTGCCCGGTGCGCCGGGGCAACCACCCGCTGCATTGGGCACGTAGGTGTTTCCACCATAGCCGTTGTTGGTCGGCCACCCATTTTCAAGCTGGGTGGTGATGACCTGGCCCACGGCCGCGATCTTATCGGTAAAGGTCAGGTTGGCGCCGGAAGCGAGGAAGAGATTTCCGTTGGTGTGAACCCGGCCGCCGAAATTGAAGTTTGGACCGGCGAAGTAATCGCAGTCTCCATCGCAGAATACGCCGAACTCAAACGCCGGAAGCAGAGCCACTTCCACCGTGCGCGACAAGTTGACGGACGCACCGGTGATATTGGTGAGAGCGTTGTTGTTGGTGGCCTCACCAGCGGTGGACGCGCGGGTTGCCGTTACAGTCAGAGTGTAGGGAATGAGGGTTGCCACCATGCCCTGGTCGGAACCAGAACCGACGATATCCCAGTTCCCGCTCGGATTTGTAGCAGGAGCGGGACAGGTTGCGTTCGGCGGCCAGGTAATGCACTCCGAGTAATTCATGTTGGTGATATTGGAGCCGTTGACCATGTTCGGATAATTGGCCGGAACGGTGAGGGCAGTGATGGCCGCGGCAGTCGGGGTCTGCGAGGTCTGGTACAGCTGGGAGAGTTGGGCAGTCAAGTTTTCGATGCCAGACTCCGCGCCGTAGAAGGCGAGACTGCCTTCCAGGTCGTTGCCACCCATACGTTCTTCATTGCTGACCATGTACAGGAGTCCCACAGCGATACCTGACAGCAGGACGGTCAACAATAGCGCCGCGATGAGCGTGAAGCCTCGCGAATCTCGTCTACTCTTCCCCATATATCTCTCTCCTCCAAGCGCAACAGCCAGAACCTCAGACCGCCCTTCATTGGCAAGCGGTGGTTTGGTCACTGTAAGAATTGCAAAAACTCATATTGCGAGTGCTGACGGAACTCGCCAGGTACATGCTCTGGGATTTTTTCCCGGCCTGAGTAACGCTTTCTCCCATCACCCAGATGTTGACCTTCTGAATCAGGGCCGGCGAAAGCCCGGCGCCGATCGGATTCGACTGGTTCGCGCTGATGGTGCCCAGCGTGTTGTTGATCACGTCGTAGCTGAACTGCAGATTAATAATGTCATCGGCGACGGGGACGGCAGTGAGTCCGTTGACTTGACGCATCAGGCGCGGAGTTTGCACGGTTCCGCCCGCGGGAGGAATTTCCAGGAAATAGGTGACGGCGTAGAGCCGGCAGGCAGACGTGGTGGCGCCCGCCGCCAGCACCGCGGCCGCGACCGAGGCGAGACTGTTGGCGCCAGTCTGATTGAAATTGAGTGCGTCAGCGCCGGCGAAATTGATAGTTGTGTTGTTGGGTATGCCGGTAATTTCACCGACTGCCGCCGCCGTCTGCGCGTAGCTGGTACCCTGGGCGGTCTTGCCGGTACCAGGGGTACTAACCGTGAATAGCATCAGGTCGCCTACGTTGAGGCCGCCCGGGGCGAGGATATTGGTGGGCTCTCCCGCGACGATCGTAGCCGCAGGGCCCACCGTGGCCTGAGTCCCGCTGGGAAAAGTAAATGCGAAATTTGTCAGGGGAAAGTTATAGTCGCAGTAGATCGAAGTGATGCTGTCATTCACCGCGGCCGGAGCGGCGGCGATGATAGCGGAACTCTGCACTCCGTTACCAAAGCCCGGCAAGATGCCATACATATAGTTTGCGATGCCGCTGCCGCTGACCGGGTAAGTGTCGGCGGTGACGTAACAGGTACCGGTCTGATTGCAGGCGACCTTGCTGGAGCCATCGGCGTTAGCCAGCTGCAGACCGCCGGAAGGCAGACCAGCGCCGGCCATGCTGATGTCCTTGGTCATCAGCTCGATGCCGGCCCGCATATTCTCCTGGGTGTCAGCGCGTTGAGTCACCGTCAGAGTGGCGTTCATG
The DNA here is from genome assembly GCA_049673585.1 of Candidatus Sulfotelmatobacter sp. GTDB lineage: Bacteria > Acidobacteriota > Terriglobia > Terriglobales > Acidobacteriaceae > Sulfotelmatobacter. The sequence goes on along the minus strand of JBATXV010000021.1, from coordinate 49,623 downwards.
CCCATGTTGAAAAGCTGGGTCATCGCCATAATGGCGATCAGGCCGATGGCGGAGGCGACGAGCATTTCCAAGAGGCTGAAGCCGTGTTGCGATTTTGAGATAGGTATCTTCATGGTTTTATTCCGGCTCAGTGGTAGCTGGAGATCAGCCCATTCACGGTGTAGCTGCGGGCCGGCCAGCCTGGTTTGGTGTAGGCAACCGTGATCTTGACGGCGATAAGATTGTTATTGACGCTGCCGCTGGGCAAGAACACCTGATTGAACGTGATGCTGCGGGTGAAGTTGCTGAGACTGTACGTGACGTCATCGTTGGGGGGGCCTTCGCCGAGTATGCCGTCGGGACCGGGCAGGACGAGGCACTCCACTCCTCCCGGGCAAGCCGCGCCGGTATCGGGAGCGGTGCAGTTGACGTCGTCGCCCGTACCCACGAGACCATCGGGTCCAGCGCACTTCAGAGGAAGAGCTCCAGGCAAGAAGATGCCGCCGGCCGCGGTGTTGTTGATCGCGGAAAAAGGCAACTGCTGGCTGTTGCGCGCGGTGTAGATGCTTTCCATGGCATCCAGCGCCTTGTGACGGGCGATGAGATCTTCCTGCGCCGAGGCAGTGGCGGCGATCGCGGTGCCGAAGGTGGCGATCAGAGCCAGCATGCTAATGCTCATGATCGCGATCGCGATCATGACTTCAATCAGCGTGAAACCGCGCTGGGTTCGAAGCTTCCCGACGAATTCATTCTTTTGCGTCATTGTTGCACCCATTCCTTCGCGCCACCTACCAAAGCAAGAGTCCATCCGCGGATTCTGCCGGTTGCGCCCCACACCGTGACGGCTCGCGAATTGTAGACAGTGTCGCCAACCCGCGTCAGATAGACGACGCCAGTGATGTAGGAACCGCTACTCCCCACAACGCCTGTCTGCGCTGAGCCGTCGGGCATGAAGATGACGCACTGACAGGGCAGCGGGACGCCCGCCGTCGACTCAAAGTCAATGGCAGTCACGCCAGTGCCGAAACCATCCGGCGTTCCGGCGATGGGTCCCGGGGGCACGGCAAAAGAGACATCCGCTGGAATGGTGTAGGTGTTGACTTGTTCAATCGGAGGCGCGGCGACGGCGGGAGGCACGATCGGCGGCTGGTACTCCACCTGAATCGTTCCGGCGGGAAATCCAGCTGGATTGAAATTGACGTAGTACTCATGACTCTGGGTGATGGCCAGGTTGCGGGTGTTGCGCAGGGCCATCAAAGTGGTGTCATAGGCAGAGTTCACGTGGCTACTATTCATCGAGGGCGTCAGGTAGATGAACGTGACTCCGCACATCACCAGGCCGAGGCTGACGGTTATCATCAGTTCGAGCAGCGAGAACCCGTTAGTTTTGCGCGATGGCATAAGTTCCTTACTGGTCGTGAACTTCGTAACGTCTGTTGACCCCAATCAACCCAACCTCATCCCCAGGATTTCCAAACCCAAGATTTCCAAGATCCCAACCAGACAGAGAAAACCTGCGACCGTTCGGGGAGCAGGCCAACCGGCACTGCCTACGGTGGGGCAGTCTTCATCCTAGGAAGGTGGGGTGATGGCGTCAAAGCACCACGGTGCAACGCGAGACTATTGGTCTTTTGTAATCGCGGTGGTGACCGAGGTCACCGGGCTGAGGGCAGTGGAGTTAGGTGACGGTCCCTGGGAAATCGGGGTAGTGGCGATGACCGCGGTAACTTGTCGGAAGAACTGGGGTGATCCTAGGATGCATGAAGGTATGACTCTCTTATCGCTCTTAGTCTGCGCGGACAAAGCATCCGTCGAAGTGCTGCGGCAGGTATTGGAAGAACTCGGCATTAAGGTGGAGTTATGCACCGACAACGTTCGCGCGGCGGTGAGGCTGGCGCAGGAACGCTATGACCTGATCATTCTTGACTGCGAAACGCAGGCAGGTGTGTTGGCGTTACTGCATGAGAGCCGGTCTTCGCGGCTGAACGACGCGACTCTGACGGTGGTGGTAGTCGCGGGCCAGGAGAGCATCCGGGAGATGTTCTCGCTGGGAGTGAACTTCGTGTTGTACAAGCCGGTGTCGCACGAGCGCGCGTTGAGTACGCTGCGTGCGGCGCAAACCGTGCTGCACCGCGACAAACGCCGCAAGGCGCGCGCCGCCGTGCATACCCATGCGACCATCGACTATGCCGGGGAAGAACGAGCCAAGGCTACGCTGGTGAACCTGGCGGAAGATGGCATGGGAGTGAACTTCGGCAAGAAGCTGCCGCCGACCTGCAAGGTCTATTTCCAGTTTCAGCTGCCCGGCCAGATGGCGAATGTGCGGCTCTCGGGGCAGGTCGTTTGGCAGGATTGGAACGGGCGCGCGGGAATCCAGTTTGTGGACGTGCCGCAAACCTCGCGGCGCGTGCTGCAGGAGTGGTTGAACCTGAATGTGACCGAAGCGCCGAAACAGGAGACATCTGCGGAGGCTCCCGAACCTTCTGTGCGGCCAGGTCATGATTCGGCTGCAACGGAACAGCAGACTGAGCGGCAAGAAGCGCAAGGCCGCGACGGTGAAGCCGGGGCGCGACTGCGTGACAAGCCGGATAATCGCCGCGGGCAGACTCGATATGCCTGCCGCTTGGGAGCGGAAGTTTACCAGAGGGGAAGTTCGGTGCGGAACTACTGCCATCTGAGCGATCTGAGCCCGGGTGGATGCTACCTCGAGATGCCGTTGGCCTTTCCCGCCGGCACGCCGGTGGAGATCACGGTGCGCACCGCGGATATGAAATTGCGTCTGAGCGGTGTAGTGAAAGCCTCGCATCCCGGCTACGGGATGGGCATCTCGTTCAAGCTGAACACCAAGGACGAACGCCATGGGGTGCAACAGTTGATTGACTTCGCGGCGACTATGGCCGAAAGCTCTTAAGAGCAGTTCTCAGTTCTCAGTTCTTCTTCCTTCCTAGCAGATTCTTTCGGAATAAAACTCACTTCGTTTTGGCGTTGTAGCTTTCTCGGATGAAGGCGGCTACGTTGTCGTGGATCGCTTTCAGCGAGGCCTCGTGGGCGTAGACCATGTGGCCGGATTCGTAGAACTTGAATTCGATATTTTTTTGCAAGTCGAGGGGAATCGGCAAGTGTTGCATTTCATAAATGCCCTCATAGAACGGGGTTGCGAGATCAAAATACCCGGCGTTCAAAAGGACTTTGAGGGTCGGGTTGTATTTCATCGCTGTGGCGAGGTCGAGCATCACGTTCGTCGCTCCGGGGAAAGCAAAAGGAACCCCGGGAGCCTGGTGGGCAAAACTCCACCATTTGAAGACTTCGACCTCCGGCTTGTATTCGCGGTTCTCACCGAACTTGAGATCCTTGCGCACGTAGTCGTTGAATGCGGAAACGTAGGCGGAAGAGATCGCGGCTGACTGCGGGTCGTACTCCGCTTCTTTGCTGAGCGGATCGAAAGTGGGTCCGGAAAAGCGGGTGTCGAGCCGTCCGGTGGTCAAGTCGTTCTCGTCCTGCAGATTCTTCTCGAATTCTCCACCGTTAATGCGCAGATCAGCCTTCTCGATGTAGGCAACCGGGAGGCCCGTGTATTCATGAAGCTTGGCGGCGATAGCGTGGCGCTGGTCGGCGGGAAGGGAAGAGCCGGCTTCCAGGGCGAGAGCATATTCGTTCATGGCGAAGTGCTCGACTTCGGTTAGCAGAGATGCGAGGTCGGGATGTTGGCTCGGCAGTTTGTGGTGATACCAGGCGGTCGCAGCGTATGTAGGCAGATTAAGTTGATAGGCGATATCGACGCCGGGATTCATTTCGGGGGCGTCTGAATCGAGCGAGAAGTTCAGGATCTGAGATAGAAGGATCACACCATTGACGTCGAAATCGCGTTCGGTCTCGAGGATGTTGGCCAGAACGGCGGAGCGCGTGGTGCCGTAACTTTCGCCGAAAAGGTACTTAGGCGAGTTCCAGCGTCCGTACTTGGAGAGGAATTGTGTAATGAAATCGGAAAAAGCCCAGGCATCCTGGTCGACACCGTAGAAGGCCTTCTCCTTGTCCTTCCCGCTGAGGCGGCTGAAGCCGGTTCCGGGCGCATCGACGAACACGAGGTCGGTCGCATCGAGCAGGCTGTATTCGTTGTTGACGACCGAATAGGGCGCGGCCGGCGTGTGGGTATCGTCGGCGGTGACAACACGCCTGGGCCCGAAGGCTCCCATGTGAAGCCACACGGTCGAGGAACCTGGACCGCCGTTGTACAGAAACGTAACGGGGCGCGGCGCGCCTTTATTGTCAGACTTGAAGTAGGCGACATAGAACATGCTGGCTTCCGGGCCCCTGTTTTTGGGATCGGGGTCGGCATTCTGCGGGACGTCGTCCCAGCCCTTGGGATGCACGATCAGCGTGCCGGCATAGGCGTCGTAATTGATGACGTTTCCGCCGATTGTGACTGAGCCCTTGCTGGCCTGTTGCTCCGGTTTGAACTGCTCGGGCTTGGCGGTGTCGGTCTTCGTGGCTTCGACCTTGACCGTCGACGTTTCTTCTTTTGCCTGGGCGTGAATGAGGGCAAGAGGTAGCGCGAGCGCGGCGATGGTGAACAGCGCGATCTTGAATATGACGATTCTTGACATGGGCATTCGCATCGAACGTTTCTCCGTGGGTGAAAACAGAACTTGGATTTCCTTTTTTAATTGCGAGTGACAATTTATCACGTTCCGAGAAAAGGAACATGGCGGTGGGCGGATGGCGAGGCGCACTCAGCCGGTATTCGCAACGATCGTAAGTAGTAGTGACCGGCCAACAGCAGGCTCCCCCTTCGGCTTCGCTCAGGGCAGGCTCTCACGCGGCTGAAGTGCGCCGCGTTTGGGATGACGCCTCGGAGGAGGCCCTGTGGATTTGCCAGCAAAATAAACTTTCGCCAAGATTCCCGAAAAGGTGGTGCGTGCGCGAGCGGTAGAGGTACCCCCCTCCCCCCATACCTCTGGAACCCTTGTACAGCGCGGGTTTCGCAAGGAGGATGTCTCAAAATCTTGATGTCAAAGAACTTAGATATCAAAATCTTCGGAACAAAAGAGTTAGGACGCCGTGATTCGGTTTCTCGCGGCCGTCACTGCCTCGACCATGATCGCGCAACTTCGTCGGTGTGCACAAGGTTGGATGTCACATTGGGGTGTGGAAATATTTGGGGACTGATCCCGCTCCATTAATAATCGGCACTGCCGACGTCCGTGGTTCCCACCCTTCCGCAAAGAACGCGGAAGGGTGGGGCAACCTCAGCGAGGTGATGTCGATGCTCGGCTATTTGGCTGTGGCGGTTTCTTCGGCTACGGCTTTGCGGAAATAATCGAGCGACATTTTCAGTCCGGCTTCTAACTGAATTTTCGGTTCCCAGCCCAGCAACTTTCTGGCTTTTGTGATGTCGGGACGGCGCTGCTTGGGGTCGTCTTGCGGCAGGGGTTCGTAGGCGATTTTGCTTTTCGACCCCGTCACTTTGATGACATGCTGCGCACACTCGAGGATGGTGAACTCGTTGGGATTACCGATGTTTACCGGCAGGTGCTCCGAGGACTTTGATAAACGGATGAAGCCGTCGATTTCGTCGCTGACGTAGCAGAAGCTGCGAGTCTGGCTGCCATCGCCGTAAACCGTGAGGTCTTCGCCGCGCATTGCCTGCTTCATGAAGTTGGGAACGACGCGGCCATCGTTGAGTTGCATGCGGGGACCGTAGGTGTTGAAGATGCGCACGATGCGCGTATCGACTTTGTGATAGCGGTGATAGGCCATGGTGACGGCTTCGGTGAAGCGTTTGGCTTCGTCGTAAACCGAGCGCGGGCCGATGGAATTGACGTTGCCCCAGTAGGTTTCTTTTTGCGGATGCTCCAGTGGATCGCCGTAGCACTCGGATGTAGACGAGACCAGATACTTCGCGCCGTATTTGAGCGCGACCTCGAGGGCGTGAAAAGTTCCGAGCGATCCCACTTTCAGCGTGGGGATTCCGTGGATGGTGTAATCGACAGGGCTGGCGGGGCTGGCGAAGTGGAAGACGTAATCGACACGGCCGACGTCAAAAGGTTCGCAGATGTCTTGTTCTATAAGATCGAATCGCGAATCGCTGCGGAGATGATCGAGATTGGCGCGGCGGCCGGTGAGCAGGTTGTCGACCACAACCACACTCCAACCTTCGCCGAGCAGGGCATCGCAGAGATGGGATCCGAGGAAACCGGCGCCGCCGGTGACCAGGGCGCGTTGTGGGCTCATGCTTTCTTGGCGCCGTCCTTCATTGCTCCGTTTTTCAGGGCGGCTGCGGGCACGCCATCGGGATGAGAGGCGGCACGTCCCACGCTGTAGTAAGTGAAGCCGTGCGCTGCCATCACTTCGGGATCGTACAAGTTGCGACCGTCGATCACGATTGGGTATTTGAGTTCCTGATTCAGCCGGCGGAGATCTAAGTTGGCAAATTCTTCCCACTCGGTGAGGATCAGCAGAGCGTCAGCGCCGGTGGCCGCTTCGTAGGCGGAGTTGGCGTACTTTAGATTCGAACTGATGGCTTCCTGCGTGCGTTCCATCGCTGCGGGATCGTAAGCCGTGATCTTGCAGCCTTCCTGCAGCAGAGCCTGGACGAGGAACAAGGCCGGCGATTCGCGAATGTCGTCGGTGCCTCCTTTGAAAGCGAGGCCGAGAACGCCGAGGCGCTTGCCGCGGAGGGTCCACAGAGCGCTGCGGACTTTGCGCAGGAAGCGCTCGCGCTGGTCTTCGTTGATGCGCATGACTTCGTCGAGCAGACGGAAATCATAGCCGCACTCCCGGGCGACCGCGCGGAATGCCATGACGTCTTTGGGGAAACAGGAACCACCGTAGCCGATTCCGGGATTCAGGAAGCGCGGGCCGATGCGAGAGTCGGTGCCGATGCCGTGGCACACCTGGTTGACATTGGCGCCCACGGATTCGCAAATAGAGGCGACCGCGTTGATGAAGGAGATCTTCATCGCTAGAAATGCGTTGGAAGCGTGTTTGATCAGCTCCGCACTCTTGGTGCTGGTTACGATGATGGGAGCGGGAATGGAGGCGCGGTCGGGTTGCGGGATGGCGTCAGCGCGTTCGTAATAGCTGCCGCTGGTGAGCGGTTCGTAGACCTGGCGGAGGACTTCGGCGGCACGCTCGGTGTCGCAGCCGATGACGATGCGATCGGGAAAAAGGAAGTCGGTGACGGCGGTGCCTTCACGCAGGAATTCGGGGTTGGAAGCGACGTCGAAGGATTCTGGATCAGCGCCATTGCGCAGGATAATTTTGCGAACCCACTCGCTGGTATAAACCGGGACCGTGCTCTTCTCGACGATCACTTTGTATCCGTTGATGGCACCAGTGATTTCGCGAGCGACCGACTCGACGTAAGACAGATCAGCCTCGCCGCGCTCGGTTGGTGGAGTGCCCACGGCAACGAAGATGGCGGAACTGGCGCGCACGGCTTCCTGCAGATCGTCAGAGAAAGTAAGACGGTGACCGCGGTGACGGCTTAGGAGTTCGGGAAGAAAGTTCTCGTGGATGGGGACTTGTCCGTTCATGAGGGCCGACAATTTACGTTCGTCATTGTCGACGAGAACGACGTCATGACCAAGGTCGGCAAAGCAAGCGCCAGCAACTAATCCTACGTATCCGGAACCAACGACAGCGATCCGCATGTTTCAAACTCCCTGGGTGAAAGGTCTTGGGACGGCTTTGTTTAATGGTGTTTTCAAGAGAAGCCACGGGGAGGAAACTCAGTGAAAGTTACTCGGAGAAGCATTCTCACTTACCCGAAGATTTATCGATTCTAACATTCTCTCGCACGAAGGGGAAGGAAACAAAGGACTCCAGGACGAGTGTTGGATTGACATTTTTTGTCATTTTGGGACAGAGCAAGTGGCATGAGAACGCGATTTGCGAACACCTGTGGAACGAAAGGCGGCTTCTGACGGGTGATTTGAATCTCATGATGGATTGGAGATTCCGAATTTTTTGGAAAAACTTCCGCGTGGGGAAGTGAAGGGCTGAATCTATATTGACAACCCCCTGATTTGGGGCGAAACTCCGCTACAGAAGCAGAATTTTCCGTTAGCTCTTCCTCACGCATGGCACACAATCCAATATTCGGGTCTGATCCCGTGAAGTCGACTTCTGCCTCGCCCGAAAGAGGCTCAGAGGTTGGAGCGGTTTCGGAAACGGGAACGCCGGGCGAATGGGATTTGGGGGAACTCGCGGCGAAGTTTGCAGAGCACGGAGGCGGGCGAGTTTCGCCGGAAATTTCGGCGGAGCTGGCGTTGCAGATTGTGCTGAACGAAATTGTCGAACAAGCCTGCCTGGCGACCGGAGCCAGCGGCGCAGCGATTGTGCTGGAACGCGGTGGGGAATGGGTTTGCCGGGCGAGCACGGGCAGAAGCGCTCCGCAATTAGGAGCGAGGCTGGACACTGCTTCAGGGCTGTCAGGTGCGTGCGTGGCGACGCGGACGGTGCAGCGCTGCGATGATACGGAGAACGATCCGCGCGCCGATGTCGAGGCTTGCCGGATTCTCGGAATACGCTCGGCGATGATTCTCCCTGTGCTGCGGAACGGGGAACTGGCGGGCGTGTTCGAGGCGTTTTCAACGTTGCCATCGGGTTTTGGAGAGCGCGATGAGCGCACGCTGGAGGCGCTCTCGCGCCGCGTGCTCAATAATCTGGAGCGCGCATCCGGGTCCATGCCTGGCGGAACAACATCTGCAGGAACAGCGCCTGTCGCAACAATGTCTGCCGAAACAACGTCTACCGGAGCGATGTCTGCGGAAACAATCTCCGCCGCAGAATCATCGAAGAGTACGCAGGCGGTCGCGGACAGTGCGGCGGTTTCCAACGCAGCCTCCTCCGAAAGGTCCGACCGAGGATCTGACGCCGAATGGAACCCTCCGGACCAACCGTCGCCGCGACTGCCGCTCGAGGCTGCTTCCCGGCGAAATGTGAATTTCATAACGCTGGCGCTGGGCGTGGCTGTGCTTGCGTATGCCGTGTTGATGACCGTGCTGGTGGCACATCGCTTCGGTTGGCGGCGAGCTGGGGCGCGTGGGCATGTGCCGGCCGCGGTCTCTACCACGGTGGCGGCGGGGGCAGAGCGCCAGACCGCAGGGGCCGGAAGAACTGCAGGTTTGGCTGCTTCCGGAAGCCAATCTGCCGGGGCCACCGCGTCGCGCATTGGGTCCGCGAGCGTGGTTCCCGCTGCGAGTGCATCGCATGCAACGGATACATTCCCGCCGCCGGGCGGCCTGCTTGTCTTTGAGAACGGAAAAGAAATTTTCCGGATGAAGCCCAGCGTCGAGCAAGGTCAGGTGACGGACGCAGGGCGCACAAGTCCGGCCGGAGTAACGACAGCACACGAAAGCGGAGTGCAGCGCGCTTCCATTGTTGAGCCGGCGGGCGTGCTGGAGCTGCCGCCGGACGTGGCCGAAGCCAGCCTGCTTCATCGCGTGGAGCCGGATTATCCCGAAGAAGCCCGGCAGCAGCGGATTCAGGGGGCGGTGGTGTTGAGCGTGCGCATCGCGCAGGATGGCGGCGTGCAGTCGGCCACTCTGGTGAGCGGGCCACCGCTACTGGCGCAGGCTGCGAGCGATGCGGTGAAGCAGTGGCGATTCAAGCCTCGCTCAGTGGGCGGCCGTCCCGCGGAAATGCACACGAGTATTACCCTCAACTTCCGATTGCCGGAACGGTAGATTGCTTTGGCGGACTCGTTATCGCTTGTCTTTTGGGATGGCGACGGACATCACCGTAGACTTGCCGCGAGCGAAGGCGGCGGGCCGGGAACGTCTAGCGGTGGATGAGGCTTTCGGAGCGTGCGTCGCGCCACCGCCCAAAGCGTAAAGCACGACCTCTACTCTGCTGGACACGCCCAACTTATCGAAAATACGAAAAAGATAATTCTTGACCGTGTGTTCGGTGAGCTTGAGGCGCCGGGCGATTTCGCGGTTGGTGAGGCCTTCCGCCAAGCATCGAACGACATCGATTTCGCGCGCCGAAAGCAGCGACTTGCCGTTGCTGCTGAGGTGGGCGAGCGCAGGTTGAGTCAGGGCTTCGAGCACGAACAGTAGTTCGCTGCTGCTTGCCCAAACCTGACCGGCGTCCACGCACTGGATGCACTTGGCCAGCAAGCGGAAAGGCTCGGTGCGGCAAAACACGCCCTGGGCACCCGCCCGGAATGCCGCGATAACCGCTTCCCGCTCGGAAGAGTCGAGCAGCATGATCACGCGTGGCGAAGGCGACTGCGAGCGCAACTCGCGAAGCAGATCGACGCCTCCCGTGTGATCTTCGCCGAGCTTGGCGCTGATCACCACCACTTGCGGCTGCTCCCGTTCGACCAAATTAAGGATTGCTGCGGCGTCGGAGGGAGACTCAATCATCTGAAACTGAGCATCTCGAGCCAGCGCTTCGACGAGCAGTTGGGTGCTCATGGCGGTGCTGTCCGCAGCCAAAACGCGGAGCCGGTCTTGTTTGGGAAGAGCCATCAAGTGAGCCATACGCAGGTGAAGCTTGATGCTACAGCGATCTTATTTCGGACAGAAAGTAGACAAAGTGGTAACCGGCATAACGCCGGTGTACACCCGTGGGGAACTGCAAACCGAAACCTGAACTGGAAACAGATCGAGACCCGGCGGCCGGTTCTCAAAGTGTCGGTCCACAGGATTTGCTTAAAGCGTATAGGAAGTAAGAGCCATAGTAAATGGCACGATCGTGTAAGTGGGTACAGGCGGATTTCAAGGCGAGGTTGGCTTTCGTCGGTTGGGGATGCCACAAAAGTTGCAAATTCTTGCACCTTTTGACAGTCGGACTCTCAACTTCGACGTCTCGATCCGTCGCGTTGTAGGGTCATTTCTGGGGTCCAAATGAGCTGTGACCAGTGGTCAAGCGAGGGAAGCAGGCGCGCCACTTGGCCTCGAAACGATGTCTGGGGGTTGTTATCTGGGGCACAGAGCCGTGAAAATTGGCTAGCTTGCCAGTTGGGATTCGCGCTGCCATCCATATTGTTTGTAAAAGGTTACCAAAGTTACTTGAGAGAACAGTCGAGGTCGAAGGGGTCTTTTTTCTCTTTACTTTCCACCTCTTGCACGTTTTTGCGCACGTGGCTAGAATCTCCTCAAGATTAAGGGATCTTAATTCCCCAGATAGTTCAGTACTCAACCGGTGTCCCCCCACACGAACAGTTCGTAAACCGGGCGACTGGCTTGCAGCCAGACGACGGAGTCAGAGGTCTGTTTCCCGGTGGTCACTTTCCAGGAGTCACTGGAATGTGACTCAAAGGGCGAAGCTGTGAGCGGCGGTCATGCACAACAGAGTGGTCCGGAGGGCCGGTTTCGTGGCTTCCCAGCGGTGCGCGACCCGCGCGTGATCTCGCGGCAACAAAGATGGTTGCGGACCCAGTGGAGAAGCAACACATCCGGTGTTCTCTCACACTAACAGTTCGTAAAACGGGCGACTGGCTTGCAGCCAGACGACGAAGTCGGAGGTTGATTTCGCAGCAGCCACTTTCCGGCAATGACTGGAATGTGACTCAAAGGGCGGAGCTATGAGTACCGGTCAAGCGCTACAGATGGATTCAGAAGCTGTCAGCAAGGTCCCGTTTCCCGATATTCCCCAGTGGTACGCGATCCGTACCCGGTCCCGGCACGAAAAAATAGTGGCTGAGCAACTGGAGAAGCAAAGTATCGAGAGCTTTCTTCCTTTGGTGAAGAGTACGCGCAAATGGAGCGACCGGAAAAAGGAAGTGGAACTGCCGCTGTTTTCCGGCTACAGCTTTGCGCGTCTTGCGCTTTATTCCCCCGACCGTCTGCGCGTCCTGCGGACTCATGGAGTTGCAGGTTTCGTCGGGGTGCGCGGCGTGGGGATTCCAGTTCCCGAGGGACAGATTGAGAGTTTAAGAACTCTGTTGGCGAATAGGATCCCGATGACCGACCGCCCTTTTCTTCAAGTAGGCCAGCGGGTACGCATCCGAGGAGGTGCGCTGGATGGAATTGAGGGCATCCTCGCTGCTCAGGACGATCACAATCTAGTGATTTCGGTTGAGCCCATCCATCGTTCGTTGTCCGTCTGCATCGACGGATACCGCTTCGAGCCAATTTAGATCCACGAAATTCCACATGTATGCAAGCGCGTTTTGAGAGTTGAGACGCGAGAGATGTTCTTGGGGCCAGGTTGTCGAAATTCACGTTCTGTGGGGTTAATTTATGAGTGACACCGAATTCAAGGGCGAGAACGGCGGAAACGAAAGCGCCGCAGGCTCCGATGCGTGGCAGCCGAACATTAGCGAGTCTGGAGCGGCCGCAAGTCTGGAGCCGACGGCTAACCTGTCGCTGCGCAAGCATCGCCATGAAGCCGAAGTGCACGCCATCAGCAGTGCTCTGCAGAAAACGGGCGGGAACCGAAAGCGAGCTGCCAAGCTGTTGAGCATCAGCTACCGTTCTCTGCTGTACAAGATTCGCCAGCACAATATTTCGCCTAGCGCTCTAGCCGGCTAAGCCGGTTGTGGGCGAGGACGAGAGCGATTTCCTTTTCCTTCGCACAGAGACACACAGGGACCAGAAAAAATGTTTCTAGAATTCTATGGCTTGCGGGAACAACCTTTTGGGGTCACGCCCGATCCTCGTTTTTTGTATCTGAGTCCGGCACATCGCGAGGCGTTGGCGTGCCTCTATTACGGGATCGAGTCGGGACGGGGCTTCATGGCGTTGATCGCCAAGCCCGGCATGGGAAAGACGACGCTGCTGTTTCAGCTGCTGGAGAAGTTCCGCAGCACGGCGCACACGGCGTTTCTTTTCCAGACGCAGTGCAGCTCCCGGGAGTTTATGCGCTTCCTGCTGGCTGAACTGGGTTCGGACGCCCATGAGCAGGATTTTGTCCGCATGCACGATGAATTCAACAAGCTCCTGTTGCAGGAGGCTCGTGCCGGAAGGCGGATGATTATTGTCGTCGACGAGGCGCAGAATCTACACCCCTCGGTTCTGGAGACGATTCGATTGCTTTCGGACTTTGAAACTCCCAAGGCAAAGTTGCTGCAGATTATTCTTGCGGGACAGCCGGAACTGGCCGACAAGCTGGCTGGACGCCGACTGCAGCAGCTGCGCCAGAGGATCTCGCTGCTTAGCGGCCTGTCACCGCTTTCGGTAGCGGAGAGCAGCAAATACATTGAACATCGTTTGCGCATCGCCGGATATTCCGGCGCTCCGCTGTTCACGCCGGAAGCGACGCAGGCCATCGCACAATTTACCGAAGGGATTCCGCGCAGCATCAACAACTTCTGTTTCAATGCGCTTTCCCTGGGTTGCGCGATGCGCGAGCGGATGATCAGCGCTGCCATGGTAGAAGAAGTAATCTCGGATCTCGACATCACCAAGCACATCACCGAGCTTCCGCGCGCCGCCTCGGAGTCGAAGTTCCTGGAGGCGCCGGGTGATGGGAGGCGGCCTCCGTTGCGTGGCATTTCGTACTCCGGCGACGGCGACGACCCGCTTACTTCAGCGCAGGCCAAAGCTTACATGCAACAACTGGCGGTCCAACTGAAAAATTGGAAGCGCGAAGTCGATTAGCGAATTGACGGCGCAGCCGCTTAGGAGAATGCCAATTCCTTCGCTCTCTGCGCCGCCCGCACTACGGCCTTGATGAGGGTCACACGCAATTTGCCTTCTTCGAGTTCCATGATGCCGTCGATGGTGCAGCCCGCGGGAGTGGTTACGGCGTCTTTGAGTAGAGCCGGATGGTCGCCGGTTTCGAGCACGACTCTCGCGGCGCCCAGCGTGGTTTGCGCAGCCAAAAGAGTGGCGACATCGCGGGGAAGACCAACTTTGACGCCGGCTTCGGCCAACGATTCGAGAATGATGTAGATGTATGCCGGACCGCTTGCTGAGAGACCTGTGACCGCGTCCATGTGCTTTTCATCGACGACAACCGTTCGGCCGACTACGTCGAACATCCGGCAAGTCATGGCAACGTGTTTCGCATCCGCGTATTTGCCTTTGCACACTGCCGTCATTCCACTTCCGATCGAACAAGGCGTATTGGGCATGGCTCGGACGACCGGGATGTTTTCGGGAAGGGCGCCCTCAATCATCGATGTCGGAACCGACGCGGCAACTGAGATGATCAGCTGGGCGGGAGTGATTTGCCCACGGATTTCGCGCATGACTTCCTGCACGACTTGCGGCTTTACCGCGATGAGAACGACGTCGGCTCCCTTGACTGCGGCCGCATTGTCGGTTCCGACCCTGACCTTCAGTTTCGCGGCGAGCGACTTCGCGCGCTCTTCATGTTGCACGGTAGCGCAGGTAAGCTCTGGTGAAAGCAGATTGTTCTTGAGCAACGCCTGCAGAATGATTCCACCCATCTTGCCGGCGCCCAGCACCGCGACTCGCATCTTGCGGAGTTCGGATTCCATAACTTTACCTCTACTGAAACAGGAACGATTCGCCTGCCAACAATGACTGCAATGAGAGTCTACAGGACGCCTGTAGTGGCGCGACGGTGTTGCATCCAGTTCCAGGCAGTGGAGATCGATTCTCGTAATGAGTGCCGGGCTTTCCAATGTAAGAGAGTTTCGGCGCGGCTGGGGTCGGCGACTAATGCGGGTGGATCGCCCGGACGGCGAGGTACTAAGCGTAGCGGAACCGGATTGCCCGTCACTTCTTCGACCGCGGTGATAACTTCGCGAACCGAACGGCCCTGGCCCGTGCCCAGGTTTGCGGCGAAGGATTCTTTGCCGACCTGCAGATGCTCGAGAGCCTTTACATGCGCCACAGCGAGATCGGTCACATGAACGTAGTCTCGAATGCAGGTGCCGTCGGGTGTGGGATAGTCGGAGCCGAAGACCTGCAGTTCCGGTCCGGCGCCGGCCGCCGCGCGGAGAGCGAGCGGGATGAGGTGACTCTCGGGCTGATGCAGTTCGCCGATTTCTCCGCTTTCGTCCGCTCCGGCTGCATTGAAGTAGCGCAGGCTAGCGAAGCGAAGCCCGTAGGCACGATCGTAAGCTTCCAGCGCATGTTCGAAGAAAAGCTTGGAAACGCCATAGGGATTCACTGGTTGCCTGGGCGTGTTCTCGGAGATCGGAACGCTGGATGGTTCCCCGTAAACCGCACAAGTGGAGGAAAAGATTATCCTCTTCACTCCCGCATCGACTGCGGCGTTCAGCAAGGAAAGCCCGCCTTCCACATTGTTGCGGAAGTATTTCCGGGGATTGGTAACCGATTCTCCGACGTAAGCGTGAGCCGCGAAATGCATGATGGCCTCAACGCGGTCGAGGAGCGGGAGCAGTTTTGATGGATCGAGGATGTCGCCTTTGACGAATTCGAAGCCGTCAGCCAGAAATTCGTACCCGGTGGAGAGATTGTCATAGATCAGTGGAGTATGACCCAGGCGTTTTAACTCCCGGGCAGTATGACTGCCGATGTAGCCGGCGCCACCGATTACCAGCACGATCATGAGAGGTTCCCGATAAACGCAGGCGTCGGGGACAGTCATTTTACACGCGGCCAGAATAGAATTGAAAGCGGCCTTGGTCGGCGTCAGTTGAGGAGAATTAGAGCAATGAACAAGAGATGGGTAGGACTGTTATTGATGGTGGCCACTGCGACCGCGCTGTGTCTGGCGCAGGAGGACTCGAAAGTTTCGAGCCAGCTGCCCGCTTCTGCTGCTGGGCCGGAAACAAAGGCGGTCCTGTCAGAGAACACCGCCAACACTTCAGTCGGACCCACCTTCCAGCAGCGTTACACCCGCTACAAGCTGGAATACGGTGACCAATTCGACGTTTCCTTCGAACTGAGTCCGGAGTTCAACCAGACCGTGACCGTCCAGCCGGATGGCTACATCACCCTTCGCGGGGCCGGGGATGTTCGTGTGGTCGGTCAGACGGTGCCGCAATTGACGGAAACGCTGAAGCAGGCATACGGGAAGATCCTGAAGGATCCCGTGATCTCGGTCGTTCTGAAGGATTTTGAAAAGCCCTATTTCATTGCCGACGGGCAGGTTGGCAAACCGGGAAAGTATGAATTGCGGGGCGAGACTACTTTGACCCAGGCGATCGCCATCGCCGGCGGCTTCAACGACGCCGCCAAACACTCCCAGGTATTGCTGTTCCGGCGTGTCGACAACGATTGGGTTTCAGCCAAGATTATCAATGTGAAGGAAATGGAAAAGAAAGGGAACCTGCACGAGGACCCTTATCTGCATCCCGGAGACATGTTATTCGTGCCTAAGAACCGCTTGTCCAAGATAAAGCCTTTCTTGCCGACCGCGTCCATGGGCACCTTTGTGAACCCTTACTAGTTCTTGAAGTCTTACCAAGCAGCGAGGAAGTTACGAAGTTCAGAAGCGAGGACAGGATGAACAGCAACGACCTAGATCGAGTCAACAGCCAGGCCGCCTTCAGTTTCAGTCTGCGGGACGTAATAACGATTCTGTTTCGTCACAAACGTGTCGTTGTTCTCTCTTTTCTAGGGATTCTTACTGGCGCCGTTCTTGCGGCGGTGTTACATGCCCCGGAGTATCGAGCCTCCACGAAGTTTCTGATCGAGCGCGAGCGGCTGGACCCAGTGATCAGTCCTGGCGAGAGCACTCCTCCCGAATCTCGCGGCGAAGTGACGGAAGAAGAGCTGAACTCCGAGGTCGAGCTGATCGAAAGCGCGGACGTGCTGCGCCAGGTGGTGGTTACCTGTGGGCTGGATCAGAAGAAGCCGTTCCTGGCGTATCTATTTGGCAGGGGAGATGAGGCGACGCGAGTCGCCAAGGCTGCCAAGCGCCTGCAGAGCGACTTGAAGATTGAAGTGGTCCGCAAGAGCAATGTCATTTCGGTCAGTTATACCGCTGACGATCCGCAGTTGGCCGCCAAGGTTCTGAGCATCCTTGGGGATGCGTACCTGAAAAAGAATGTAGCGGTACACCGTCCGCCCGGGCAATTCGAGTTTTTTGACCAGGAGACGCAAGCCTACGGGAAGAATCTGGCCGATGCCGAGGCGAAGCTTAAGGCGTTCTCCACCCAGCAAGACGGTGTGGCACCCCAGGTGGCTCGGGATATCACGCTGCAGAAGCTGAGCGAATTCCGCGCCAGCTTGCAGCAGACGCGAGCTGAGATCGCCGGTACCGAAGAGAGGATCCGGGCTCTCGAGAAACAGGCGGGCACGACCCCACAACGTCTGACCACGTCGGCCAGCGAGACCGACGATGCCCAGGTTCTGCAGGGTCTCAAGGCCACGTTGATGACTCTGGAACTGAAGCGGACCGAGCTGTTAACCAAGTACCAGCCAACTTATGCTCTGGTGCAGGAGGTCGATAAGGAAATCGCCGATGCGAAGGCCTCGATTGTGACGGAGGAAAGCAGGCCCATCCGAGCCGAAACGACGGATCGTAATCCGACCTACAGCTGGATCAATGAGGAACTGGCCAAGGCTAAGGCGGATTACAGCGGTTTGCAGGCTCGCGCGGCCGCGACCCAGGCGATTGTTTCCAACTACGAGGCGAAAGCCGAGGACCTGGACCAAAAAGGAATTGTCCAGCAGGACCTGCTGCGCACCATGAAGACCGACGAGGAAAACTATCTCATGTACCAGCGCAAGCGCGAGGAAGCGCGCATGACGAACGCGCTGGATCAGACCCGCATCCTCAACGTTGCCATAGCGGAGCAGCCCATTGCCCCTACGCTTCCCTCGAATTCGCCGTGGACGGCGTTGGTCGTAGGCCTAATGCTGGCAGTCATGGTGAGCCTGGGCACGGCATTTGCTTTGGATTACATGGATACATCGTTCCGGACGCCGGCGGAGGTGCTCAGCGAGCTGAATGTTCCAGTGCTGGGGACAGTCTCTCTGAAACAGAATGGCTTTCAGGATAGTTGGAACGGCAATGGAAATGGCGGAGGTGAGGTCATCTCTCGCGCTGAGAGAGTGGCGGAGTCTGAAGCCGTAGAGGATGAGTCGACCAGTTACGCCAAGCAGGGAAAGCTCTAAGAGATTCAGGAGGCCAGGGTTGAGCAGAAATTTCGAGCTGTTACAACAAGTCGGTGGCATGCTGGAGATGCCGGTATCACCAGAGGTGGCTACCGAGCCCGTCACTATGCCTCCGGTAGAAACGGAGCCGTCCATACCCGCGTTGGATGTCGCGGGAAAGGTACGGGACGAGATCGCCAAACTGGTGCTCAACTTATTCCTGCTGCCAGCAGCGCAGGGCCAGCGGCAAGTCATTTTTGCGGGCGCAGAAGTGGGAGCCGGATCCAGTTGGATGTGCGCGCGCGTCGCCGAGGTCCTGGCCTCTCAGATCCACGGTTCAGTCTGCGTGGTGGATTGCAATTTGCGCTCTCCGGGTTTGCATCAACAATTTGCGGTGGACAATCACTTCGGGCTATCGGACGCTCTTCTTCGATCCGACCCTTTGCAGCAGTATGTCCGCCAGCTGTCGCGGAAGAATCTGTGGCTTTTGAGCTGCGGATCGAGCGTGGAGAACTGGGAGGAAAAGGTAGCGTCAGAAAGTCTGCGCCACCGCCTGGCTGAGTTGCGGTCTCAGTTCGACTATGTGCTCATGGATGTAGCCTCGACCAACACTTGCAACGACGGCATCGTTCTGGGCAGTTCGTCGGATGGGGTTGTGCTGGTTCTGAAGGCGAATTCTACGCGCCGGGACGTTGCCCGGAAGGCGTTGCAGGAGCTCAAGGCCGCCAACGTGCCGGTTCTTGGAGCAGTGCTGAACCAACGGACTTTTCCTATTCCGGACAACATCTACAACCGTCTGTAATACAGTAAATCGCCGCTCCTTCCCCGGTCTCGACCGGATACCCGACTGTCAGATTTCGTCACAACAATGCGATCTACCGAGTTTCTTTGATGAAGCTTATTTGGCCTGCTGTGAGGAGCTAGCATGATCAGCCGTAGGCGTGACATTCTCTTAAATGCGCTCAAGTTGTTCGACCTGGCGGTGGTAGTGCTCGCCTTCGGGCTGGCAACAGTGCCAACGTCAGGGGTGGGTCATACCATCTCGATGGCCGATTTTCTCTCCATGCGGGTCAAGGTGGGGAACTGCTTCATTTTTCTTGGCTTGATCATTCTGTGGCACGTCTTGTTTTCGATGTGTGGATTGTATGCGTCGCGCCGGCTCTCCGGCCGCATCGCTGAAGTCGCCGACGTTATGAAGGCAACCTCGCTGGGTACGCTGTGCCTGGCCGGCGCGTCCATGCTGTTTCACATCCGTATGGCAACTCCTGCCTTCGCGGTGGTTTTCTGGGCCCTCAGCACCCTGATGCTGATCTGCAGCAGACTCATGATGAGGGCGGTGCTGGTGCAAACCCGGTTACACGGACGAAACCTCCGCCACATGCTGATTGTGGGCAGCAATGCGCGCGCCGTTCAATTTGCCGATAAGATCCAGTCGCGGCCCGAGCTTGGCTACCGGGTGATCGGATTCGCAGACCAACCGTGGGAGGGCATCGGTCAAGTCAGCCAAAACGGCTATTCTCTAGCTTGCAACCTCGACAGCCTTCCCGACTTTCTCCGGAAAAGTGTTGTGGACGAGGTTGTGATTGCTTTGCCGATACGATCATTCCACGACGACGCCTCTCGAATTGCGGCGCTCTGCGAGGAGCAAGGCATTCTCTCCCGAGTGCTGACCAATATCTTCAACCTCAAGATGGCGCATTCTCATGCCGAAGACCTGGAAGGCGACTCGTGGATTACACATCACAATGGAGTCAGCGAAGGCTGGCCTTTGATCGTGAAGCGAATCGTTGATTTCGCGGTTGCGCTGGTGGCCGTGATCGCCATTCTCCCGGTCATGCTTTTGGTAGCGATAGTGATCAGGATTACGTCGCCCGGCCCCGTCTTTTTTTCCCAGAAGAGGGTCGGCCATAATAAAAGAAAGTTCACCATGTATAAGTTCCGGACCATGGTGGTCGATGCCGAACAGCAAATGGAACAGCTGCAACACTTGAACGAGGTCAGCGGGCCGGTATTCAAAATCAAGAACGACCCGCGCATTACTCCGATCGGGAAATTCCTGCGCAAGACGAGTCTCGACGAGGTGCCGCAGTTGTTCAGCGTTTTGAAGGGGGACATGAGTCTGGTGGGCCCGCGGCCGCTCCCCATTCGCGACTATGAAGGCTTCAGCGAGGACTGGCAACGCAGGCGCTTCAGTGTGAAGCCGGGAATCACTTGTTTATGGCAGGTTCAAGGCCGGAGTTCTATTTCGTTTGAAAAATGGATGGAACTGGATCTGCAATACATCGACAAGTGGTCCCTGTGGCTCGATTTCCAAATTCTGCTGCAAACCATCCCGGCCGTGCTCAAGGGCTCGGGCGCTGTCTAAACTTGCCTGAGCTTCTGATTTCTGGTGCGCACTACCGCGATCGAGTGCGCCCGCTTATGTATTAGAACGGATGCATCAAAGCAATCATCTGCGCCCGGCTTCTTCCGATAATCCTCCCCGTCGGGGCTTTCCTTTCATTCAAGTGAACAACACGAACTACAGAAGTGAACTCCGCGGCGAAGTAATGTGCGATTTCGCCGAGTTGGAGAAGCTTTCTTCCGATTGGGAGCGATTGTGGCAAACGGGTGGCCGGGGGGAGATTTTCCAGACTCTCGCCTGGGCCCGTGCCTGGTGGCAATCCTACCGTCGTGACTTCACGCTTTGCTCGCCGGTCGTCTTGCAGGGCAACAGGGTTATCGGCATTCTTCCTCTGGTGAAGCGCGGCAATCTCATCCAGTTTCTCGGGATGCCGGAGGCTGACTACACCGATCTGCTGTGCGAGGAAGGGCGGGAAAAAGAGGTCCTCACCGTTGCCCTGCAAGCGTTATTTGAGTTAGTCGAGCCGTGGGAGGAATGCATTCTTCAGCACCTCGCGAAAGACGGCCGAGTCGTGCGCCATTATCAGGAGCTGCCTCGCGGTCTGCGGAGACGGATGAAATTGGTCCCGGCGGGCCGGTATCAAACGATACTTCTCGAGGAAAACCGCGAGGAGATATTTAACTCGTTGCTCGGGAAGCACCACACCCGGCGGCGCAACAACAAGTTGAAGAAGGCGGGCCAGGTCACCCTTCGCCGCGTCGTGAACAAGCCCGAAGCCCAGCAGCATCTCGACTACTTCTTTCTCCACCACATTCGACGCTGTGCGTTGCTCGGAAGAGAAAGCACTTGCGCGCGGCCTGAGTTTCGGGACTTCCTGCGAGCCCTTGTTGAGGAGCTCGATCCCACTGGCTGTTTGCGCTTCGAGGTTCTGGAGCTGGATGGTCGTCCTTTCGCGTGGCACTTCAGCTTCCTGGTCAACGGAAAGTTTCTCCTCTATCAGCACACATTTGATCTCGATAGCTGGGACTATGCGCCCGGCGAGGTACTGCTTTCCCATCTGCTCCGGTTCGCCCAGGATAACGTTACGCGAGAATTCGATTTCGGCTCGGGTGACGAAGCCTACAAGGGCCGGTTTGCCCGCCACACGCGAGAAACGTTCTCGCTCTTCGTAGAACCTTCCGGGGTGAAAGGCATGCTCCAGGGTTGGCTCCGCGCGGGACAAAGTTATTTGTACCCTGCCGTGAGTCATCTCAAGCAGAGAGCCAAAACCCATAGCGGCCTGTTTCGAATATTCCGCGGGATTCGAATATCGACCAGCGGAGTGATGAGCCAGATTCGGCAAGCCAGAAAAGATGGCACGCTGATCGAATACGGGTTTCGCTCACTCGCGCGGCTGGTTCGCAGCGCTGTCTGGGGTAAAGACGAATTGGACGTGTTCCCGTGGGAAGGATTCGTGGGACCTGATGGCGGCCTTCCCGACAACCATTCCGGCGGTGACGAAGTAGAGATTACCACAGGACGGTTTGGCGACCTGGTCGATCTGGTCACGGAACGGGCCGACGCTGTCGTCGCAAACGAGCTCCCAGGATTTCGGCAGCGTCTGAAGAAAGGCGACCAGTTATACGTCGGCCGGAAGACGGCTCGCGTGGTGCTTCTCGCCTGGACCTCGACCGCCGGCGCAGATGACGCTTTGACCAGCAAACTGATCCAAACAATTGGCCCTGAAAGGCCGGCCCTGGTGATGTATCAGTCCTGGACTGACCCGCATCTCAGTGCCAGTACGCTACACCGACAACTTTTATCGGTTCTGCGGGTTGAAGCTGTCAGCAAGAGACTTGATCTGATCATCTGCGGCGGTCCGAATCAAGCGACATTCCGAACTGAGCTCGAACGTCAAGGTTTTCTGCCCCGTTATCGAATCGTCGATTACCGTTTGTTTCACTGGCTCCAGTGGACCCGTTGTTTCCAGATGAAGCAGACTGTCGCAGACCCAATGCTGGCAGGGGCTGTGGGCACCTAAAGCGACTACTGATTTTTTATGAGTGAAGGAACTAATACTTTGGCACGCCTGGCGCAGATTTCCGCACCGGCGCCCAATCAGCTTGCAGGCGACGGGTATGCCGACAGTTCGCAAATGCCTGGCAAGCCGCCGATCCCGCGCCCGGCAGGGCTCGCACCCTCGTTGTCATTCACGCAGCAACAAGTTTGGCTGCACGCGCAACTCGCAGCGGACGTTCCGCTTTACCATGAGGTTCTGATTCTTGAACGCACTGGTCCGCTTGATCGAGTGGCCTTGGAGCGGAGTCTCAACGAGATCCTTCGCCGTCACGAGATCCTGCGTACAACCTTTCCGTCTGTGGATGGGAGTGTGGTTCCGGCGGTCGCCGAGCAGCGACGGATGGAACTTCCGCTCGCCGAGCTGGGCACCTTGCCGGAACGGCAGGGCGCGGCTGAGCTTTTGCGGATCGCCACAGAAGAAGTGCGGAAGCCCTTCGACCTCGCGAATGGTCCTCTGATGCGGGCTCGCCTGCTGGGTTTATCCAAAGAGAATTACGTTCTGGTGATAACTCTGCATAATCTGGTTGCTGACGAGTGGTCGCTTGGCATTATGGCGCGTGAACTCGACGTGCTCTATCAAGCATACTCGGCCGGCGAACCGTCCCCCTTCGCTGATCTGCCCGTACAGTATGCGGACTGCGTGTATTGGCACAGGAACTGGTTTGAAGGAGATGTTCTCGAGAGGCATATCACCTATTGGCGAGAGCGACTTGCGGGCATTCCGGCAGTGCTCGAACTCCCGACCGACCGGCCCCGGCCGCCGGTGCAGGGATTCCATGGGGCGCGTGAATCCCTGGTGCTGTCGAAGAATCTGAGTGACGCACTGAAGGAATTGAGCGACCGCGAGGGCGCAACACTGTTTGAAACGCTGCTGGCCGCTTTTCAGACGCTGCTTTCGCGTTACACGGGACAATCGGACATCGTGGTCGGGGTGATTGTCCCGGGCCGGCAAGAAGTCGGCACGGATCGTTTGATCGGTCTCTTTGCCCACACCGTGCTCATTCGTTCCGACGTGGAGAGCGATCCTACTTTCCGGGAGTTGCTGTGGCGCGTCAAGGATCTCTCGCGGCGCGACTGCGAATATCAGAGCATGCCCTTCGATCGCCTCGTCAGCGAACTGCAGCCGGAGCGCGAACCGAGCCGCAATCCTCTGTTTCAGGTGCTGTTCTCCCTGACATCCTCGACATCGGCGGCTCAACTGACTTGGGAGACGGCTAATCTCGAAGTGGACAGCGGCGCAACCAAGGTGGACTTGCAACTCCAACTCTCCGAGCGGCCAGAGGGTATCTCCGGCAGTTTCACTTACAATACGGAGATTTTTGACGCGGCCACGATCGGACGACTGGCAGGCCATTTTCAAACACTGCTCCAGGGTGTGGTTACGAATCCCGATCAACAGCTTTCCAGGTTGCCGCTCCTCGGCCAGGCCGAGCGTCATCAGTTGCTGGTGGAATGGAACAGCAAGCCGACCGACTATCCTGCCGACCGTTGTGTTCATCAACTCTTCGAATCGCAGGTGGAGCGCACTCCGAACGCTACCGCAGTGGTGTTTGAGAACGAGCGCCTGACTTACAGCGAGTTGAACCGGCGCGCCAATCAACTGGCGCGCTACCTGATGAAGCTGGGTGTAGGTCCCGACGTGCTGGTGGGCATTCTGGCGGAACGCTCGCTCGACATGGTCGTGGGTTTGCTCGGAATCCTTAAGGCTGGCGGCGCCTACGTGCCGCTGGATCCCGCGTATCCGCGCGAGCGGGTCAGCTTCATGTTGGAGGATTCTGAAGTGCCCGTGCTGCTCACCCAGCGCCACTTGCTCGGGAGCGTTCCTCAAAGCCGCGCGAAG
Source organism: Candidatus Sulfotelmatobacter sp. (assembly GCA_049673585.1). GTDB lineage: Bacteria > Acidobacteriota > Terriglobia > Terriglobales > Acidobacteriaceae > Sulfotelmatobacter. The sequence continues at coordinate 25,469 of JBATXV010000021.1, read as the reverse complement.
GTCGTGGTTCTCGACCGCGACTGGCGCGAAATTGCGAAAGAGGAAGTCCGCAATCCAGTCAACGAAGTTGGCGCTAAGAACCTTGCCTACGTGATCTACACGTCAGGCTCGACCGGCAAGCCCAAGGGAGTGCAGATTCCACATCGCGCGGTGGTGAACTTCCTGACCTCGATGAGCCAGAAACCCGGCATGAGGGCAGATGACCGATTGCTGGCCGTCACCACCCTGTGCTTTGACATCGCCGGCCTTGAGATTTACCTGCCACTCAGCGTAGGAGCATCTTTCGAAATCGTCAGCCGCGAAGTGTCATCGGATGGAAGCCGGTTGCTGGCCAAGCTTGCCAAATCCAATCCGACCATGATGCAAGCCACGCCAGCCACGTGGCGGATGCTGCTCGAAGCTGGATGGGAAGGCAACCCTCGCCTGAAGATTCTGTGCGGCGGCGAAGCCATCTCGCGCAAGCTCGCCGATCAACTGCTGCAAAGGGTGGGTTCGCTGTGGAACATGTATGGCCCGACGGAAACGACTATCTGGTCGACCACTGCCAAGGTTGAGCCCGGCCAGAATGCAGTATCGATCGGACAACCGATTGCAAATACCCAGCTCTTCATCCTCGACAAGCTGCTGCAGCCAGTACCCATCGGAGTTGCCGGCGAATTACACATTGGCGGTGACGGGCTGGCCCGAGGCTATCTCCATCGTCTCGAGCTAACCGCCGAAAAGTTCATCCCCGATCCATTCAGCCCCGACCCCGAAGCGCGTTTGTACAAGACGGGCGATCTGGTGCGCTACTTGCCGAGCGGAGACATCGAATTTCTGGGACGCATCGACCATCAGATAAAAGTCCGCGGCTTCCGAATCGAAATGGGTGAGATCGAGACGGTGCTGAGACAACACGGCGCAGTCAATGAAACCGTTGTCGTGGTGCGCGAGGACACGCCGGGCAACCAGCGCTTGGTGGCGTATTTTGTGCCTGCGCAGGAATCAGCCTCGATTGCCAGCGAATTGCGCGAGTTCCTGAAGTCGAAATTGCCGGAGTATATGGTGCCGTCCGCTTTCGTCCCTCTTAAAGCCATGCCGCTGACGCCGAACGGTAAAGTCAACCGGCGCGAGCTTCCGGCGCCGGATCAGACAGACCTCGCACCCTCAGCAAAGTTTGCCGCGCCTAAAGACGTGGTGGAGTCGCGACTGATTCAGATCTGGGAATCTGTCCTGGACGTACGACCGATTGGCGTCAGGCACAATTTCTTTGAACTGGGTGGGCATTCTCTGGTAGCCGTCAAGTTGATGAACCGAGTCGAGCAGGCATTCGGAAAGAACTTGCCGATCGCCACACTCCTTCAGGCTCCGACCATCGAGCAATTGGCCACGATCCTGCGTCAGGAGGGATGGACACCTTCGGCTTCCTCTCTGGTGCCGATTCAAACCGGCGGCTCCAAACTGCCTTTCTTCTGTGTGCATGGAGCCCACGGAACGGTAGTCCGGTTTCACGATCTGGCGCGCCGTCTCGGCCCGGATCAACCTTTCTACGGATTGCAGGCTCAGGGATTGGATGGGAAAAATTCTTGCCATACTCGAGCCGAAGAAATGGCATCTCACTATGTCAAGGAGATACGCGGCCTTCAACCACAGGGACCTTATCTTATTGGAGGCTACTCTTTCGGCGGCATGATTGCTTTTGAAATGGCTCAGCAGTTAGCGGTCCAGGGCCAGGAAGGAGTGGTGTTCCTGTTTGACACTCTCTTGCCGATTCGCGGCACCGTCCCCGATCAAGAGCCAGCGTCTACTTCATCCGTATTGCTCAAGCTCTTCCAGATCCCGGCGCCGGAGAGGCGGACCTATCTTTCGCGAGTGGTTGCGGCCGCCATGCGGCCAGTTCAGAGGTGGTTGCGCATAGCAAAACTCCCCCGCCAACACAATAAGGTGCGAAAGATCTGTCTGCAGGCCTACAAGGAGTACATGCCGCAGCCTTTCCCGGGCCGGGTCATTCTATTTCGGTCGAGCCAGAAGCCGCTGCGCGGTGCGCGCGATCCTCACCTGGGCTGGACCACATATGTTCCTCGTGGGCTCGAGGTTTACGACGTCGAGGGCAATCACGAGAACATACTTCTCGAACCGCAGGTTCGGTGTGTGGCTGAGCAACTCAAGATTTGTCTGGACGAGGCGCAAGTAGTCCGTCGGGAGGTCAGCCCGTGAAGTCGAAGTCAGGCCCACTGGAGCGGGGATCGAACGAAAGTATATCTTCGGATGAATTCGACATACCAAGTCTCAGGTAACCGCGCTTGTTCCTTCAAGGCGGGCTCCAGGCCTTGCGATCTATACCTTACTTTCTATGGCATCTTCATTTGAAACTTACTCGCGAGCAGACGAGGCACCGAGGGTACTTAGCGATGCTGAGATTTTGCTTGCAGCTGCGTCCCAATTTGGAGAGGACGGATCAGTGACCGGCTCAGGGCCTGAAGAACCCGCGGAACCGGTTAAGCCTGGGGCAAGAGAAGCCGCGAGTTTCCTTGGGCGGTTCGCTCCGAGAGCGATCTTGTCCTTCGATCCGGTCAGCGTGCGGGAAAAGCTTATTCCGTGGGCGATGAAGGGCGGACTGGCGATTCTTGACCAGGGTGTTTTCACGGGATCTAATTTTGTAATCAGCATCCTGCTGGCCCGTTGGTTATCGCCCGAGCAATACGGAAGTTACGCGGTCGCGTTTGCGATCTTTCTGTTCATTCTGACTTTTTACCAAGCCTTGCTGCTGGAGCCCATGTTGGTGTTCGGCGGTTCGGTCTATCGCAATTGTCTTCGTGGTTATCTGAAGGCGCTACTCTTGCTTCACCTGAGCCTGTCCGTGGGGATTGTGCTCCTGCTGGGTGTCTCAGCGGGGGCTGCGTTTAGGCTGGAACCGACGAGCAGCCTGCCCAGCGCTCTGGTCGGTGTCGCTTTCGCGGCGCCGTCGATCTTGTTGTTCTGGTTGGTTAAACGAACCTTCTATCTGAAGCTTTCTCCGGCGCCGTCTGCTGGCGCTGCAGTTCTCTATTGTATTCTGACCATGGGCGGACTGGCATTCGTTTATAAGCACGGCCTCCTCTCCGTGTTTTCAGCTTTGATGCTCATGGGAATCGGGAGCTTGGTCGCCAGCGCCTCGCTGCTGATCTATTTGAAGGTGCGGCTTTCCTCGAGCCAGGATGCGCCCAGTGTGTTAGACATTGGAGGTCGGCATTGGCGTTACGGGCGCTGGGCTCTGGGCGCGAATGCCATGATGTGGGTTCCGATCAACCTGTTCTACCCGCTGCTAAGCAGGTTCTCAGGCATGGCGCAGGCGGGCGAGTTGAAGGCCTTGATGAATTTCGCCTCGCCCATGCTGCAAACTTGCGCGGCACTTTCTTCGCTCATGCTTCCGTATTCGGCGCGGGTGCTGGAGCAAAGAGGCGGTGCCGGCGTTAACGTCATCCTGAAGCGAATGACTTTGCTTTGCGTTGCTTGTGCAATTCCATATTGGGTGGTGCTGTTGGCCTTCAAAGGGCCCGCTTTCCGCATGCTTTACTCTGGCCGTTACACCGAGGTCATCTATCTGCTGCCCATCGTTGCGTTGGTCTCCATATTCGGCAGCGCGTTTTTCGGCCCGTCCGTGGTGTTGCGGTCGCTGGAATCTCCCCGTCTGGTTTTCGCTGCTGTTTCCGTTTCGAGCTGTATTGCAGTCGCCGTCGGAATTCCTCTTACGCGGGCGATGGGCATAAAGGGTGCGGTATGGAGCATGGCTTTGTCAGAAGCGCTGGCGTTTGTGATGGCGGTTGTCTTACTGCGTCGCAAGGCTCGCCAGTCCGCGGAGGCAGGCGCGCCTTGCCTGGTGTTGTCGACGAGCAAATAGTCCAGGCCAGGTGTGGAATCCTTTTTCGGGCGAAGCGTTGTTCCCGTTCGTCGCCGGTTAAAAGGCCAATTTTCGACGTTCATTCTTCGTGACTGAGCGCATGTTTTCGGCGTCACTTGTAGTCTAAAAAATACACTTCAAGGAAAATACACTTATGAAGCAGACTTACCGACTAGTTCGAGCCAAAGCGGCAAGAAGCAGAATTCGAGTTCCCTGGGTGTGGTCTTGGCACCTTGGGCTCAGATCCCAAGATGCGTTTCTGGCTTCCTTCCCGCGGTCAGGCAGCACCTGGCTGCGCTTTATGCTGTACGAAGTACTGTCTGGCGAGGATGCCGGTTTCCGGAAAATCGAAGACCGCCTGCCGGAGATTCACAAGCACCGGGGCGGACAGCCGATTTTGCCGGACGGCGGCCGGCTCATCAAGACCCATGAGAATTATCGCAGCGATTACAAGCGCGCCGTGCTGCTGGTCCGCGATGTAAGAGACGTGTTTCTCTCCGTTTACAACAGCTATCTAGCATTAGACATGGCCTCATTTGTCTCCAAGGGCGATATTGACAGTTTCTTGCATTCCTTCCTGGAAGGAAGAGTCATTCACACCGGATCCTGGCAACAGCACACGCGGTCTTGGTTGGAGTCGCCGCTTGCGAAGAACGGTAATTTGTTGGTCGTACGATATGAGGACCTGCGCAAGAATCCCGAACCGAAGTTGCAGGAGTTGCTGCAATTTGTAGGTATCAATGCCGATGTTCGAGTCATCCGCCGGGCGATCGAGAACAATACCCTACAGCAGATGCGCGCCAAAGAGGACAAGGCTAAGAAGGCGGGAGAGCACTCGATCCTGCTCGGAAGCCGCACGGACGCGCTGGACGAAACCAGTCGCTTCGTCCGCAAGGGTGCGGTCGGGGGCTGGCGTGAAAAACTAACCGATGCTCAAGTGAAGATCTTCGAGCAGTACTCTGGCGATACGCTTGAGACCTTGGGGTATGAGCCGGGCCTTGTGCGGGAGACCGTATACTCACCCTCTGGGGCACGCTGATATTCTGCAGAAGGAATTTTCGGCAGTTCGAAAATCCGTTGCCATTCGCGATACTACTGGCTGTTTCCACAAACCTGGCCGCTGAAGGCGGCCTGTGTTCTCGCGGGGGCAGCGTTGAGAAACCGGCAACCCAGTCCGCCTTCAGGCTTTCCGCAATCGCAAGCGGTGTCTCTAAAGATGTCTAAAAACGCCACTAACACGAGCGTCAGCCTTCAAACCGGCATTCGCCTGGGGAAGATCGATCCCCGCGATGTCGCTTGGTTTTCATTATTCGCGTTGGTAGGGGGCTTGGCCATCCTTCATCCTTTTGGCTTGCTCGGCGGCATTGCGGCCGCTGTCGGGTTGGGCTTGTGCTGGCTGGCTGTCGTATATCTAAAGCGGGAACACCTGGAAGTCTGGCAAGTGCTCCTCCTGATTGCCCTCACCGGCTACATCTTATTGAGTTACGGATTTGAAAACCTTGCCTTTCACGTCGGCGGGTTCCCCATCATCGTCAGCTACGGACTGATGTATGCAGCCCTGGCGCTGGCATTTCTGGCCCATCGGCACGTGATGGCGACAGCGCTGAAGGAACCCGCGATACGCTGCATGTTGGCTTTGTTTGTCCTGGCGCTTTTGCACCTCGTCGTCGAAATTCCTTCGTACGGAATTTGGGCGGTGCGAGACGCCACCATGTGCCTGGATGGCATTTTCATGCTCCTGGGGCTGCTATGGGCGCTGCAGGCGAATAGTTCCGTTTTCCTGACCAAGTGGCTGATGGTCGTTTTCGTGTTGAACATGTTTTACAGCTTTACTGAGCCTTGGGGTGAAAAGCTCTGGGCTTGGTCCCCCCAAAGCGGCGTTTTTCTTAGCGTACCCCTTCTGGGAAATTACAACGGCAGAGGAGACCTACTCCTGGAAGGAGCCCTGTTTTGCATCTGCGTGGGTAGTTATGTGATCACACGCCACCGCTGGCGCTGGCTGCTCCTTGTTCTCGCGATGGCGCAATTTCTTGGCCTGGCGATCTCGCAGGTCAGGCGGATGTATGTTGGTGCGGTGGTGATTCTGGTTATTCTTTTGCTCCTGGGCGAAGCCAAGAAATTTGCAAAGCTGTTCGTTCTGCTTCCTGCAGCCGTAGTCGTGATTCTGTTGGTGACGACGGTTGGGGGCATTGAAATATCCGGCCGCATCGGCGAGGTGAACCTCGACTTTTTCAAGGCACACATTCGCAGCATTCATGACTCCGATGGGACACCGGGCAGCGCGGTGGAGAGCCGCTTCCTGATGGCTGACGAAGCGATACAGCACTTTCGTGACCACCCCATATTAGGCTTCGGGTTCGGCCGGCCCCTGCTCACCGATATTGACGAGACCAACGGGGCGGTTACGCGAATGCCTCACGACTCGAGCTTAAGCTACCTGGCCCGGCTGGGGGTGATTGGATTCGCTATTTGGCTGGCCTTTCATTTCTTCTTGATAAAGAGATTCATCGTTGCGCTTCGCCGGAGAAAAACCTGCCACGACGAGCGGGTATCCGCCTTCGTGTTGTGGTTCTTTCTGTTCTACGTACTTTTTATGATCGGCAGTCTGGTGGAAGGGCCCTTCGAGTTCCCCTCAAGCGCGGTTCCATTCTATTTCTTCACGGGCTTCGCTCTTGGCTTAATACAACAGCACATGTCCGGCAAAGACAAAGCTAAAGTTGAAGTCCAAGTCGACCACCACTTGGCGGGGATCGCCCGCGTCGAGCACGCCTGACCGCAGCGGCTGGGAAAATTGAAAATCGCGTGCTGGTCGTCGGAGCTGATCGCCTGATTCAGGGGCCTGGAGCGCAGCGGATGCGCATTCTGCCCCATAAAATATGAAGAAGCCAACGATTGTGACGACCAGTTGGGATGACGGCGACCGCGCCGACCTCAGACTCGCCGAGATGCTCCGATCCAGGGAGATAAAAGGTACTTTCTACGTTCCCAACAATCCCTACGGGGAACGGCCCGCACTTAGTCACGCCGATTTGAGGGCTCTCTCCTCCGAAGGTTTCGAAATCGGCGCGCACAGTGTTTCTCATAAGCTCCTCTGGGGATTATCGGCGGAGGAATTAGCCCAGGAAGTTGGTCCCTGCAAGCCGATGCTGGAAGACATCCTCGGAACGGAAGTTCGGATGTTCTGTTACCCCTGCGGTCGGTACGACTCGAACGTGATTCGTGCTTTGAAGCAGGCCGGTTATTCTGGGGCGCGAACGGTGCGCATGCTGGCCACGCGGCTGGAGTTCAACCCTTTCGAGATGCCAACGACTGTTCAGATCATCCCGCAGCCCAAGTCCAACTACCTCAAGAACGTTGCCCGGGCGGGAAAAATGGAAGGTGTGCGAGTGTTTCTAGCCAACGTGACAAAGCTTGATAATTGGCTCGAACTCGGCAAAGGACTCTTTGATTCCGTATTGCGGAAGGGCGGGATGTGGCACCTGTACGGCCACTCGCACGAGATTGAAAAACTGGGCCTGTGGCACGAACTGGAGGAAATGCTCGACTACGTGGGCACACGGGAAGGCGTGACCTACGTTCCGAATTGCGAGTTAATCAGGCTCCTGTCGCCGGAAGGCAGCCCCGCCGGGAACGGCAAATTGTGAAGATCATCCTCGTTCATTGTCATTACCAGCAACCGGGCGGCGAAGACGTTGTCTTCGAGCAGGAGCGCCAGCTTCTGGAGCGCGCCGGACACCAGGTCGTGGTGTTCCAGCGAAGTAATTTTGAGGTGGATTCTTATCCCGGCGTCAAGCGCCTAGTGCTGATACAAAAGGCGATCTGGAATGACGGCTCTCGAAAAGAATTTGCCGAGGTGCTGCGCACCGAGAAGCCCGACGTGGTCCATGTCCATAACACCTGGATCATGATCTCGCCGTCGATTTATTCGGCATGCCGCGAAGCGGGTGTGCCGGTCGTGCAAACGCTTCACAATTACCGGCTGTTGTGTCCCGTCGGAACCTTTTTTCGGGATGGCAAGGTCTGCGAGGAATGCCTGGACCACACCCTGTGGCGAAGCATCCGAAACGGGTGTTATCGCGACTCCCGCGCCGAAACGGCGGCTGTCGGCATGATGCTGGCCGTGCATCGCACCCGTCATACCTGGGAGCGGGAGGTGGAATCCTATGTCGTCCTCTCGGAGTTCGCCCGCAAGAAGTTTTTGCGGGGCGGACTGCCCGCGGAAAAGATCTTCGTTAAACCTAATTTCGTCGATCCTGATCCCCTGCCGCGGGAAGGAAAAGGAGAGTACGCCATATTCGCCGGCCGGCTCTCGCCCGAGAGACGGGTCAGTACGCTGCTGGATGCGTGGACTGTCCTGCGCAGCCGCATTCCTCTCAAGATTGTTGGCGGAGGGGAACAGCGCGATCACCTTGCGCAAAAAGCTATCTGGAACAATCTCGATATGGTCGAGTTCACCGGTCTGTTGCCCCACGACAGAACCATAGCGGCCATCAAGGGAGCGCGGTTTCTAATTTTTTCCAGCGAGTGGTACGAGACCTTCGGTCTCACCATGATCGAGGCCTTCGCCTGCGGCGTTCCGGTCATCTGCTCCAGAATGGGTGCCATGCAGGAAATCGTGGACGATGGCCGCACCGGCTTGCACTTTACCCCCGGCGACAGCCGTGATCTAGCCGAGAAGGTGGAGTGGGCTTGGAATCACCCGGAGGAGATCCAGCGAATGGGAGAGCAAGCCCGGCGGGAATACGAAAGCAAGTATACAGCCGAGAAAAATTATCCACGTTTGATGGAAATCTACCAGCGTGCAATTGCCGGATGCGCGGTGCAGTCGCCGGGATCCGGCCGCAATCTCTCGAACTTAACAGCTGTTGAGGCGGACTTGGGAACTGTGACACAAGAACAGGACTGTTCAGTCTCGATTGGAAGCGCTTATGCGGCGGGCTCGCCCGCGCCTGGCAAACAGAAGAATGGGCACCTCAGGGTGGTCATTGCTCACAACTACTACCAGATCCCTGGCGGCGAAGATGAGACCCTTCGAAGAGAGCGGGAACTGCTCCGCTCTGCAGGTCACCACGTGAACGAATTCATTCGCCGGAATAGCGAGATCACCCGCACTGACATTTTGGCAAAGATTACCCTGGCCGGGCGAACAGTTTGGGGAGAGGACAGCAGAAAGGCGATGCTGGCAGTCTTGCAAGAAGAAAAGCCGGACTTGGTGCATTTTCACAACACCTTTCCACTGATGTCGCCATCGGTTTACTACGCTTGCAGGGAGGCCGGGGTACCTGTCGTACAAACCCTGCATAATGCGCGCCTTTTTTGCCCCGGTGGCAATCTCGAACGCAACCAGCGCATCTGCGAGGATTGCAAAGGCAAGAAGGTTGCATGGCCGGGTGTTGTGCACGGTTGTTATCGGCAATCGCGGATCGAGACTGGCGTGGTAGCAGCCATGCTGGCGGTGCACTGGCAGTTGAAGACGTGGGAAAAAATGATCTCTGTTTATATCGTTTCAACTCCGTTCTACCGTCGCAAATTTATCGAAGCGGGTTTTCCGGAGGAGAAGCTCTTACTGAAACCCCATTTTGTGGAGGACCCAGGCGTGGCTCACAGCGATCAGGGCTACGCTCTTTTCGTTGGCCGGCTGTCGACCGAGAAGGGAGTGCAAATCCTGCTGCGGGCCTGGGACAAGCTGAACCACATTCCGCTCAAGATTCGGGGGGAAGGTCCCCTGCTGGCGGAAGTGCGGGAAGCCGCCCGGAAATCCGGAGGATCGGTTGAAATCATGCCGAGGCTTGATCGGCAAGGGCTGAATGATCTAATGAGCGGTGCGCGTTTCTTGATTTGGCCCTCTCAAGGCTACTACGAAACCTTCGGCTATGTAGCGGTGGAAGCGTTCTCTTGCGGCGTGCCCGTGATCGCCTCCCGGGTGGGGGTTGCCGAAGAAATCGTACAAGATCAGCATACCGGATTACATTTCGTCTCTGGCGATCCGGACGATCTGGCTGCGAAGGCAGAGTGGGCGTGGTCGCATCCGAAGGAAATGGATGCTATGGGCCGGACCGCTCGCGCGGAATACGAGGCCAAGTACACTCCCGAACGCAACTACCCTATGTTGATGGACATCTATAAGCGCGCACTTGCCGCAGTTTCAAACTAAGAAACCGCAAAGCCATCCATTAGCGCCGAGCACTCTGAGGTAAGATCTGCGCCGGCGGTAGAGCAAGCCGAATACAAGAGCAAATACCCACGAAGGCAAATTATCCCGTGCGGATGGAAGCCTGCCGAACCGCGGTTATGGGCAATGACTTTTGAACATGCGCTGGTACTTATCCCGGCTAGCCTCGATGGGGCCGGCTGAAATCATATGGCGCGCCGGTTCGGCTGCGATGCTGCCCAGAGACTGGGCCCACTGGAAAAAAGCGCCGGCTGTCCCAGCAGCCCATTGGAGCCCGCTGTGTGCCGGTTCGTATCCGGTGAAACTGGATAACGGCGGGCCGGCGATGGAGCGCATTCCTGTATTCGATCTGGAGTTTCCGCTGGGATTCGAGTTCGATTGGCATCGGGATTACCGCTACGGGCGGCAGATCGAGCGGCGCTTCGCTGGTGCGATGAACATTCGCGACACCGCGTCAGTAAGCGACATCAAGTATGTGTGGGAACCCAGCCGGCACCAGTATCTTTCTGCACTGGCGTTTGCTGCGAACGCTGAACCGAACGCGGACTACATCGCACGGTCGATTGACTCCTGGCTGCACGGGAACCCGTATCTTCATGGCGTGCACTGGACCAGCAGCTTGGAACTGGCCGAGCGTGTGATTTCGTGGGCTGTGCTGTATCCGCGCATCGCGAACCAGGTTGCGCGCGACCAGGATTTTCGCCGGCGCTGGTTCGACTCGATCTACCTGCACCTGACCCGTATCGCGGGAAAATTGAGCCTGTATTCGTCGGCCAACAACCATCTGCTCGGCGAACTGGCAGGGTTGTTTGTGGGTTCCTCGTGCTTCGACTTCTGGCCAGAATGCAGCCGCTGGCGTAGTCTTTCACAGAAACTGCTGGAGCGCGAAATTCTCCTCCAGGTTGGGGAAGACGGGGTAAATCGCGAGCAGGCGATGTCGTATCACCTCTTCACGATGGAGCTTTTCCTACTCGCCTTCGCGATCGGCCGCAACACCGGATCGCCGTTCAGTAACGGATATGCGGAGCGGCTGCGTGGGATGGCCGGCTTTCTAGAGACGGTCGCAACGTCGAGCGCAGATCTGCCATGGTACGGCGACTCCGATGACGCGCGCGGGTTTGTGTTATCGGAAGAGGAGAGCGCGCTGGAAGTCACCATGCAATTGGCCGGGCTCTTTTTTGCGGAGCCGCGATGGCTGCGCTTCCGCGCTACGCCCACGGAGGCAGCACGAGCGCTGGTTCCGGACTTACTCGGAAAGCTCGATCAGAGGATGCCCGCGCCAACCAAAGCGCGGGAATTGTTTCCTGAGGCTGGCATCGCGTGCGTGCGCACGCTCGACGGCAGCGTAAGTTTAGTGATGGATTTTGGTCCGCTCGGGTTGGGGAGTACGGCGGCGCATGGTCATGCGGATGCATTGTCGCTGTGGCTCTCCATCGACGACGAATACTTCCTGGTCGATGCCGGCACCTACGCTTATCATTCGCATCCGGAATGGCGCACGTTTTTCCGCAGCACCGCGGCGCACAATACGGCTCGGGTGGATGGACGCAGCCAGTCAGAGATGGCCGGCCGCTTTCTGTGGAGTTCCAAGGCGAATGCACGTCTGTTGCGCTTCGAGGATAGTCCTGGCCAGGTCACGATTACGGCCGAGCACGATGGCTACATGCACTTGCCCGATCCCGTGAACCATCATCGCACTGTCAGTTTTGGCCGGACCAGCGGGAACATTTCTATCGAAGATAGCTTTTTCTGCAGGGGGCGCCACGAAGTCGAGTTGTTCTTCCATATGCACGAGGACGCTAAGGTGCTTAGCATCCACGACGGCGAGGCTCAAATCGACTGGAGGCAACGGCACATAGTTTTTTCCTCGCCGGATCGCAATGGCCGCTGGGAGATCATCAAAGGCTCTGAGAACCCAAAACTGGGCTGGCGTTCACGCCGGTTCAATCAGAAACAGCCCATCGCCACGCTGCGAATTCGCGTGGAAATAGATGGCTCCAACACAGTCCGCACTCATGTGAGGGTTAATTCATGAATATCAGCATCGTCGGTCTCGGGTACGTGGGCACGGTTTCGGCGGCTTGTCTGGCCGGCACGGGACACCGCGTCTGGGGCGTCGACATCAACGCCGATAAAGTACGGATCATCACCGAAGGCCGTTCTCCGATTGTCGAGACTGGTCTCTCTGAGAAGATTGCCCAGGGACGGCAAACGGGATCGCTGTGCGCCACCGTGCACATCGAAGAAGCCTTGCGTGAAACGGAGTTATGTTTTGTGGCGGTAGCCACGCCGAGCCGCCCCAATGGGCAGATTGATCCAGCGCATCTGTTTCGGGCCTGTGATCAAATCGCTCATGCCCTCGCGAAGCTCGGCAGGAAGCAGGTCGTGGTGATCCGCAGCAGTGTGCTGCCTTCTATTTTTGACGACTGCCGCACCATATTCGAGGCGACGGCGCCCGGTCTGGTCGAACTGTGCGCCAATCCGGAATTTCTTAGGGAAGGCACGGCAATCCGCGATTTCGAGCAACCGCCGTTTACGATTCTCGGTACGGAGACCGAGTCGGCTGAAAGCAAACTGCGCTCGTTGTATTCCGATCAGCCGGCCCCCATCTTCGTGCTCGAGCCGAAAGCGGCGCTGATGGTGAAATATGCGAGCAACGCTTTCCACTCGCTGAAGGTCGCATTTGCCAACGAAATTGCAGCGGTCTGTCAGCACGCCGATGTGGACGCAGAAGCGGTGATGAACGTGTTCTGCAGCGATGCCAAGCTCAACATCTCGCGCCGCTATCTGAGGCCCGGCTTCGCTTTTGGCGGTTCGTGCCTGCCTAAGGATGTGCGAGCCATTCTCCACGCCGGTAAATCGCTTGATCTGAACTTGCCGCTGATTGCGGGTATATTGTCGAGCAACGAACAGGTTATCGAACGGGCGTTTCAAAAAATTCGCGCCACAGGGAAGCGGCGCCTCGGCCTCATCGGCCTCAGCTTCAAGTCGAATACCGACGACTTGCGGGAGAGCCCATTTGTCGAATTAGCCGAACGACTGCTGGGCAAAGGCTATGAGCTGAGCATCTATGACCCCAACGTCATTGCGGCACGATTGACCGGGGCCAACAAGCAATACATCGATGGCGTGATCCCCCACTTGTCCCGGTTGCTGGTTCCTTCGCTCGATAAATTAGGCGATGCCGAGTTGCTGATTGTTGGGCATCATTTCGCAGGAGTGGACAAGTTGCTGGAAAACACACGCGCGTCGGTCATCGATCTGGCGGCGTATGAGACTGAAGCGCAAGCTGCCAAGGCAGAACGCAAACTGGTGTCAGCAAATGCAAACTGAACGCAACATTCTGATCATCGTGCAGAACCTGCCAGTGCCCTTCGATCGGCGGGTGTGGCAGGAAGCTACCAGCCTGCGTCGCCATGGCTTCGGCGTGGCGGTAATTTGCCCGAAGAAAGGCTCATGCACGGCCGCTTACGAGCGTCTGGAAGATATCGATATCTATCGCTACCCGCTGGTCTACGAGGCCAATAAAGGAGTGGCCGGATATTTCGTTGAGTTTGTGTATTGCTGGCTGGCTTCTCTGTGGCTGGCCTTGAGAGCCTACGTGCGCCGGCCATTCCATGCGATCCATGCCTGCAATCCGCCCGATACCTTTTTTGCGCTGGCTTTGCTATTCCGCCCTTTGGGGGTGAAGTTCGTTTTCGATCATCATGACCTGTGTCCGGAAATGTATGTCGCCAAAGGGCGCAGTCGCAAGGGCATGCTCTACCGGGGCCTGGTGATGCTGGAAAAGATGACGCTAAGATCAGCGCACGCGGTCATCGCGGTCAACGAATCACACAAAGAAATTGCGCTGCAGAGGGGTGGGATTGCTGAGGCTAACGTCACCGTAGTGCGCAGCGGCCCTCGAGGGGAATGGGCCGACATACACTCCCCGCACCCGGAACTGAAACGTGGCCGCCAGCACATGGTGATGTACCTGGGCGAAATGTGCGAACAGGATGGCGTTTCTCACTTGCTGCGCGCAGTGCAGACCTACCGCGGTATCGCTCCTGATGACACACTCTTCGCTTTTTGCGGTGGAGGGCCCGATCAACCCCGCATGAAAGCTATGGCTGAGGAAATGGGCTTGGGATCAGCAGTGCAGTTCACTGGCAGAATTCCAGACCGTGAATTGTGGAATTATCTTTCCACGGCAGATCTGTGTGTTGATCCCGATCCCTTCACTGAGTGGAGCAATATGTCCACCATGAACAAGATGATCGAGTACATGGCGTTCGGACGGCCGATTGTGGCATTTGACCTACTCGAACACCGCCGTACTGCCGAATCGGCGGCCGAGTATGTCAAAGGAAACGACGATGCCGCACTGGCACGCGCCATCCGCGAGTTGCTGCTCGATCCCGAGCGCAGATTCAGCATGTCGCAGTTCGCTCGCAATCGTTTCCGTAAAGAGTTGGCGTGGGAGAACTCCGAAAGGCATCTGATTTCGACATATCGACGCCTGCTGCATGGCCAGGCACATGCCAAGGCGTTAACCTCCAGGGCTGACAGAGGTACCGTGTTATAGGATCGACGGCTCGAATTGGTCACAGATACATCGCAGGCGCGGTAGTTCTTTCAATAGAAATACATTTCTCTTATGTGCGGAATCGCAGGAATCATCAACGGAGGAAACGCGGAACTGCTCGGCCGCATGAGTGATGTCATCACTCATCGTGGGCCCGACGATGCCGGCCTGGAGTGGTTCGCCGACTCCTTGTCCGGTTTAGCGTTCCGGCGCTTGTCGATTATCGACCTCACCGCCGCTGGTCATCAGCCGATGTCCAACGAAACTCGCGATTTGTGGATTGTCTTTAACGGAGAGATTTACAACTACAAGGAACTCGGCGCGGAACTGACGGCGAAAGGCGCGCGCTTCCGGTCGCACAGCGACACGGAAATTCTGCTCTATGCGTATCAAACCTGGGGGGAAGACTGCCTGCAGAAGCTGAATGGCATGTTCGCCTTCGCGATTTACGACACGCGCAAACGGAAGCTGTTTGCGGCGCGCGACCGCCTGGGAATCAAGCCGTTCTACTACCACTTCAAGAATGGGTGCCTGGTTTTTTCTTCCGAGATCAAGGCGATTCTGAACTCGACGCTGGCGCCCAAGCAGCCCGATATGAATGCGCTGCACACGCCGGCGCGGTTCCAGGTGTCGCCCTGGACAGGATTTCAAGACATTCTGAAACTGCCGGCCGGACATTGCATGACTCTGCAAGACGGCAAGCTCGCGGTGCGCGAGTATTGGAGTTTGCATCCTTCTGAGCTGCCTGCCGACGAAGCTGGTTTGATCGAACAACTAGATGGCCTGCTATCCGACGCAGTGCGCTTGCAGATGAGGGCGGATGTTCCCGTCGGCGTTTTCCTCAGCGGTGGCCTCGACTCCTCCATCGTCAGCGCGCTGATGCGGGTCAACACCGAGCAGATGGTGCATGCCTTTACCATCAAGTTCTCCGCGGAAGATCAGAAGTTCGAGCAGATGACACCCGACGAAGTCTACGCCCGGCAGGTCGCGAAGCAATTTGGTTTTACCTATCACGAGCTGGAAATTCAGCCTCAGATCGAAGACTTGCTGCCCAAAATGGTGTGGCATCTGGATGAACCTTTGTCCGATCCCGCCGCTATTAACACTTACCTCATCTCGCGGGCGGCGCGCGAATTGGGCATTGTGGTGCTGCTGAACGGGATGGGCGGCGACGAAGTGTTCGGCGGCTATCGCAAACAACTTGCGTGTTTGACGGCAGAGAGCTATCAGTCCTTTGTGCCTGCAACTGTCCGCCGAATGGTGCAGTATGCGGCGGACCGGATTCCCGTCGCTACGTCCTCGCGCGGACTGAAGCAGATTCGCTGGGGCAAGCGATTTCTTTCTTTTGCCTCGGCCCCGCGCGACGTGCGCTACCTTATGTCCGATCTGTCTGTCGCACCGAACCAATTCTCGCAGATGTTTGCCAGCCGGATGTCGTACTACGATTCGCACTTCTTTAAATCGCAAGCCCCGCGCTTCAACGGCAACGGGCTGTCCTATCTCACGCGGATGTGCTTGAACGACACGCTGGTGTTTCTGCCGGAGCATAATCTAACGTACTCCGACAAGGCATCCATGGCGGCCAGTATCGAGAGCCGTCCGCCGTTGATCGACCACCGCATCGTCGAGTTCATGTTCTCGGTTCCTCCGCGGGAGCGCATCCATGGGGCAACGCAGAAATATCTTCTGAAGAAAGTTGCCCAGAAGTATCTGCCGGATAACATCATTTACCGCCCAAAGGCTCCATTCGCTTCACCATTGCGCTCCTGGGTACGGGGACCGCTCGCAACTATGGTCGGCGATCTGCTTTCGGAACAATCACTGCGCAATCGAGGGTTATACGACCCTGTATACGTAGCCGGACTGATTGCTCGCGACAGGAGCGGGCTTGAAGACAATTCCTACCAGATCTGGACCTTATTAACGAACGAGATCTGGTTCCGTACTTTTTTTCAGAACTAATGAACTCACCGAATTGCTGACAAACGCTTGAAAGGATTCGTCAATTGCTTCAAGTAATCCAATACCAGAAAACCGGCGAGATTAGCGTAGATGAAATGCCGGCCCCAAAACTTCGCTCGGGCTGCGTGCTTGTCCGCAACGTATTCTCGCTGATCAGCGCCGGCACAGAACGCACGTCGGTTGAAACCGCTCAGGCATCGATGCTGCAGAAGGCCCGCTCCCGGCCGGATCTGGTTCGCCAGGTGCTCGACAACTACAATCGCGAAGGCCTGATCGCGACCTATAAGAAGGTCCGCGACCGGCTCGATAATTTCAAGGAGCTAGGATACAGCTCGGCTGGCGTCGTGGTCGAATCCGCAGTGGAAGATATTAAGGTCGGAGATCGCGTGGCCTGCGCCGGCGTCGGCTATGCCTCGCACGCCGAGATCGTTTCAGTTCCGCGCAACCTCGTCGTCAAGGTACCGGACGAGGTCGGATTCGATGAAGCAGCGTTCACCACCGTCTCGGCGATCGCCATGCAAGGTGTGCGCCAGGCTGACGTGCGCGTCGGGGAGCAGGTAGTCGTCATCGGTTTGGGGTTGATCGGGCTGCTGACCGTGCAGTTGCTGAAGGCCAGCGGCTGCCGCGTGATGGGGATGGATGTGGCTCCGCGAAACTTCGATCTGGCCCTGAAGCTGGGGTGCGATCGCTGCGTGATCAGCAATCACGATGCGGTCCTCGAAGTGCAAAGTTTCACCCGCGGTTACGGCGCCGATGCCGTCGTCATCACCGCGGCCACCACCTCCAACGGGCCGGTCGAACTGGCCATCCAGTGCGCTCGCAAGCGGGGAACGGTCGTCGCGGTCGGCGCGGTGGGGATGAATATTCCGCGGTCTCCGTTCTACGAAAAGGAAATCAATTTCCGCATGTCCTGCTCGTACGGTCCCGGGCGCTACGATCCCGATTACGAAGAGCGCGGGCAGGATTATCCCCTCGGGTACGTCCGCTGGACGGAGAACCGCAATATGGAAGCTGCCCTCGACATGATGGCGCAGCGGAAACTCAATGTCGGAGCGCTGATCACGCACCGAATCGCCGTTGAACAAAGTCTTCGGGCTTACGACATCATTACCGGCAAGGTGCAGGAAAGCTATCTGGGCATCCTGATTCAGTACTGCAATGCAAGTGAGCTGACTACGGGTCCGCGGCGTATCGACCTGCGCGCTTCGGAGCGGACCGCCTCCGGCCATCGAGCGATTCTGGGATTTATTGGAGCCGGGAATTTTACGCAATCCGTGCTGATGCCGCCGCTGATGAAGCTTGCTCCGCGATTGCGAGGCCTCGCCACCAGTAAGCCGGTGAATGCCAAGACCACCGCTGAAAAATATAAGTTCGAATTCTGCGCCACCGATGCAACCGAGATCATTCATGACAAGGATGTGAACCTGGTGTTCGTCACTTCGCGTCATGATTCCCATGCGCGTTATGTGACGGAGATCTTGCGCGCCGGCAAGAGCGTGTTCGTCGAAAAACCGCTGGCTCTCAATGAGGAAGAGCTCGAAGCCATTCTGGGTGCGTACGCTGAAGCCGGACAGTCAGGAACGCCGCCACTGCTGATGGTCGGCTACAACCGGCGTTTTTCCGAGCCGGTCCGTGCCATCCAGCAATTATTTGCGGGCCGTACAGAGCCCCTGGCCATGCACTACCGGGTTAACGCCGGCCTGACACCGCTCACGCACTGGATGCAGCATCCGGATCAGGGCGGACGCTTTATCGGCGAAGGCGGCCACTTCATCGATGTGATGCAGTTTCTTTGCGGCGCCCTTCCCACCAGCGTTTACGCTGTCGCGCCCGCCGACGGTGCGCGCCGCTACAACAACGATAATGTTCTGATCTCGGTTACCTTTGCGGACGGTTCTGTGGGCACGATTCACTATCTGGCCAACGGCGCCAACGCCGTCGAGAAGGAGTACCTGGAGGTTTTCGGCGATTCCAAAACGGCCCGCATGTGGAACTTCAAGAAACTCGAATGCGCCACGGGCCGAAAGAAAACGAGTACATCGTACTCCGGAGACAAAGGGCACGCTGCGGAGATGAAAGCCGTGCTTGACGGCTTTGAATCTGGCGCTGGTTCGGCCATCGGCATCGACTCATTGGTGGCCACCTCGCGTGCGACATTTGCCGCCATGGAATCCATCCGAATGAATTGCGTCGTGCAGGTACAGCCGCTAAGGTAAGAACGGCGAGATGGTTCTGTTAATTACAGTCACAGTCAATGTTGTTTTGGTTTTGGGTTCATCATCGTGAAAAGAAAGCTCGTGGAAAAAAACAACATGAATGTCCAAATCTGGCGGTCGGTCGTTTGGGTTTTGGTCGTGTTCCTTGCAGCTTCTTTCGGTTGGGCGCAAGGACAATCGGGGGCTGTCACCGTGAACGCCGCAAAGCATGCGTTTGCCCCTCCGTTAAGCCAGCTCGTTCCGATTTCTCCGTCGTCGGGCCGGCTGAGCTTGTCTTCTGATGATGAGAAGCTGGCCTCGAGCGGACCGCGCGCCACCGGCGCAGCGGAGGATTCGGCTCTTCCGGAATCGCAAGACTCGGGTCTTAGCCCCGCGCTCGCCACTTTCGTCGGCAATTCAGGACTGAACATTCTTGGTGTCGGGACCGGCTTTCTTGGGTTCGGCATCCAGGCGGCGGTTGCCGTCCCCAATGGGGCAGCGGGACCGACGCAGTTTGTCCAAATCGTCAACGAGTCCTTTGCCGTGTTCAACAAATCCACGGGTGCCGTGGAATACGGCCCGGCCGATGGGAATACGCTATGGCAGGCATTAGGAGCACCCTGCTCCAGCATTCCCAACATGGATGAAATTGCCCAATTCGACAAGCTGGCACAGGTCTGGGTGATCCTGATGCCGGTTTACGCCAGTCCCAATTACCTTTGTATTGCCGTCTCCACCACGTCGAACGCAACCAACGGAGGATGGAATCTCTATGCGTTTGAGGTCCCGTCAACCTCATTGTGCGGTGGCTGCAGGCCAATGTCGGACTATCCCAAGCTGGCCGTGTGGCCTGATGGTTACTACATTACTTACAATCAGGGTAACGACAATAATTTTCTGGGTGCGGCGGCCTGCGTGGTAGACCGCGCTACCATGCTGACGGGTGCCGCCGCCACGATGCAATGTTTCAACAAGACGGCCGGCAGCGCCTACGGCACCCTATTGCCTGCGGACGTGGATGGGACCACCGCGCCTCCCGCTGGCACGCCGGAGTACTTTCTCAGTTTTGACTATAACGATCAGTCTCTCGATCTTTGGCAGTTTCACGTGAATTGGACGACCCCTGCCGATTCCACCTACACCGGCCCGACGAACATCCCGGTGACGGCATTCCTGGAGCCGTGTGGCGACACGGTCACGGAAATGACTCCACCCGACAACTGTGTCCCTCAAGCAGGAACTTCAGAGATGCTAGGCGCCTTTGGCGATCGTCTGATGTACCGCCTCGCCTACCGCAATTTCGGAGCTTACCAGTCTCTAGTCGCCAACCACACGGTCGCAACCGGAACAAGCAGCAACCAGACCGGCATTCGTTGGTACGAACTGCGCAACACGGGATCAGGCTTCGCGCAATACCAAGAAGGAACCTATGCGCCGGATTCCAGCTATCGCTGGATGGGCAGCATCGCGATGGACAAATTGGGGGATATTGGTTTGGGGTACAACGTAGCCAGCAGTTCGCTGAGTCCCTCTATTCGCTACACCGGTCGCTTGGCGAGTGACACTTTGGGTCAGATGGAGACTGAGATTGATGTTTTGTCCCAGGCAAGCGTTGCGCATACCTCGCAAACCAATAGCGTCCGTTGGGGTGACTTCAGCAGCATGGCAATTGATCCCACGGACGACTGCACCTTCTGGTATACCGGTGAATACCAGACGACGACTGGCAGCGACCATTGGAGTACTCGAATCGCCTCTTTCAGCTTTCCTTCTTGTACGCAAAGCTACACGCTCACGGTGAGCGAGGTAGGACTAGGAACGGTGACCAGCGCAGACGGTGAAATCAACTGCACCAACGGCAGTGGGTCCTGTAGTGCGGTTTACGCGAGTGGCAGTTCGGTTACTCTGACTGGCACGGCGGCGAGCGGTTCCACGTTTTCGGGATGGAGCGGGTCCTGTAGTGGGGCTAATCCCTGCAACTTAGTCATGAACAGCGATCTGACTGCGACAGCCACGTTCAGTGCGCCGACCTACACACTTGCGGTGAGCGAGTCGGGACTGGGAACGGTGACCAGCGCCGACGGTAAGATTAGCTGTGTCAATGGCAGCGGCTCCTGCAGCGCAGTTTACGCGAGCGGCAGTTCGGTTACGCTCACCGCCGCGGCGGCGAGCGGCTGGAATTTTTCGGGATGGAGTGGGCCCTGCAGCGGGGGCAATCCCTGCAGCCTGGTCATGAACAGTAGTCGGAGTCCGACAGCTACGTTTGCGCCTAACACGTATTGGGCCGTTGTGAACGAAACATCGAAAGGCGGGAATCCAATCTCGAGCCTGACGATTCCTGCAACCGTCGGCGGACATTTGCTTGTGGTGGCGATGGCTTTTAACGGGAAGACATCAGTCACCGGTGTTAGTGACAACGCCAGCGGAGGCAGCAACACCTATGTTTCCGCCGGAGCGAGATCTACGACCAGTACGTGGTCAACCGAAATTTGGTACGCAGTCAATGCGAACCCGGGGGCTACCGTTGTCACCCCTATATTTGCCGGCTCGCCCAGCAGCGTGCAGATCACGGTTTGGGAGGTCTCAGGAATCTCCCACTCCGTCCCTGACGCGACCAACGTTTCCAGCGGGAGCGTGACCGCCAATAATACCGCCGGAGCAGCTGTCACGACCACGCAGGTTGGTGACTTTATAGTGTCGACTCTGCTGGCCAATACCGCCGACTTTACCAGCATTACCAGCGGCAACGAGTTTACCGATGATTTCACGACGTTCGGAAACGGGTGGGCGCATATTACCAGTGCTGCGGCCACAGCAGGCACTCACCAGGCCAGCTGGTATACGGCTTCTCCTACAGGCGTGTATTGTGCCAGCACGGTCGCGTTCCTTTCGGCTCAGTAGCTCGGCTCGGCAACGTCCCAGGCCCGGCCCAACGACGGCTTCGGTTCAGCCTGCATCCACTGTGCTTAAGCCTTTTGGGCCACCTGTTTAGAATTCGGCCATGTACCACTGACATCTATTTAATCAGGAGGGAGGTGGATATAACTTTGTGAGCCAGTTCCCAAAACGAGCTCCGGTGCCTTATCGGTACAACAAGCTCTTGGGGGACTTGCAAAATTCCCCTGAGAGGCCGACAAATGTTTGCTCGCTCCCCCCGGCACGCATTGAACAGGAAGATCACCACATTAGCTCTGATTGCTTTTTGCGCCGCGATTGCGGCGGAATCGGAGGCTGCCACGGTTGACATTAAACCGGGAGCGAATATCCCCAGCGTGGTGGCGGCAAATCCCGCAGGAACGACCTTCCTCATCTATCCCGGCACGTACCGGCTCCAAGCGCACATCATTCCCAAGAACGGGGACAGCTTCATCGGTCAAACCGCTTGTGCGCCACCAAGCACGGCCTGCCCAGCCATCCTCAGTGGCTCCAGAATCATCGGCTCCTCGGCCAAGTTCAATGGAACTAACTACGAGGTGACCGGGCAGACGCAACAGGGCACGGTGTCTATGGCCAATACGGTATGTCAGCCGGGTCACCTCGCCTGCAATCGGCCGGAGGACCTGTTCTTCGACGGCTCGCCGTATCAGCACTTATATGCGACCTCATTGCCCACGATTGGAGCCGGACAGTGGTGGTTTGACTATGCGAGCCACACCATCTATTTCCACGACAATCCAGCAGGCCACACCGTCGAAACCAGCGTGCTGGACACCGCTTTTGACTCTTCCGCGAACAACGTCACCATTCAATACCTGACAGTTGAGGATTTCGCGAATCCGCTCCAGCGAGCCGGAATAGAGGCTACCTCGGGCAACGTGAGCTCCTCCTCCAGCTTGAATTGGGTGATTAAGAACTGCGAATTGTTCAACAATCACGGGGCAGGGGTTCGGGTGGCATTTGGAACCCAAGTTCGAAACAGCTACATCCACAACAACGGCAGTCTTGGAATTATGGGGGGCCTGGGTTCAACGAGCCCTTCCAGAGTTGTTGTTCAAGGCAATACCATCTCTTATAACAATTATGCGGGCGTACTGGCTGATTGGGGCGCCGGGGGAATCAAGTTTGGGTACACCGCGAACGCTGTGGTTCGCGGGAATATCGTCTCGAACAATGAGGGCACGGGAATCCATTTCGATACCACATGCAGGAATCCGCTGGTTGACGGCAACACCGTGAAAGATAATTCCGACGGCGGCGGCGTCGAATACGAAGTTAGCGTGGATGGTGCCACGATTCGGAACAACGTCTTTTCCGGTGATGCCATACCAGGCGCCGTTAAGGTATCTGCGGCGGCGGTTGGCAGCTACGCTTCCGTAGGTGTGAGCAGCTACTGCAACGTGTTTGAAGTACCTAATACCGGCAGCGGGGGCGCGAACGGAATGACGGTGGTCGCCAGCAACCGGGGGAACAACCCAAATCCACCGTACGAGTACCTGATGTCTACCGGTAACTCCTTCCACCACAATACAGTAATCTGGGCAACTGGCGCAGTCGGCTTGGTTGGCTATTGGCAGGGGGATGCGGCGCATCAGCCCAACTTCTTCGCCGACAACACGCCGCCCGACGACAACAGCTACCATCTGCCGAGTTTATCCGTGAACAACTTTGTCTACGACAACAACAATACACAAACCAACGCTCGCAAGACCTTTAC
Source organism: Candidatus Sulfotelmatobacter sp. (assembly GCA_049673585.1). Lineage (GTDB taxonomy): Bacteria > Acidobacteriota > Terriglobia > Terriglobales > Acidobacteriaceae > Sulfotelmatobacter. The sequence goes on along the minus strand of JBATXV010000021.1, from coordinate 2,060 downwards.
TGAGTACCAGGCCGCTGGTGCTGATATTCATGGCAGCGCAGATACGAACTACACGAGCGGCTTTCCGAGCGTAAAGATCACGTCGCCAGCGGATCAGTCATCGTTCACAAATTCGGTTGCGATTTCCGCAGCCGCGTCCGACAAGAGCGGAATCAGCCAGGTAGAGTTTTATGTTGACTGGGACCACCAGGCGACAGTCAGCAGCGCGCCCTACAACTTCAACTGGACCACCGCCACGACGGGGCAACACACCGTGACGGCTGTGGCCTACAGCAACTCGGGAATTCACTCGTGCTTTGCGGTTACCTTGACGAAACAGTAGCCGGTTCAACGAATCGACCAGGTCACTGAGAGCATACCGCACCCTCGGAGCGCCCTGGAAGAGCCAGGCGCTCCAAGCCTCGCCGTGCTACCATCCTTGTTCGTGGTCATCGATGCGAGTTGGTCACCAGAAATTCCGCAATCGGCCGTGACCATGCACGTCGATTGATCACTTGCCAGCAGCCATTTGGATCAATGTTGGGCGTCCCTTCGCTTGCACAAGAACCCTAGAGCGTTTCTGGCTTATCATAATTAGCATAGTACTGGCCCAGAGTTGCGGGCAGGTCGCCCCGGTGTCTGGCGTGCTATTGATACTTCGCCCCGCGTCGGAAGTCGCGAGTTAGGACGGAAACGATGAGCTGTGCGACGTCAGACCCGGCGACGAAAGCTGTGGCAAAGAAGCCTCGAGCGCAATTCCTTCGGGTCCTGACTTCTGAGATCGCGGCGTGCCGCATCTCTCTCCATCAGCGCGTGCTAATCGTCGGCGGAAGCGCAGAGGACGAACAGATCCTTCGGCAAGCGGGGTTTACGGATATCGTAAACTCGAATCTTCCCACCGACATGGAACGGCTGGCTGTGAGCGAGGCAGCTCCCGCAACGCAACATGTTGCGTTGGATGCCGAACAGCTTGACTTGCCTGATGATTCCTTTGACCTGGTCTTTGCTTCCGAGGTTTTGCACCACTGCAGTTCGCCGCATCGCGCCCTATGCGAAATGCTGCGCGTGAGCCGGAGATATGTGCTGTTCATGGAGCCGAACGACTCCCTGGCGATGGAGCTTCTAGTGAAGATGGGATTCTCGTTTCCCTACGAACTTCCGGCCGTGATCGACCACGATTACCGCTCGGGCGGAGTGCGCGATTCGCATATTCCAAATTTCCTTTACCGCTGGAACGGGCATGAGGTTTTCAAGACCGTGTCTTCCTACATACCAGAGCGCCTCTTTTCCGTGCGCCCGCATCCTTATTGGGATTTCAGCGTAACCGAAAAGGATCTGGATTTAAGGAAAGAAACTCGGATTGGGCGCATCACCTCGGTAGTGGGGACACGTAATTTCATCTCGCTGCTGCGGTTCATTCAACAGTTTCTGAACTGGATACCGGGCCTGCGCGGTCAGGGCAACAAGTTCTTCTGCTGCATCGAGAAGGACGAGGGACTGAAGCCCTGGATGGCCCGCGAGGGCGGGACAATCGTTTTCAACCGCAAGTTTGGACACAATGAATAGATGAAGTTGATGGATGTAACCGGCCCATGTGCCAACATTCACGTGAGGCGCAGATCAAGCCCGCACTGCCACTTAAACTGGCGATTCCAGTAGATGTGCTATTCTAGCTCTGGGGCGGGCGAAATGGCATAGGCACGTGACGATCCAATGATCCCCCGTCTGATGATCGCGTTTCTTCTGCTCAGTTTGGCCGGCTGGGCGCAGGTGACTGTACATCCCACCGACAACGTGTCCAAGATAGTCAGTTCCAAGCCACCGGGCACGACCTTCCTCTTCAGTCCGGGCATTTATCGTTTGTCTCAGTCGATCATCCCCAAGGACAACGATCAGTTCGTGGGACAGACCTCATGCGATCCGCCCGCGACCTCATGTCCGGCCATTATTTCCGGCGGAGTCGTGATTGGTCCCTCGGCCAAATTCGACGGCACGAACTACGCGGTCGCAAAGCAAACCCAAGAGGGCCCGCGGGGCGTCACCACCAGGAACTGTGATCCGGGCTGGCTGGCCTGCATCGA
>JBATXV010000020.1:0-115960 GCA_049673585.1 Candidatus Sulfotelmatobacter sp. | reverse complement strand
TATGACCGGGAAGGCCAGGTTATCTTTTATGCTCCAGTGACCAGCGGCAGTGAGCACGATCCGCTCCCGTTCGGGAATTGGGTGATCACTGATGTGGTGCGAAATCCAACCTACAACTACAACCCCGACCTGTTCTGGGACGCCGATCAGGCAAATGCCAAGGTGAAGATCGCCGCAGGTCCAAACAATCCGGTCGGTGTGGTCTGGATGGGGATCAACGTACCGCACTATGGCATCCACGGCACGCCTGAAGCGGGGGAGATCGGCCATTCTGCGTCTCACGGGTGCGTGCGGATGACGAACTGGGATGCCACAAGAGTCGCCGACCTGGTCAAAGATGGAACGCCAGTCGTGTTCGAAGAATGAGATAGCGAAGCTCCGGCCGCTTCAGGGTCGCGGTGACCTGCATCGGGCCGGTTCCTTGTCGGCTCGATTGCTATTTCGCTCGCCTCACCGCGTCTACCAGACCAGGATATGGGTTAACGGCTTTCCCCTTCCACCACTGTCTTTTCGACTCCAACTCGAAGATGGCAAAATGCAAGTGTGGCACACGCGCATCGGCATTTCCTGTCGAGCCCACAAAACCAATGACATCCCCACGCTCGACTCGCATTCCCATCCGCAACCCTTCCGCGTACCCGTCCAAATGCGCGTAGTAATAGCAATACGCTCCCATTTCATCGAACTGGTAGATCGTCTTGCCGCCCGGTTTGCTGAGGAACAGCTTCCGGATGGTTCCGGATACGACAGCGTGTACGGGTGTCCCTCGCGGCTCCAGAAGGTCGATCGCCTCATGCCGATGTCCGCTGTGAATTTCTTCGAATGTATCCCGTAGATCCGCGAGGGCGAGGCCGCTGATGGGTGGGGCCATCTCGACAATCGACGAGGGTGCGCCGACGGCAAGAAGCATTGGGAAAAGCAAAGCGGTGTAAACGCAGAGCCTCAAGGCTATTCTTCCAGAACGCCCTGACGGATATGCTCGGACAGGCAACCATGTCATCTTGTTCCTCTGAAAGGTCTGATCCGCGCTATGCCGGCGGGACTGTCCGGGCCAGTCTCTTGATTGGCTTTCGTAGTGTCTTGCTGGTTCGCCTCGAACCTTTGGTCCACTTTATGCCTGCTGAAGGTTTATCTTGTGGAGTCTGGTAGCCCGTCTCCTCGCGAACCTCTGGTGTGACTCCGAGCTTACCGGCCGTTTGGGCATCAAGTTGACCTGTGGCCGGCAGATTCTCAGCCTTCTGAAATCCGCGAATGCTCGCCCTTGTGCGGAGACCGAAGACGCCATCAACCTCCCCGCGGTATTGTCCTTGGTCCTGCAGAGTTTGCTGCATCTTCTTTACGTCGTTCGGATGCGCAACCGCCGGGACTTCTTGGCTGAAGTTGGAGCCGAAAACGAGCGGGGTGGGGCGTGGTCCCGAGATGCCTGTCGCCAGCAATAGGAAGACAATCGCAGCGGAGGTGGCTTTGCCGGCTAGAAACATTTCCTTCTCCTCAATTTGCAGACAGGAAATAGATTCGCTCAATTGCTCTAACAATACTGTGCAGAACGGCTCATGCGGCCCGCCCTCCAGCGCTGCAAAAGAGCACAGTTGAGCAATTTTGGACAGTTCCGCGGAGTCCAAATATTGAAAATGGGTCCGAGGTCAACCATGCCCGCAGAGACTTATCCGGTGCCCCTAGGCGGAATTGTTCTTTGCATCGACGATAACCAAGAGGTGCTGGAATGCGAAAGGGCATTCCTCGAAAGCTTTGGATATACCGTCCTCACGGCTTCCAGCGGCGGCAAGGGACTGGAGATGGCTTCCATCCATTCGGTTGACGTTGTAATTCTTGACTACTTCATGCCTGCGATGAACGGGCAACAGGTCGCGATGGAGATGAGGCGGCTCAGGCCGCTGGCCCCAATCATCCTGCTCACCGAAGGACAGGATGTTCCCGAGCCGACGTTGAATCTAATAGATGCCCTCGTAGCCAAGGATCGTTTGGCCAGCCAATTGTTGCCCGCGATCGCACACTTGCACGGATGCGGAGCGATCCCTCCACCTTTGTATGACGCATGACGGCCGAGGAGCCGTTCGTGCAAGATCCTGCTATTACTGCGCAGTTTTCCCGTCCCTCAATGCTCGTCCAATGAAAGCCCGTTCATTGAATGATTAGGGCTTTTCCGAGGATGCTCTTACCTCTTGGACGGTTCCCGGTTCACTGGCTGCTGTCTTTGCTGCAACTGCTGCGTCTGCTGCTGATGTTTCTGTTGCAATTGCTGCGTCTGTTGCTGATGCTTCTGCTCCACCTGCTGTTTTTGCGCGTCATTTGCCTTCTGTTTATCCAGATTCAGGTGCTCCAGGTCCTGCTGCTGCTGGAGTTTGTCTCGTTCCTGTTGCTGCTTCGCAATTTGCTTGTCCTGCTGCTTCTGGTATTTCTTGTCCAGCTTCGCGCTGCCCGTATTTGGGGCGCTCCGTGCCAAGGGCGGGAGGTCGTGAGGATGGACTGCCGTACTGGCTTGAGCAGCGTTGTTCCCCGAGCTTCCTTGATTTCCTCCGCGATTGGCTGGAGTATATGGCGCTCCTGCCTCTTTGGCCGACACCGTGCCGCGGTCATTAAAATCTCCGGGCCTGGGTGTAGCCGCGACACCTGGCTTGCCCATGTTCGCTGACGCGCGTTGCTGCGGGTTGGCTCGAGCCGCCTGCGCATGTTCAGTTTGAACCGCTACCGGCGGGATGTGTCTCTCATGCGCCGCAGATTCCTCTTCAGGTGTCGGACGCGCGCTGATTCCACCATTGCCGCCGTTGTAACTGACGTGGCTCTCGTTGTGGTTCGTCACTGAGCTGTTGTAAACATTGTGAATTTCATTCATGTTCACATTGTTGACGGAACGGTTGTAGAAGAAGTGTCCGTTATCCCAACGGCCGCCTTCAAAGCCCACGCCGAAATAACCGAAGCCATAATTGATCCCGCCGTAGAAGCCGATGTGCGGACCCCAGTAGCCGTCATAGAAAACAAATCCGTCGCCGCCCCAACCCCAATAAGCTGGAGTCCACAAGAAGCCGGTTTCCGGCGCCATCACCCATGTGCCCGGCACCCAGTAGTAATCGCTAGCATCGTAATCGTAGGCCCAGTAGCCAGGTGTCCACAGATAACCATCGCCAGGACAGAGAGGCTGTTCATAGACAGGCAGCGCGGGCGGGCCGATTCTAATGGCCACGCCAATTTGCGCAAGCGACGCTGCCGACATCGTTAGCACGACGAGTGCGAATAACAGCGTACGAATGAAGCGGATATACATTGTGATCCCTCTGGCGCATCATCCCTCGCTTGCTCGGTGACGCTCTGCAGACACGAGTTGCGTGGATCGAGCGCCCATTTTTGGGCGAAACATAACTGCAGGTTCCGTCTTGCTCGCAAATCCTTCCGGCAGAACTTTCTCATTCCGGAGATGTCGAAATCTGTTCAAAAAAGCTCAGTTCCGAGCTTGCGGCTCATCAGTTGTCTGTGGAGAAACTTAGGACGAATCAGCGTGCTGTGTCGGGTCTTCTGATGTCGAGCAATGCAAAAAGGCCGGACCCATGTAAGTCCGGCCTGAAACGTGCTCGCTTGAATTTGGTAAAGTAACGCGGTCGTGAGGGTCGGAATGGTCGGTGTTCCCGCCGCTAACCCATGGCCGCGCTTCGAGCTTTCTGACTTGTGCAAGATTACTTGTTAACGGTTTCAATTACTGTTCAATTTTATACAATGCCTAACACTAAACCTGAGTAACACTGTTAGGATTCGCGGCCATGATTCGCGACGAGAGGTTGAGCCGTATGGCTCGAAACGAATTTTCGCCAGAGCGCTGTGACAGTCTATTACCGCATGGCCGACGACCGGATCGGCGTGGCGCGTCTCGACAATCCCGGGCTGTCCTTCCCCCAGGATGCCTCACCGACTTAGCCGGCTGAGATGCTTTCAACGACCGTGTGGTTCCTGTCTATGATGATCTTGCTGGCCTGACCGAGATCGGAAATCTGTATGTCTCTCAGCGGGAGCTCTCTCGTGACAGCCTTGCCCCCGGTAAGAAGGGCAATCTGGTGCAACATACCTCTCCGCTGATCCCCGGAGCCAGGTACTCGTACGGCAGCGACTTGCAGCGGGCCACGCAACTTGTTCACGACGAGAGTGGCCAGCGCTTCACCCGCAACATCCTCGGCGATTATGAGCAGGGGCTTGCCACTGTTTGTGATCTGCCCAAGTAGCGGGAGCAGGTCTTTCTTGGAATTGATTTTATTTTCGCAAATAAGAACATAGACATTCTCGAATGTAACTTCCATGCGTTCAGGGTCAGTAATGAAGAAGGGCGAGAGGTATCCACAGTCAAACTGCATGCCGCCAATCTGAAGTTTGTCGCTGGCGCTGCGGGAAATGCTGCTCCCGCCGGTGGCGTTGGGTTCTTGAACACGTGCCAAGATTTGGTCATCTGCAGTAACAAGCTTTGCATTCATGATTGCAGAAACTCCATCAGCCGCGCCTCACGTCATGTTCTTCCATGCGCGAGGCCGACCATTCAGTATCTTCTTGCCGTAGTAGCCACGAAATCGCTTCCTTTTTCACTGATCTCTGGTTCCGGATGTGTGGCACCCCTCTATTGTGGAGTCGCCGTTGCTGCCGAAGCCCGGCCTGGTTGGTCTGAGACTGTTTTGGATGCGATGCCTGGTTGTGTATGCTTGTTAGGTGGGATTTCGGTCCCGGCAGGATAGATGAGAATCTGCACCGCTCCCCAGCCAGCATCCGAATTAGTGTCCGCCTGCTTGCCCACTCCCAGAGTTCTAAGCTGACTATCATCAAATCCAAAGTTTTCGACCAGATACTCGCGTACAACCATGGCCCGGGCTTCGGTTAGTACCAAGTCTTTCTGAGTGTCACCTTCCATGCCAGTCGACACCACGACCACAGCAAAGGCGAACTCGTTGTTCGCCAGGAACTCTCCGCCGGCATTAAGTGATTTTTGATTCTTGAGTTTGGCCGAATCCTGTTTGTCGAAAAGCTGCTTCGCAGAATACGTGAACTCTTTTGTTGGTGTGCTTTGGGGCAATTCTTCAATCTCGTTCTTGCCGAGCTCAGCCGAATCTTCGTAGCCGCGGCTCTTGAAATACCCTCGCAACAGAAAATTGTGCTTCATCGCTTCCATATTTTCCTGGAAGTCGGTAACCCCGGCCTTCGCCCGGAGCATCGTGGCATTCATCGTGTTGCTTGTCTGTTCGAGGTTGGTATAGAGCTGTTTGTCGTTGACCAGGGCTCCTGCTGTGCCCTGCCCACCATTGATCTTGGCACTGATCGAATCCAGATTCGCGGTTGCGCGGGTGGCATTTTGAATAGCCTGTTGGCTGCTATCTAAAATGTCGCTGGTCTTTGCCAGCAGGTCCGACATCTCCAGTGGCGGCTGACTGGCGATGGTATCGCCATTCTGGACGTTGGCTGACCCAGCGGATCCAAACGTAATCGCCAGATACTGGTTGCCCAACAAACCCTCGGTTTCGATCGTGGCTACAGAGTCCTGCTTGATGATCTCGTGCGTCGATTTAGCGAGATCCATGATTATCGTTACCTTTTCCCCTGGTTTGTGCGGTAACACGATGCTGTGAACGGTTCCACTGTGAACACCGCCCACCCGCACATCGCCGCCAGCATCCAACCCCACCACGTTGTCGAATTGCGCCTTCAATTGATACGTGGAGCTGAAAAGATACTGCTTGCCTCCAATAATGAAGACGCCGGCCACCAGGATGGCCAGTGTCACAACGATGAAAGCTCCTAACCGCGCGGCTCTCGACATATGTCCTCCTATGAATGCTTTAGAAATTTCCTGACAAACTCGATGTCACTTTGCTCAAATTCTTCAAAGTTGCCTTCGACCACCACTTTTCCATCGTTGAGGAGAGTCAGACGGTCCGCAATCGTTTTCGCACTGTGCAGATCATGAGTCACTACGATCGAAGCCATGTGATGTTCTTGCTGGAGCTTCAGAACCAAATCATCAATCTCCGCTGCGCTGATGGGGTCCAACCCTGCGGTGGGCTCATCGAGCAGAAGAATATCCGGCTCCAAAGCCAGGGCGCGTGCCAGTCCTACTCTTTTCTGCATGCCGCCCGAGATATCCGAAGGCATTTTGGCAAGGTTGCCTTCCATACCCACTTCCGCCAGTAAGTTCTTGACCCGGTCGCTCCGCTCCGACTTCGACATCTGCTTCCGGTGGTGCTGCAGCGGAAAGTCCACGTTCTGCTCGACGGTTAGAGAGTCGTAGAGCGCTGCCTGCTGGAACACAAAACCCATCTTCTTTCTGATTTCGCCCATCCGGTCGAGAGCCAGGTCAGCGATGTCTTGACCATGAATGCAAATCGATCCCGAATCGGGCTTTTCGAGACCGATGATGAGCCGTAGCAATACGCTCTTACCAGTGCCACTGCGGCCCAGCACCGCCAGGGTTTCGCCTCGACTCACGGCTAGGCTGATCCCGTTCAAGACATTTTGATTTCCGAAGGACTTATGCAAGCCTTCGACGGCGACAACCGGCGCACCGCCGTTTTTCTCGGCTTCTTCTTGCTTGATCGCAATTTGATCGATTGTTTCCATACCAGTTCGCGCGCCATCTCTAACGCATGTTCACGGGAAAAATATGAGGATCAATTTCACCAGCACCACATCTGCCAGGATCACGAACAGCGAGGACAAGACTACCGAGCTTGTGGCTGCACGGCCCACGCCCGCAGCGCCTCCCTGAGTCCGCATTCCCTGATAACACGCGATCAGCCCAATGATCAGGCCAAACACCATGGTCTTAAACGTGGGGGGCAGAAAATCGTTGAAGTCGGCGCCGTTAAAACCAGCATTGATGAACTGGTGGAATGAAATCGGCTCAACCAGGGCCTGCGCAACCCAACCCATTAGCAGGCCGCAAAAGTCGGCAGCGAGAGTCAGCAGAGGGAGCATCAGAATGCAAGCCAGGATGCGGGGCGCAGCTAGCAGCCTGTAGGGGTTCACCGCGGATGCTTCGATGGCATCGATCTGCTCAGTCACTTTCATCGACGCCAACTCTGCACCGATCCCGGCGCCCGCTCGGCCGCTTACCACCAGACCGGTGATGATCGGGCCGGTCTCGTGGATAATGGAGAACACGATAGCGGCGGGAAGCAGTGATTTAGCCCCAAATCGAGTCAGGCTGAAACGGGCTTCCATAGAGAGAACAACACCTGTGGCGGCGCCGGCCAAGGCGACCAGCGGCAGCGACTTTGATCCGACCTCGTCGAGTTGTCGAAACAATTCGCTGAACTCAAACGGCGGCGTCACCGCGGCCCGCACAACTCGCCACAAAAATATCCCCAGATCGCCGAACCACTCGAGAAACTGGATGATGAGCCCCTTGGAGGTATTCACAGTGGGGGATACGAGTGAGGTCGCTGACCCCGGAACTAGAGGGTCAAAGCCCGCGACCGCAACTGATTGCCGGTCGCTCATGGGTTTGAACCTGCGTTTGGCGCAGCAGGCCCATTCGGGAGGTGCATGCGATGAAGTAAGGAGTGGGGTCCGCGGTAGAGGAATTCAAGCGCGATGTTCCCGCCCACGTATCCCAGCATGGTGTAGTTGCCCATCCGGAGCGCGTCCTTGCCGTCGTAACGGCTGGGATACCACGCATAGACGGCCGTCATCGTGCCCGCATACGGAGCGATAAGCGCCGGGAGGGAGAAGACACGGTTGCCGTCCTGGCCGCGGCGTGCTGACAAGGTGGAAATCACGGCGTGGCGTAGACGAGGGAACACCCCTTTACACTCGCAGCCGTAGTACACCGTGTCTTCCCTGAAAGCTTTCGCTAGCCCATATCGCACCGTCGTGGTGATCGCTGCGATGCCAAAGGCCGATCCAAATCGCTTGCTATAGCCCTCAGCTCCTTGATGCCACTCAGGAGGGGTGCTGTGCGCTTGACCAATACCAGCCGCAAATGCTGCGCCAACCACTGGATAGGGGCCGAACGCGTCGAAGAAGTAGTTCTCAACCTTCGTTTTCTCTGTCGGACGCGTGTACGCCAGATCCGGTGGCTCCGGGGTTGTACTTACAACTGCAACAGCACCCGAGGAGTCTCCTGAATCGGCCAGCGCTTGCGCCCATGCCGGCACTGGTACGGCCGCGACGCTCGCAATTGCCAACAACAAAAGCATAAGTCGGCACATCTTCATGTCGACATCTCCTCAGTTAACCTAATTCCAAGCCAACGGGCGGTTACCATCCTCATGTGGTAAGCGGGCAAGGTGTGTGGTCACACTGGCACGCAATCTCAACCTCCTTGGATCCTGCTTCCGTACAGGCTTGGCCGCAGTATCTGTTGCCTGCTTGCACCAGGCAGCGGCATGGTAGGTGCGCACACTTAACCTGCTCATTCGTCGTCTTCATAAGTTCTCCTTTTCCGAGGTCTTTTTTTAGCGTTCGGTTATAAACTTTGGCGCGGGTTCTGATCTATCTTCGTTTCCCCATCCAGCCGATCAGTGCTCCAGCGGTGACGCCCACAGCAAAGGTTGTCGCAACCGTCAGCACAAGGTGCCGCTGGAGGCGCTGAGTTGTGTCATCCAAGAATTCCTCGACAGCATCACCACTCTGCTTCGCTGCGCGCCTGACTACTCCCACCCCATCCTCGATCGCATCGGATATCGCACTGGTAGCGCGAGAAGCCTGGCGAGCTGATTTGCCGATTTGTTCGGCCGTTCTTTCCACTACGGTTTGTGACACGGTACCCTCCTACGCATTTTTGCGAGCTGGTGTTATACGGCCTTTATTCGCCAACAGCCTTTTCTGCGCGGCCGATCCATTTTTGAACTTTGCCAGCTTTCTTTTCCGCGTTCCCTGAAACTTCCAAGTCTGGATCGTTGGTCGCCTTTCCGACCTCCTCCTCGATTTCCCCCTTCACTTCGTGGAGCTTGCCCTCGGTCCGGTCTTGCGTGCTCGGTTTCATGTTTCCTCCTTGCTTCTTGTCATAGCGGATGGATCGAGTCTGCGCTCCTCTGTCAGAGCGCACTCGACGCGCTCCATTTACGCGACTTCTTTCCGTTCCACAGCCACTGGCACTTGCACCAACTCCTCAAATAAAGAGCGGTAGTGAATCATCGCCGTTCTCAGTTCTTCGGTGGATGCCTGGTCTTTTCCCACCCGCAACGCAATCTCATGCGCAGAGCGGTAGTTCTCCATCACTCGGGGATGATCGACAGAAATGTCGGCCGCACGTTGATCGAAATCGGAAACGGGATAGCCACGTGCTTTCATCACCGACGACACCAGATCATCGGCTTCTGCAACTGCGCCCTTCGGGGAATCGACAAAGCGAGACTGCACAGCTTCCCACCGGTTAGAAAAGCGCTCGTGTTCCATCGAATCCAGATCGCGGATGTTGAGCTTTTCAACTCGTTTCTCGCGATCCGCTAGTTTCGCTTCTGCTTTTCGTTCTGAGCCATGCGTCAGTACCGCCCGCTCATACTCGGGCCCAAACTTCTGCCGCAGGCCTGCAGTCGTACTCTTGCGTTTTCGGCCGTACAGCCACGCAACCACCGCGATGATCACAATTACAGCGGCGGCGAGCACAATCACCTTCGGATCCAGCAGACTTAAGTTCATTGAAGCCTCCACAAAACCAGGGTTGTCACGAGATTCTCTTCGTCGGCAGAATCTTGTGAAGGACAAGTATCGAACTTTGGTTTTCGGAAAGCTGGTCAGAATTGATCGTCTTTTTGAATTGGACCTCACGCGAGCTAAGACGAGAGTGTGAGAGGGGCTCCCCGAAGCTCGTAAGACGTGCTTCCTCACAAAGTGAGCGATTCTGCACAGCACAGGCGAAGCAAGTGAGCGAGTCTAGAGGCTGGCTGCAAGGCACAGGAGTGGCTCATCCTCTTAATCCGGGCCTGGCGCCGATCAAAGGAAAATATGAAAACGACTAAATTGCTCGTTACCTTGACGCTGCTCATCCTTGGGACGATGCTGGGCTGCTCAGGACCTTCTTCAAAGTCGCCGGATGTTTCTAACAGCATCCGTAAAGCGCTCGATCAGGTAGGCCTCAAAGATGTCTCCGTCAGCCAGGATCGTGACAAGGGCATTGTTACCCTCGGCGGGCAAGTAGGCAGTGAGAGCGACAAGTCACAAGCCGAATCTCTTGCAAAGTCCCTGGCTGGCGCACAAGTTGTCGCGGACCAGATTGTTGTGGTTCCCGTGGGCGGGGAAAAAGCAGCCAAGGCTGTGAACTCCGATCTTGATCAAGGCATCGAGAACAATCTGGACGCTTCGCTGATCCAGAACAAGATGCACGACGACGTGAAATACGAAGTGAAGAGCGGCGTTGTCACGCTGACTGGAGAAGTAAACTCGGAGGACAAGCGCACACGCGCCGAGAAAGTGGCGATCGCGGTGCCGAATGTTCTGCAAGTGGTGAACGATCTGCAGGTCAAGAATCAGAAAGCCAGCTCATTACAGTAGAAGCTGCGGGGGACATCGCCACAGCTCACTGGAAAGGGAGATGCTATGTCGTTCGGACTTTACGCGATCGGGTTCGCCATCATGATTGCAGGACTGATTTACGGTGCGCACCTGATGCGCATGCCCACGCATTGGATCGTCGTGGGCGCAATCGTGCTCCTCGGCGTTGGGATTTTGTCGGGGGTGAAAGCGACGCGGCAGAAAGATCCTTCAGACTGATCTTTTGTAGCTATCCACGTACTTAGCGCGTGGGATTGGGGAGCACTAAATCTTAATCAGCCTCACTCTCTTCGGGCCGCCGCTGGTCCGACCCGAACGAGGTGGAGGCCAAGCTGCCCCTGAATCGTAAAGACGCTACGATCAATATTGACCAGTAATCCCAAGGCCAAGGTCTGATACTGGACCTCGAATAACTCCCGACGGTTAAGAAAGTTCCGGATCTCCCGGGCGTAGATCTCTTGTGAGCCGACAACATAAAGAGTTCTCCCAGCACCACCACCGCCGTGCGAGCCAGTCGGAGAAAACTACAGGAGAGAACATGAAACTGTTTAAGACGTTAGCAACCCTGTTTTGCCTTGTTGCGCTCTGTGCGTTCGTCGTGCCGACCGCAAAGGCTGATGACTGGAACCGGAAGACTGTTATCACCTTCAGTGGGCCCGTCGAAGTTCCGGGTGTGGGCCAGCATAACCTACCGGCCGGCACCTATGTCTTCAAGATTCTGAATTCACAATCCGACCGACACATCGTCCAGATTTTTAACCAAGACGAAACCCAGGTACTCACGACAATCCTCGCAATTCCGAACTATCGTTTGCACGCGACTGATAAGACGGTAATCACATTTCGCGAACGGCCTGCCGGAGAGCCGGAAGCCCTGCGCGCGTGGTTTTACCCTGGACGTGAATGGGGCGAGGAATTTGTATACGCAAAGTCGAGAGCCATCGAACTGGCCAAGGAAACCAACGAGCCCGTGCTCGCCACCCCTGTCGAGCTGGATGCGGCTCCTATCGAGGCTTTGAACACGGCGCCGGTCGAGGCCGTTGCTCCTACGGGAGAGCCAGTCGAGCTAGCTCAGGTTGTTGAACCACCCCCAGCGAATGCTCCCATGGCTGCCGCAACACAACCTGCGGCTGATCCCTTGCCGCAAACAGCCAGCTCGCTGCCCATGATTGCACTGATTGGGCTGATGATGATCGGCGCCGGTCTGGCTCTCTCGGCTTTTTCGAAGCGAGCCGTTTGAGTTGAGCTGATGGCGAAACAATAGAATACAGTGTGGGATCGCTGTGAGTTGACTGGATGCCGGACGGCGAAGTAGGTGGTACGCGAGTACCGCCTCTTCGTCACCGGCCGCAAAGTTTAAACCGCAAGTGAAAGGACCAGACGGATGACAGAGATCACTTCATCCGCGACATGTGTGCACCGCCTTGTGCAATTGCGCGCCTTAGAACGTTTCGGCGCCAGAACGCATATCAGTAAGAGATTTGCCTCCACACTCCGGTCTTCAGTTAGTCTTGTCGTCCTGACCGCTGCAACGAGCTTTGCTTGGGCGCAAGAATCCTCTTCGTCACACAGTCTCCCGGCCGAGCCCTTCACCATGAAAGTAAGTGTGGACATGGTGGTCTTGCGCGCAACCGTCCTGGATCGCAAGAACACACTGGTTTCTGGACTGTCCAAAGACGATTTCCATGTTTATGAGGACGGAGTGCTGCAAACGATCAAGTACTTCAGCCACGAGGATATCCCAGTCACGGTCGGTCTGGTGATCGATAACAGTGGAAGCATGAAGCCTAAGCTCCGTGACGTGGTTGCCGCGGCATTGGTATTTGCCCGTTCGAGCAACCCGCAGGATCAGATGTTCGTGGTCAATTTCAATGAAAGGGTTTCGTTTGGCCTTCCGGATAACACACTGTTCACAGACCAGGTGGCTTCTCTGGAAGTTGCCCTCTCAACCGTCAAAGCTAATGGGGAGACCGCACTGTACGATGCAGTTGCTGTCGCGATCGAGCACCTGAAGAAGGGTGACCGCGACAAAAAAGTGCTGATCGTAATCAGCGACGGAGGCGACAACGCCAGCAAGCATAAGTTGTCCGACATCATGGCTCTGGTGGGAAAGCCTGACGTAATCATCTACACCATCGGTATCTTCGATGAGCAGGATGCCGATCGAAACCCGGGTGTACTCAAGCAGCTTGCCAAGGATACTGGGGGCGCGGCTTTCTTGCCTGTGTCACTAAACGAGGTTGCGCCCGTCTGCGAACGGATCGCTCACGATATTCGCAGCCAATACACCATTTCTTACGTCCCCACAAATAGAAATCGGGATGGAAACTATCGAGTCGTAAAGGTGCAGGCAAACGCTCCGGGCCGCGGACGTTTGCTGGTCCGAACCCGAACCGGTTACTTCGCACCAGCACAATCTAAGCCATCGCCGGCAGCGAAGGTCGATCAACCATGAAGTTCACAACCAAGAAGGAAATGTTCCCCACGCGAGCCCAAAGGTTCTTGCGCTGGAGTCAGCGTCTGTTTTTCATAACTGGCATCCTCGCGCTCGGTTACGTCGGCTTCACTCTGGTCGACGCCAGACTCTACCAGGTATCTGCAAAACGGTCCTTGGAAAATCAGATCCAAGTGGAAGCAGAGCACACACAAACCCAGCCCGAACCAGCGGTTAAGAAGGGTGACGTTCTCGGCCGTATGGATATCCCGAGGTTGGGAATTTCCGTAGCAGTTCTACAAGGGACCAGTTCGCGAATATTGCGGCTGGGTGCCGGACATATCGAAGGCACTCCGCTTCCAGGGGAGACCGGGAACAGTGGGATCGCCGGACACCGCGACACCTTCTTCCGTCAGCTGAAAGACATCCACAAGGATGACCAGATTCAGCTTCAGACGGCAACCGGGCTCTTTCGCTACCACGTAGAGTGGGCGAAGGTGGTCGAGCCCGGTGACACCACAGTTCTGGCGCCTTCGACAACCGAAGATACGCTCACGCTGGTGACTTGCTACCCATTTTATTTTATTGGGCCCTCGCCGAAGCGGTTCGTCGTGCGAGCGCGCGAGTATCAGTCACTAGCGCATTCCGGAGTTTGGATTCAGACGAAGCGGGATTAAGTTGGCATCAAAGCGCACTGGACTGGTGGAAGCGCGTCATCGCGCCAGCATATGGCTGGAAATGTAATTGTCGCAACATCGCTATTACATTCCCAGTGCAAGTCCGCCAATCCTGACGCCAGCTGATTTGTGGCAATTCATTGATATCTGATCGGCCTGACAGCCATTCTACTTCCAAATCAGATTCATGGCCGTGTTGTGATTGTTGAAAGTAACCTGCAGAGTCCTGCTCTCCCCACCAGTGAAAGCGACGGAGATGGTTTTGGAGAGGTCGATCGATTGGTCGGTGGACTGAGCCCGCAGACGGATGACATGAGCCCCCGATGGAACCTGGACGGTTTCGGAGTTGGCGCCATGGACACCGTTGAAAACGATCAGGTGCTTCCGAACACTTCCATGAAGGATCTGAGTAAACGTCAGCTTGTCATCGATCCATAATGAGAGAGTCGCTTCCTTGAACTGATGCTGTACGGCTAAGTCGAGACTGGCGGTGGACACCGGGTGTCGGCCGCTGAGGACGGATGACGTTTTGGCAAGATTACGGGGAGATTTGACGGCGAAATTCTCTCCTGGCGCTTTGAGGGCAGGGACAGTTGAGTGGGCCGAGGAGGTCGACGTCGCCTGTTCGTCGGTTCCGGGCACCGGCGGCGCGTTGTCTGCGTTTTCCTCGCCCGAACGGTTCGGACTAGATGGGGGCCCGATAAGTGTCTCGGCGACAGGTTTCCGCGAAGAAGCCAATTTGTCGAAGGGGTTTCCGAGAAATAAGACGAGCATGAGCATCAGCGCAGCACCCAAGATCAGCCCGCGTAAGGGAGCCTCCAGCATCGCGGCATGAACCCGTTGTTCTCCGGCCGCACGAGCCTGGTTTGCCGGTGCGGACCAAGCCGTCGGCGAGCTCATAATTCCAGCCTGCACGATGGGACTCAAGGAGGTTGTGGTCGATCCCAGTTGATGTTGCTGTTGCAGTTGCCGTAAGTCGGCGGCAAAGTCTGAACCACGCTGGTAGCGGCTATTGGGGTCTTTCGCCATGGCGCGCGCTATGACTGCATCCAGACCTCGGGGCAGACCAAGGTCGAAGGCACCGGCCGGTACGGGCTCTCGATTTACCACCTTGAAGCAAACCGTGGCGGCGCTGCTTCCAGGAAATGGCGAATGCCCGGTAACCATGGCGTAGAGAATCACGCCCAGGGAAAACAGGTCCGAGCGTCCGTCGGCGCCTTCGCCGGAGAGTTGCTCAGGAGCCATATAGGCAGGAGTGCCGAGAACGTGGTGGTTCAAAGTAGAGCGCGCCAGATTAAGCTTGGCGATGCCCAGATCGGCAATCTTGGCGTACCCATCCTCGGTGATCAGTATATTGGCCGGCTTGATGTCGCGATGGACAACGCCTTGCGTGTGTGCATAATCCAGGGCGCTGGCGATTTCCTCGGCCAAGCGCATGGCGTTGGCCAGCGGGAGCTTTTTCTCACGGGAAAGAATCCGGCTAAGAGACTCGCCGGTGACGTACTCCAGCACGATGTAAGGATTGTGGGACTCTGGATCTTCGCCGGCATCAAAAATAGCGACTATGCCCGGATGCTGCAAGCGTCCAGCAGCTTGTGCTTCATAGAAAAATCGTTGGCGGAACTCCTCGTCATGCTTCGGTTCCTGCCCCTGCAGCAAGACGGTCTTAAGTGCGACCAAACGATCAATCTGGGGATCGCGCGCCTTGTAGACCACACCCATAGCGCCGCGGCCTAACTCCCCGACGATCTCATACCGGCCAAACCGTCTGGTCTCTTGAATTTCCATTGGCAAACTGGGTGACTACGGGCAAATTGGTAGCCCATCTTCGTGGGAGAGACTCTAAGCATGGTATCGCGCCATGATTGTCGCTCCCAAAACATGTCGTAGTGGAACTGGTTACGCCAGTAACGCAAGAGCATTACTTTCAAATAGTCGCCACCGCATTTCGTTTAGCTCTTGCCCAGGTGACAAGCAGCGGGTGATCGTTGTTGGAACGGCCGCGGATGAGCCCAAACCGCAGCTGACTCGTGCTTGCACCGAGCGGCAAGACAGCGGTCGTGAAGGTCCAAATGCACCCCTGGCGGTGACCCACGACCGCGAATCCAACCTTCGGTCCCCGATAATAGGCGACCCAATTGTTGCGGGCAGCACGGCGAATTCCCTAGCTCGCTCAAAGAACCTCGACACCTTAGCCATAATCGTCCGTTAACAGTCTCCGAGAGTTCCTTGCCACGCCAAAAGTGGCCGCCAGTGAAGACCTTGCTTTTCTCAGTGCCGGTCCCGTGCCGTTTGCACCTCTTTACATCGAAACCGGTCCGGTTGTAGGCGTCGAGCCCACGACACCGACCCGTGAAAACTGCGCTCTAACTGCGCTCTGTTTGTTGGTTTACTACTGCTTTTCGTGGTCTTAGGTGTCATCCGCCGACCTGCATCTCGTTGAAACTACGTTCAAGTGTTGATTCGAGTCCTACCTGAGGAGCCATTCTTTCAATGGCTGATAGCGGCGCGAATCACTCGCGAATCAGCCGCGTTGCGAGTTCGACCTTCCCTGGAACTCGGCCTTCATCTCATCCGTTACCGTTGCCGCAGAGCTGTAGAGGTTCGTGCTGGTGCGGAGGTCCGATTCACGTTGTTGGGACGCGCGTTTGAAGGGTGAAGAAAAAACCCTCTCTCCGGTGATCGGAGAGAGGGCTCTGTTGCCGTTGGAGCGTGTTGTTAGTCGTCCAGGTCCGCGGCGGCGGTGGTGCGTGCCGGCTTGCTGAAGTCGCTTGCCGGACGAACCGCCTTCTCGCCGGGATATGGGACCTTATATCCGGTGGCATCGTACCAGTCGTAATGGCTGACGGTGTCCGGGTCCAGCGAGTCGGGAATGTGATATTTGGCGGCGA
This sequence comes from Candidatus Sulfotelmatobacter sp., assembly GCA_049673585.1. Taxonomy (GTDB): domain Bacteria; phylum Acidobacteriota; class Terriglobia; order Terriglobales; family Acidobacteriaceae; genus Sulfotelmatobacter. Next base: position 99,479 of record JBATXV010000020.1, on the reverse strand, counting down.
AGACCTCCGCCTTCATTTTGAGCCAGCCATCCCGCAGAGATTTGACTGCAGGGGTATCCTGCAGCGACGCGGTTGCGGAGCTGCAAGTGTTGAGGCTGGGCGTGATGTTAGTTGGGGCCACATAGCCGGAAACGCCGTAACACAGCGGCGTCTGGTTCGGCACATGCGTCCATGGGAGGAAGTTGTTTCGGGGCGGATTGTCGACGAACAGCGTCCTCATGGGTGAGGCCACGAGGTCGTTCTGGTTCATGGGCGCCAGACCAAGGATCTGCTCGATGGTGCGCGTCATGTTGACCTGTGTATAAAAGGTGCCTTCCTCGGTTATGCCGGCTCCGGTGCCATCGGGCTTCACCTGCTGCGTAACGTAAGGGCTGACGATATAGCCCGGGCTGCGGTGACCGTCGACGTGGTCGACGCCGTTCTGCGCGTCGTCTTCCTCGATGAAGATTGCCGACGAGGACCACACCTTGCTGTGGGAGATGTAGTCGATAACGCGGCCAACGGCGAGGTCGTTATCGGCCTCTTCGGCTGTCGCGTTCGGCGGGCCGGTGGTGTGGTCGCTCATGATCCAGATGAATTCCAGCTGGGGCACCTTGCCGGCGGCCACGTCCTTGGCGAAGTCCTGCTTCCAGACATCGACGCGGTACTGGTCGGGGATGCCGAGATCGAACTGCGGGAAGTTCTGCACCGTGTGGCTCATCAGGTTCGGGAGCGGGGAGACGGAGCCGATGACGTTGTAATACTGGAGTTGGGGCTCGTTGCCACTCTCGTATTCCAATGTGTCGTTGTAGAACTGGCTCCAGCTCGGCTCGCAACTGTCCGAAACAAGAAACGGTAATGGAGCGGCATAACCGGGACCATTATAGGAGTTGGTTTGCGTAAGGTTACTCGTAGTGCAACCCGGCACGTTGAAGGTGTTGTACTCGATGTACTCGCCGTAGTTCTTGAACGAGACACCGGCCTTTACAGCCTGATCCCACAGGTGGCCCTTCTTTTGATAAGCAATGGCATCGCCGCCGTTGGAGGGATAGTCGCGGATCCAGTCCGGCGACTGGATGTCGTCGCCGTAGGGCGCCATGGCCTGGGTAATCCAGTTATGACCGTCGGCCGACTGCCGGCTGGGGTCGTAGAAGTTGTCCAGAAGCGGGAAGCGCTGTATGAGCGTGTGCGCGTTGGGCGTTATGACGGGGTATGCGGCGTAGCTCGAGTTGTCACCAAAGACCGCCAGCGAGGGGTCGCCATTGCCCGCGGTCACGTCGCCCAGCATCTGATCGTAAGTGCGGTTTTCACGGATGATCAAGAACACGTGTTTGATCAGCGAGGGATCACCGATCCTGTCGGGAATTGCGACCGGGCGCGCGAACCGGCTGCCGCCAGAGGCACTCAAGATGTTCTGCCACAGATCCCAGTGGTTGTTCTGGAAGACCTGGTGCGTCATCGCCTCCAGGGTTGTGCGGTGCGGAATAGGGACGATGCTGACGGTGCCAAGGTCCTGGTGGGTGTTGAAGTCGGACACGCCGTAGTATTTGGCGTACGAATTTTCGGACGAAGAGTTCGGGGGTGTTGCCACTCCGTAGCCCGTAGTGCCGATGCCCTTGTCGTTGGCAACGAGCAGCGCGTTGTCTGCCGCATCCAGCACGACCGAGGCCGGCGCATAAGCGACGGGGATCATGCCCACGACGGGATTCCATGAGAAGGCGTTGAGGTCAACCACGGCGATGGCGTTGGCGTTGTAGAGCGCGACGTAGGCGATGCTGTTTGCGGCATCGACGGCGATCGAATTCGGTCCGGCACCGTACGCCGGACGGCCTTCCGCAGGTACTCCGATTGGAAGCCGCAGATCGATCCTCCGCACCTCTTGATTGATGGACGTGTCAATCACCGAGATGCTGTCGCTGTAGGTATTGGCGACCAGCAGGTACTTGCCCCACAAAGCCATACCTGTTGGGTGCAGACCGGTCGAGATGGTAGTGGTGAGCGTAAAGGTGGACAAGTTGATCACTGAAACGGTGCCGGTGGATGTAGAGCCCGTCGGATAGTCGGCCACAACCGGGGTGCCATTGGAGTATTCGACGAAGTCGTTGGCGGTAGCGATCCGGCCAGCCTCGTTGGAGACGTAGGCAGTGGTGCCGTCGGCAGAGACCACGACGCTATGCGGGACGTTACCGACGCGGACCTCCGGACCCTGGACCGGTGTAGCCGCGGTCAAGTCGATCTTGGTGAGCGTGTCGTTGTCGTCTAATACGACATAAGCGGTCTTGGCATCCGGCGACACCGCGATGCCCATGGGATAGGAAGTGACTGTGTCATACGAGAAAATCGCATAGGGGTAGCCGCACGGAATGTCAAAGCTGCCCGAGGTCCCGCCAGGGCTGTTGGGGAAGCAAGTGACGTTGGTCAGATAGCCGTCGGCGTTGACATCCATGGGAACGCTGACGCGGGCATAGTCTGAAAGCAAGCCCGTCGTAGCATTGACGCTGGCGACGGCAACGTAGCCCACGTAGCCCGGGCCGTTATAACCGTCCTGGCTGAACAGCAGGTACTTGCCGTCCGGCGAATAGGTGATGCCGGTGGTGCTGCCGTCTGGATCCTTTTTCCCTCCGACATTGGGTACATAGGTTTGCAGGATGGCGCCGGTTGTGGTGTTGAAGACCGTGACAGCCTGAGGAGCCTCCATCTGCAGGACTGCGGCGGTGTGATTGCCTGTGGGATTCAGCGCGACGGCTTTAGCGCGGGTGTTTGTGCCGAGGTAGATCTGGGTGCCGGCGGGGGTGATGATTGCGCCATCACTGACGACCCATGGGTTGGGTAACGGCTGTGAGTAGGTGGGGCCGGTGGTTGCGCTCGTGTTCTCGCCGGGCGAGTAGGTCGGGAACGGTACGGACTGAGCGAACGCCGGAATGCTCAGCCCCGCCGCCAGAACAGCGACGAGCAGGCGATTGATTCGAGATTTATTGGGAGAGTTAGTTCGAGATTGTCGGGACATGTACGGTTCTCCTCATGGGGATTTTTTCATCACGCAACCGAGATCGGCCATGCGACATAGAGGCGTAGCGATACGACCAGCGCCGCCAGTCGCGAACCTAACAGGCGACCTATGACGGCACCATGACGCGGAGATTACATTTTTGTCATGTTGGATCTTTGTCACGATGGGATCTTTGTCACGTTGGATCGCGGTCATGCAGCCGAGGACATGGGTAGCCGGAGAGTTACCCGCGTGCCTTGCCCAACTTCGCTCGCGATTTCCACATTCCCGCCGTGCAGCAGCATGATGCTTTGAACGATGGCTAGTCCCAGCCCGGTTCCTCCCGAAGCCTGAGAGCGCGATTCATCCACCCGGAAAAAGCGGTCGAAAACACGCGACAACGCTTCCGGAGGAATGCCGACCCCGGCATCAGAAACTTCAATGCGGACGGCCGCAGGTTCGACGGAGGCGCCTAGCACTACCGATTTCCCCGGAGGGGTATGCGCTAAAGCGTTCGAAACGAGGTTGCCCACAGCCCTTTGCAGAAGAGTGCGGTCCAATTGCGCGATCAGTGGTTCATTGGGCACTGCTGTGGAAAGAGAGACGCCCCGGTCGGCCGCTGGAGCTTCGTAATACTCGCGAATACCTGAAAGCAATTCGCCCACGTTGATGCTCTCGCGATGAAGGTGGGCCAGGGGACTTTCTGCGCGGGCGAGGAACAAGAGATCGCCGATGAGATCTGACAGGCGCACGGCTTCTTCCAGACAGGAACCCAAAACTTCGCGGTATTCATCCACCGTTCGGGCGCGAGCCAGGGCTACTTCCGCCTCGCCGCGGATGTTGTTCACCGGAGTCCGGAGGTCGTGGGCAATATCGGCCGAGAATCTGGAAATGCGCTCGAAAGACTCTTCCAGGCGGCCCAGCATTTGGTTGAAGGTGGCGGCCAGAGAGGCGAGTTCGGAAGGATATCCCTCAGGCTGGATGCGTTCGTTCAGGTTGGTGGAACTGATGTGGCGGGCTGTCACCGCCATCTCTCGGACCGGGCGAATGCCGCGGCGTGCGATCTGGTAACCGACCAGGGGAAAGATTGCCAGCGTGCCCAGGAGGATGAGGCTGAAACGGTGGCGATACCGCGCCAGCAAAGCTTCCTGCTGGGAAATATCGATCGCGATCTGCGCGGTGTCGGTTTGAGGGGAACTGCCAACGGGCATCGCGGCACTCATTACCAGAAACAACCGGCCGTTTCTTCCTTCGAGGGTCTGAGCGCGATCCGGGCGGCTTTGGGTTTGAGCGATTAATCGCGGCAGATCTAATTGCTCCGCCATTCCCGGAGTCGTCAAAATTGGAACATTTCGTTCGTCCAGAAGGCGGATATAGAATTGCTCGTATCTCCTGGCGGCCGACTCCAGTTCAATTTCCTCGCGCAGCCCGTCGCGGTCGTCGGGACGCTCCCGCAGGATCGTGCGCAGCACATGGATTTTGTCGGACAGAAACAAGTCCGCACTTTTTTTCAGTTCTGTGACCAGCAGGAAATAAAGACTGGCGCTGGTGAAGACGACCAGAGCCAAGGCGGCGAGCACGTACCAAGCGGTCAGGCGGAAGGCAAGAGTACTCCAGAAACGCCCAGCCTGCGCGAATCTAGCCCTCATGTTCCAGGACATAGCCGGCGCCTCGAACCGTGTGGATCAATTTGAAAGCGAAAGGGTCGTCCACTTTGCTGCGTAGCCTTCGCACATTCACGTCGACGACATTGGTGTCACTGTCGAAGTTCACGTCCCAAACGGCTTCGGCGATCTGGGTTCGCGACAGCACTTCGCCTGCGCGCCGCGCCAGAAGGGACAAAAGAAGGAACTCCTTGGAAGTCAGCTCCAAGCGCTGACCGGCGCGGGTTGCCCGCTGGCGCAACAAGTCGATTTCAAGGTCAGAGAAACGAAGCGTCGCTTGCGGATGCGGAGGCCCGCGGCGCAGCAGCGAGCGCACGCGCGCCAACAATTCGGAAAAGGCGAACGGCTTTACCAGATAGTCATCCGCGCCCAGTTCGAAGCCTCGTACCCTTTCGTGAACGGCATCGCGGGCAGTCAGAAAAAGTACCAGGGCGCGCTGGCCCTGCTGCCGCAAACGAGTGAGAACCTGCCAGCCGTCCAGGCCTGGAAGCATCACGTCGAGAATGACGAGATCGAACTGCAGTTCCTGCGCGAGGTACAGGCCGTCCAATCCATCTGCGGCGACGTCGACGACGAAGCCCGCTTCCCCGAGTCCCTTCTGCAGGAACTTGGCTGTCTTGGCTTCATCTTCGATGACTAGAATTCTCATGAGTTGCCAGCCTTAGAAAGTGAAGCGTGCTGAAAACTGCAATACACGGGGAAGGCCATCTGGGCTGATTTCCTGAAAGGTTCCGAAATTGCCGGGGCCTGAGTTCGGCACCAGATAGCAGGTCTGGTTTAGCGTCGTGCCGTCGCCGCAGTGCTGTCCGATCGGGTTGTACTGTATCTGGTTGATGCCATCGCCGTTCTGGACGTAGTAATTCGCGTGATTGAACAAATTGAATGCCTGGGCCTGAAATTGCAGTTCCTTGCCTTCGCGGATTTCGAAGCGGCGTCCGAGGCCCGCATCGATCCTCTGCGGCCAGGGACCGTAAAAAGAATTCAGGCCGATCCCCGGAGTTGGGCCGGCGCCATTGATGCCCCCTGCGGTGGCCGCGGTATCCTGGTTGAAGGCGGTGTCATTCAGGTTGTCACCGCCGGACGCGGGGGCCAGCAACCCCGCGTAGGGACGGCCGGAGGAGAACTCCATGACGCTGCTGAGGGTCCAACCCGAGAGCAGCGCGCGCTCCTTACCGGAACTAGCCAGGTTCTGGAGCTCGGGCTGGTAGACGGCGGCAAAGCTAATTCGTTGCCGCTGGTCGAGCAGAGATGGAGCATGGGTATTGCTGAAGTCGAATTGATTGTTAAAGTCCATGCCGTCGAGCATGATGCTCTTGGCGAAGGTATAAGAAAATTGCAGTGACAGGCCTCGCGACATGCGGCGCTGCAACTGCACGAAGAAAGAGTTGTAATAGTTTTGTGCCGGGCTGATGAGTTCCTGGATCTGGCCGAATTGCGAACTGATGAGGCCGTCGGTAAGCAGGCCACTGTCCATGTTTGGCAGGACGATGGTGCGCCCGCTGCAGGACGCCGTGGGTGAACTGGGAGTGCAGAAGATGTACGTCGTTGTGCCTTGCAACGGCTCCAGGTTGGCGTCATAGGCGCTGCCCGAGATAATGTGCACCCCGTGATTCCACATGGTTCCGATGCTCAGGGTTGTGTTCTCGAAAATCTCACGCTCGATCTGCAAACTGGCCTGCAGAATGTACGGCGCTCTGAACTGCGGGGAAACCAGGGAAATGTCCGGAGAGGCCGCGAACAAAGGAGAACTTGCCGGGAGGATATAGGGAAATGCTGGCACCTGTTGGCTCGGCGGACCGGACGTGTAACTGGCACTAACCTCAGATTGCTGTGACACGAGTCCGTTCGAGATGACCGCGTTGCGGTAGTTCAGCCCGTTCAGGTTGGTATAGAACATGCCGAATCCTCCGCGCACGACCGTCTTCGGTGCCGGCTGCCAGGCAAATCCCAAGCGCGGCGCGAGACGTTGAAACTGGTTGGGATACTGGCCGGTGAGCGGGAAGGCGGGATTTTCTGCCGGCTGCGGATAGACCTGGAAATCCTCGCGCAAGCCCATTTCCAGCGTCAACTTGGGCAAGGCGCGAAACGTGTCCTGCACGTAGAAACCATAGTAAGGCACGGCAAAGGAAAAAGTTGGGTTCCCGGCGGCCTGACTGAAAGTGATGTACTCTCCGAGCGCAAACGCCTCGAGATTCGGGAATTCATAACTGCCGAGGGGTGATCCGAACTCTACCGCCTCGTTCGGGTCCGCGCCACCGTCATCGGTGTCCGCGTCGCGGGCTCGGTTAAAATCGAAACCGAATTGCAACGTGTGCCTGCCTATGACGTAATCGATCCTGTCGGACAGAGAGTACTGCCTTTCAAAAACTCTTCCGATCGAGAACGGAGCATTGCCTAGAATGAAAGCGGCCGGACTATCAAGTATTATCGTGGGCGTGTTTGGAGCCAGGCCCGTCGGTGTCGAAAGCTCGTTGTCCTGCGAAGTGCTCGCGTGAAATTCGTTCAGAAGTCTTGAAGAGAATGCGTGCGTCCATCCCAGGCTGGCTTGAAAGGTGCGCACGTAGGCATTCGCCAGCGTCTGAGTGCCATAGTTACCCACCGTTGGGTCAAGAATGACACCTCCCGGAGAATTGAAGCGGTTGAAATTCAAGCTGAGGAACAGGCTGTCTCGCGGGCTGGCCTGGTAGTCGAACCGGGGGGTGATCACCCAATCGTTGCCCTTTCTCGCCTTCTGGCCGAGATTGGAGCTCAGGGCATTGAGTGTGTTCGAGACTTGCTGGAGGTACAGAGGATACAACGGATCGCCCGGTCCCGCCGCGACATCGGCGTCGGTGTCGAGATTCGGTATGGGCAGAGGGCCATTCGGTGATGGCAGCGCGGTTCCAGGCGCGAGGCTGAAACCGCCGGGGCCGCTCAACAAGGCAGCCAGGTTCGAAGGGTTGGTCGCCAACGCCGAGTTAATGACGGGAATCGGATTGTCTCGCAGTTGCTGTTCGTAATCGACGAAGAACCATAAGCGGTCGCGCCGGATGGGCCCACCCATGCCTGCGCCAAATTGCTGCAAAGCATCTTCCGGTTTCGGATTGCCGGCGGCGTTATCGAGGGCGTCATTGGCCCCTGTCGCGGAGTTCCGGTTGTAATAAAACGCGCTGCCGTGGAACACATTACTACCCGACCGGGTGACGGCATTGACGAAGCCCGCTCCACCTCCATAGATCGCGGTGTAGGGACTGACTGCCACTTGAAACTCCTGGATCGCGTCCTCCCCATACAGGTACGGTATGCGATTTCGACCCACAATGTCGGCAAAGTAGCTGTTGGTGGCGTTGCTTCCGTCCACGGTAAAAGCGTTGGAACCATTTCCGTTGGCGTATCCCGAGTCCTCACCACCCTGCTGTCCGGCAATGCTCACCAGGCCGGTATCGCCGTCGTAGCTGGTATTCGGAGTCAGCACCATAAAATCGGTGTATTTTCGTCCGTTGAGCGGTAATTCCTCGATCAGCGACCGATCGATTACGGTGCTGGCTGAGGACTCCTCCGGCCGCAGCAGTGGCATCGTCCCGGATACTTTGACTGTGTCGGCGCTTGCTCCCACCTGCAGCTTGATGTCCTGCGACGTGGCATTTCCTACCCGCACCTGCACCAGGGCCTGGACATCGCGAAAGCCATTAAGAGTTGCAGTGATGGAATATGACCCCGGCATGAGGACCGGAAACCGGTAAAGTCCAGCGCGGTTTGTCTCGGCAGATTCCTCAACGCCGGTCGCGAGGTTCCGCACAGTAACCAACACTCGGGGCACGACTGCTCCCGCTTCGTCGGTGATGCGACCGCCGATCGCGCCTCCCAGCACAACATTTTGAGCCGGCGATTGGAGTGTATTTGCAAGGAAAAATAATGCAGCGAGGAACAATCGGGCCGTGAGGATAGGTGTGGTTGCAGCGGGTGGAGGGAAGAATTTATTTTTCGAGTGGATCATCAAACCGACCTCTTGTCTTGCTGCCGGCCGGATCTGGCCAATACTTCAATGAAAGTCAAAACATGTAGTACCAACAGATTTTACCCAGAAATGGTTACCGGAACTTTAAGCACTTGTGAATCCCGGATAAAAACATTCGCGACTGGTACCCCTTAAGGCACGCCCAGATGTGATTTAAATCACTAGCAATAGGTTGTTCGAGATCCTACTGTCTGTTGACGCTTCATCGAGTGACGAATGGCGCGCCCCATCACCGTGCTACTAGAGGCGGTAGTATAAAACTTAAAGCTCGAAAGGGGCAGGCTGAATGCCTGCCCCTTTGCTTCCCGGTCGACGCATCCTAGCTGCTGCCCTTGGTGGAGTTCGCGATTATTCGTAGTCGCGCGAACTTGGCCGCCGCATGGAGCCGAGGGTTTACGCTGCGTGCCGAGTGGTATGCACTGCCGCGGAACTGAGATAAACACCTGCAACCATAGGAGGCCAGTTTTGCTGGTGTGTTAAAGCAAAATGAACGTTTTGTAAATTCTTATCGTGACGGCGCGGGACAGTCATATTGAGGGCGGTTCGCAAAGGCTCCTCGACAAGATCGGTGGCTCCCGTCCGAGGAATCATTCATTCCACATTTACTGTGGTCTGGTAGGTTCGGTTCGGTGCAACTTCTATGCTCGGAGCGCGGTCCAGACGCGCCTTGAAGAGCGACATATCGGCCCACTCCACATCCCAGCCGTCTTCGATCGCCAGAATCTTGTAGCGACCCGGCAGCACATCGTGCAAGGTGAATGTGCCATCGCTGTCGCTTTGGTCCCGCCGGAACAATGGCAGATTTTTCTCCGGAGTTTGGGGCACCAAAAGGATCATGACTCCGGCGAACGCTTCGTTATTTTTCCGCGCGATTCCGTTGATTGTGGATAAACTCGAGGACAATTCGATCTTCAACTCGATCGGTTTGGAAGCAGTGACCCGGATTGTCTGTCCTTCAACCTGCGCGCCCGTGGCGGATAAACTGCCGATGGTCGAATTCAGCCCACTCGCCACGAAAACGGAATAATCTCCCGGCGCGAGAAGATCGGGGGTGAATTCGAATTGGCCCTTATCGTCGATTGATGCCTCTAATGCCTCATTCCTCCGGGGGTTCCAAAGCAGCACAAACGCCTGCGGGGTCAGGTTCAGACCGCCGTCCTTTTGAACGAGGCCACGGATGGACGGTGCAGGAGGCGCGGCGTCCACGTCGAACTCCATATCGGTGGTGACATTGACGACTGTTGAATGCTTCTCCCTGACTGAACCATACGACTCGATATTAAGCACGTACTTCCCTGGAGCCAAGCCTGCTATTTCTCGAGAGTTTTCGTCCGCTTGCGTCTCTCTCTGACCGGGAAGATAAATTTCCGTTCCAAACACTTTCGCAGCTAATCTCGCATTCCTCGGTTGCTCAGGAGAGTTATTGAAGTGGTTGAGACGGAGACGAAGAGCGGGAACGGCATTCAAAGTAAAGTCTGCGGCGAATTCCTGGCCTTCGTCCAACATAATCGGCGATGCCGATCCGGGGTCGGTAACTCCGGGATAGAAAGCAATGGGAAATACGACATCAAAGGCCGCCTTATCCGCCGCGGAGAGATTGCTGTTCCCATATGCCTGCACAAACGGACCGAACCACGGTTGCGCCGAGACCACCACGTAGTATCTGCCGGACTCAACATGAGCCAGGCGGTAGTAACCGCGGTCATCCGTGGAAACCTGGGCTTTCTGAAAGACTTGCTTGAAACCGGCGCCCGGATCACTACGAAAAAGATAGATCATCGCGTTCGGCACGGGCTCCTGGTTTTCATCGACGACCCTGCCCACGATTCGGCCGTCTGGACGAAGCCGAAAAACCAGATTGTCGGAGGCCAGGCCCGGGCCCACCACCACCGCACTCGAGAAAATGCCGTGTTGCTCATAGCTTTGCCGGCTGAAACCATTTCTTTGTCCTACCAGCAGATACTTCCCTGGCTCTAAAACCTCAAACGAGAAGCTCCCATCATCATTCGTGAGCATCTTTTGCAGAACCGAATCCAGTTGCTCGGCTTTGCTGATCGAAACCTCAGCGCCGGCCAGCACTTGACCGGTTACGGCATTCACTGCCTTCCCACTGATGCGAAATTTGCCGGGCACGGTTTGCGCCGGTAACTGACAGGCACTGGCTAGCGCGAGGAAAAACAGAATTGTCCGACGAAGCATCTCTATCTTCCTATTGTGGAGAGACTAAGGTTGACGCTCGCTACCCCATGCGGTGGAAGACTGATGTGCGCAGCCCCCGACAGATAGGGATTAAGCACTTCGGGATTTTCGTATTCCAGGCGATCCACAGCATCGAAGGCCAGGAGCAAGTAATCGCCGGGAGTGACGCCGTCAATTTCAAATTTTCCCTGGAACGCGCCACCCACTTTGATCAGGTTTCTGGTGCCGCGCTGCTGTACCAGCAACACTGTTACCGGCAACATGTCATCAGTAGGCATTACGGTTCCGCGCACGCTCGCCGCGTCGTCTCGGAGGGTGACTTGGATAAGCGGCGGCTGCGCTCCCTCGAGCACTGTAAGGTCCTGACTGAGCAAGTCGGTGCCCCCGCTGCGCATCGACTTTATGTACCAGGTTCCGGGTGGACCATTGGCCTGAACCGTATATACACCGGGAGCAACGCCTTGGAATCCATCCGATTGGCCTGGCACCCACCAATAGCTTGGCCCAGGAGCACCCGCCGTTCGTATCAATTGAAGGCTCATTCCCATAGAACCTGGCTGTTCCGGGGTGTTCGACTGCGTGCTTCCTGAACTGCTTTCCCTTTGCAGTTCAACCCGAATCCCAGACGCAGGGCGCAGGGCGATATTCAGATTTGGGTCGTCGGAACTGACGACCACGCTGGAAGCCGCCAGTTGTATCCCTGTCGCAGTCGATCCGGCTACGCTGAAGGACCCAGCGGGAAGTTTGATTTGAAACCTGCCGTCTTGCACGGTTGCATTCTGAACAAAGTCGTAACCATCGCCCGCTTTTCTGGAGAATTCGAGCGGTGAATTCAGATCCAGTGTGCTCACGACGCCGGATATTTCATAAAGTGGTTCGGCGGCAATGGAAAAGTTTGCTTCAACTTCGCGCCCGCCGGTCAGCTCAATTGGCGTTGCCGAGTTAAAGTCGGGGACGCCGGGATAGAAGGCTTCGGCGTAACTCTGCTCCCGCGGATTGGGAACTCCTCTCCGGGTCAATGTAGGTTGCTGATTTTGCGCGACAAGCAGATAGTACGTATCAGCGGCCAGGCCTGCGATGCGAAAGTTACCGCTGTCGTCCGTTGTTGTCTGGGCTGGGACAGGAACCCATTGCTGCTTCCCACCGACCCTCTGTTTCGAAATCACGTGTAGAAGGAAACCTTCCAAGGGTTGCTCATCGCTGCTCGTCAATCGCCCGAAAATCACTCCCGTGGGATCCAGTTTCAGAAGGACGGGCGAAACATTGTGAGTGATCAGCACGGAGATCCTATCGAGCTGACCGCGGATTTGATTTCCGAAGCCTGGTTTGACGGCGCTGATAAGCGCACGCCCTTCCGTCAAGCCGTCAAACTGGAAATGGCCGGAGTTGTCGCTGAGGGTCGAGAGAGCTACTTGACCGCTGATTGGTCCGGTGGCGATCGCCACGACAGCGCCTCGGACCGGCTCCCCGGTCAGAGAGTTGATAACCGTTCCGGTGAGGGAGAGTGTGTTGTCTACTGGCTGGGAATTGGCGCCGGAATCTGAAACTTGTGCATCCTCTTGCGCTTGCGCCTGGAGCCGGGTCCCGGAGACCGTCAGGCATAGCCCTATCAAACAGACACCAAAGCGCAGCAAATGAGTCGCGGCGGTTCCTACCATCTGCGGCTTCATGTAAAACATGCGCAGGCCTCGCGACTGTGATGGTGACAGACTCCGCCAGCCCCGACTAGGTTCCCAAGGTCACAGGGGTAAGCTGGCTTTCGGGAAAAAATCATGTTGTGCGACCCTAACGGTGCCGTCGACAACGAATTGGGCGCTTTTTGCACCGTGTTTGACCCGTAATGCCCCGAAATGTCCTCAGATGTCCTGTGTTGCCCCTTGCTGAGACAGGACCGGGCTACTAGCATGCGACGATCGGTGTCAGGGAGATAACGGCGAAGGCGAACGCAGGTCTGGATGTCCGCTGCGTCGAAACGGTTGAACAGCGAGGCCCCCCGCGCTGCCAGTTCAATTCGGCTGGCGCGGCCGGCAGATGTGGCGGCCATTTTCAGAAGAAGGGAATCTCAAATGCATGGTGCTGCAGCCCGGCCCGGCCTGATGGTGGTGGATACGTCGTCGAAAGTTGTCGGCTCCAATGCCGAAGTGGTTCAGATACTTACATTTCCGGAACATCCACGAAACATTCACAATCTGGGCGCCTGGCTGGCAAAGAAGGTGCGCTCAAGTCTGGCACAAGGAGGATCAGCATCCGGACTCGCCAAGGTTCAGTCGGCGAGGAGGACGTATCTTTGGCGCTCTTTTCCGCTCGACCTCCCGGAAAACCATGGCAGCCATGACAACCATAACACTGGTTCAGGTCAGTCCGGAAAATTGACGATCGTCATGATGGAGAGGAAGAGCCACCAGTCGACCACGATTGCGGAAATTGCTCAGCGCTTTGGTCTGACCGCTCGTGAGCAGGAAACAGTGCAGTTCCTCCGCGAGGGCTTTACCAGCAAAGAGATTGCTCAGCGCATGAATATCAGTCCTAACACGGTGAAGGCGTTTATTCGGCTGGTGATGGTAAAGATGGGCGCTTCGACGCGCTCCGGGATTGTGGGCATGATTGTTTGTCCGAGACCTTGACATCTACTCCTGTGCACCGCGGCGACCTCGGCCGCTGTCACGCCACCTTCACGCTCGACTCTGCCAGGTTCCCGCTTCGAGTGGTTTGTGGATGTGAAACGGGGTTCGGTGTTGCGGACTGAACCGGGCTCTTCAATCTCTTCCAGCGGCCCGCGTCCGCCGAGCCAGCCAAGATTCCGGCAACGTGCGACACGATGATACCGTGGGCTCTATTTAGAGCTTCATGGAACCTCGTGGAGCGTGACTGCTCAACTGGGATGTCTTTCAGGGCGGATCGATATTTCGCGATCCATGCCTCCTCCGCATCTTTCAGGGGAGTCCGATCCATTGCCATCTCACCACCTCACATCGCATGTGCCGATCACGCGTTATAACATCATCGAACGCCCGAGGCACCACCCCGAAGGAACTAGTCCCCTAGTTGATAAGCCGCACCACTGAAGCTCCCAAGTTGTAACGCTACATGCGGGAACATCCAAGTCACAGTGGCAATCTAGCCAGATCCCGTCAATCGCCCGCGCCGCAAGTGCAGATACCGTGACTTTCTGCCATCAGAAATCCGCATTGGCTTTGGAGTAACGACGCATGGGTTGGAGTAAGCGGCACCACCTCAAACGGGGCCTCGGTCACAGCAAACGTACTTGTGTCTACAACCTGTATGTGGGTCGACCAGGCCGACAGTTCTCCTCCGGGAGGAGAGCTGCTCGCATTGCAGACCTGGTTGCCAGCTCCTGCAGATACGATCTCGATTACTCCAGCTGCCGGTGCGACACCGGTGGCTGGTTGATTCGTCAGATTATTGTTTATCGACAAGGTCCGAAGGTCATCTGGCGAAGCCGAGCAGGCGCAGCATTCCGTCATCTCCTCTTGCGTGTCAAAGACGTAGACCATCGCACAGAGGGAGCTGTTGGTCATACCGACGTTTGTGACATACACCGTCGCATCCATACCTGTGGCGCTGTTGTTTGCCTGGCTGAAGTACGTGACGAGCAACTGCGGCTCGACCGTGAGGGCCGTCGACCCAGTGAGATCATCAGAAGTGGCTGAGATGCTAGTGGAACCGACAGCGCTCGCGGCGGCCACTCCGGCAGGGCTGATACTTGCCATGGAAGGATTCGAGGATGACCAAGCCGTGGAGTCTGTAAGATTCTGGGTGCTGCCGTCGCTGAAGGTACCGGTGGCAGTTAGTTGCTCAGTGGTTCCCAGCATGATCGATGAATTCGCCGGCGCCACGGCAATGGAGACGAGGACAGGCGGCGAGACAGTCAGCGGATCGCTGGTGTGGACAGAAGCTGAGGTGGCGGTGACCGTGGCCGAGCCCACCCCCTGGGCCGTGACTAATCCGGTGGCGCTTACGGTCGCGATCCCGGTTGGGGTTACCGACCAGATGGCTGAATCGGTAATGGTTTTCTGGCTGCCGTCGCTGAAGGTAGCGACCGCGTCGAGCTGTCGAGTTTCACCTTTCGGAATCGAGGGACTCTGCGGACTTACGCTGATCGATACCAAGATCGCCGAGGAGACAGTAAGCGGATCGCTTCCGCTGACGGAATTCAAGCCGGCGGTGACCGTGGCGGAACCTACAGCCAGAGCCGTGACTAATCCGGTGGCGCTTACAGTGGCGATCCCGGTTGGGACGACCGACCAAGTCGCCGAATTGGTAATGGTTGTCTGGCTGCCGTCGCTGAAGGTCGCAATCGCATCGAGCTGTCGCGCTTCACCTTTCGGAACCGAAGGACCCTGCGGACTTACGGCGATCGATACTACGGCGGCTGTGCCGACGGTAAGAGTGACCGAAGCCGTAACAGAACCGGACGTCGCCGTAAGCTTAGTGCTCCCGACTAGCTTGCCCGACGCCAGTCCTGCCTGGTTGATGCTCGCGACTGAAGGCTGAGCGCTGGCCCACGTAACCTTTTTCGTCATGTCCTGCTGGGTATTGTCGCTGAACACTCCCGTGGCAGTAAGCTGTTGGCTCTGACCCAGCGCAACGGCCGGAGCAGTGGGAGAAATCATAATTGATGTTAGAGACTTGGTCGAAGGCGGAGCCGCTGCTGACGAACCGCCGCCGCAGCCGGACTGGGTGATAACGAGGCAAAGCAGCAAGACCAGAGATACAGCCGCAGCCCGGGCGTAATGGCTTCCTCCTCTGCTTGCGACGTCCATGCTTGACCGCCTTATAAATTGGCCCAGTCCGGAGGAGGGCGGACGGGCTGCGCACAGTGAACGTCGACTTTAACGCCTCGCTTCGGGTTTTCAACTCCCTTTGCCGGCTAGACTGTACGCAGTAGGAAAATCAAATTAGCCTGAAGGGTTAGCCAAGTGGGTTAGTGCGCAAGCATTAGTTGAATCGATTAAAGCAGGAATTGGAGGCCAGAAAGGTAATTCTTACCTCGCAGGTGCGGCTTCTTCGTCCAGCGGACAAGCAAGAGAGTGGGGATCGGCACCGGGACATCCACGGCGCGCATTTCGCAGCGCAAGAGCGATGATGGTGAGACAGGCCGTTGGCTCAAGAAGCACAGGCCGCCTCGACTCATATTCTGAGCACGTCCGAGGATTGGCTTACCCGGGTCGTCGGCGGAATCGAATGGAGGGACAGCGTTGACCTCGATCTCCAATATCTGGGGAAAGCGAGGGTCTCTTCTGCGCTCTACTTCTTGGGATCGCATGGCAAGCAGCGATCTTACGTGAGCGCAATCTTAAGTAAAGTCCACAAATGGACTAGTTCACCACGGCTACCTTGTTAGGGTTCGAATGACACGGTTAGACGGGCCCAACGATTCTGCCCACGATTCCAGAACGTGTAGAGACACCCATTTTCACCATTACCAGACGAAGGAAGGCCTTTACCGTATTGGGGCTGATGTTCATTCGAGCCGCGATTTCCTTGCTGGTGAGGCCCTGGAGCAACAGTTGGACGGTCTCTTGTTCGCGGACGGTTAGATCAAACTCCTGGGACAGCTGCGACAAAGATGCCGTTCGGGACGCAAACCGCTCCAGCACGAGCACCAAGAGGGCGCCTTTGTCAGGGGAGTCAAGTTGAAAGATGCGGCAATTGTAGCGACGTTTGCCGGACCTGAATTCCTTGACAAACTCCAACGAATCTTTGGACTGGCGATTGACCAGACTGACGCGAATCTTGTCGGAAAGAAACACACTCATGCGCTTGACCTGGTCGACCAGGTTGGGAAAGGCAAGGATCTTAATCACCTGCTGATTGCAAGCTACAGGATTCAACTTGGAGTCCAATACCAGGAACCCAGGTTCCGATACCCCCATCGTCACGGCTTACTCCTTAATAGTGATCTCCAGGAACTCCCGGATTCTTCCTGGGTGCATAGACGACTATCAAAGCTGCTCGTCAGTGCGCGGAATGGTTCACGGCGTCGCGCCTACGCAAACACTTCACCCGAGGTTCGGTCATAGAGACGGATCACGTTGTTAGCGGCGGAGGGGAGGACCGCGCAAAAGGCCGCCAACAAGAGAGGGCGAGGTAAGCTTCCCACTGAAGGCCCTTATTGTCAAGGCATTGATGACGGGCCGCGGCGGGAAATTTGTCTAAGACCTTGGAAAATCAGGTTGTTCGATCAAAGAACTAACACAAACGAACTAAATCGTCGTTGGGACGAGAGGGGCATGAAATTAAGCCGCGCAGGACAAATCATGTCGTAGCTTTGGGGATTGATATCGATTAGCTTCCAGTTTCGTGACGACTTGAGAACTAGCCAAAATGACTAGCACATGGGCAGTATTGCAGTAAACGAAACGGCTGCTTAGCCTCCATACGTGTCCCACTCTGATTCACATCGAGCTTGGGATGTAATGGAGGATCGAGACCGAGTTGATTAGACATTGGCAATGTCGATTGGTCGGCATGGTTGCCGCGCTGCCTTGGTGGTTAGTAGCCACGGGGCATACTCAGGAGACTCAGATTGGCTGCAACGCACAGGTGATCGATGCAGGTTGCGGGACTGCGCGGAAGAATTCTGCAGCCGGCGATGAAACATATGTGCCGTCTGTTGCAAGTCAGCCCGTCGTCACTTACGCCAAGGGCAGGCTGACGATTACAGCATGGAACGTGAGTCTTGCGGAGGTCTTGCGGGCTATTAGTGCCCAGACTGGGACAGTCATCGACTTCCCCACAGGCAGTGCGGCAGACCGGATTTTTTTGCGTGAGGGGCCAAGCACGATTCGGCAAGTGCTGGGGAATCTCCTGAACGGATCTGGCTTCAACTATGTAATCCTGGGATCACCGGACAGCCCAGACAGATTGCTGCGTGTGGTCTTGGCGAAAACAGGGCAGACGGCAGATTTCTCACCTCCACCAAGCGAGCAGAAAAGCAGGGCGGCCGACGAAGAAAAAACCGTCCACAATCCTCTGCTTTGGACGCCTCCCAGCGGCTCAGCGTTTTGGGTGCCTCCAAAAGAGGATCCTGCGGCACAGGTTTCGCACCGGCCACTCGACAGCGGAAGCTTGGTGCCGCCCGATGAACCGTTACCTCCGGATGTTATCGAGCAAATGATGAAAGACAGGGCGCGGCAACTACGCGAGCAAGCTCAAGAGCCGCAATGAGGATAAATCGTCGCACGATGATCGAAGCTGAAGGGTTGTCACTTGCGTCTCGAGGTTTTGAGCAGCGGAATCAGTGGCGAAGTATTTTGCTGAATGTGCTGGGTTGAGTAACTACGCCATAAGCAGTAGCTCCCAGACCTAGTGTTTCCGGCTAAGCCACGTGGGTAGTTGTAAAGAATTTAGCAACGGTTAGAGTTCGGCAAGCGCGCTAATAGCTGATCTCCCCCCAGCCGCCGCGCCACAAAAGAAAGCTACGGAGGACTTACAAATGAAGAGAGCTGGATCTTTGCTGTTTTCGGTGCTGGCCATCTCTTTGATGCTGGGGATCGCTTCAGGAAATGCCTTGGCACAAGGGGACAACAGCGTCTATTTTGTCACCTACTATTCCAACGCGCGTACGGCTGGGGCACCTAATGCCGTTTTGCGTCTCATCAACGACGGCGATAAATCAACCACATCGACAGAGGGAGTGCCCAACGGAAACCTGTGGGCTTCCATCTATGTGTTTGATGACAGCCAGGAGTTTCAGGAGTGCTGCAGCTGCGAAGTAACACCCGATGGTCTCACCTCGGAGTGGACGAACACCGAACTCCTGGGCAACAGCCTGACTGGCAAAATAAACACGCGCGGCGTCATCAAGGTGGTTTCGTCTTCGACCAATCCTGGTGACCCAACCAACAACACGCTGGCGCCTGGAATTCGCGGGTGGATGACGCACATCCAGGCAACAGGCCAGGCGGGAGCTGCGGCATATGCTCTTACCGAAACCTCGTTAGCCGACTCGAATCTGTCATCGACTGAGAACGGAGACCTTGAGAACCTCTGTTCTTACGCGATAACGCTGGGCAGCGGCAGGGGCACCTGCTCCTGCACGCCGGAAGATCACGATTTTTAGTCTTCCGATTTGAAGAGCGATCTGGCTTGACTGAGCAATTCCATTTAGGGAGTTCTTCGGCTGGGCCAAATCGAAACATTCCGGACGCCGGGTTTATCCTCGGCGTCCGGTCTTTAAATTTACCTTCCTCCCCCCTGAACAGAGAAAGTTCAAGAATCCTAAGTTCGAGAATCCCGAAGAGAGGAATTGTTATGCTGACCAAGCAAGCCTTTGTCGCACTTGTATTCGGAATATTTCTAAGCACTCTGTCGATTCCCGCCATTAGCCAAGATGATTCCGGCGTGGTCGCTGAGATTGCGGGTCGGAAGGTGACTGCGAGCGAACTGGAGGAAAAGGAAGCGGCCAAACTTCTTCAGGCCAGATACAAATACTACGTTGCCGAGCGGGATGCGCTCGAGCAATATATCGACGATCAGCTCCTGGAAATGCAGGCAAAGAAGGAATCTGTGAGCCTTGATGAATTATTCAAGCGTCATGTTTCCATTAATGTGCAAGAACCGACAGAAGATCAGCTCCGCTTCTATTACGAGGGGGTACAAACTGATGAATCCTATGATGAGGCGCGCGGCAACATCATCAATACCGTTCATCAGCTGCGTATGAAAAAAGCGCGGGACACCTACATCGCCGAACTGCGGGGGGAATACGGCGTGGTCGTTGAGCTAAGTCAGCCGAGCGCTCATGTCGAGGTTGCGAATGCTCCCAGGCTTGGTTCTGAGAAGGCTCCGGTGCAGATCGTCGAATTCGCGGATTATGAATGCCCTTATTGCCAAAAAGTGAGCGGGGATGTCAACCGGATACGAGAGCAATTTGGCGATCAAGTGTCATTCGTCTACAAAGACTTTCCTCTTCCCATGCACCCGCTTGCGGCGCGAGCCGCTGAGGCTGCGCGCTGTGCGGGCGAGCAAGGTAAGTTCTGGGAGTTTCATGATGCCTTGTTTCAGAGCAAAAGGCTTCAGATTCCAGACCTGAAACAGCAGGCCCGCGACTTGAAGCTCGACAGCGCGCGCTTCGACCAGTGCCTCGATTCCGGAGAAGAAATTGCACCGGTGAAGAAAGATGCGCAGGAGGGTCAGCGTCTTGGATTGTTGGGCACGCCCAGCTTCTTCGTCAACGGTCATTTCATGAGCGGCGCCATCGGATACATGAAATTGCGGGAGGCGGTGCTGCAGGAACTGTCTGCCGTGATCACGGCGAAGAAACAGAGCGCTGCGCTGGTTCACCTGAAAGACGCAGACCTGAAGGATGCAGAGAAGAACGACGCAGAGAAGAGGTGAAAGCCTTCTTCAGGCTGCGGTGGCCGCTCTCCCTCCCCCAGCGTTGTCTGCCGAATCCGCGGCTGAAGGGTCTTGCTACTAGTTATTTATCTTCGGGCTGAATCTTGATCTGTGAACGGTCGGCCGCCATGATGTAGGGAACCGCGGCCCCAGTGATCTTGCCGGTTACGCACACGCGCTTGCCCTGGTAGGCGGCTTGTGCTTCCTGGGGGTTTGTCCCAGACTCAGACCCGAATGTGACAAAGGAGAATACGGGATGCGGTTCAGGCTGGTCGAGATAAAAGGTTACAGGCTTGCCGTGGCCCGCGAGTGCATATCTGGAGGTCCGGCTGTCCACAACCCTCCCGCACACCATGACTGTCTCGCCGGCGTGGTTCTTGGCTTCAGCACTGGTTATGCGCGGAGGGGTTGCGCTTTGAGCAGCAGCAGCAAGAGGCAGAAGGCCCGCTATGCACATCGTCACGATAAAAGTCTGGCTATTCGTCATATTCGAGTTTCCTTGGAGTGGCTGACCCATAATGCCAGCAGGATTTTGGGAAGTCGGCCGGGTAGAAAGTCCGGCGCCCCGAGCGCCATCTAAGCTCAATTCGGGCCGGGCGTCAATTCTCCTTTTGGCTAGGCGGTTTGGAGGATAGTTAACCGGAACACTTAACTCTTTCGGCTGAGCCACCTGGAGAGTTGTAAGAAGATGCAACAAGAAGTAATTCCTGTAGCGCTGATCTATCTGGCTAGAGGAGGTGGTCGTGAGGTTTTATCGAGTCTTAATATGCGCCGTCACGACCTATCTGATGTGCGGCGCGCTGGCGTTGGCTCAGGGTGATCAGGCTTCGCCACCGCTTGCTTCGACAGCGACTGTGCCACGGTTGATTCGCATCCGAGGGACGGTGCGCGATGAGACTGGGAATCCACTCAGCGGTCCGATTGGAATCACGTTTGGGTTGTACGCAGACCAGAACGACCCAGCACCGGTCTGGCAAGAAAGTCAGACCGTACATCTGGACTCAGCCGGGCACTATAGTGTGCTGCTCGGAGCGAGCAACGAGGAGGGCCTTCCGCAGGAAATTTTTTCGGCAGGCGACGCACGCTGGTTGGGCGTCCGGCCCGACGGGCAGGCGGAGCAGCAACGCATTCTGTTATTGAGTGTGGCTTACGCGCTGAAAGCGGCGGACACAGATATGCTGGGAGGGAAACCGGCTTCAGCTTTCGTGCTGGCAGACAGCCAGTCCTCATCCGTTTCACCGGCTCAACCAGCCAACGGCGCTCTGGCGATCTCTGCGACCTCGCAATCTGGCTTACGGGCCGCTGCAAAAGGCACGAGCGTTGCTGCGTTGGCTGCGGCGGCGACAACGGCGTGTGCGTCTGTCACCAGCGACGGAACAGCCACGGCCAACCAGATCTCGAAATTCACTACCGCCTGCAACATCGAGAATTCGGCGATCTTCGAATCGGGCGGAAGCGTAGGGATCGGGAATACCAGCCCTGCGGCCAAGCTCGACGTATCGGGGACCTCCATCATCCGAGGGTCCCTGACGGCGCAGGCAGGGGCGGTTTTTCCTCCCACCGCTGCGGCCACAACCACGGAAGGATTCAACTCCAACCCTTTTTACCTTGAGGCTGCGTCGTACAACACGACTTTGTTGAGATCGGTGGATTACATCTTTCAATGGGAGGCTGAGCCCACGGGAAATGATTCTACAAACACTGGGGCAACCCTGAACTTGCTGTACGGCGTGAACGGAGATGTTGGTGAGACTGGGCTCTCAATCGCCAAGAGCGGGATTCTTACTTTCGCGCCGGGGCAGACATTCCCCGTCGCCGGGACGGTCACCAGCGTCAGTACTGGCGCTGGTTTGACGGGCGGACCGATCACCAAGAGCGGCACGATCAGCATTCCGGCACTGGGCGTAACCAACAGCATGCTGGCAGATTCCTCCATCAAAGTGGTGGCGGGATCCGGATTATCGGGCGGAGGGACGGTGGCGTTGGGCGGGACGGTGACGCTCACCAATGCCTCCCCCAGTTCGGGAGGAACAGTCACCAGCGTCAGTACCGGGGCGGGTTTGACAGGCGGACCGATTAGCAAGACGGGCACCATCAGTATCCCCACAGGAGGTGTGACGAACAGCCTCCTGGCAAATCCTTCGATCACGGTACAGGCGGGATCCGGATTGTCGGGCGGAGGAACGGTGGCGTTGGGCGGGACGGTGACGCTCACCAATGCTTCCCCTAGTTCGGGAGGAACGGTCACCAGCATCAGTACTGGAGCCGGACTGACGGGGGGACCGATCAGTAAGACCGGCACGATCAGTATTCCAGCTGGAGGAATAACCAACAGCATGCTGACAGATTCTTCTATCAAGGTGCTGGCGGGATCCGGGTTGTCGGGAGGAGGCACGGTGGCGTTGGGTGGTTCGGTTACTCTTTCCAGCAATATCTCGGGCACGGCGGATGGTATTGCTTACTTCTCGAGTCCGACAAGTGCGACTTCGACGGCCGCTCCCGCGGACGGGCAAATCCTGATCGGGAGCACGGGAGACGCTCCGGTGCTGGGCACACTCACGGCGGGACAGAATATCAAGATTGCGAATAACCCAGGGTCGATCACGATTTCCGCGACGGGAAGTACGTTCCAGTTTTTTGTGACGGGCGGAGCACGTACCGGGGGGTCGCAGGCTGCGACCGAAAACGTTACCAAGCTTTGGGGTTTCCTTTTGCCTTACGCGGTTACGACTACCCAGATAACCTACGAAGTGATGACTGCGGACAATACGGCGAATGATTATGACATCGGCATCTATAATGCTTCAGGGAACCTGCTCGCTGATATTGGGGCGACTCCTGGAACCACCTTCTCGGCGTCGGACGGCTTCCACACGCTGCTTTGGACTCAAGGTTCAATCGGTCTTGCGGCCGGTGAATACTATCTTGCCCTGACTACGAATTGCGCGAGTGCCTGTGCGCAAATCGCGGCCGCGGTTGGCAATGTCAGTTTCGCCGTCAACGTCGCGGCTGGAGCATCCACGGGGGGAGCCTTGCCCGCCACGATGACCGTGCCGGCCCAAGCCTGGGCCACGGGAGATCAGCCAACTCTTGTGATCCACTGATCGCTCGCGCAGGATCTTGAACCGTAACGATCTTACCTTTTCCTTGCAAAGCATCCTCACATGCGATGTTGACTTGGAAGTTGTGCTCTCATAATCTTCAAGGCCTCAGGCGGTGTTCCCTGGGGGGTGAGGAGCAATGGGTTCAGATCCGCTGAGTGCTGGTTCGCTGAATTCTGGTTCGCCTCCATCAGTCCCGACAGCGTTTTATGCTCCCACCAAGAATCTGCGGCGAATTGGGTTGGCGCCGTTTGTGGCGGTGCTTTTTGCCTACTGCGCGGGCGGACCTTTTGAATTGGAGTCGATGATCTCGACCTCAGGGCCAGGCCTGGGGTTGACGTTTCTTCTGGTTGTGCCGCTGCTGTTCTCTGTTCCGATTGCGCTGGCTACGGCCGAAATGACAACGCTGATGCCGGTGGAGGGTGGGTTTTACCGATGGAGCCGCGCCGCGCTGGGAGACTTCTGGGGATTTCAGTGCGGATGGTGGAACTGGACGGGCACTTTTCTAATGAGCGCCTCGTATGGCGTGGGGATGGCGGATTACCTCGAGTACTGGTTCCCCATGCATTCGCGGGTCGAGCACTGGGGCGTGGCCTTTGCGTTCCTGCTGCTGGTGGCTTACCTGAATATTCGTGGCATTCACCTGGTGGGGAAACTCACTTTGATGTTGTTACTGGTGATGGCGGTTCCGGTGGTGGTGTTTATCGTGATGGGGTTTCACCAGGCGCACTTCAATCCGTTTCATCCGTTTTTCCCGACCGGAAGACCGTGGCAGGGCGCGTTCGGGGTGGGACTGGCAATTGCGCTGTGGTCGTATGCCGGGTACGAACAAGTTTCCACGGTGATTGAAGAAGTGGAGAATCCGACGCGAAATTTTCCGATAGGACTTGCGATTGTGGTACCGCTGGCGGTGGCGATTTACGTGGTGACGATGGCCGCGGGGCTGGCCGCTCTAGGGAACTGGCAGGAGTGGCAGACTGGATATCTGGTGACGGCGGCTCGGCTGATTGGAGGGAATGCGCTGGGGACGGCAATCTTTGTGGCGGCCGTGGTTTGCGCTTTCGTACTACTGGATAGCACGGTGCTTTCGGTGACGCGCATTCCGCTGGCGATGGCGGAAGATGGATACTTTCATCCGGCGCTGGCTAAGGTGAGCGCGCGGTTTGGGACGCCGGTGCGGTCGATTCTGGTGTCGACGGCTTTTTGTGCAGCATTGGCGGTGTTTACCGTGCCGCAATTGATTGGAGTTTATGCGTGGACGCGGATGGCGACGTCGATCCAGACCGTGCTTTCGTTCTGGGAACTGCGGCGGAAGTATCCGGATGCGGCGCGAAGCTTTCGAGTGGCGGGTGGCGCGGCGGGGGCGATGTTGATTGTGCTGGCTCCGACGCTGCTTTTCGCGTGGGCGATGATCTACAGCGATGTCGCGGCGCGGAAATGGGGATTGGTGAATCTCGCTTCGGGTCCGGTTGCGTATCTGTGGGTTTTGCACCGGCGCGCGCATCGAATGGCAACGGATTCCGAGGCGATGGTTTCTAAGTAGAGGAGGGTTGGGAGGAGCGGAATGGCTAAGGTTACGCGACTCAATGTAAATGGAAGTACGCTCGCGGTCGATGCCGATGCGGATACCAGCCTGCTCAGCGTCCTGCGCGATCAACTGGATCTTACGGGAAGCAAGTATGGGTGCGGCGAAGGGCAGTGCGGAGCCTGCACCGTGCTGGTCAATGGAAGTGCGCGTCGATCTTGCATTACCGCGGTGGGAGCGGTGCGCGACCGACAAATCACGACGATTGAAGGGCTAGCCAAAGGCGAGCGTCTGCATCCGGTACAGCAGTGTTTTCTTAACCAGGCGGCGATGCAATGCGCGTACTGCACTGCGGGGATGATTATGACAGCGGTGTCGCTGCTAAACGCGAATCCGAATCCGTCGGAGGCTGAGATTCGGCATTTCATGGAAGGCAACATCTGCCGATGCGGAACTCATCCGCGCATTGTGGCTGCGGTGCGCAGTGTGGCCATGGTTATGAAGGAATCTCCTCTCTCGGGGAATGCTGGCCATGAATGACGATCGAGTTTTCGAACCGCTAGATTTCGAAATTCCTTTGGAGCCGGAACGCTATGAACTCCGCGCGCGGCCTGCTTACCACTTCGAGGTTGACCGGAGGGAGTTTTTCAAGTTCCTGGGCGCGGGCATGCTGGTTGTCTGCGCGTTGAAAGGTGTGCAGGCGCAGGAATCTGGTTCCGGCAGACGGCGAGCTGGCGAGGAACTTCCTCAGGACATCGGCGGCTGGCTGCATATTAGTGAAAGCGGCATTGTTACTATCTATACGGGCAAGGTGGAAGTTGGTCAGAACATCCGGACATCGTTGAGCCAGGCGGTTGCCGAGGAGTTGCTGGTCGGCATGGACAAAATCCAAATGGTCATGGGGGACACGCAACTTACTCCCTTCGATATGGGGACGTTTGGAAGCCGGACTACGCCGACTATGAGTCCTCAACTCAGGAAGGCGGCTTCGGCTGCCCGCGAGTTGCTGATTGGTTTGGCCGCAGCCGAGTGGAAAGTCGATCGGCAGCGGCTGGTCGCGGCCGATGGCAAGATCACAGATCCCGGGAATAAGCGGTCGGTGGAATATGGAGCGCTGATCAAGGGGCAGCAACTTACGCAAACTATCGACACCGGAGACGCCCTCTTACCTGCGACGCAGTGGAAGGTGCAAGGGCAGTCAGCGAGCAAAGTCGATGGCCGAGACTTTGTGACCGGGAAACATCGGTATCCGATCGACCAAAGACTGCCCGAGATGCTGCACGGGAAGATTCTGCGGCCTGCGGCTTTTGGCGCGACACTGGCGTCGATTGACACGCGCGAGGCGGAACAAATTCCGGGCGTGACCGTGGTTCACGATGGCGATTTTGTGGGGGTAGCGGCGCCAAGCGCGGAGATTGCAACGCGCGCAGTTGCGGCCATTCACGCGGAGTGGAAGTCTGAACCTCAGCCATCGAATAAAGGGCTGTTCGAATATTTGAAGAAGACCGCGACCGCAGGCAACGACCCCACGGGGGATGAGTCAAGCTATGAAGTGGGATCGGTGGAGAAGGCTGTGGCGGCCGCTGATCACCGACTGCAGCAGACTTACACCGTTTCTTACATCGCTCATGCGCCGCTGGAACCGCGGGCCGCGCTGGCGCAGTGGGAGGGCGACAGTTTAACGGTGTGGACGGGAACGCAGCGGCCCTTCGGAGTGCGGAGTGAACTGGCTGAGGCGTTTCGGATTCCGGAAGAACGCGTGCGCGTGTTGATGCCTGATACAGGGTCGGGTTATGGAGGCAAGCACACGGGCGAAGCTGCGATTGAAGCAGCGCGACTGGCGCGGGCGGCGAAGCGGCCGGTCAAGCTGGTGTGGTCCCGCGAAGAGGAATTTACCTGGGCTTACTTCCGCCCCGCGGGGGTCATCGAAGTCACGGGCGGAGTGGCTAGGGACGGCGCAATCGCAGCTTGGGAATTTCATAACTACAATTCTGGCTCAGCGGGGATTCGCACTTACTACGATGTTCAGAACCAGCGGATCGAATTTCATGCTGCGCACTCGCCGTTGCGGCAAGGCTCATACCGGGCGCTGGCGGCTACAGCGAATCATTTCGCCCGGGAATGTTTTATGGACGAACTGGCGCATCTGGTGAACATGGATCCGCTGGAATTCCGGTTGAAGAATCTGAAGAATGAGCGGTTGCGCGCGGTGTTTGAGGCGGCAGCGAAGAAATTTGGCTGGGGAGGCGCGAAGGTTGCGGGGCACGGGTCCGGGATGGGTGGTGGATTCGAAAAGATGGGAAATGTCGCAACCTGCGCTGAGGTTGCAGTGGATCGAACATCTGGGGACGTGCGGGTGGTTCGCGTGGTTACGGCTTTCGAATGCGGGGCCATTGTCAATCCCGACAATTTGCGGAATCAGATCGAGGGATCGAACATCATGGGGCTCGGGGGCGCGCTTTTTGAGGCGATTGAATTCGATAATGGGCGGGTGCTGAACGGGCGATTCTCAAGCTACCGGGTACCACGGTTCAGCGATGTGCCTGTGCTTGAGACCGTGCTGCTCGATCGCAAAGATATTCCGTCGGCCGGTGCCGGGGAATGTCCGATGGTCGGTTTGGCTCCAGCGATCGGCAACGCGATTTTCGATGCGACGGGCGCGCGGTTGCGTTCGCTGCCTATGGTTCCTAACGGGCTGAAAGCAAGCTAGCGTGCAGTCGTTTACGCGTCCTAAGCCTCCAGGTCCTCGAATACTTTCTGCGGTTCTTCGTGATTCTGGAGATACAAGTCAAAAAAACGCAGCAAAAATGGCGTCTGGCTCCCTACTCCGGCGAACAGTAGGACGGGGACGTCTGGCTTGATGCGTTTCATTTCCGCGCGGACGGCGGTGCCTGTGGCGTCAGGCAAGTCGTACTCAAGAAGGACACCATCGATTTCCCGGGTTGTGAGCAGGCGCAGAGCTTGCGTGCCGGTGGTCGCTGGCATTACCTGATACCCGGCTGATTCGAGCATGTATTTCAGGGCGCTCATGTATTCAGAGTGGTGCTCCACGCAAAGAATGTTCATGTCAGTCGCCCTCGCGCCAGTCATTTTCATGCTGCCCATTTTCATGTCGATCATTTTCGTGTCGATCGTGGCGATCTGTTCCTCCGTGTTGGAAATACCCGAGTCTGTGGCGCTGTTCTTCGCGCAGGGGGATTTCGCGGGGCAGGATTTCGCGGAGAGCCCAGTCGATACGGTCGACTCCCTCGGAGATGACACGAATCAGGTGTTGATCTTCGGTCACGTCTGCGGAGAGCGAAATAGCAGTCAACGCGTTTCGGATGTGATGGTTCATTTCGGCAATCACCTGCATTCGCGCCGCGGTGAGCCGATATTGCCGGCGGCTGATTTGGGCTAACTTGGCGATCAGGCAGGTCACGATGAAAGCGGAAAAACCTTCTGCCAGGAATCTTTCGCGACTGCGGCCCAAGTCCGGCACCAGCAGGTAGTGCATGAGTTCGGTGGCGAAAAAGGAGACGACTCCGACTCCGAGCGCGACTCCCAGAATAAAGAGCCACGAATTAGATTTCCCCTGCGTCCATGCCGGACGTCCAGCTACGCCTGAGCGAGTGGTTCGGGGAGTAGCGACGGTTTGCCGGGTAGAATCAGTTACTGGCATCGGACCTCCTCTGGAGTTGCGATGATTCTGGTCTCTTGAAATCACGATTTGTTGTTCATGTTCAAAAGCTGGTTGGGATGAAATTCACCTGCAGCAAATGGCGCTGCAGGTTGCGAAGCCGATGAAGATGAAGGAACTTAACTGATCGGAGGGGGGCGGTTGTAATGCCAACCATCCGTCACAAAGTCGACGAGAGAGTCAGAAGCGCGGACTGGCTGAGATGAAACCACCGGAAGCGGCGCATGTAACGCGGCGCTTGGGGTAGCGGCCCACTGGGAATCTTCATGATCGAAACAATGCCGATGATCATGGCCGGCGTGGGTGCTGATGTTAACGGAGGCCTGCGAGAAACTCGGCGGAGCAACGCGCCCCCAGAAGATGCCGAGAGCAGCGACACACATGATCGCGGCACGATGCGAAAAGAAACCGCGGCTGCTTTTCCGGTTGAGCCGGACAAGCGACATGTATACCCCCACAACTATAAAGATGATTCTAACGAGGTTTTAGTTGCCGAGAGCGCGTTTTTCGGGTTTCGCGAGTTACTGAACGGGGTACCCTGTTTCTCGCGCTGGTGGTAGGATATCGGCCTGCTTCAACATTCCAAAGGTAGCGATTGAGAGATTGGAATTGCAGATGACGAGAGCTGCGCGAAGTGTGGCTTCGCCGCGGGTTGTATGCATCGAAGACTTCCGGCCAATCGCGCGGGCGCGGGTGCCAAAATCTGTATTTGATTACCTGGATGGCGGAGCCGAGGGCGAGGTCACGCTGCGGGAGAATTGCCGGATATTTAACGACGTGACTTTTCGACCGCGGCACGGGGTCGAAGTTGCGACGTGCGATTTGCGTACTCGGGTTCTGGGGCTCGATCTGTCGCTTCCTTTCTTGCTGGCACCGGTCGGATACAGCCGGCTTATGCATCCGGGAGGGGAAGTGGCGGCGGCGCGAGCTGCCGGCCGGGCCGGAACTGGCTATATTCTTTCGACAATTTCGGGACATAGGCTGGAGGATGTGAAGGCGGGTTCCACCGGACCGGTTTTCTATCAGCTTTACCTGATGGGCGGGCGCGGGGCGGCCGAGGCCAGCATTGAAAGAGCCCGCGTGGCGGGGTTCTCGGCGCTGGTGGTGACCATTGACACTCCGGTGTCGGGGATTCGTGAGCGCGATTACCGCAACGGAATGAAGGAACTGATCAGCGGCGGGCCGCTGGAGAAAATACCTTACCTCCCGCAAATTCTTTCGCGTCCGAGATGGCTGATAAATTTTTTGATGGATGGAGGCGTGCCTTTGCTGCCGAACGTGGTGGTGCCGGGCAAGGGGCCGATGCCGCTGGTAGACATCAACGCCGCGCTGGCGGAATCGACTGCGACCTGGGCCGATTTCCGCTGGATTCGGGAAATCTGGCGAGGGCCGATTGTGGTGAAGGGTGTGCTGACGGGCGACGATGCGCGCCACGCCATCGATTCCGGAGCGGCGGCGATTTCGGTTTCGAATCATGGTGGACGGCAACTGGATGGAGTTCCGGCATCTTTGCGGGCGCTGCCGGAAGTGGTGGACGCGGTGAAGGGCCAGATCGAGGTATTCATGGATGGAGGCGTTCGCCGCGGCGCCGACATTGTGAAAGCTATATGCATGGGAGCGCGGGCGGTGCTTTGCGGTCGCGCGTACGCGTATGGATTGGCTGCAGCGGGTGAGGCTGGTGTGGACCGGGCGATTGAGATCCTGCGCACAGATCTGGAGCGGACTTTGCGGCTGCTGGGGTGCGCGTCGGTTGCGGAATTGGATCGATCCTATGTGAATGTTCCGAAAGATTGGGAAGTGGGCGGCTAAAGCCGCAGGTTGTTTTATTTGTTTCGTACGGCGCGGCTGAAGCCGCGCCCTTTCAAAGCAGGTTAATTTGTGATCTTGGTTACGCGGCTGACTCCGTTCGCGAGGAGGTGGTTATGCAGTGGACTCAGATCTACGATCCGCTTGGTCACTGGTGGCTTTCCA
The DNA here is from genome assembly GCA_049673585.1 of Candidatus Sulfotelmatobacter sp. Taxonomy (GTDB): domain Bacteria; phylum Acidobacteriota; class Terriglobia; order Terriglobales; family Acidobacteriaceae; genus Sulfotelmatobacter. The sequence continues at coordinate 69,012 of JBATXV010000020.1, read as the reverse complement.
CGCTGGTTGCAGGGCTTCCCATCATTGTTCTTTTCGGACTGCTGGCCGGGCTCAAGGTGAAGCCGCACTGGTGCGCGATTGCCGGGGCGTCGACGGCGGTGGCGGTTGCAATCATCTTTTTCAAAATGCCTGCGGCGCTGGCCGGCATGAGCTTCGCGTATGGCGTCGCGTTCGGAGTGTTGAAAATCGCGTGGATCGTTCTGGCTGCGGTTTACCTCTATGACATTTCGGTGGAGACCGGGCAATTTGAAATCATGAAAGAGTCGATTGCCGGCATCACCGCCGACCGGCGGCTGCAGGTTTTGCTGGTGGCGTTTTGTTTTGGAGCGTTCATTGAGGGAGCGGCGGGGTTCGGGGCACCGGTGGCGATCGCCGGGGCATTCATGATTGGGCTCGGGTTCAGGCCGTTTCATGCGGCTGCGTTGAATTTGATTGCGAACACAGCGCCGGTCGCGTGGGGCGCGATCGGCACGCCGATTCACAGCCTGGCGGCGGTGGCGGGTTTGCCGGAATCCGACATCAACGCGATGATTGGGAGGATTCTTCCTTTCACTGCGGTGATCGTTCCTTTCTGGCTGGTGCGGACCATGGTCGGCTGGAGAGAAACCTTCGAAGTATTTCCCGCGATTCTGGTGATTGGGCTTTCATTCGCGCTTACGCAGTTCTTCTGGTCGAATTACGTGGACAGCAATCTTGTGGACATTATGGGAGGCGTGGTCTCGATTGTCTCGGCTTTGATTTTTCTGCGGTTCTGGAAGCCGAAGAAGATTTGGCGATTCGATTATGACGACAAGCCGGTCGCGGTTACGCCTCCGACGGGAGAGATCGACGACCAGTTTGGTGGAAAGTGGGACGCGGAGAAGTTCGACGGATATGTAAAACCGCGCAGTTACAGCGCAGGACAGGTGTTGAAGGCGTGGATGCCGTTTGCGATCCTCTCGCTGTTTGTGCTGCTTTGGGGACTACCGAAGATCAAGCTGGCGATGAATCAGGCAACCACGCCGGCCTTCAAGGTGATGCTTCCAAACGGGAAGGTGCGGCCGGGTCCTGCGGGCTGGGATGTGCCTCTGCTGCACAATGCAATTTCGCGCGCTGCTCCGATTGCCACGAAAGCGACGCCCGAGGCGGCGCGATACGATTTCAACTGGCTCTCGGCCACCGGGACGGCGGTTTTTCTTGCCGCAATCGTCTCCGGATTGCTGCTGGGGCAGGGCCCAGTGCAGTTGATGAAGATTTTCTGGAAGACGCTGGTGCGAATGCGGCTGGCGATGATTGCAATTTCATTCATGTTGGGGCTCGGTTACGTCACGCGCTATTCGGGGCTGGATGCCGTGCTCGGCCTGGCGTTCACGCGCACAGGATGGATGTATCCATTCTTCGGAACGTTTCTCGGGTGGCTCGGAGTTGCTCTTACCGGGAGCGATACTTCGTCGAACGTGCTCTTTGGAAGCCTGCAGAGAATTACCTCTCAACAGCTCGGCATTGATCCGGTGCTGATGTGCGCAGCCAACAGCGCGGGAGGGGTGATGGGGAAGATGGTCGACGCGCAGTCGATCACCATTGCCACAGCTGCTACCGAACAAGTGGGAAATGAAGGGGTTATTTTCCGCTTCGTGGCGTGGCACTCAGTCGCGCTGTGTTCCATCGTTGGAATTATCGTGATGCTCTACGCCTATGTTTTCAAATATGCCGTACCTCATGGACTGACGTTTGTGAAATAGCCTCGGTCATGCGACAGGCACATTGCGCTCTGCTGGTTTTCGGGATACTGTTCGCGGCGTCGTCCGCGCGGTCTCAACTTGCGCCCGGGTCCATCGACTTTCATTGGAATGAAGGCGCCAATGACTGCAAAGCGAGTCCGCAAGCCCCGCTTGAAGTGCACCCGTACAATCCTGGGACATACATCCTTCGGGAAAACCTTTGCGCTACGTTCGAGGCGCCTTTCATGTACCTCCTGATTGGATCGACGAAAGCGCTTCTGATCGACACCGGCGATGTCGCCGATTCGAATCAGATGCCGCTGGCGAAAACGGTGATGCAATTATTACCTGGAGACGGCGCTACAAAGTTGCCCTTGCTCGTGGTGCATACACATCGGCACCTTGACCACCGGGCGGGCGATGGACAGTTCATGCATTTGGCTAACGTAGAAGTCGTTGGGTTTGATGTTGACAGCGTGCGGCGCTACTACAAGTTTACCAACTGGCCGAACGGTCTCGCCGAGATCAATCTCGGCGATCGAACCGTCGACGTGATCCCGACGCCCGGACATAATGAGACGGAGGTCTCGTTTTACGACCGGAATACAGGACTATTCTTTTCAGGCGATTTTCTAATGCCGGGGCGGCTTCTGATCGACGACGCTAAGGCCGACCTCGCCAGCGCAGAAAGAGTCGCGGCTTTCGTGAAAGATCGGCCGATCAGCTACGTCCTCGGAGGGCATATCGAACTCGATGCCAGCGGGGAGACGTTTCCGTGGGAATCGCAATATCATCCCAACGAACGCGTCCTGCAAATGAGCAAAGACGATTTGCTGGCACTCCCAGGGGCGATCCGCAGCTTCAACGGCTTCTACACCAGACGCGGCAAATTCATCATGATCAATTCCGTGCGCATGTTAATTGTCTGGGCAGTTCTTGCAGTTGTGGTTCTGATTGCGCTGGTGATGATGCTGGTTCTGTATATTCGGCGCCGCCGGCGAGCGCGCAGTCTGCAAGCACCCATTGGTTGCCAGTCCTGAAATGACCGGCCGGTTCGGGTTCTTGCCGACAAATCCGAGTCTGGTTTTCTCCCGCCGTCCAATTATTCGGAACGCGGTCGATGTTTTGATTGCAAATCGCGGCAGTGTTATCGTGTCTGTGCTCGCCCAGTTGGCGCACGCTTTGGTCGATTTTGAACTTCCCGGCATGAGCCGTCCGCTGAGCACCATCCCTCATGAACATACTTGATCTCGTTGTTGGCAAGCCCATCAAAACCAGCGACGAGCGCGCGGAGCAGATCGGGCCTGCTCAGGGTGTCCCGATCTTTGGCCTCGATGCGCTGAGTTCGGCGGCTTATGGTCCGGAAGCAGCGCTCAGCCTGCTGATTCCGCTTGGCCTGGTCGGAGTGCGCTATATCATTCCCGTCAGCGCGGCAATCATCACGCTGCTGGTGATCGTGTATTTTTCTTATCGCCAGACGATCGCCGCATATCCCTCCGGCGGTGGTTCCTATACAGTAGCGCGCTTCAATCTCGGCGCATCTGCCGGTCTGCTGGCTGCCGCCGCGCTGCTTGCCGATTACATCCTGACGGCAGCGGTGGGTATTTCGGCGGGAGTGGGCGCGCTCATCTCGGCGGTTCCGTCCTTGCTGCCCCATACCGTTTCCCTCTGCGTGGGGATTCTGTTTGTGATTACGATTTTGAATCTCCGCGGAGTGCGCGAGGCTGGCACGATTTTCGCGGTTCCTACTTATCTGTTTGTGGGGACGCTTCTCATCACCATCGTCGCAGGCCTTTTCCGCATACTGCTCAGTGGGGGGCATCCCACACCGGCGGTTGCGCTTCCGCCCGCGCCGGCGATGACCGCGGTTGTGAGCTTCTGGTTGCTGCTGAAGGTTTTCGCCAGCGGTTGTACGGCTTTAACCGGCGTGGAGGCGGTTAGCAACGGCGTGAAGGCTTTCCGGGAGCCGACCGTAAAAAATGCACAGCGGACTTTGACGGTGATTATTTTTCTTTTGGCAGTGCTGCTGGCGGGAATTTCGTATCTAGTAAAGGTTTACGGAATTGCGGCGACGGATCCGGGCCAGCTCGGTTATCAGAGCGTTCTTTCTATGCTTACCGCGGCGGTTTTCGGGAAAGGACTTTTTTATTATCTGACGATTGGGTCGATTCTGGTCGTTCTCTCTTTGTCGGCCAACACCGCCTTTGCGGACTTTCCGCGGCTGTGCCGCGCTATCGCGCAGAACAACTATCTGCCGCACGTGTTCGGGTATCGCGGCCGGCGGCTGGTTTACACCTACGGCATTGTCCTGCTGGCGCTGCTGTGCGGCGGTGTGCTCATCCTGTTCGGTGGGGTAACTGATCGACTGATCCCGCTCTACGCTGTGGGTGCGTTCATGGCTTTTACGCTTTCGCAAGCCGGCATGGTGATGCACTGGATGAAAAATCGCGGTCCCGGTTGGGTGAAAAGCGCCTTCGTGAACGGACTGGGCGCGCTTGTCACCGGCACAACCACGGCGGTTGTGCTGGTTGCGAAATTCGCGCAAGGGGCGTGGATCACGCTGCTTTTCATCCCCCTGACGATCGCTTTTTTTTCTATCGTACGGCGCCACTACCACTCCGTGAAGATGCTCACATCGTGCAAGATTCCTGTAGACGCGCCGGGTCTGAACCAGCATCCGATCGCCGTGATTGCCATCGACCGGTGGAGCAACATCACGCGGCAGGGAATTGAATTTGCGGCGCGTCTTTCTCCGGAGGTGATCGCGCTGCATGTGGAGCCCACCGAGCATTCCGAACTGCTGCAAGACGACTGGGAACACTACGTTGAGGAACCTTTCCGCGCGGAAGGCAAGCAACCGCCGCAGCTTCATTTCCTGCCTTCTCCTTACCGCTTCGTCATTATTCCTATCGTTCAATTTGTTCTCGATCTTTCGAAGAAAAACCCAAATCGCAGCATTGTCGTGGTCATTCCGGAATTGGTGGAGGATCGATGGTACGAATACTTCCTGCACAATCAGCGTGGGCGGCTACTCGAATGGGTGCTTCTGGCGCGAGGCAATGAACGCATCTTCACGGTAAGCGCACCCTGGTACGTAAAAAAACAGGGCTGCTGATTCCAATCGAGTAGCCGGGACCGGCGTCATTCTTTCTTCGCCGAATTGTTGGCGGGAGGGGCGGCGCTTTCAGCGGATTTCTTTTCCACATCAGTGGCGGCGGGTTTCGCGTTCTCCTCATCGGGGTCTTTCGCGACGTATTGCACGATCAGAGAAATACGGCGGTTGGCGGGGTCGAGTGGATTATCGAGTTTGCGGAGACGCTGATCGGCAAATCCGCGGACCTGGGAGACCTGGTTCGATCGGATGCCGTTGGACTGCATCAGGCGGCGGGCCGCGTTAGCGCGGTCGCTGGAGAGTTCCCAGTTGCTATAACTGCCGGAGGCGGCATAGGGTTTGGAATCGGTGTGGCCCTCGATAGAAAGCGTGTTGGGCAACTTGCCGAGTTCCTGGGCGAGAGTAATGAGCAACTCGCGGCCGTCGGCATTTAGTTTGGCGCTGCCGCTGTCGAAAAAAGTTCCGGCGGCGGATTCGGTGAGTTCGATGCGCAGGCCCTCGGAGGTGACGGTCATCTCGACGTGGCTCTTGAGTTTCTCGAAATCGTTCATCTGGCGGATTTTTTGTTCGAGCTGATCCTTGAGCTTGGGCATGTCGTCTTTGGTGAGGATGAAATTATCGGCGGTGCCGGCCTGACTGGATCCTTTTTTCGAAGCCGTGCCGTTGGGATCGCGGAAGTAGCCTCCCACGGCCTCCTGCACTGGCTTGCTGCTGCTGAGCAGCCATAAGACGATAAACAGCGACATCATCGCGGTGACGAAATCGGCGTAGGCGACTTTCCACGCGCCGCCGTGATGGCCGCCGTGGCCGCCTTTTTTCTTCAGAATGATGATGGGGCGAGTCTTGTCCATGAGGTGGGTGCGGTGTTTTCTAACCCGGTTCGGCGGCCGCGGCGGATTCGGATGCGACGGCGGTTTCTTCTGGTGCTGCTCCTTTGTTGCGGCAGGCGGTTTCAACTTCTTTGAACGAAGGGCGCACGTGACCGGGAACGGCGCGACGGGCGACCTCCACAGCCATGATGGGAGCCGTGCCTTTAAGAAAGGAGACGATGAGGACCCGCAGCACATAGAGATAAGCGTGCTCGTCATCGGCAAGTTTGACCATGTTGGCTGCGATGGGACCGACCAATCCGTAGCAGAGAAGGATGCCGAGGAAAGTGCCGACCAGGGCGGCGGCAACTTTCTTGCCGATTTCCTCGGGAGGGCCGCCGAGCGCGCCCATGGTGATGACAATGCCGAGGACCGCGGCGACGATGCCGAGGCCGGGCAGGGAATCGGCCATGCTGTTGAGCGCGGCCGTGGGCAGCCCAGCTTGATGATGATGAACCTCGAGGTCGAGGTCGAGCATCTGGTCGAGATCGAAGGCATCGACGCCGGTGATGGCCATGCGCAGCGAATCGCAAACAAAGTCGCGGACGTGGTGGTTTTTGAAAACGGCCGGCCCCTTGGCAAACAGCGGACTCTTGTCGGGCTCCTCGACGTCGTTCTCGAGGGCCATGAGTCCATCTTTCCGGGCCTTGTTGAGCAGGTCGTACATCATCTTCAGAGAATCGAGGTAAGCCTGCTTTGTGTACTTGGAACCACCAAAGACGCCGCCGATTCCGCCGGCGATCTGCTTGAGAATGTGAAGCGGATTAGCGATGAGGACGGTGCCGATTGCCGCCCCGCCGATGGTGACCAGCTCGGCGGGCTGAATGAGGACGCGGAGATTTCCGTGCTCCATGAGATAGCCGGCAACGACGCAGCCGAACACCACGACGATGCCGATAATTGCGAACATGATTTAGCTCGTCTCGCTCAATTTCCCTGCCGCGAATTGGCGGCAGCGACCGCGACCGCGCGGGCGGGCAGTGCGACCTGATTTCCGCCGGACGCGGGCTGTGCGCGATCCAGAATCGATTCGACGGTGTCGCCGGTTCGAGGTCCGGTACAGCCGATCAAGACCGTTACTGACAGTTCTTCTCCCCACCATTGAATTGTGGCAGTGGCCATCATCTTGAGAATGCGGGCGCTGACAGCTTGCAGCGTGTCTTCGCGGCAACCGCTCAAAATCACGAGAAATCGATTCTCACTCCAGCTGCCCACAAAATCGGTGGGCCACACGGTATTTCTCAGGGTTCGCGCTAGGACCTGGAGTATGGATCGGCAGGCTACGTGCCCGTTCCGGATGCGAAATTGGGCGAACCCGGGAACTTCGACGCAAACCACCCCAAAGGGAATTTGCAGCTGGGTGAACGTGCCCAATGTTTCCTGGAGATGGGCTTGCATCATGGCTTGATTGGGCAATCCGGTGGTGTCGTCGAGGCAACCCCGCTCGCGCATGTTTCGGTCGTCCAGATCAGGACCAGCGATGGCGAACTCGCCTTCAAAAGTTTGGATGATGCCGATGATCGATCCGTGCTTGTTCCGCAAAGGGATGGCCCAGGTGTGGACTTGGGTCCGGTGTCCGGACTTATGGTGAATGAAGGTGACGGCTTCCACAGGTTTGGCATCGTGCAAGGCGGAAGTGATAGGACATTTCTCGTTGCACATTTCACAACTGATCTGGTTGCAGTGCTGAAGAATGTTTTGGGTGCAGTCGTGGCCGAGGACATCGATGCGGGAATAACCGGTGATCTGTTCGGCGCCGTCGCTCCAGAAGACTATTGTTTTCTGCAGGTCGAGAACGCTCACGCCGATTTGCAGGCCGTCGAGGATGTCGCGGTACGTGTCGGGATCGCGAAAGGCTGGCATGTCGGCGCAGGAATTCTGCTGGTTTGTTCATCGGCAGAAAGCGGGTTTGGCTTCAGAGGCGAGAACCGGGAATCTTGTTACTTGAAATCCGGCGAAAAGCGGGGTTGCAACGGATAGCACTTAAGGGACAGCCCAATAGCACGACCGTGCCATTTGCAAAATCCTGCCTCAAGTTTAATTTTTCAGGTGAGCAGTTCTGGGGGAGGGCTGCCCGGGCGCCTCGATCTCGAAAGAGATTCGAGGCGCTCGTTATTTTAGGGAGACATCCTTAAAACTGACTCGACCTCTATCGTGTGACCTCAGACGTCAGATCCTAGGTTTTGCCTGAGACCTGTGACCCAAGATCGGGATCCCGACTCCTCAGTTGGTTGAGATGGTGAAGTTGACCGTGATTTTGGCTTCGGTTTCGACCGGGTCGCTGCCTTCCAGGTGAGGTTTGAAGTGCCACTGCCGTACGGCGTCTTGTGCTGCTGAAGCGAGGATATGCGGGCCGCTGACCACGCGCAGATTCTGAATGATTCCATCCCTACCAATCAGCGCCTGCAAAATCACTGACCCTTGTACTTTCATCTGCCGCGCCAGCAGCGGATAGTTGGGCCGCACGGGGTGGACCACGATGTCAGAGGCGGCAGTCGAGATGCGCACGCGCTCGGAGGCGTTGCTGGTCAGATTCGCAGCGGTCTCGATATTACTGGCTGCCCCCTGTGGTTCGGCTACTGGATGCGATGATGCGCCCGGTTGCAAGTCCACGCGTACGGAACTACTGCCGGGCCGGAGGGTCTGATGGGAATCGCCGGCAACGACCTCCACTTCGAGCGGGGGCAGTGCGGTGCGAGTGGTGATGGCCACCGGCGTGACCGGATCCGATAGGGCGGGAGTCTGGACAGCGGAGGCCACTTGGTGTTTCAACCGGTGCCGCGAGGTTGCGGCTGTGACTGTTTTGCCGGCTGCCTTGGAAGGCGAGGCCGGAGCTGGCTGCGTGGCTGGAGAGCTTTCGGCCGGCTGGTCGGATTCGGCGTCCGGCGTATCAGGGAACCAAAAATCGCGATCGTGCCATAGCACGACGCCCAATGCCAGCAGAAGCAGGCAGAGCGACCCCACCATCAATCTCCGCTGCTTGGGATCCTCGGGCGCACGCTTGCCGGAATCCGCCAGCAAGGCGTGGTCGGTCTTCTTTGCGGTGGTATTCAGATCTAACATGCTGGAAACCGGGACTGCTTCCCGGGCAGGTTGGCGCACCCGATAGTATGCCTCGAAAGCGATACAAAGGCTAGCAAAAGGTACGAGTTGACTGGACCCTGACCGCGTATGATTCCCTCAGAGGGGCGGAGATCGGAAACCCGGTCCGGGACGAAACTTTCAGAGGCCCTGGTGAATCCCATTCTGCAGGATGAAGCTAAATCCTATTGCCGGAATATAGTTCCTGGTAACTCCATTCAATCTGTGAAGGCCATTCGATGAAGAGCGAGGACCGAAAAATCAAGGAAGATAAAGTGGACGAAAAGAAATTCCGGCAAATTGGCCGGCGCGAGTTGCTCAAGCTGACGCCGGTGCTGGCGCTGGGGGCGTTTGCCATCCCGAGCTTGCAGGAAGGGTTGCTGAAGAAGGGGTTGGGGTTCAGCGACTGGGCTTCAGCGCGCCTGTTCCGGTCCAGCCATCTGGCGCCGACTTTCGATAATTCCGATCTGACTCCTTTTAATAAGTTTCCCATCAACGGCTACGACGTCGACGATCCGGGAGTGATCTTTGAAAACTGGACGCTGACTGTCACCGGAGCGGTAAAGAAACCTGGGGACTACACGTTGGCGCAGGTGCAGGCGCTGCCGCGCTTTCGGCAAAACACCCGCCACATCTGCGTTGAAGGATGGGATGTGATTGGGCGGTTCGGCGGGGCGCGGCTTTCGGATTTTCTGCAGATGGTCGGTGCTGATCCTTCTGCGCGCTTCATCGAAGTGAACTGCGCCGACGACTATTACGAATCGCTGGACCTAGCGACGGCGCTGCATCCGCAGACTTTGCTTTGTTACGAAATGTATGAACAGCCGTTGACCCGGGCGCATGGCGCGCCGCTGCGGCTACAGATTCCCACCAAGATTGGCTACAAGCAGGCTAAGTATTTAACGGATTTGAAAGTTTCCCACGTGCTGGATCGAGTCGGGTACTGGGAAGACCAGGGCTATTCGTGGTTTTACGGGTTGTAGCGCGGGCGTCTCGCCGGCTCATGCAGGGCATCTAGCCGCACGCAAGTGGCGGCGGGACGCCGCCACGACAGCCGGCGGGGCGGCGGCGCTACTCGGAGGCTCAGAATGAGCGGTGGAGTTATCGAGATTATTCAGGTTCAGGACAAGAACGCCGACGGGGAAGAACAGGCGCCGGTGGTGGGGCGGGCGGTTTATGAGCATCCTTTTGCGGTGCGGCTGTGCCATTGGCTGAATACGGTGTCGCTGTTTGTGATGGTGGGGAGCGGGCTGCAGATTTTCCGCGCTTTCCCCAGCTTTGGGGCGAAGATCCCGCAGAAAGATTTGCTGCATTGGCCGCGGGCGTTCGCCATCGGCGGATGGCTGGGCGGGGCGCTGCAATGGCATCTTACCTTCATGTGGATCTACATTGCGACCGGGCTTTTTTATCTGGGCTATCAACTTTTCAGCGGAAACTACCGGCAAGTGTTGTTTACACGTCGTGACATTCCCGGCGTGTGGCCCATGGTGCGGCATTATTTTTTCTTCGGTCCGAAGCCTCTGGTTCGCGAAGCTTACAACCCGCTGCAGAAGCAGGCTTATACGATGGCGATCGGGCTGGGAATTCTCTCGGTACTCACCGGGCTTGCGGTGTGGAAGCCGGTGCAGTTTTCCTGGCTGGCCTGGATGATGGGAGGATTTCACTACGCGCGCATCTGGCATTTCGCGGTGATGTGGGCGATTTTGTTTTTTGTGCTGGGACATCTGGTGATGGTGGTTCTGCATGGCTGGAACAATTTCGTTTCCATGATCACGGGTTGGAAGAAGGATCCGGAGTACTGAGAAAGTTTAAGACCCAGGGCCTAAGACCTTACGACACGAACAGCGAGGATTGCGAGCAGGATGTCCGAGCGGAGCACTGTGTTGAACAATCCGGGGCAAACGGGCGGCACGCGCGAGCACGATCTGATTTTGAGCGTGCAGCGCGGGCAGCATGAATTGTTCTACGAACTGGTGCGGCCGTATGAACGGCGGGTCTACGCTGCGGCTCTGGCGATTCTGCACAACGAGCATGACGCTGAGGATGCGGCGCAGGAAGCGATGCTGAAGGCATTTGCGAATATACGGCAGTTCCGGGCGGAGGCGCGATTCAGCACATGGCTGATCCAGATCACGGTGAACGAAGCCCTGATGCGCCGGCGAAGGGAGCGAACTGTGCAGATGGAAGGCATTGACGGTCATCGTTCGGGCGATGAAGAAAGCGAATATTCGCCCCGGGAATTCGCTGATTGGCGGGAGATTCCATCGGAAACGCTGGAGCGCAAGGAAGTGCGTCAGCGGCTGGCGGAGGCGTTGGGCACGCTCGACCGGAAGTATCGCGAAGTGTTTGTGCTGCGCGATATGGAACACTTGAACATTCAAGAGACAGCCGAAGCGCTGGGCATCACGGTGGCATCGGTGAAGACGCGGTTGCTGCGGGCGCGGCTGATGCTGCGCGATTTGCTGGCCGCCGGATGGGAGCAGGGCTGGTTCAGCCGGCTGCCGTTCGAGAAGGGAAACAAGCCATGGTAGAGAACCAGAACATGTTGAACTGCGAACAGGTGTGGCGCGAGATTTCAAATTACGTGGATGGAGATGTGGACGTAGGACTGCGCTCTGCCATGGACGAGCATTTCCGCGGCTGCCAGCGCTGTGCTTCGGTGCTGGCAGGGACGCGGAACGTGGTCCGGCTTTATGGGGATGAACGGATGCTCGAGGTGCCTGCGGGCTTCGGGCAGAGGCTGGAGAAGCGATTGGAGAAGCGGCTGGCGAGCAATGCTGCTGGGAGCGGGCGGGGATGGTCGAGCTGGTCGGCTTGGCTGGTGCCAGTGGCAGCTTTGGCTTTGATCGCCGGCGGATTGCAATTGACGAACTCTCTGACGCACGGGCGTTTCACGAAGTCGTATCATGCGGAACCGGCTAACAATATCCCACCTGATCTGGTAGTGGTCGTTTCCGATGGATCGAAACTCTTTCACGTGCCAGGATGCCCTTTCATCCATGACAAGGCTTCGGAGCGGACGACCACTGCGAAGGAAGCGATACGAGATGGATATGTGCCCTGCACGCGTTGCTTGCGGCAGTATTTGAAGACGGGGTTGACGGGCCATCCCGGGATAGGGGCTGCGGATAGCGTTCGCGCGGAAGCGGACGGAGACGAAGAGGAAGTTCTAGGTACTGCTGGACATTAGAAAAGCGCGGGCTTTTAGCCCGCGCCTGCGCTCTGGACGACGAAATTAGTTAGGCTTCATCTGGTCGTTCTTCATCGAGTCGTCTTTCTTCATGCTGTCATCTTTCTTCATGGTGTCGGTCTTTGCCGTCTTCTTGTTGGCTTTGGCGGTCTTGGGCTTGGTGGGGGTGCTCTTGCTGTCCTTCTTCATCGAGTCGTCTTTCTTCATGGTGTCTTGCTTCATGTTGTCTTGCTGCATCGAATTCCCGCTGGACTGGGCGAAGGCTGCCATCGAGGCGGCCAGGATGCAGGCAAGCGTCAAGCCGAGAGTCTTCTTCATAATGTTCTCCTTGTGAGTAGCGAGTAAGGTCGACCGGCAGGTCTTCGGCCTGCAGGCTTGAGATGAGATGAGCCGGCGCGGGCAAAGTTACAGCAGGGAGGCGGTAAGAATCGATCACGGGGGATGAATGGTAGTAGTGCAGTTTGGCTTACGCGCTGGGCCAGTTAAACGGGAGATCCTTCGCTGCGCCTGAAAAACGGCTTCGCTCAGGATGACAGTCGTCGAGTAGGTCAAACCGCACCACTCCTGGATAAAGACAAAGTGGCTGAATCCGCGCCCTTTCAAAGTGATACATCTTCGTACGATCCTGCTCAGCAGGCAAGTTGATCGCGGGAGATCTTTAGGCCGCTCAAATTACCCAGCGCGGTTACAGCGACCGATTCGGTTTTGAAGAATTCCTGGGCGAGGCTTTGCAGATCGTCTGCGGTTACGGCTTCGATCTTTTCGATCAGTTCGTCGAGGTCCTGGAAGTGATCGAAGTACATTTCCTGTCGAGCGAGATTCGACATGCGAGCGGTGCTCGATTCGAGCGAGAGCATCAGGCTCCCCTTTAGTTGATCTTTCGAGCGGCGCAGTTCTTCCGTGGGCACCGGCTCAGTCTTCAGATTATGAAATTCGCTGACTACTGCCTTTACTACCTTGGTTGCTGATGCGAGAGACGTGCCGGCGTAGACGGCCATGCATCCGGTATCGCGGTAGGGGTTGAGATCGCTGTAAATGGAGTAGGCCAGGCCCTGGCGCTCACGGATGTTCTGAAACAGGCGGGAACTCATGCCTCCGCCGAGAAGAGTGTTGAGGATGTAGCCGGCGTGGCGCTTCTCGTGCGCGATAGGATAGGCCGGCACACCGATGCAGAGCTGCACCTGCTCAAGCGCTTTTTTGTTTCTTAGTACGATGCGCGGGACGATCTTCGGTTCGGGCGAGTGGAATCCGTTCTTCGCGGGCTTCAGGTGCTCAAAGTGCTTGACCACCAAGTCGACGAAATGGTCGTGATCGAGGTGTCCGGCGGCGGCTACGATAATGTTGCCGGGAGCGAAGCGGTGGGAATAGGTGTTGAGCACGGTCTCGCGCTCGAATTTCTTTACTGTCTCTTTTGTCCCCAGGATCGGCTTGCCTAGAGGGTGATCCTTCCAGAAGTTCTGCGTGAAGATTTCATGGACGAGGTAATCGGGATTGTCTTCGTCCATTTTAATTTCTTCGAGGATTACGCCGCGCTCGCGGGCGATATCCTCAGGAGTGAATGTGGGATGGAGGACTAGATCGGTGAGAATATCCAGCGCGACCGGGACGTGTTCGTCGAGTACCTTGACGTTGAAGCAAATGCATTCCTTGGAAGTGAAGGCGTCCATGTTGCCGCCGATGGAATCGACCTGGCGGGCGATCTCCTCGGCAGTCCGGTGCTTGGTGCCTTTGAAGACCATGTGCTCAATGAAGTGGGAGATGCCGTTCGATTGCGCCGTCTCGTCGCGAGAACCGGTTTCGAGCCAAATGCCGATGGAGGCCGAGCGGATGTGCTCCATCTGCTCGGTGATTACAGTGAGGCCGTGGGGCAATACTTGACGACGGATATTGCGGACTTCTTTTACCATGTTAGTGCGAGTAGGACTCCCCTGGAAGGTGCTCTACTATTCTTACACATCTGGCGGGTTGGGTGGAGTGTGCGAGAATGAGACGGTTTGTGGTTTAAAATCAGCGAGTTGCGGATATCCTTGAATCGATGGCTCAAGCTCTGACATTGGCGCTGCTGGGTATGGATCGGGAGGAAATAACTGCTTTGGTGAGCGAAGCGGGTGAGCCGAGCTATCGCGCCAAGCAGATCATGGATGCGGTGTACCGGCAACGCGTGGAGACGCTGGAGGAAGTTTCCACACTGCCGCAGGAGTTTCGCCAGCAACTGGCGGGGAGCGGGGTCACGGTTGGAGCAGCGCGGATCGAGAAGAAATTTGTGTCGGTGGATGGGACGGTGCGGTATTTGATTGGGTTCGCTGATGGACAGAGTGTCGAGACCGTGTGGATGCCTGAAGGGGACGGCGGCGAAGCCGGGGATGGGTCGGAGGCGGGAGCGGAAGCCGAGGGTTCCATCCCGAGCATCGCTGGTGCCAAAGCTCCGGCTAACTCCCCTGCGACTTACGGCGCGGCTGGAAGCCGCGCCCTTTCAAAGCAAGGCGCCAGATGGGGCTCTTCCGGTCGTTCGACAATTTGTATTTCGAGCCAGGTAGGGTGTGCGGTTGACTGTCAGTTCTGTTTGACTGCATTGCTCGGCGTGAAGCGCAATCTGACTGCGGGAGAGATTGTAGGGCAGGTTTGTGCGGTGCTCAGAGATCAGAAAGTTTCGCCGCCTGAGGATCGCATCAACCTTGTGTTCATGGGTATGGGCGAGCCCTTCCTGAACTATGAGAATTTTGTAAAGGCTTCGCGGTTGCTGGTGGAGGGCGTGGGGATTGCGGAGCGGCGGATGACGGTGTCGACGGCGGGGATTGTGCCGCGCATCCGTGACTTCGGCGAAGAACAAATTCGGCCGAAGCTGGCAATTTCTTTGAATGCTTCGAATGATGCTCTGCGCTCGCGACTTATGCCGCTGAACAAGAAGTGGACTTTGGAAACGTTGATGCTCGCGGCACGGGAATTTCCTTTGCGCACCAGGGAGTGGATCACGTTCGAATACGTTCTGCTCGGGGGAGTAAACGATACACCGGAGAATGCGAAAGAAGTTGCGGAGCTGGTCCGCGGGATGCGCTGCAAAGTGAATCTGATTGCCCTGAACCCGGGGCCGGGAATTGAGTTTACGACTCCCAGCTTGGAGCGCGTCGCGGCGTTTCAGAAGATTTTGCGCGACGCGGGGATTCCTGCGTTCGTGAGGCGTCCGCGGGGACGGGACATTTATGCGGCCTGCGGCCAGCTCAAGCGAACGGTTGAGGCCGCCACATTACCGGAACTCCGGGATCAGACCCTTTCTCCTTCTCCATCTCCGGAGGGATGACGGGGATCTCAACGCGAATGGTGGTTCCTACGTTCTGGTCCTGCCGCCACAGAATCCGTCCATTGTGTTGCTGCAGGATGCCTTGACACGCGCTGAGTCCGAGGCCGGAAAGAGTTTCCAGGGAATCGAGATCGGGCGCGGCGTTTCCGAGAGTCTGATTCCTGACATCAGCAGGGCTGGCATCAGAGATGTGAATGATGGCGGTGCCATTCTTGCCCTCGGCAGTGATGGTGAGAATCCGGCTGCCGTGCTGGCCGACGGCATGCAGCGCGTCGTTGATGATTTGCACACAGACCTGGAGCAATTGGTTGGAATCTCCGCGAACGAGCAGCAGTTCTTGCGGATACTCGGTGCGGACTTCGATTTTGAGAGCTTGCCACTGCGGTTGCGAGAGTTTGACGGCAGTGCGCAGCAAGGTGTTGAGATCGACGGGGGCCAAGGTAGCCGGGCCTTGTTTGGCAAAGCTGAGCAGGCTGGCCACCAGCGACCGGGTGCGCCGGGCATGCTGCCCTATTCTCATCGCCAGGTCACTCTGTTCCGACGTGAGGGCCGTGCACAGCAGCAGATCGGAATAACCCAGCATGGCAGTGATGGGATTGTTGAGTTCATGAGCGGCACCGCCCAGCAGTTGGCCGATTGAAGCCAGCTTTTCGGACTCCGTAATCTGGGCCTGCAGGCGCTTCAGGTTGGTGAAGGACTCGCGCGAGTGGGTCAGAAGGCGAAGCAATTCCCAGTCGAGCAGGCGCTGCCGGACGAAAACCATAACGCCCATTAGAACGGCTGCGGCCAGAGTCAAGACCACGCGAAACGAACGGACGCGAAGGGGCACTGCATCATCGAGCAGAGCCCACGCCGCAAAAATCGGAAGCGAAAAGGCCGCGATCATGCCCAGCCGGGCAAGCCAGACTCCGTGAGCGGTGGAAGTGGAGCGGACGCCGGGTTGAGGCTCGCTTTCGTGGGTCCGCAGACCGATGATTGTGATCCAGGCCATGGAAAGCGCGAGGGGAATGTCGTACAGG
Organism: Candidatus Sulfotelmatobacter sp.; assembly: GCA_049673585.1. Lineage (GTDB taxonomy): Bacteria > Acidobacteriota > Terriglobia > Terriglobales > Acidobacteriaceae > Sulfotelmatobacter. Next base: position 52,743 of record JBATXV010000020.1, on the reverse strand, counting down.
CTGCCGCTGTAATAGACGTGGCGGCCGATGGCCCAATTGGCGATGTGGGAACTGGCAGCGTAGGTCAAGCTGGCCCCGAACAGATTGGCATAGAAGAATTTCCAGCCTGCTTTGCTTCCCAGCCAAGCCAGAAGCAAGGCGCTCAAAAAGGCCGCTTTCTCTATGAGGTACAAGGAGTTCAAACCCTGATTGTAGGCGGGTACGTTGGGCACCACGTACTGCCACGGAATCACGATGAGGACGTAGAGATAGATCCACCAAACCATCATCAGAGCAAAATCGAGGCGGCGGAGCCGGGCGGCGTACTCATCCTGAGGAGCATGAGGACGGAGCGCGAGAGCGGCCATCAGAGGTACGATATGAAGAAAAAGGATGATGTCGCCGGCGCACAGATCCGGAACATCGGTGCGCAGCCAGAGTTCGTAGTAGATCCATACGAACTGATAGGCAAACCAGAGACCCATACCCGTAGCGAGGAGCGACCAGAACAAACGCAAGCGCCCGCGCGAGCCCACGGCGTGAGGGATAAAGGCTACTGTCCCAGAAAACAGCAAGAGGCACTGAATCACGTCGCTGAGAGCAGTGAGGCGGAAAGACTGCGGCAGAATCAAAGCAGCCAGTACTAGAGTCGCAAGGCAGGCTGCGACTGCCGCGGTCCAGAGTTTGGCATAGGTGCGCAAAAAAGACGTTCCTCGCTGCCATTCTAAATTGGGTTCAGATGAAGTCGGGGTTACTGAAGTAATGACCGGGTAGAGTGCAAGAGGCGCGGTCGACCCAAAGGTTGGGCGCGGCGGAAGCCTGGCGGAAAGTTTCGCTTGCTACCTGTCTTTCTTGTCAATAATATGCGGGACATTCCTATTATTGACAAATCCGTACATCTGCAGGAAATGACTCAACTTGGACGCTGAAAGCAATCATCGTTTTATTGGAAGGCCGCTCGCTCCGGCCGATCCTAGCGAGATCCGGCGAATCGAGCGTTGGTTGGCCACAGCACGCGTGTTTCTCGCGGCTTCCGCTCTAGCCGCGATTTACATGGACCCCACGCAGCTGGGCAACTCCCCGGCAGCCTACGGACTGCTGGGTTTCTACATGGGAAACAGCATCCTTGTGCTGATGTTGGTGCGGCGGCGCAAGGCGTCGACCGCTTCGTTTCGGCTGCTCGTGCACGCAGCGGATATCGTGTGGCCTGCTTTCATTTCCGTGTTTGCGGAAGGTCCGAGAAGCCCGTTCTTTCTGTTCTTTTTTTTCGTGCTGACGGCGGCGGCCTACCGCTGGGGTCTGTGGGAGACCTTGAGCACGGCAGCGGCCGAGGTCGTCTTGCTGTGGGCGGAAAGCTTTCTGCTGTTACATGTGTGGGCAGGGCGGGCGGGAGGACTGCCGTGGCATGTACTGTCGGGCCTGCAAGTCAATGTAACCGAGTTCGAGCCCAAGCGCTTGTTCATGCTGTCGGTGTACCTGCTGGTGATGGGACTACTGCTGGGTTATCTGGCGGAGCAACAGAAACATCTGCGAGCGGAGAAAGCGGTCGTCACCCGTTTGTTGTCAAAGGTACGGGTGGACGCGGGACTGACGGGTACACTGCAGCAGATCAGCCAGGAAATCGTACGAATGTACGGCGCGGATCGGCTGCTGGTAGCCTCGCAGGAAATACACAGTCACAGGACCTTTCTTGGCGAATTGCGCAACGGGGATGAGACTTCCGATTTTGTGTGGCTGGACTCCAGCCCGCGCGAATCGAAGATTTATCTGGAGGATTTTCCGGGAGAAGCATTTTACTCACGGAAAGAGGGAGACCGCTGGTTTGTCGTGGCACTGGATCGCGAAGGCAATCCGTTGCCATCGCCTTCCACCGAGGCGCTAGTCCGGCTCAATCAGCGACAATCCTTCAGCTCCGTCGTTGCGGTTTCTTTTGTCTTCGGAGGCGAATGGCGCGGCCGCGTGCTCGTGTTTGATCCGTCGTGGCATGGCGACACACAGGAGCAGCTGCGATTTCTGCTCGATTTGTTCCGGCAAGTTGGGCCGGCGGTTTACAACGTATACCTGCTGCACCGGCTGAGGCGCCGCGCCAGCGCGGCGGAACGCGCGCGCTTCGCCCGGGAGCTGCACGACGGCGCGGTGCAGTCGCTGATCGCGGTGGAGATGCAGGTAGATGTCCTCCGGCGCCAGGCGGAAAGCACGCCGGCTGTGGTCGGTGGCGAACTGGGCCGCATCCAGGGCTTGTTGCGGGAGGAGGTTCTCAAGCTGCGGGAACTGATGCAGCAGATGAAATCGATCGACGTGGATTCCCGAAGATTTCTTCACCTGGTCACCGACACAGTGGAACGGTTTGAGCGCGAGACCGGGATTTCGGCGCGCTTCGTGACCGATTCCGGGAAGCTGGAAATGCCGGACAAAGTCTGCCGCGAACTGCTGCGGATTGTGCAAGAGGGGCTGGTGAACGTGCGCAAGCACAGTCAGGCGCGCCATGTGCTGGTGCGGCTGAGTTCTAGTCCCAGCCAGTGGAGCCTGACGCTGGAGGACGACGGCCGGGGGTTCCCGTTTTCTGGCCGCCTCACGCAGGAAGAATTGGATCAAACGGGCAGGGGGCCCATGATCATAAAAGAACGTGTACGTTTGATTGCAGGCGCACTCGCGATAGAATCAACTCCCGGAGTAGGAACCCGGCTGGAAATCAAAGTTCCGAGAGGTGGAGAAGTCTCCGATGAACTTTAAGAAGTCACAGACTGTTCGTATCGTGATCGCCGACGACCATCCAATTTTCCGGGACGGCCTGCGGCGGCTGCTGGAAGCCGAACCGGATTTGAAGGTCCTGGGTGAGGCCTCCGATGGTGCCGAAGCTGTAAGACTGGCACGGCAATTGAAGCCCGACATTCTTTTGCTCGATCTGGCGATGCCGAAACATCCCGGACTGGAAGCATTGAAGGATTTGAGCACGAGTCCGACTCCGGTGCGCGTTATCTTGCTCACGGCGGCAGCGGAGAAAAGCCAGATCGTGGAGGCTCTGCAGCTGGGCGCGCGGGGCGTCGTATTAAAAGATTCCGCGACCCAACTCCTGCTCAAGGCGATCCACACCGTGATGTCGGGCGAGTATTGGGTGGGACGGGAGAGCGTTTCCAACCTGGTGCAATACTTGCGCACGCTGGTGCAGTCTTCGAGCGACGAAGCGCGGCAGAAGAAATTTGGTCTGACCCCGCGCGAGATAGAGATTGTTTCGACGGTCGTGGCGGGATACTCGAATAAAGAGATTGCGGAGTACTTCAAGATCAGCGAAGACACGGTCAAGCACCACCTGAGCAATATCTTCGACAAACTGGGGGTATCTACGCGGCTGGAGTTGGCGCTATTTGCCGTAAATCAGTCGCTACCCCTGAAAAACATTGATTGACAAGGACTTAGCAGGTTGGCGCTCATGTACCGCAGCATAGCACTTACGGGCCATTGGCGGGGCCGGCACCGCCGCTTATGATTTGCTGAAGAACAGCCTCAGGGCAGAGTACTGACCCGGTCGCAATTTGGGTGGTTCCCTCATTGGGGCGAGGGGTCTGGCTAAAAACAAATTCTTGAGGAGACGGAGCCCGTGGGAAAACTTTGGCAAGAACTTTGGAACGATGAGAGCGGTCAGGATATCGCTGAATACGCGGTGATGCTGGCCGTGATTCTGGTTATCGTCGTTGGCACAATCCGCCTCATCGGTTCGAACGCCAACAACGTATTCTCTAACGTTGGCAGCGCTCTCCAGTAATCCTTAAAGCGCGATCGATCATTGAAAGCGCGATCGATGATTGCAGTCTCTGGGCGCGCCCAACGGCGCGCCATTTCGCTTTCTGCCGTGTTCCCAAAATTAAGCTGCCCGTTCCCTCCACTCAATTTCTACGCCCGCAGATTTATGGCATTCACGCTTCTTACTTCGTGGAAGGGGCAGTGAGCGCGACCTTCTCGCTGCCCGGAGTTGAGAGTCTTGTGAGGTAAGGGAAGAATGGCGTGATCTCAAACGGCATCTTCTCGCGCGCCGAAGCCAGGGCCACCGGCTTTGCCTTTTCCAGTTCGACCTGATCGCTCCAGGGATCGAGCTTGATGCGTCCGCCGAGCGGGAGCGCAGCGATCTGATCCGTGCGGTTTGGGTCCAGCGCAGGCGCGGAAGCCAGCAGCTCCGCCATGCGGACATCCTTGCCTCTGTCCCATGCGAACCCGTCGCCCAGATGAGGGCGAATCAAATTTGGCAGCTCCGGCGCATGTTCCTGCAAGGACTTCAGAAACAGTCCCGCAGTTCCCAGTTTGTCTTTGTAGGGAGAGTTCCTCAACAGCTCGAGAGCCTTGGCGTCTGCGGCTTCTTCTTCACGGGCGGAATGTTTGAAATCCATGCGCTCGAACGAATCTTCATCGGGGAACAACATGCGGTCGTTGAACGCCCACTTTGTGTCCGACTTATGTCCCAGCACGATGTGACTGAGTTCATGAGAGAGGATCATAGCGAGAGAGGCTTCGTCGGGCAGCACATCAAGCAAGCCACGGCTGATCACGATGGTGTGCCCGATGGTGAACGACTCCAGAGGTGAGGTGAGCAGTACACGGCATCGGATATCGCCCTGCAGATCGATGTTATTGGTGACCATCAGGTTGTTGACCACGGTGAGGAGAATCTTATCCACGTCGCCGGGAGGTGCCAGCAGACCGATCTTCTGCAGGCGCTCAACCGCGTTGTCTTCAGCCTGGCGCTCCCACATGCGCTCGGCGACCACGGGAGATGCGTCGGCAGCCGCGTCGCTTTGATCTTTTACCGCAGAAGCGTCCTGCGGAGAATCCACCAGAATCTGGGTGAATTCCGAATTCTTGGTCAGACCTTTCAAGTCGTATCCCCAGAGACGGGTTTGAGCCCGGAAATGCAAACTCTTGGCGATGCCGGACTTGAGGTCGGATTCCTCGCTGTAGACATAGGCGGGCAGCCAGGTGCCGGGACGAAGATTCAAACGCCAGCTATCGAAATGCAGATAATAGCTGGTCCTGGGGTGGGGGGAATAGGTGCCGTTGAAGCGAACCACGTTGTAGTCCTGATCCTCGACCCAGATTCTCCCTAGGAAGCGAGCCATGCCGGAGTCTGCCCGGGGCTCGACGTCGATCACCAGGCAGCGAACTTCTCCCAGGAACTCACGACGAACAAAACTGAATTTGTAGTACCGCTTTTGGAAATCGGTATCGAGGATCACCATCTGGGCAAAACCCAGGGGCACGAAATGCAGTGAATAAAGGCCGGTGAGGTGGTTCATCATGCGATGGCCAAAGCCGGGCTGCCCCACGAAAGAAGTGTCTTCCGGGCCATCGCTCATGTCGAGGCGCCCCAGGAAGTACTGGTCTTTCGAAGGGTAGGCATTGCCGTCTTTGTCGGTTTTGAGGTCCTGCAGATAAGTCTCGACCATGGGATGCATGTGGCGCATCTGGGCCAGGAAAAGATGTTCCCTCTCGACGACGCGGTCGATGACATCATTGAAGGAAACTGCAGGGGCAGCAGATAGTTCTCCGGCGGCCGAGGCTGCCGGAGCCGCAGTCGGCGGCGCCGCAGACGCTGGATTTTGCGACAGCGCGGGCAGAGCGCAGACCAACCATAGAAAGAACGAAAGCGAACCCACCTGGAAAATGCGCATAAAACCCTTCCGGGAGAACCCTACGCCATTTGAAAAATGATGTGCATAATGACTGTGGAATCGGTCGGCTGCCCATCCTTCACTGCTGGCTTGAAGTGAATCTGTTCGGCGGCCTTGACGGCGTTATCGTCGAGACCGTGACCTAATCCGTGGACCACGCGCAGCACACGGAGTTTGCCGGAGGCCTCCAGAACCACTTCCAGGAGCACCTCACCCTCAATCCGCAAATTCCTAGCCTCCTGAGTATAGGCTGGAGTCGGCTTGAAAAGGATTTCTGCAGGCAGCACCGTCGCAGTTTCTGCGGCGCGAGAGTGCACAGTGGGCGGCGCCGGTACATCAGCGCTGGCGAAGCCGCTGGATTGAACCTTACCTGCGACTCGCGGGCGAGTGTCGGGAAGGGCCGTGCCGTTGCCGAAACCGGTACTTACGACCACGCCGGGCACACCCTTCGCGCCGCCGGTTCCGTTGCCATAGCCTGGGCCGGAGGGGAGGTCGAACGATCCTGCAGCCGCGATATTAACAGCCTTGGCTTGATTCGCTTTAGCGGGAATTCCGTTGGGGTCGCCGAAGCCCCCGGTCTGCACCTGCGAGGGGGCGCGCGCCATCGTTGGAGTTGCCGAACTGCCCGAGGAAAATACGTTTGTCCTTACCGCCTGCTTCGGAATCGCAGGCGCGGGCGCTGGAGGCAAAAGCTCCAATTTACTGGCCGAGATAGCGACCCTTGGAGCGGGATCGTCTTGCACCTTGACTGGAGTCTTCACCAGGGGCGCGGGTAGTCGCAGCTCGCTGGCCGGCGGATCCAGCCGGGCGATTACCGCGGGCTGCCGTAAGCGCAGCGGCGGTTGCGGCTGATGATTCACCGGAACCGGAGTGCTCACCAGTTCAACTGAGCGAAATGCATGCTCGGGAGGCGTGACAATGGTGGGATACAGTAACCGGACCCAGATCAGAAGCACAACCACCGCGGCCTGCATGCCGGTGCTGAAAACGAATTCTGTCCAAGGCGTTCTGGTCTCCGGTAGCAGGGAGAAAAGAGTCTGTTGGGAAGCAGTAGAACTCATGACCGCTCTTACCCGTCCGTCCTTCGAACCCCGGTTCGGGTTTGAAAGTCTCTCGGCCCCGGGCAGCGTTGACGGCCTGGGACTACAGGGGGTCGAGGAGTCCATAGTTTACTACCTCACGGCTGGGTGCCTGTTACCAAAATCTGCACGGCAAAGGCCATTTCCACCTCAAATCGGGAAGTCTATCCTGCTGATCTTTCAGTTACTTATCCCGGCCGTGCCCACGAGCAGCCGGGACCGGGCAAGAAAGAGCAAAAAATTACACCTCAAGCGAGCTTTTACTTCCGGGCTCGGCCTCTAGATCCCGCTTCCGGCCGCCATTGGCTTAGCACCGTACAACCTTCGGACTATCGATTCCCTTGGTGGCATTGCGGGTGTCGACGATCAGTTGAGCTTCGCTGACGATTTTTTTGAAGTCGTAGTCCGAGTGATCGGTGACGATCACGATGCAATCGTACTGATCCAGCCGCTCCAGTTCAGTGCGCTTCATTTGTAGATCGTACTTGCGCCCCTTCCCGATCATAGGAAAATATGGATCGTGGTAGCTGACCTGGGCGCCTTCCTTTTGCAAAAGTTCGATGATAGTGAGGGCGGGAGACTCGCGCAGATCGTCGATGTCTTTCTTGTAAGCCACGCCCAAAATCAGGACGCGCGCCCCGCTCACTGATTTCCTGTGCTGGTTCAACGCCCCGCCGATGGAAGCCAGCACGTGGTAAGGCATGGCGGTGTTGATTTCCCCGGCCAGCTCGATGAACCGAGTGCGAAAGTCATACTCCTTGGCCTTCCACGACAAATAGAAAGGATCGACAGGAATGCAGTGACCACCCAGGCCGGGTCCGGGGTAGAAGGGATGAAAGCCGAAAGGCTTGGTGGAGGCGGCTGCGATGACTTCCCAAATATCCAGATTCATGCGCAGGCAGAGCATCTTAAGCTCGTTGACCAGCGCGATGTTGACGCAGCGGTAAATATTTTCGAGCAGCTTGGTCATCTCGGCCGCGGCGGGTGAGGATACGGGAACAGTGCGATGGAAGATGGAGCCGTAGAGAGCGCCAGCCAACTCCGAGGCCTGCGCATTCAATCCGCCAACAACTTTGGGAATGTCGCGGCGAGCGACCGTGGTGTTGCCTGGATCTTCGCGTTCGGGAGAAAAAGCCGCGAAGAATTGTTTGTCTGCTTTCGGTGCGCCCGAAGCTCCGCGGGCGGCCTTCAGCCCGTTTTTGTTTTCTTTCTCCAGAATCGGCAGCATCACTTCTTCGGTGGTGCCGGGATAAGTTGTACTCTCGAGAACGACCAATTGCCCGGCCTGCAAATGGGGCGCAATGGCGTGTGTAGTATCGGTGATGAAACTGAGATCGGGTTCGTGATATTGGTTGAGAGGTGTGGGGACGCAGATGATGATGGCGTCCATCTCGGCGATCCGGGCGTATTCTGATGTGGCCGCAAAGCCCTGCTTCTTGGCTTTGCGGATTTCGTCCGGAGCGATGCGGTAGATGTAGGATTCACCCCGAGCCAGGGTGTCGACCTTGCGCTGATCGATGTCGAAACCGGTTACAGAGAACTTTTGTTCACTGAACAGCAGGGCCAGCGGCAGTCCAACGTAGCCGAGGCCGATGATGCCAATCCGCGCCTGGCGCTGCTGGATCTTGTTTTTGAGCTCATCGTATCCCGGCCGACTGGCTGGCGGATTTGCGGCAGAATGTTTCTTCATCTTCGCGGTTGGTGGTCTCTTTCAGGAGGTAATTTTCATTTTTGATTCTAGCATGCAGTGGCGCGGCAACATCGCTGCCTCACTCGCGAAGTGATGAGGGATCAGATTCATCTTCCGCAGTCGGGAATCTATGAAAATACAGGGCAGAAGGAGTCGCGGTTGGTTGCTGGCCTTAGTACTGTCCGGAGGATTGCTGATAGTGCTGGCTGCGAGAGCCGGCGATTTTCTCGTGGTGGACGCGCCGCGCCGCTCAGACGTCATCCTGGTACTGGCAGGGGAAACGGACCGGCGCCCCCAACGTGCCCTCGAACTTTTAGGGCAGGGATATGGGCGGCGCGTGCTGCTGGATGTCCCGACCAACGCGAAGATCTACGACTTTACTGAGATTCAGCTGGCACGAAACTACGTTCAGGATCTGCCCCAGGCAGCGTCGATCACTATCTGTCCGATCGATGGACTGTCGACCAAAGATGAGTCGAAAGATGCCGGGAAGTGTTTGGCACGCGAAGCTGGTAAGAGTGTGCTGATTGTGACCTCAGATTTCCACACCCGGCGCGCGTTGAGCATTTTCCGGCGTGAAATCCCCGGACATGAGTGCTCCGTAGCCGCTGCACGTGACGAAGCGCAGTTCGGTGTCAAGTGGTGGACCCATCGCCAATGGGCAAAGACATTGCTGGATGAATGGTTGAGACTCATCTGGTGGAAGACCGTCGATCAATGGCGATGACATGGCGATAAGCTGGCGGTAGGGCTCCAGATGCGCCAGAGCGCCGAAAAGTTTTCCACCGATCGGTCCGCTCTCAAGCACAAAAAGCATTGACTGGCAAGAACCTTGGAGGGTACGATGCGGTAACAGACACCAAATTAGTTAATAACGGAGTGTGGGATGGGCATGGCTGCTTTCCGCAAGTTGGTGAGTTGCGTGCTACTGCTGATTTTCCCTGGTTCGCTGATTGCCGCCGATTCCGGTGCGGCTATGCTATACACGGATGGCGCCTGGTTAAACGGCGGCCATGTGCCGCAGTCTTCTGCAATTTTTGCCGGTGATCTGGTGCAAACCCGTCCTGATTCGGCAGCTAATATCCATGCTCCTGGTTCGAGCGTCACGGTACTGGGTGACTCTCTGGTGGAATTTGAAGGATCTTCCCTGAAAGTGGAGCACGGAGGTGTGTCCGTCTCCACATCGAAGGGCCTGGCCGCCACGGCTGGCGACGTGCGGGTAGCGCCGGTCTCCAGTGCCTCGTGGACAGAATTTAACGTTACGGATACTGACGGCACGGTGCGAATCGCGGCCCGCAAGGGAGACCTTAGCCTCACCGACGCCGACGGTAAAGTTACGCTGCTCGCCCAGGGACAGGACAAGACGCTGGACGAACAATCCGATCAGACCGACCAATCCAGCAATAACAGTAAGAAGAAAAACAAGAAGAGGGAAGCGGCAGGAGCCGCGCCTGCGGCTGGCGGCGGGTTGTTGGACTCTCCCATTGCTGTCGGCGTCGGAGGAGCGGCAATCGTTGGGGTAACTGTTTGGGTGCTTTTGCAGAGTGACAATCCGCTCAGTCCTGCCAGCCCCAATTGAGGGGCTCTAGTAAGGGGAGCACCACATTCGAGTTGGCAACTGATTGAGCCGTCCGGCCACGCTGGACGGCTCGACGCTTTTGGACGGAAGTCAGAGAAAGGTCAGAAATTCGTGGCGGGCTGGGCCAGTGCTTCCTGCGAGTCCAGAGTTTCTTCTGGAGGTTGGCTCCGTGCCGCGCGGCGCTTGCGAGCGTGGCGCGCAAAGGGCTCCGCAGCCGCGATGGTGCAGAGCACATAGAACAACGCGGCGTTGGCCGGAATCTGGAGATTGAAATCGAACGCGCTGTGAACCAGGATGCCGCTTAAGCCGAGCACACAGGCCAGAGTTGTGGCGCCGCTCAAGTCCCCGACCCAGTTTCCGATTTTCCTGGCGGCCCGGGTATAGAGCGTCATCAGAAACCAGAGCATGGTTCCAAACCCCAACAGGCCCATCTCTGCCAGCAGTTGCAGATAGTCGTTGTGCGCCTCATTAACGAAGGAATTAGTGTAGAAGGTCCGGAATTGCGGATACACCACGGGAAATGTTCCCAGGCCCCACCCCAGAACCGGCCTTTTCAGGAACATCCGAAATGCATCGCGATCGATGTTTAAGCGCACGTCACTGGATATCTCAGAGTGTGAGGAGTTCACCGAAGCCCAGCGCTTTACAACTGCGTCACCGCCGACCCAGATGACGAATCCGGTCACAATCGCGAGAAATACACCGACGAGGATAGCCGTACGCAGGTTGCTTTTCTGCTTAACCAGCAAGACCGCTAAAATGACAAGCTCCGCGACAATCGCCAGCATGCCGCCGCGCGATCCTGAAAGGAAGATTGTGCCCACCATCAGGGCGGCAGCCGCGGCAGCCGCTGTGCGGGCCCTGGGAGAAGCCAGTTGGGTCAGCGCCAACACCAGAGGGATTGGAACCAGCATCTCCATTAAACCGGCGTAATGGTTGTGGTTTACGTAGGGACCGTAAATCCAGCCTCCATTGCGAGGCAGTCGCCACCAGTACAACCTGTCATTCGGGGAGATGCCATAGATTAAAGCAAAGCCCGCTACCGCGGCACCATACACCGAAAAGAGAACCGCGAGGCGCCGCGCCTGAGAGCCGCGCAGCAGAGTCTGCCCGGCGAGGAAGCACAGCAGGCCGTAGGCGAGGTACAGGAGCGCTCGCGACTCGGTGTCGTGCCAATACGCGCTCCCGAAGATGAGTTGTGAAATGATGAGCAGGCCGAATACTCCCATGGGCAGAAAAATGGGATTCCACGTGATCTTCATTCCGTCCTGCAGAACCTGCTTGCCAATCCACAGCAAAAAGAGCGCGGCGGAGCCAGCCTCCATCAGGAAGATCGACCAGGGTTCGGTGGCGCCGAACGCGAGCGGCCCAAACAGGAGCAAACCGAAGATGCCGTAGAGCAGAACCGTGCCGACTTGTTCCGCGCGTTGGCTTCGAGGGCTCGTGGGAGTGCTGTTTGCGCTCATGAGATGGAATCGACCTGATTCGAGGGGCTATTGCCGTTTAGCCACCAGACGGAAATCGTCGACCCAGAGCTTACCACGTATCGGACTCCCTTCCGGCACGCGCAGGACGCGCAGATCGAGCAGTCGGCAATCGTCTGGGGTGGTGAATTCTCTGCTGACAAGTTTCCAGTATCCTCGCTCTTTCAATTCATCACTGTCGTACAACACGGCTCTCGACACCGCATCTTGGATGATGATATGCGGGCCGCCGGCACCCTCGAAATCTCCACTCTTATAGTACGCAGAGAAATCGTAGGTAGTGCTTGGTCGCACCGCGATGAATTGATGGATTCCGGCATCGCTAATCCCGGGTCCATCAAATGCGATCAGCAACGAACGGGTGCCGCTGTGAAAATCGCTGGGATCCAGGGTCAAAGTAACGCTCGGCAGTTTCTCGTACCGCCAATCGAAGCCGCCATTCAAAACGTCCAGACTAAAACTGCCGTTCACAATTAGGTTCCTTTGGGTGGGCAGGTAAGCGGACAAACCGAAACGCGGCGCCGCTTGCTCCCAAACTGAGCGCGCCTGTTCCACATCCCTGTGGTCAATCAGGTACTGGATATAACCGTAGACGCTGCGTTGTTCGAAAGGTTGCCGCGAAGCCATCAGAGCGGCCCACACTTTGGCGGTTGCCTCCGTTTCCCGGTTCGTGCCGCCGGTTGCGGCCAAGGATGAATCCGAAACCACTCTCGAAATCATCAACACGGGCGTACCGGTGTTAGTCGAGGTGCCGGTAGGGTTTTCGATCTCAATTGTGGTCGGGGTGCTGGCCGCGATCGTGGCTGTGACGTTGTTCCCGGTTGCGCCACCGGTATACCCAGAAAGTGAAACCGAGGCATTAGCCCAGGCGTTCGACCCCGCGCGAGGATCTACTTCTGCCAGTGTGTACACCCACCTTTTGCCGCTGGGATTCAAGGGTGCCGTGCTCATGCTGAGATCAACTTTTTTAGGAATCATCAGCAGGCTCAGAAACGCGAGATCGGCCTCGGGCCGGGCTGGGACGGTGTCGCGCAAGAGCTCGTCCACATCGGGCTTGATGTGCCAGCAGAGTCGAATCGCGTCACCGGCTTTGAAAGGATCATTCTGCAAAACCACGCGGAATTCGCGCAAAGCTTTCTCGTCGCTGCCTTCTACAAGGTAGAAGTTAGCGGCTTCCCAAGCCACATCGGGCCGGGTCGGGTCGGCCTCGATCGCGCGTTCCAGCGCCTCGGTTTGATTCGAAGTGTATCGGTCTCCCAGCACAAGGTAGGCGTTGGCCAAATCAAGCCAGTAACGGGCCGAATGCGGGTTGAGTTTCACAGCGGCTGTGTAGTGTCCGATAGCTGCGGCCAGGTCGCCGGCCTGTGCGTAGTAGTCTCCGAGAACATCGCGGTAGTCTGCGTTCGAGGGATCGAGATGGGCCGCCCGCTGCAGACTCGCAAGTCTCGGTATTTCTCCGACTGATATTTCCCCATACAGCGAGGCGACGAAAAGCCGGCCCGCCAGCAGCACATAGATCAGGCAAAGTGCCGCGCCCGCACCAAAGACAAGTCCCTTCCGCCATGCTGAATTGAGAGGCATTTCCATGTTGTGCAAGCGGGAGCGCAACCGCGAAACCATGCCGGTTCCTATGCGCTGTTGGGCGACGCCTCGACAGTATCTTCGCCGTCGCCATCCTCTTCATCGCCGTCGTGCGATTCCTCGCGATAGTACCGGGAATATTTGCTCTTGTATTCGTAGTAGTAGTAATAGTCGGGCGAGCTGAGGTCGACTGCGTTCAACAGGACGCCTGAGACCTTGGCATTGACCTGAGTGAGGATGTCGCGGGACCGGCGCAACGCTTGCTTGGTCGTCTGCCCGGAGCGGATGACCAGGATGATGGCATCGGCTCGTGGCGACAACACAACGGCATCGGTGACCGACAAAGTCGGAGGGGTGTCGACCACGATGTGATCGTATTGCCCGCGCAGTTCCTCCAATACATCCCGCATATTGGCGGACGCCAGCAGTTCAGCCGGATTCGGCGGAGGTGTTCCCGCGGGCAGGATAGACAGGTTAGGCAGGAAGGACGGCTGAATCGTCTGCTTCAAGGTGGCGCTTCCGGTGAGCACGTTGCTGAGCCCGCTGCGCGGACCCCAGCCTAGAATCTTATGGATGCTGGGCCGCCGCAGGTCGGCATCGATCAGCAGGACTCGAACGCCCTTCTGAGCCAACACCAGTGCGGTGTTCATGCTGGTAGTTGTCTTTCCTTCCTGGGGCAGAGCGCTGGTGACCATGATTACCTTGGGAGGCGCTCCCAGGTTGGTGAGCAGCAGCGAGGTCCGCAATGCGCGATAGGATTCCGCCATCTGCGAATGAGGCCTGGCCTGCGCGACCATCTCCACCGCTTCCTTGGAGGACGTGGCAATCACCAGGCGTTTCGGGTTGGCTCCTTCGCGCGCGGTTTTCGCAGGGAGTGGAATCATGCCAAGCGGAGGAAGTCCGGAAATCATTTGTGCCTGTTCCGAGGTGCGGACCGTATTGTCCAATCCCTCCTGCAGGAAGGCGAGCCCCACGCCCGAGGTCAAACCCAGTATGAAAGCAAAAGCGAGATTCCTCGGAATATTTGGCTCGATGGGGCCGGTCGGCACGCGGGCGACGTCGACAATGCGAAAGTTGTTGGATTTGAGTCCCGCCGAAACCCCAGCTTCCTTCATTTTCTCCATCAGTCCTTCATAGAGCTGGCGGTAGCTGTCGAGGTCGCGCTTCAATATGCTGTAGTCGATTGCGCTCTCGTTGAGTTTGTTCTCCTCCTGCTTCTGCTTTTCGAGAGCGTCGTGCAACAGGTTTTCCCGCTGCACGGCCGCCATATACTGTCCGCGAACTTTGGCCGCGACCTTCTTCGTTTCCAACAGGATCTGCGCGTCGACTTCCTTAAGTTGACTGTTCAGCTGGGCCAGTTTTGGGTAAGACGGCCCAAATTGAGTATTCAGTTGGGCTGCCTGGATTTTCAGGTCTGCTTCCTTGGAACGGAGACTCTCCAGCAGGCTTGAAGCCGACTGGGTTCCGGCTCCAGCCGCGTCCAGGGCCGTGACTGCGGACGCGACGGTATCAGCGTCACCGGATTGAACCAGGCGGTACACCGATTCCTTGTCCATGCGCTCGGATTCCGCAGCGGTGAGCGATTTATTCAATTCATCAAGTTTTGCAGTGGTGATGTTCTGCTTCTCGTCGATGCCCAGAATCTCATGCTCTTTCTGGTATTGCACCAATTTTTGCTGGGAGCTTTCTACCTTCATCTGCAAGTCCACGAGCTGATTCTTAAGCCAATCCTCGGCCTGCATGGTGGACTCGAAGCGGGACTTGAAGTTGTTCTCGGTATAGTCCTCCATCAGCTTATTCACGACGTTGGCGGCTAATTGCTTGTCGGGACTGGTGTAGTGCACCTCGATGATTTTGGTGTTAGGGGCGAGGGTAACCTTCAGATTGCCCCGGAAATTACCCAAGAGAGCAGAAGTCCGGCTGGGGTCGGTCTGCAACGGATCGGGGGCAAGATCGAGCGCTGAGGACGAAGGTGCAACCTTTCCGCCGAACTCGGGCCGACGGTCGAGACCCAGATCCTTTATTACCTGGAGGGCCAGAAGATCGCTCTGCAGAATCTTTACTTCGGTTTCGAGGTCGGTTGGATCGTAGTAGTCGATGTTGAAGGTTGTGGAATTATTGAAGTTGCCCAGGCTGGAATCGGGCTTGTTGATGGCAATGCTGCCACTCGCCTCATACACCGGCGTCATCTTGAGGCTGGCGATGGCGACTACGGAAAAAACGGTGAACAGACAAGCGAGGACCGTCCACTTCCGTTTCAGCAAAACCCGAAGATAGTCTCGGATGGCGGATTCCTGAGAAGCAAGTTCGGGGTAAATGCGCGGGCCGCTCATTCTTCCGATATCCGCGGGCTGCATCTCGCGAACGATCGAGCTATTGGCCTGCACCAGCGGTCCGGAATCCATGAATTCTCCTCATCAAGTTCTCAAAGCCTTTTCTGGCCTGGAGTTGCCAGTCGGGCACACACTCATCACCTCGAAAAAGCCCGCCCGCCGGTGGCTGGTTCATCGACTGGAACTTTCTCATCGCATGTATCGGTTTCGCCGATAATTCTAGCATTGCCGGGCGAGAAACTATTCACCTATCTGAAAGACAGTGCTTTCGGTGCAAGCGTCTGCAGCGATGAAGCAAGGCGGCAACCGGGTGGTTGCTATAATGCTATGCGGTTTGTCGAGCATGCGGCTGGTTAGTCCACTCTTGAAGCGCGCGGTATATCCGGCTTTGCATCGAATCGGATGGCTCGATTACATGATGCCGCCCGGCGGCTATGCGGTCGTGAATTACCACGGCGTTGTCCCCTCCGATCATTCTGTTGCGGAAATTTTTCTCGATGGAAATCTGGTGCGACCGGAAATCCTCCGACGGCAACTCCAATTCCTCAAAGCTCACTACAATGTCGTGCGTCCGGAAGACTTTCGGGCCTGGATTGAGCAAGGCAAGCAACTTCCTCCCCGCGCCGTTCTGGTCACCTGCGACGACGGTCTGCTGAACACGCTGACCGACATGCTTCCCGTGCTGCATGGCGAAGGTGTCCCCTGCATTTTTTTCGTGACCGGGGCTTCGTGCAGCGACCGGCCAGGCATGCTCTGGTACGAGGAGCTTTACCACCTAATGCGCGTAAGGCCGCTAGACGGACTAGGGTTACAGCTTCCTGACGAAGAAGCCACCGAACCTTCGGGAGATTTTCAAGCCCAGTGGTGGAATACGGTGAGAAGAGCCTCGCGATTGGACGCCAGAGCACGCGCAGATTGGATGGACCTCATGCGCAGTCACTGCGGCGGAACGCAGGAGCTTCCTGCGGCGCTCCGTTCCGAGAAACGATGGCGCCTCATGAATATTGCAGAACTGAGGAAGCTGGCTGAGGCTGGAATGACCATCGGAGCACATACGCTATCGCATCCCGTCCTGTCGCTATGCGGCGAAGAGGAAGCCCGTCACGAGATTCAGGAAAACAAGAATGACTTAGAACGGGTTCTGGAGCGGCAGATCTGGGCATTTGCTTATCCTTTTGGCAACTCTTCCGCCCTGGGAGAACGCGAAGTGGCCCTGGCGCGAGAAGCCGGGTTCACCTGCGCATTCCTCAACGTCGAGCGCTGGCGTGCAGCGCCTGCGAATCCCTTCGCGATTCCTAGAGTCCATGTGACCGCGAACACGACGCTTCCTGAGTTCGCGGCTCACTTGAGTGGGCTTCATGCTCGTCTCCAGCGTGCGGTGAGTTAGAATCACGCGGGGATAACTACTCCCGTCCTTATGTAACGGATTGGTACCATGTCTCTTCCGGAGTGCAAGCCACGGGGGGAAAGTAAGTTTGCGAATCGTTCTGCTCAGGAAAATTCCGGAAGATTCTACTCTGCAGCAGCGCTGGAATGATTTAGTCCTGCAGATGGAGTTGCCCAAAGTCTTCTACACCTGCGAATGGGCGCTCGCTGTTCAGTCTGCCTATGAAGCCTCACTGAAGCCTTTGCTTTTTCTTGGCTACGAAGGCGATGATTTAGTGGGAGTGGCATGTCTGAGCGCGGACCCCGGCGAACAAACTGTAAGCTTTCTCAACGCTACTACGGCGGACTACTGTGAGTTCCTGAGCCATCCCGAGCGTCGAGCGGAGTTCGTCGACAAGGTTTTCGCGGAGCTTCGCCGGTTGGGAGTCCGCAATCTTGTGCTCGCCAGTTTACCGGCAGACTCGGCGACTCCCGCCGCCGTTCGAGCTGCTGCAAAGAAGTATGGTTTTCATTTGTACATTCGACCATCATCCTTGTGCCCCCAGGTCCAACTGGGTTCGGGAGAGCAACGCCAGGAGTTGAAGACCACCATCACGCGCAAGAGACAGCTGCGCCGTTGCCTGAAGGCGATGGAGCGCGAGGGGCCGGTGAGCTGCGTTTATCTAAAGTCGTGGGACCAGATTCAGGTGGTCTTGCCGGATTTCCTCAACATCCAGGTGGCGCGCTTTCGAGCTAAAAACGGCACCAGCTTCCTCTCCGCACCCGAGCGCCGGTTCTTTATGGAGGATCTTGCCCGAAGATTCGCCGACACCGGGATCGTGACTGTGACCACACTGAAGATCGGCGAGCGTCGGGTTGCTTGGAGTTATGGTTTTCAGTTTCAAGGAGGCTGGTCCTTGTACCAGACAACCTTCGACACGCGCGACCAAGACAATTCTCCCGGCTACTGCCTGATGGCCAAGATTCTGATCGCAGCCTGCGAGAGCAACGCGTTCAGCGTGGTCGACATGGGGTTAGGAGCGGAGGCCTATAAAGAATGGTTTGCCAACGGCACCCGCCAAACTCTTTACGCCACGCTGACCACGTCTCCGCTGCGTCACTGGCGCGGGATGGCAAGGTATCGCATCGCCACCGAAGTCAAACGCTTCCCGAAACTTGATGCCGCAATCCGAAGCGCGCGCTCCAGATTAGGGATGTGAAGTTCGTCCTCCGCGCCATGTGGGGGAGCCATTCTAGTCATCATTGAACGCCCCATTTTCCTTGACCTGCCCGAAGTCCGAGCGGAACATCTTTACTTAGGAAATAAAAGTTGAAGTTGGAGCAATCCACTTGGGAAAGAGCTTGCTTCCTGACGAGGTCCGAGTTGCATACCCAATCGAGGAGTGGCATTTCCCCGTCCGGTCGAAGACCCTCGCCGAAGGGCGCCAACACAAAAGAATAGATGCAATCGATTATTCAAGAATGAGCTACGAAGAACTCCGCATGATCGCGGACAACGACTCGATTGCCGATAGGATGTCGGATGAAGAATACGAATCCTTATCTGTTGCCCTGTGGAGAAAGTTCAGCGCCGAGAAACTCACACTCGAACCGCTTGATGCTGACTCCGTAAATACTTAACCCTGTCCAAAGAGTCCCGTCTAGAAATCCTCCCAGAGCCGCGCTTCCCCAGATGCAGGCCAAGGCTGTACGATGGTCTGCGGCGCGGGTAGCTTCGTTTGACGTGAGGCAGATGGGATGAATTGGTCGGAACAGGTCGTTCTCGTCACCGGCGGAACCGGGTCTTTCGGCAAGAAGTTTGTCGAGACCATGCTGAAGGAGTATCACCCTAAGCGGTTGGTCATCTTCAGCCGGGACGAACTTAAGCAGCACGACATGCGGGCTTCGGGAATAGATCATCCGAGCCTGCGGTATTTTATTGGCGACGTGCGCGACGCGGGGCGCCTGGAGCGCGCTTTCGCCGGCGTAACGGTGGTGGTGCACGCAGCGGCGCTCAAGCAGGTTCCCGCCTGCGAGTACAACCCGTTCGAGGCAATCCAGACCAACATCATAGGCGGCCGCAACGTGATCGATGCGGCCATTAACCAGGGCGTGCGCCGAGTGCTCGCGTTGAGCACCGACAAGGCGGTGAATCCCATCAATCTGTACGGCGCGACCAAGCTCTGCGCCGAGAAAATGTTTGTGCAGGCCAACGCCTACGCCGGTTCCAAAGACGCTCGCTTTGCCTGTGCCCGCTACGGCAATGTCGTTGGCAGCCGGGGCAGCGTCATTCCGGTGTTTCTCGAGCAACGCAAGACCGGCAAGATCACCGTCACCGATCCGCGGATGACCCGCTTCTGGATCACGCTCGATCGTGGCGTGAAGTTTGTCATTCGATGTATCGAAGAGATGCACGGCGGCGAGATCTTTGTCCCGAAGATTCCCAGCATGCGAATGGCTGACCTGGCCGAAGCCATCGCGCCCGGTTGCGAGGTCGAAGTCATCGGCATCCGGCCGGGAGAGAAGTTGCACGAAGTTCTCGTCTCCGAAGATGAGGCTCGAAACACCGTCGAGGTCGAAGGCATGTACGTGATCCGGCCCTCGCACCCGTGGTGGAGCGGCGAGAATTGGGTCAGTGGCCGCGCCCTGCCGGAAGGTTTCCGGTACACCAGCGACGCTAACTCGAGTTGGCTGACGAACGATCAGCTCCAGGAACTGATCTCGCAGGCAAAAGTACCCGTCCCTGCCTAAGGAAATCTTCGAGCTGGAAAGAGTTAATACTATGTGCGCATCGCCCACAAGCCAGGAAGTGCTCGCCATCGACGGCGGAACTCCCGTGCGCAAAACGATGCTCCCGTATGGCCGACAGTCGATTTCTGAAGACGACATCCAGGCCGTTGTGGATGTCCTGCGCTCCGATTGGCTGACCACCGGACCCAAGGTCGCGGAATTCGAAGAAGCGCTGGCCGCGCGGGTGGGCGCGAAGTATGCAATTGCCTTTAGTTCTGGCACTGCGGCTTTGCATGGAGCGGCATTCGCCGCGGGCCTAAAGCCCAGCGATGAGGCGATCACTTCGCCGCTGACCTTCGCGGCCACGGCGAATTGTGTGCTCTACCAGGGCGCGCGCCCGGTGTTCGCCGATGTTTCTCCCGATACTCTGAATCTCGATCCCGATCGTCTGGCTGAGCGCATCACGCCCCACACCCGCGCCGTCTTGCCGGTCGATTACGCCGGGCACCCGGCAGATCTCGATCCCATTCTCGCCTTGGCCGAGCGTCACGGGCTCACGGTGATCGAAGATGCCTGCCATGCGCTGGGCGCGGAATACAAAGGGCGACGCACCGGCAGCATTGCGCACATGTCGGTGTTCAGCTTTCACCCGGTGAAGCATGTGGCAACTGGAGAAGGCGGCATGGTCACCACCGACCGCGCAGATCTCGCGGAAAACCTGCGCCGCTTTCGCAACCACGGCATTTCGAGCGATGCCCGCCAGCGCCACGCCTCCGGGCAGTGGCACTACGAAATGGTTCTGTTGGGTTTCAATTACCGATTAACCGACGTAGCTTGTGCGCTCGGCATTTCGCAGTTGAAAAAGCTCGAGGAGAACCTCGCCCGCCGCCGCGAGATTGCGGCCCGCTACACGGCCGCGTTTAGAAACCTGCGAGGCGTGGTCGCCCCCAGCGTGCGGCCCGATGTGAACCCGGCTTGGCATCTGTATCCGGTCCGCGTCAGCGCTCCCCAACTGAAAAGAGACCGGGCCCAAGTGTTCCGCGCGCTGCGCGCGGAGAACATCGGCGTCAACGTGCATTACATTCCCGTGCATCTGCATCCCTACTATCGCGATCGGTTTGGCTACCGCGGCGGGGAATACCCGGTCGCCGAAACCGCCTACGAGCAACTGATCAGCCTGCCAATGTTTCACAGTATGACCGAGCAGGATGTGGAAGATGTGATCGCGGCGGTCAGCAAAGTTTCAGCGGCGTAGCCGCAGCAATTCCTCATTCGTGCGCCTGCTCGAAAACATCCCGCTCTCGCCACTCACCACCATCAAAATCGGAGGCCCGTCGAAATATTTTGTCGAAGCCAGAACCATCGGGGAAGTGCAGGAGGCAGTCACTTTCGCGCGCTCTCGCGACCTACCCCTGTTCGTTCTAGGCGGCGGCAGCAATTTGCTGATCGCCGACGCCGGTTGGCCGGGCCTGGCGTTGAAAGTTTCCATTCAAGGCATCGACCAGCGTAGCAGCCACGATGAAGAAGGCAGAATTCTCTTCGACGCCGGCGCCGGCGAATCCTGGGACAGATTTGTTTCCCACGCCGTGATCGCCCACTGCGCCGGAGTCGAATGCCTCAGCGGAATCCCCGGCAGCGTCGGTGGCACGCCCGTGCAGAACGTCGGAGCCTATGGCCAGGAAGTCGCCGAGACCATCGCTGCAGTGCAAGTGCTCGACTTGAAAGATAATCAGGTGCGCGAACTTTGCCCCGAAGCTTGCGAGTTCAGCTATCGCGCCAGCATCTTCAACACCACCGAACGCGGACGCTTCATCGTTCTCCGCGTCACTTACGCGCTCACACCCGGAGGCAGCCCTCGCATCACCTATGCCGACCTCAAGCGCCACTTCGAAGGCCGCGAAACTCAGCCGAATCTAGCGGAAACCCGCGAGGCCGTGCGCCACATCCGCGCTCGCAAGGGCATGCTCATCACTCCCGGAGACGCGGACAGCCAGAGCGCCGGATCTTTCTTCAAGAACCCGGTCCTTTCCGCAGAACAGCATGAGGATCTGAAGCAGCGAGCCGCCGGGCGAGGATTTACCGTGCCCAACTATCCCGCACTCGAAACTCGCAAGAAAGTTTCCGCCGCCTGGCTGGTCGAGCGCTCCGGCTTCGCCAAGGGATTCGGCTCAGGCCGCGTCGGCATCTCCAGCAAACACGCTCTCGCCATCGTCAATCGCGGCGGAGCCACAGCCGCGGATGTCTTGGCGCTGAAAGACCAGATCCAGCACCGCGTGGAAGAGATCTGGGGCGTCCGCCTGGAACCCGAACCGGTCATGGTGGGCTTCTAATTTCGTGTGGATGCGCGCAACGCGCTGAGCCAGAGGCGATCGGCGCCGCCCCGGACCGTGACCCCCGCTTCTCCATTGTGACCCCATTCGATGGGGAAGGTGCAACGATCCGCCCGGCGGCGCCTCAACTTATTCATCGGCAAGTCTTGCCGCCTGCTTAAATATCTTCACAAACATCTCTCGCGTGAGCTTGCCCGTCTGCGTATTCTGGTTCGAAGGATGGTAAGACGCCAGTAACACCTTGCCGTCTGGTAACCGGTAACTGGCGCCATGTTTGAAGGGATAAGGCTGTTTGCTCACGAGCAGGCCTCGACGTTTCAGGTAGTTAAGATAAGCATCCAAGCCGATCTTGCCCAGCGCGACCACCACCTTTACCTTCTCTAATCCTGCCATCTCGCGATCGAGAAAATGCGAGCAGCTCGCAAGTTCCTGCGGCGTGGGCTTGTTGGCAGGTGGCGCGCAACGGACTGCGGCCGTGATGTACAGGTCCTTCAACCTGAGCCCATCGTTGCGGTCGGTCGCGTTTGGCTGGCTGGCAAATCCAGTTTCATAGAGCACCGGGAACATGAACTTGCCAGAGGCGTCGCCGGTGAAAGGCCGTCCAGTGCGGTTCGAGCCGTGGGCGCCAGGAGCCAGGCCCATGATCAGCACCCGCGCCTCAGTATCGCCGAAGCCCGGCACTGGCTTGCCCCAGTACTCATGGTCGCGATAAGCCCGGCGCTTCTCGCGGGCTACCTGCTCACGGTAAGAGACAAGCCTCGGGCAACGCGTGCAGGCGATGACTTCACGATTGAGGATGGTTAGCCAGCGAGGA
Source organism: Candidatus Sulfotelmatobacter sp. (assembly GCA_049673585.1). Classification (GTDB taxonomy): domain Bacteria; phylum Acidobacteriota; class Terriglobia; order Terriglobales; family Acidobacteriaceae; genus Sulfotelmatobacter. The sequence continues at coordinate 30,119 of JBATXV010000020.1, read as the reverse complement.
TTGTCATTGTTCATGCATTTACTATCGCATGATCATTAAGAGGCTTTTCAGCCTGCGTTTAGAGCGACATTTCTCATCAACGCCCCGCAGCAACCAATTCGCGGGGCGTGACGCAAGGCTCAAATCCGTCCGAGAACTAACAGAATCACCACGATAAAAAGAACCAGCCCCAAGCCTCCGGTGGGCGCGTAGCCCCATTCCCGGCTGTGCGACCAGCGGGGCAGTGCACCAACCAGCGCTAAGATCAGGATTACGATCAATATCGTTCCAAGCATGTTTTTCTCCTTTTATTTGTAACGCAGTTCGCCTTCGGTTGCGTGCCGCTTACCTCAGTTTTGCGGATGAGAGTCGCTCGGTACCGCGAGAGAAGAAACGATGCGAGCCTAAAGCAGCGGACTCGCACCGTGCCGAACGGCTATACGCAGCCGTCAGTCAATTCTCTACTGACGAGGCTTTCCTTCCGGTTTGGCCTCTTCTTTTGCTGGACGTGGAGCCGGCTGCGCATGAGCTGTTGTGACCGCATGGGGAGCAGGCTGCGCCCGCGGCGCAGCTTCAGTCCGGGATGCTGCCGGTTGCCGCGGCGCGGGCCGCGCGTGAGCTGTGGTGGCCGGATGAGAAGCAGGCTTCTCACGAGCTGCAGTGGGCTTGCTGGCCTCAGCGGTCGGTCGAGCCTCTTTAGGTCTCGATGCCTTGTTCGCGGCTGCCTTGTTCTCAGTCGCGCGTGTTGCAGCTGCCTTGTTTTCGGCCGCCTTGTTCTCGTTTGCACGGGTTGTCGCGGCCTTGGTCTCTGCGGTTTTATTCTCCGCAGTCCTGGTCTCGGCGGCCTTATTCTCGCTGGTGCGGGTTGCAGCTTTATTCTCGGCAGCCTTGTTTTCTGCGGCTTTGTTTTCTGCAGCTCTATTCTCGGCAGCCTTGTTTTCTGTGGCCCTGTTTTCTGCTGCCTTGTTCTCAGCGGCTTTGTTTTCCGTGGCTTTGTTTTCAGCAGCCTTGTTCTCCGCAGCTTTGTTGTCGTTCGCGCGAGTTGTCACCGCTTTGTTCTCAGCAGCCTTGTTCTCGGAAACTGCATTCCCGGTGGCCTTATTTCCGGCTGCCTTCTTCTCGGTGGCAGGAGCTTTGTATGGTGCTCCTGCCGCTTTAGCCGCTACCACACTCTTGCCGCTAAACTCGCCTGGTTTGGCGGTGGCGGCGATTGCCGGCCTTCCGTGGTTCACGGATGCCAGTAGCGCGCGATTGGTGCTGGCAGCGCGCACATGTTTGGTTTGCATCGCGGTTGCCGGCGTGTGTTGTTGGTGCGAGGCCGTTTCTTCCGCTGCGGTCGGGCGTGCAGTAATTCCACCCCTGCCACCGTTATAGCTGACATGGTTAACCGAGCTTTCGTTGATGACGGTCTTGCTGTAAACATTGGTGATATTCGTGACGCCGCTTATGTTGTTGACTGAGCGGTTGTAGTAGAAGCCTCCGTTGTTCCAATATCCGCCCCCATAGCCGACACCACCGTAGCCGAAGCCGTAGTTGACGCCACCGTAGAAGCCGACGGTTTGGCCCCAGTAGCCTTCATTCCAGGCAAAGGCATTGCCGCCCCAACCCCAATAGCCAGGGGTCCAGAGCAAACCGGCTTCAGGCGGCTCGACCCAGGTGCCCGGCACCCAGAAGTAGCCTTCATCGCCATTGGCCCAGTAGCCGGGGGTCCACATATAGCCAGCTGCGGGAATCATGGGTTGAGTGTATACAGGCAGAGCGGGCGGAGCGATCATGATCGAAACGCCGAACTGCGCGAACAAACTGGCCGGTACGGCCATCATCAGAACTGCTAACAACAGAAAGCGGGAGGTACGCATTTTGAACACCTTGCCAAATCATCCTTCGATTGCCCGGTTAAACTTTACTGCTGCGGGCTGCGTGGATTGAGGGCGATGGGTCAGATGAAAGAATGTCACGACCATGCTGCCGAGTCTGAGCAATACGACTCACTTTTCGCAGATGTCGCGATCCAAGGATGATGGATCGATTGTTCTGCGATGACCTTACTCGTGCCGGAAATAAAAGGGCGCGAGCCCAAACCTTGGACTCGCGCCGAGAGTCATCAAGCTGGTTGCGTCCCAGGCCCCAACCCAATGACATCTAAAGTACGACGTTCAGTTCGATGTTGACGCCGGGATACATCGGATTGCACAGGTAATACACGCCGTCAATGTCGATGACATAAACGTTTTGCGTGTAGAGCCAGTTGCTTGGCCACTCACCAACAAATCCGAACGAATAGCCGCCGTATTGGAAGCGGTGATTTCTGTAATCGCTCTGGTTCACGCGAAACGTGTGACCCTGTCCGAAGTTGGCCTTGTACCGGTCGGCGGGAATGCGGCCGGCGCTGGCGCGCTGTTCCTGTTTTTCTGGCTTAGCTTCCGGAGCGCGTTGCTGCTCTGGCTTTGCGTTCTTCTCTTCGGGCTTGGTGTTCTTTTCTTCCTGCGCGTTTTTCTCCTCTTGCTTTGCAGGTTTTTCCGGTTCCGCTTTTTTCTCGGAAGGTTTGTCTTTCTGTTCCTCCTGCTGTTCGTGTTGCTCCTGGGCGTATGCCAAACTCGATGCGCCTAGGGTAAAGGACAAGATTGCTGTGCCGATTGCTGCTGCTAATTTCATTGGTGTTGCCTCCATTTGTCGATTCGATTGTTTGGTAGATTTCCTACTGCAAGCTTCCTGTAGTCGCATTGACCGGGTTGCCAATGGCGTCGCCGGACACGAGAAGTTCCACTCTTCGGTTTTGTTGCCGTCCCGCGGAGTTATCGTTCGAGGCTACGGGCAAAGTGTTGCCGAAGCCTTTGGCACTGACTGAATTTGCGGCTACGCCTTCCTGCACCAGATAGTCGCGCACCGAGTCAGCGCGGTTCTCGGACAAGGTTTGGTTCATAGCATCGCCGCCGACATTGTCGGTATATCCGCCGACTTCAACGTTGAGTCCTGGATAAGCGAGCAGAATGCCGGCGACTTTTGCCAGCTTCTCGCGAGCTCCCGGCTTCAACGAGAATTTGCCAGTATCAAACAGAACATCGGACATGCTGACGATGAGCCCGCGCGCGCTATCGCGAGTCTGAAGAATCGAATTCAACTGCTCAGTCAACTTCGCACGCATCGCCGCTTTGTCCGTGTCTGCCTGTTGCGCGTTCGCCTGGGCCTGCTGTGCCGCCAGGCGCGATTGTTCTGCATCCGCCTGGGCAGCGGACAATGCCGTTGCCGATGCAGCCTGGTTATCCGCCATATCGGATTGAGCCTTCGCCGTCGCAGCCTGCGCATCTGCCGCGTCCGTCCGGGCTCCTGCTGCGTCAGATTCAGCCTGAGCCGCAGCGGCTTGGTCGGTTGCCGCATCCGCCTGGGCTAGCGCCGTGGCGGCCTGGGCTTGCCGTTCCTGTCGGATCGCGTCATCCGCTTGCGCCTGTGATTGGGCCTGCGCGTCGGCTGAATCCTGGCGTTCATTTGCCAGCCGCACCTCGTCTTCCTTCTTAACTGCGATGGCGCGCGCATCTTCTGCCGTCTGCACCGCTTCGCGGGAAACCGCGATCAACGGCTTCTTGTCGATATGTTTGTCGGTGGCGTCGGTATCTGCCGTGTTCATTAACTGAACGGCGTGCTGGTAGCTGTCTGGAGCGTACTGCTCGGCTCCCTCAGATTGAGCAATGCGCACCGCATTCCTCGCCTCGAAGAACTCCAAGGGCAAGTTGGCATTCAGAACCACGGGATCGAACTTGTAGCCGGTGGGAATGTAGCCGCCGCGCTCCATGAGTTCGTACTTTGCATTGACGGCTTCGCTGGTTCCCTTGGTGTCTTCGCGAATAACATTCTCAAGCACGACTGCATTGCTGGGCTGTCGCACTGCATAGTAAGGCTCCGCGGTAACAATCAGCGCGAAGGCCTGAAGGTCGGTGGTCACGTGCAACTTGCTGCGATCGTCGTTGCCTAGCAAGACTTCGCCCAGGTTCACGGCCCGGCCTTCGGGCGAAATCGCCCAGAGGACATAGGTCAGATATTCGTTACCGAAAGTAGTAGGCCGCTGCAGGTTCCCGAAATATGCATCGATCGAGATCGATCCCCGCTTGCTGTTCACGCGCGCTTCGCCGTTCGCCGACGGCATCAGACTGGTGCCGGCAAAATCCAGCTTCGAGCTACCGCTGCGGTGCTCATAGTCAACCGCTTGCACGCTGCGGCTGATGACAGTTACACGGAACGTCGGCGTCGGACTCAGATGCTCGACTTCACTCGTGGGTTGGGAATTAATCTGAGCTGCAGCAGGCAGACTCAGCGCGATTGCGGCGGCGAACCATAACGTTGTCTTCACACGATCTCCTTGTGGCAGGTATCTGCCGTGTTTTGCTTTATCGAGAGTTTGAGTTTCATGGCGTGTCCTACCAGTCGGTCACGCAGCTTCTCATCCTTTTCCAAGGCGGATGCCGGAAAGCGAGTGGAACAGTCCAAAAATATTCAGCAGCCACAGAACCACGGCTATGACCACCACTCCGTTCAAGATTGATTTGATGGATGACTGCATGGGGATGAAGCGATTCACCAGCCACAGAAGCACACCCACCACGATGAGAATTTCCACGAGTTGAATCAAAGGCATGATCTTTACCTTTCTTCTTTTGCGGGCTAACCCTCTCATCCGCTGGAGGTGTTGCCTTGGTGTCGAGGTGCGAAAGCTTAGGGTCAAATCGCGCCCGCCGCAGGTTTGAAGCGGACACGCGGATGAAGAATGCCGATTGGCTGGATGTGGTCGCTCGGGGTGACTCGCTTGTGATCGGGCCCGCAGCGACCTGGATTCAGAACCGCGGAATCAGCATTCGCGGCTCCAGCTACACACCCAGGAGAATTAAGAATGACAGGAGCTAACGTGCGCGTCTGAGCAACATAGCTCACACAGGAAATTAAATCTCTGCGAAAGCCTCGCAGAGTGATCACAATTGATCAGCGTGAACGCTGATCCTCTAAGCCACGCCTCGCCGTCCGCTTACCAGGTTGATCACCAGAACCACCAGGGCCACCACAAGCAGTATGTGGATCAGTCCGCCGGCTATGTGCAGGCTGAAACCCAAGAGCCACAAAATCAGAAGCACCACAAAAATCGTCCAAAGCATATTCGTCTCCTTTGTACAGGGTCGAAAACATTCTGCCCGGTTTGAGTTTGTGAAACTGAGCCGCATTGCTCATTCCGGAAATTAATGATGTGAGCAATTCAGACCAGCTATTATTTCCGGGTTAAGCGATCATGGCTGGCAGAGACGAGCACTTCTTCTCTCTCTTTCAGGTCCTCTGAACTAAGTCAGCCATCTGAAGCTTTCTCTCCTTAGTTCCACAGTTCCACGATCCCGAAAGGAATAATTCATGAAAAAGACAATTTCACTGTTGCTGATGAGTGCGCTCGGAATGGTTGGAACCTACGCATTCGCCGGCTCGGACCGGGAAGACACCGTCGACCGCATGCAAAAGTCAGTCGAGGTTCTGCAGTCCATCATGTCAACCCCCGACAAAGGCATTCCGGAAGAAGTGTTGAACGGCGCCAAGTGCATCGTCGTCGTGCCCAACTTGCTCAAAGGTGGCTTCATTTTTGGTGGCAAGCACGGGCGTGGCGTGGCGACCTGCCGCACCGCGGAAGGCTGGAGCGCTCCCGCATTCGTTTCGGTCGGCGGCGGCAGCTGGGGATTGCAGATCGGCGTTGAAGGCGTGGACCTGGTCATGCTGGTCATGAACGATCGCGGCCTGCAGCATCTTCTTTCCACCAAGTTCGAACTCACGGGTGAAGGATCGGTAGCGGCGGGTCCCGTAGGCCGTCACACTTCCGCCGGAACTGACATTTTGCTGAATACCGAAGTGCTGACTTATTCACGCTCGAAAGGCGTATTCGCCGGCCTGACGTTGGAAGGTGCGGTAATCGAGCAGGACAACGACTCGACTCGCGCCATTTACGGTCATCACATGACGTTCCGCAACATTCTCTCGGGCAGGGCACCAACTCCTGCAAGCGGACAGGCGTTTGTGAGGGCCGTCTCTGAAGCTGGACATCAGTCCCACGTTGCCGAAGCCAGAGAAGATAACAAGCAGTAGTTAGAGGCTGACTTGTAATCGGATTTGTGAGCTGACCGGAGCCACGCAGGCTTCCGGTCAGTTTTTCTTTTGGGTCTCCGCGGCTTGCCGGGGGCCATCCCCTGCCAGCGCAGGCGGATTGGACGCTGTGAATTCCTCTTCGAAATAAATTTCAGGAAGCTGGTTCGGATTCGTGTTGGTCGCGTGGGTGCCGGAGCTTGTTCTCGACACCCCCCTCCCCTGGGTCCAGTGGAATCACCGGGTTAGCAAGAAATTCTCCGCAAAATACGGATGTCAAATAACTTAGATACTAAAATCCGTGAAGCAAAGGACTTAGGGGCGCGTCGATGCGGGTTGACCCGACCGTCACGGCCTCGACGATGATCGCGCGATTCGTTGAGCGGCACAAGGTCAGATGTCACACGGATGTTGTGGAAATAGTTGAGTGTGGGCGACGTTCTGAGTTGGGTCGCACTGAGGGCTGGAATTACTTCAAGGCTTTGCAGTGCCGGCGGATCCATGCGAGGATTTGGGCAAACCGGAATTCGTGACGCTCCATCGATCCGTTTATGAAGTCATAGCCAGCGGTCGCTTCGACTTTGATGTAGAAGCCGTTGCGGCGGAGGAAGACATCGGCAGCGGCGAACGCGATACGCTTGTTACCATCGAGGAAGCCGTGATTGTTGCCGAGGGATTCCATCAGCGCCGCAGCCTCTTCTTCGAGTGAGTTGTAGTAGCCGGTTTGTGGACGGAAGACGGCGGCCTCAACCGCGCCCTTGTCGCGAACACCGTGCAAGCCACCGAAAATGTCGATGAGGCGGTGCTGCATCTGGTAGATTTCGGCGACCGTCAGGTAATCCGACATTTCCGTGGTCCTGCAAGCTAATAAGGAAGCGAGCCGGACGCGCGATTATTGTGGCGCAAAGACCGCGCCACATCGCACGGCTCGCCCGGATCCTTCGTTCGCGCAAAGAACGCGCTCTCTCAGGATGACAAACTACTTGGCGAGGCGATCAAGCAGGTCGCGATTGCGAGCCACCGACTGCTCGAAATCATTCATCACCTCGGGGCGGACCAGGTGCTGCGACGGGACGACGTTTTTCAAGTAGAACTTCAGCGCCTCCTCCAGGACATGCCTCTGCGACTGGCCGTTGCGTTTGGCGGTAGCAACGAACTCTTTGTAGAGTTTGGCGTCGATTTCCGGGGTGAATTTCTTGGTCGTGGTTGGCATGGCGAGCGCCCTCGATCTCCATTTTAGCGGATTAGAGCAGTAAATCAAGGCAAATCTTGATTTATCAATCCCGCTGAGTAAGAGTTGTCCGACTCACCAGGCGTGCTTGGTGGTGTCGGCTGAAAAGCCCCACATCTCGCAAAGGAAGCGGGAAATGGGCACCCCAGATTTCCACTCGTCCCAGACACGGGCTACCCGCCGGTGGAGGAAATGCGTTGCCACGCCGATGGTTGGTTGTAACCGCTGGGGATCCTTCGACTGCGCATGACGTCCACTTCGCGGGCGTCATGCTTCGCTCAGGATGACAGGGCCGCTGGGGCAGGCTTGGGGCTTGAAGCGTCCCCGCGCCCTTCCCCGTTTGACGCTTCTCCCCTCCCGTCTTTACACTCAAGTTAACGCCGTATGAATTCGGGCTGCTTTCGTCGGGAGACGGATCCCTCGGAATCTCACGGCAAGTGAAAGGCAAACGTGAGCCCCACAGAAACTACCGACGCAACAAATACGGAAACAAACAAGAAAGACATCAAGCGGGAAATCTCAGTCGAGATTCCGGCCGCGGAGGTTGCCCGCGAGACCGAGTTCCAGATTCAGCGCTATCAGAAAAGTGCGCGGCTGCCGGGGTTTCGGGCGGGACACGTGCCGGCTTCCATCATCAAGCAGCGCTTCGGCGATGGCCTGAAGAACGATGTGGCCGAGGCTTTGATCCCGAAATACTTTCGCCGGGAAGCTGAGAAACAGGGCCTGATTCCAGTTTCGCAGCCGCGCGTTACCGACCTGCACATGCACGACGGCGAGCCGCTCACCTTCAAGGCTACGTTTGAAGTCCTACCGAAGATTCAGGTCGAAGGCTACAAAGATCTGCGCGCCGACAAGCCGGAGATCGCCATCACCGACGAGGAAGTCGAGCAGGCGCTCGCCAGCGTCCGCGAGCAGCATGCGACCTACACTACCGTGGAGGGACGCGCGCTCGCCGAGGGCGACTTCGCCCAGGCCTCGATGGACGGGAAACCCAAAGACGGCAAAGATGTCGCCGATGCCAAAGCGAATCCCGTGCACATGGACGACGTGCTGATCGAGATCGGCGGCAAGAACACGGTGCCTGAGTTTACCCAGCACCTGACCGGCGCTTCGTCGGGCGAGGAGCGCACCTTCGATGTGAGCTATCCCGAGGATGCCACCGACAAGCGGCTGGCCGGCAAGACGTTTGTCTACACCGTGAAGGTAAATGGCATCAAGCAGAAGAGCCTGCCGGAGCTGAACGATGACTTCGCCAAAGAGTTGGGAGAGTTCACCAGTCTCGACCAGGTTCGCAAGCAGATTCGCGACAACATGGAAGCCGAAAAACGGCACACGGCCGAGCACGCAGCGAAAGACAAGCTGGTGGCTGACTTGGTGAAGCAAAATGATTTTGAGGTGCCGGAGTCGCTGGTCGACCGGCAAATCGATTTGCGCCTGGAGCGTGGCCTGCGTGCTCTGGCCGCGCAGGGCATGAAGATGGAAGACCTGAAGAAGATGGACTTGCCGCGCCTTCGGGCAGGGCAGCGCGAGCAGGCAGTGCACGATGTGAAGTCTTCGCTGCTGCTGGAGCGGATCGCCGATCTCGAGAAAATCGAAGTCAGCGACGAGGAAGTGAACCGGGAGTTGGAAGCTCTGGCGAAACAGTCAAAACAAACGTCAGAAGCAGTACGCGCTCGTTTGACAGAGGATGGGGGCCTCGATAGAATCCGAAATAGAATCCGCAGCGAGAAGACCCTCGAATTTCTTTATCACCAGTCCGCGTAACTTGAAAACGACGCGGACCACTTTCGACCCTCCCCGAGATTGCAAGCGGTAGTTCGGGGCGGAGTGTGGCAGGTGAACGTGAAACAAAATGATGGAAACAGGAACGACGCGCAAATGATGCTCGTTCCGATGGTCATTGAGCAGACCGGGCGGGGCGAACGCGCCTACGACATTTATTCCCGGCTGCTCCGCGATAACATTATTTTCATCGGCACGCCGATTGACGACAACATCGCCAACCTGGTGATCGCTCAGATGCTGTTTCTGGCGCAGGAAGACCCGGAGAAAGACATTCAGCTTTACATCAACTCTCCGGGCGGCTCGATCACGGCAGGGATGGCCATTTATGACACCATGCAGTACGTGAAAAATGACGTCATGACGCTGTGCGTGGGCCAGGCGGCCTCGATGGCGGCCTTGCTTCTGGCGGCCGGGCAGGCCAAGAAGCGCAATGCTTTGCCCAATTCGCGCATCCTGATCCACCAGCCTTCGATGGGAGGGTTGTCGGGTCAGGCCACCGATATTGACATCCACGCCCGCGAAATCCTGCGTATGCGGGAGATTACCAACCAGTTACTCTCCAAGCACAGCGGGCAGAAGCTCGACAAGGTAGAAAAGGACGTTGAGCGGGACTTCATTATGAATGCCCAACAAGCTAAGGAATACGGAATCATAGACGATATCATCTATAAGACCGGAAAAGCTGTAGGATAGGCCTTCGTGAAAGGCAGTACCGAGTCCCGAGTATCGAGTACCCAGGAAACGACCCGTACTCGCAACTCGGTGCTGGGTGCTTGGTACTAAGAGTTAAAGGAGTAGAGCCGAGTGAAAACCAAGTCGGGCTCCGACGAGATTTTGCGCTGTTCGTTCTGCCACAAGTCGCAGGATGCGGTCGCCAAACTGATCTCGTCGCCCAGCGATTATCCGCGCGCCTACATTTGTGATGAGTGCGTGGCAGTATGCAACTCGATCCTGGAAGACGACCGCACGGCGACTCCCCAAACCGCGCCGCCCAACCAGTTGCCCAAGCCGCAGGAAGTCAAGACCTTCCTCGATGAATATGTCATCGGGCAGGAGCAGACCAAGAAGAAGCTTGCGGTCGCGGTTTACAACCACTACAAGCGCATCTTCATGAACCGGCAGAAGACCAACGACGGCATCGAGCTGAGCAAGTCAAACATCATGCTCATCGGACCGACGGGAACCGGGAAGACGCTGCTTGCACAGACTCTGGCTCGCATGCTCGACGTGCCTTTTGCCATTGTCGATGCCACCACGCTCACGGAAGCCGGCTATGTGGGTGAGGATGTCGAGAACATCATCCTCAAGCTGCTGCAGGCGGCCGAGGGCGACGTAAGCCGCGCCCAGACCGGCATCATCTACATTGATGAGATCGACAAAATCGGGCGCAAGGACGAAAACCCCTCGATTACGCGCGACGTCTCCGGCGAAGGCGTGCAGCAGGCCCTGCTGAAGATTCTGGAAGGAACTATCGCCAACGTTCCGCCGCAGGGTGGACGCAAGCATCCCCACCAGGAATTCACTCCGGTCGACACCACGAATATCCTCTTCATCTGCGGAGGCGCGTTCGTTGGCCTGGAGAAGATTATTGGCCGACGCGTTGGTAAGAAGTCGCTCGGCTTCCGAACCGGCGAGGAAGCAGAGAAAGAAGATATCGCAGTCTCGCGCAAGCGCAACTTCGAACTGCTGAGCGAAATTCAGCCGGAAGATTTAATCAAATTCGGACTGATTCCGGAATTCGTCGGACGACTGCCCGTCGTAGGCATGCTCGAAGATCTTGATGAGTTCGCGCTGATTGAGATACTCACCCGGCCCAAGAATGCCATCGTCAAGCAATACCAGCGACTGTTCGAGTTCGAGAACGTGCGCCTGAAGTTCGCCGACGAGGCTCTGCGAGCCATCGCCCGCCAAGCTATGGCGCGCAAAGTTGGCGCGCGCGGCCTGCGCATGATTCTGGAAGAGTTGATGCTCGATCTGATGTTCCACTTGCCGAGCCAGAAGAAGCTAAAGGAATTTGAAGTCACGCGGGAGATGGTGGAGAAACGCAGCGCGTCCGTAGCTTTGGAGAAGGCCGGGTAGTGAAAGAGTAGTAAACTGGTAGTGGGCGGTGGAAATGCGCGGGGCGGTTGTCTAGCACGAGTCATTCACGCTAAACCAGGGAGATTGAGTGACCACATCCAAGGAAAAATTCGAAACCAAGAAGCTGCCCATGATGCCCATCCGGGACGTGGTCATCTTCCCTTTCATGATGACCCCGTTCGTGGTGGGGCGCGAGTCCAGCGTGCGCGCTCTCGAAGAGGCGTTGGCCGCGGACAAGAAGATCTTCCTGGCAACCCAGCACGACGCCTCCATCGACGAACCCAAGTCGAATGAAATCTACCAGGTCGGCACCATCGTCAACATCGTGCAGAGCCTGAAGCTCCCCGATGGCAACATCAAGGTTCTGGTCGAAGGCATTGAGCGCGGCCGGCTGCTGCAGGCGACCGATTCCGATGGTTACATGCAGGCTTCCGTGCGGGTGGCGCGCTATCCCGTAGAAATGAATCCGCAGATCGAAGCGGGGATGCAGCGCGTGACGACGCTGTTTGAGCAGTATGTAAAGCTGTGCCAGGCGCTGAACTACGAAACCATGATCTCGGCCGTGAGGATGGAAGATCCGGCCAAGCTTACCGACATTATTTCAGCGAACCTCCAGCTTTCCATCGAAGAAAAACAGGAACTGCTGGAGATTTTCGATCCTTCCGAGCGCTTGAACCGCATCGCTGACGTGCTCGACGTGGAAATTGAAAAACTCAACGTCGACCGCACCATCCAGTCGCGAGTCAAGCGGCAGATGGAGAAGGCGCAAAAAGAGTATTACCTCAACGAGAAGATCAAGGCCATTCAGAAGGAACTGGGCCGCGGCGAGAAGAGCGAGTTCGACGAACTGAAGAAAAAGATCGAATCTGCCGGCATGCCGAAGGATGTAAAAGACAAGGCGCTGCAGGAACTGAAGAAGCTCGAGGCCATGCCACCCATGTCGGCCGAGTCCACGGTTTCGCGCAACTATCTCGACTGGCTGCTGGCGGTGCCGTGGAAGAAGCGCTCCAAGGAAATTCGCAACATCTCGCGCGCCGAAAAAGTTCTCAACGAAGATCACTACGGTCTGGAAAAGATCAAGGAACGCATCCTCGAGTTCTTAGCCGTGCGGCAGTTGGTGAAAAATCCCAAGGGCTCGATCCTTTGCTTCGTCGGACCTCCGGGCGTGGGCAAAACTTCTCTCGGCATGTCGATTGCCAAGGCCACCGGACGCAAATTCGTTCGCATGTCGCTCGGTGGAGTGCGCGATGAGGCCGAAATCCGCGGCCATCGCCGCACCTACATCGGAGCCTTGCCCGGCCAGATCATCCAGATGATGAAGAAGGCGGGCACCAAGAACCCGGTCTTCATGCTCGATGAAGTCGACAAGATGTCGATGGATTTCCGCGGCGACCCGTCTGCCGCCCTGCTCGAGGTGCTCGATCCCGAACAGAATTTCATGTTCGTCGACCACTACCTCGACGTGGAATACGACCTGTCGCAGGTTTTCTTCGTGGCCACGGCCAACGTGATGCACACCATCCCCCCCGCCTTGCAAGACCGCATGGAAGTGCTTCGCCTGCACGGCTACACCGAGCAGGAAAAGCTCGAGATCGCCAAGCAATTTCTGGTGAAGAAGCAGATGCTGCAAGCCGGCTTGTCAGAGAAAAACATCAAGTTCAACGACGAAGCGATCCTCGGGCTCATCCGCTCCTACACCCGCGAAGCCGGAGTGCGCAACCTGGAACGCGAAATCGGCAACGTCTGCCGCAAGGTCGCGCGAAAGGTCGTGAAGGAAGGCGAGAACTATACCGTCGCCGTCACTGGTGAGAACGTCAACGACTTCCTGGGCGTAATCAAGTTCCGCGACACGCTGGCGCATGAGAAGAGCGAAGTGGGATTGGTCACCGGCCTGGCCTGGACGGAAGTCGGCGGCTCGATCCTCAGCACGGAAGCCACGGTAGTCGATGGCAAGGGCAAGCTGACGCTAACCGGCAAGCTCGGCGATGTGATGCAGGAATCGGCGCAGGCCGCACTCTCGTATGTTCGCTCGCGCGCGCACCGTCTCGGCCTGACCCGCGATTTCTATCGCACTCTCGATCTGCACGTGCACGTGCCCGAAGGCGCCATCCCGAAAGACGGACCTTCGGCCGGCATTACGATTGCCACGGCGATTGCCAGCGCGCTCAGCAAAATTCCGGTGCGGCGCGATCTAGCCATGACAGGTGAAATCACTCTGCGCGGCAAAGTTCTCCCGATCGGCGGGCTCAAGGAAAAATTGCTGGCCGCGCACCGTGCCGGGTTGTTTGAAATTATCCTGCCCCGCGACAACGAAAAAGATTTAGCCGAAGTTCCGGAAAACCTGCGCACCGCCATGAAGCTGCACTTCGTCGATACCATGGATCAGGTGCTGCAAATTGCCCTGGAGTCTCCGCTGCCCTCGATCAACGAAGATGTACCCAACCAGCCGATCGCTCCGCTGACTTCCAGCACGGGAGACAGCCCGGCAGCGCATCAATAGGCGGCGACGCTGCACGAGCGTTGTCATCCTGAGCGGAGTTGCCGTCCGCGATAGCGGAGGGCAACGTAGTCGAAGGACCCCATAAAATTTAATGCCACCCCGGACTCGTCAGGGAGTTTACACCACGAAACGGCGTGGCGCTGTGCGAACTCCCTGCTGAGCTCATTTTCGGCTCCGGCGCGTAAGGGGTCCTTCGACTCCGCAGATGTTTCGCTATCGCGAACCATCTGCTCCGCTCAGGATGACATCATCGAAGGGGAGTGATCGTCCCGATTGCCGCAAAGGTTTACAATGAGCGTTCTCACAATGTCTACTTCGAACCAAAGCCAGATCGCTTTTGAAAACGGGCCAGAATCGCCGGCAGAACAAACGCAAGCCCGGACCACAGGAATCCTTCCCTCGCAGGAAATCAGCAACCTGATTGCCCGGGGAAATATCATCGCCTCGCCCGCGATCAACCCGGACCATATCCAACCGGCAAGCCTCGATCTGCGCCTCGGCGACATGGCGCATCGCGTGCGCGCGAGTTTTCTGCCCGGCCCCAACAGCACGGTCGAGGCCAAAATAAAAGAACTCCGCATGGCGCGCGTCGATCTCACCGGCGCTCCTGTTCTCGAAAAAGATTGCGTCTACATCGTCCCGCTGGTCGAGGAACTGAACCTGCCGGAAAATATTTCCGGCAAGGCCAATCCCAAAAGCACGACCGGACGCCTCGACATTTTCACTCGCCTGATCACCGACTACGGCACCGAGTTTGACCGCGTGCCGCCGGGATACAAAGGCAAACTCTATGCCGAAGTTGTTTCCCGCACGTTCACGGTCGCGATTCGCGCCGGGATGCGGCTGAGCCAGTTGCGCTTCGTGCAAGGCAGTCCCGTCGCCGGAGACCGCACCATCCGCGAGTTGGATCAGGAAGAACATCTCGTCTACATGGACGAAGAAGAAAGCCCGGGCAAAGCCCGCCTGCAGCGCGGCCTGAGAATTACGGTTAATCTGGAAGGCGCGGAAGCGGGCGAGATCATTGCGTACAGGGCGAAGCGTTTTGCTCCGGCCATCGAACTCGACAAGATTAATTTCTATTCGCCGGAGGAGTTCTGGGAAGTTCGCCACCAGAATGCCAGCAAGAACCTGATTCTCGAGCCCGGCGATTTCTATATTCTTGCCTCACGGGAACGAGTGCGTGTCCCTCCCGACTACGCCGCAGAGATGGTCCCCTTCGATCCCTCCGACGGCGAATTCCGCATTCACTACGCCGGATTCTTCGATCCCGGCTTCGGTTACGGTTCCAGCGACATCAAGGGAACCCGCGCGGTGCTTGAGGTTCGAGCCCACGAAGTTCCATTCCTGATGGAGCACGGCCAACTCGTGGGCCGCCTAAACTACATGCCGCTGTTGCGCCGGCCCGACAAGATCTACGGCACGAACATAGGATCGTCCTACCAGCACCAGGCGCTCACGCTCAGCAAGCAGTTTCGCAAGAGCTGAGTTGTGTTTCTGGTAGTGGGGTAGTTTCGCCATGAACAAACGACGGGAAGAATGGCAGCAAGATATAAGCGCGCGGCAACGGAACACCGTGTTTCCTGATACCGTCCGAAACGAGGCCAGTCTGTGGCGCAATCTCGCGAGCGCGAAACAAAAACTCACGATCGTGCAGGCCGTCGGAGCTGCCTTGATTTTCCTGACTCTGGTCGGCTTCGCCTGGCGCGAGGCCGTGCGCAGGTTCACCTTTGGGAAATCGGGCTCAACATTTGAGCGGCTTGTGGCAACGCTGGCATCATTCAGATCCCAAGCTGTTCTCTTAGGAGTGTTTGCCCTTTTCTTTTTCTTTTTGCGATGGAGAGTCCGCCGAGCATTGCTCTCCGGAAAGCGTCCAAGTCGTCCCCACTGACGCGCTTGCCAACCCCCGCCGCCCCATAGCACACTAGCGCATGAGGGTTATCGCGCGATTCCTCGCGGCGGCCACGGACGCTGCCCATTTTCCCCCTCCCAGCCTGCCGGAAGTCGCCTTCCTCGGCCGCTCGAACGTAGGCAAGTCGAGCGTGATCAATACCCTGATCGGCGACAAGATCGCGCGCACCAGCTCCACGCCGGGGCGCACCCGCAGCATCAATTTCTTCGAAGTACGCTGGCCGGGAAAGCCGCAGCCCGAGGTCATCTTCGCCGATCTGCCGGGCTACGGCTATGCCAAGCTCTCGCGCGAGATTTCCGAGGAGTGGCCCAAGTTCATCGAGCCCTACCTCAACGACCGGTCCACGCTGGCATTATGTCTGGCGCTGGTCGACGTCAATGTCCCGCCGCAGGCCAGCGACCGCCAACTCTTGGATTTTCTTAATGCTTCAGGACGGGACTTTCTCCTGATCGCAACCAAGAGCGACCGGCTCTCCAACAATCAACTCCGCAATGCGCTGAAAGGCCTGGCAGAAGCCTATCCCACGGCGACCGTGATCGCCTTCTCGGCGAAAACCGGAGCCGGGCGCGATGAAGTATGGAAGAAGATTCGGCAATCCGCAGCTGAATTTCCAGCGGCCGCGTTCCAATCCTGAACCTTTCCCAGCCGCGGAAACTGCCCAATCCCTTCGTCGCCGGCCGTCGGCGCTTCCCCTAAGTCTCCCCCGTGAAAACTCCGTAGAGTAGGAGAGGACGCTTACTGCAACGAAAAGTCCGGCCGGAAGATTCAATCGCGGCGCGAGCGGATAGGCGTACTCATTCCTATGGCCGATGAAGAAGATGCCGGCGCGGCTTATCTAGCTGCCTTGAAGCAATCCTCCGTACCTCGGGCCGCGGGCGCCGCGCCGGCGCGCGCGCCCGTAGTGCCGCGCGCGCCTGACTCTCGCACCGGCGGCACAATTCCTGCGGGCAGCGTCGACAAGCGCCGCAGTCCTCGATATCGCTGCCAGGGAAGCGCGCACATCCGCGAAATCGCCAGCGGCGTGGCCATCTGGACGACGTTTACTGATATCAGCTTGCACGGTTGCTACGTGGAGGCGACGGCCACTTATCCCGTCGGCGTTCTGCTCGGCCTGAAGCTCGAGGCCAACGGCTTCCGCGTCGAAGCGACCGGCGAGGTGCGCGTGACCTACCCCAGCCTCGGCATGGGAATCTCCTTCACGACCATGCCGGAAGAAGATCGCGAGCGCCTGCGCGAACTGGTGCGTTCGATCTCTCGCCCTTCCGTGATCGTGGGCTCACGAGTTGCCACGCGCGCCGCGTCACCTGTCCCTACAGAGCCTTTGCCCACAGTGGCGAATCCCAGCGCCGCTCTGCAGGCAATGCGCGATTTCTTCGAAGACCGCCACATGATGGGCCGCGAAGAGTTCCTCCGGATTCTGCGCAGGAGCTAGCAGCGGGAGGCAGTTCTGAGTTCTCAGCACTGGGTACTGGGTACTGATCTGTCTGCGCCGCCACAATCCCTCCCTCGATTGCTATGATGGAAGCCCATGGCGCTCTACCTCATCACCGGCATCGGCGGCTTCATCGGATCGTCTCTGGCGCGCGAGTTATTGCACCGCGGCGAGCAGGTTCGTGGAGTCGACAACTTTTCCACCGGCAAGCGGGAGAACCTGGCTGAGATCCTGCCGCAGATCGACTTTCGCGAAGCCGACATCCTCGACCTCGATGCCATGAAGTCGGCGTGCGCGGGCGTGGATTATGTTCTGCATCAGGCGGCGATTCCGTCGGTCCCGAAGTCGGTACTCGACCCGCTCGGCAGCAATCGTGCAAACGTCGATGGCACCGTGAATGTGCTGGTGGCGGCCCGCGATGCCAAGGTGAAGCGCCTCGTCTACGCGGCCTCGTCGTCAGCCTATGGCGATACTCCCACGCTGCCGAAGCACGAGAGCATGACGCCGGATCCGATTTCGCCTTATGCCGTGGCCAAGCTGGCCAGCGAGTATTACCTGACTTCGTTTTACCGCTGCTACGGTTTGGAGACGGTCTCGCTGCGCTACTTCAATATTTTTGGTCCGCACCAGGATCCCTCATCGCCCTACTCCGGCGTGCTGGCCAAGTTCATCACCCAGATGCTGGCGGGCCAGCAGCCTACCATCTTTGGCGATGGCGAGCAGAGCCGCGATTTCACCTACATCGACAACGCGGTCGAAGCCAACCTGCTGGCCTGCAAAGCTCCCGCGGAGCAAGCGGCAGGAAAGATGTTCAACGTGGCCACCGGGCGGCGGGTCACGCTCAATGAGACCTTCAAACTTCTGCAGCCGCTGACCTCGTATGCCGGTTCTCCGATCTACGGCGCCGAGCGCGGCGGCGACATCAAGCATTCGCTGGCCGACATCTCCCTGGCGGAAAAGCATCTGGGGTACAAACCCAGAGTCAGCTTTGAAGATGGCCTGCGAAGGACGGTGGAATGGTACCGGGGGAAGTGAGTGTTGTGAGTGGAAGGGGGATGTTACGCCAACTACGTGCGCGTCATCGGGTCAGCGTGTCGACTGGTTTGCCCAGAGTCGGTCGCTGTGGAAGCGATAAAGTGCTGATCGCTTTTGGGAGTCTCCTGCGATAAAGGAGGAAGGCGATTGCCCCAGCAGGAGCGCATATGATGATTTGCCAAGGGCCATAGGCTGCGACGGCAACATTGACTGGTGGGAACTGAACGTGTAGAGGTGTAAACGTCCACTGCCCAGTAGTCCAGTTCACGGTGACGCGGAGCAGGCCAACCAACATCGGGAGCAACCATAACCACTTTTTTTTGCCGATCTCGGAACGGATGCACAGCACGAAGGCATATAAAGTAATCCCGACGACCACAAGGGCGAGCGATAATCCGGCATACTGAGAAATGCCTTTATCCGCAAGAGTGAATTCGTTCATCTCTTCGAAGGACTTCGAAGTCGGGGTGACAGCGAGCCCACGAATAGTCCTGGCACCACCACTCCTCAGGATCACAACCTGCGCGAGCAACCAACTTCGGGGTTCCAACTCTGCGCGCCCCCTCGTTCGCATTATCTGCGGTGCGAACTCGTATTCCAAGGTAATGTGGGTTGTAAAGCCATTGCCGCCACGGACAGTGCCCGCCTCCATAGTTTTGATCGAAGCTGGTTGGGCACTGGGAAACATATCGTGCATTCTGGCCAGCTCGTCATGTATTTGAGCATTGCTGATGCTGGGATCGAGCTGACCTTCAAGCTGGTCGAGTCGACCTTGCCGAAGCAGATCCACTGATTGCAGGGCAAACACCTCGTCCTCTCGCGGCATCGTTCCATACAAGAGGTCGTCTCGAGTATAGCCGTACAACTTGAAGTAGCTCTCTCGATCGCACCCCACAAGAGGCAAGAGCAGAAAGAAAATCAGGGCCAGCAGGGCTGCAGAAACTTTTCTCACGTCAACAGACCTTACTCCGAATCGCGCAGAAATTCCATGTCAGTTGATGTTAAAGGGCGATTTCACTCGGAACCGGTGCATGACTGCACTCCCCCCGCATCGCCCGACTCCCAAGCCGGCCGCCTCGTTACGTTAGTGATCTAGGTCCGGATTACTGTCGTGGGTAGAGTTGAAGGCATGACACTCTCGTCGATGGTAGTTTCGCGTGATTGGCAGGAAGTCAGTGTTCTCGAATGCATTCTTGGCGGCTTGCACATGGATGTGGCCGTTGAGAGCGAACCGCAACGAGCTCTCTCCCGGCTCACAAACTCGAAAGTCGACGCGCTCATCGTCGACTGCGACCTGAACGGCACCGGCCAGTTTTTTCGCGAGCTGCAACAGGAAGCTCCGCGTGCCAGCACCGTGCCGCTGGTGATCATGGGCCGCCGTCAGGCAAAGCATGACATGGAGGGAACGGGCGCCATGTTCGCTTTCGACAAACCGATCTCAGTGGAACAGGCGGTGCGCACGCTCTCCGCCGCGCGCAACATGATTCTTGATGGACGCCTGCGCTACCACCGCGCTGGTCTCGAAGTCCCGGTCACTCTGAGTGGCCGCCGCCGCAAGCAGGGCGGAGCGCAGCTCATCAACCTAAGCCAGGGCGGACTACAGGTTCGCGTCGAAGAGGGATTCGACGCCAGCGAAGCATCCCGAGTAGCTTTCGCGTTGCCCGGAACTAAATCTGCCGTGAAGGCTGAGGTCGAGATAGCCTGGTCTGACGATCGCGGAAACGTCGGCATCCGCTTCGTAAAGATGCCCGCCGAGATGAAGCACACCCTGCGGCTCTGGCTGGCGCAGCAGTATTTCGCAAACTAGAGAGCGGTTCGCAGCCTCCGGCTTCCAGAAACTAGTCCGCGCAAGATCGGGAAGGGCACGGCCTCGGCCGTGCCGGTCGGAGCGAAGAAGAGCGCGGGCTTTAGCCCCTGAGGGAACCATGCTCGCTCCTCGCCATAGACACGCCTAGCGGAAGCGGCTCGCATCATCGTTTGGTTCTTCTTTTTGTAACCTGGCTGCTGCCTGTGCCAGTCTTGAACCCAGGCTCGGTCCTCCAAACACAGCCGATACGCCCCAGTAGGCCGCAACTATAAAAGCTGCCGCTGCCGAGAACGTTCCCAGAGTCACAGACCACGGCGGAACTTCGTGAGCAATCGAGAGGAAGATCAGAGCGAACAGAAATAATCCCGCGATCACGATAAGACTATCCACCAGCCATGCAAGGGTGCGTCCTGATAGCGGCTGCGAAAGCCAGCTTTGCGCGTAGGGCTCGTCGGTCGCATCCAGAAGGTCTTCTTCGCTTTGAGCTTGCAGCAATGGCGATTCGTCCAGTCTGGCTGGGCTTGGCTGCAGCCGGATCGCCGGGCGCGGTGCAGGCGAGAGAGTCAGCCCATCGTCTTCCTCCAAGGCAGTCTCATCCCCAACATCGTCGTCACCAAGAATCGAAACCACCGAACCCCCGAAGGTCGAATCTCCGACGATCGACCTCGGGTGACCTGCGTCGCGGGCAATCGCGTCCAGAAGGTTCGAAAAGATCCATTGATTGATCTGATGACCGGTCCGTAGAGGCAAGTCAACAAAGCGGATGCCACACTGCCCGGAGGACCGGGCCCAGCAGACCTGACCGGCGGTCTCGACGCGCACGCGCGGAAATCTCAAATCAAAGTGCAAGCGGACGCGCTGTTGCGGATGCAACGGCGCGACCGCTTGCACAGCCACTCCTTCATGGTTGAGATTGCGGATGATTCCGCCGTTGGTCTCATCGAGGGTAACGTAGGTTAAGCTGCGGAGCTCGTGCCGGTAGTGGGTGCGTGTTTGGCGCGGGGGAATGGAGACTGCCTGCATATTCTCCGCCAAATGAACGGAAGACGATTCGCTCGGACGGGGCCCGTTTCGTCAGATTCTAGCTTCTCCTGGACGCAACCTGGCAGTGACTGGGATGGTTCGGAAATCTGCAGGGCGAAGGGTACTTACCAAAGGCCATGGTCGGGTGGGCGGACCCAAATCATTGCATATAGGGCAAAACCCGGTTAACTTACTGTTAAACCCGGCAAAAACCAGAGTCGGGCTGACCAGCCGCGGGACGCGGGGTGAAGTCGAAGTAGCTACGCCAAGTAGTCTATTGACAGGGGCTCGGCGGGGTGCCCACACTCGAACTAAGCGATTAACCAGCCAGTCACAGAATGGCAACAACTCCCACTAAACCCGAGATCGAAGTTGGCGACAGCGCGGTCGACGCGTCCGTGCCAGCGTGGCCTACAGACCGGGGTGCGTCTGCGCCCAGAGAAGACTTTTTTTCTCCGCAGACTCGGGCTCGCGGCTTGCGCCCCTCGGGAGGCGACGCGCTGCAGGCACTGCTAGCTTTTTCAGCGCTGCATCAGCAGGTGCGTCACCGGCGCGCGCTAGCCGCGAAGCAAAAAGGATTTGAGACGCTCCCGCCGCCGGCGGAGTTCGAGGCGTCAGAGCAATTCGTTCTGGATGATGTGCTGCAACTGGTTGCGGAACGAGCCATCGCCATCACTGGTGCGGATGGTCTCGGCATCGCCCTGGCAGAGAATAACGAAATCGTTTTGCGCGCTTCGGCGGGCGCGATCAAGCCGGATGTGGGCCAACGCATCCAGCGCGACTCAGCTTTCTCGGGAGCTTGTTTCCGCACCGCGCAGATCATCCGCTGCGACGACACTGAGACCGATGATCGCGTAAACCTTTACACCTGCCGGCAACTGGGCGCGCGCTCCATGGTCGCCGTTCCGCTCTGCGGCCGCCGGCGCGTGATCGGCCTGCTCGAAGCCTTCTCGGCCGAGCCCTTCGGATTCAATGACAGCGACGTCGGCAGCCTGGAACTTCTGGCGGAGCTGATTCTCGGCGCTCTCAAACCTGAAGACGAAGACCGTTTCGCACAATCGGCCGAAGCCGCGGAAGCAAAATTAGCTGCGCCCGCAATTCCCAGCCAACCTCTGCCGGCGGAAAAAGTTCCCACCGAAAAAATTGCCGCAGCAAAGCCCATCGAAGCCAAAGCCGCTGCGCCTGCTGCGCTCGCGCCGCAAGTCATCGATAAACCCAAACTCGCGTCTGCAGAGACGGCAAAGGCGATCTCCGCGCCTGTGCCTGCGCCGGCATCGGTGCCTGCGCCGGAGCGCAAGATCGAACCGAAGCGCGTTGCCGAAGATGCTATTGCGCCTCAGATCGTGCGCGAAATCGGATCTTCATCGGGCCATCATCCCGCGCTGGTGTTGGTGCTGGTGATGATTTCCTCCCTGCTGATCGGCGGCATTTGGTGGAAGGTGAAGAATGCGCAGCTCGGCGATGTATTGGTGAAACCTGAGCCGAAGATCACGAAACCCGCGGCTGTGAAGCAGCCCGCAACTCCGGAAGCGACGTCATCGGCGACTACACCTTCCAGCGTCAGCTCAGATGCACAAACGAATTCCGCAGCCGCGCAGGATGAGGATACAACCGCTGAACCCTCGAGTGGAAACGTCACGCCCCAGGAACTGGCCAAGCTGCCTCGCGTCACCGGCATTCGCCACTGGTCTTCGGCAGATTCCAGCACCGTGGTGCTCGACCTGGAAGATCAGGTGCAGTACGAAGCGCATCGGCTGACCGGTCCTGATCGCATCTATTTCGATTTGCACGATACCGCGTTGGCTCCCGAATTTGCTGGTAAGACTATCGAGATTGGCGACGCGCTGCTGGCGCGGGTTCGCGTGGCCCAGCCGATAGCGGGCTTAACCCGCGTGGTGCTTGAAACCAGGGGCAACTCAAACTATTCCGTCAGCCTTGAGCCGAATCCTTACCGTCTGGTAGTGCGGGTGCGAAAGCTGGGCGCGGACACCAAGACTCAGGTGAATCTCTTTCCCGGAGCCGAGGCACAGAAGAAGTTAGCCATCGTTGTACCTCCGCCCACGCGTGAAGATTTGCAACTGCGCGCGCGCGTGCCCAAGATGCGCATCGTGGTCGATGCCGGCCACGGCGGCTGGGATTTGGGAACCGTCGGACGTCAGGGCTTGCTGGAAAAAGATCTGGTGCTCGAGATCGCCCAGCGCCTGGGCAAGCTGCTCGAAAGCCGCCTGGGCGCGGAGGTGATTCTCACTCGCATCGACGACAATTACATTCCGCTCGACGAACGCGCAGGAATCGCCAATCAGGCGCAGGCCGATCTGTTTATTTCCGTTCACGCGAACTACAGTGACTTGCCTTCGGCGCGCGGTGTGGAAACTTATTACACCAACTTGTTTGTGTCGCCCAACGCAAAAGATCTGGAGACTCGGCAAGGCACTCCCGGCAATAAGAATCCTGTGACCGCATCGCTCTCTCCCGTGGAACTGCATGACAAGATCGAACAGTCACGCCGCCTTGCGGCCAGCGTGCAACGCTCACTCTACGGCACTTTGTCAGCGCAAAATCCAGGCCTGCGCGACCGCGGCGTGAAAGAGGCGTCCTATGTAGTTCTCACCGAGACCGCGATGCCGGGAATTCTGGCTGAGGTTTCCTTCGTCAGCAGTCCCACCGATGAGCAAAAGCTGCGCAGCGACGGATACCGCGAGCAGATTGCCGAGGCGCTGTACCGGGGCATTGCACGGTATGCGGCTAACTCGCGGGGCGTGAAAGTAGCTAGCGCAGGGAAGTAAGTACCGAATCGCGAGAACCGAGCCCTACCGGAACGGATTCACGATCTGCAGTCCGTCGATCTCCCGCGCATCTTGCATATCTTCGGAGAGAAGCACGCTGCATCCGGCCTGTTTAGCTGCCCGCACGACCAGCGCGTCCCAGAAGGGAAACCCGTGTAACCTGTGCAGATCGATGGCGGCGAGAATGTCCGCGACCTCGGGAGTCGCCACGTCGAACTCGGCCAGCAGTTCAACTTTCCGGCGGGCAACAGATGCGTCTACGCGCAGTTTCCGGGTGACTGTAACAAAATATTCCTGCAGCACCTGCAACGACACAACTCCAGTCCTTGCACGCCTGTGTTCCGCCACCAGATCGAGGGCGCGTCGTTGCTTTGCGGGCGAGGCTTTGTCATCCGCATAGATCAGGATGTTCGTGTCGAAGAAGCTACGAACGCTCATGAATCTCATCCCGATTGAAGCGCCAGCCGCGCGAATGGCCTCGTCCCGAAAGTCGTTTGAACTCCTCAATGCTGCGCTCGGGATCGTCTCCCCCAGCCACCGTTTGCAGGTAGTCGCGAACGAGTTGATTGAGACTCTTCCCGAGAGCCTCGGCCTTCTTTCGGGCGCGAGCAACCAGTTGCTCGTCGATGGAGAGAGTTACATTCATGGACACAGTATATGTGTACACCTATTATGTGTCAACTTCGAGCCAGAAATGATCCAGGTTTTTCTTTTCCACATCCGGAGTGTGACATCTGACCTTGCGCCCACAATCTAAATCGCGTAATCATGGTCGAGGCGGTGACGGTCGAGAGAGACCGAACCTGCCCGCTCCAAGCCCTTTGTTCTCTATATTTTGATATCTAAGTTCTTTAGAGACCAGATTTTGCGAGATACGTTCTTGCGGAACCCGTGCTGGACAAGGATTTTAGAGGCATCGAACGAAAAAAATTGATCTGAGATCTGGGCGGTTTGGCAAAAGCTGGCAATCTCGGGGACTCCAACGAGAAAATTTATTTTGGGGGACAAATCCACAGGCGGACCCAAAACTGAAAATCCCGCGGCTTCTTTTTCAGATCGAATCAGTTCGTTGACGGCACGCCGCCGTACTTTTGCAGCCACTTTAATTCTTCGCGCACTTTGATTTTTCCGTGCCAGGGATTCTTGGCCAGGCTGTGGCCTTCGCCGGGGAAGATCAGCAGGGCGTTGGGAATGCCCAGCGAATAGAGCGCGTGCTCTAGCAGATAATCCTCGAGCACGGCAACGCGGATGTCGTCGGCTCCGGCTACCATGTGCGTGGGCGTGCGGACTTTGTCGATCTGGAAGATGGCGGCTTCGTCGTGATAGCGGTGCGGGGCTTCCCAGGGACGTCCGCCGAGGAAGTAGGCGTCGTCGAGGGTGGTGTCGTCGTTGCCCCAGTTGCCGATGTGCTCGACCGCGCCTGCGCCGGTGACTGCGGCTTTGAAGCGCGTGGTTTGGGTGATGAGCCAGTTGGTCATGTATCCGCCGTAGCTGTAGCCGCCGACGGTGAGGTGATCGGGATCGGCGATGCCGTCTTTTACCAGCGCGTCGACGCCTTCGAGAATATCTTTGCCGGGAAGCGACACGATTACGGGGACAATCTGCTCGAGGAATTTGTCGCCGTATCCAGACGACCCGCGGTAGTTGGGCTCGAATACCAGCCAGCCGTTGGTGGCGGCGAGCGCTCCCCACTTGTACCAGTCGGCCTCAAAGTAGTCGCCGTCGGCTTCGGCGGGACCTCCGTGGATTAAGGTGAACATGGGCAGATGTTTCGCTTCTAATTTGCCTGGAGGATAGATCAGCATGCCTTCGATGGTGGTGCCGTCGTCGGCCTTCCAGCGATAGGGCTTGCCTTGGGGAAGCTCACGCTCGGTGAATAGTCTGTTGAAGGACGTGATGGGACGGGCCTCGGCGAGTTTGTCGGCGCTTTCCGCGATGTAGACTTCGGTCGGCTTCTGCAGCGACGAATATACGAAGGCGATGCGGGGAGAGTGAACGGTTGTGGAGATGGTTTCGTAGGTGCCGGGCCAGCTGTTTAGTTTGTGCAGCGACTCTCCGGGTTGAGCGGCTGAGTACATCGCAGCCTCGGTTCCGATGCGAGCGGAGGCAAGCACAGCTTCGGCGGCGGCGTAGTGCTCGACTGGGCCGACGAAGTCTTTGCTCCACTGCTCGATGGCGGCGTTTTTACTGTCGGACTTTTCACTGTCGGGCTTTTCACTGTCGGACTTTTCACTGTCAACCCAGTAGAGATGCAGTTGGAGATCGCGGTAGGGACCGGTTGGGTCATTTTCGCTGCTGAAGAAGATGTGGCGATTGTCGTTCGACCAGTGGAGGTTGCCTTCGTAGGCCTGGTTGTGGGTTAGCTGGCGCGGTTGTGCCAAGGCCGGCTTGTTTCCGTTGCCGGCAGTCGCGGGCGAGGGCGCCCGCGCCACATCCAGGGCGAAGATTTCGGCGTCTTTGGCTTTCTCCTGGCGCTGGTTGATGGAGTTGGTGACGAAGGCTAGTTTGCTGCCATCGGGTGAGGTGACTAGATCCTCTACACGCAGCGGGGAGGTTGCAATCGGGCTGGCGCCGGGGGTGAGGTCGGATTCCTTCTCGGCGTCGGATTCTTCTTTCGTGCCTTCGGCGGCGTGGTGGGCGAGAGCAGCGGCAACGTCGAGGGCGAAGATGGTGTCGCCGCGTTCGGCGGTGCGGTATTGCACGACATCCTTCCATTGTTTCTTGTAATCGTCTTTTTGGGTCTTGGTCCACGGGTTGCGCGTGGCGAAATAGATGGTGCGGGAGTCGGCGGACCAGGAGAACGTGTGGACTTCTTCGTCGCCCTGAGTCAGCGCGATGGCCTCGCCGCCCGCGGGAGAGATGACGTAGAGCTGGCTTACTTCTTTGTCGCTGTCTTTGTCGCTGTCGTCGTCGGAGTCGGAATCAGAATCTTTTCCGGTGGAAGACTTGCGCTCGGAGAGGAAGGCAATCCAGCGGCCGTCGGGCGACCACTTGGGTTGGGAGTCGTGACCGGATTGGGTGAGCTGAATCAGCGTGGGCGTGCTCGGCGATCCACTCCTCGCATCGTCGCGGTAGAGCCAGAGATCGTCGCGGAAGATTTTCTGATCCCAGTCGGCGCGCTCGGTGGCGATCACGACGGAATTGCCGTCGGGAGAGATCGCTACGCTGTTGTAGCTTACCGAGTTGAAGAATTCGTCGAGAGTCAGCTTGGGTTTGCCGTCGGCAAAGGCTAACGAGGTAAACGCAAGAAATGTAGCCAACCACAAAAGATGCTTTGAGATTTTCATAAGCAATGGTGGGAAGTAGGTTTATACAACGGCGGGTTTGCTGGAAGCAACCTGGGGGATTGACTCGGGGTCAGAAGCGAGGCTGCACACACACTCCCGCGGAGGTGGGACTTTACGGTGCAGGCTCGGAGTTCTTGAGAGCTTCGTCGAGAGGCTGGCCGGGATGCGAAGCGCCTTGCACGACGCGCCAGCCGTCATCGAAGCGGCGAAAGCCGACGGTGGACTGGTAGTGGGCGTCGGGGGAGTAGAAGACGGCGCCGACTTCGTTCAAGGGAATCCAGCGCCAGGTAAATTCGATGTCGGCTACGTTGCCCTGCCTGGCGATGCCGGTGATGGCAATCAGTTCGCGGCGCGCAGCGGGAATGGTAAAGAATTGCTTCTCGGCATCGCCGGGAGCGATCAGACTTTGAAACGTATCGACGCCGGAGGGAGTGAGCGTCACGTCCCAGCACGGCGGCGGGGCCAGAGCTGGCGGGCATGGGGCGTTGGTCGCGGAAATCCAGCCGCGATGCTGGAGCGCGAGATAGTCGGGCGAGAGGTAGTCCTTGTTGGCGACTACGCCGAGGCGCAGCTGAAATTGCTGCTGG
Organism: Candidatus Sulfotelmatobacter sp.; assembly: GCA_049673585.1. GTDB lineage: Bacteria > Acidobacteriota > Terriglobia > Terriglobales > Acidobacteriaceae > Sulfotelmatobacter. Next base: position 2,574 of record JBATXV010000020.1, on the reverse strand, counting down.
ATGCGGAAGGTGTCGGAGGTCGCGATCAGGTCGGCCGCTAGACGGCGGGTTAGGAAGTCGCGCGGGGAGCAGGAGGTGAGAAGGATCGCGAATGCGATCACGAGAGCGGTGATGGGCGGCTTACGCATTAACGAGGCAAGGTCACGTCCGTGAATTCGGATTGTAACCTTTTTTCGCGCCCAAAAGCCGTGTCAGTGCGCGAGTGTACGTCAGGGCACGAGAGCGAATGGTCCATGGCAGAAAGCTCGGATGAAAACTCCTTGCAATGACGGTGATTGCTTGAGCAGGTAAGGGGTCCTTCGACTACAGTTGTGCTTCGCGTTCGCGAAACACAACCTCCGCTCAGGATGACAGGTCTATCGGATTGTAAACAAGAGTTTGCTTTTACGTGGCAGGAAAGGGCGGGAGGTGATTTGGCCTTCGAAATGGGCGGACCAGCGGCCGGGGATTGCTGTGGCGCATTGCGGACAGTGACCGTCTGGGGTTAGGCGATAGTCTTTGATGAGGTAGCCGTCGCGCTTGATCAGAGTTTGATTGCAATTCGGACAGCGCGTGTCTTCCCAGTCGCCGACCATGCCGGGGAGATTGCCGGCGTAGATGTAGCGCAGGCCGGACTGGCGGGCGATTTCGACGGCGCGCAGCAGGTCTTCGGAGTTTGTGTCGCGAGGGCTGGTCATTTTGTAATCGCCGTGAAACGCGGTTACGTGCCAGGGAATGTCAGTCGAGATTTCTGCGAGGAATTCGGTGAGGCGGTGTAGTTCGTCGGTGCTGTCGTTGAAGTCGGGGATTAGGAGTGTAACGATTTCGAGCCAGAGTCCCGACGCGTGGATGCGGCGGATGCTTTCGCGGATGGGGGCGATGCGGCCGCCGAGTTCGTGGTAGTGACGGTCGTCGAAACTCTTGAGATCGACTTTGTACAGATCGAGCCAGGGGCGCAGGTATTCGAGAACCTGAGGAGTGGCGTTGCCGTTCGAGACGAATCCGGTGATTAGTCCGGCGGCTTTGGCTTGTTGGAAGACGGCTACCGCCCATTCGCTGGTGATCAGCGGCTCGTTGTAGGTGCTGACTAGAATCTTTGCGCCTTGGGCGATAGCGTCGCGGACCAGAAGTTCGGGCGAGGCTTCGTGCGGAGGCGAGACGGCGGTGGGATCGCGCAGAGCTTGCGACGTCACCCAGTTTTGACAATAGGCGCAGTGCAAGTCGCAGCCGAGCATGCCGAAGCTGTAGGCGAGCGCTCCGGGATGGGCGTGGAAGAATGGTTTCTTTTCGACTGGGTCACACTGGGTGCCGGCGGTGTATCCCCAAGGGACGTAGAGCGTGCCGCCGCGATTGTAGCGGACTTTGCAGACTCCGGGCTGGCCTTCGGGGATGGGACAGCAATGTCCGCAAGCGAAGCAGCGCACGCGGTTGTTCTCGAGGTTCTCGATAAGCGCGGGATCGGCTTCGCGGACTTGCTGGTCGAGAACGGTGCGGAGGGTGGGCACGGGGAGCTCTGCTTCTATTCTAACGCCGGGGGGGGTGCAAGCGCGGGTCCGGTGGTGGAAACTCCTTGCAGAGCTTGTGGTTGTGCATGCGGGTATGGGGTCCTTCGCTCCGCTCAGGATGACAAAGTAATAGGAAGGATGCTTAGCGGCCGGGGGCTGGTTTGGCGGTGGATTCGTGCTGCTCGTACCAGATTTCGGCTTTTTGTTCGATGGCTACCGCTTGGGCGTGGGTCATGCGGGAAGAGAGGATCTCTGCAAAGGTCTTGCTGTTCGGGTCTCCAGCGGCGCGGGCCAGGATGGTCCAGAAGTAGGCTTGAGTCAGACTTGCGGGGACGCCGCGGCCTCCCCAGTAACGAGTGCCGAGCGCGGCCTGGGCTTTCACGTTTCCGTTCTCGGCTGCTTTGAGGAACCAGGAGGCGGCTTCCTTGTCATCCTGCTTCACGCCATCGCCGGAGGCGTAACGCGTGCCCAAGACATATTCGGCGGCTGGTTCGCCTTTGCCGGCGAATTGGCGCAGTTGATCGAGGGTTGCGGTCTCGATGGCCGGGGTTGGCGGAATGACGACCGCGGGAGGCGGTGCGTGCGTCGAAGCTAGCACGGTCTGTTCGCCGATTCGCCCGTGGCCCTGAAGTTTTTCCTGGATCCATGGGGCGAGGGTGTAGCCGAGTACCAAAAAGATGATAGCGGCGACAACGACGAGGAAGTAGAGATGGACGCGAGGCAGGCGAATGCCGCCAACCTTGTCGCCGTTGGGCGAAAAATCTCTTTCGGGTTTCGGTTCGGGCTCACGAACGAACAGAATGCTGCCCGGCGGCGGAGAAGAACTTGGAGAAACGGGAACCGGGGCAGGTTGATGGATGCGCACGGTGCGATTGACGGCGGCCGCAACGGTGTCTGCGAAACGCTGCAGCAGGGCGCTGTCGTGATCACTGAAGGCGCTGGGCTCTGCGGAGAAAACTTCGAGCAGGCCGACCACTCGTTCGCCCATGCGTAGGGGAGCGGCGAGCATGGAGCGAATGCCGAGGGCGCGACAACTCAGTGGATCCACGCGCTCATCAGTCTCGGCATCATCGCAGCGCAACATTCTTCC
>JBATXV010000019.1:0-8657 GCA_049673585.1 Candidatus Sulfotelmatobacter sp. | reverse complement strand
GCAGCAAAGTGGCTCAGCTTGCTTTCCCGACCAACGGAGCGCAAACAGAGCGCAACGAGGGCTAAGCCGTTGAAAGAATGGCTCCTCAGGTAGGACTCGAACCTACAACCCTTCGGTTAACAGCCGAATGCTCTGCCATTGAGCTACTGAGGAGTGTGGTGAAGCGCGCGCGGAGCGCGCGCTTGCTTGGCTATCATAGCATCCCGCTGCGGGGTCTGAAAATACTGTGCGGTGGTTGATTGCATCTCAATCTGCTGGCGGGGGTTTTGGTAATCTGGCGGGTTCTGGGTTTGCGAGGTGGTTATGGGTGGAGGGGCTCGGTTGATTTTGGTTTTTGCTTTTGTGCTTTTTGTGGTGGCTGCGGTTTGTGCCGGAGTTGAGGTGCAGACTGCTGCGCCTTCGGGTCCTCCCAAGGCTGAGACGCGGCCGGTTACCGAGAATCTGCATGGGACGAAGATTGTTGACCCCTATCGCTGGCTTGAGGACGGGACAAGCGCTGACACGCAGAAATGGGATGCGGAGGAAATGGCCTATACCCGCTCTCTGCTCGATCCCCTGCCCCGCCGTGGTGCGATTCATAAGCGGCTCACGGAATTGCTTGGCATTGGGAGCATCGGCGTGCCGCGGATTGCGGGAAGATACTACTTCTATACGCGGCGTGAGGGAATGCAGAACCAGCCAGTGCTCTACGTGCGCGAAGGCCTCGGCGGAAAAGATCGCGCCTTAGTGGATGTGAACCAGCTCGCGGCGGATGGCACCGTTGCTCTCGATTGGTTTTATCCCGCCGAGCACGGGAAATATGTTGCTTATGGGACTTCGCTGAACGGGTCGGAGATGAGCACGCTGCATGTTATCGATACCAAGACCGGCACCATTCTGCCCGACACGATTGAGCGCACGCGGGCGGCGAGCATTGCGTGGTCGCTCGACAACTCCGGTTTTTATTACACGCGGTATCCCAATAAAGGGGACGTGCCTGAGGGGCAGGAGCGTTACAACCGGCACGTGTTTTATCATCTGCTGGGAACGGACCCGGCAACCGATCCGCCGATTTTTGGCGAGGGGCGCGATCCGGAGGATTGGCCGAGTGTGAATCTCGACAACGATGGCAGCCTGCTGCTGATCACGGTGGCTCAGGGCTGGACGAAGACCGAGCTGTTCCTGATGGATTTGAGAAAAGGCACACCGCCCACGCGCATCACCACGGGCAAGAACTTTCTTTACAGCGCGACCCTGTACAACGGGCGGATTTACATTGTCACTAACGAAGATGCTCCGCGCTTCCGCGTGTTCATGGCTGAGGCGGGCAATTATGACCGCGACGACTGGCAGGAAATCATTCCGCAGGCGGGCGGGGTTTTAAAAGATGCTGAATTATGGGGCGGGAAGATTTTCGCGCAGTACGAACAGAATGCTACGTCACAACTTAAGGTTTTCGATCTCGGGGGCGTTCTGCTCAGCAACCTTACACTGCCGGCGATCGGGAGCGTTTTCGCGTGGCAAGGCAAATGGGACCGCGACGAGGTTTTCTACGGATTTGAATCCTTCACCATCCCGCCTTCGATTTATCGGTACGACCTGAAGAGCGGGACTACAGCGCTCTGGGCCAAGGTGGATGCGCCTGGGATCGATCCTGCGGCCTACAAAGTCGAGCAGGAGTGGTACCACTCGAAAGATGGGACGCGCGTGCCCATGTTCGTTGTTTCTAAAAAAGGATTGAAGAAAGATGGACAGAATCCGACGCTGCTGACGGGATACGGCGGTTTCGACATCAGCCTCACGCCGGAGTTCGACCGCGACATTTATCTGTGGCTGGAGCATGGCGGTATTTACGCTGTCGCCAATTTGCGCGGCGGCTCCGAGTTTGGCGAAGACTGGCACCGGGCCGGCATGCTCGACAAAAAGCAGAATGTGTTTGACGACATGATCGCGGCTGCGGAGTATCTGATCTCGCAAAAATATACGGACAAGAATCATCTGGCCATTTGGGGAGGATCGAATGGCGGGTTGCTGATGGGGGCGATGATCACGCAGCGTCCTGACTTGTTTCGGGCTGTGGTTTGCGACGTGCCGCTGCTCGATATGCTGCATTACCAGAACTTCCAGATTGCCAGGCTCTGGATTCCGGAGTATGGCACGGCGGAGGATCCTGCGCAGTTCAAATGGCTTTATGCTTATTCGCCTTATCACCGTGTGGAGGCGGGGACGGAATATCCTGCTGTGTTGTTTACGACGGCGGATACGGATTCGCGGGTTGACCCTATGCATGCGAGGAAGATGACGGCTTTGATGCAGGCTTCAGCTGCGAACGGCGGGAGCCGGGTGCGTCCGATTCTGCTGCGGATTGAGACCAAGGCGGGGCATGGGCCGGGGACGCCGGTTTCGAAGCAGGTCGAGGAATATACGGATGTTTATTCGTTTTTGTTTTGGCAGCTGGGGGTGAAGTAGTGAGCGCCGGGTAATTCTCAATGAGTGTAATCGTCTGGTTACGTAAACTGATTAGCGGCAAACTGCGATTGGAGTTAGAATGCGCAAAGGAGAGCCGCTATGAATAAGTACTGCGCTCTACTTCTCCTGCTGTTTGTAACTTCCTTGACTCTGGCCTGCGGCAACGGAAGCGATCCCGGTCGGCAGCTTCAATCGATCACCATCACTCAAACTGCGAATGGCCAGCAGATTGAATTCGTCGCGACGGGCCACTTCTCCGGTCCGCCAACGACGGCAACTCCGATTCCGGTGGAGTGGTCGATTCAGCTCATGGCGCCGCCGCCCACTCGGTACACGCTCACAGCTCAGCCGTTCATGTTCGGGTGCTCCGATTCAGGACCAACTCCGATTGTCGCGTATGCTCCCGCGAATGCAAATGCCCCGCTGAGCGGATCGTGGTCAGAAATGGTTCAGGCGTCCGTGGTGATCACCTGCCCGTAAGAGAAACGACTGGCTCGGGAGCCGCGCTGTTGGTTGGCGCTAGAACTCATTGCACTCATCGATCCCGACCGACTAATCTCAATGAGTGTGATCGCCTGATTACAACAATTGACGTTTCCTCAGCGGCTCTTCTTAACTTCCGAAAGGAGTTCCTTGGTCCTTTCATCTGGGACGAAATTGTCGTCGTTACGGGTAAATACCGCAATCGCTTCAACTTTCTTGGAATTAGAAATTTTGGAAGTCGTATAATCGCTCTCGTCACAGATGATCGGAGGGTCGACATCAAAGGAATTCGGAAAAATCGAAATTTCAATAGAATCGAAAGAAACGTTTTTTACGTCTGCTTGCAGGGATGAGCAATGTTTTTGTTTTTCGAGAGACCTGAAGGGAAATGTCCAAGTCTGAACGAGCACTGATTCTGTTTTTACCTTTCCATTGGCGTCAAAACCTATCACGCTGATAGCGCCCGCTCCATAGTCCTCATAGTTGCAGACGAGTAAATCTCGCTTATCGCTCTGACCCGGTACCTTCCGGCAGATCCCCAACGGGGCATCCCTATGGAAAAAAGATAACCTCCGCCACGAGCCTTGCTCCTTACGGAGAAGAAAGGCGCTCGCAAAGCCTTCAAAATGAGCGAAGCAACCAACGGAACTCAAGAAAGCCTCCGTTTTGCCAGCGGAGGTAAAACTCCCGAACAAAATGCTGTTAATTCCTAAACCACCGTTTAAGCGTCCTTCAGAGCCCTCTGCCATAATTTTGGGGCAGACCTTGCAACCCGTTTCAGTAAAATCTATCGGCTTGTCGCAGAGAGCCGATCTCATGGCAGCAAATTCTTCAGGGAGCGCTGAATCGGGTTGTTGTTGCCCGCCGCACGGCGGGACGAACAAGCCGAGCAAGAGAATCGCTATTAAGAGAACGTATCGACCTCGCGCTTGCATTCGTCGATTGTAAGGCTGGCTGTCGTTGTAGGGAGATAACTGTTGTAACACCCCGGTTACACTCATTGACCCATGGTGGCCAGTTCTCAATGAGTGCCGATGGCTGATTATGTAAACCTACCGCGGACAGTAACCGACGAAGCAATGCTCTGTCGGCCTATTGCAGCTTTGCGTACTCCGCCTTGGCTTGCTTCAGGATGGGGATATCGGGGTCGGCGTCCTTCCAAAGGCCGAGAAAGTCTCGATAGGCGTCGCGCGCCTTGGCTGAGTCGCCGCTGCGAGCGAAGGCGCGAGCCCGTCCCAGATGCGCCAGAGGGCCCAAAGGGGAATTAAGAACGATGCCTGGATGATCGAGGAATTTCTGAAATTCCGCTGCCGCTTTACTCGCGTCACCGGACACCTGGTACGCCTGGCCGCGTACGTACGCGGGATAAAGGGTGAGTGCGGAGGAAATCCCTAGTTCAATTGCCGTCGCAGGCTCCAGATCGTCGACCGCTTTCGATCCGCTCCTTTGGCGGATATCGAACGCTGCGCGAATGACCGGGAGCCAATACTTTTGCACAAAGGTGTCCTGGGGATACTTCTTGTCCAGTTCCTCGCTCAGCTTCTGCGCCTGCTGCAGGTCGCCGATTCGGGCCGCGAGCAATGCTGCCAGGACTTGAACGTCTTTGCCCTCACTCATCTTTTCGGCTTGTGCAATGTAGAGCCGCGCCTGCGAAACGAAACCCGCCTCGGCTTCGCGAATAGCGGCTGTGGCTAGCCAGCTGGCAGCCGATTCCTTGTCTCCCTCATTTGCCGTCAGGTCTGCAGCCACCCCGGAGAGATTCCGAGCCTTCTGGAAATGCCCGTAGTAGGCCTCTGTCTTGGCTTGCTCGTAGAGGAGCAGTGACCGTGCCCCGGACACGTCAGGGGCTCGCGCGAGAACGCGCTGCATCTCCCCATTGTCAGCGCGCACGAACGCGCGCCAATAGTTGGCCTGGAGCAGCGCGTCGGTTTGAAATTTTCGCGTATCCGCTTCCGCCAGAACCACTCCGGCATCGTCAAAGCGGCCGGCTGCGAGCAGGGCTACGGCAAGATCGGCGTAGGCATTTGCTCGTGTGGGGTCCAATCGAATGGCGGTGCGGAACGTGTCGACTGCCTTGTCGTAAAGCCCCAATTTTTCATAGATAGGCGCCAGATGGTTCGGAATGCCGGGTTTTTCCGGGTAGTTGCGCGCCCACATTTCGTAGACTTGGGCTGCCTTTTCCATTTCCCCGGTTACGTACAGGTAGTAGCGCGCTTCAATGGAGACTTTTTCGGATTCCGTGACCCGGTCTCTGAGTTCGTAAGCCTTGGTTGCGTTGCTGCGCGCGAGGTCGTCCTCCCCGAGGTTGTGGTAGATCGTGGCGATTCCTCCATACGCCATGGCGAAGTTCGGATCGAGATCGAGGGCTTTCTGGAAAAGCGGGAGTGATGCGCGGTCGCCTTGTTTATCCCAAGTGGCAAGAGCTGTGCCGTAGGCATTGAAAGCATCGAGCGAAGAGGTGGTAGCCTGTTCGAGAGGAACATCAAACTTCTGCACCGTCGCCAGCGATTCGCCCAGTTCGCCGCGGAGTTTGGATGCCGCTCCGCCCAGCGCTTCCAGCACCTTTTCCTTGGACCCCGCCGTCACTTGCTCTTCGGCCAGCGTGTCTCCATTCTGGCAATTCACCGCCTTCAGTCCGAGCACGTATTCGCTGCCCAAACTGCCAATCGACCCGGCAATGTAGGCTTTGCTGCCGGCTCGCCGGCAAAGGTCGCGGGCCACCTCGGGTGTGAGCTTAGTGTCAGCGGGACGGGTCATCAGTTGCAGGGTCTTCGCGGCCTGGCTGTCGGAGAGCACGTTCAGAAAAGGCGATTGCCGCAGGGAGACGCTGAGCGCCGTCTTCAGCGTGTCATCAAAGACCGCATCGCCCGTAGTGTTCACAAAGTCGGCGAGAACAATTGTGTCCTTCTCAGTCAGGTGCTTGCTTTTATGCGAACGGTAGTAAACTCCGCCCGATACGAACAGGGCGGCCAGCAAGACGGGAACGGTAATCTTCCAGAGTTTTGCAAGCTGGCCCGCCGAAGACTCTGCCACCGCCGCCGTAGCTGAGTTTGCGGGAACACTGTGTCCGCTCTCGGAGTCCCGCTTCAGCCGTTGCAGATCCGTTCGCATGTCGGCTGCGTGCTGGTAACGCAGGTTGCGGTCTTTTTCCAGTGCCTTGTTGATGATCTCTTCCAGCTTGGCGGGAAGGTCGGGATTCAGCCGCACCGCAGGAACCGGGGCGCGGTTCATGATTCCCTCTGAAATCACTGCCGAGGTCTCACCGCGAAAGGGTAAAGTTCCAGTTGCCATTTCGTATAGCGCCGCACCAAACGAAAACAGATCGGTGCGTGCATCCAGTTCCTTGCCTCGCACCTGCTCCGGCGACATGTAGGCCACCGTGCCCAGCGCAGTTCCCGGACTGGTCAGATGCGGTTCATCGACAGTCCCCGGCAGCGTGTTTGCCGCGGCCATCTGGCTCGAAGAACTGCTCGGGATCGTGACTTTGGCCAGGCCGAAGTCGAGAACCTTTGCGTGACCGCGCTTGGTCACAAAGATGTTTGGCGGCTTGATGTCCCGGTGGACGATGCCTTCTGCGTGGGCTGCGTCGAGCGCGTCGGCAATCTCAATGGCAAGCGATAGGATCAGTTCGGTTTCCAAGGGACGGCCTGCAATGCGGTACTTTAGCGTGATGCCGTCCAGAAACTCCATGGCGATGAATGCTTGCCCGTGCTGGTCGTCAATTTCGTAGATGGTGCAGATGTTGGGGTGGTTCAACGCCGAGGCAGCCTTGGCTTCGCGCTCAAAACGGGCGAGCGCCTGCGGGTCTTTGGCTACGTCGTCGGGCAGGAACTTGAGAGCTACGAACCGGCCGAGCTTTACATCCTCGGCTTTGTAGACCACACCCATGCCGCCGCCGCCGAGTTTCTCGACGATGCGATAGTGCGAGATGGTTTGGCCGATCACTGGAGCAGAAATCCTACGTCCGTCAAACAGGCAAGTCAACGAACGCTGGGGAGTTGGCGGTGTCTACGGGCATCGTGTACCACGTCGACAGACATTCACGAAAGGAAGCGAGCTGGAATCGAGGTTGGTCAGGGCTCGTTGCGGTTCGCCAGTATCGTTGCGCGCTCGAACACGGGATCACGACCTTGTCGCCAATCCTCGAAGGTCATCGTGATGATCTCGTCCGGCTGAAGCGTCTTCACGCGCAGTGGAAGGAACCAGTTCAACCAGAAGCAGGTGTCCAAATTGGTGCAGGAATGCCCGTAATCGTGCTTGCCGGTCTCGTAGTGCAAGCACAAAGGATAGTTCGGCAGGCAGCCCCGTCCTCCCTCAGCAAAGAATGCCAGTCTGTCGCCCACCGGCTCCCCTAGAATGATGACTCGGTCTCCACCCGAGTGCTTGATAAGCGCAGTGGTAGTGATTCCTGCGGAGAACGTCATGCCGGACGTCAGGAGATAGATATGGCCGCGTGGCGAGATGAGGTGCGGAAGATCCTTTGCAAAAAAAATGGTCTTAGTGAGATTGCCGCCAGCATTGAAGCGGTTGTCGAAGATGAGCTGGCACGGCTTGTGGGCTTGCATATCAGCCCGGGTCGCAGCTTCGAAATTCTTGATGTAATTGTTGCCTTCGTCATCATTAGACCTGAACTGGATCAGCATGACGCAGGAGTGCGGCAAGCGAACACGGCGGAATGTCGCATCGAAGTCAGAAAACGTGATCGGCGAGGGCTGCTCTGGCTGATAAGCGACCCAATCGGCTCCTAACTCCTTGAGGGGTTCGGCCGAATAGATGCGATTCACGAATATGTCCGGTTCGTCCTCGCTTGGCTTGTACGGCGTCAGGGTGCGAGTAACGGGAGTGCCGGAGGGTGATGTTACCGTCCATGTCGAGTGCCCCATGTCAGGCGCGATGCCCGCGCCAACCAGAACGTCCTGCCAGCTGATGTACACCTGCGCGTATTCCTTGCGCCATTGAGGAGTGCCCCCGCGAAGCTGTTCGAGTCGGGTCATCACCTCGTCGATGGAGTGGCCGTCAATCGAGACGACCTTGCCGCCCAGAAGATCGGCATATGCCTTGGTCGCATGCAATACATAGATGCCATCGGAGAAGGCCGCCACGCGCACTGGCAACTCCATCGGGTCGGCGCCGGAATCGCTGTCGAGGCGTGTGTGGCCGTTATCCGCGAGCGCGGCGATCTCCATGAGCGCTACGCGGAAATTCTGGCGTGGGATGACGTTGTTTGAATCGGTTAGCTCCGCCAGGCGGTGCTGTGCCTCCGCGCGTGCTTCGGCCGAATAAGATCGGTCCATCCCGATCAACTTCGCAAAATAATCGAGATCTTGCCGCTGAGCTTCGAGAGGATTGTTCGGTCTGTTGTAATTGGCCTGCGGCGGCGAAGGATAGAAGTGCCGCATCGTCGCATAGACCAAACCGGCCGCAATCGCAATGAGAAGCAGAACGAAACCCAAAGCGATGCCGCCAATCTTCAGGAGTTTGCGCAAGGGTCCTCCGCTTCGCCCTTCGAGCCGGCTTTCATGCATCCCCCACTCGGTACATACGACCAGTACTTGGAAAAAGTTCCAAGGCCCGATAACTCTTGCAGTCGCAACATCCCTCTCTAACAATGTCGGCAGTGTCAAACACTTTTTGAGCGCACTGAAGCATGCACTCGTTGAAGAGCGCCATTTCGCTCTCGTAGGTGGTTTGCGCGTTTCCAACCTGGGCTCGCTGTTCATCGTTGG
>JBATXV010000018.1:0-269987 GCA_049673585.1 Candidatus Sulfotelmatobacter sp. | reverse complement strand
TCAGTTCTCAGTTCTCAGTTCTCAGTTCTCAGTTCTCAGTTCTCAGTTCTCAGTTCTCAGTTCTCAGTTCTCAGTTCTCAGTTCTCAGTTCTCAGTTCTCAGTTCTCAGTTCTCAGTTCTCAGTGATTGGACGACAGATTTCGGTTCTCGGTTTCCTCAACTGGCTCTTTCCGACGTACAATTGCTCAGCATTTTTCGGCATCCCAAAGATCGATGAACATCGATTACAGCATTGTTATTCCTGCCTATAACGAAGGCGCGCGGCTGGGCGCGACCCTGGAGAAGGTGCTGGGATATTTGCGCGCACAGGGATGGAGTGCGGAAGTGATTGTGGTGAATGACGGTTCGCGCGATAACACTGCGGATTTGGTGCGCGGGTTTGCGGAGAAGAATTCTATGTTGCGGCTGGTGGAGAATCCCGGTAACCGCGGCAAAGGCTATGCCGTGCGCAATGGGATGCTGAATGCGCGAGGCGAGGTAGTGGTGTTCAGCGACGCGGATCTGTCTTCGCCCATTGAAGAGATGCCGAAGTTGTTGGCGGCGCTGGCCGGCGGCGCGGACATCGCCATCGGCTCACGATGGTTGCGGGTGGAAATGCAGACGCGGCGGCAATCGCTGCACCGGCAACTTTTTGGAAGAGTCTTCAACTTGTTGCTGCGGATTATTTTGGGGCTGCAGTTCAAGGACACGCAATGCGGCTTCAAAGCTTTCACGCGTCGGGCTGCACAGACGATTTTGCCGCTGCAGCGCATCGAGCGCTGGGGGTTCGATCCGGAAATTCTTTTTCTGGCGCGCAAGTTTGGATTTCGCGTGGAAGAAGTGCCGGTGCTCTGGGGTCACAGCGGCGACACGCGGATTCATCCGCTGCTGGACGGGGCGCGGATGTTTTGGGAGATGCTGCGGATTCGGTGGTATGACCTGACGGGGAAGTACGGCGCCAGTGCTCCAGTGAGTGCACGCCCGGTCAAGACGCTACCTGGAGGGCCGGCGTCCAGAGCTTGATTCAGGCAGACTTGCGTTTTGTGGACGCAGCCAATTCCTTCAACGCTTCGACCACTTGATGTCCCATGCCTGACGTTGAGGCCGGTGTTTGCGCGGCTCCGGCCAGATCGGCGGTGCGATAGCCTTCATTCAGCACTTTGCCGACGGCGTTCTCTATGCAGGCCGCTTCCCGGTCAAGTTGGAAAGAATGGCGCAGCAACAGCGCGGCGGAAAGAATTGCGCCGAGAGGATTCGCGATTCCCTTTCCGGCGATGTCCGGTGCTGAGCCGTGGACAGGCTCGTACACGCCGACCGGGCCGCCGATGCTGGCTGAGGCCAGCAGGCCCAGCGAGCCTACCACTCCACCGGCCTGGTCGGAGAGAATGTCGCCGAACATGTTTTCGGTGAGTATTACGTCGAAATCTTTTGGGCGCTGTACCAGCGACATGGCGGCGGAATCCACATACATGTGGGAGAGTTGCACGCTCGGATAATCTTTCGCGCAGCGGGTGACGACTTCGCGCCACAGGCGGGAACACTCGAGAACATTTGCTTTGTCGACGGAGAGAACTTTTTGGCGACGCTTCATTGCGAGATCGAAGGCGACGCGGGCGATGCGCTCAATGGCCGGCTCGGCATAGGTCATGGTGTTCGTGGCGACGCGGGAGCCGGGCTCGCCTGTGATGGAACGCGGTTCGCCGAAGTAGAGCCCGCCCAGTAACTCGCGGACGATCATTATGTCGGTGCCCCGGACTAGATCCGCGCGCAGCGGGGAACAATCTTCGAGGGCGGGAAAACAGATTGCCGGACGCAGATTCGCATAGGCACCCAGCTCGCGGCGCAGACGGAGGAGTCCGGCTTCGGGGCGAAGGTGTTGGGGATAGTGGTCGAAGGCAGGGTTGCCTACGGCACCGAGCAGGACTGCGGAGGACGATAGGCACGCCTGGATGGTGTCGGCAGGAAGAGGATCATTCGCTGCAGAGAGTGCGGCGCCGCCAATGTTTTTTCTTTGGAGCTGAAGCTGGTGGCCGAACGCGTCAGCGATGGCTTGAAGCACCAGGACGGCTTGTTCGGTGACTTCGGGACCGATGCCGTCGCCGGGGAGGATAGTTAAGTTCAGGAGCATGCGGGGATTAGTTTAATGGAAACAGCTTTCGCGGTGTTGGATTCCGATAAGAGAAACAGAGCCGCCGCCGAGAGCCGGGCTTCGCCCGACCGACAGCCGAGGGCGGCTGTCCCCACATAAAAACCTGTTAGACGCCCCAGAGATAATCTTCCTGCTGCTGCTGTTGGTCGTGATGGTGGTCGGCAGCGACAGGCAGACCGAAGGCGTTGGATTGCGGCGCCATCGGGAATGGCCGGACTGGTTCGGGGTTTGTCGGGCTGACCGCGGCCGCGACGGGCGCTTGGAGCGGTTCGAACAGTGGAGTCGCTGATCCAGCGGGCTTGTGCGTGTCGCGGATCAACTCGAGCAGATGATGATCCTCGACGTGCTTGATTTTATCGGCCAGGCGGACGAAGCGGCGATAGATATCGTCGAGGGCGCGGCGGTCGAACTGGTAGCCGAGTTGTTCGCAGCGTATGGCGAGGGCGTGACGGCCGGAGTGCTTGCCTAACACGAGTTTCGAATCGGGCACGCCGACGGATTGCGGCGTCATGATTTCGTAGGTCAAAGGATTTTTTAGAACGCCATCCTGATGGATGCCGGCTTCGTGCGCGAAGGCGTTGCGTCCTATGATGGCCTTGTTGGGCTGCACGGGGACGCCGGTGATCTCGCTGAGCAACTGGCTGGCGGGGAAGAGATGTTCGGCGGCGATGGCCGTCTCGTAAGGATAGCGATCGCGGCGAACTCGCATGGCCATGACGATCTCTTCGAGCGAGGCGTTGCCGGCGCGCTCGCCAATGCCGTTGATGGTGCATTCAACCTGGCGGGCTCCGGCGGCGATGGCTGCCATGGTGTTGGCTACTGCCATGCCGAGATCGTTGTGGCAGTGGGCAGAGATCGTGACGTTCTCGATTCCCTTGACGCGGCGGCGGATGGTCGCGATGAGGTCACCGAACTCAGCGGGCACGGTGAACCCGACAGTATCCGGAATATTGAGCGTGGTGGCGCCTGCTTCGACGACTGCATCGAGTACCTGGCAGAGGAATTCAGGATCGGTGCGCGTGGCGTCTTCGGGCGAAAATTCCACGTCGGGGCAGAGTGACCGGGCGAAGGCTACAGCGTCGCGGGCTTGCGCGAGGCACTCGTCGCGCGTGATGCGCAGTTTGTACTTCAAGTGAATATCAGAAGTAGCTAAGAAGACATGGATGCGCGGGCGGGCAGCGTCTCCCAGAGCTTCCCAGGCGCGCTCGATATCGGGGCGGCAAGCGCGGCACAAACCCGCAATGATAGGACGGCGAATGACAGCGGCGATGGCCTTCACAGCTTCAAAGTCGCCGTCGGAGGCGATAGGAAATCCGGCCTCGATCACGTCGACGCCGAGCCGGTCGAGCTGGTGCGCCAGGCGCAACTTTTCCTGGTGGTTCATGCTGCAACCGGGCGACTGCTCTCCGTCGCGCAGGGTCGTGTCGAAAACTCTGATGTGGACCTGGTCTGTAGCCATGGGCCTCTTTGCGCCGCTGTGAATCTTTATGGTACGGGGAAATAAGATTGAAGCAAAACTTATAATTCTTCAGTGATCATTAGATATTCTTCTATGATAAGATTCACTAATGATTGCTGAAGTTAATATAAGGGGACGGTAAATGGAACTTTCGCAGTTGGAAGTCTTTCTGGCGGTGGCGCGCGAGCACCGGTTCTCGCGGGCGGCGGAGAAGCTTCACCGCACCCAGTCGGCAGTGAGCCAGACCATCCGAAAACTGGAGGATGAACTGGGCGAGGCTTTGCTCGACCGCTCGTCACGGGAAGGAGTTCTGACCGACGCCGGGCAAGTGCTTTATGAATATGCCGAGAAACTGCTGAATCTGCGGCACGACGCGCATGAGTCTCTGGCTTCGCTGCGGGAGTTGCAGAAGGGCAAGCTGGTGATCGCGGCGAATGAATTCACGGCGCTTTACCTGCTGCGGGTGCTTGCGGAATTCCGGCGGCTGCATCCTATGATCAAGATCACGGTGCAGCGGGCCCTGGGCAGCCGCATTCCGGACGACGTGTTGCAGCATAGCGCGGAACTGGGGGTGCTGTCCTACAAACCGGAGGAACCGCGGCTGCACTCGGTGGTGACTTATCTGGACGAACTGGTGCTGGTGGTGCCGCCGAAGCATCCGCTGGCCTCGGCGCGGGAGGTGAGCATCCGGCAGCTGGGGGCGGAATCATTTGTGGCGCATATTGTTTCGTCGCCTTATCGCGAGAAAGTTCTGCAGACCTTTGAGCGTCACAAAACGCCGCTTCACATGGGACTCGAACTGCCGACGTTGCAGGCGATCAAACAATTCGTGGCCATGGGAAATGGAGTGGCGTTCATGCCGGAGATCAGCGTGGAGGCGGAACTCGCGCGGGGAGAGCTGGTGCGGATTCCGGTGCGGGAACTGCGGGTGCAACGCAAACTGCGCCTGATCTACCGCAAGGAAGCGGGGCTTTCCCATGCGGCTCGGGCATTTTTGAAAGTGGCTGAGGCGGTGGCGCTGGAGCGGGCAGGGCGGTATCGATTTCAGCGGGAGAGTTAAAAGGAAGCGAGGCAAACGCGCCTTTCGGGCGCTTGCGCTCTCTCAGGGCAGGCTCCGTGGAGTCGCGCGGCTCCCCCGGTCTCTCTCGGTTTCGCGGAGGACAGGTCCTTCGGCGGGCAAAGAACGCCCGCCTCAGGATGACAATCAGGAATCCAAACTATGCATGTATGCTTGAGCCGGGGGTTCAGCAGTCGGCGCAAGCTTCGGCGGACTGGAACGCCGCCAAAGCATCGGGCACGCTGGGGTGAATTTCGAGGACTGAATCCAGGTTAGTAAGATCCAGAAGATCGCGCACGAGTGGGCTGGGACTGGCGCACTTCAGGTCCGCGTTCTGGGATCGCGCCCAGGTGTAGAGAAAAGCCAATTCGCCGATGCCGGCACTGTCGATTGAGCTGACGCCGCTGAGATCGAGCACGACTTTGCCGCCGTTTTGGAGAATGTCGCCGACCAGGCGCGACAAGGCTGTGGCCTCGTCACGATAGACGATGCGGCCCTGGCAGTGAACGATCATGACGTCGCCGCGATTGCGAGTTTCCAAACTGAGTTTCAACGTCGACTCCTTATTTTGTGTTCCAAAGGCAGCCCAAGGGTGCGGCTGCGGCCATGTTTGAGCATTTGAGTTGGAGAATCCCATGTTAATAGATAGACGCACGCCGGCGCCTTTCGGAATCATGAAAAGTGTGTAATTTTTCAGCAAAACGTCCCAGTCCTGCACCGCAGAATTTTGAGGGAGGGGGGCATCCTGGGTCTCTGTTAGGGTGCATCTAACGAATTTCGCGCATTCAGGTAGAATTTGCTGCTGGCATAAATGCCTTGGAGGATTCATTTTCGTGTCAAAAACCGCAGCCGTGGTTCTGGCGTTCCTGAGCCTGATGGTGCTCACCACCCAATCGAAAGCACAACAGCCGGTGGGAGATAAGGGCTGGGGCCTGCTCCCTAGTGGAAACGTGTATGTCGGAGTTGCTTACGCTGACAACGTCGATGTGGTAAACCGCTTAACGTTTCGAGGATGGAATGCTTCGCTGGAGGATTTCGCGCTCCGACGATTCTCCTACCTCAGTTTCGTGCTGGATGGAAGCGGCTTCTATCGCCAGGGAGTACAGCAATACAACCTTCTTCTCGGGCCGCAAGTTTCGATGCATTACGGAAAGTGGCGGCCGTTCGTGCATTTGATGGGCGGGATACAGAGAACATCTTCGGGCGGCACAACGAAGTACCCGATCGAGGAGGACCTTGGCGGCGGTGTGGATCGCAAGTTTCAGTTGCTGTTCCTTAAGAAATTTTCCTGGCGGCTGCAGTTTGACTACAGCCGCACTCACTTCCTGAGCGCGACGCAGAATGACTTTCGAGGATCAGCCGGGCTGGTTTGGCACTTCTGAGAGATAACTGGACACGCTGACTTTGCCGTCCGCAGTTAACGATTTTCCATTCGCTGGCATCTAACTTTCGCGACTTCGTAAATCAGCTGGGGTTAGGATTGTCATGCGAAAAATCGGATGGATTGCCTTTGTGATGCTCTTGTCCGCTGGCCTCGCAAACGCGCAGGTTCCCACCAGTGGAAACGTTTTTTTCGGCTACTCTTATTACAATACCGGTCTCTCTTCGATCGACCGCGCCAACACGAATGGCTTTGAGGCCTCGTTCGAAGGCAGAGTGCTTCCTTTTCTGGGGTTCGTGGCCGACTTTGACAGCCATTACGGCTCGCAGAATTTCCCCCCACCCGTGTGTCCCGGTCCGCTTCCATGTCTTCCGATGGAAATTAATGCCAATGTGTCCGAGCACAATTTTCTGTTCGGACCCCGTGTGTCATTCTCTGTTGGCAAGTTTCGTCCCTTCGTGGAGGGGCTGTTTGGAGGGGCTCATGTTAACGTGAACAACGGCGTGGGATCCGATACTTCGTTTGCCACCGCGTTGGGCGGCGGACTCGATTACAAAATCATTCGTCCAGTGGCATGGCGCTTTCAGGGGGATTACGTGCAGACGCGTTTCTTTGGAGCGACGCAGAATAACGTGCGGCTGTCGACGGGAATTGTATTTCGCTTCTGAGGAAGAGCCGGAAGCGTCGTCACGGGCGATTGCGAAAACAGGATCCAACTGGTTGGCTGGATCCTGCTTTGTGTGGCCACCAAGAAAACGCTTGTGACCAAAACCGGTGAGTACGGGGCTAGGTCTGCCAGTACTTGTGGTCGCGCAGAAAGTAGTTTTCGTTCCAGTAGTTCATCGCCGTTTTCAGGAACAGCCAGCCCACGCGCCAATGTCCCATCTTCTGGAAGCGGCGGTTGGTGGTGTAGACGCCGCCGCGGACGATGCCGAAGCGCTTGCGCTCGACCTGCTGGCTGAGCAGGTAGTCCTCGGCGAAGAGGACCTGCTCGTGGAATCCGCCAAGTTCATGAAACTTTTTCAAGTCGAACAACATGAACATGCCGGTGGCGAAAGGGTGATGGAGTTGCGAAAGGTACTGGAAGAAATCGTTGCCGGCATAGAACAGCTTGTCGATCCAGCTACCGCCGCGGCAGAGGATGTTCGTAGTCACACAGTGAAGCTGCTTGCGCTGGGCGAGTTCGACCGCGCGGCGCACCACGGAAGGATGTGCGAGATCGATATCGGCATCGAGAAAGAGAACGTAGATGCTCTCGGCCCGCGCCGCGCCGAGGTTGCGGCCGACTGAGGGCATTCCGCCGCGGATCACGCTGACGTTCAGGCGGTCGCGGAAACCGAGAACAATTTCGGGAGTGCCGTCGGTTGAGTTGGCGTCAGCGACCAACACTCTCGTACTCGACATCTTCGAGTAGTCCTGCTTCGTCAGCGAAGTCAGCAGATTCGGAATCAGCTTCGCTTCGTTCTTGGCTGGAATCACGATCGTCAGCTCGCTCTGTGTATTCATGCTTGTCATACTCATGGATGCGAACCCCCTGTTCATCTATGGTGAGATAAGTCAGACGGGAATCGACCCAGCCGCCTGAGTTGTAGTAGTGAATCCCATCCCGCTCGATGTGAGCGGCCTCGTGAGTGTGGCCGCAAAAAATACGGGCGGCTTCGTGCTGGCGCGCGTAGTGCAGCGCTCCGGCAGATACTTTCGATGACATGCGGAGCCAGCGCGTGTTCAGCCGGTCGATCAGCCGCACGATCGGCTTGCCCTTGAAATCCAGTTTCTGCAGTTGCAGATAAAGCGATGTGCCAAGTGTGCTCAGCCGCAGATTACTTACCTGGAATCCATCGAATTGATGGCCATGGATCGCAATGTGACGAAGTCCGTCATACTGCCAGGTGTAGTGCTGGTAGACGCGGACGCCCACCAGGTGAGACATGATGTTGGTGAGTCCGTGGTCGTGATTGCCTTCGACCCACACGACTTCGATATTGCGCTTGGGATTCGAGAGCTTGCGAATGTAGCCGAGGAACTTCCAGTGGTCCTTAGTGAGGCGGGCAAAGTTCAGATCGGCGAAGATGTCGCCCAGCAGGATCAGGCGCTGGAAGCGGCTTGCCTTAAGGACGCGCGTGGCTTCGCGGGCATGGCTGGTCTCTGCACCGAGGTGCAGGTCGGAAAGGATCAGCGTGTTGTAGCCATGCAGATCCACAATCTAGTTGTAGCAAGGCAATGTTACGGGGTGATGAAATATGCATCAAAATCGGTGCAGTAGTAACAAAGGTAACGCGTGAGTAAACAAAGGGTTCAGCGGGGAGTAAATGGGAAATGTTTCAGCCGTATGAATAGGGAGTGGGGTTTCACGTAGACTGAATCTCCTTTGAAAACCATCGGACACATTCTGGCGAAGTACACGGCGTGGATTTTGCATGTGCTCGCGCCGCTTGGGATTTGGGGCGTGTTCGCGATCGCTTTTGCAGATTCCGCGCTGCTGGGCATGCCCGTCGACGCGATTGTGGCGTTCTATGTGTACCGGGATCACCGGCAATTTCTGTTCTACGTGGTCATGGCTTCGCTTGGTTCGGCGCTGGGCAGCATTCCGCTGTACGTGATTGGGTATCTCGGCGGCGAAAAAGTCTTGCGCAAACGGATATCAGAAGAGCGTTTTCAGCAGATCCACCGCTCGTTTGAGCAGCACGAATTCTGGGCTCTGATGTTTCCTGGAATGCTGCCGCCGCCCATGCCGTTCAAAATCTTCGTGCTGGGGGCGGCGGTGTTTGAGATGCGGTTCCGTGACTTTATGGCGGCCATTTTCGCGGGAAGATTTGTACGCTTTTTCGTGCTTTCGTTGCTGACTCTGTGGTTCGGGCCGCAGATCGTGGGATTGGTGGGAACGGTGTTCCGGCGGCACTTTTATTGGGTGCTGGCGGCGGTTGTGTTAGGGGTTTTGATTTGGTTGATGCGGTGGAGCAGCAAAAGGCCGCGAGCGGCAAGCTAGCAGACGCTGCCACGCCTCGCTATGCTCGGCCGGGGGCTGTCACCACATCTATTCTTGCCCGATTTCTACGCGGCGGCGATGTGGTCGCCGGATGATTTGTGCATCCAACCGGCGAGCGCGTGCAGGAAAACCGGGGTACCGAACATCGCGACGGAAAAGAACAGATCGCTTTCGACGGTACCGCGGAAGAACGGGAGCCCGGCGGCGTAGGACATCATCAGACCGCTAAAAGTCTTGGGATACATTTCCCATGCAGCCCACACCGCAAAATTACTGATCAGGAAGAACGAAACGGAACTGGCCAGAGCAGCGCCCACTACGCGGACCGGACCGGATTTCTCCCGCAGGTTTGTGCCGAGCCAAAGGATTGCCGCGTACCAGGCCCAAGTGATCAACACGTCCCAGGACAACGTGTAGGAGTAGACGAACTTGGTAAGGACCACGTCAGTCGCCGCCAGCAGCACCAGCGGAATCCACATCTGACGCCGCGAACCACGAGCTCCGAAAAACAACAGAGACGCCGCCAACGGAGTGAAGTGCCAGGCATGGGGCAGGAAATTCAACGGGCCCATAAAAGGCAGGAAGCGAACAGCTATCGCGAGTAGGACGAATAGGTAGGGCAGCATGAACACCTCGGAATCAATATTCTGGGCGCGGGAAGGCGGGTACGTCAAGCGCCTGCCCGCGGCCGCATCGCCCGAAGAACCTTCGCTGCGCGAAGCGGACAGCCGCGGGCGGCCGTTCCCACACGAGCACGGTAGATTCCGACGTCAGTGTGGTTCGGGCACGACGACTCGCTGTTTGCCGGAAGCGTAGACATCCCCTACGACGTGGAGCTTCTGGTCAAGTTCGACTTCCGCAGCGAGAATCTTGGAGGATTCGCTGGGACGGCGGCCGAACAGCTTTCTGACGAAGTTCACAATCCGTGTGAGCGGGCCCGGTGTCTGCACAAACCGCAGGTCCTGTATGTTCACGATGTAGCCGCCGCCCGGCGAATCAAGCGCCTCGGTCTCGGTGATCGGGTACTGCGCCCAGTCGAGGTACACGCGCCCGAGGTAAGAGTTTTTTGCAGCTAATGTGACCGGCGTTTCTTCCGGCTTGTAGCGAATGTCGAGATGGTCATCGGGATCAACTTCTGGTCCCAGAGAATTCACCGGAGCGAGCGCGAAAAAAGCCGGAGTCTCCACCACGCCGTACCAGCGGAAGGGGTCCGATAACGAAGGATAGGCGGAAACGCGCAGGGGGTCTGCGCCTTCATAAGTGCGGGAGGCGAGCGCGTTGACCGCGCGGCGATGTTCGAAGTCGCGCAAGCCCCAGAGTAGAACGATGCCCGCCAGCGCGAGAGTTGCTGCGACGCGGCCTTTCGGTCCACGCGTTCGCGCGCCGATTTCCTGATCGATCAGTGAGAAAAGCGGCGGAACGATCAAACCGAGGAGCAGCACTGTGAACATGATGGGTTCGAAGATGAAGACGATGTCCCAGGAGTACCACTTCTCGGAAAAAGGCCAGAACGGGCGAACGCCGTAGTTGTTGGTGAAGTCGAGCAGAATGTGGCTGAGCCCGGCGAGGCAGGCGTAGAGGAAGAGCAATCCCCAGCGCGGCGGGAGGTTAGCATCTTTTACCTTGCGCCCGCGCAAGCGCCAGATCAGATAGACGAAGCCGATTACCACAGCGGCGTCGAGCGGAACTCCGAGGAACGAGTGAGTGAAGCCGCGATGATGAGCGAAGCCGAACGCTGGGCCGCCGAAGCGGCCGAGAACATCCAGATCGGGAGCCTCCGCGGCGAGCGTCAAAACCGCTGTGGCCAGCGCGGTCTTGCGGTTGAGGCCGGCGCGGCCCATGCAGGCGCCGGTCAGAAAATGGGTGATCGGTTCCAAGCGGTCTTTTCCAAGCAGTCCAAGGATTCTATTTGGCGGGGCTGGCAAATGCCAACCCGCAGTGAGAATTAGCGCGACGGCGCCAACAAAGTGAGAGCGTCTGGAACGACTGTGATTTCGGCGGGCAGTGTGCCCACGAGTTCGCCGTCGGCCTCGACGTAGACCTTCGGCTGCGTGTGCGTGCTGCTAGCGGAGGCTGACGCAGGTAAATATCGGCACGAGACTCGAGCGCTGTGAGCCAAGTCAATGCCTGGAACCTTCCAATTGCTCCGCAGCAGCCCGCGCGCTACGTAGAGAAGATAGGCAAGGCGGCTGGCGGTGCGGCAGACGATTAGTCGAAGATCGTTGCGATCGAGAGAAGCTCCGGGAGCCAGTTCCTGCAGCACTCCACCGAAATTGCGGATGCGGACGGCCATCAATTCCGTGACCTCGGCCCGCCGGGGCTGATCGGCACCATTCTCAGCGAACTCAACTTGAAAGCGGGTCATGGGATGCGTGAACCAAAGCTGCCAGGCTTTGGAGTAGTAGGCAGTCATGCCCATGCGCTGCTTGGTACCGGCATGAAGTTTGTAAAACAGGTGAGCGTCCACACCCGCGCCGGCCGCGACGATGAAGAAGCGGGAGCCGGATACGCCTTCGAGATCGATAAACTGTACGCGACCCAGCGCAACCCTTCGGGGGACGCCACGCAGAGCGGCTTGCGCTGCGGCTGAGATATTCATGGGCACGCCGAGGTCGTGCGCGAGCGCATTGGCGGTGCCCATGGGCAAAATCGCCAGAGCGACCTTGGTGTTCGCCAGCACCTGGATCATGTTGTGGATGGTGCCGTCGCCGCCGCAGGCAAAAATCGTGTCACAACCTGCGAGAACGGCTTGGCGCGCTTTCTCCTCGGCGTGGGCGCGGGAGTCGGTGAACACGAGGTGGGACTCGACATTTGCGCCGCGGAGCAACGCCAGCACGGATTCAAGCTCCGTCTGGCGCCGCACGCGGCTGCCGCCGGAATCGGGGTTATAGAGTAATGCCGCCTTGCGCATGACTAGATCGAAGATCGAAGCTGGATTGTACTTTGAAGGAGGAATCTGGCGCGAATCGTCGGGGCCGCCATCTCTATCCTTTGTCCGCCTGCTCCCGGCGAATTGAATAGACGAGGTGTGGGATGTTCTTCCTCATGACGTCCTTCCAAATGGCCATGCCATTTTTTTCAGCCACGCGGCGCGAGGGCAGGTTCTCGGGACGGATGAGAGAAATAATATGATCGACGGGAAGACGGGCGAATCCGTAGTCGCGGCAGGCACGGGCCGCTTCCGTTGCTAAACCTTGCCCCCATTGATCGCGACGCACGTGGTAGCCGATCTCGATCTCATCTATGCCGTTCACGGGCTGAACCGTCAGGCCGCAATCGCCGATCAGTTCGCCGGTCGCTTTCAAAACCACTGCCCAGAGCCCGTGGCCGTCGGTAGCGTAGCGCCGCAAGTTGCGGGCGATCCAATCTTCGACTCCGTGGCGATCGAGCGGCGCGGGATAGAAACGCATGGTTTCCGCGTCGCAGAGAACGAGTCCGAGTGCGTCGACATCGTCGGCGGAGAACTCGCGCAGGATCAGGCGTGGCGTCTCGATGATCTGCGGGGGCTTGGTCAAGTTTTTCCTCAGCACTCTTTTTGTGAATGCCTTTCCGCGGCGCTAGCTCCGACTATAATCTGCGCGATGGCTTCCCTAGGTAAAGACATCGAAAAAAAGATCGAAGCGCTGCGCGAGAAGATCCGACACCACGAATACCTGTACTACGTTGTCGACAATCCTGAAATCAGCGATCTTGAGTTCGACAAGCTGATGCGGCAGTTGAAGGATCTCGAGGCGGAGCATCCGGAGCTGATCACGGCGGATTCGCCCACACAGCGCGTCGGAGGCAAGCCGCGCGAGGGATTTGTCAAAGTGCCGCACTCTTCGCCGATGCTGTCGCTTGACAACACTTATAGCGAAGAGGAACTGCGGGATTGGGACCGCCGCGTGCACGAACTGAGCGGGCGCAGCGAAGTGCATTATGTTTGCGAACTCAAGCTCGATGGCATGTCGCTGGCATTGATTTATGAAGACGGGAAACTGGCGCGCGGAATTACTCGCGGAGACGGCAGCGTGGGTGAAGACGTTACGCTCAACGTGCGAACGGTGCGCTCGGTGCCGCTTTCGATTCCGAAGGAGAAGTTGAAGAAAGCTGGAATCCCCGCGGATTTCGAAGTGCGGGGCGAGTTGCTCATGCCGCTGGCATCGTTCAAGAAAATGAATGAAGAGCGGGAGAGCAAGGGACTCTCTGTGTTTGCCAATCCGCGGAATGCCACGGCGGGCACGGTGCGGCAGCTTGAATCGAAGGTTACCGCGGAACGCCGGCTCGACTATTTCACCTACATGCTTTTGCGGGACGGCCAGACTTACTTTGACCGGCACTGGAAAACGCTGGACGCACTCGACGCGGCTGGGTTCAAGGTCAATCAGAACCGCAAGCTGGTCGATGGCATCGACGAAGCCTGGAAGTTCATCCAGCAGTGGGAGGCGAAGCGTGATTCTCTGCCTTATGAGATTGACGGCATCGTCATCAAGGTCGATCGCACTTCGCTCCAAGACGAATTAGGGTTTACGGGAAAAGCTCCGCGGTGGGCGATCGCTTACAAATATGCGGCGCGTGGGGCCGTTACCAAGCTTGAGAATGTGCGCTGGCAGGTTGGCCGGACGGGCAAACTTACGCCTGTGGCTGAGTTGGCTCCGGTGTTGATCGGCGGCACTACCGTGAGGAATGCCACGTTGCACAACATGGATGAGATCGAGCGCTTGGGCGTGAAGATCGGCGACTGGGTGCGAGTTGAGCGTGGCGGCGACGTGATTCCAAAAGTGGTTGAAGTCGATAAAGAGCATCCGCGCGGCGAAAAAGAAATTAAGGCACCTGAGAAGTGTCCCGTGTGCGGCACGAAAGTAGTGCGGACCGAGGGCGAGGTCGACTACCGCTGCGTCAACGCGAATTGTCCCGCCAAGCTGCGCGAGACCATTCTGCATTTTGCTTCACGCGGCGTGATGAATATCGACGGGATGGGGGATGCGCTTGTGAACCAGCTTACAGAGCGCGGGCTGGTGAAGAACGTCGCGGATATCTACAAGCTGACGAAGGACGATCTGCTCAGCCTGGAGCGCATGGGGGACAAATCCGCGCAGAACATTCTGGATGAGATCGAGAACTCGAAGAAGCTGCCGCTGGAGCGGGTGATCTATGGGCTCGGCATTCGGATGGTTGGTGAGCGGACGGCGCAGTTTCTGGCCGAGCATTTCGGATCGATGGAGGCGCTCGAGAACGCGGGCATAGAGGAACTGCAGCATGTCAATGAAGTTGGCCCGCGGATCGCGGAGAGCATTGTCGAGTTTTTCAGCATTGCGGCTAATCGCAAGCTGGTCGAGCGTCTGCGTGAGGCTGGGCTTACGTTAACGGGCAAGAAAAAGCACCGCGGGACGAAGCTTGCGGGAAAGACGTTTGTGTTGACTGGAACGCTGGCGCATTTCACTCGCGACGAAGCCAAGAAGATGATTGAAGATGCTGGAGGGAAGGTCACCGGCTCGGTCAGCAAGAAAACGGATTATGTGGTCGCGGGCGCGGATGCGGGGTCGAAGCTGGATAAGGCCAAAGAACTCGGAGTGAATGTAATTGACGAAAAGGCGTTGGAGAGGCTTGTCGGCTGAGGTTTGGTAAATTCTTCGCGAGAGTCAGGTAATGGAAGCCACACGCAGATTCATTCAAACAGTTCGCTTCACCCTTGCCGGAGCCGTCGTGATGTATGCGCTCGTGGTTTGGCGGGTACCCTCATCTGGAACTCCGAACCCGATCATGCTTCGAGCAATCGCCGGATTGTGCGTCTCGGAGGTCGTCATTGTTCTTGTCATGCGACGCGTCCGGCTTTTGCCCGTGGAGGCCATGCTCGCGAACCGGCCCGAGGATGCGAAAGCTCTGGCCCGTTTGCGGCAGGGCTATCTCGTGACCTACGCCATCTGCCTGTCGATCGCACTTTATGGGCTGGTGCTGCACTTTCTGGGATTCTCTATGCCCCAAGTCGCGCCCTTCTTCTTGGTTGGCCTCGTGCTGATCTTGTTCTCGCGTCCGAAGACGCTTCCGAATAGTGAGTTCCCGCCGCAGTCGGGTCCATTGACTCGAGGCTGACGCGCCCTATTTTCCCATCACCGCTGTCATCCTCTTCCACGTCTCTTGCAGCGTCTCCGGGAGAATCCTCGTCTCGCCCACGACCGACATGAAATTCGCGTCCGCGACCCAGCGCGGCAGGACGTGCATGTGGATGTGTCCGGCGACACCGGCGCCGGCGGCTTTGCCGATGTTCATGCCCAGGTTGATGCCGTCGGGGTGGTAGAGTTCGCGCAGTACGTGCTCCATGCGCTGCGAGAGTTGCATCATTTCGCTGGCGGCTTGTGGCGGGAGCTTTTGCAGTTCGTCGACATGCGCATAAGGGACGATCATCACGTGGCCGGGCGTGTAGGGATAAGCATTCAGGATGACGAAGCAGTGCTGGCCGCGATAGACGATGAGAGCTTTCTCATCGTCGCCCGCCTTCGCGGCGTCGCAGAAGATGCAACCGCTCGTCTTTTCCGTGCTGGTGACGTAGGCGTAGCGCCACGGGGTCCAAAGGTAATCCATAGCAAGGGCAGGTTAGCAGATGGGGCACGCGGGGCAAAACCGGAACACCAGGACGCCTCGCTTTGCTCGACTGGACGGCCGAGGCGGCCTTCCCCACATGCAATCTGCAACACTCCCGTAACATGCACCTTTTGCGTTTGACACTGTTTGCGGGGCGTTGCTATAGTCGAAGAGTTCCCTTTGGACGCGGGTTTCTGTGAAACGTCCGGCAGCTGGGATTGTCCAAGCTCACTCGCCAGGGTGAGCCCACCACAACCAAACGACTCACTCCAGCAGTCCGCCACGCAGGCCCGTATCCTCCCCGCACCGAGTGCGAGGCACAGACGAGAGGCAATGACCTTGTTCGACGAAACCACCACTCACCATTCCGACTCCGCCGTCGCAACCGAAGCAGAACCGATGGCTAACGAATCTACCTCCACCGGCCAGAGCTTGACTGATCAAAGCGTAACGCAGCACGATGAGGCTCCGATCGTAACCGCCCCGGAACAGACGCCGAACCCGTCATCCGCTGGCGATGACAAGCACGCCGGCGAAGACTTCGCCTCTGCGCTAGAGAACTTCACCACCGAAACCGAAGAGGCCGTGGGCGAAGACCGAGTCATCAAGGGCACGGTGCTGAAGCTCACAGGGACTCACGTGGTGGTCGACATCGGCACCAAGTCGGAAGGCATGTTGCCGCTTTCGGAGGTGCTCGATCACGAGGGCAAGCCGAAGGTAAAGCCGGGTGACGAAATTGAAGTAATGCGGGAGAAGGGACAAACCGAGGAAGGCTACGTCAATCTTTCGCACCAGAAGGCGGCGAAGATTCATGCCTGGGAAGAGATTGAGAAAGCTCATCACGAGAAGCGGCCGATCAAAGCCACCGTGATTGAGCGCACCAAGGGTGGCCTGACGGTTGATATTCTGGGCGCACGAGCTTTTCTGCCGGGCTCGCAAGTGGATCTGCGGCCCATCCGCAATCTCGACGGCATGAAGGGTCAGACCCTCGAAGTTACCGTCATCAAGGTCAACAAAAAGCGCGGCAATATTGTGGTCTCGCGCAAGGAGCTGCTTGAAGGCGAGCAGAACGAGAAGCGGAGCAAGACGCTCGAACATCTGGAAGAGGGCTCGATCCTTACGGGAGTGGTAAAGAACCTGACCGAATACGGCGCATTCGTCGACCTCGGCGGCCTCGACGGATTGCTGCACATCACCGATATGTCGTGGGGAAGGCTCACACACCCGCGCGACCTGGTGAACGTCGGCGACCAGATTCAGGTGAAGGTGTTGAAGTACGACAAGGAGAAGCAGCGCGTTTCCCTCGGATTCAAGCAGCTGACGCCTGACCCGTGGCTTGATGCCGAGCATCGCTACCCCGTGGGCGCGCATGTCTCGGGTCGCGTGATCAGCGTGACCGACTACGGCGCATTCGTTGAGCTCGAACAAGGAATCGAAGGTTTGGTGCACGTCAGCGAAATGACCTGGTCAAAGCGCATGAAGCATCCTTCCAAGCTGGTCAATGTGGGTGACCAAGTGGAATGCGTCGTGCTGAACGTGAATGCCGGCGAGCGCCGCATCTCTCTGGGCATGCGGCAACTGGCGGAGAATCCTTGGGATGCACTGCACGATAAATATCCCGTGGGCATGACGGTCGAGGGCCGCGTGCGCAACCTGACCGACTTCGGTGCGTTCATCGAAATCGAGGATGGCATCGACGGCCTGGTGCACGTCAGCAACCTGAGTTGGACCAAGCGCGTGAAGCATCCTTCCGAGGTGCTGAAGAAGGGTGATCGAGTGAAAGCCGTGGTGCTGGCCATTGAACCCGACAAGCGGCGCCTGTCGCTCGGTGTGAAACAACTTCAGCCGGATGTCTGGGAAAGCTTCTTCGCGGCACATCACGTCGGCGACGTGATTCATGGCAAAGTGCTGCGGGTGGCGGCGTTTGGGGCTTTTGTCGAGATCGCCGAAGGGGTGGAGGGTCTGTGCCATAAGTCCGAAGCAGTGGATGGAAACGGCCAGCCCCTGCATCTCGAACCCGGCGTGGAGCACGATTTTAAGATCATCAAGATGAGTCCGGAAGATAAGAAGGTAGGACTCAGCATCCGCGCAGTCGGCGAAGAAGCTTCGCGCTCCGAGGTCGAAGCTTACAAGCAACCGGTTTCCAGCACCAGTTCGACTATCGGCGAGCTGATCTCGTGGAAGCGCGCCAGCAACGAAAACAATTAAGATTGTTCCGCCATCCTGAGTGGCTGTCATCCTGAGCGGAATAGCAGGTTCGCGATAGCGAAGCTGCTTCGAAGTTGAAGGATCCATTATCCTCTGCGCCCCCTCGAACCCTTCAGGGAATTTCTCCCTCGATTCGGGTTGGCCCCTCTCGTCACCCTGTTCTAGAATCATTCGTTTGCGTGTTGTCATCTGTTCCTACTGAGGAGCGCTCACTTTGCCTGAAACTATTTATGATGTAGCCATCATCGGCAGCGGCCCTGCCGGATACACCGCTGCTATTCGCGCCGGCCAGTGGGGCCTGAAAACCGCACTCATTGAGAAAGACGGATTCCTTGGCGGCACCTGCCTGCACGTGGGCTGCATTCCGACCAAGGCGCTGCTCTTCAACGCCGAACTCTGGGACCAACTTAAAAACGCCAAGGAATTCGGCATCGAAGGAGTCGATGCGCGCAAGCTGAACTGGGCCGCGGTGCAGGATCGCAAGTCGAAAATCGTGGCCAAGCACGCGAAGGGCCTCGAGTTTCTGATGAAGAAGAATAAGGTTGAGACGGTGAAGGGCTATGGCAAGCTGACCGGCCCCGCGCAGAATGGCTTGCTGACGATTGAAGTGGTGAATGATAACAAGGCCAGCCATCTCAAGGCGAAGAACGTGATTCTAGCCACTGGATCGGAGGCTCGCATGCTGCCCGGCCTCGAGGCTAGCGACCGCGTCCTCACCAACATTGAGATTCTGAGCCTGAAGGAAATTCCCAAGTCGCTTGTCATTGTCGGAGGAGGGGCGGTCGGAGTCGAGTTCGCATCGATCTATCGCTCATTCGATTGCGAGGTCACGATCATCGAGATGCTGCCGCGGCTGGTTCCTGTTGAAGATGAGGAAGTCTCGAAAGAACTGGCCCGCGTCTTCCGCAAGCGCGGAATAGATTTCCACACCAGCGCAAAGGTCGACAAAGTCGAGAAAATGAAAACTGGAATTGCCGTCACGATTACGGTCGAAGGCAAGCAGCAGACCATCGACGCTGAGAAAATTCTGATTGCTGTCGGCCGCAAACCGCGCACAGAAAACATTGGCTTGGAGCGCACGAAAATCAAGCCTGACCGCGGCTTCATTGCGACGGATTCCTGGATGCAGACCGCCGAGCCCGGCATCTATGCGGTCGGGGACATTGTGCTCGGCACGCCGCAACTAGCCCATGTCGGGGCCATGGAAGCGATGGTCGCAGTGGCCAAGATCGCGGGAAAGCCGGGCAAGCCGATTAATCCCGAGCACATTCCTGGCGCGACGTATTGCCACCCTGAAATCGGCAGCGTCGGTCTTACTGAGACCAGGGCCCGTGAGGCTGGGTACAACGTGAAGATTGGTAAGTTTCCCTTCACCGCAAATTCGCGCGCCTCCATCGTCGGCCAGCACGAGGGCTTCATTAAGATTGTTTCCGACGCCGACTACGGAGAGATTCTCGGTGTACACATCATCGGCCCGCAGGCGACAGAATTGATCGCCGAGGCCGTCGTTGCCATGGAACTTGAAGCCACCGTCGAAGACTTGATGTGGACGATCCACGCCCATCCGACCTTGGCCGAGGCCATGCTGGATGCGGCAAACAGCGTGTACGGGATCGCAATCAACGCATGAATTCACACGGAGGCACTGAGCCACGGAGGAGATCAAGTAATAACTCAAGTTCCCTCCGTGCCTCTGTGTCTCCGTGGTGAGATGGTTTGAATTTGATTTCTCTAGTCCAACTCGGCACCGTCGGCTACGCCACAGGTCTGCGCCTGCAGCAGCAGTTAGTCGCTCTGCGCAAAGAAGAGAAGATCGGTGACGTCCTGCTCCTGCTTGAACACTCGCCTGTGATCACCCTGGGCCGCAACGCGAAGGCTGCGAACGTCATTGCCTCGCCCGAACTCCTTGCCCGGCGCGGCGTCGAGCTTTTCGAATGCGACCGCGGGGGCGACGTCACTTTCCACGGCCCCGGCCAAATCGTTGGCTATCCCATTTTCGATCTACGCGGCTTCTCCACGGCCGACGGAAAACGCAAGACGCTGGGTGCAGTCGAATTCGTCCGCCACCTGGAAGAAGTTCTGATCCGCACCTGCGCCGACTTCGCTATCCAAACGAAACGCGTGCCGGGTCTGACGGGTGTGTGGACTGACCTTAATTCCTTGTCATTCCGAGCGGAAGAGAACGATTCGCAGAATCGTTCTCTGGAGTCGAGGGGCCTGCTGTTCGCCGATTCCACGACGAACACCTCCTCTGAGGCTAAACTCGCTGCCATCGGCGTCCACATCTCCCGCTCAGTCACTTCTCACGGCTTCGCCCTCAACGTAAATACTGACCTGAGCTACTTCAACCTGATCATCCCTTGCGGCATCGCGGAAAAGCCGGTGACTTCGATGCGGCAGGAACTCGGCAAAGAACTCGATCTGAATGCGGTCGCAGAGTCCATCTCGCGCAACTTCGGCACGGTGTTCTCGAGCCAGATGCTTTGGGTCCATACTCTCGATTCTCTGCTTGGGAACACGGTTGGTATCCCATTGCAACGTCCTGCCGAGTTCCGCCGACTCCACAAAGAAGACGACACTACCTGGGCCTAGCCCAATGCGGCGCTCTCGCGATAGCATTTACAATTGCGACCAGGCATAGGCCTCACCATGGCAATCAAGAAGAAAAACTCTACGAACGGAACAAACGGAAACCGTCGGCGTAACGAGGCGTCTCAGTCAGCACGCACCTCGGACCTGCGTAGCTATTCGATCCCGGATATGCGCCTGGAGCGTCCCGACCTCAGCGTCCGCCAAGCCATAGAAAGAGATAAAGACGGGATAGAGCACGTGCGCTACGAAGTCGCCGGCAACCTGAATGCGCCCGTGCCGCCGATTCGCGACTCGAAGTATCTCAGCAAGCAGCAGTGCATTGAGATCTACCGCTACATGCTGCTCAACCGCAGGATGGAGATCGCGCTCGAAAATCTCTATAAGCAAGGCAAGGTCGTCGGCGGAGTCTACTTCGGACTCGGCCAGGAAGCCTGCTCCTGCGCCTCAGCCTACGCACTCGATAAGGACGACTGGTTCGCCCCCATGATTCGCAACCAGGGCTCGCTGCTGGTCCGCGGCTTCCGCGCCAGCGACACCATGATGCAGTACATGGCCAAAGCCGATTCGCCCACGCACGGCCGCGACGGCACCTCGCACTTCGGCGACATCGAAAAGCGCAACATGGTCTCGCCCATCTCCATGCTCGGCGATCTTATCCCAGTGCTTTCTGGCGTGGCGCTGGGCGCGCGCCTGCAGGGACGCAACCTCGCCGTCATGACCTACATCGGCGACGGAGGCCAGTCCACCGGCGTCACCTACGAAGGCATCAACTTCGCCGCCGTGCAGAACCTCGGCCTTGTGCTTTTTGTCGAAAGCAACGAATGGGCCTATTCCACGCCGTCGGAAATGCAGTACCGCTGCAAAGATCTCGCTGAGCGAGCCATCGGATACGGCATCCCCAGCGTGATCGTCGATGGCACCGACGCGTGCCAGGTCTACGACGCGGCCCGCGACGCCGTCGAGCGCGCCCATCGCGGCGAAGGCCCCACGTTGGTCGAAGCCAAAATGATGCGCATGAAAGGCCACGCCATCCACGACGCCGCTGCGTACGTGCCCAAGCCGATGTTCGACTTCTGGAAAAAGCGCGACCCGATCGCGCGCTTCGAGAATTATCTGGTGAAAGAAAAGAAGTGGATGACGGCGAAAGAAAATGCCGAATTGATATCGGAAGTCGAACGCGTGATCGAAGCCGAGCGCGAGATCGCCGTGAACTCGCCAATGCCGACGCCGGAATCGGCCGAGGGTGGGGTGTTCTGCGAAGAAGGCTGTCATGCAATCAAGCCGAAGTATGGGATGCCGAAAGTGAAGAAGGGACCCGGAGGCTTCAAGGAGACTGAAGCAGCGGTGCATTTGAGATAACCAACCCAGTCTGGAGCGCAACCATCGACATGTCAGTCTTTTTGAAGATATGCCTCATCCCCCTGCTAGCAATCGCATGCGTTGGCCAGTCCACTAATGGATCAAGGCCGATCCGACTCGGCGTCACGGTTGAGTCAGAAGGCCCGAATGGCCTATGGGCCCAATCCGGAGTGGACCTCAGCAAATCTCAGATAGCTGAACTTGAAACGCTGATTCGCGGGGAACTCTCTAAGCAGCAGGACATACTGTTGGTTCCGAAGGATGATCCAAACGATATTGTGGGCCTAAGCGTAGTCGTAGAGAGAATTGGAAAACCGAATGAGCCAGTGTCGTACATCGCTAGCGCGGCGCTTGTGATTTCCAAGAAAGGCGGCGACGACCTGTTTGTCACACATGACGTGATTAGCGGTCCTGACCTGCCATCCGTGGCAAAGTCCGTCGCATTCTACTTCGCAAGCATGAGATTGCGGCTGACACTTGGAATGTTGAATACACCGAAGAACTAGAGAAACCCTATGCAACTAACCTACCTCGAAGCCATCCGCCAGGGAATCTGGGAAGAAATGGACCGCGACCCCTCTGTCTTCTGCCTCGGCGAAGATATTGGTATCTACGGCGGAGCGTTTAAAGTCACCGATGGTTTCATCGACCGCTTCGGCCCCGAGCGCGTCATCGACACGCCCATCGCCGAGTCCGCCATAGTTGGTGCGGCCTTCGGAGCGTCGCTCACTGGGATGCGCCCCGTCGCCGAATTTCAGTTCATGGACTTCATCGGCTGCGCCTTCAACCAGATTTCCAACATGGTCGCGAAAACGCACTACCTTTGGGGCGCACCCGCTCCGCTGGTCCTGCGCGGCCCCAGCGGCGGATACGTTCACGGCGGCCCGTTCCATTCGCAGAATCCCGAGATGTGGTTCGTCCACAATCCCGGACTGAAGGTAATCTGCCCAGCCACTCCTTATGACGCCAAGGGCCTGATTAAAGCTGCCATCCGCGACAACAACCCATGCATTTTCTTCGAGCATAAATATCTCTACCGCCGCATCAAAGGCGAAGTCCCCGCGGAAGATTACGTTGTCCCCATCGGCAAAGCTAAGATCGTCCGCGAGGGACGAGACCTCAGCATCATTACTTATGCCGCGATGGTGCACACGGCCTTAGAAGCCGCCGAGGTTCTAAAGAACGACGGGATCGATATCGAAATCCTCGACCTCCGCACCGTCTCGCCGCTCGACCGCGAAGCCATCGCGCAGACCGTGAAGAAGACGAACAAGGTCATCGTCCTGCACGAACACTCCCGCACCGGAGGGCTCGCTGGCGAAATCGCTGCCGTCATCAATGAGGAGGCGTTCGACGACCTCGATGGCCCCGTCGTCCGCATCGCGGGCCTGGATTCGGCAATTCCATTCTCTCCGCCGCAGGAAGAGCACTACCTTCCCAAGGTTAGCGATGTAGTCCGCGAGGCCCGCAAGCTGAAGGCGTACTGAGCATCCGCAGAGATACGGGCATGGATGCCAAAACTAGCGCCCCACCCGCTCCATCTGCCACAATAGCTCCGTCCGGAGGACCCATGCGTAAATTTATTCTCGGCGTGATCGTTACTCTTCTCGTACTTGTTCTCGGCGGACTCGGCTTTGCCACGCTCGGCTACCTCCCAACCTACGCCAACGTGTCACCGCCTCGTTGGGAGCATCATCTGGCCAATGCCGCCATCGACGCGTCCATGGAGCGCCACGCTCCTCACGTCACCAATCCCTTGCCGCCCAGTGATCAGAATCTTGAAGATGGCATGAAGCTCTACACCATGAACTGCGCCCTCTGCCACGGCGGATTCGATCGCAAGCCCGCCTCTCTCGCAAGCTCCTTCTACCCGCCGCCTCCCAATCTCATCTCCGATCCGCCCGACGACCCCGAGTGGCACGTCTTCTATACCATCCGCACCGGCGTCCGTTATACGGGCATGCCCGCCTGGGACAAAACCCTGAGTGAGCAGGACATGTGGAAGATCACCACCCTCTTATCGCACCTCGACAAACTCCCGCCCGCCGTTCAGGACTACTGGAAGACCAGCTTCGGCGTAGCCGCACCAAGCGGTGAAGAAGAGAAGAAATGATTGAGAGAGAAACCCAGCCTCGCGTGGAATACCGAGAAGCCTACTGAGACTCAACCCGCTATAATATTCGTTTGCATCCGGCCCTCGGTTCGATCCGTGGGCCGCGTGGAAGGAAATCATGCCGACTGACATCATCATGCCCCAGATGGGCGAGTCCATCGTCGAAGGCACTATTACCAAATGGCTGAAGAAGCCCGGCGACAAGGTTCAGCGTGACGAGCCGCTTTTCGAAATCTCCACCGACAAGGTCGACGCCGAAATTCCCGCGCCCGCCTCGGGAGTCTTGCAGGAAATCAAAGTCGCCGAAGGTACAACGGTGGGAGTAAACACGGTGGTAGGCGTCATCGCCGTCGATGGCGAAGCGGCAGCCAAACCCGCGAAAGCTGCCCCGGCAGCCGCGCCGCCAGCGAAGGAAGAAAAGAAAGAAGAGAAGAAGCCCGCCGCCGCACCTGCCCCGCCAGCCAGCGCCACGCCTGCGCAAGAGTCGGAGGACGAAGAAGCCCGCTCCTCGCCTCTAGTCCGCAAGATCGCCCGCGAGCACGGCGTCAATCTTTCTCAAGTCACCGGCACTGGACTCGGCGGCCGCATCACCAAGCAGGACATCACGGCCTTCATCGAGCGCCCCACGGCCGCGCCAGCTTCAGCACCCGCGCCGGCCGCGCCTCAAACTCCATCGCGGCCACCGGCTCCCGCAGCCTATCCCGGCGACCTCGTGCCCATGACCAACATGCGCAAGATCATCGCCCAGCGCATGATCGAGTCGCGCCGCACCAGCGCTCACGTCCACTGCATGTACGAAGTGGATTTAACTCGGATCGTAACCCTGCGCGCCAAAAACAAGAATGGCTTCGAGCAGCGCCACGGGGTCCGCCTCACGTTCATGCCGTTCTTCGTGCGCGCAGCCATTATCGCCATCCAACAGTGGCCAATCATCAACGCCTCGCTCGAAGGCGACAACGTCCGCTACCACCGCAACATTAATGTAGGCATCGCTGTCGCCCTCGATTGGGGACTCATCGTCCCTGTCCTCAAGAATGCCGGCGATCTCAACTTCCTCGGCCTGCAGCGCGGCATCACCGATCTCGGCGAGCGCGCCCGCAGCAAGAAACTCAAGCCCGAGGATGTCGAAGGTTCCACCTTCACTGTCACCAACCCCGGCCAGTTCGGCGCCGTCTTCGGCCTGCCCATCATCAATCAGCCCAACGCCGCGATCATGGGAGTGGGCGGCGTCACCAAGCAGCCGCTCGTCGTCACCGACAAAGAAGGCAACGATTCCATCGCCATCCGCTCCGTCGTTCACCTCACGCTCGGCTACGATCACCGCCTCATCGACGGGGCCGTAGCCGACCAGTTCATGGCCCTGGTGAAAAAGAACCTGGAAACCTGGAGCGAAGAGATCGGCTAGAACGTGTCTAAGCGGTGGGTTGACTGCTTTGAGCTGGTGGATGTTTACACCAAGTGGATGCGTTAAGGCATTGGACCGTGCCGTCAATTATCATTGATATCCCATTTTTGAAATTTTCGGGATTAATGATCTCCCGCGCAGCCACAGCATCCGTCATCGCGAGAGCATTCTGCAAGAATGACATCGCAGCGTCCTTTTTCTCGGACCCCGGCTTGTCCGCAAAAAGTCCCTCAATCCCGCTCACGAGAGCTGGAACGAACGCAATCCCCCGCAGCAGCTGAGACAGAAAGTCCATAACTTCCTCCTCGAAATATTCTTCTCGCCAACTTCGTGTCTGTGAAAGCCACCCATGTCACGCGGTCCGGACTGCCGCATTTCGTCAGGTAAGGCTGGCCAAAATATCGTTGAGCGCAGTTAAGTTGCCATCTGCGCTGTCAGTCGATTTGACAATCAGCGTCAGGCAAACCTTCAGTTCGGCGGCCTTCGTCGACGCCAAGGCCAACATTCCTGCCATGTCAATCCCTCCTGCGCCCGCGCTCTTCAGCGTGTTCGCAGTGGACAAGGCTACGCTCTTCAGATTGGTGATGATCGTCGTGCTCGGTGTCGTACTCATTGGCTCTCCCCTTCGTCTTAAATTGAAGTTTTACTTTAGCCAGTACTTATGCAGCGCGATGGCTATGCTGACTGCCGCACTGATCGCCCCATTCACGATCCGGTTGTGCACGCTGTTCCGCAGATCGTTTCGCTCCAGTACTGCCACTTTGTCTTCCGCCGTCTTCATGCGCCCCGGCTGCCCGTTGCCCACCAGCGCGTCCATCTTCGTCTCCAGCCGCACCAGCTTGTCGAGCACTTCGCGCTGGAACTCGATGTCGATTGCCCTTAGCGCCAATTCTCTGTCGGTGACTCCCATGTTCGTATCCCTTCATCGCCAGAAGACCCTCACAACGGATAATCCACATGCAGCGCCGCCGAGTACCTTGAATATTTCGGCGGCGAAGAACCGTCCACCAGCGCCCCGTCCCGGTTCGCATACCCCTTGTCATTTACCATCGTGATCGCAGTCGCGGCCCCGTCAAACCGAAACCCGTCGTAATCCAGGTGCGCCTCCGCGTCGTAGATCTTGATGTCCCCGGGACCAGGCGCACTCTCATCCACATAAAACCCCAGCGGCTGCGTGCCTTGTGGAATCATCGAGTCCGCTTCCATGTTCGCAAACACCAGATGATCGCTCGCTCCCTGCACATAAACCCCATACTGATCAAACCAGTTCACCAGGAAGTGCTGAAAGGTCAGCCACGATTGCCCGTTGATGTTAATCACCGGCACATTGCTCAACGCCATCGGCACAATCGGACCGCCGTAATAGGTCGCGGGATTCTCCGTTGCGAAAACGTAAACATATCCATTCGCCAGGTAAAAGTTGCCCCAAGCCGTCAGGTTCGACGAAACCGCCGCTACCTTCTGGCCCCACACCGATCCAAACAGGCAAAAATTGATCGCCGTGAAAGTCGACGGCACTTGGGCCTTCCACGCATTGCCCGTCACCACTTCCCACTTCGTAGACGGCACCGCGTAATACCCGGTTAAATTCGGCGCCGCCCCCGTCCCATAGGCGTCAAACGCAATCGGATTTCCCGAACTCCCCGAAGAAGCAGGCGCCAGACTCTCATTCCAAACATCCCCCCGCTTGAACAAAACCGAATCCCCCGGCGAAAACGTCTGCCCATTCACATGCGCAACCGTTTGCCAAGGCGTCGATGATGAGGTTCCGTTATTCAAGTCGCTCCCGATGCTCGAACTCACGTAATAAGTCGTCGCACTGGCATTTGTGCAGACGATCACTAGCAAAAGAACTGCGGCACCTACCTCAAGCCCTGTCATCCTGAGCGGAGCAGGAAGATGCGCGCAGCGCGTCTTCCTGCGGAGTCGAAGGACCCCTTGCCCCTTCGCACTGCCACCGGCCTTGATAGGAATTCTCACGCTAATGTCTCCCCCATTTCGCTCTCAATAAAAAAGGCCTCCGGCTTTAACCCGGTAGCCCGGACTCACTTTCTCCCAGCCACTCGCATACTGACGACCGAAAGCCGACAGCTTTTTTCACCCCTGCCGTTCCGCTTCATCCTCAACGCTGTCAGCGCTGTCCGCAGTGTCGTAATTCGTCAACCCAGCGTCCGCCGATGGCGCCGGCCCAGGCTGAGTCACCCGGCTCTCCGAATCAGCCGGAGTCGGCAACTGCCCGCCCCCGGCATCTGTCCCGCCGAATTCTGTAACCGGCGGATTTCGATCACTCTGCTCAAACGCCTGTGGAACCGATGGTGTCGCCGCTTCCGGATTGATCGCACTGCTCATAACTTTCTTCTCCAGAAAAAATATTTGTAAAACTGACGTTTAACTAAATGTGGAAACAAAATGTGGGGATAGCCCCCTGAGCCTGCCCTGAGCGAAGCCGAAGGGGCTGTCCGTCGAGCGCAGCTCGACGTTTTTCGCTGACAGCTGATAGCCGGCAGCCGCCAACCCCTTCTCTCGCCCAACAGAAAAGGCCACCGGCTCACGCCGATGGCCCTCGAGGCCCCGCTCCCAACTCTAATGAATCTCCCAACTCATGATCGTCGCCTCCGTCGGATTGTCCGCCGGAATCGTGATCCCACTATTCAGCGTCCCGCCCGCCGTTACGCTCTCCGCTGTCCCGCTGCTCCCGCCAAGGAAGGTAAATCCCGTCGAACTCCCGCCATAAATCTGTGCGCACCCGCTCGTGCAATTGCTCGTGATCGCTAGGTAATACTTGCCCGGCTGCAGCGTCGCGTTCGCGGTCCAGTTCAAAGTTTTGTATCCCGTGCTCGGCGCAAACGTCGTCCCCGCCGTCGTGCCAATATGCGCCACAACGTTCCCGGAGCTGTTCAGCACTCCAATGTCATAGGTGTTGCTCGAGTTGTCGGCCGTCGAAACGTCGTACGTCACCTGGGTCGTGGTCAGCGGAAACGTCAGCACCACACCCCAAAGTTCAGCCTTGCTCGCCGTGCTCGAAAAAGTAATCGCTGTCCCCGTCGTATTCGTCGTAAACCACGGAATCGAATACGAAACGCTGCTGCTCACGTTCGACCCCGGCATGTCGAGAAACATCTGAACCGTCGTGCTGCCCGAACTCGCCTGCAGCACCCGGCCCAGGATCTGCGTCGCCGTCGGCCGCGTAGCGCCCGCGTCGTGACAGTAAGGATAAAGTCCGCCGCTCGCCGTGCTCGAAGGCACCACATAATCCCCCACCACGGTAGCGCTTCCGTCAAAGCTGCAATAGGCCGATCCAGCCTTCGCCAGCGTAACCACCCCAGAAGTGCCGGGGTTCGCGATCACCACCCCAATTGCTCCGCTAGTCAGCGCGCTCGAGGACGAAACCGCGCAACCTGCCGCAGTCAGCACAGCCAACCCATTGATAATCGTCCCCGTCGTCGTGTCATTGCAAAGTTCGTAACTCTCGCTGGCAAACTTCCCCAGTTCAAAACCGCTTCCACTCGTGGAGTTTCCCGCCGCGTAAACCGTCCCCGGCCGCAGCCCCGTGCCGCTGCCACTGTTGAACGAACCTACGTTGTAACTCTGATCGGTCCAGGGTTTCAGATTCCCGCTCGCGTCGATCACCCACTTTAACCCGCTATTAATCCAGAAGCCCAGTCCGTAAGCACTTCCGGAAGGCGAACTTTCGCTGCGCAACACGGCGTAGCTATCGCCCGGATCATATCCCATCGATATCCGTTGCCAAGTCGAGCTGTTCGTGTAACTGGAATATACGTGGAGGTTCTGCGCCGTCGTCCCGTTATACTCACCCAGATCGTTCGCATCTTCCTGGAAAAGATTCGAGAAGTAGGAACTCGTCGCCGTCGTCGCCACTTTCTGCGGAGTCCCTGCGTTCGCAGAAATATAAAAGTTTCCGTCGTTCGAGATCCCCAACGCCGACGTCCCCGCTCCCGCCGCCGCCATCGCCGTCCCTGGCACCGGCGAACTCACCGTCCATGGCCCGGCCACGAGAAGTTGCCCGTTTACCGTCAGGTTCCCGCTGAACGTTCCCGCCGCCGCCGAAATCCCATTGCTCCCCGTATAGTTCAGCGTCGACCCTGTGTCCGTGAGCCCGCTGTCGCCGCTCACCGTCGCTCCGTTCGCGGAGTACAACGCTAGTTGCGTCGCTGTCCCGCTGTTCACCATCCCGGACCCGCACCCCGTGCAGGTTCCCGTCACTGTCAGGTTTCCGTTGACCTTCACCGGCACATTGAACGTCTTCAGCGAAGCCGTCAGCCGTTCCAGAAAACTGACGTTATCTCCCACATTGCCAATGTAGTCCGAGATCGCCACCGGCGCCCCAAATGCCAGTTGCGCATTCGCCGCGGAACCCGCCGATGCGTTGTCCAGCCCGACATAGGTGTCATTAGCATCGTAACTAGGCCGCATTCCGGCCGTACTCAAAGTCTTGCTGGGATTCGAGTCAACCAGCGTAATCTTGTGGCCACCGGCGATCACTCCGTACAACCCTTCTTCAAAATTCAACCGTCCCTTACTCCCAGAAACATCGGGGCCGTTGTAGGCTCCGGCAAGTAGCAGAGTGGTTCCGGCCTGACTCCCTTGCGTGTCTTCCAGACAGGTGACCCACGCTCCGCCATAGACCCCGTTGCAATCGAGTGCAAAGAACTTTGGGATCGAAGCCCCGAAACTGCTCACCATTTGGCTTACAGGATTCAGTGCCGAGTTCGCCACATTATCCCCGAAGCGATCAAAATACACACCGCCAGGAGTTGGGCCAGAACTCACAACATCCCCCGGTGTCGTATAAATCACCGAACCGTTCCAGAAAGGTAAGGCTGGCCAGTAGTTGGCGGGACTCGTCACGGTATAACTCGTCGTGCTCGTCGAGGCCGTGTCGCTAAAGCTGCAAACGTTGGTCGAACCCACCGCCGCGCACGCCGATCCCACTGTTAATCCCGTCGCGACCGATCCGCAGGCCGTGGTCGAGCCGCCCGTACAAATCGCCGTGTACGGTGCGGGATTATTTGCTTGTCCGGAGGTGCGGATTACATCGTAAGTGATCGTGCCGGTAGTCCCGAACTGTGGCCAGACCACAGAAATGCTTCCAGCCTGATTCGTGAGCGCGATCCCCGCCAGGAATGGAGCGCTGGCTCCGTTCGTGGAACTGTGGGCGACGACATAGTAGTTGTATTGCGTTGATCCCGTATTCGCAAACACGGGGGCCGACCCCACTGGCCCCACCGAACTCTTTACCGAAGCAAAACCACCCTCCACAATCAACCCCGCTTCCCCCAGGCCGAGAGGATTGCTGCTGGCGCAGCCGGCGACCTCACCGTAAACGTTGTCCAACTCCACGTTGGGAACATTGGAGTAGACTCCAACCGACCGCACGGCAAACTGCGCCTGACCTTGAATCACGGAATCTGAAATTCGCAGCGTGTTGCCGGCCTGGTCGTCAACCCCATTCGCTCCGCAGGAGAGGCTTATATTGCTGTTCTTGATGTAAAGCACTCCGGCATTGCCGCTTGCGCCGGCTCCTTTCACCGCTACTGAGCAGAACGTCGACGTACAGTGATACCACCGCGCCTGATATGTCGACAGCCCATCGATAATTGCCGCCTGGTCGTTATCCACTTGGATCAGCGACCCGAACGAACTTCCGCTGCTAGTCCCGCCCACGGGAAACGGGTTAGCGGATCCAATGTCGAGGAAATGAGTCTTCTGCGCCTGATCCTCGATCATCGGATAGTTGCAATTGTTGCAAGCTGCCTCGCCGACAAAATGTTCCACCGTGACATCCCACACGTAGGTAGGGTGCGCGTTGCTTCCAACAAACAGGCATGTATCAGCCATCGTGCAGGTTATGACTGAGCCCGAGAAATCCAATACCATGTTCGGAGCACTAACCGTCACTCGCGCCTGCCACGTGTACTGCGCCGGCGAAATTACAACCGAACCCAGGGCCGCAGTGCCGCTGGCATAACTCGGCGGAAACGACGCAGCGTTGATCGCTTCCTGCACTCCTTGCGAGGCCGATCCAACCGTATACCCGGAACCATGCGTATTAGCCGCGGTAAACGTAATGCTTCCGCTTGCTCCCCCTGCTTGCATACAAGTAGTTGAAGTGATCAATACCGCTTCCGGTGTCCCCACCCCTGAGATATAAACAAAGGTTTGCGCTCCGGGGGGACTGTTAACCGTTAGCCCGATGGGGCACGGACTCAGCGTGACCGTGTTCGATCCCACCGTAATCGTTCCGCTGGGATTCTGCGACCAGTTGTAGCTGGGTACGGAATAAGTAATGTTGTTGAAATTGTTCGCCGTAAGTGCCGTGCCGCCCGGCTGCACCACGTTCTGGCTCACTGATGGACTCACTGACACGCCGCCCGCACCGCCGCTCGGCGTCGCCGGCGCATATTGCCCCGCCGATGAAGAATACGTTAGCACCTGCCCGTTCGCAGGCGTCGCTGATCCCACCGGCACACTCTGAATCTCCGTGGCGTTCGCGCTCGACCCGCACGATCCCCAAGCCCCACTTCCCAGCAGGCAATTCAGCGCCGAAGCCGTTCCACTCCCCAACTCACTCGTAGGCACCAGCCCACTCACCAGATCTGCCTTTGATGCCGCCGTCAAATCTACGTATTGCTTCGGGGCAGCCTGCAGCGGCGCCGTCGGGCTGGCACTCAGCGTCAGAGGCCCCGTCATCGCTCCACCAGCCGTGGGCAAATAATTCCCTGCCCCCACATTTGCGACCGCCGCGTCTACATACGCCTTATTCGTCACGTCGCCAGTACCCACCGGTGTCGGCACATTCGGTGGAGCAGAAAAACTCTTGGTCCCAGTCACTGTCTCCGTCCCAGCCAAATGCACAACAGCATTGTCATT
Source organism: Candidatus Sulfotelmatobacter sp. (assembly GCA_049673585.1). Lineage (GTDB taxonomy): Bacteria > Acidobacteriota > Terriglobia > Terriglobales > Acidobacteriaceae > Sulfotelmatobacter. Next base: position 237,847 of record JBATXV010000018.1, on the reverse strand, counting down.
AGCTTTTGCTGTCAACGCCGAATTTACATACTGCATCGATACCGGTTGTGCCGCCGTTCCCGATCCCGGCGTAGTCCGCACCTGCGCCAGCGTTGCCGGAGAACTCGTCGGCACCACCCAATACTCCGTTCGCACTTCGCTGGGCTGCAACTGATAGACCACGGTGTAGTAAACCCCCGCAGGAGTAGCGCCCGCGTTGGTCGCCAGCGCGACGTTCAAGGCGCCATTCGCTCCCAACGTCACATTCAACGACCCCGCCGCAACCGCCGCGCCACTCGCCGCCACAAACGCCGGCCAGGTAATTACGAGTGCGCCTTGAGCCTCACTTCCATCCGCCCGGTACACGGTGTCGATCACGCTCGTAAGCGCCGGCCCACTCTGCGGAGCTGCGTCCAGTCGGATGCCGGTCGCCGCGACCACCACCGTCAGCACCAAATAAAAAATCCGCCCCAAGGGACGGCGTGTCTGAAACATACTTCCTCCTCAAGCTCACTCTTGTCATCCTGAGCGAAGGTTGTGCTCCACGAAGTGAAGCACAACCGCAGTCGAAGGACCCCTTGCCCGCTCGCGCCACCACAAGCCCGGCAGGAAAACTTCTACCACTGCACGCCTTTGTTCTTCGAGCAGCTTCCCGCCGGAATCCGAACCCCGCTCCTCAGCTCCGCCCCTTCAAAAACTCCTCCACGCTTCGCACGTAAACCTCGGCAAAATCAGCCACCGGCCGTTTTGCCTCGATCAAATCCATGGCATCATCCACCGTCCACCCCATCACTCCCAACAACGCCAGTGTCATCATCGGCGCCCGGTGTACTCCAGCCGCGCAGTGGATAAACAGCTTCGCCTTCGGATCTTCCAACGCCTCCAGTGCAAACTTCACTCCGCACTCAAACACTTCCGGAGGCTTGAACTCGAAGTCATCGTCCACCGGATTCCAGAGCACTGCGATCCCGTGCGGCTCTGCCAGCGGCGTGTCGTCAAACTCGATCTGCATGTCGATGATATGCGTGATCCCGGCAAGCGACACTTTCGCCATGTTCTCCGGCGACCAGATTCCGCCTCCGACCGCGATCCGGTCGTCCAGCCACGTTATATCCATCCCAAACCTGCGCCGTGCCAGACTTCCATAATTGCCTACCCGTACATTCCGCCGAACATCCCGGGGATACTCCACCATTGGGACGCCGTCGATCACCACCAACCCGCTGCCCCAACCGTCCAGCCACGGATCAGTGTTTCGCAGCTTTCTCCCGCGAGGTCCCACTCTTGGAGAAACCGACAGCGCGTCCACCCCGTCTATTTCTCTGGGATTGAAACTCCCGCGCTTCATTTTACGGTATCCTCTCCGCCCAAACATCGAACCGTTGCTCAGCATTGAACGGGCACGGCTTTCAGCCGCGCCGTAACAGGCACCAACTCAATAGCGGCTTCAGCCGCTGAGGGACGCAGCGGCCTGCTCGAGTCACTGCGATGGCTCTTGCTTCTCGCCCTCTGCCGCAGTTGACTCTCTCTCCCGATCTTCCTCCGGATTTTCTTCAGCATCGTCCGGCGCGTTGGTCTCAGTGCACTTGTTTTTCCCCTCGATCGGCGACACAGCGGTCATCGGCTCCTCGTCACAAATCACCGGATCTAAGGGCAATCCCATCCGCGTAAGCAAAGTATGAGCCAGTGAGCGTTCGATCGGATTCACGGTTGCCTGTTCGGTCGCCGGATATATCCCAGCCGCCTCGAACAAATATTTCGCCGACGCCAGTTGACCCGTCTTCGCTACTTTAATCACTTCGGTCGCAATATCCTTCGCCGAGTCCTTCACCAGTTCGTTGATGCCCTCCCGTACCTGGACAATATCTTTCCGCTTCTTTTTCGAAGGAGCTCTCTTTTTCGCCGTAGCTCTCTTCTTCGCCGCTTTCTTCGTCGTCCCCTTGATTTTTCCCTTTGCCTTCTTCTTCATGCTCACGGCTCGCCCTCCCCGAAACTGTCGGCGTCGTCCGAATCCCGGTTTCAGCCGCGTCAGGCATTCTCATGAGCAGCAGCGACTTAACCCGCAGATTCCACGCCGCCAGTGCGCGGAGCTGCGATGCAAAAATTGGGCTCTTCGGCCCAAAAACGAAAGGCGCGCTTTTTCAGCGCGCCCGGAAAGATTGCTAGAGCATTTCTTTTTTCTTTACCCTATATATTCAGAATAGCATTTTGCAAGGGGTGTTTGTGTCAGGTTTGGCAAATTTATATTTGCCATGTCATCAATAACTTGCGCAGTTTTCGATCGAAATCCCCTCTTGACAAGATTTTTGTCATTGCGAAAACTCCCTCCTCGAGGGCGGCCCGGCCAGCAATCCTACTCTGAGAAAGTCTTCGCTCAGCAGGTCGAGCACCTCTGGCAATCTCCGCGCAACCGAACTGCGGCTGCATTGCAGAATTCGTGCAGTTTGCTCCTGGCCATGTTCCTGCAGAATGATGCGCACGATTAATTGCTGATCCCAGTACTTCAGCCGATCCAGGCACCTCTCCACGTCCCGCACGAAGATCACCCGGTCCTCGAACGTAGTCGCGGTGTAGTACGTCACCTTCGCGCGGAAGAACTCTCTCCCCACAAACGAGGGCAACCGCCCGGTCTCTAACGAAAAGCGCATGTAGCGCCGCAACAGGCCCACCGTGCGCTTTCGATAGAGCCACAAATCAGGATTGCGATCAAGCGGATCATCCTCCGCTTGCGCATCTTCAAGCCCTGCGTCTTCCCGCGGAGCATCTTCCGGAACATTCAATCCCGCCGGGAAGCTGTGCGCTGCCAACTCCTCACAAGGTGCGCCCTTCGCCGAAGGTTCATCGCGAGCCTGCTCATTCTCCGGCACGGGCGGTGAGCCCGAGGTAAGCGCATCCTCCGGGGCCGAGTCATCTGCCTCTGCCCCAATCCAATCCACCAAGCCGCTCATGCCACACCTGCCGACGCATCCACATCCCTCTCTTCATCTCCCCCATAGCTGTCGCAGTCGCCATCATCCGCGCCCCATCGCGGTCCACGCGGCAACTGGGCGGTTTCCGGTTCCCGCGAAGCCGATGGCAGTTGAGCCATCTCACGCCCGCAACCCACGCAATAAATTTGCCCACTATCCACGGGACGCAGCCACAACCCGCCACAGCGTTCGCAATACTTCAGTTCAAGCCGCTCCTCTTGCCGAGACTTGTCTTGCGCTCTTGCTTTCATCACTTCCTCCTGGGGCTCCGGGCTCGCCTTACGAACCGGTGCGGTTGAAGTGCATTTACCGAAGCCCGGAGGCTGCAGCGAAAAAAAGCCCTGCGCCAGCCTCCGCTCTTGAAGCGGAAACCGAACGCAGGGCTCGTTTCTCTTACGATGACCTGCTTGAGCTATTTACTTGTCCGACTTGCTGCTTGATCGTGCTTGCTAAACTTACACATCCGGCAAAACGAGTAACCCGCTTGCCGGAAACCTTTTATGGTTCGATCGCCACCCCGGGCTCCAGCCCGGAACTAGGTTCGTGCTGGCGAAAAAATCCTTCCTCATATCCCGACTTCAGCACTCGGCCATTTTGCAAAACCACACTGACTCGTCCACTGAACTGCAGCAGTTTCAATAGGTTTTGCATGGAGCCGGAGAGCACCTCGGCCGCGCGCACTTTCCGGCGAAATTCGACAAAGTTCTTTGCTTCGTTGCAGTTATCTAAACCGGTCATGAGGGAAGATCCCTGAGGGAGAAGTTGGGTTATACAATATCGCGATCGTATAGCTGCCAATTTTCCGAGTCAAGGTCGTTAGACCAAAGGGTCTGTGGAAATCCCTGGCGCTGGCGCAGTTTGATTGTCATCCTGAGCAAGGGTTCTTTGCGCGGCGAAGGATCCGGGCGAGCCGCGCGAAGTGTCGCGGGTTTTTGCGATGCATTAATCGCGCGTTTGGCTCGCTTCCTTTCCAAACTGCACCAGCGCCAAATCCCTCCGCTTAGCATAGTGCTATACCTCGCCGTGCTATACTCCCTGCCATGAAATTCCGCGTATTGCAAGACAACCTGCGCGAAACGCTCTGGGAGCGCATCGACGAAGGCGACCTGACCGGCCTTCGGCTGGCGCAGCAAACCGGCTTTAAACAGGCTCACATCTCCAATTTCCTGAATCGTAAGCGCGGTTTAAGCCTCGAGGGCATGGACCGGGTCCTCGCCGTCCAGCATCTTTCGGTGCTCGATTTGCTCGACCCCTCCGAGGTCAACAAACGCGCTTCCATCCTCCCCCCCAGCAACGACGAATTCCAGAACGTCCTCCTCATCGACGGAACCGTAGCCGCCACTCATCCCCTTATCACCAGCATGGACGTCAAAGAAATCCTGAAATTTAAGAAAACTTTTCTTAAGAAGCTGAAACCCGAGACCGAAGGGGATCGCCGCCAGTGGGAACGCTTTGTGCTGATCAAGGTAGACAACCGCGAAGCCATGAGCATGTATCCCCGCCTGCTTCCCGGAGCCACACTCCTGATCGACCGCCATTACAACTCGCTCAAACCTTATCGCAAGGGCGAGTTCAATATGTACGCCGTTCTCAGGAACGATAATTGCACGGTGAAATACGTGGAAACCGCAGGGAATCATCTGATTCTGCGTCCCCACAACCAGGAGTTTCCCATTGAAGTCATTGCCATGGAAGATGGCAAGTCCGCCTCCGACTACCTGGTCGGCCGCGTCTGCCACGTAGGCATCGAAACCTAGAAACAGTTCTCAGTTGTCAGTTCTTTGCGCAATGGCGTTAACTGAGAACTGACAACTGAGAGCTGAAGGCCGCTATTCCTCCTCGGCCAGACTGTCGAACATCTTGAAGAGCTTGTCTGCGCCCGCCCGATAGATTACGTACCCTTTGCCGGCGTCCGTGGTTTCGCGGAACAACAATTCGCCACGACCATCTCCGTCCGCATCCACGACATCAATCAGTTCCATCCGCGGGGTTACGTCGAGGTGAAACTTATCGGTCACTCCTGAATACAGCTTGCGCAGATCGCCGTAAATGTCAGTCCGTGTCACCAGCGTGATGGAATACTGTTCCTGCGCCGCCGTCGCTCCGGGCGCAGGAGGAAAGTGCGCATCCGCGGTCAGGATCATCACGATCTGGTTGTTCGACCACACATCGAAAGCGTGGAACTGAACGTTCTCCAGCACCGGCTGAATCGGCTTCGCCAAAGTTTCGTGTCGTGCGTTAGCTGCCTTTGCCGGAGGGTTCGCCGGAATTTGATTCCTGGCCAGCGCTTTTACATAAGCCAGAACTTCATTTCCCGCCAGGGCAAGCATCTGATTTCGTCGCTCGTCCTCTTCGCCGGTCTTCCAGAAAAACTTGTACGACTTTGGTTCCGGCCCACCCGCATCGGAAATTGCCGGCACAAGTTTCACCGGTACCGCGGCAGCAGCTGCGCTTGCCGGGGAGCCAGGCTTGCCGGCCTTCGGCGCCGCGTCGTCGTCGACATCCGGCGGCGGCCCCTGCATAGGTTTGCCGCGTCGCAGCGTGGGGCGATAATAGTCCGCCGTTTGACTGGAAGTCGATTGATCAGAAGTCGATTGGCTCGGCGACGATTGCGCCGGAGAAGTCTGCCCCGCCGTCGGCGCTGGTACTTGCTGCTTGGCGCCTTGATCCGCAGGCTTGTCCGTTGCTGGCGCAGCTCCGGGCTTCTGGCCAGTAGACGCGCCGCTTCCGGAAGAACCACTCACAGGAGGCGAAGCCGCCGCAGGCGCGTTTGTGGCGCCTGGCTTCCCCGACGATCCCGTCCCGGCCGAAGTAGTGGAAGCCGGAGCACCGGAAGCGGATGCAGAACCCGGGCTCGCTGGCGCCTCGGGCCTCGAAGACTTTTCTCGAGTAAGGCGCGGGGGCGCGTCATTATCGCCGCCGTTCAGCCCGACCGGTACGTTTTCCGCTTTGTGCGGGGCATTCGCCGGCGCGGTTCCGTTAAGCATGTAGGAACCCGCGCCGAACCAGGGCTGCGCCGCGCCCAGAGTCTTGCTGTGCAGCGCTCCACTCACGGTAAATAGTCCCAGCGAGTCCCCCGAGTCCTCTGCCTCATACACCGTGCCCGAATCCAGCGCCATCGGCACCGGATCCGCTTTATATTCACTGGCATCGTAAAATTTGCCATCGACAAGAATTGCGATCGGGATCAGCGTCGCCTTCCCGCCCGTGAGCTGCAAAAGTGCCACCGCGCGCGGCCCTTTTACGGGTTTCTTCTTGGCTTCGGCAGGCTTCTCTTGGGGAACGTCGGGCTCCGGGCGTTTAAGCTCGGGCCTTCCCTGCGCCAACCCTCGCGGAACCATCACGGCAAAAAACGCCAGAACGACAACAACGATGACGGCGAACCCCAATCTGCGGTATAAGAACCTTCTGGACATAAGTCGTTCGGCCCTCGGCCGCAATGAAGCCGAGACCGCGGACGCCATCTTTAACCCTAACCCTTCCCTGGAAATGAGAAATGAGGCGATCATGAGCATCAACGTCAATGATAAGGCTCCCGAGTTTACTTTGCAGGACGAGAACGGAAAGGAAGTCTCGCTGAAAGGTCTGCGCAGCAAAGTTGTCGTGCTTTATTTCTATCCTCGCGCAGACACTCCCGGCTGCACCATCGAGGCCTGCGAGTTTCGCGACACCTTCAAACAGATGCAGAAAACCGGCGCCGTGTTACTTGGCATCTCGCCCGACACGCCCAAAGCCCAGAAGAAATTTCAGGAGAAATTCCAGTTGCCCTTCTCTCTGCTCGCCGATGCCGACAAGAAGGTCGCCGACGCCTTCGGCGTGCTGCAGGAAAAGAACATGTACGGCAAGAAGGTGATGGGCATCGTCCGGACCACGTTCGTTATCGGGCCAGACGGCAAGATTCAGCACATCTTTCCCAAGGTGAAGGCGGAAGGTCACGCGGGAGACGTGCTGGCTTACCTGAAAGAATCGGCTAAAGGTGCGGCGTAGCGCGCTCCAGTCTTCCGCCGCGCGAGGAGGAAAGCCATGCGAAACATGGTTAGGGTCGTTTGGGTTTTTGGGATACTCGTTCTTAGCGCCTACGGCGCCAATCCAAAACCGCAGACCGATAAGGCGAACGATCAGACTTTAATCGTAATTACCTTCAAAGACGGCCACCAGCAAAGCTACTTGATGGCGGATGTCGCCAAAGTCGAGTACAGGACTGCCAGCGAAGCCACGCTGGGACAGGAGTACTTTCTAGGCAAGTGGGAGGCGGGCACCGGCAGCGCCGACGGAACTTTCTTCATCACTCTTGAAAGTAACGGAGAGGCCAGCAAAACGCTGGGCGCGAGCCATGGGATTTGGACGATCGTCGACGACGAAGCCCGCATCACCTGGGATGACGGGTGGCACGACGCGATCCGTCTGATCAGCAAAAAGAAGTATGAAAAGATCGCCTTTGCGCCTGGCAGCAGTTTCAGCGATGAGCCCGAAAATGTCACCGAAGCGTGGAGGATTAAGAAATTCAAACAGTGAAGCCGCTCACTCGCGCTTTCTTCGCGCGCAAGCCGCGGCCCGTGGCCCGCGAGCTGCTCGGCAAGGTGCTGGTGCGCAAGAGCGACGGGCAGTTGCTCACCGCTCGCATCGTCGAGGTCGAAGCTTATCTCGGAATAAACGATCCCGCGTCCCATTCCGCGGCCGGCAAAACCGCACGTAATGCGGTTCTGTTCGGGCCTCCCGGCTACGCCTACGTTTATTTCATCTACGGCAATCATTACTGCCTGAATGTATCGTGCGAGCGCGATGGCAAGGCAGGAGGCGTGCTGTTCCGCGCAGTCGAGCCGTTGCACGGCATCGAAGAGATGGCGCGGGCGCGAAAAATCGTAGTGCACGGACCGCGGGATCTGATTCGCCTCACCAGCGGCCCTGGACGTCTGGCTGAAGCGTTCGGCATCACGCGCACCCGCGACAACGGCGGCGATCTGACCTCGCCTCGTTCGGGCTTGTGGATCGGGGACGATGGCTTCCACGCCAGAAACATCAAAACCACCCCCCGCATCGGCATCAGCAAGGCGGCCGACAAGCGCCTGCGCTACATCCTCGCGGGAAACGCCTTCGTTTCCGGACGAAAAACAACTTCCCGGAGCTGAAGACCGCCGGAAATTTGACAAATGGGTGTAGACTGTCCCTCGGGCCAAATGGCGGAAAGCCGCTCTGCTCAAGGCATTTCGCCGAAACGCCCGCTCACGTTCCGCCCTGGTCGGTTTTTTCAGCATCCTCCGAACGGAACAGATCATCTCAGTACGCAGGAACCTGCATGCGCTGGTTGAGTCTATTTCGCGCCTCCCTCGTCACCCTCACGATTCTAGCCGCAACTATGCCGCAACTCTCCCGAGCGGTGGATGCAGTGCGGCCGCAGACTGTGGCTCCCTCGAACATTGTGATCGGCTTCGTCGGCGGCTTCGTCAGGCATGACAACCCGCACCAGGGTCCGGTTCTGTTCGCTCAACAGATCCAACGAACCGTCTCCAAAGATACTTATGTCCGGGTTTTTGAGAACCGTCGCAGGAAGCAAGCCTACGAAACCATCTTCCGGTTGCTGGACGTCAATCGCGATGGCGTTCTTTCCGCTGAAGAAAAAGCTCGCGCCCGTATCATCCTTTTCGGCCACAGCTGGGGAGCATCGGCGGCCGTGTTGCTGGCCCGCGACCTGCAACGCGTGGGCGTGCCGGTGATGCTGACGGTGCAGGTCGATAGCGTCGCCAAATTATGGCAGAACGATTCCGTCATCCCTGACAACGTCGTCGAGGCCGTGAACTTTTACCAGCCGCACGGCATCATCCACGGCCGTCGGCGCATCACCGCCGCGAATCCCGATAGAACTGCGATCCTGGGAAACTATCTTGTGGATTACAGAAAGAATCCAGTGCAGTGCCCCGGCGCATCCTGGGCTGATCACGTCTTCATTCCCGACCACATGCAGAGCGAATGCGATCCTCACCTCTGGTCGCAAATCGAAACCATGGTGCAGCAGCGACTGTTATCTGCAGATGCCGTTGCAGACACTTCTTCGGCGACCTCCGCCGCAGTCCGCTCGCGACCTTAGCTCCTACTTCCCCTAAGTTCTGTCATCCCGAACGAAGTGAGGGATCCTGGTGTGTGCAGGCTGTGGCAATCCAGATGACACAAGCAACGACCGAGGTCCCTCGCGTCGCTCGGGATAACATTTCCTATGCGGATAATGTGGGAAGCAAAATGTTGTCGAGAAGGCGCGTGCTGCCCACGTATGCCGCGACCGCGACCAGAGCGCCAGCGGCTAGGTTCTTGACTGGATCGAGGTTCTCCGGGTCGACGATCTCGAAGTAGTCGAGGCGGACCAATTTTTCTCCCGCAAGTTCTTCGCGACCCGCATCTGCGAGAGCGGCCGCATCGCGCTCGCCGGCTTCCCACAATGTTTTCACTTTCATCAGCGCACGATACAACACCAGCGCCTGTTGTCTCTGCGCGCTGTCGAGATAGAAGTTGCGCGAACTCATGGCCAATCCATCCGACTCGCGCACAATCGCACCCGCGACAATCTCCACGGGAAACCGCAGGTCGCGCACCATGCGACGAATGATCGCCAACTGTGCCGCATCCTTCTGCCCAAAGAATGCCGCATCCGGCTCGACAATGTGAAACAGCTTGGCTACCACGGTCGTGACTCCGCGAAAATGTCCGGGCCGCGAACGCCCGTCCAGCTTGCCGCTCAGTTCTTCCACCGTAACCCAGGTCTCTGCGCCGGCGGGATACATCTCCTCAACCGACGGAGCGAAAAGTAATTCCACTCCTTCTTTCTCCAACAAGTCGCGGTCGCGTCCGAAATCTCGCGGATATCGCGCCAGATCTTCGTTCGGTCCAAACTGCGTGGGATTTACAAAAATCGACGCCGCGACAATATCGCAATCAGCCTTGGCGGCCCGAATTAAAGACAAGTGTCCTTCATGTAGCGCTCCCATGGTGGGCACGAATCCCAATCGCCGGCCGCTGTTCCGCGCTGCACGGCACGCCGCTCGCATGTCTTCGATAGTCTCGTAGATCTTCATCGCTGGGAAAAATTGCTTCAGGGGGTGGAGATCCAATCGATGGCAACGTGCGCGTCTTCGAGGTCGCCTGCGACAATGCCGCGATTTCGTCGAATCGCGATTTTGTCCGCTTCGGACGCAGTTGGCTTCTCATCAACCAGGATCGCGACTGCGCGCCCGTAAGGCCACGCGGATGCGGGCAAACGCGCCAGCGTGTTCAGCACTTCCTCGGGCTTCAGAATCTGTTCTTCATTGGCGGTGATGCTGGTAAGCAGAGCCACCGCCTGGGGACGGATGACGAGATAGGGATTGCTCCAATGCCTGGTCTCTTGCAAGGAAGGATACTTCGCAGGATCGGCGGCCGCAACGGCTTGTAAAAGAGTAGCCGCAACCGGCGGCGGCGGCGCATTCTGCTGCGAACAGGCGAGCCCGAAGCTCATCATCAAAACCGATACCAGGCCAGCCCGCCCGATTCGGCGCGAGACGCTGAAAAAACTCACCGCACCACCGCAGGAACGTCCGTCTTCACGGCCCAAACTAACGCGACCACCCATCCGATCATCGTCCAGCCCAGAAAAAAATTCAGCAACACAATCGCAGTCGTGTCCCGCTTACTGCGCGCAAACGCAAGGATCGAAGGCAGAAAATACATGACGAACCCGAAGCCGAGAAACGGAAGAAAAAACGCAGGCAAGAAGTGAGTCATAACGACCTCCTGACAAATATAGCCTAGCACCAACGCAGCCCACGATGCTCGAAGCCGGTCTTGGTCTATCCGTGAAATCCGCGTAAATCCGTGGCAAGCATTTTCTATCGCCGCAGGGCCCGTTTCCGCGCCAGCACCGTGTCCAGCCCGGCTTTGGTCTCCCGAGGCAAATGGTAAGACTCCTCATCGGAAGGATACTGCAGCGCCTTCACATCAGCCCGAAACGCTCGCGCTGCGCTGCTGACCAGCGCGGACGCGTCGCCGTAGCGGCGCACAAACTTCGCCGGCGCTGTAAATGTGAGGTTGACGAGGTCGTGAAACACCAGCACCTGGCCGTCGCAGTCCGGACCAGCGCCAATTCCGATGGTCGGCGTGCCCACCTCGGCCGTAATCATCCCCGCCACTTCGCGCGGAATTCCCTCCAGCACAATGCAGCATACGCCGGCGCGATCGAGCGCCACAGCATCGCGCATCAACTGTTCGATGCCGGTGAGATCCTTCCCCTGCACTTTGTAGCCGCCCATCACATTCACCGACTGCGGAGTCAGGCCAATGTGTCCAGCGACGGGGATTTCGGCATCGATGATCCGCCGAATCAGGTCGGCGCGCTTTTCGCCACCCTCGATCTTCACTACTTCCGCGCCGCCTTCTTTTACAAATCGTGTGGCGTTGCCCAGTGCACTCTTAGCATCAACCTGATAAGATCCGTAAGGCATGTCGGCCAGCAGCAGCGCGTGTTTCACACCACGCCGCACGGCCTTCACGTGATGCAGCATCTCATCCACGGTGACGGAGAGCGTGTTTTCGTAGCCGAGGATAGTTTGGGCAAGGGAATCGCCCACCAGAATCATCTCGATGCCGGCTTCATCCACCAGGCGCGCAGTGGCGTAATCGTAGGCTGTAAGGCAGGTGATCGTTTCGTGGCGGAGTTTGTATTCCCGCAGAGAAGCGGTGGTGACCTTCTGGCGGGGTTGCTCGGAACCAGAAAAGTCAGGACGCCCGCCGATCGGGGTGATGCTCATTGTTCCTCCAGTGCCCCTCCGGCTCAGCCGGATAGAGCCTGTTCAGCATCTTCGTGGATGCTCTGAGTATTCTACTCTCGATAATCGGCAACGGCCAGCCCGTCTTCGGGAGCCGCCGGTTGCCACGTAAAAGTATTGCATTCAACGGGTTACGAAACGCAGAACGCCTACGCTCCTACCGCCTCCTGCCCGCCCAGCGGCAAGAAATACTGCGTCCCCTTGATCGGCTCGGTGACCTTGCGCAGCAACTCCTGCAAGTCTTCATTGCGGTCGACAAAGTCAATGTCGGAAGTGTTGACGATCAGCAGGTCCGACGACGTGTAGTGAAAAAAGAAGTGCTCGTATGCCTTCACCACTTCCTCGAGATACTCGTCGCTAACGGCACGCTCGCCGGGAGCATTCTTTTTCTTCAGGCGCTTTTTCAGCACCTCGGGCGTGGCCTGCAAATAGATGACAAGGTCGGGCGTCGGCAACTGCTCGCGGAAGTGGTTGTAATAGCGGTTGTAGGTATCGAGTTCCTGATCGGTGAGGTTCAGGCAGGCAAAAAGTTTGTCTTTTTCGATGATGTAGTCGGCGACCACCGTCTTCTGCGAACGCGGGCCCAGGTCGAGCGCCTGCAACTGCTCGAAGCGCCGCACCAGAAAGGCGAATTGCGCCTGAAATGCCGCGCCCCGTTCGCCCTCATAAAAAGCCGCAAGAAAGGGATTGGACTCCGGCTCCATCACGCGCTGCGCATTCAGCCGTTCAGCCAGAATGCGGGCCAGCGTGCTTTTGCCGACTCGGATTGGACCTTCCACTGCAATGTAACGGGGCAGCTCGAAGAGATTGGCCATGGGCTCGCAATAATTCGGAAGTTGCAGGATAGCTCGGATGGAGCCGAGTGGCAATTGAGGGAAGAGTTAACAGGGCGATTTTGTAATTGGGTAATTTTGTAATTTGGTAATTTGAACCGTCCCTGAGATCATCAATCGCCAAATTACCCGGCCGCTCAATTACTCACTCGCATTCCGTTTACAATCTCCACATGATTGCTCTCGCCCTCACTGGCGCTTCCGCCGCAGCCGCTGTCGCCGCGGGATATCAGTCCATGGCGCCCACCGGGCAGTGGTTTGGGCGGACTTTTACTGGACTAGCGCGCGGGTCAAGGAAAATCGCGCTGACCTACGACGACGGACCCAATGACCCGCACACGCTGCGATTACTCGAAGCGCTGGCCAGGCACGGCGTGCAGGCAACTTTTTTTCTGATTGGACGACATGCTGAAGACCTGCCTGATCTCGTTAACGAAATTGCGAAGGCGGGCCATGTGATCGGCAACCACACGTTCAGCCACCCCCTGCTGATTTTCAAGAGTACTTCAGAAATCCGCGGAGAACTCTTACGCTGCCAGACCGTCTTGGACGATGCGATCGGAAACCATTCCAATCTCTTTCGTCCTCCCTTCGGAGGGCGTCGCCCTGCCGTGCTTCGCATAGCCCGCGAACTAGGCCTCGAGCCGGTCATGTGGAACGTAACCGGCTACGACTGGAATGCACCGCCCGCCGATAAGATTGAACGCAAGGTCGCAAAACAGATTCGCGGCGGCGACGTAATCCTGTTGCACGATGGTGGGCACAAGCAAATGGGCGCGGACCGCTCGCAAACGGTGATCGCCACCGATAGATTGATTACTCGCTACAAAACGGAAGGATACGAATTCGTCACCATTCCACAGATGATGGCAGAGTCGGCCGCGAGCCGTCAGCTATCACCCGTCAGCTAGATCGACTTTGCGCGCGGCAAATTATCCCTTCATCGTCGCAAACGCCGACTTCGCCGCCGCGATCGTCTGCTGAACGTCTTCCTCAGTGTGCGTCGAACCCAGGAACGCCGCCTCGAATTGCGACGGGGGTAGATACACTCCGCTATCCAGCACGGCGCGGAAAAACTTGCCGAACGCATCGGTATTCGACTTCGACGCCGAATCCCAATCCGTCACTGGCCCCGGCGTGAAAAACCACGTAAACATCGATCCCACGCGGTTATGACACAGCGCGACGCCCACTTCTTTCGCGGCTGCGGCTACACCCTCGACTAGTTCTCCGCTCAGCTTGTCGATGCGCGGATAGATTTCCTGTCTATGATCGCGCAGATTTTTCAGCATCGCGCAGCCCGCGGCCATCGCCAGCGGATTGCCTGAAAGCGTGCCCGCCTGGTACATCGGTCCGAGCGGCGCCACCAGATTCATAATCTCACTCGACCCGCCGTACGCCCCAACCGGCAAGCCTCCGCCGATGATCTTGCCCAGAGTCGTAAGATCCGGACGAATGTTGTAAAGTTCCTGCGCTCCTCCGAAAGCTACGCGAAATCCGGTCATCACTTCATCAAAAATCAGTACTGACTTCTCGCGTTCCGTAATCAAGCGCAGAGCGACCAGATAATCGTCGGCACCGGGAACGCATCCCATGTTTCCTACCACCGGTTCCACAATCACACAGGCTATCTGATGCTTGAATTTTTGAAAGGCGTATTCCACCGCCTTGACATCGTTAAACGGCAAGGCCAGCGTGAATTGGATGAACTCCTCGGGAACGCCCGCCGATCCCGGAATGCCCAGCGTCGCCACGCCTGACCCCGCTTTCACCAGCAGCGAATCCGAATGGCCGTGGTAACAGCCCTCGAATTTCATGATGTACTTGCGCTTGGTATAAGCACGCGCCAAACGGATGGCCGACATGGTCGCTTCCGTTCCGGAACTTACGAAGCGAACTTTCTGCATGGAAGGAAACGCGGCCAGCACCAACTCCGCCAGATCAGCCTCGGATGGCGTCGAAGCTCCAAAACTCGTGCCATTGCACGCTGCGCCGACGATGGCGTCGAGCACGTCCGGCGCGGCATGCCCAAGAATCAACGGCCCCCAGGATCCGACGTAGTCGATGTATTGATTTTCGTCGGCGTCCCAGATGTGCGATCCCTTCCCCCGCACAATAAACGGCGGATCGCCGCCGACCGAAGCAAACGCGCGCACCGGCGAGTTCACTCCGCCGGGTATCATGCTCTCGGCGCGTTGCTGCAAACGACGCGACTGCTCGACTTTTCGCGATGTTGTGGAGGGCATCGAATGCTCCGCAGAAGAAGACTGACTACTATAGCAGCGCCCGCGCAAAACAAATTAATCAGATATTCACGTTTTCGCCATCATTGTGCAACATCGCGCGGGTAACCTGGTTTCATCACGTTGCCCTTCTAACCGGGAGGGTTCGAGGACAGCTTCGGGGGCTCCGGGCTGTCCTTACTGATTTCAGGCGCGCGCTCCGCCTCCCGAATCACTTCAGATAGGCGCGAACCAGGCCGATCAAATCCTCGCCCAACTCCTCCGGCGACTCCACTTCGTGTTCCGGATTCATCATGTGCAGTCGGATGTGATCTTCGAGAATCTCCGCCATCAAGCCGTTCACGCCGCCGCGAATCGCGGCCAGCAGCATCAAGATGTCCGCGCACTCGTCTCCCGCCGTGAGCGCACGCTCCACGGCTGCGAACTGCCCGCGTATCCTCTTGATGCGGAACAGGAGCTTCTGTTTTTCTTTTGAAATTTCGGGAATCTTATCTTGCATGTTTCCGGTTTCCTTGAGGGTTTTATCTTGCTACTACCCTAGGGGGGTATGCTATAAGGTTTTGAACCGGAAATCCAGTGTCTCCGCCAGAGACAACAGCAAAGCTTTATGAACTTTTTACAGCTTCCATTCACCACACAAGATCAAAGCAAATGGGTCGAGACCCATGGAAAGGAGGGCAGCAACAATGGCTTGCATGACTTTGCTGGCACCACCAGCGGCGATGGCGACGAAGCAACTCACGCGCGTAATCAATCACGAAGCCTCCGCTCCGCAGCAGGAACAAAACACGGATCGGCGAACTCTGCGCATGAACTGGGTCGTGGTCACCGGTGAGAAACAACAGCGCGTTCTCCGCATGCACCGGGCGAAGGCTGAGTACTGCTGAGAGCAAGCTCGACTGTAATATTCCGTTAACGAATCCTGCGTAAGCTGAGCTCATACCGCCATCGTGACGAATGTCACACCTGACGGTGACAACAAACCTTGAACCGGGCACCGCGATAACCTAGCTTGGAATTATGAAATTGAAATTCATTTTCAATATCGCGGGGCGCACGGCCACGGAAACCGCCTCGGGCGGAATCTTGAAACCCGCCGCGGCCGCGGTTCTGCAGATAGCCGCCAGGCTTCTTGCGTCGTGGCTGATGCTTTTGGCCACCTGCTCTCAGCCCGCCCTCGCCCAACAGCCGGACGCTCCTTCTGCGGCGAAGTCCGACGCTGCTGCTCCCGCCCTGGACACCGCGGCGACATCCGATTCGCCAGGTGACGCTGACCCCGAAGCGATGTTCCCTCATTTCAAGGACACCCGCTTCTGGATCTCCGGTCAGGCGAATTTCATTTTCCAGACCCACCCCTCGTTTCATGCCGACTACAGCGGCACGAACAGCCTCAGTCCCAACTTCGAAGAGGCTACGTCTCGCGTATTAACGCTCTACACTGGCGTGCGGCTCAATAATTCCACCGAACTTCTGGTCGACATTGAAGAGGCTGGCGGAGCCGCGCTCAGCGCCGGCCTCGGTCTCGCCGGCAACACTGACCTCGACATCGTGCGCAACCCTCTCTTGAGCAAAGCACCCTATCTCGGGCGGGGCATGATTCACAAGGTATTTGCCTTGAGCAAAGATAAAGTCGAAAACCAGCGCAGCTTCCTCTCGCTTTTTGACGAACTCCCGCGCCGCCGCCTCGAGATCCGCTTTGGCAAATTCAGCATGCCGGATTTCTTCGACATAAATTCCGTGGGCTCCGACACTCACCTTCAATTCATCAATTGGACCACCGACAACAACGGCGCCTGGGACTACGCCGCCGATACCCGCGGCTACACCGTCGGCCTGACTGCCGACTACGAAGACCGCAACTGGGGTTTCCGTTTCGCCGAAGTGCTGATGCCGAAAATCGCCAACGGAATCGATCTGGTTTGGAAGCCGTGGCAAGCGCATGCGGAGAACTTCGAATACGAGTTGCGTCAAGGCTTGATCCCGAAGAAGTCTGGCGTGGTGCGCCTGCTGGCCTACACCAACTACGCCAACATGGGCATCTATCGCGACGCGGTCGCCAACTTTGAAGCCGGCCTCACACCCATTCCAGTAATTACCGCCCATCCCTGGCACATCACACGCAAATACGGTTTTGGAATCAACCTCGAACAGAATCTCCTGCCGAACCTCACGGCCTTCGCGCGCTTCGGCTGGGATAACGGCAAGACCGAATCCTTCGCGTATACGGAAGTTGATCAAACATTCGCCGAGGGACTCGGCGCCAACGGCGCCTGGTGGCATCGCAAGCAAGACCGCGCCGGCATTGCTTTCGTCTCAAATGCAATCAAGAAGGATCACCAAACCTACCTCGCTGATGGTGGCCTCGGCTTCCTGCTCGGCGACGGAGCTCTCAATTACGGCCGCGAGAACATCGTGGAGTCCTACTACACAGTGCACGTGTGGCGTGGCATTTATTTCGCGCCGGGCGTGCAGCATATCGTCGACCCCGGCTACAACCGCGACCGCGGCCCGGTGCTCGTTGGCTCGTTCCGCGCCCACGTCGAGTTCTAGAAAAACCGAGGCGCGATCACTTCTCCACCGTCACGCCCTTCCAGAACGCCACATACCCCGTAATCTGCTTCGCCGCCGCCTTCGGCTCCGGATAAAACCAGGCCGCGCCAGCGTTCCGTTTGCCTTTGACTTCGACGTCGTAGTAGCTCGCCGTGCCCTTCCACGGACATACCGTGTGCGCGTCGCTAGGTTTGAAATATTCCTTGCGGATCGCATCCGGCGGAAAATATTGATTCCCCTCCACCTCGACCGTCGCATCGCTCTCGGCCAGTACCGCGCCTTCCCAGGTTGCTTTTGCCATAATGCCCATATAGATTCCTACCAGGCGCAGCAGGTTCAAACGTTGTGGGACCAAGTGTTGAGGAGAAAAATGCCCCAGGCAGCCACAAGAACGCGTTTCAACGGCCATTCGATGACGGGCGCTCTGGAGCGTGTTCTCGTCTGCTCTCCCCGCACCGCCGGCTGGAACCAGCCGCATCGCGCGGCTCGCTGGCAAGAACTGGGCTTCCAGCATGCGCCTGACTTCGCCGCTGCGCAGTCCCAGCATGAAGCGCTCCGCCGCGAGTTGGAAATCGCCGGCGCCGAGGTTGTGGAGATGCCGCCCGCGCCTGATCTTTCACTCGACTCCGTCTACGCACACGACGCGTCGCTTCCCACCGATCACGGATTGATCGTGCTGCGTCCCGGCAAGCCCAACCGCGTCGCCGAAGGTCAGCGCCACGCTTCGTTTTGCGAGTCCCTTGATGTCCCGACGCTTGGCACAATCGAACCTCCCGGCACCGCCGAAGCCGGAGACATGGTCTGGCTCGATTCGAAAACTCTGCTAATCGGCCAAGGCTACCGCACCAATGCCGCAGGCATTCAGCAGATTCGCGACCTGCTCGTGCCCAAACAGATGCAAGTTCTTTCCGCACCGCTCCCATATGGCTCAGGACCATCCGCATGCTTGCACCTGATGTCGCTGATCAGCTTGCTCGATGAACACACGGCACTGGTCGATCTCCCATGGCTGGCAGTCGAGACCGTCGAACTACTGAAGTCCCGCGGATTCCAATTCATCGAAATCGACGCCTCCGAGCGCGACACGCTCGCCTGCAACGTCCTGGCGTTAGGCAACAAGCGCCTGCTGGCAATTGAAAAAAATAAAAAGACGAACACCCGCCTCCACCAGGCCGGATTCGATGTCCGCACCTTTCCCGCCAACGAACTCTGCATTAACGGCAGCGGCGGCCCCACCTGCCTCACTCGGCCTCTGCTGCGCTCGTGAAAAAGAAATATATGGGAACGGCCGCCTCGGCCGTTCCACCGAGCACAGCGAGGCGACCGCCACGACAAGCTCGCTGGAATCGGTAGCCGTACTCTCCACCCGGCTCCTGCTAAAATAATCTTGCATGCTTCTTCCCTTCGTCCGCGAACTCTTCACGGACGTAGAAATGCTTCCCGCCTTCACGCGTGTAGCCTCCCACCTCAAGGAGGGCACGGGGCGTCTTCGTGTCTCCGGCCTCACTCCCACGGCAAAAGCCTTGCTACTCGTGCTGTTTCAACGCGCCGCCGCCCGCCCGCTGATCTTCGTAGTAAACGACAACCGCGCCGTCGAAGATTTTGTCCCGGTCCTCCGCAGCTTCTGTGAACTCACCGCCGCCGGCGATCCAGATTCCGTCATCTCGCTCCCGGCCCGTGACGTGCTCCCTTTCCAAAATCTCTCGCCGCATCCTGAACTCCAGGAAGAACGCGCCACGGCTCTCTGGAAGATTGCGACCGGCGCAGCCTCAATCGTAGTCTCGCCAATAGCGGCCACGGCTATCCGCCTGCGCTCCAACGATTACTACGCTGACCTCGCCCGCACCGTCCGCCGCGGCGAATCCTTCGACCTCGAGGCCCTGCTCGCCCACCTCAACACCGTCGGTTACACCTCCACCGACGTAGTGGAGATGCCCGGCCAATACGCGGTGCGCGGCGGCATCCTCGACGTCTACTCGCCCGAAGCCGACCGCCCCCTGCGCATCGAATTCTTCGGCGATGAAGCCGATTCCATTCGCAAATTCGATCCCGCCTCGCAGCGTTCGTCGAACCCGGTAGACGAAGCCCTGCTTCTACCACTGACCGAAACCCCGGTCAGCGAGCATCTGCTCGGCGCCATTCACACGCGTCTCAGCGGCAAGCGCATCGTCGGCGACGAAGAGATCGTCGAGGCCGCAGTCCGCGCTGGCGGCGTCAACGTCTTCCCCGGCTGGGAGTTCTACTCGCCCGTAGCCGGAGCCGACAGCAGCGTCTTCGATCTAATTCCCCGCGCCGCGGTCCTGCTCGACGAACCCGATCAGCTCCATCAAGAGTTCGACCGCTTCTGGACCCGCGTTCAGGAAGCCCACGAGCGCAGCGGAGTCGGCAATCTGGTTCGTCCCGAAGATCTTTACCTCCCGCCCGAAGACTGGCAGCAGAAAACCGCGAATCTTCCCGGCGCCGATATCGAACACCTGGGCATCACCCGCAGCCTGGAAGAAGATGCAGTCACCTTCCTCACCCAGCCCTCGCCGCGCTTCCACGGCGCAGTTCCCGCCATGCTCGCCGAAGTGCAGAAGCTCAACGCCGACGGCAAACGTGTGCTCTTCGCCGTCCCCAACACCGGAGAAGTCGAGCGCCTCGCCGATGTTTTCACCGAATACAACGTCTCGTTTCGTTTAGGAAGCCGCACCCGCGGCGGCGAGAGCTACGCCGACGAAACCAGCTATTTCGCCGGCGAGGTCCTCACCACCACGCTGGCGACAGCCTACATTCCCGAAGGCGTTCTGCTCCCCGAGGCCAATCTTGCCGTCTTCGGCGCGCGCGATCTCTTCGACGAATCCGACACGGTGGCCTCGCGCCCGCAGCGCTTAAAGTCCAAGGTCTCCGCGTTCCTCTCCGATTTCCGTGATCTCCAGGTCGGCGACTACGTCGTCCACGTCGAGCACGGCATCGGCCAGTACCAGGGCCTGAAAGAAATCAACCACGGCGACGGCCCCGCCGAATTCATGCTGCTCGAGTTCGCCGAAGCCGCGCGTCTCTACGTTCCGCTCACGCGCTTAGATCTGGTGCAGAAATATCGCTCCTCCGAAGGCGCCAAACCGGTCTTGAGTCATCTCGGCACCGCCGCCTGGTCGAAGACAAAATCCCGCGTGCGCAATGCCATGAAAGACATGGCCGACGAACTCCTCAAACTCTACGCCGAGCGCAAAACCGCCGTCGGACACGCCTTCCCGCCCGGCAACGAATGGTTCCGCGAGTTCGAAGACGCTTTCGAATTCAACGAGACCGAAGACCAGGGCCAGGCCATCAAAGATGTATTGCGCGACATGGAATCCCCGCAGCCCATGGACCGCCTGCTCTGCGGCGACGTAGGCTACGGCAAAACCGAAGTAGCCATGCGCGCCGCCTTCAAAGCCATCAGCGACAACAAGCAGGTCGCGGTTCTTGCGCCCACGACAGTGCTGGCCTTCCAGCACTTCGAAACCTTCAAGCAGCGCTTCGCCCCGTTCCCCGTCACCGTGGAAATGATCAGCCGCTTCCGCACCCCGAAGCAGCAAAAAGAAATCCTGCAAAAAACCGAAACCGGCAAAATCGATATCCTCATCGGCACTCACCGCATACTTTCGAAAGACATCAAGTTCTCCGACCTCGGCCTGCTGATCGTCGACGAAGAACAGCGCTTCGGCGTCCGCCACAAAGAACGCATCAAGCAAATGCGCAAGCAGGTCGACGTGCTGACCATGTCAGCCACGCCCATCCCCCGCACCCTGCACATGTCGCTGGTAGGCCTGCGCGACATGAGCGTGATCGAAACCCCGCCCAAAGATCGCATGGCGATCCAGACCGTAGTCGCTAGCTGGGATGAAAAACTAATTCAGTCAGCGATTGAGCAGGAACTGGAACGCGGCGGTCAGGTCTATTTCGTCCACAACCGCGTCGACACCATCTGGGAAATCGCCGCCAAGATTCAGGCGCTGGTTCCCAAAGCAAAAATCATCGTAGGCCACGGCCAAATGTCCGAAGGCGAACTAGAAAAAGTGATGCTGAAGTTCATGCATCACGAAGCCGACATCCTGGTTTCAACCACAATCATCGAGAACGGTCTCGATATCCCGCTCTGCAACACAATTCTCATCAACCGAGCCGACCGCCTCGGTCTTTCCGAGCTGTACCAACTACGTGGCCGAGTAGGCCGCTCCAGCCGCCGCGCCTACGCCTATCTAATGCTCCCGCCGGAAATCGAACTCACGCCGATCGCGCGCCGCCGCCTCGCCGCGCTAAAAGAATTTTCCGACCTAGGTGCCGGATTCAAAATCGCCGCTCTCGACCTCGAACTCCGCGGTGCCGGCAACATGCTGGGAGGTGAGCAGAGCGGACACATCGAAGCCATCGGCTTCGAGCTCTATACACAAATGCTAGAGAGGGCCGTCCGCGAAATGAAAGGCGAAGCCGGACCCGACGAAGCCGAAACCCAGCTCAATCTGGGCCTAAACATTCGCATCCCCGCGGACTATGTTCCGGAAGAAAACCAGCGCCTGCAGATGTATAAGCGAGTAGCGAGAGTAGAAACGGAATCCCAACTAACCGACGTATCCGCAGAGTTGCAAGACCGCTACGGCCCACCCCCGCCGGCAGTCCGCAACCTGCTCGACTACGCCTCGCTAAAACTTCTGTGCATGAAAGTAGGCGTGAACGCAATCGAGCGCAAACGGGACTTCGTAACACTAAAATTCCGCCAGGACGCCACCGTCGACCCCGAGCAACTAGCCCGCTTCGTCTCCGCGCAGCGCGGCGCGCAATTCACTCCCGACGGAATGTTGAAATTTGGGTTGAAGGCAACAGACGCGAAGGAGGTTCTGCGCGCTTTGCGGACAGTGCTGGAACAGCTCGCGAATGTGGAAGCAGCATCAGAGGCTCGGTCTGGAGCAGGTGGAAATGTGGCTCAGTGACGATGTATAAAGGACAGCGCCTGTATCAGCATCAGATAGGCGAAGAACCCTATAGCCTGATCATTCCGAGCGAGACGCTCCAGTGCCCCCTCTTCGACTTGCCCTTTTAGTCCGTCAATCTGCCTCAAATTCCTTCGGTAAGCAAGCCATACGATAGGAATTCCCATCGCAATCGTGCTTAGCGTTAGACGATCCAACATGTCAAGGCCCGCCCGGAGGCGCCAGAACCTGGCGGCAACGTCCGCGAGCACGACGACTCCAAAAATGGTAAACGCCCAAAACCCGTCTCTTCGCGGCATACTCACCTCCGCCGGAAATGGCCAGCAGCACGGATTGTACATCCGAAGTTCTAGATCGCCAGCGAGAAACCCCAGCAGGTACAATTGTCCGGCAACCGAAGTCGCGCAGCCAACGACTAACTACGGACCATCGACCTCCATGCCCATGAAAGTCCGCAAAGCCGTATTCCCCGCAGCCGGCCTCGGCACCCGCTTCCTGCCCGCCACCAAAGCCCAGCCCAAAGAAATGCTCCCGCTGGTCGACAAACCCATCATTCAATACGGAGTAGAAGAAGCCATGGCCTCGGGCTGCGACCAGATCCTCATCATCACCGGCCGCGGCAAGCAGGCCATCGAAGATCACTTCGACGTCAGCTACGAACTAGAAAGAATGCTCGAAGATCGCAAGAAGCTCGACCTGCTGAAGATCGTCCGCTCCATCTCCGACATGATTCATGTAGCCTACGTCCGCCAGAAAGAAGCTCTGGGCCTCGGCCACGCCGTGCTCATGGCCCGCGAGTTGGTAGGCAACGAACCTTTCGCCGTGCTCCTCGCCGACGATGTGATCGACGCCGAAGTCCCGTGCCTCAAACAAATGGTCGAGGTCTTCGATCAAACCCAGTGCTCGGTTCTAGCCACACAGATCATCGAAGGAAAAATGATTTCGTCCTACGGCGTACTCGACGTAAAGCCCGCCGATGGCCGCTTCGGAGGCCGCCTCTACGAAATCAAAAATATGGTGGAAAAACCCAAGCCCGAAGAAGCCCCGTCAAACCTGGCCATCATCGGCCGCTACATTCTCACGCCCGCAATTTTCGATTGCCTCGCCAACACCAAGGCCGGCGCCGGAGGCGAGCTGCAGCTAACCGACGGCATGCGTCTCCTGCTGCAGAAAGAAAAAATGTACGCCTACGTCTACGAAGGCCGCCGCCACGACGCCGGAGACAAACTAGGATTCCTGAAAGCCACAGTAGAGTTCGCCCTAAAACGCGACGACCTGGGCCGGCCATTCCGCGAATACCTGAAGGGATTAAAGCTGTAATTGTTTCCATGCTTGTGTGGGGACGGCCGCCTCGGCCGTCCAGCCAAGCGCAGCGCGGCGCAGGCGCCACCACCACTCTAGACGCCCCTCAACTTCTTCGACTTCTCCTCCACCCCGCGCGCGAGCTTCTCTTTATGCGCCACAAGCTTCTCCCCAACCGAAGAATCCCTGAGCGCAATCATCTGCGCCGCAAGAATCCCGGCATTCGTAGCCCCCGGCTTACCAATCGCGACGGTCGCAACCGGAATCCCCGCCGGCATCTGCACAGTAGCAAGCAGCGAATCCATCCCCTGCAGAGAGGTCGAAGGAATCGGCACGCCAATCACAGGAAGGGTTGTGTGAGCCGCGATCACGCCGGCGAGATGCGCCGCGCCGCCAGCCCCGGCGATGATTACGCAAATCCCGCGCCCCGCAGCCTTCCGCGCAAAGTCGGCGGTACGATCCGGCGACCGGTGCGCCGAAGTAACGTCGATCTCATAGCCGATCCCAAACTCCTCTAAAGCTTTTCCAGCCTCGCGCATAATCTCAAGGTCAGAATCACTTCCCATCACAATAGAAACCAAAGTCTTACTCATGAACCCCCCGTAGTTTGTCATCCTGAGCGAAGGTTGTGCTTCGTGAAACGAAGCACAACCGCAGTCGAAGGACCCCTTGTACTCGGAAACAACCACCGACTCGAAATGGAATCTCTACCGCGACGGCGACCTAGTTCTTCAGCGCCCGTCCAGCAATATCCTTCCGGTAATGTGCCCCATCAAAACGAATTCTCTCGCAAGCCTGATACGCCCGTGACACCGCAGTCTCCAAATCCGTCCCGCGCGCCGAAACCCCCAGCACCCGCCCACCAGCCGTATAAAACTCCCCATCGCGCTTCGAAGTTCCAGCGTGAAAAACTTTAACTCCCTCAACCGCCGCAGCCTCATCAAGCCCCGTAATCTTCTTCCCCACCTCAAACGTTCCCGGATATCCTCCCGAAGCCATCACCACGCACACCGAAGCATCGCGCGACCACGAAAAATCGGCCTCGCTGACCCTGCCCGCAATCGAAGCTTCCAGCGCGTCCACCAGATCGCTCTCCAGTCGCATCAAAATCGGCTGCGTCTCCGGATCGCCAAACCGGCAATTGAACTCCAGCACCATTGGACCGCGAGCCGTCATCATCAGCCCGCAATAAAGCACGCCCTTGAACTCCGCACCCTCCGCCTTCATCCCCTCGACCACCGGACGCGCAATGTGATTCACCAGCCAGTCGCGCATCTTGTCGTCAACAATGTCAGCAGTCGAATACGCGCCCATCCCGCCCGTATTCGGCCCGGTGTCGCCATCGCCTACGCGCTTGTGATCCTGAGCCGCCACCAGCGGCGCAACCCGCTCCCCATCGCTCAGCACCAGAAATGAAAGTTCTTCGCCCTTCAAACATTCTTCCACCACCACTCGCAATCCCGCTTGTCCCACCATCTTGCCGCTCAACATTTCGGCCGCCGCGCGCGTCGCCTCTTCTTTGCTCGCCGCGATCACCACGCCTTTGCCCGCCGCCAATCCATCGGCCTTAACCACCACCGGCACGTGAAAGTGCGTCAACGCCGCGCGCACTTCTTCCATCGATTCGCAAATCGCATAATGCGCCGTGGGAATGCGATGCCGCTGCAGGAATTCCTTGGCAAAGCTCTTGCTCGCCTCCAGCTGCGCCGCCGCCTTGGTCGGCCCAAACACCGGCCAGCCGCGGCGCGCGAACTCGTCCACCACCCCCAAAGTCAACGGCAGTTCAGGACCCACCACCGTAAGGTCCGGCCGCAACTGCTCGCCCAAAGCAACCATCGACTCCACGCTCTTCAAGTCCACCGGCAGCAATTCCGCGTCGTCCGCGATGCCGCCATTCCCCGGCGCGCAATAAAGCTTCGAAATCCGCGGCGACTGCCGCAGCTTCCACACCAAAGCATGCTCGCGTCCACCGCTGCCGAGGACCAGAACTTTCATAGCCAGAGAAACAAGGTTAGGGGCAGAGAAGGAAGACTGTCAAACTGGCCGGGCAATTGTTTGATTGATGATTATTGATTGTTGATTGATAAACTGACGTCCCTCAAGGTGACATCACCAAACCTCAGATTTGCAATCAATAATCATCAATCACCAATCATCAATTAGAATTAACCGCAATTAAGCCCGTCGTATAATCTTCCCAATGATCACTGTCTCCAAAGAAGATTATCTAAAAGCCATCCTCGAAGCCGAGAGCGAAGGCGAATCCGTAATCTCCGCCCGCCTCGCCGACTGGCTGAAAGTCTCCGCGCCCGCAGTCACGATGGCCGTGCGCCGCCTGAAAAAAGACGGCCTCGTCCGCGTCCAGGCCGACGGCCACGTCCGCCTCACCGCTGCCGGCCGCAAGATCGCCCGCAAACTCACACTCCGCCATCACCTGATCGAACGCATGCTGTCCGAACTCTTCGGCATGGAGTGGTGGAAGGTCCACGATGAAGCCGAGCGCCTCGAGCACGCCGTCTCGCCCGACTTCGAAGCCAAACTCCTTGCGAAACTAGGGAAGACAGGCGCCTGTCCCCACGGGAATCTAAGCGAGATGGAAAGCCCTGCCAGCCGCCGCCATCGCGGACTGCTTCTCCTCGCCGACGCCGCACCTGGGACCGCCTACGCCGTCAGCGGAATTTATGAGCGCGACCGCCGCCTGCTCGAGTTCCTCGAAGCCCGCGGCATTCGCCCCGGAGCCAGACTGCGCCTCCTCGAACGCAACTACGACCAAACCCTCGCTCTCTCCACCGTCGCCGGCAACGTTTCCCTGGGCCGCGCCGCCGCCGAACGCGTCTGGGTCTCCCCCGCCGACCACCACCCCACCCGCTAAAGGATATCTTGTGAACTTTGTCATCCTGAGCGGAGGTTGTGCTTCGTGAAACGAAGCACAACCGCAGTCGAAGGACCCCTTGCATCTCTGCGGAGCCACAGGCACGGCAAGGCATTTCCATCACCGCTCCCAGCCCGCCAAACTTCAGTTAACCATGGTTTATTTCATCGTGTATACTTGCGCTAATCTCTGCCGGAGAAAGTCCCGCCGGACACATCGTCAGAGATTCTCTGCATACCAACTCCAACCGATGAAGCCTGTCGTCACTCAAGCCGAAGAGGAAGTAGTAATCACCCACGAAGACGTCGATCGCGCTCACGATCGCGTCCGCGTCTCCACCGCCCGCGCCCAGCACGGCTTTTCCTCGCGCGCGCGCCTGCTGTGGTTGCTGGTCGGTCCTGGTGTCCTCGTTATGTTGGGAGAAAACGACGGCCCCAGCATGCTCTCCTACGCCGCCACTGGCGCAAAATTCGGCATCGGATTCTTTCTTCCCTTCGTGGCCCTCACGTTTTGCATGGCTATCGTAGTCCAGGAAATGACCGTCCGTCTCGGCGCCGCCACCCATCGCGGACACGCCGAACTCATCTTCGAGCGCTTCGGTCCTTTCTGGGGATGGTTCTCCATGATCGACCTCGGCATCGGCAACTTCCTAACTCTAATCACCGAGTTCATCGCCATCCGCGCCGGCCTGGGCTTCTTCGGCGTCCCGCCCTGGATGGCAATCCTCATCGCGCTAGTCATCCTGTATGCCGCGCTCATGAGTCACCGCTACTGGACCTGGGAACGCATCACCCTGGCCGCAGCCGCATTCAACCTCATCTTCATTCCGGTCGCCCTCATGACTCACCCGAGCTGGCACTCCGTCGGCCACTCCTTCATTACATGGAAACCGCTCCCCGGTTTCAACAAAGACACTCTGCTGCTTGTCCTCGCCGACATCGGGGCCACCGTTACCCCGTGGATGCTCTTCTTCCAGCAGAGCGCGACCGTCGACAAGGGCATGACCACAAAAGATATCCGCTTCGGCCGCATCGACACCGTCTTAGGCGCAACCCTGGCGACGGCAGCAGCTATCGCCACAATCCTGGCGACGGCCCCGCTCTTCGCCCACCAGATGACTGCCGATAATTACCAGGCTGCTCAGTTCGCCCAAGCTCTTGAGCCCATCATCGGCCGCTTCGGCGCATCGCTCTTTGCCCTCGGCATGGTCGAGGCCGGCATCGTGGCCGCCATCACCATCTCAACCTCTTCGGCCTATGCTTTCGGAGAGGTCACCCACAAGCCCCACAGCCTCAACCTCCCGATGGGCCAAGGCAAATCGTTCTACGCCGTACTCACTCTGTGTGCCGTCGCTGCCGCCGCCATCGTTCTCATCCCGGGCCTGCCGCTGGTTTACGTGGTCCTGCTGGTAAACGTAGTCGCCGTTCTTGCCATGCCCCCCGCGTTGGTATTCCTCTTCATGCTGGTCAACGACAAAGAAATCATGGGCGACCTGGTCAGCCCATGGTGGGCAAACATACTATCCAGCGCGGTCGTATTTATCCTCACCGCTGCCGGCATACTCTTCGGCGTAAGCATAATCGCCCCCAACATCTTCGCCGTTTTGGGAGGAACATAGCCAGTGGAAGCGAACGCCAGATTTTTAAGGAGGGTGGAGCAGGCCTTCCAGGCCTGCGTTAAAGGGGCTGTTACATTTGGATGGGGGCTTTAGCCCCACTGAAAGATCGGGAAGGGCACGACTTCAGTCGTGCCGGTAGAGGTCTCGAATTACGAGGGCTTTAGCCCCTGAGCCGTTTTTCACGACAGCATAATTATTTTTAAACTGGGAGAATAAATTTCGTGGTCAAGAAAGAACAACTCTCGCTCGCCGATCAAACCTGGGTCCTCTCTTCGCTCGAACACGATCAGCTGGTCAAAGCCAAGAAGCATCCCATCCCGCGCCGTCACCTCAAAGGCCCCGAACTCATAGTCCTCTGGGCGCTTCGACTCTACCTTATATTCATGATGGCAGTAGTCATCTACCAGGTCTGGATCGCCGCTCGCTAAACGCAGAACTACTTCGTCTTCTGATCGCTCGCCGTCTCCTCCGCCTGCTCTTCGGCTTTTTGCCAGCTGGAATCGGGATTGTATTCTTTCATCGCTTTGGCCACGGCATCGGTCTTCGGCCCGAGATCCTTCTGATACACCACCCCATCCTGCCCCACGATGAAAGTCATCACGCCCGATGATCTGTATACTGCCGGATACGCCACGAACGCGAAGCCCCCAGTCATCTTCCCGTCGACCATGTAACTCTTAGCCCCGCCCGGCGCATGTTTCCCCTGCCGCGTCAGGATGTGATAGTAGTACCCGCGATACGGAGTCGGAGCGCTGTCTCGGCTCTTGGCATAGCTCTCCGTAACCGCCGCCGCCACCAGCGGCCCAACCGGACTTAACGGTTCGCCCGCTGCAGCTTTCCAATAAAGGCCGTCGCGCTGCCCTTCGTCACTGAAGATTTTCTGCGCGTACTCGTTGTGTTGTGCCGAGTATTCCTTTTGCGCCGACGCCAGTTCCTGGCAAACTTTGATCGTCGACATTTCGTTCCGGCCAACCCGCCGGTACAGAATTTCCTTCTTCCCCGCTTCCGTGTCGAAATACCACGACCCGCCTTTGTCCACCAGAGGTATGGGCGTGGGCCAATTCTCTGCGCCGATATACAGAACCGTGGTTCCGTCTGGCTCTTTCACCAGACGATGCATCTCCTGATACTTCGCCACGAAGTTAGCCCGGCTCTGTGCGTCCTCGGCTTCATCCCCGGACGAAACAATCTCTTTTCCGTCCGCCCCCAGAATGCCCATCATCATTTTCTCGTCGTTACTCTGCGCCGCCGTGAACAGTGCCTTGCTCGCCTCTTCCGCGGATGAAAAAGTCTTCTGCCCCGGTTGCTGCGCCGCCAATGGGGAAGCAAAGCACCCCGTCACGAGAACAGCAATCGCGGCCGCCGCAAGAAGATCTGCCCGATGAGTTTGATAGAAATTAAACTTGGCTCGCTGCATATGGCTTCTCTCCATTTTCAAAGTCTTCGAACTCCTGGAAAACAACGATCTCCGATTACTGATTACCGTCGTCCGCCTCCGTGAGACCCTCCGCCGCCGTGGAACCCTCCGCCGCCATGGAACCCGCCACCAAAGCTGGCCCTGCCACGTGACGAGAAACTCCGGGTTTCTCCGCCGCGGTTGTAGCCGCTAAAGGCCCCCGAGCGCACTCCGCTCTGGCCCCGCGGCGCAGCATATCCTCGAGCCGCCTGCCGATCGCCATTGAATGGTCGCGCCCCTCCGGCACGGTCGAAACCACCGCCACGAGCAAATCCGCCGCGAGCAAAGGCGCCCCGGTTATAGAACGTTCTGCTCCCGGAGTAGTACCTCCCTCCGCCGAACCGCGCGTAATGGTTATGCCAATCGAATCCCCAATGACCCCATCCCCATCCGAAACCGCCCCACCATCCGATTCCAAAGCCAATTCCGAATGAAAGATACGGGCCCCCAAACCAGATTCCGGGGTAGGGATACCATCCCGGCCACGCCACGATCGGATATCCGTAAACCAGCCAGGGATCGTACGCCGGAACGTAAACCACATCGGGATCGGCAGGCTCAATCTCGATATCCGAATCCTGCTCCGTAACCGTCTGCTGCGGCGTGCTCTTCAGATTGCCCGCCTCTTCCGCTTTCCGGCGCATCACCTGCACCGCATCCATCACTTCCGCCTGCTGGTTGTAGTAAGCATCACCCAGCGATGATGTCCACGAAAGGTTCTTGTCCATGTTCCCCAAAACAGAGGGAAACGCCGTGAGCGCCTTCACGCTAGGATCCCAGGGTTGCTGGTTCACTGCATTACCTAAATCAACTCCCTTCAAATCAGGATGCGCCTGCAGCCATCGGTCGGCCTCCACCACCTGCTCGGGAAATGTCGATGCCGCCAGAATCTGCGCCACTAACGAATCCGGATACAACGCAATCGGCGCAACTAATCGCTGCAATTCCTCGGGAGTCTGTTGCGTGTACGGTGGCGGCGGCGCCGGCGCCGGCGGTGCCGTCGCCGAGGGAGCACCCTGATCTTGCGCGGCCCACAAGTTCTGCGGCAAAGTCGCAAACACCAGAACCACGGACAACAGGCAACCCAAACTCTGTTTGCCCAAACTTCCGATCTGTCCGAAAGTCTTCATACGCTTAACCCTCCCCTGCACTTCATCGCCTCAGCCTGCCCTTAGATAGATGACCCGGCCGCAATTTAGGTTTCACGCGACCTGTCATCCGGAGGAAGCGGAGTCGCACCCGAAAGCGGGCGACTCCTGACGAATGGATCTATGTATTTTTTTGTAAACTGCTACGGTTGATCGCTCGCCCACGTCAAGACTAAGTCGAGAATCCGAGCCTTCCGTGCGATCGATCTTGCGCAATCCGCGCCAGAACAGCTCGCCCATCCACATAGTACTTCTCAACTAGGACTGCGTTGACTCGTCCCCGCCTCCAACCTAAGATGTGCTCTCAGTCGCACGGGGGCGCCCGCGCAGCGCAGACAACATGCCCGATTCTTCTTCACTCGTCGGACAAACCTTCTCTCACTATCGCGTGATCGAGAGACTCGGCGGCGGCGGCATGGGCATCGTCTACAAAGCTCAAGACACCCGCCTCGACCGCTTCGTCGCTCTGAAATTCCTCCCCGACGACCTCGCCAACGATCCCCAATCCCTCAGCCGCTTTCGCCGCGAAGCCAAAGCTGTCCGCACGCCTCCCACGCCTCTACGCAATCCGCCCCAAAACGACTAAACTTAAAGGTTCCATCATTAGGGAAGGCCATCATGTCGTTAAACAGCTTCAACTCCCGCTCCATCCTCAAAGCAGGCGACAAAGAATATGAAATCTACCGCCTCGGCGCGCTAGACCAGCAGGCCATCTCCACCAAACATCTCCCCTTTTGCCTGCGCATCCTCCTGGAAAACTTGCTGCGCACCGAAGACGGCCGCAACGTAAAGAAGGAAGACATACGTTCGATGGCCGGCTGGAATAAAAATTCCAAGCCCGACAAAGAAATCGCCTTCACCCCCAGCCGCGTCCTCCTCCAGGATTTCACCGGCGTCCCCTGCGTAGTCGACCTCGCCGCCATGCGCGACGCCATGCAACAACTAGGCGGCGATCCCGCCCTAATCAATCCACTCCAGCCGGTGGAACTAGTGATCGACCACTCCGTGCAGGTCGACGAATTCGGCACCGCCACCGCTTTCGACGTAAACGCCCTGCTCGAATTCCAGCGCAACAAAGAGCGTTACTCCTTCCTCCGCTGGGGCCAAACCGGCTTTCGCAATCTCGCCATAGTCCCCCCCGACACCGGAATAGTCCACCAGGTAAATCTCGAATACCTGGCCAGAGTAGTCTTCATCCACGAGACAACCGGAAAGCGCACAGCCTATCCCGACACCCTGGTAGGCACCGACAGTCATACCACGATGATTAACGGGTTGGGGGTGCTGGGGTGGGGCGTGGGCGGCATTGAGGCTGAAGCTGCGATGCTCGGGCAGCCTGTTTCCATGCTGATTCCGCTGGTGGTTGGCGTGAAGCTTACTGGGCGGCTGCGCGAAGGCGCTACTGCGACCGATCTCGTTCTCACCATCACCGAGATGTTGCGCAAGCACGGCGTTGTCGGAAAGTTTGTCGAATATTTCGGGCCTGGGCTGCGCGATCTTCCGCTCGCTGACCGCGCCACCATCGCTAACATGTCGCCGGAGTACGGCGCTACTTGCGGCATCTTCCCTGTTGACAAAGAAAGTTTGAAATATCTGAAACTCAGCGGCCGCACGGAAGAACAAATCGCTTTAGTCGAAGCCTACTGCCGCGAGCAGGGACTTTTCCACGACGACAAAACGCCCGAAGCCGAATACTCCGAACTGCTCACGCTCGATCTCGGCACGGTTGAGCCAAGCCTCGCCGGCCCCAAGCGTCCACAAGACCGCGTGATTCTCTCCCAGGCCGCCGAGTCCTTCCACAAGGCTCTGCCGTCACTGATCAAACCGAAGGCCGGGGCGAAAACGAACGGGTCGGGAGCGACTAACTCCGCCACGAATTCGGCCAGATGGGAGCAGGAAGGCGGCAGCCCTGCCGCGATCGGAGTCGAAGATCCGAACGACCATGAACACGTTCCACAGGATGTAAAGAACGCGCTCAAGCACGGCAGCGTAGTCATCGCAGCCATCACCTCCTGCACCAACACTTCAAACCCTTCAGTAATGATCGGTGCAGGATTGCTGGCGAAAAAAGCGGTCGAGAAAGGCTTGTCGGTTCCGCCGTGGGTGAAAACATCGCTGGCGCCCGGCTCGAAAGTGGTCCGCGATTATCTCGAGAACGCAGGCCTGATGCCGTATCTCGAGAAATTGAAATTCAATATCGTCGGTTACGGATGCACCACTTGCATCGGCAACTCCGGCCCGCTGCCGGAAGAAGTCTCGAAAGCGATCGACGACAAAGATCTCGTCGTCGCGTCTGTGCTTTCCGGCAATCGCAACTTCGAAGGCCGCATCAACTCTGAAGTCCGCGCCAACTATCTGATGTCGCCGCCGCTGGTGGTAGCCTTCGCGCTCGCCGGACGCATCGACATCGACCTGCGCAAAGACGCCATCGGCAAGGGCAGAGACGGCAACCCCGTCTACCTCGCCGACCTCTGGCCCATGCAGCGCGAAGTCGACGAGGCCATTCAGCAGTCCGTTACCGCGGACATGTTTTCGAAAACTTACGCCGAAGTTTTTGAGGGCGACGAGCGCTGGCGCGGCCTCAAGATTCCCAAGGGCCAGACCTATGCCTGGGAAAAAGATTCCACCTACATCCGCCGCGCTCCGTACTTCGAAGGCATGAAGATCAAACCCTCGCCGGTTGAAGATATCAAGCGCGCGCGTGTCCTCGCCGTGCTCGGCGATAGCGTCACCACCGACCACATTTCTCCCGCCGGCTCCATCAAGAAAGACGGCCCCGCTGGAAAATATCTGCAGGAGCACGGGGTCAAGCCCGCCGACTTCAATTCCTACGGCTCGCGCCGCGGCAACCACGAAGTCATGGTCCGCGGAACCTTCGCCAACGTCCGCCTGCGCAACAAACTGGTCAACGTGGAAGGCGGTTTCACCCGCCACTTGCCCGACAACGAGGAAATGTCGATCTTCGACGCGTCCCAGAAATACATTGGCGAAGGCACGCCGCTGATTATTCTGGCCGGCAAAGAGTACGGCTCCGGCTCCTCCCGCGATTGGGCCGCCAAAGGCCCGCGCTTACTCGGCGTCGAAGCGGTAATCGCCGAAAGCTACGAGCGCATTCATCGCTCGAACCTCGTCGGCATGGGAGTTCTTCCCCTGCAATTCCCAGCCGGCCAAAACGCGGAATCGCTCAAACTGACTGGCGAAGAAGTCTTCGACATCACCGGAATCCGCGACGTAGTAGAAAACTTCGCCGCCGGAAGCCACGTAAAAATCCGCGCCAAGGCGAAAGGGAAAACCATCGAGTTCGAGGCGCTGGTCCGCATCGACACGCCGCAGGAGGCGCTCTACTACGCTAACGGCGGGATTCTGCAGTATGTGCTGAGGCAGTTGCTGGCGGGGAAGCCGAGCGCGCAGACTGTGGGAGTCTGAGCCGGGTCTCGATTTCTTATCCTCCAGTCCGGACTCACTGTCCATAGAACGAGGACGTGAAGGTGAACTTGTTGCTCCGAGCCGTTGAAAACGACCACAAGAACACGGGCTGACGAACGTCACGCGAAGGGTCCGGACCTTCAAAGCTATAGGTGTTATCTCCAAATTCTTGGTACTTGATGTCGTTGCCGAAGAGATCCTTCCCCGATCGAGCCACATGTTTAAGCACTTCGATGTATCTGACTTTCTGACCGATCGGGAATCGTGTCCCGAGTATGCCTTCCACGGCGGTAGCTAGCATGACGCCAGTTCGTATTTCTATTGGAGTTGCGTGCCCAGGTTCGACCACCATTGGCAAGACGATCTGCTTGCCATCGGAATCAAACAGGCCGAGGTTCATATGCGAGTGGGTAAACAGGTTTGGTTTGCCCACGCCCCACACGTCGAACGAGACAATGCTAACTGGGATCGAGCCGTTGTTAGCAATGAAGCCATGCCAATTGAGTACGATCTGCGAAGGTCTCTCTCCGACGAAGCCTAGCAGTTCCGTTTCGTAGTCGCCCCGTTCGGGATTGATACTGACTGCTAAGCTCTCTGTGTCTTGTCGCCTATCTCGAAGTACCGTGTACCACGCGGATGCCGCTGATAGCGCGAGAGCGAGCACCGAGACCGCGATCGTGATTTGCTCGTTCAATTTCAGTCTTGCCATTGCGACTGTCCTAGACAGCTGGATTCCGGTCGTTGAGGTTCAGCACTTGGTGTTCAGCCTTGGCCCTACGAAATCGAAGGTGCCGCTGCATTATGCCCCTATGACTGCGGCGTTTTTTCGAGGGCGGGAACGATCGCCTTCAGGGCTCCGAGTAGATCATCCCGTGAGAAGTCGTCCAAGACCTTCTGGACTTCGCGGCACCACTCAGGGCCGTTGATCATTTCCATAATGACCTGCTTAATGAGTTCCTTTCGCTTCGGATTCACATTCCCGCTTTCGACCGCTTCGATAAGTTTCTTTGTGCGTCGCACGAGGGTCTTGACGCCTGCTCTCCGCCGGCGTTCCTTGCCGCCGGACGCGAAGATGTTGGAGGTTCCCCAGGCCTCATCTTTGAAATATCTCAGCCTGTCCTCCCTGGATAGCTTGAGCTTGGTGAAGTGAATGGTCGCTTCGCTCTTGACGAGCTTCAACAGTTCCCCGTTGGTGACAATGCTGGGGAACTCCGCTTTGATCGAGGAGAGACGAAACGCTAGAACGACAGCGCGACCTAGCACGTCTGTCGCGCTCTTGTCCGAATACGCGAGATCGATAACAAGAGCGTCGTGTTCTAGCGTTACCGCGTGCCTGATTTTGAACTTGGCAGCTGATTGCACGCATAGTTGGCTGACGTTGACATAGAGGCTGAGGTACCAAGCCGCGTCGAAGGCCCGAACTGCTGCGTCTGCGACGTCTCTATGCAGGGGCGTTTCAAACCAGGCAAGAAATCCGTCTCCGGTCCACTTAATGAATTTGCCTCCGGCTGCCTCGACGAAGATGATGGATAGGAAGAGAAAGCGCTGCAGGAACGTTTCCAGCGCGTCGGCCGATTCATTATTGTTCAGGTGCTTTGAGGAGCTCGCTATATCACAGACCCAGACGACTCCGCGAGACCTGCGTCCTGCGAACTTGCCGATGACGGCCATGTCCGATTCCTTCTGTTGTGGGCTGCGGGTGATCCAGGACAGATTATACGACCCAAATTCTTCGCTGGGTGGCCAGTGGCGGGGCCAAAGAGCAGCAGGTCCATCCACTGCGCCGTCCCCTTCGACTTCGCTCATGGTCCGGCTCCGGTCGGGATGACAAAGGCCGGGGTGGAGCTGGCCGCGGAATCCCACTTCTCGCAAAGGACACGAGAAATGGGGCAGACTCGGTTGTTGCGATCCTGGCAGTTGAAGGTCAACGTCAAAGGCCGCGGACGAGGGCGCCCGCTCTACACGGTCCATCTCGGAAGCGAGAACAGCAGGTTCCTCCGCTGCGCCGTCCCCTTCGGCTTCGCTCAGGGTCCGGCTCCGGTCGGAATGACAAACTTCTTGGTTGATCACGGGCTATCTTTTCCTGCTGGGGCGGAGCAGGGGCCACGCTTCGCGGTAGTGTTCGTAGCTGTAGCGGTTTTTCTTTAGGGGCTGCATGGGGTAGAGCATCAGGCCTTGTTTGTTGGTGTCGCCGCCCAGCAGGATGCGGGCTGGGATTATGTACCACGTGTCTTGCATGATTACGTAGGCGGCGAAGAGGTCTAGTTGGTCGAGGGTGTAGGGGTCGCTTAGATAGTTGGGCTTGAACTGGCAGAAGTATCCGGTGCCGGTGCGGCAGGAGGTGGACTTGACCTGGACTCTTACGATGCGGTTGCCGAAGGGGATGGCGACGTCGAAGGGCGAAGAGTCTCCCCAGGGCTTTAGGACTTTGAAGCCGTGACGCAGGGCTTCGGCCATGAAACGGAGTTCGACCCACTCGCCACGCTCCTTGAAGTTCTTGAAAACTTTGAACTCGTCCATTTTGCTCCCCCGGGTCGGCCCCAAAAAACCTTCGGCCCCAAAAGAAAAGGCGCGGCCCATGGGCCGCGCCTCGTTTTCTTGAACTTTCACTCTATACTTTCAGTATAGCAATTCGAAATGGGTGATTGAGTCATTTTCCGCGAATTATATTGTCATAGCTGTGAGCAACTTAGCTTCAACTGTGTACTACTTGGCTATTGACAGCTTTTCGCCGCGAAGTGGTTCTGGGAGGGCTTGGCTTCCGGTCGGCGTGCGAGATAGCGATGTGCGCGACTCACTGCAAAATACGTGAGCGAAGCCGCGCACAGGGTTATAAGGCCGATCCGCAAATAGGTCGCGGTCGATATTGAGATGCCGATTCCGCTTCCGATCGCGAGGTAGGCGACGATGCATGCCGGACATTTCGGCAACAACGCCAGAATGCCCGCGGGGAGAGCCCATCCCGCGGCCTCGCGGCAACGGCGCGCCGCCTTCCCTAACACCGTCTGCAGACGCGGACCGCTGTTCGCGGTCCGCTCTTCTGTCGTAAGACGGCTCGATCCGCTCGAAATGGCGGCACAGCAATTCACGACTGGTGCTCCTCGGCGCAGCATGACGAGCCTGCTCCTTTCGGCGCTACGTACGGCGTCTTTGGATCCACCAAGTAGTTCTCCGCGTAGCGATCGTGATGTCGGACCCATGCCATGGTGAAGGCCAGATCATCCTCGCCGCGGCCTTTGGGAGCGAGATCAAGAAAGTTGTAGGCGCCAATCAGGATGTCGCCCCCGCGCGCGTAGGCGGAATAAGTGTGGAAGATTTCGCCGGCATCGTTCTTGTAGAAGACGCTAAAACCCGGGGCTTCCTCGCTGGGGAACTCCCGCAGATCGTAGTTGTAGTTCACCTTGCCCTTCGCCATCTCCTCTTGCGTGAACGAGACGTGATAGTCGCGGTTAAAGTCGTTGCCGAATGACGAAACCCACCGGAACCGCCAGCCCATGCGCTTCCTGAAGGTCTCGATCTGCGCCATCGGCGCCCGCGAAATCACGGCAAGAGTGAGATCGCGATTCGCGAGGTGCACGAGAGTTCCGTCGAAGTGATCGGCGGCGAAGGAGCAGCTCCGGCAACCCTCCTCCCACCCTGGACCAAACATGAAGTGGTAGACAATCAGCTGGCTCTTGCCGCCGAAAAGGTCGGCGAGAGTCACCTTGCCGTTCGGTCCGTCGAAGACATATTCCTTTTCGATTTTCTCCCACGGCAACTCGCGGCGTTGCCGGCTCAGTTCATCTCGTAACCGGGTGAACTTTTTTTCTTTGCGAAGTAGTTTTTTTCGGCTGGTGATCCATTCTCCTGGCGAGACGACCTCGTGTTCCTGGATTCCGGTGCTGGTAGCTAGTGTGGTCATGTGCATTCTCCTATTTAGTGAGTTCGATTTGTGCCTTGCTGTTTTCTGTGACAGACCGCCGCCTGGCGGGCTGATGTCTTTTTCGCTTGCGCGAAGTGGTTCGCTTTTTTCCTGCGCTGTCGTTCTCGGCGATCTCTTTGATACGAAGCAACTGGCCCGACCAAAGCTCCTGAAACGGCCCCACCCAGCGTTCATAAATCTGCCGGATGGGCACTACGTTCAGCGAATTCACCCGCTGCCTCCCGGCCTCTCGTGTTTGCACCAATTGCGCCGCGCGCAGCACGTCGAGATGCTTCATCACTCCGAAACGACTTAGGTGCGGGAACGCGTCCACAATTTCTGTAGTGGTGCGGGGGCGGTCGCGCAGAAAATCCAGAATTGCGCGCCGCGTCGCATCCGAGAGCGCCTTCCACACCGCATCAAGTTCGTCAGCGGGGTGATTCGAAGCAGGATGTTTCGAGGCTTCCCTCACCGCTGCTCGCTGTCTTTCTTGATTTCGTCGAGCATGTGGTGCCAGCCTTTAGTCACGCCCTTGCGGTGCTGCGGATCAATCATGCCGATCGCGCGGTGCCGCAGCACGACCTTGCAGCCTGTTCCCACCGCTTCCACCTTCACTTCCAGGTGGTTAATCGCGGGATAGGACATGAACATCGGCCCGCTCAGCTCCAACAGCGTCGGAGGCTTCAGGACTTGGACAAATCCCCAGAGGTGCCCGATGCCGTTTCCGCGATCCCGGTACCAACGTCCCCCAGGCTTGGCCTCCAGCAGTAACTGCATCGGTTGCCCCTCAGGGTTGGTATTGCCTTTTCCCAGGCGATACAAAACTGCCGCGAACGTTTTCTCCGGCGTAGCGTTGATTTCCACATGCTGCTCAACGTCGAGCGTCAGGTCATCGAGTGTCATTGCTTTCCCCCTAATCCGTGAAATGATCAATCCGCTATGTGAGCGTATAGTAACGTGACTAATGGGTCACGTCAAGAACTATTTTTCGAAGCCGGGATTGCTTTTCGATAACCATCGCGGACGCCGCCGGTCACTGATCGGCGCTGCTATAATCAAAAATTGCGCCCATGTCGACGAAGCGACTGATCCGCTCTACAACCGTTTTATCCATCCGCCGCAATGGCAGTGTTGTTCTGGCCGGCGATGGCCAGGTTACGCTGGGCGAGTCGGTCATCAAGCACACGGCAAAGAAGATCCGCCGCCTCTACAACGACAAAATCCTCGCGGGATTCGCCGGCTCAACCGCCGACGCCTTCACATTGTTCAGCCGGTTCGAATCAAAGCTCGAGCAGTACCACGGTAACCTCGGACGCGGCGCGGTGGAACTAGCCAAAGACTGGCGCACGGATAAATATTTGCGTCACCTGGAGGCGTTGCTGCTGGTGTGCGACAAAGAACAGACGTTCCTGCTCAGCGGACAAGGCGACGTCATCGAGCCTGACAGCGGAGTCGCAGCCATCGGCAGCGGCGGCCCTTACGCGCAGGCCGCAGCTGAAGCGCTGGCGAAACACACGCAGCTAACCGCACGCCAGATCGCCGAAGAAGCGATGAAGATCGCCGGCAAAATGTGCATCTATACGAATGATGTGGTCACGATTGAAGAACTCTAGAAGCAGTTCTCCGTTCTCGGTTCTCAGTTCCCAGCGAGCCTTCGCTGCGCGACTGAGAACTGGGAACTGAGAACTGAGAACTTTTTATGGCCATCTATTTACCCAGCAGCGCCGAAGAAGAGCAACTCGCACTCGACGAACTAACTCCCCGCGAGATCGTAGTCGAGCTCGACAAACACGTAATCGGCCAGAAGGACGCGAAGCGCGCCGTCGCCATCGCGCTGCGCAACCGCACGCGCCGGCAAAAATTAACCCCCGACCTGGCCGAAGAAATCATTCCCAAAAATATAATTATGATCGGGCCTACTGGGGTGGGGAAGACGGAGATTGCGCGGCGGCTGGCTAAGCTGGCGAATTCTCCTTTTCTTAAAGTTGAGGCTTCGAAGTTTACTGAGGTTGGGTATGTGGGGCGGGATGTGGAGTCGATGGTGCGGGATCTGGTGGAGATTGCTATCGACAATGTGCGCGAGGAGAAGCTTGAGGATGTTGCGGACAAGGCTGAGCTGAATGCTGAGGAACGGTTGCTGGATATTCTTTTGCCGCCTTCTCCACCGGCCCGGCCTGCGGAGCCTTCCACGGCGGGCGGGGTGGTGATTGATGGCAGTACTGCGCTGGCTGAATCTTCTTCACGGACGCGGGAGAAGTTGAGGCAGCAGTTGCGCGAGGGGAAGCTTGATGACCGGCAGGTTGAGATCGATGTGCGGGAGCGGAATTTTCCTTCTTTTGAAATTATGACGAACCAGGGTGTTGAGGAGATGGACATCAACATCAAGGACATGCTGCCTAATATCTTTGGGCAGCGGACCAAGAAGCGGAAGATGAAGGTGAACGAGGCGTTCGAATATTTGATTCAGGAAGAAGAGCAACGCTTGATTGATATGGATCACGTTACGCGGACGGCGATCGATCGGGTGGAGAATTCCGGGATTGTGTTTTTGGATGAGATTGACAAGATTGCGGGACGCGAAGGCGGGCATGGTCCGGACGTTTCACGGGAGGGCGTGCAGCGCGACATTCTTCCCATTGTTGAAGGCACGACCGTGAACACTCGCTATGGGATGGTGCGGACGGATCATATTTTGTTTATTGCTGCGGGGGCATTTCATGTTTCCAAGCCCAGCGATTTGATTCCTGAGTTGCAGGGGCGGTTTCCGATTCGGGTGGAGTTGCAGTCTTTGACCATGGAAGATTTTGTGCGGATTCTTACGGAGCCGAAATCTTCTTTGGTGAAGCAGTACACGGCATTGCTTGAGACTGAGGGCGTGAAGCTCGAGTTCACTCAGGAGGCGCTGTCGGAGATTGCGCACTTTGCGTTTCGGGTGAACGAGAGTACGGAGAATATTGGAGCGCGGCGGCTGCATACCATCATGGAACGCGTGCTGGATGAGCTTAGCTTTGATGCTCCGGAGCGAAAGGGCGATCACGTGGTTATCGACGCGGATTATGTGCGGAAGATGTTGACTGACATTGTTAAGGATCAGGATTTGTCTAGATATATTCTGTAGAGGTTGGTTGTGCCGTCCCTTCGGGACTCGGTTCCTATTTGGGGGGCTTACCCCGGACTTACGTCCGGGGCTATTGCATGCCGCCCTCCGGGGCTTGGGCCTGGTGGTTCATTTTGTGTCTATCCCCTCAGGCAACACCGCCGTAAGCCTTATTTCGGCTCAAAAATCCCGGACGCGGATACGAGGTCAAAATCCCTGCCCTGTCTCGCAAAACCGCGAGACAAGGACGGGGCACCCTCAAAACTTGATGGCTCTTTACGCGGCGCTTAAGCGCCGCTCTTCCACGTCACTGCTTGCGGCATGGAACGGTCTCTATGCAACTGCGGGGATTGATGGAAGGCGCTTACCTCAGGGGCTAAAGCGCGTGTCGTGTGGGTCTTTGGCGGCACGACTGAAGTCGTGCCCTTCCCGATTCTCTCGGCGGGCTAGGGCCCGGTCTCGGTGGCCGCTTTTGATGCAGGCAGCATCGTGGCCCAGCCTTCGGCTCCGCTCAGGGCAGGCTCTTTCGAAGAGCGCGAAAGGTGGGGCAGCCTCTACCGATGACGCCGCGAGCGCGGGCTAGTTCCCCAAACGTTTTGGACATGGCGTATCGTTAAGAAATGGTCAGGGGCATCTTTGCGATATGAATAAGAAGCTGCGATTCCTGGTATCGCTTCATACCCGCGACAATGATTTTCAGGTGGCGCAGGCGCAATCTGCGGAGGATACTGCGCGCAAGCTGGGGATTGATGTGGAGATCATTTATGCCGGGGACGATGCGGTGCATCAGAGTACGGAATTGCTGAAGGCGATCCAAAGCCGGGTGGAGTCGCGACCGGACGCGATTGTTGTGGAACCGGTGGGACGGACGGCGCTGCCCCAGGTGGCGCAGGCCGCCAGCAGCGCGGGAATCGGGTGGGCGGTGCTGAACCGGAGGCCGGAATATCTGGCGGAGCTGCGGCGGACGGCGACCACTCCCATTTTTGCCGTGAGCTCCGATCACGCTGAGATTGGCCGCATTCAAGGGAGGCAATTTGCTGCGTTGCTGCCGGGAGGCGGGAACGTTTTGTACATTGAAGGGCCGTCGGACAGTCCTTCGGCGCGAATGCGGACTGCGGGGATGCTGGAGACGAAACCGGCGAACATTCAAGTGACGATGCTGAAGTCACGGTGGACGGAGGAAGGCGCCGGGCGGGTGGTGCGGTCGTGGATGAAGCTGGCTACTTCACAGGGCACGTCGATCGACCTGGTGGCGGCGCAGGATGATTCGATGGCGATGGGCGCTCGCAAAGTTTTTCAGGAGATCAGCAACACAGCCGAGCGTTCGCGATGGCTGAGCCTTCCGTTTACCGGATGTGATGGTTTGCCGGCTACGGGCCAAGCCTGGGTGCGCGAGAAATTGCTGACGGCGACGATTCACATTCCGCCGCTCACGGGACAGGCGATGGAGATTCTGGCGAAGGCCCTGCAGTTCGGGACGCAGCCGCCGGAACATTCGATGACTACGTCGGTGTCGATCCCCGCGATCGAATCGTTAACTCCGCGAGGGCGATAGGCGACCTTCGCGGTTGGAAAGCAACAACGGACGCCACGAATGGGCGCCCGTTGTTGGTTTGAGGCGGAGTTGTGTGCGGTTACTGGAGTTGGACTGCGGGAAGTACCTGCGTTCCTTCAGCGCGAACCGCATCGAGAGCATACGGACTTAGGCCCAAGGCCCTGAGAATCGTTGGCGCGACCTGGACCGTGCCGACTGAGGTGCGGACGGTCTGGGGCTGGAAGAACGGATTGGAGAGAAGCATAATCACATTGGTGTCATCGTGGGCGAAGCCGCCGTGCTCGGCGAGTTTCGAGGTGCTGCCGGAGTAAGTTACGCCGACGTTCGGGGTTACGATGATGTCGGGCGTGCGCGGGTCCTCGGTTGGGTCGTTGTAGTTAAGGGCAAGCGACGGTCCGTAGTAGATCTGGCCGAGTTCGATTCCGGCGGGCGTGGCGTTGTCTTCGAGGATTTTGACGGCGGCTAAAGTGTCGGCGGAGTTCTTCAGCCAGATCAGCGAAACGTCATCTTCCGTTGGTCCAATGCCGGTGGGGTTGTTGGTGGATTCAGAGTAGGGAATGTAGCCCGCGTTGGAAAGCAGGGTTGCGGGCGAAGTGCCGTTGATGAGCTGGGAGACGTAACGGCTGGGGTCGATGGGCGACTGACCGTGCTTCGCAGTAATCACGATCAGAGTGGAATTGTAGAGACCCTTGGCCTTCAGCTCCTTGACCCATGCTCCGATGGAGGCGTCGACGAATTTGAATTCGCTGAGCAAGGCCGGGGAGGGAGTGCCAGCGGCGTCGAGATATCCGCCGGTCGTGTTGTTGCTCTTCTCAATCAGCTTCTGGCCTACGCTCAGGGCCTGGAAGTTCATGCCGAAGACGGTTGGAACCTGGGTGTTTTTGGTGCCGAGGTGGTTCTTGCCATCGATCTCGTTCAGGATGGCGTCGACCTTCAAAGTGTCGTAACACTGAATGTTCTCGAAGCTGTTGGTCCAGGCGGTGAGGTCGGAGCCGGGATCGCGGATGGTGGAGCAGGAAACGCCGAGCGGCGTGGTGACGCCGGGAAGGGCGATCACGTTGGAATTGATTTCAGGACCGTAGAAGTCGTCGAGCGCGATGGGGCCAAGACCCGCAGCAGCCGCGGAGTATGCGGGGTGCTTGTCGGACCAGGCCGCGTACCCACCGTTCTGGTGAATGACGCTGAAGATAGTGTTGGCGCGAACGAAATCCCATGGCCAGACGGGATTGCATCCATTGTTGGGGTCGCGGATGAGCCGCTTCGAGTCGATCGATGCGATGCCGCCATCGGTTAGTGAGGCGCCGGGAGCGCCGCCGTTCTACTTGGTCTGGTCGATGTCGATGCCTTCTTCGTACTCGCTGGTGGTGCCGGTGGGAGTGGCGAAGGGAGTGCAGGGACCGGCTCCGAGGCCGTTGCCGGTGGTTTTCGCGGGCGCGTCATAATTCCGCGAGTAGGCGACGTCGTAGTAGATTCCGGTATAGGCCGGGCTTCCGCCGGTGATGATCCCGATCAGGCCGGGGAAGGAATCGGAAGTCTTTGTGGTGCTGGCGGCTACGTAGTTGACGCCGGTCTTGCCGAGGGCAGCGAGGGCCGGACAGAAGGGTTCGCCGTTGTTGATAGTGGTGATGCCGTTGGCGCAGTTGGTGAAATCAACAGCGTGCATGCCGTCGACGCTGATTAGCAGAACGTGCTTGATGTGGCGTTGGTCGTTGTCGTTGTTCTGGGCGATTGCGGTGCCCACGGAACAGATTGCTGCGAGGGAGAGTAAAGCAAGTGTCTTTTTCATTGGTTTCTTTGACCTCGAAGGCAATAGTAAGTAACGCGGTGTGACGGCAATGTTACGGAGGATTGAATTGTTGGTTAAAACTAATGAGGTAGTGGGTAAGAAATTCGAAAGACGTGTCTCTGCGGAAGGGGGAGACAAGAACGGCGAACCCTCATCAAGTCGCTAGAAGAGTTAGAATCATTGAAGTGCGGAATCCTGGCTGATTTTGTGGTGGCGGATTCCGAGAATGGGGAGATGTTATGGCAGAGTCCGATGCGAGCGTCAAGGCGCGACGTCCTGATCCCAATGAGAAGCTGGTGAAGGTT
The DNA here is from genome assembly GCA_049673585.1 of Candidatus Sulfotelmatobacter sp. Taxonomy (GTDB): domain Bacteria; phylum Acidobacteriota; class Terriglobia; order Terriglobales; family Acidobacteriaceae; genus Sulfotelmatobacter. The sequence goes on along the minus strand of JBATXV010000018.1, from coordinate 193,066 downwards.
TTCGACAGCGAAGAGGAGTCGGAGGCTTTGGTGGTGAAGGGATTGCTTGATTCGGCGGGGATTGAGAGCGATCTTACGTCCAGCAGCTTTTTGCAGGATGCGTTTCCCGGGCTGGGTGGAATGATCATTCTGGTGCGGGAAGAGGATGCGGAGAAGGCGCGGAATTTGATTGCTGAGTATCGGCGGCCGGGCACGGGCAGTGGCGATTCTGCGGACGATGACGACACTACGGAAGAGATGCCAGCGAAGGCGTGACGGAGTGGCCGTCTAAGTAGAAGGTGACTGCGCCGTCGAGATCGGTGCGGTAGACATGGACTCCGGCGGCTTGCAGGCGGGCGAGCACATCGGGTTTCGGAAAGCCGAAAGAGGTTCTAAAGCCTAGCGAGATTACGGCGTAGCGGGGCTGCACGGATTGCAGAATTTCTGGTGTGGTGGATGTGGCGCTGCCGTGGTGGCCTACCTTTAACAAGTCCGCATGAGGATGGTGCAGGGCCGCTATGCGGCGCTCGACTGCTTTTTCGGCATCGCCTTCGAGTAGTACTGAGGTCTTCCCGTAGCTGACTTGCAGGACCATGGAATCGTTGTTTTTGGGCTCGAGGCCTACGGGCCAGTCTTGCGGTGGAAACAGCACATCGACTTTTGCTCCGCCCAAGTTGAATTCGTCTCCCTCCCAATGGCGGACTACTTTGATTCCCAGTTGATGCGCTTCGGCGATCAGGTTGTCGAGCGCGCGGCTTGGGGGCAGCAGGCCTATCCATAATTCTTTGGGACGAAAATCTTTCAGCACCGCGGGCATGCCGCCGATGTGATCGGAGTGGCCATGGGAAATGGCGACGGCGTCGAGGCGGGAAATGCGGCGGGTCCAGAGGTAGGGCGCGACCACATCTTCTCCATAGTCGAGTTGAGAGCCGGCGCCCCAGATGGGTCCACCGGCGTCGATCAGCAAGGTGCGGCCTTGCGGCATTACTAGCAAGATGGAGTCGCCTTCTCCGACGTCGATGGAGGTTACTTCGAGGAGTCCTGCGCGCGTTTGCGGCGTAGGGGGAATGAAGGCTAGGGTCAGGGAGGCTAGGAGAAGAGCGAGCAGTCCCGCCAGGGCTAGCAGCGCGCGGCGGCGAGCGCACAACATTGCCAAGACCAGCGCGGCGGACGCTGCTGCCGTCGTTATTAGCGAAGGAGTGGCTACGCGGAGGTCGGCTAAGCGCAGACCTCCCAGGCCGTGCACGGTTCCGGTGATCGATTGCAGTGCGACAGTGGTTAGGAGCGCGGGAAGTTTTGCCAGCAGCGGGGAGATGTAGCCTAGCGCAATGGTCAGGATCGCCGTGGGCATTAGAAGTTGCGTGAGTGGAACTACGGCTACGTTCGCGGGAAGGCCGATCGTCGTTGCACGATGGAAGTAATACGCCATAGGGAGGGCCAAGCCCATCTGCATTACTGCTGAGACCAGCAGCAACTCAAACGCGGCCAGGAAGATGATGGTCACGGTGCGAATGAGACGCAGCGACCATTGCTCTCCGATGAAGCGCGCGAGTTGGCGTGCGAGCAGGCGCAGGTCGAGGCGGAACTGGGCCACTTGTGGAGGCAGCGACGGGCCGTAGTCGTCGGCGTCCCAGTGGGTGAGGGCCCGGCGGTAGAGGCGGGAGGTGCGCTCGATGAGCGGCAGGCCGATTGCCGCAACGATTAGGACGCAGAGAAATGTCATCTGGAAACTGGCGGTGAAGAGTTGGCGGGGATCGAAGACAAGTAACCCGAGAGCCGCTGCTCCTAGCGCATTGACCATGGCGCGGTCGCGGTAGAGCAGGCGGGTGCCGAGGTAGATGGCGCACATCAGCGTGGCGCGCCATACAGGGGCTCCTACTTCGGTCAGAAAAGCGTAGGCGACGCAGAAAAAAATCGTGAGCAGGGTTGCGGGAACCTCGGGTAGGCGCAGGCGGCGCAGGGTCCAGAACGCGACGAAGGCTAGGATGGTTACGTTCATTCCTGAGACCACGAGAATGTGATAGGTGCCGGAGCGCTGGAAATCGACGCGGGTGTCGCGGTCGATGAAGGCCTCTTCGCCGATGACCATGGCGTCGATGAGCGCGGCCTGGGGCGGAGGCCAGAGCGCTTGCACTTTGGCGAGGATGCTTGCGTGAATGCGGGATCGCCAGAGTTCCACGCGGTTGCCTGCGAATCCGGGCAGGACTTCTACATCTTCTGCTTTCGCCGAGCCCAGGGCGGAGATGCCGTTCGCGGCCAGGTAGCCTTGATAGTCGAACGCCCCGGGATTGTGGAAATTACGCGGGAGCTTCAGTTTGACTGGGAGGCGGAGGCATTCGCCGTAATGTAAAAGGCGTTGTGAAACAGCTTCATGTCGGGCGCTGTAGATTCCGAGGCGAACGCCGGAATGCACGGGGATCGGCTGGCCGTTTTCGGCGACGATCTGTTCGGTCTCGACGTCGAGGCTCTGTCTGATTTCGTTGGGGGCGCCTTCGCGGAATTTTCCGTCTCGCGTGACATGAGCGGTCATCTCGACTGGCTGATCATCGAACGGCTGAAGGCTCGGGTCGAGAGCGTCGGTTGGACCTCGGAGCTGGATTTGAAGCGCGCCTGCCAGGAAAAATGCACCGAGTGCTAGGCTCATTCCGAGCCACTTGCGTCTGCGCAGGAAATACAATCCAGCGGCTAAGAATGCTAGGGCTGCCGCTACCCACCACGACGCCGGACGCCAGGCGTGGACGCCGGCAACGATTCCTAAACAGTACAGCAGGGCGGCCCAGAGCATTGGTTGGCGTGGGGGCATGGGTTGCAAGTCTTGCTGGGTGGAGGGAGCTGGCGGGTTGTCGATGAGAGGTAACGGAGGCATTGGTTGTATTGGCGCGATAGATATAGACAACAAGCCGGGGTTATGGATCGGCGAGCTTCTGAAAAAGGAGCCGGGGTCGAGAGCCAACCTCAGAGGCTAAAGCCTCGATCGATTTGGCTCGGTAACGGCACGACTAAAGTCGTGCCCTTCCCGATCTGGACGCTTGGCTCCGCCCGGCGGGACCCCTCGGCTTCGCTCGGGGCAGGCTCCCGAGGCGGCCGTCTCCACATATTTCAGCGTAGCTTTCCCCACTTGTTTCAGCGCGCGAGGTGCAGGACGGTTTCGAGGTGGTAGGTTTGGGGGAACAGATCTACCAGATGCGCCTCTTCGACTCGGTAGCCAGCTGCCTGCAGGGGCACCAGATCACGGGCCAGCGTCGCCGGGTCGCACGACACGTAGGTCAGCCGGGGCGCGCCTGATTTCGCCAGGGCGCAGGCGACAGAATCTCCCAGGCCGCTGCGGGGCGGGTCTATTACTACGAGATCGGGTACTACGAGATCGGGCTTGAGAGATTTTGACAGGTACTGGTCCGCCGTCGACTGCACCGCCTTTCCGTTGACGGGCAAATTGTAGGAAAGGTCGGTGGCGGCTGTCTGTGACGACTCAACCGAAACGATGTGACGGATGTTACAGGCCAGGGCTGTGGAAAATAGTCCGACGCCAGCGTAGAGATCGAGGGCCAGTTCGCCGGAGCGGCCTGCCGTTACGATGTTGACTAATTTGTCGATGAGGAAGCGGTTGGTCTGGAAGAAGGCGCCGGCGCTTACGCGGTAGACTGCGGTCTTCGTGTGATAGGTCAATTCCGAGGCGCCGACTGTGACCAGCGGCTCCTGCGTGCCCTTTTGCGGCTCGCGGAACGCAACCACGCCGGCGATCTCGGGCATCGCTGAACGCAAATCTTCGGCCCACGCGCGTACTGCGGCGCGGCGGGCTTCGGGGGCGCACAAGAACTCGAGGAGTAATTTTGTTTCATTCCCATTCGAGTCGGCGTTGGCGAAGAATTCGATTTCGCGAACGCCTTCTACCGCCTTGCCAGCGCGCCCTGCTTGCCACAGAGCTGCGATGCCGCGATTGATCAGCGGCGAGCTGATCGGACACTCTTCGACCGGGAGGAGTTCATGGGAGGCGAACTTGAAGTATCCCGCTGCGAAGTTGGGTTGGGTTCGCACTTGCAGGCGCGAACGGTTGCGATAATTCCAGGGCAGCGAGGGATGCAGCTGAATTTCGCATTGCAGTTCGAGCTTGGCGATGCGGCGCAGATTTTCGCGCAGGATTTCTTTCTTGATCTCGAGTTGATGCTTGTAGGTGGCGTGCTGGTAGTGGCATCCGCCGCAGCGGGTGAAATGGGGGCAGGGCGGCGGGACGCGGTGCGGCGAGGCTTCGATTATGGTGTTGGCGCGGGCGCGAGCGAAGCCCGGTTTTTCTTCGGTGATTGACGCTTCGATTTTTTCTGCGGCGAGGACGAAGGGAACGAAGACCGCCTTGCCGCGTTTGTGGTCCTTGTCGCCGGGCGATGCGTCTTTCGGTGAGTCGGTGGGAAGGCGAGCGAGCCCGTCGCCGCCGTAGATGAGCTTTTCAATGTTTAGGAGCAAGACTTGATTCTACGGTATCGAGGCCCATTCGCCTGAATCGGCGGAGTCACGGATGGCATCGATTACGGCCATGTTTTTGATGGCGTCTTCGAGGGGGACGGGAACTTCCGTATTTTCGAGAACCGCCTTCGAGAAAGCATCGCCCTGCAAGGTGTATTGATTGCAGATGGGGAAGGTTTCGGTGGTGATGCCACCGCCGAAGAGGTCACTGCCGTCGTCGATGAAGAGCCGTGTGGGGCGCTCGATTGGGGCGTTGAAGGGGATTTCGATCTCGATGCGTCCGCGAGTGCCGAGGAACTGGACGCGCTGGTAGGGGACTAGCTGCGTGCTGCAGGTGAAGATGGCTTGGCCCGCGGGGAAATCGAGAAGCGCTGAGGTGAGGCGGTCGGTGTGCATTTTGGGATCGCGCTCGATGCGGGCGACGACGCGCGTGGGCTGCTGCGCGAAGGCGTAGCGGGAGGCGTGAATGAGGTAGCAGCCGATGTCCATGAGGGCGCCGCCGCCGGATTCGACCTGGTTGCGGATGTTGGCTGGGTCGAGGTTGAAGAAGCTGAAGAAGCCAACGACGGAGCGGAGTTCGCCGACGCGTCCCTGGTCGATGAGTTCGCGGAGGCGCAGCCATTGGGGATGGCTGCGGATCATGAAGGCTTCGCCGATCTTGACTCGGGTGCGGGCGCGGACGGCGAGCAGAGATTTGGCCTCGGCTTCGGTCAGGCTGAGGGGTTTTTCGCAGAGAACGTGTTTGCCGGCCTCGGCGGATTTTATTGTCCAGGGGACGTGAAGCTGGTTGGGAAGCGGATTGTAAATGGCGTCGACGTTGGGGTCGGCGAGAAGTTCTTCGTAGGAGCCGTAGGCGGTGGGAATGGCGTGGGCGGCCGCGGCCTGCTTCGCCTTCGCGAGATCGCGGGACGCGATCGCAACTACGCTTGAGTATTCTCCCTGTTGCATGGCGGGGATGACTTTTCTGAGACCGATCGAGGCAGTGCTGAGAACTCCCCAGCGAAGTTTTTTTGGCATGGCGGTAATCATAAAGGGAGAGGCGGGAGATGGCGAATATCGCTACTCTTTCGGCCACTCGTAGGGAAAGAGCTTTCCAGCGGCTTCTGGCGTGAGGGTGACGCCCAGCTCTTGCGCGGCATGCGCCAAGACGGGGTCGCGACCGGATCTGAGGTCGTCGGGCTGGGGCAGCGCCACTTCGTCTGGATTCACGCCCTTGTGTTCAAGGCTCTTGCCGTCGGTCATGATCAGGTCGGCGAATGTGACCTCCGCACCATAGTCCACACCAGAGCTCGCAAAATAAAAGCTGGTGGCTTCCATGACGCTTCCCGAGGTGCGATCCCCGATCACGGTGCCGCGCTTTTCGAGTTGGATGACACGCGCGAAAATCTCGGCGGCCGAGGCGGATCCGCTATCCACCAGAACGGTGACTTTCCCGGGAAAGTAAATAGGACGTTCCCTCTTAGCAATTTCCGGCGACGTCTTTTTCCGCTCCACCTTGTCGTACAGTTTCACGTCATGATCGAAAAACATTCCGATGAAATACTTGAGCGTATCGACTGCGCCGCCGGGGTTACCTCGCAGGTCTACGATCAGGGCTTTGCCCTTGCGGATTTTGCCGCTGAGGATGTAAAAGTCGTCGGCATCGTAGAAGAACCACGGGAATTTAAGAATAACCACATCGCCGATCTGCACATATTGCATGCGCATTCGGCGTTCAACGTTCTGGTTCTGCCGGATCACGTCGTAGCGGACACCGGCTCCGGGCCGGTAGACTATGTCCGTCGACAGCGCCATCTGCGCCTTTATGTCCATCTTCTGGTTTTCGCCGGAGGGGAACTGCACCTCGAGATTCATCTCTGGACGTGGATTTAAGACATAATCGAGATATTCAATGCTCCGAAGATTCTGTCGGTTGGGAGCTGTGCCATTGATTTTCAAGACTTGGGCGCCTGGCTTGAGCCCTTTGGCTTCAGCGTCGGAACCTGGTCGCACCCGCGTGACGAAGCATAGGCTCCATATCGTCTGGTAATCGAAACCAAAATCCAGATGATAAGGCCGGGTGGGCGGCTCAAATACCGTGTGGGAGTCATGCAATGTGTCCACGGCGACGGCAATCTGGGTGAGCGCTTCGTTGAGGGAATTAGACTCTGCGATCTTAACCTTTGCATTTGAGACCACGGCGTTCCAATCCAGACCTTTCATCTTCGGATCGTAGTAAAGGTTCTGAATGCCCTTCGAGATGGCATCAAGAATGCCGAGGGCGCGTTCGCGATCTGCCTTCGATATGGCTCCCACCGGCGCTGACGCCGTGGGCGCCGACCGCTGCGCCCGCAAACTTCCTGGAGAGAGCAGCGACAGGAACACTGCGATAATTACTGCACTTCGGTGCGGCACCGGCGATCTCCTCTTGCGACCGTGCCGAGAGAAATATCACAGGAGCAGGCGTCTTTGCCACTTAAATAAAACGACCGTTCAGCTCAGATTTCTACCCAAAGCTGCTCTGGTGGAAGTGTCACAGCGCTCGTCCCGCGGCCGCGCCTGAGGACCAGGCCCACTGGAAGTTGAAGCCGCCGAGATGGCCGGTCACGTCTACTACTTCGCCGATGAAGAACAGGCCGGGGACCTTCCTGGCCTCCATTGTTTTGGCGGAGAGATCGTTGGTGTCGATGCCGCCTGCGGTTACTTCAGCTTTTTCGTAGCCTTCTGTTCCAGCTGGGGTGATCGCCCAGGCGTGGGTTTGTTTCTCGAAATCGGCGAGGGCAGCGTTTGTCCAGGAAGTTGGGGCGTGCGCTTCCAGCCAGCGGTCCGCGAGGCGATGGGGTAGAAACTTTCGCAATTCGGTTCGGAGTGTGTTCAGATTTCGCGGCGTCTTTGGATCGCGAAATGCGGCAGTGATCTCGCTGGCTGGCGCTAGATCGATCAGGATCGGCTGCGATGGTTTCCAGTAGGAGGAAATCTGCAGGATTGCTGGGCCGCTCAGGCCGCGGTGTGTGATCAACATCTTCTCGCGGAACCGCTGACCGTTGCACGACGCAATGACTTCGGCGGAAACTCCAGCCAGATCGCAGTAGCGGTCGCAGTCTTCCTTGCTCAGGGTGAGCGGCACGAGGCCGGGCCAGGGCTCGCGGATGGCGAGGCCGAACTGCCGCGCCAGGTCGTAGCCGAAAGATGTCGCACCGATCTTCGGAATTGAGAGGCCTCCGGTGGCAACCACGAGCGCTGGTGCTTTGAACTCTGCATTTGGTGCGCGCGCGATGAACTCGGGGGCTCGCTCGACATTCTGAATCTTCGTGTTCAGGAAGATGGTGACTCCGGCACGCTCGCACTCGGCTTCGAGCATGCTGAGAATGTCGCGAGCGGAGCGGTCGCAGAAAAGCTGGCCTAGAGTTTTCTCGTGATACGGGATATTGTGCTTTTCGACCAGAGCGATGAAATCCCCAGGTGTGTAGCGGGCGAGGGCTGACTTGGCGAAGTGCGGATTCGTGGAAATGAAGTTTCCCGGACGGCAGTGAAGGTTGGTGAAGTTGCAACGTCCGCCGCCGGATATCAAAATCTTCTTGCCCAGTCGGTTGGCGTGTTCGAGCACCGCGACGCGGCGGCCGCGCTTGCCGGCTTCGATGGCGCACATGAATCCGGCTGCGCCACCGCCGAGAATGAGTGCATCGAAGGAGTGGGTCATGAGGTGATTCGCGCTTCCCTCAGGGCTAAAGCCCGGTCGATCGTAGACGCTTTACGCGGCGCTGAAGCGCCGCTCTTCCACGTTACTGCAGGCGTCCATGAAGAGGTCACATGTAAAACAGACTCAGGCGCGGCAGTCCGTATTTTTCCAGCAGGCGCTTGTGAACGTATTGTTTTTGCAGTTGCTCGATCTGGGCTGCGGCCATCTTGCGCCGGTAGGGTGCGAGTTCGCGATCGGCCTGGGCGCGCACGGTTACGATTTCTTCATCCGGAGTGGCGGCCAGCAGCGCGGCGAAAAGTTTTTCTTCCAGCACCGTGAGATGACGCTCCAGGTCTTCCAGCCTTGATGATAGTTTTTTGCTCTCCGTTTCCTGCGCCAGATTGCGCAGCGTGGCGGCGGAATCTGCGGCGACCGCGTGAACAGAGATTCCTGCGCTGTGCGGCAGCTTCGCGCCCTCCAGCAGATCGGCATTGCGGCGCAGGAAGGCCGTGATCACTTCGGGCTGAAAGCCTTGCCCAGCGACTGATTTGGCCGACGATAGTTGATCGACGGCCGTGCCCACTGCTGCTTCTTTCATATCTTCCGCCGCAGACAACACGGCTTGCGCACACCAAAGAATGCTGTTGATCTTTTCGTGTCTTTTCGATTTACGCAGCTCATACTTATCGAATGCAATGTCGATACCACGAAGCACGGCCTCGAGAGGGATGCCAGCGTTCTTCCAGATCTCGATCTGCGCCCAGTCGAGAGTCGAACCAATAAGAGGCGATCCACGCCGCTGCAGAAAATGCTCTTCAACTTCCGAGAAATATTGGAAATAATTCTCCACGGCGGTTCAGCGAGCGGAGCGCGGAGTGGCGCGTTCGCTGTTCTTCGCTTTGGGTGAGACCGGTTGCGCGGTCTTGGGTGCGAGCGCCGGCCGCGCTGGCTGGTTTCGCTCCCAGATGATGCGCAGGCCTTCGAGGGTTAGAAAATCGTCGATGGTCTTGATGTATTTCGATCCTGTGCCGATCATCGGCCCCAGTCCGCCGGTGGCGATGACGCGCGTCTCTTTGCCGAGCTCGCCGAGCAGAAGTTCGAGAATGCCATCGACCAGCCCGAGATAGCCGTAGTAGAGCCCCGATTGCAGGCTGCCGACTGTGTTGGTGCCGATGACGCGCGCGGGCTTGCGGATCTCGACCCGGGGCAGGCGCGCGGTGCGCTGAAAGAGCGCGTCGGCGGAGATGCCGATGCCGGGGCAAATCACTCCGCCGAGATATTCGCCTTTTGCGGAAACGCAGTCGAAAGTGGTGGCGGTGCCGAAATCGACGATCACGCAGGGGCCACCGTATTTTTCGAATGCGGCTACGGCATTTACGATGCGGTCGGCACCGACTTCCGCGGGATTGTCGTAATGCACCGGCATGCCGGTCTTGATTCCTGGCTCGATCAGGAGCGGTTTGGAATTGAAGTAACGCTCGCAAACCTGCCGCAGCACGGGATCAAGCGGCGGCACTACCGATGAAATCACGATGCCGTGAATGCCTGACGCCTCGAGGCTGGCCATCGAAAACAAATTACGGAATAGGACTCCGTATTCGTCGACCGTGCTGCCCTGCCGGGTCGCGACACGCCAGTTGGCGACAAGGCGCTCGTAGCGCGGAGCCTCGCTGCTGCCCGCGTCTCCGCCGGGATGCACCTTCGCAACCCGCGCGAAGACTCCCAGCACCGTATTCGTGTTGCCGACATCGAGAACGAAAAGCATGGTTGTTATTCCCTGGGCCAATTAGCAGAAAGCGACCCTCAGGGGCTAAAGCCCATTTCTTTGACACCTGGGCGGCACGGCTGGAAGCCGTGCCCTTAACGAACCCATTCTTCGAAACACTGCTATATGATCCGCTCTCGTTTCTCTCTTACTGTCCCACTCAAGACCGTCTGCAACCCCTGCGCGGTTCGCACCTGCAGAAAGCCGCGCTGATCCAGGCCTTCCGTGGTTCCTTCGATTCTTGAACCGTTCTCCTCGACGCGAATTTGTTTGCCCCGCACCCAGGACGACTGCTCGGCAAAGCGCCGCAGAATCGATTGACGCGCGCCCGGTTCTTCGACCAACTGACGATATTCCCGGTCGAGCGATTTTAGCAAAGCCGCGGTCAGTTCCACTCGCGACCATTCGCTGCCGGTCGCCATGCGCAGCGACATTGCCTCGCCCTCTAATTCTTTCGGAAAACCTTCCTGGTTCACGTTGATCCCGATTCCGACGACCACATAGCGCACGCGTGTGACTTCGGCGTTCATCTCGGTGAGAATGCCGCATACCTTTTTGCCGTCGATGAGCACATCGTTGGGCCACTTCAAGTCAGGGCTCACGCGAGAGTCAACTTGCTCGATCGCTGCGCGCACTGCCAAGCCTGCTGCGAGTGCCAGCACGAGCACTTCGGCAGGGGGCAACGCCGGACGCAGCACAACCGAACAGTAAATTCCAGTTGAGCGCGCCGACTCCCAGAGGTGCGCTCCGCGACCTCGTCCCGCAGTTTGCTCTTCGGCTAGAAATACGCTGCCCTCGGCGGCGCCCTCTGCTGCAGCTGCCATGGCCGCGGTGTTGGTTGAGCCGATCTTATAAAAATGATGAAGCTGCGTGTCGAAGATGGTGCCGCGAAGCATGGGCTGCAACATCTCGGGCAGAAGAAGATCGGGCACCGACCTTAGGCGGTAGCCTGTTGCCGGATGGCCCGCTACATCCACGCCCAGCCCGCGCAACTGCTGGATCAGCCGCCAGACTTCGGAACGGTTGGAAGAAATCTCCTGGGCGATTTTGGTTCCGCTCGCGACCACCGTTGCGTGTTCCATCAACAGCCGCACGATGCGGCCCAAACGAATGTCGGTGGCCGGGGAGTGTGACGCGAGCGTTGCCTTCGACGGACTCGCGGCAGATTTCTTGCGTGAAGGTTCGCTCTTCCGAATTGTCGCGGTCTTCTTGATGCAGGAATTATGCGGGAATTCGCGGGAAACGACAATCGCGCGGGTCGCAGTTCGACTTCGAGGCCCTGTGACAATCCAGAACGACCTAGATAATTACCCAAGCCGGCACTACTCGCAAGCTCATGTCGACTGCCTGGGGCGAGTGGGTCAGCAGGCCGACGGAGATGAAATCTACGCCAGCCTCAGCATAGGCGCGCACATTTTCGAGGCGGATGCCGCCGGAACACTCGAGCGGAACGCGGCGCTCCAACTGGGCGCAGCGCTCGACGGCGCGGCGCACGTCTTCGGGAGACATGTTGTCCAGCAGAATCGCTTCTGCTCCACAGGCCAGCGCCTGCTCCAATTCTTCATGAGTGCGCACTTCGACTTCGAGGATCTGCGAACCCCGGCGGTTGTGCAGCGCACGCTCGATCGCCGGCACGATTCCTCCCGCGAGAGCGATGTGATTGTTCTTGATGAGGACTCCGTCAGAGAGATCGAGGCGGTGATTCTGTCCGCCGCCGCAGCGCACCGCGTATTTATCGATCACGCGCAGGCCGGGAGCGGTTTTGCGGGTGTCGAGAATGCGGGCCTTGGTGCCAGAAACGGCGTCCACGAACTTGCGGGTCAGCGTGGCGATGCCGCTCATGCGCTGCAGGAAGTTCAGGATCACACGCTCGCACGAGAGAATGACGCGCGCGTTGTGCCGGATCACTGCGATGGATTGTCCCTTGTGCAGGCGGACGCCGTCGAAAATTTCGGGATGCGTAGTGACTTCGTAATGAGAGGTCACGGCGCCGTCGAGAGCGGCGTAGACATCGAGGATGCGACCCACGCAGCCGATGCCGGCCAGAATGCAATCCTGTTTGGCGAGGATCGTGGCCGACGCGCGCTGGTTGGCATCGATGCAGGCGTAGCTCGTGGCATCGCGCGTGGCCCGGTCTTCGAGCAGCGCGTTTTCCAGGATCGCGGTGATGCGGCGGCTGTTAAAGTCCATAAAGCAGTAGCCAGTGATCAGTTGTCAGTTGCCAGTTCTAGCTGCTTGGGCTTGTGCCATTCAGCTCATCTAATTGACGCCTTATCTTTTCGCGCAGGCCGGTCAGTTCCTGAGCGCGGCGGCGCAAGCCCTCGATTACCTTTTCGGGGGCTTTTGCCAGGAATTGCTCGTTGCCCAACTGTCGCTGATTGTTGGCGAACTCTTTTTCAATTTTATCCAGCTCTTTGGTCAAGCGCTCGCGCTCGGCGGCGACGTCGATCTTTCTTTCGTAGATTACGTGGACATCGAAACGCGCCGTGCTGCGAGCGCCGGCACGCTTTGCGAGGGAGCTATCCGCAAACGTGATTGTATCGACATTTGCCAATCGCTCCACCGCACCACGATTCTGCTCGATCATGGTGCGAATTCCCGGCTCCTGCACAAAGATTTCGATCGGCACCTTTACCTTGGGCTCGACCTTCAGTTCCGCGCGAACATTTCTCACGTTTACGATCAGATCCTGCAGGATCGCCATCTCGGTCTCGGCGTTCAGATCGAATTGTTTATCGTTGGCCTGCGGATAGGGCGCCAGGGCAATCGACTTCAGCGGCGGACGGCCTTCATACATTGCCTGCCAGATTTCTTCGGTGATGAAGGGCATCACCGGATGCAGCAAGCGCAATGATCCATCGAACAGGTTGACCAGATTACTGCATGCGAGGTTTGCTTGGGTCTTGTCGGCGCCTTCTTCAAAATTGAGGCGGGGCTTAATGAGTTCGATATACCAATCGCAGAACTCACCCCAGAAAAAATCGTAGATGCAGTTCGCCGCTTCGTGGAAGCGATAGGTTTCGAGGGCGTCGTTCACCTCGGCGGTCACGCGGTTGAAGCGGGAGAGAATCCAGCGGTCTTCTAGAGTTGACGGCTGATATGCCGGAATGCCTTTTGCTCCTGGCGAGATCTCGCGGGCGAGGGCGCCCGCGCCACATTGGAGGCGATCCACATTCATGAACATGAATCTTGCGGCGTTCCAGATCTTGTTGGCGAAGGCGCGATAGCCCTCGGTGCGGCTTTCGCTGAAGGCGATGTCGGTGCCCGGGGCGGCCATGGCTGCCAGGGTGAAGCGCGTCGCATCGGTGCCGAAGCGGTCGATGATCTCCAGCGGATCGATCACGTTGCCCTTGGTCTTCGACATCTTCTGCCGGTCAGCATCGCGCACCAGGGCGTGGATGTACACCTGCCGGAAGGGCACGCTGTCATTCTTCTTCTCGCCGCTTTTCCCGTTAACCCAGCCGCTAGCTTTCTTGATCGCGGGATCCTGCTCGTGCCCCGCCATGAAGTGGCAGCCGAACATAATCATGCGCGCCACCCAGAAGAAAAGAATCTCGTAGGCGGTAATCAGCAGCGTCGTCGGATAAAAAACTTCCAGGTCGCGCGTTTTCTCCGGCCAGCCCAGAGTCGTGAACGGCAGCAGGCCGGAAGAAAACCAGGTGTCGAGCACATCGGAAACCTGTTCCAGCTTTTTGCCACCGCATTTTGGACAATTCGCCGGAGCTTCGCGCGCGACGATCACTTCCTTGCAGCCGTCACAGGTCCACGCCGGAATGCGATGGCCCCACCACAACTGGCGCGAGATACACCAGTCGTAGATGTTGTTCATCCAGTTCAAATAGATCTGTTTGTAGTTTTCCGGGACGATGGTGATCTCGCCGCTTTCGACGGCCTCGATTGCTTTTTGCGCCAGCGGCTGAATTTTGATGAACCATTGTTCGGACAAACGCGGCTCGACCACAGTTCCGCAACGATCGCATTTGCCGAGCGAAAGCGCGTAGTCTTTTTCCGCGACGAGAAACCCGCCAGCCTGCAAGTCGACGAGCACCATCTTTCGGGCTTCGTAACGGTCGAAGCCGGCATACCGGCCCGCGTTCTGGTTCATGTGAGCGTGCTCGTCCATCACATCGATCTGCGGCAGGCTGTGGCGTTTGCCCGCCTGGAAGTCGTTGGGATCGTGCGCGGGCGTCACTTTCACCGCGCCCGTGCCGAACTCGGGCTGCGCCAGTTCGTCGGTGATGATCGGGATCTCGCGGTTCATCAGCGGCAGCAAAGCCTTTTTGCCGTGGAGATGCGTGTAGCGTTCGTCTTTCGGGTTTACGGCAATCGCGGTATCCCCGAGCATGGTCTCTGGCCGCGTGGTCGCCACGGTGATGAATTCGTTGGAGCCAACAATCGGATAGCGAATCTCCCACAGCTTCCCGGCGACTTCTTCGTGCTTCACTTCGAGATCAGAGATCGCCGTCTCGCAGCGCGGGCACCAGTTCACGATGTACTTGCCGCGATAGATCAAACCTTCTTCATACAGACGGACGAACACTTCGCGCACCGCGCGCGAAAGATTCTCGTCCATGGTGAAATATTCGCGGTCCCAGTCGACCGAGGCGCCGAGGCGCTTCATCTGGTCGAGAATCGCGCCGCCGTAAAGTTTTTTCCACTCCCACACGCGCTCGATGAATTTTTCGCGGCCCAGGTCGCGGCGCTTCTTGCCCTCTTTGGCGAGTTGCCGCTCGACCATCATTTGTGTGGCGATGCCGGCGTGGTCGGTGCCGGGCAGCCACAGCGTGATGAAGCCGCGCATGCGATGCCAGCGCACGATGATGTCCATCTGCGTCTGGTTGAGCATGTGGCCCATGTGCAGGCGGCCGGTCACATTCGGCGGGGGCAAGAGCAGCGTGAAGACCGGGCGAGTCTCTCCTTCCGGTGGCGTGGGGACGGAGAAGAGTTTTTCTTTGACCCAGTATTCGGCCCAGCGCGTCTCGATCGCGCCCGGCTCGTAGGATTTAGGCAATTCGTGCGGCATGGAAAGCAGTCAGCACTCAGCAGTCAGCAATCAGCCAGTCAGAAGTTGGGTCGTCGCCAACTCGGGACTGAATGCTGATTGTTGAATGCTGAGTGCTGTTTCGATCTTACAGGCGCGAGAAAAGAAGGGTCAAACGGACGAAGTTGAGAAAGGTGAAGGGCTGATTGCGGACGCGTCGGACTCTTACTTCTTCTTCGACATTTTCCGGTTGATCTCTTCCATGAGCTTGGGGCGGAGATCGGCCAGGACGCTGTCGACGATGCTGGCGACGTTGCTCTGTTCGCCCTCTTGCGTTGCAGCAGCGGCTTCCTGCAAAAGCTGTTCGGCGCCTGCGGCCACTGCCCGGGCAGCAGTGTCGGGCGGCGCTGACTCGGGCTGGTTAACTTCTTTTTCTTCGGCTTTTTCTTTGGCTTGGGTTTCTGCTACTTCGTTGCCTTGGCCGCTGTCGTGGACTTGACGCCAGGTCGCCCACGCGGCTGCCGTGTTCTTCACGGTTTCGGAGTCAAATTTCGGTTCCGGCACGGTTGCGGCGACCGGTTTTTCAGCAACGATTTCTGAAATAGTGACGGTTGCGGCCTCCGCCGTTGCGGGTTCTGCTTTAGGCTGCAGCTCCTGCGCCCTGCTAGTGACAGGCTCGGGAAAACGCGCCGGCTCTTGTTTCGAGTCGGAGAATGTTACCGTTGTAGACGCCTCTGCGGGCGCCTCGACCGGAGTATGCACAGCCGCGACGGGGGTCGGGGCTGCGGCCTCAAAAGGCGCAGCCACGGGGGCCGACTCCGAATGCGCGATCGGCACTGGTTCCGCTTCCACCGAAGCAACGTTTCTGGCAGGTTCGGATTCCGGACCCGGCACTGGTGCCGCATTCGGAATCGTCGCGGGAGTTTCCGCCATGGCCGGCGCGGACGCAAAAGACTTTGCGGCGGGCGCGGGCTCAGCCTGCGCGATAGCAGCAACGCTGGCAGAGCCGGCAGCGGCAACTGCCGCATATGCCTTCTGCATTTCCTGATCAAGAGAAATCGCAGACTCGCTGCCTTCCAGAGCCACCGAGACCGCCGTCCATCGCGGCCCGCCGACGCTTGCCGCCACTACGGATTCGGCGGTGGCCGCCATGGTCACGGGCACATCTTGCCCGTCTTCCACGCGAACATCCGGCACGCTAACATCCGGGCTAACATCTCCCTTTCGGCGACGGTATGTCTCAACCGGAGCCGGCTCGGTCGGTCGGCTGTCGAGTTTGCTTTCTTCTTTCTTGCTTTCTGCGAGAGCTGCCGGCTTCGCTTCCGTTACCACCGCGGGAACGGCGTCGCGCGAAACCTCAGCAGCGGACGGAAGATTGCTTTCTGTTCGATCAGGAGTCGGCTCTGGCGGCTTCGTGACCGTCGCAGTGCTCTGGGCGTCTGTATTGCTCGTGGCGGAAGGCTGCTGCTCCTGCCTGATGGCTGAGGCAACCATCTGCATCTGCGCCGCTGCGGCGGCAATGGCGGCCACTTCTTCGGGCGTCACATCCTTGGGCAGGCCGGCAGGGGCCAGTGCGGCCACATCCAGGCTTGCTTCGACGGCCTTTTCTGCACCCTGCCGCGTTTCTTCATTCTTGTTCTTATTCGAAACCTTCTCTACAGGGCTATAGTTTGAAGCTTCCCCGGCGACCTTCTCTTCTTGTTCTTCCGTCTTTTTCTTGGGGAAGCCGATGCGGCTCTTCCACCCGTTGTCGGCGTCTGTGGCTTCGTCACGGCCGCCGCGCCCGGATTCATCCGCTGCCGCCATCGCCCGCGCGAAGCGCCCGGGCTTGGAGGATTCGCTTCGAGGCACGACTTTATCTTCCAGCTTCGACAAGGTGCCCAGCAACTCGCTGGCTTCAAAAGGTTTGACGATGAAGCCTTCGGCGCGCACCCGCTGCGCTTCTTCCGGCTTAAAAGGCTCGAGCTTGCCGACCGTCAGCAGCACCGGAATTCGCGCTGTCTCCGGCGATTCCTTGAGGCGCTGGCAAACCTCAAGCCCGCTGTAGCCGGGCATGTAAACGTCAAGAATGACGAGGTCGGGTTTCAGTTCGCCGATTTTCTTCAGCGCGGCCGAGCCGTTGTTGACGGCAATCACCTCATACCCCGCATCTGCGAGGATTTTGCGGCCCATGTTTTGGGCGGTCACGCTGTCGTCGGCGAGCAGTATCTTCCGGGCCAAAGGAATTCCTCTGATGAGGGGAGATAACGCGAAGGTAACCTGACCGTTGACGTAAGTCAATGATCGGACGGCATGTTACCAGGTTACTAGTGGTCAGCGCCTACCGCGTCGAGAGATTGGCCCGAGAGGCCGAAAGCGGAAGGCTGAGGTGGACAGCTGCTTCAGAACGAAATGAGCTTCTTCAATCCCTTCTTTTTCTTCTTCTTGCTGCTGGAAATATCCTTGTCGCTGGCGAGAGTTGAGCTGGAGTTGGCGGCGACCCCACTACTGGAGGAAGTCGCTGGCTGCTGAATCTCGTTGATTTGCGTCGGCGCCGGCGCAGGAGCTTCGTTTGCTGCGGCACTTTGACTTTCCGCCGGCTTCAGTTCGTTCGGATCCGGCTTTAGCTCATTACCATCAGGCGCGGCGGCAGGCTTGAGTTCGTTCGGATCGGCCGCAGCCGCGGAATTCGGACGGGCAAAAGGATCGCGGTTCGCCACGGGAGCTGGCGCATCGGAACGTGGAGCGGGCTCGTTCGCTCCCGGGGGTCCAGACTTCACGATTTCGCTCGTCAGACCATGCTCGCCGGCTGGAAGACCCATCGCCTGCCGCATGACGCTGCCCGCCACCTGGTTCGCCGCTACTGGAGTCGGATCCACCAACGTCGGCTCGCCCACTTTGGACGCCGCGGTCACGTCGGGCCCCTTCTTCACCACAGTCATGAGACGGTCCAGCGTGTTGGCTTCCTGCCGGCTTTCCTCTTCAGCCTTGTTCTGGGCTACCGCTGCCTTCGTGGGTCGCGGAATCGGCTGATGCAACGCCGCCAGCCGCTTCTTGGCGTCATCCTCGCGTTCCATCAATGGGTAGCGCGTGATGATCTGTGAATACTTCTCCGATGCATCCTTGGTCAGCGCCGCAATAATGCTGCCCTTGGCCGCTTCCCCAACGCAGCCCGGCGGAGTGTTGAAGCCCTTGCAGCCTGGTCTGGTCCGCACCTGCGCAATCTGCCCTTCATAATCCTGACCCAGCAGAAACAGCGCCTCGTCGGCCTTGCTGTAGAGCGGATATTTATCCACCAGCGACTGCAGCCGCGCAATCGATGCCGGGTACGATCCCCGGTCGTAGTAGAACTTCCCAATACCAAACTCCCGGTCGGCCAGCACTTCCTGCACTTCGAGCAGGCGCTCCTTGCCTTCCTTTACCAGCTTGGGATTATCGGGATACTGCATGATCAGGTTCCGGTACTCATCCTCGGCGCGCTTGGCGTGGGTATAGTCTCGGTCCGACTTCTCCATCTGCTGGTACTGGATGTTGGCGATCTTCAACTGCGCTTCGGCCGCTTCCGGCATGTTGGGAAAGAAGGTCTCAAAATCGCGGTATTCCTGTTCCGCCTGCTCCAGAGATGCGGTCCCGCCCTCGGCATACCAGGAATCACCCACAGCCAGCTTGGCTCGTGCGATAAACTCCGAGTCCGGATAGGTGATGATCAAAGTCTGCAGCGTCATGCGCGCCACGTCGAAGCGGTTATGCTTCATCGCGTCCATGGCCTTGTCGAACAGAACCTTATCGGGCTGCTTCGACCCAACATTGGCCAGCGGATTTACGGCCTTCTTGTTGGTGCAAGCGACGGTAAGTGCGAGAAAAATGGCGAGCGCCGCAATCATTGAGAATCGACGTGACATAAGACCTCGAATCAGAAATTGCCGATTGAAAATTACTAGACTTTCAGCATCGCCGCTTCCGTTGCCGCTTTGAGCAGCCCCTCAGCATTCTTCTTTGGATCACCACTACCGAACACGGCGTTGCCCGCCACCAGAATTTCTCCACCCGCGCGCACCACATCGCCTACCGTGTCGTGCCCCACGCCGCCATCCACTTCGATGCGATAAGTTAGCCGGCGCTGGCCGCGAATCTCAGCTAATTGCCGCATTTTGTGCAGCGTAGAAGGGATAAACTTCTGCCCTCCAAAGCCCGGATTCACCGACATCACCAGCACGTACTCAACAATATCGAGCACCTCGCTCAGTGTGTCGACCGGCGTCGCTGGATTAATGACCACGCCCGCCATGCAATCGTGGCTCTTGATCAGCTGCAGCGTGCGGTTCAGGTGCCGGCAAGCTTCCTGATGCACCGAAATCCAATCCGCCCCGGCCTCGGCAAAAGCCGGAATGAACTCGTCCGGATTCTCGATCATCAGATGGCAATCCAATGGAAGATCGGTCACCCGCCGCAGCGACTTTACCACAGGCGGCCCAATCGTAAGGTTGGGCACAAAATGACCATCCATAATATCCACATGGATGACGCTCGCGCCACCTTCCTCGGCAGCGCGTACTTGTTCCCCCAGACGGGCAAAGTCCGCGGAAAGAATCGAAGGTGCCAGCTCGATCAAAGGCAGTCTCTTAGGACGTTGTTAGACCCTGGGATCGCGGGTCGGAAGCTCTTAGCAGTTTACCATCCGAAGCGGGACGGCAGACAGTCATTTTAGCCCTTCACAGGATCGGTCCCCAGCTGCTCGCGTTGCGCCTCAGGACTTCACGGCCCATGTTACCCTCGTCGGACATGTCCGCCGCGCCCCAATTCACCACTGCTGCCTACGGCATGGCCGCAGTCTTTGCCTGGGGTACCAGCGACTTTCTCGGCGGCTACGCCACCCGCCGTGCGAACGCCTTCTTATTCACCGTCGTCGTGAACTTGGGCGGCCTGCTCGTCGTGGGCATGTTAGCTGCCGGCACTCATGCGCCGTTCCCCTCCGTACGCAGCGCAGCCTGGATGCTGGCTGGCGGCCTGTCAGGAGGCGCAGCCCTGGCCATCTTTTATCGCGCACTTTCTTTGGGCAGAATGGGGTTGACCGCGCCAGTCGCCGCCGTGCTTGGGGCCGCGATCCCGGCAGTTTTCTCCATGTTCACCGAAGGCCTGCCGGGCAGGATTCCGCTCCTCGGCTTCGTTATCGCCGCCATCGGCCTCTGGCTTATTACCCGCACAGAAGATGGAAACAAGCCTGAAGGCATTGGACTGGCCGTCGTCGCAGGCATCGGCTTCGCCAGCTTCTATCTTTGTGTCC
The DNA here is from genome assembly GCA_049673585.1 of Candidatus Sulfotelmatobacter sp. GTDB lineage: Bacteria > Acidobacteriota > Terriglobia > Terriglobales > Acidobacteriaceae > Sulfotelmatobacter. The sequence goes on along the minus strand of JBATXV010000018.1, from coordinate 172,962 downwards.
GTCAAGCCGGCGATGCTTCAGCCTTGTGGATTGCAGCGCTCACTCGAACCGGCGGTCTGATCGTCACCTCGGTGGTGGTTTTGGTGCTACGAAATTTTCGCGACATCACCTCAGCCGGGGTGCGCTGGGGCATCGTCACCGGGTGCATCGACTCGCTCGGCACGATACTCTTCGTCCACGCCAGCCAGAGCGGACGCCTCGACGAAGCGGTCGTCATCTCGTCGCTCTATCCCGCCGTAACCGTGCTTCTGGCCCGCGTGTTCCTGAAAGAACACTTCACCCGCTGGAGGTTGGTTGGGCTACTGGCTGCGCTGGCGGCCGTGCCTATGATCGCGTCCGGCTAAGAACGATTTGCCACGGATTTGCACGGATCAATACAAATTCGAGCTTCATTGTGGAAATCCGCGTAAATCCGTGGCGAATGGTTTTCATCGTCTGCTAACATTCGGCAACGTGCCCTTGCTCGAAATCCGAAACCTGACCAAGATTTATCCGCAAGGCGAATCTGTGCTGGGAGGCAACTCCAACCGTGGGGGCGAAGTCCGTGCCGTCGACGGCATCTCGCTCGACATTCACGCCGGCGAAACTCTCGGCCTGGTCGGCGAATCGGGCTCCGGCAAGAGCACGCTCGGGCGCCTGCTGCTGCGCCTCATCGAGCCGACTTCTGGCAGCATCCGCTTCGAAGGCCGAGACCTGCTTGCCGCCAGCCCCGGCGAAATGCGCCGCCTGCGCCGCGATATGCAGGTCATTTTTCAGGATCCCTTCGCCTCGCTCGATCCCCGCTTCCGCATCGAAGACATCATCGCTGAGCCTCTTCTCATCCACGAGAATAGAAGTTCGAAGGCCGGCATTCGATTTCGCGTGGCCGAACTTCTGCGCGCCGTCGGCCTCGACGAATCCATTCTGCAGCGTTTCCCTCACGAATTCAGCGGAGGACAGCGCCAGCGCATCGGCATCGCCCGCGCCCTCGCGCTGCGCCCGAAGTTCATTGTGGCCGACGAACCAGTCTCCGCGCTCGATGTCAGCGTAGGCGCGCAGATTGTTAACCTGCTCGCACGACTGCAGCGCGATTTCGGCCTGACTTATCTTTTCATCTCGCACTCCATGCCGGTGGTGCGTTATCTTTCGACGCGCATTGCGGTGATGTATCGCGGCAAGATTGTGGAAGTCGGCGAAACCGCGCAGATTACGGAGCGCCCGCAGCATCCCTACACCCGCAGCCTGCTCGAAGCCACGCCGGAAGTGTCGGTTTAGCTTGCTCACGTAGGGACGGCCGCCTCGGGAGCCTGCCCTGAGCGAAGCCGAAGGGTCCCGCCGAGCCCAGCGAGGAGTGCAGCGCTCCAGATCTAATATCCAAGAGCCTGTGCCATACTTCTTCGATGTCCCCTCCCAGCCGGGCCCGCGATCTTGCCGAACTCATCCTCGGTTACGGAATGATCGTCGGCATCATCTGGACCCCGGAAAACCTGCAGCGCTTCCTCTCGCCGATCGCTCTGCTGTTTACTTTGTCGGTAGTGCTCGCACGCCGCCACAGTCGCGATGAACTGGGCATGGGATGGCGCGGCCTCATCCCGTCCCTCTGGATCCTGCCCGCCGCCGTCGCGCTCGCTGCCTTGAGTACGTTCGTCGCCGCGAAAATCGGCACGCTGCATCCGCTCTACAAAGCCGATTTCGCCCACGTCTCCGGCTACGTGCTCTGGACCATGTATCAGCAGTTTCTTCTGCAAGACTATTTCATGGACCGCCTGCTCCGCCTTGTCTCAAATGAAGCCGCTGCTGTGACGCTCGCCGGAACAGTTTTCGCTGCGGCGCACCTGCCCAATCTCGTGCTCACTGCCGCGACGCTGGTTTGGGGCATCGTGTCGTGCGCGCTCTTCCGCCGCTATCACAACCTCTGGGCACTCGGCCTGGCCCAGGGACTGCTCGGCCTCTGCTTCGCCATCTGCGTGCCGGATGCGCTGCATCATCACTTGCGCGTCGGGTTAGGTTACCTGCGGTACGGCAACGGGCAGCCGACTCCGTAAGAGAAGGGGCACGTTAGTCACCTTGCCGCTCAACCTCCGCTGAGTCATGCTCTGAAAGATGGGGGAAATTGAACAGCACGCGGGCTGGGAGTCGGAGGATCGCACTCCGGAGGCAATCTGCGCGGGCATCGCCAAAACCTTCCGTGTGCAAGAAACGGAAGTTGCGCTGCTCGAGCTTGCCGGAGGTCTGCTGAACTTCATATACCCGGCTGAGTTGAGAACGGCAGGGGCAATCCCCGTTTCAAGTTCAGCGGTAGCCGCTCGCACGGCGCGGACCCGGCAGGCCGAGCTTTTCAATGGCTTTACCCAGGTGAAGCACTTCAGCGTTTTCGAGCTGGTCAAATTGGGAGCTAGCGGACTTGATGAGCAGGTAATCCAGAAACTCATGTCTGCCCCTGTTCTCGCGAAGAATGGAGAGGTAATCGGCGTGATTCAGATCTCCCGCAAGGCCCCACGCCTGGAGGCGGCGGGACCCGACTTCACTCCCGAAGATCTGAGAAAACTCGAAGCCGTGGCTCGATTCGTGGGCACATTGATGGTCAACGGCACGGCGGTTGCCCACGCAAGCTCTGGTTAATTGGAATAGCGCAGCCAATGTCCCCCATTCTGACGACCGTTTCCTCCTGCTCACTTGAGAAGCCGCACCGGGCGATCCCTAAAACCAAAGCCCCCACAACCAATCCACGCTGGCATGCGTGATTGTCGAGGCCGGCACCCGCCGATTCTCCCGCCACGCTCGCCCATAGAAAATTCCGGCAATTGTCGCCAGCAAGACATAGCGCCAATTGAAATGTGCGGACCTCTTATTGAAGTGTGAGAGCCCGAACAGCACTGAGGCAATCGCCAGAGCGGACGGCCGTCCCACGCGGCGCTCCAGCAAATTCTGCACCCAGGCGCGAAAGAAGAGTTCTTCAGGCACGGCGGTGAAGAGAAATATCGCTATCCAGCGCAGGAGCGCGCTGCCAGTTCCCGGCAGGCTTCGATGCGGATGGATAAAGCCCAGCGCCAACCCGAGCACTAGCACGAAGGGAGTGAAGAAGACGAGTTCCCGCAGGCCAGTTTTCCAGTCGCTCCATCTCAGATGGAAGTCGAACCCAACACCGCTCAGTTGCCGGATCGCGAGGAATCCGTACAAGCCCGCATCCACCAGAAACAGTTCGTTCAAGGCTCGCAGCCCGCTGGGCCAGGCGCGGTCAAACCAGCGCAGGTCGACGGCAAGTCCCAGGACGAGCAGGATCAGCGCGTCGCGCCAGTTACCACGCTGCTCCCTATCGGCAGTTGCGGGGTCCGCCACTGCGGCGCGCAGCAGCAACCACGCAATCACCACGGGTAGGGCCGCATACAGCGCGAACCATCCCCAGCGGAACATGTGCGCGGAAATTGAAACCATCGCGTAGGGCGCGACCAGCAACGCCGGAACAACCACGCGGAGAGCCACGGGCCAGCGTCCCACAGCGCGCGCCACGCGCTCCGCGGCAAAGCCGAACAAAACCGCCGGAGCCAACTCCAGCGCCAGCGCGGCGATCGCGACCGGCGTCACATTCTGCATGGGTTCATCTTAAACGTGTGCCGCAGGCCCTCGCTTGTCTGCCGGCGTGCTTCCGGATAGAATTCCTTGGAATTTAGCAAGAGGCTAGACCATGGCTGCTGCTCCGCTCCCATCGGTGCCCGCATCCGCTCCAGCGTCCGGGCCCGCTGCACTTTCCCACGGCGCGCGCATCATCGATACCTTCGTTGCTCCGACGAAAACATTCACCGACGTGCGCCGAAGCGCACAGTGGTGGTTGCCCTTTCTGCTGATGACCCTCATGGGCTGGGGTTTAGTTTACGTTGCGGGGCAGAAGATCGGCGTGCAGAGGATGATGGAGAATGATCTGCGCGCGCGGCCCAAGGCCGAGGCACGATACGAACAGGCGACTCCCGAACAGCGCCAGCAGCAAGTGAAAATCACCGGGATCGCCTATTACATTGCCATTCCATTGTTCACTCTGTTGATTTGGCTGGTCATGTCGGGACTGCAGTTCGCCACGTTCAAGTTCGGAGCCAACGCCAATATTTCGTACAGCCAGTCGCTGGCGGTAGTGGCCTACGCAGGACTGCCGATGGTGCTTAGGCATTTGTTGGGCATCGTTTCCGTTCTCGCCGGCGTGAGCGCCGACGGATTCACTCTCAACAACCCGGTTGCATCCAACCCGGGATACTTCATGAATGCAGCCGACAGTCCGTTCTGGTACTTCATAGCATCGCAGCTGGATATTTTCCTGCTCTGGACGTTGGCTCTGACCGCGATCGGATTTGCCACCACCGGCAAGGTGAAGATGGCCACTTCGTTCGCTATCGTGATCGGGTGGTGGCTCGTGATCACGTTGACATTCGCGGCAATATTTTCGTAGGGATATGAGGCGGAGTGACGACTCAGCCTCCGCTGGTTTATGCTTAGGGACGCCTAAGGAGGCCCTCCCGTGAAATCGATTCCCATCGTCCTGTTTCTTGCGGCTTGCTTCGCATCAGCGGCCCAAACTATGCCGCCAGCGTCTGCGCCCGCTGCCGCGCCTGTGAAGGATCCGGTGACAGTTGGTCTGCGAGGATTGCTTGCACGCTCGCGAACCAATACCCTCGGCGCCATTTCCGCCATGCCCGCCGATAAATTCAGCTACAAGCCCACCCCCGATCAGATGAGCTTCGCGCATCTGGTCGTCCACATCGTTGGCTTCAACAACGGCTTCTGCGCCAAAGCGGCCGATATCGCCGCACCCAAAGTCGAGGAAGTCAAGGAAAGCGATTCCAAAGACAAGCTGCTCGCCGCGGCCACAGCTTCGTACGACTTTTGTGGCGAGGCGCTTGGCAAGATGGACGACTCCAAGCTGGGCGACAGCATTGAACTCTTCGGTGGACACCAAGGTCCCCGCGCGTTGGCAGATCTGATCCTGGCAGGCGGATGGTCCGACCATTACGCCACAGCCGCCATGTATTTACGCCTGAACGGAGTTTTGCCGCCGAGTGCGCAGCCGAAGAAATAGAACTTGTAAGAATAAAACTTGTAAGGCGCGCTAATGCCCGATCTGGATGAGTTCCGTCTCCTGTGAAGACACGTTCTGCGCGGGATGCTGGGGCGCGCGCCATCCGTCGAAGATCGACACCTGATGCACGCACGAAACCGTGCAGTGCGGAGCGCAGCCTTTTTCTGTAAGGTATTCGCGGCGCATATCGTCGCGCGTGTAGGTTGCCAGCGGCACTCCGGGATAACCGCGCTGCTGCGAACAGTAATGCACCAGCCCGTCTTCGCAGATGTAGAGATAACGCGCGCCCGCGCGGCAGCGCCATTCATTCGGCAAACCTTGCGCAATGTTGTCCTGGAAAGCGTTGATGCGGGTGAAGCTGCGCTTCTCCATCGCCTTCATCTCGTGATAAATGCGGCGCTCTTCTCCGCCCAGCGGCTGCAATTGCCCGCTGCCATCGTGAATTATGCCGATGGTCGAGCTGAAACCCAGTTCGATGGCGCGTTTGCCAATGGTCAGCGCGTCCTGCGGATTCGAAATGCCGCCGCCCACGACCGAGTTGATGTTCACGTGAAACTCCGCGTGTTCGGCCAGCAGTTGCAGTTTCTTATCGAGCACCTTCAGACTTTTCTTGGATACTTCGTCGGGATTCACGTTGTCGATGGAGATCTGCAGCCACTCCAGGCCGGCGCGGTTCAAACGCTGAATGCGTTCCGCTACCAGAAAATATCCGTTGGTGATCAGTCCAGCAATAATGCCGTTCGCGCGGATGCGGCGAATCACGTCATCGAGTTCGGGATGCAGCAGCGGCTCGCCGCCGGAAATCGTGACCACCGCCGTTCCCAGAGCACCCAGCTTATCGATGCGGCGAAACATTTCTTCCGTCGGCACCGGTTTCGAAAAATCGTCGAACTCGTTGCAGTAGGTACACGCCAAGTTGCAGCGCCGCACCGGAATGATATGCGCCAACAAAGGATGATCGGTCGAGGCAAGAGCACGCGCAGCCATGGAAGCTCCACGCAAGTTGCGGTGGATCGCCTTGACGCGGCGGCGCAGGGTTGTGAGCGCAGAGGGCATAGATTGAAGAATGTCTTATTACATCATGGATGCAGGATAAGCGCAGGCTTGTCAGCATTGTTTGGAGAATTTGGCGGGGCGAACGGCGCTCGTGGCACTGCGGGTTGAAACTGGCAGCGCGACGGGCTCCTGCTCAATATTTTGGAACAGCTCATCCGGAAGCGTCCTTCATCTCCACCTGCACCGCGTTGAACTCCCCACCGCCGACGTTCTCCACCGTATGCGGAGTCAGCGGTTCCTGCCAGAGCGGCACGTTGGAAGCGGGTTTGTCAGCGAGTTGCCGCGTATCGAGCATTACATTGCCCTCGGGGTCGCGCCGCACGAGATCGCTCCACGCCGTGATGAACAGCACTCCGGGCGAGCGATGAGTGTGCACCGGTACGATCTGCCCCGGCAGAATGAGCGTACGCACAACTCGCACCCGTTCGTTTTCCAGCAGGAGGATGTGATGGCCGGGCGCGGCAATCAACGCGTCCAGTGCGTCTGGCCAGGGCCAGGTATTATTCGGCGTCTGCCATACCTCAGAAGTCATCATTATCCTCAGACAGTGAGATTCAATCGGTAGTGCGTGGTCCCAATCCTCGGCAAGATTCTCCCTAGCCTTCCACAGCCTTGCGCACCGCGGCCTTTGCCAGCAGGCGCGTCGAATCAAGCGTTGGCAGCGGCGAAGACTCTGGCGCGACCAGTAGCGGAATTTCCGTGCAGCCCAGCACGACCGCATCGCAGCCCTCGTCCTTAAACGACCGGATCACTTCCACGTAATACGCCAGCGAGCGCGGCAGGAATTGAGCATTGACCAATTCGTCAAAGATAATCCGGTCGAGGTGCTCACGCTGCTCGGCTCCCGGGACGCGGTACTCAATGCCGGAAGTCTTCAAAACTTCGGGGTAGACCGGGCCTTCCATCAAATAGCGCGTTCCCAGCACACCAAGGCGCCTGAACTGCCGGCGCTGGGCTTCTTTCGCAACTTCTTTTGCGATGTGCAGCCAGGGCCGCGGCGAGCGGTGCTCGACCAGGTCGAAGACCTGGTGAATCGTGTTGTCGGGACAAATTAAGAAATCCGCCCCAGCCCGAGCCAGCTTATCAGCGGAGCAGAGCATAAGTTCCGCCACACCCGCCCAATCGTTTGCGGATATGCGCTGCATATAGTTCGCCAGAGAGTAGGAGTGTAGCGAGACTTCGGGATGATCGTGACGGCCGAGCAATTGCGAGCCTTCGAGCGAGATGGCGCGGTAACAGAGCGCAGCTCCCTCCGTGCTGCAAGCGACGATGCCGATGTGGAGAGGCATGTGGAGGGGCATTCAGTTGGCGCTGCCGGTACCAGTTTATTCAGATGCGAACGCTGAGCTTTCGATTGTAGCTGGAGCAACGGCGTACGGGCTGCTCTGCCGATATCGTTTTTCGAATTCTTCGCGGCTACAAAGCGTCTTCATATCGATGATGCGGTCGACCGCCAGAATGCCATCGAGGTGGTCGATTTCGTGCTGCAGCAGTTCGGAAAGATTGCAATCATCTCCGGCGCGGAATTCGTGGCTCTCCCCATACGAATCTTGATAACGCACCGTGATCTCGCGATGCCGTTCAACCTGCATGAAGATCGAGAGGAAGCTGAGGCAGGCGTCCCAGACGACGATCTTCTCCTCGCTGCGTTCAAGGATTTCTGGGTTAACCAATGGCCACGGCTTCTCTTCCGGCAGCTGCAGGAAGATGACGCGCAACCGCTCGCCGAGTTGCGGCGCGGCAATGCCCCTGCCGTAACCGGTAGTCGCGCGCCAGTATGCGAGCGTATCGGCGAGGTCGTCGACCAGCGCGGCAATCTTGGGAGCAGAGGGATCCTCAACCGGCAATGCGATCTCCCGCAGCCGCGGGTCGCCGAGTTGCAGAATGGTCTTGACCGCCATGCTTATCCTGAAATGCTTATCTCGCGGCAGCGGCGTCAAACAAGTTTAGGAACTCCAGCTTCTTTTCCGCCGGCAGGAACGACGCCTCAAACGAATTACGCGCCAACTCGCGCAGGTGCTCGTCGGTGAATCCGAAGGTTTGCTGCGCAAGTTGATATTCGCGCGCCAGCGTCGTGCCGAACATGGCCGGATCATCGCTGTTGAGCGTGATCATCACGCCATGGTCGAAATAATTCTTCACCGGATGATCAGCCAGGTTGGGGCAAAGACCAGTCCGAAAGTTGCTGGTGAGGCAAATCTCGACCGGAACCTGCCGCTGCGCAAGCTCTTCGACGAGATCGGGATCATGAAAGGCAGTCAGCCCGTGCCCGATCCGCTCGACGCGCAGATTGAGCGCCCCCCAGACAGATTCCGGCGGCCCAGTCTCGCCCGCGTGCGCGGTAAGCCGCAGGCCGTGGTCCGCTGACCAGGCATAGGCGTCACGGAAAAGCTCAGGCGGAGCTTTCTGCTCGTCGCCGCCAATGCCGATGCCGACAACATCCCGGTCATGGTAGCGCACGGCCAGCTCGAAGACTTTCTGCGCAGCGTCAGCGCCGAACTGCCGGACAGCATCGAAGATCCAGAGCAGCGAGACACCGAAATCGCGCGCACCGCGCGCACGGCCGCGATCCAAACCTTCGAAGATGGCAGCGAAATCCTGCTTTCGCCACAGGCAGACTCCGACTGAAACGTAGACCTCGGCGTGCAGCACATTCTCTTCTTTCAGGCGCTGCATCAGGCGGTAGGTGATCAGTTCGTAGTCGTCGGCAGTTCGCAGGTGCTCGGTGATGTTTTTGAAGGCAAGCAGAAAGCCGGGAAAATCTTCATAGCGGTAGAGCGCATCGACTTCAGCCCGGGTGGCACGTTCGCCACGTCGCTGCCGCAGTTCAAGCAGCGTAGCCGGCTCGATCGCACCCTCGAGGTGCAGATGCAATTCAGCCTTGGGCAAGAGACGCAGAAAACTGTTCGGCAGCCGATCGAGTGCGGAGGAAGTCACTTCTTAATTGTAGAGTCTTGTTTAAATATTTGCGAGGCCAGGAAAATCGCTACTTCCTCGCGAACTCGCTCCGATGCCGGCTATAGAAGCAGTAAATCAGCAGCCCAAGGCCAAGCCAGATCACGAAACGCAGCCAGGTGATCACAGTGAGTCCGAACATAAGGCCGCCGCACAAGAGAATTGAGATTAGCGGGAACCACGGCACAAACGGGACCCGGAACGCGCGCTTGCGATCTGGCTGCCTACGGCGCAGGATGATCACTCCCAGCGAAACCAGAACAAAGGCAAACAGCGTCCCAATGTTGGCAAGGTCGGCGGCATCTCCAATATCCACGAGGCCGGCGGGAATCCCTACGGCGAAACAGGCAATCCATGTGGACCAGTATGGCGTCTTAAATTTCGGGTGTACCGCGGAAAACAGCTTCGGCAGCAAGCCGTCGCGCGACATGGCGTACCAGATGCGTGCCTGCCCGTACTGAAACACGAGCAGAGAAGAAATCATGCCCGTCAGCGCGCCGATCACGATGACCGAGCGGAACAGCGGGTGCACCCCGAGATACTTCATCGCGTAGGCCACCGGCGCTTCAGCGGCCTCACCAGATACGAAGGTGGTGTACTTCATCATGCCGAGCAGGACGATGGCCACGCCGACATAAAGCACAGTACAAACCACCAGCGACATGATGATGCCGAAGGGCAAATCTTTTTGTGGATTGCGCGATTCCTCGGCGGCGGTCGAGACCGAATCGAATCCGATGTAGGTAAAGAAAACGATGGCCCCTCCGGTAACGATTCCGGCGAAGCCCGAAGGCGCGAAGGGATGCCAGTTCGCGGGCCTCACCAGCATTCCACCGACCACCAGGAAGGTCACGATGGCGCCGATCTTCACTGCGACCATGACGTTGTTGGTCTCCGCCGACTCCTTTACTCCGCGCACCAGCAGCAGTGTGAGAAGGAAAACGATGAGGAAGCCGGGCAGATTGAAATAGGCGCCCGTCCATTGCCCGCTGGCCCAGACCGGACTGGCAAATTTTTCGGGCAAGTTTAGGCCGAATACCGCGAGTTGCGCTTTCGTGTACCCGGCAAAGCCAACCGCGACGGCGACGTTCGAGACTGCGTATTCGAGGATGAGATCCCAGCCGATGATCCAGGCAAAAATTTCGCCGAGCGTTGCGTAGGAGTACGTGTACGCGCTGCCGGCGATGGGAATCATCGAGGCCAGTTCGGCGTAGCACAATCCGGCGAAACTGCAGGCGATCGCGACCAGGAAAAACGAAATCGCAATCGATGGCCCGGCCGGCGGACGTCCATGCATAAGCGCTCCCGCCGTGCTGCCCGTGCGCAGTAGATTGATGATTACGTCGAGTGCCTGCGCATGCAGAATGGATGGAGCCTGGAAATATTCGCCCGCGGCCGCGGTTCCCGTAAGGATGAAAATTCCCGAGCCGATGATCGCGCCGATGCCCAGCGCGGTCAGCGACCACGGCCCAAGGGTTTTTTGAAGCCGTTGACCTGGGGCCTCAGAGTCCTCGATCAGCTTGTCGATCGACTTGCAGCAGAAAAGCTGGTTGTCGCTGGTTCGAACGCTCGGAGTGGGCACGGTGCCGGTTGGTTCCGGAGATGACGGTGACAAGAGGTTGTTGTCTCCTCACAGCGGGAGTCGGGCATGGGCGAACCGGCCCATGCCCGTAATTCCGAGGCGTCGGCTTACCGCTTCGACTGGCCGCGCGCCAACTTCTTCACCTTGCGCTTCTTCGATCCGCGCGCGTAATCGCGGGGCTTCTTCGGTTTTTCCGCTTTTGTCTTCTTCCGTGAGGCGCGTTTCGCTTTCTTGCGTTCTTCTTTGGTCAGGGTCGCTGTATTTGCCATGATTGCCTTCTCGAATCCTTAATTTTGTCGCGCTATTAACAGGACAATTTCGTAACGACTACAAGTTGCCAGGTGGCTCTCACGCCCGTTCTAGTTGCGCATACTTCTCCACCAGCTTCTTCAATCCGAAGCGAGGGAATTGTACCGTAATCTTGGCTTCTTCGCCTTCTCCTTCTCGCTGGTAGACCGTGCCCTCGCCATATTTCGGATGCCGCACCTTCTGCCCGGGTCGGAATCCGCGCTTACCAGTAGGCTCCTCAACCCGCGTTTTCGGCACGCTGAATTTCTTCCCTCGCGAGGCAAAAAACTCAGCAATGTTCTCGATGGAGTTGTAGGGCTTGGCCGGAGCCGTGGTTTTCTGCCGGATCGCCGGTACGTCCCGGCCGCTTTTCCAGCTCGCACTTTGGTCTTCGTCTTCATAGGAGTAGTGCGCTTCCCCGTCGTAAACCGCGGTGCTTCTACCGCCCGGACGGGCAAAAGTGCCCGTCGCCACACGAGCCGTGCTTCCGCGCCGGCCTAGCTCTTCAATCAACGGCGCAGGCACTTCTTCGAGAAAACGCGACGGCACGCTGGCTTCCGGCAGATCGGTACCGTATCTCCGTCGATAAACCGCGCGGGTCAGTATGAGCTGATCCATGGCGCGCGTCATCCCGACGTAGCACAGACGCCGCTCCTCTTCCACGTCATCGGGCTGCAGCATGGTGCGCGAGTGCGGGAACAAGCCCTCTTCAAGGCCGCTGAGAAAGACCAGCGGAAATTCCAGGCCCTTGGCGGCGTGCAGGCTCATTAGCGTGATCTGCGAACGCTCGTCGTAATCGTCGGCATCGCTGATGAGAGCCGCATGATCGAGAAACTGATCAAGCGATTCGCCGCGGTCGCGCGAATCCATGGCAGCGTTGACCAACTCGCGCAGGTTTTCAATGCGGGAAAACGCCTCCGGCGTGTCCTCCTCTTCGAGCAGCTTAATGTAGCCGGTGCGGTCGATCAGGAACTTGAGCAGGTCGGCAGTTGTAGCGCCAGCATCCTGCTGGCCCGGCAGCGACGCCTCGGATGCCGACTCTCCTTCCGGCACGACAGCCGGCGGGATGCCGGCGCTACTGTCGGAGGCACGCTCATCTCCCGAATAAGCTCCACCGAAGTCGAACGCTGTGTTCTCGAATTCCCCGGGGTCGAAGGCGGCCGCGTCGTCCTCGGAGATCGGATCTGATTCCATCTCAACGGCTGCGGTTGCCCGCTCCACATTCTCCGTTCCGGCACTCTCTTCCAACCGCTCGACAAACGTTCCTGCCAACATCGCCTGCGCGTCCACAATCAGATGCTGAAAGTTCCTCAGCGCCGCCAGCGCGCGCGCTGGCAGCAACTGCCGTCGAATAGCTTCCCCGACAGCACCCCACAGCGACAAACCGGTTTCCAAGGCAAGGCGTTCGAGCGTCTCGATAGTCCCTTTGCCGATGCCTCGCGTCGGGGTGTTGATCACGCGCAGCAGCGAAATCGAATCATCCGGATTCTGAATGACCTTCAGATACGAGATCATGTCTTTGATCTCAGCCCGCTCGTAAAACGAAAACCCTCCCACCACGTGATACTTCAGGCCATAGCGCCGCATGGCTTCTTCAAACAGGCGTGATTGAGAATTCGTGCGGTAGAGCACCGCCGCGCGCGGTGTTTCGCCCCGCGAAGTTTCCGCGCGACCGGCCTCGCGCAGATATTTCGCAATGTGGTCCGCAGCAAAGAGCGCTTCATTCTCGCCGTCCGGAGCCTCGTAGTAGCCAATCTTCGTACCACCCTGCCGCGAAGTCCAAAGATTCTTGCCCTTGCGCCGGATATTATTCGCCACCACCGACGACGCCGCCTCAAGAATGTTCTGCGTGGAGCGGTAATTCTGTTCCAGGCGAATGATCTTCGCCTCAGGGAAATCTTTCTCAAACTCCAGAATGTTGCGAATGTCGGCCCCACGCCATGAGTAAATCGACTGATCCTCATCGCCGACGGCACAGACGTTGTGCCGCGTTCCGGCCAGCATGCGCATCAGTTCGTACTGCGGGCGATTTGTATCCTGATATTCGTCAATCAGCAGATACTGAAAGCGCCGGTTGTAATATTCCCGCACTGGCGCAGCGGTCTTCAGCAGGCGCGTCGCCTCAAGCAACAGATCGTCGAAATCCAGAGCGTTGGCCTTGCGCAGCTCCTTGCGGTACTCCTCGAACAGATGCGCGATCTTCTCAGTCTTCGGATCGGCCGACTGCAGGTAAAGCTCCTGCGGATCAAGCATGTGATTCTTCGCCCATGAGATACGCGAGAGCACGGTGCGCGGTGTGAGTTGCTTGTCATCAAGTCCAAGCCGCTTCATGACAGACTTAACCACCGCTTGCTGGTCACTCTCATCGTAGATCACAAACTTCTTCGTATGGCCGATAGGCGGCTGCCCGGGCGTAGCCGAAGGAATCTGCAAAGCATCAATATCGCGGCGCAGCACGCGCACGCAGAAAGAATGAAACGTCGAGATCACAGGCTTCGCGACGCTGAGCCCGCCAACAAGCTTCTCCACGCGCTCGCTCATCTCGGAGGCGGCCTTGTTGGTGAAGGTCATCGCCAGAATCGATTCCGGCATCACTCCCATGTGCTCGATCAGGTAGGCGATGCGATAGGTGATGACGCGCGTCTTCCCGCTCCCCGCGCCGGCAAGGATCAGCACCGGCCCCTCGGTAGTTTCGACGGCCTCGCGCTGCTGCGGATTAAGTTGATCGAGAAAAGACAATGCGGAAGTGGCTCCGGAGCTGATAACTAGATTTTACAGGGGATTCAGGATTTGCGAATGTCCGGCCACGACACACACATTACCCGTCACACCCAAGCTCCCATCAAATGCCCCAACCCTCCGCGCACCAGCAACCCATCGTCGCGATCTTTGAAATACCGCGCGTTAAGTTCCTTGCCCTGCAAGAACTCGGTGCGCTGAAATCCCATCCCCTTCAGCTCCTCCCGCAGTCTCTCGGGATCAAAGAACAATTGAAACGGCTCTCCATACCGCGCCACCCGTTCCGATAACGCATCCAGAGCCTGTCTCTGCCCCGCATTCAGCAGCGCCGGATCCACCGCAAAATCAAATACCACTCCGCTACCCGCAGGCATTTTCGCAACAAAGCTCAACGTAGTCATGCAGGCGTCACGCGTGAGATAAGGCGTCACACCCAGCCAGGAGAAAAACGCCGACGCGCTCAAATCAAATCCCGCCAGCCGAAGCCCCTCCGCCAGCGTTTGCCGTTCGAAGTCAATAGGGACGAAAGTCAAAGCCGCCGGAACCGAAATGCCCGCCTCCTGCAACCGCTCGCGCTTCCAGGCCTGCGTCGCTGGATGATCCACCTCAAACACCCGCAACCCCGCATGCGGATTGCGATAAGCAAACGTGTCAAGTCCGGCACCGAGAACCACGTACTGCCTCACGCCGCGCGCCACGGCGCAAGCCAACTCGTCCTCGGCATAGCGGCTGCGCGCCGCCATAAACGCCCGAAACGCCCGCGAAAAAGCGTGGTGCTCTTTGGGATTCGATCGCAGCTCTTCGGCCGCTTCAGCCCCAATAATCCGCAGCGCCAAAGGATCGTCAAGCACTCTAGGATGGTCCAGCAACTGATGCGCCGCCCGGCGAATCGCCACCCGCCGCGCCGTTCTGCTGAATTTGCCTTCTAGCATGGAAGCGCGCCCGGTCCTTACTCAGCTCCCGCCAGCGCCGCCTTGCACTCCTCACACGGACAAATCTCGCGCAGCAGCCTCCACGAGTAAATCCCGAGGTCGTGATCATCATTCCACTTGAAGCGGATCGCGTATTTCCCCATCGCTTCGGCGGAAACGGGCTTGGCAGCAGGCTTGAACATAGGCAGCGCGCCCGGCGCAGGTTTTGCTGGCTCACCCGGCCTCCGCCGAGCCTTGTCGCGCTCTTCGTTGCACATCGCGCAAGGGCAAGCGTCGCGCAGATATACGAACCCATAGTGCGAAACATGCCCGTCGGCCCACTCGATGTCCACACCCGTGCCGGTAGTAAGGTTCACCTTAACCGACTTGGGATCGGTAGCCGCGCTCGGCGCCTGAAGCGGGGACTGCATAGCTCAAGTATCGCATACGGCAAAATAGGCGGGCACGCGCCCAACGGCGTCATCCCGGAGTCCCGCGTTTTCACCAGCGGGACGAGGGATCTCCCGCGCGCAGACTGCCGCCCCTTTCAAACTGAGCCAGTAGCCGAGGCGGAATTGTCCCCAGCCCCTGAATCCGGTAGAATAGAAGTTTCCGTCAAGGCCTCTGAAAGGATCTACAGCAGTCATGGCACAACAATGTGATATCTGCGGCAAGAAGCCGCAATTCGGAAACCGCATCAGCCACGCCCATAACGTCACCAAGCGGCGCTGGAACGTCAATCTGCGCCCGGTGCACGCCCGCGTAGGCAAGGCCACCAAGCGCATCCGCGTCTGCACCTCCTGCCTGCGCAGCGGCAAAGTGGTCAAGGCGTAGAGCGGTTCAAGCAGTCGCGCACTTTCCAAAATATATATGCGGGGACAGCCGCCCTCGGCTGTCCATCGAGCGCTGCTCGATTCCCTTTCCATCAACAACGACGCAAGCAGTGCACTCGGCGCGCTCAGCGTGTGCTCGGCGGTAAAATCTCGCTACTCCACGTTCAGCAACTGTATGTCAAAGATCAGCGTAGCATTCGGCGGAATGGCTCCCGGATAACCCGCCGCCCCGTAAGCCAGCGCCGGGGGAATGCGCAACTGCCGCTTGCCGCCCACCTTCATTCCGGAAACTCCCTCTTCCCATCCCTTGATGACCTCGCCATTGCCAATGGTGAAATCGAAAGGCTTCCCCGCATCCACCGAACTGTCGAATTTCTTCCCGTTCGTAAGCCAGCCCGTATAGTGCACCCGCACATGGCTGCCTTCTTTCGCCTCTGCCCCGTTCCCCACCCGGATGTCCCAATAGACCAGCCCCGAGTCCGTCTTCACCCCGTCGCCCGTAACCTTGGTAGGCGCGCTGGTGTTGGGTTTCCGCGCCGCACTCTGCGCCAGCACAAACATGGCCGTCAGCCCCAGCATGACGGCAACCCCCGCAACGTACTTGATCATTCTGGTCTCTCCTTTAAGATCATTTAACTATAGGAAGCCGAGAGCCGCACATAGGTTTCCCGCTCCCCTGCCAGTTTCACCGTGAACTCACCACGCCTGCGCTCGGGAAGGGCACGACTTTGAGTCGTGCCGTTAACAGCTAAGAAATAAGAAAGACGAGGGCCTTAGCCCCTGAGGCTCGCGCAGTCGAGATTCCTACGCCAGCGCAACCACATCAATCTCCACCAGCACGTCCTTAGGCAGACGCGCCACTTCCACGGTCGATCGCGCCGGCGCGTCCGAACTGAAATACTGCCCGTAAACTTTGTTCATGGCGGCAAAGTCATCCATGCTCTTCAGAAACACGGTAGACCGCACAACTTTCCCCAGCCCGCTCCCCGCCGCCTCCAGAATCTCCGAAAGATTGCGCAGCACTCGATCCGTCTGCGCCGCGACATCCCCCGCCACAACTTGCTGCGTAGCCGGATCAATCGCAATCTGCCCCGACGTAAACACAAATCCATTAGCCTTGATCGCCTGCGAGTAAGGCCCAATCGCCTGAGGAGCATCTTTGGTAGAAACAACTTCGCGCATGAACCCTCCGCTGTAATTAACGCAGATGCAAGCGGCGAGGTCAACATCTATAGCAGCAGTTTTGAGAGGTCACGATAGCGCCCCACCAGCTCCCTGGCAGCCCCAGGCCATTCAGGGAACTGAAATTCAAATCCCTCCCGCAGCAGTCGCCCCGGAACAACCCGTCGGCTCTTCAGAATAAGCTCGGTTTCCGTCCGCAGAAACACCGCACCGAGTTCGAGCAGAAGGCTAGGGGCAGGCAGGCCTAGCGGCACTCCCCACGCTTGTCGTAATGTCCTCATGAATTCGCGATTAGGCAGCGGGTTCGGCGCGGCGAGGTTAACCGGACCATCGATCTCTTCATGAGCCATCAAGAACTCGATGCTGCGAATAAAATCCGCTTCGTGAATCCACGAAACAAATTGCTCTCCTGAGCCCGCCGTTCCTCCCAACCCAAACCGGACCAGACGCAGCAACTCCGCGAAGATTCCGCCCGGGTCGGGGCTCATGGTCATCGCACTGCGCAGCGCGACCTTTCGCGTATGCGGCGTAGGCGCCGAGAAAAATGCCTCCTCCCAACTGGTAGCAACTTCAATGCTGAAGCGCCAACTGGACGGACAATCCCGCTCGTTCCCGCCAATCTCACCCATATCTTCATCCATCGCGCGGTCCAGAGCATGCCGGTAAATTGTGGCGGTGCTGGCATTCATCCACAGGCGGGGCGGATGCCCCAGCTGCGCAACAGCCCGGCCCAGCAGCAGCGTGCTTTGCACTCGGGATTCCTTAACCGCTCTCCGGTTCTCAGGCGTATACCGGCAATTGACGCTCCGGCCGGCAAGGTTGATCAGCACATCGGCATGCTCCAGTTCGCCCGTCCAATCACCCAGGCTGGAGCCATCCCACCGCACCACTCGCCAGGGGGCAGCCTGAGCCGAACGGGCGAAGACAACAACTTGATCCCCGCGTCCGTGGAAATGACGGGCAAGCAGGGTCCCCATCTGTCCACTACCGCCAGCCAGCACGATGCGACGTGCTTCAGTCACAGCGTCACCTCAGGCAGCGCCGGCTCTTTGCTATAAACAATCTCAAGCAGTTCCGTGGCCAGCTTCCGCACCGGCCGCATCAGCGGCAAGCTCGAGAACTTGATCAGGTTCACCACAATCGAAAGGCTCTTCTGAAACAACTGCCGGGTTCGCGCCTGCCCCGGCGAAGAGTCATAAACCCAGAACAGCAGCAGCCCCATCTGATAAAGCCACAAAACCCGCGCCAGATGCGTCTTCAGGTCGTCAGGGATCCGCACCTTCGCGCCCTCTACGGCAGCTGCGAGAAATGCAATGTCGTGCTCGCGGATGGCACGCGTCTCCTCGCTGAACGGCGACAGCGGATGCTGCGGATCGATGTGGGCAGACAAAGCCCCCATCAATTTTCGGTCTGCAGCAAAGTAGCGAAACTTCACCTCAATCACCGCCCGCAAACGTTCTTCCAGCCCCTGGCTTTTCAAAAGAGCGTCCTCCAGCAAAGGGTCGAGATCCCGCTGCGCCCGCTCGTAGAACCCCATCACCAACGCGTCCTTCGAATCGAAGTAGTAGTAAGCGGCGCCCAAAGCTACTTCTGACTCTTTGGCAATATCCCGCATGGTGGCCTTCTCAAAGCCGCGCTTGCGGAACAAGTTCAGCGCGGCTTCGAGAATGCGGGCTTGCGTCTCTTCGGACTTCTTGCCGGCGGCTGCGGTGATTCGCGTCATCGTTATGCCCTTGTCGCCGGATTGACAGCCGCCGGAATCGTACTTGCTGGATGAGCATAGGAGACATCCAGCCTTGCACCGCTGGTTGAGCGCTTGCGCATCCGGGAAAAGACGAACAGATTGAAGAAGTGCATCCCTCCAAGCACCAGCAGAACCACGCCGATCTTGTCGCTCACCAGCTCGATCGACGCCCGCAGCGTGTCCAGATTCCCATAAGTCCTGAGCGCCAGCGTCACATAACCGATGTTGATCAGATAAAAACCCACGACCAGCAGATGGTTCACCGAGTCGGCCAGTTCGGCGTTTCCATGAAAGGCATCCACCAGAAAGACTCTGCCATTCTTATGCAACGTCCGCGCCACCCAGATGGTAACCGCTAGGCTGATCAGCAGATAACTCACATAGCATCCGACGATATACATGGCACCCTCCTTAGAATAAGTCGTAATTGAACATGTTCAAATACAGAATGCGCCTCCCCTTAGGTCCTGTCAAGGGAAAAATGAACGTGTTCAAATCAAAGGGTTTACCTGCAGGAACTCGTGCCCCGTGGCCTTAGCCGACCTGAGTCGCGCCAGCGACGCCATTCCTTAGCCCCGCACGTAAGTGCGGGGTTGCCGCGCGATAGAGGAACAGAGTCCCGAAGGGACGGCATCAGTCTCACGCGTTTTCAACTCGCGAAGGTCTGCCGATGTTGACCTTCACCGGCCACTGGCCACTGATCCCTGACCTCTGGCCACTGCCCTTAAATCTTCTGTAGCCTCTGCACCTCATGCACCCCGGGAATCTTCCTCAGCCCAGCCATGATCTGCTCCAGGTGCTTAAGGTCGGAGATATCAAGCACGATCTCCACGCTGGCCTGGCTATTCTCGGTACGCGCCCCAATGTTTCGTATATTACTCTGAGCATCGCCGATAACACTGGTAATGCTTTTAAGCATACCAAACCGGTCATCACAATAAACCGTAAGCTTCACCGGATAAGCCGTAGGCGTCGTCTCATCCCGCGCCCACTCCACATCGATGCGGCGTTCCGGTTCGTACATCAGGTTGGTCACGTTCGGGCAGTTCACTGCGTGCACCGCCACGCCCTTGCCACGCGTGATGTAGCCCACAATGCTCTCTCCGCGTATGGGATTGCAGCAGCGCGCGCGATAAACCAGCATGTCGCCCTGACCCTTGACCATGATGGCGTTGTGATCGCCAAACACGCGCCGCACCACGCTCGCGATCGCGCCCGGCTGGTTCGAGAGTCCCTCGGCTTCAATGTCGCCTGCCATCGAAGGCGTCGCGCCCGCCGGCAGCAGCCGCGCCAGCACCTGCCGCGCCGAATATTTTCCATACCCAATGCCGGACATCAGGTCGTCCACTTTGCCCAGCCCATATCCGCCCGCGACTTTCTGCAGATCATCATCTTTAATCTCTTTAAGCGCGATGCGATACTTGCGCGCCTCTTTTTCAATCAGCTTGCGGCCAATTTCAATCGAGCGTTCGCGCTGGTGCACGTTCAGCCAGTGCTTGATCTTGTTGCGCGAGCGCGAAGACTTGACCAGCCCCAGCCAGTCGCGGCTCGGCTTGTGTCCAGCCTGGGTAAGGATCTCGACGATGTCACCCGAATGCAGTTTGTGGCGCAGCGGCACCATGCGTCCGTTCACTTTGGCGCCGACGCAAGTGTGTCCAACTTCGGTGTGAATGGTGTAGGCAAAGTCGATCGGCGTAGCCTCGCGCGGCAGCACGACGACCTTGCCTTTGGGTGTGAAGGTGTAAACCTCTTCGGGATACAGATCGACTTTCAGAGCGGAAAGAAATTCGTTGGGATCGCTGACGTCGCGCTGCCACTCGACCACCTGCCGCAACCACGCCAGCCGCTGCTCATCCTGCGCCGACACCGGACCGTCTTTATATTTCCAGTGCGCCGCGATGCCTTCCTCCGCCATCTTGTGCATCTCTTCGGTGCGAATCTGGATTTCGAAAGGCGTTCCATCTTCTGTGATGACTGAAGTGTGCAGCGACTGATAAAAATTCGGCCGGGGCATGGCGATGAAGTCCTTGATGCGCCCCGGCACAGGCCGCCAGATGTTATGGATGATGCCGAGCACTGCGTAACAATCCTGCAGGGAGCGTGTGATGATGCGCATGGCAAACAGGTCGTAGACCTGCTCAACCGAAATGCGCTGGCGCTGCAACTTCTTGTGGATCGAGAACAGGCGCTTGATGCGGCTCTCCACCTTGGCCTGGATGCCTGCCTCTTTCAGCTTGTCGGTGATGATCGTCTGCATCTTGGCGAGGAACGCTTCGCCTTGTTTGCGGCGCGCGTTGACAGCTTTTTCTACCTGCTCGTAGCCCGCGGGATCGAGGAAGCGGAAGCCGAGGTCTTCCAGCTCGCCGCGAATCTTTCCCATGCCGAGGCGGTGGGCGATGGGGGCATAGATCTCGAGCGTCTCCTGCGCGATCTTGGTCTGACGATCGGGCTGGAGGTGCTCGAGGGTGCGCATGTTGTGCAGGCGGTCGGCGAGCTTGATGAGCACCACGCGGATGTCGTCGACCATGGCGAGCATCATCTTGCGCAGGTTTTCGGCTTGCGCTTCTTCGCGCGTGGCGAAATCTATTTTGCTGATCTTGGTTACGCCTTCGACGATGTGCGCGACTTGCTCGCCGAATTCCTTGCGGATGTCGACGATGGTGACCGAGGTGTCTTCGACTGAGTCGTGGAGCAGGCCGGCGGCGATGGCGACTGGGTCCATTTTCATTTCGGCCAGCACCAGCGCCACTTCTAACGGGTGAACCAGGTAGGGCTCGCCCGAGGCGCGCATCTGGCCTTCGTGATATTTCAGGGAGTAGTCGTAGGCTTTCTTGACGATGGAGAGGTCGTCCTGGGGACGGTTCTCCTCGATCCGCTTCATGAGGTCGCGGAACTTGGTGAGGGTAAGAGCGGTGGTCGCGATCTGTTGGCGCAAGCTCGCCATGTACGATTATAGCTCGCGCGTTCCTGCCGGAACATCGCGTGAACGTTCCAGTCGGAACATAAGAGCAGTTTTCCCGGAACACTGTGGATAATTCGGAAATCTCGGAAAACCACCTTAAAGCTATAGTTGGCTGGCTGCAGGTGGTTGGGGTGGTTGGGTTTAGGCGGGTGCCGATATATCGGCAGAGAAATCGAGGGGCGAAGGGAAAGCGAGGAAAAGTGGCGCTCGAGGCTGGCAGTTGTACCCCTGAAGTGCTAATTTGGGACGAATCCCTGTACAGAAACTTGGGGGACCGCAGCTCGGTTCTTGGATGCTGGAAGATTCGGGTATAGTCCTATCCGTGATTTAGGCGTGAGGCTCTCGGAAGGAACAGTGGTGGTCGTAAGAACCAAATCGGCGAGCGTGTCCGAATGGAAGCTCATAAAGAAAGAGTCATCTGACGGCGTGATGACATACGACCTGTCCTCTTGGTCAAGTTTTTTTCCGTTCTTAGAGACTGAAGTCTTTCACGCCTCGATCAAATCGAGGCACGCGTATATCTGGCGCGGGCAACGCAGATCGGACTGGAGTATCAGTTCGTCGCTCGATCGGCTGCTCCAGAAGCTCAATTTCCTCTCCGCCGGCCCCAAAGTACTTGAACAGCTGTCAGCAGAGCATTTGAAATCCTTTGCTTATGCGGCTCGTGGGCGGCGCGGCACTAACCCGCGCAAGCTTGACTTGGAGGCGGACGCGAATGAGTGGTGGGCGCTGGGTCAGCACTTCGGGCTTGCGACGCCGCTGGTAGACTGGACGCGATCGCCGTTTGCGGCTGCGTACTTTGCATTTGAGGAGGTCGGATCGGAGCAAACGAGGCACAGAGTTGTTTACGGGCTTGACCGCCTCGCTGTGGAGCGGAGACGCAGAGCCCTTGGAGGATCACCTGAGGAAAGGCGGGGCGCCGCGATCGAGTTTGTGGAGCCGATGTCTGATGAGAACCAACGTTTGGTCAGCCAGAGCGGTCTTTTCACAAAGGCTCCAATTTTGGTACCTGTCGAGCAGTGGGTGGCGAGGGCCTTCGAGGGTTCGCGGGCGGCGGTTCTTCTGCGAATAAAGATTCCAGATACCGCTCGGCTTGGTTGTCTTGGGACGCTCAACCGGATGAACATCAATCACTTGTCCCTGTTCCCGGATTTGACTGGCGCATCGCGCTCGACCAATCTTAAGTTGGAATTGGACCCGCAGGGCTGAGGAGTTATGGCGACAGAACCCATTTACGTTCCGGTGCTGAAGGGCAAGGAGGGCGAATACGGGGCCCTAGAGGCGCTCACGAGCGACGTCCGAGGCCGCTTGATGCCCCTGATCGAGATTCCGGATGTTCCGTACGACTACGCGAGTGAGGGATCGGCTAAGAGCCTTGACCAGCACGTGAGTGGAATTGCGGACCGATTGCGGAAGTGTTGGCATGACAGGCCGTTGTACCTTGACCTGCCGTGGTCCGAAGACGAGGAACGCTTGGGCGACGGTCGAGTTGCTCTTGAAGCGGTGCTGTCCGATTGCGCGGACCGAGGCGTGAAGGCTATCCCTGTCGTTTCGCGTAGGAAATCGGCGGGCTATTTGTCGGCTGCCGGTGGTTATTCGGCTTCGGCCAGAGATGGCGCCTGCGTTCGATTGGTTGTCGCGGATTTTGAGGAGGACGTTGATCTTGAGGCTGAAGTCGGTCGCCTGTTGGGCGGGCTTGGCGGGGCTGACATCACGTCAGTTGACCTGGTGCTTGACTTAGAGGATTTGGGACCGGATACGGGGCGGGCTTTGTTGGTAGCTCGTTCTCTGTTCTCGATGATACCCAATAAACAGAAATGGCGCCGGATAGTTCTCGTAGCAGCTTCCTTCCCGGAGGACCTGAGCGACGTAGATGCACGTGCGATAACGACGCTGCCGCGCCGTGAATGGGACCTCTGGAAGACGCTACAAAAGCGACAAGGACTCCTGCCCCGACGCGATCTGATTTTCGGGGACTATGGGATTGCGCATCCGGTCACTAAGGAACTTGACCCTCGCACAATGCGGATGAGCGCGAGCATCAGGTACACAACGCCAAAGAACTGGCTGGTGCTCAAGGGGAGAAACGTGCGGCAGTATGGTTTCGATCAATATTTCGAATTGTGCAAACTTTTGGTGAAGCGCCCCGAGTATTGTGAGAGCGCATTTAGCTGGGGCGACAGGTACATCTCTGACTGCGCCGAGGGCATGACCGGACCCGGAAATGCGACTACATGGCGGAAGGTCGGAACCAACCACCACCTCACGCTGGTGGCGCGGGAGATCGCCAGTTTGCGCCGCGCTGCCTAAGGCGGTCGCGCACGATATTTCCGAGCTCTTTTACGGGCAGGTCCGACGCTAGGCGGCGCCACAGTTGCTCGCGGGGCTTGCTTCGCAGGCCGGTTGCGAGGCCGCAGTCCTCCAAGGCTTGGAGTGCCTCTTCTCGCCAAAGCAGCTGGGCGAGCGCGAACGGAACGACCGCTGGGTTTTGGCGGGGCTTTCGCGAGCTTTTCAGTTGAGGACCGTCGTTGTCATCCCGGGCCGCGGTCCAAATTCCCCACCACGGCGGGACGATTTCCCTGATTTTATCCACATGAGACGGCGCAGTGACGACGGTCACGAAATCCAAGGCGCGGTTGTAGACGTCTATTTGACCGGGAAGCCTTGCGAGGGTGTCGCGCTCACTCTTTATCTCATAGCCGTGGATGCTTCCGTTCACGATGGCAATATCCACTCTCGCAATGCCCTGGCAGAGGCCGAGTTCCTCAACTATGCGGGTGTTCGGTTCGCCAAAATGAAGACGTGCATCCTCTCGCAGCTTCCGGCGGATATCGATGTCGCGCATGGCTAGAGGTTGTCGATTCACCCTAGATGTTACACCTGGGATCAAGCGGCGCGAACAACGGTATTGTCGGGATCGAACATGTTTGATCACCGTCGAACCGGGTCTTACGTTTCTTCGGCAAGCTCGGGCTATTGTCTGCCGTCCCTCCGGGACTCGGTTCCATCCCCACGGCGCTTACCTCCGGGCTTACGCCCGGGGCTATCATGTGCCGCCCCTTCGGGGCTGGAGTTTGAGGACGGCGTCGACCGTGATAACGGGAACAGCAGGTCCCTCCACTTCGCTCGCTTTCGCTCCGCTTCGGTCGGGATGACAGAGGTTTGGTTTCGAGTGAGCCCAACCGGGGCGTCGCTTCGCTCCTTGGACCCCTCGGCTGCGCTCGGGGCAGGCTCTCGGGCGGCTGTCTCTACATGGGCAAGGCAGATTCTAGTGGCCTCCCTGACATGAGCGAAGGGCGGTTGTCGGCGCTCAGCTGTCGACAGGGTGGGCGAGGGCGCGCACCGTCGTTGCTGTCGGCAAGTTGCATCGGTCCTTCGGCCCGTGAAGGGCGCGTGCCTCAGGATGACAAGCATCATCGGACACGGGCTCGGGGGCTTTGGCCTTTCGTTCTCGTGGAACGACGCGGACAGGAGTGTCCGCGCCACGCGAGCTTGGCTGGTTGCCGTGCCTCCCGGACTCGGTTCCACCTCCATGGCGCTTACCCGGGGCTAGGGTTTAAGGGACGGGCGTCGATTTTGGTAACGGCAGACAGCAGGTCCCTCCACTTCGCTCGCTCTCGCTCCGCTTCGGTCGGGATGACAGAGTTTTGCCAGCGAGATGATGGGCCCCGGCCTGAGCGACAGGGCGCCTGCTCTCACCACCTCCTACAATATTTGTGCCCCCTCATTCGTCTACATTTCTAGATGAAGGACGCGGCTAGTCTGGAGCGGATGAGCTTCGAACAGGACCGGCGGATCTCCGACGTGGTTCAGCGGGAGCGGTCCCGGCTGGGCAACTTCATTCGGCGGCGTGTGGCTGATCCGCGCGACGCTGAGGACATTCTACAGGACGTGTTCTATGAACTGGTGGAGGCGAACCGGCTGCTGATGCCGATTGAGCACGTTACGGGCTGGCTGTTTCGCGTGGCGCGCAACCGCATTACTGATCTCTTCCGCAAGAAGAAGACGGAGAGCTTTAGCGATGCGGCTGTTGCGGGCGACGATGGAGAGTTGCTGCTGTTGGAAGATTTGTTGCCTTCGCCCGATGCCGGGCCGGACGCTCTGTTCGCGCGCAGTGTGCTTTTGGAGGAGCTTGAGTTTGCGCTCGACGAGTTGCCCGAGGAGCAGCGCGAGGTGTTTGTGGGGCATGAGATCGAAGGGCGCAGCTTTAAGGAGATGGCGGCTGCGAGCGGCGTGAGCGTCAATACGCTGCTGGCGCGCAAACGGTATGCGGTGCTGCATCTGCGGGAGCAGTTGCGAAGCGTGTATGACGAGTTTATGAAAGCGTGAGGAACTGAATATGAGAAAAAGATGGTATTTCGTGGTTCCGGCGGCAATTGTGGGGATTGCGCTGTTTATTTTTATTGGCGGGGAGC
Organism: Candidatus Sulfotelmatobacter sp.; assembly: GCA_049673585.1. Taxonomy (GTDB): domain Bacteria; phylum Acidobacteriota; class Terriglobia; order Terriglobales; family Acidobacteriaceae; genus Sulfotelmatobacter. Next base: position 147,251 of record JBATXV010000018.1, on the reverse strand, counting down.
TGGTGCTGCATTTGTGGAACTGGCTGCTGCCGGCGCTGTTTGGCTGGCGGATGATCACGTTCTGGCAGGCGATTGGGATTCTGGCGCTGTGCCGGATTCTTTTCGGGCGAATCGGCGGGCGCGGGTTCCGCGGCGCGGGCTTTCGCGGACGTATGTCGGAGCGCTGGGGACGCATGACGCCGGAGGAGCGTGAGAAATTCCGGCAAGGGATGCGCGGGCGGTGTGGCTTCGGGGCGGCGGCTAGCGAAGGCCAGGAGCCGTTGGCGGGCGTGTGAGGCCGGTCGGACCTTCCGCCCTGAGGCATGGAGCGGAGTGCGGCGTCGCTTCACTCCTGGGACAGCCGAGGCGGTTGTCCCCACATGAGCGGCGGGATTCTAAGTCCCGCGGAAAACTTGTAAGGAGATATTGACGGTTCTCGATGTGGCTGGAAGCGGACGAGAGCGCCCGCTTCACATCACATCGATACAGTCCTCACTTCCTGCTGGCCAGTGCCTCTGCGTGGGCCTGGTTTACGGCATGCACCAGGTCATCGCCGACGAAAACGTCTTCGTAGGCGTGCTCGCCGTGGAGGGATTCATCCAGGCCAATCTCTTCCGAGGTTTCGCTGACTTTCACCGGGGTGAAGGCATCGATAATCCGGAGCATGGCATAGGTAAATACGAAGGCCCAAACCGAGGAGAAGGTTACGGCTACGACTTGCTTCAGGAGGAATACCGGATCGCCGTATAGCAGGCCATTCGCTCCCTCTGGGTTATAGGCCTTGCTGGCGAAAATGCCCAGCATGACGATGCCGAGGAAGCCGCCTACGCCGTGGACTCCCCAAACATCGAGCGCGTCATCCCAATTCATTTTGTTCTTCATCTCAACCGCGTAGTAGCAAACTACTCCGGCTACTAGTCCGATGATGACTGCGGTGGTGGGGGAAACATAGCCGGCCGCCGGAGTGATGGTGGCCAATCCTGCGACTGCTCCGGTTAGCAAGCCCAGGAACTTGGGCTTCTTTTCGTTAAACCATGCCACCAGCAGCCAGGCAATGGCTGCGAAGGAAGCAGCGACATCGGTGTTCAGGAATGCGGTAGCGGTCACGGAATCCACGCGCATTTCGCTGCCGGCGTTGAAGCCGTACCAGCCGAACCAGAGGAGGCCGGTTCCCAGGGCGACGAGCGGGATGCTGTGCGGGCCGCGATCGGCGGTGCGGCGCCGGCCTACGTACAGCACGGAAGCCAAGGCTGCAACGCCTGCGATGTTGTGCACCACAATGCCGCCGGCGAAGTCCTTGACGCCCCACTGCTGCAGGAAGCCTCCACCCCAGACCATGTGCACGAAGGGAAAATAAACGAAGGTCAGCCAGCCGGTGAGGAACAGCATGTAGGCTTTGAAGGTGACGCGGTTGGTGAAGGCGCCGGAGATCAACGCCGGGGTGATGATGGCGAACATCATCTGATAGGCAATGAACACGAAGGCCGGGATGGTCGCATTCGGCGATGGAGTGTTGAGATCGATCCCGCGCAAAAATGCGTTGTGGAAGTTGCCGATGACGCCGTGCCAGTCACCGCTGAAGCACAAGGAGTATCCGTAGAGGTACCAGATCACCGTGGTCCAGCCCATGGAGACGAAGCTCTGAATCATGATGGCGAGGACGTTCTTGCGTCCTACCAGGCCGCCGTAGAAGAAGGCGAGACCGGGGGTCATCAGCATGACCAGGCTGGTGCATAAAATCATGAAGCCTGTGTTGCCAGTATCGAGATGCAACATGGAATCTCTCCCGGAATGAAAAGGTAGGAACTGCCAAGCCTTATCGCTCGAAAATCAAAGAACAAGAAGCTGCCGAACTGAAGGACCGGAAGGGGATTGGCGACGCGAAGGACAGCCTTCCGCAACCTACTCAGGGCTCAGGAAAACCTCTAGTCCTCCAAGGAGGAAGGCTATGCCTTGGCGAAAGGCAAACTCTGTGAGGCCGGTCACCGAGGTTTGTGTCCCCGCTCACTTGTTGGAGTTAGGCTGGGGCAACGGTAATCCCAGGTGGGCTGGGTTTAGGGCGTGGTCTGATCGTGTTTCGGGATATTTGGGGTCAACCTTCGCATCAGAAATTCTTCGACCAGATTAGCGGCGGCTGTGGCGCCTACTCCGATGGCTGCGTTTTCGAAGGTTAATGTCGCTCCGTTGCGATTCTGGGCGGGATAGTACAGATTCGAAATGCCGCCGGCGGCTAGGTTACCGAGAATATTCGAGTAATTTGGCTGCCAGCGTCCGTTGTCTCCCCTGCAGACCACGGAATTGGCAATAGCATAGAGAACCCGCGATCGTATGCTGCCTGAACCCTTGTAGAAATAGCGGGGGTCTTGTTTCAGGACCGAGGGCAAGATCGCGCTTCCGATGAACGTGCCGATGGCAACGTCGGCATAGGACGCGCCGTAGCGCTTGGCATAGCCCTCTGCGCCTTGCCCATATCCGCTGAAAGTATTTTCTGCCTGCTGAACTCCCGCGATGCCGCCGACGATGGCGAAGGTGACGGGATCGATGGTCGTCTTCCAGGCCAGCTCGAACTTTTGCTTTGAGGTTAGCGCTACCGGATGGGGGTCGTAGGTGACGTAGAAATTCGGAATAACGCCGAGCACGCGCTGCCTCTCTTCGTCCTTAACTTGGGCTTCGCCGACTTCGATGCGGGAAAGTGCCACCTGCACGTCGGTGACATTGGCGGCGACCGTCAGGGCGATCTGCGGGACCAGGTGAACTTCTCCGGGATTCAGGGTTCCAGAAGAGGTTTGCGTGGTGAAACCCGCCGCGGTAACTGTGAGCTGGAAAGCACCGGGAGCTACGTTGGCAAAGGAAAATTCCCCGTTGTCGCCGGTCGCTATCTCCCTGTCCGCGGATTGGGCTTCGCCGGTGATGGTAAGTTTCACCTGCGCTCCGGCCATCACGGCTCCGCTTTGGTCGACGACGGTTCCGCTGATGCTACCGAGCGCGGGATTGGGAGTGGGCGTTGCTTGAGCGTTCTGTCCTCTGCAGAGCGAGGTCCAACCGAGAGAGGCGAACACAAGTACGATGAGTCCAGACTTGAATTGCAAGGCCATGAATAAAGTGCTTTCTGCCCACGCTCGCATCCAGACCCGTTCGAGGTTGGATGCGTGAAAATGGTTACGCGTTGGAAGAATCGGTACCTTGAGATTACCAACTATCTCATCGAATTGCTGGCTCCCGGCCGCTTGAGGAGAGCTTAATCGAGCCTCCCGGCATTTCACCCGTTACGAAGGTTTCAAAACCGTCTGCAGTTTGTTGGGAAGGCTGGGCGGCTGGTAGAGTTGGGTCCGGTTGGTTATGAGTTCCAGAGTTTTGGTCAGCGGAGTGTCGGGACCGATTGGGGCGGCGCTGCTCCCGTCGCTTCGGGCGGATGGGTGGTCCGTGGTACGGCTGGTGCGGGGTGAGGCTGCGGGCAGATCTTCCAATAGCGCGCAGATCGCGTGGGATCCGGCGGTGCCGATCGCGCCGGAGGCGGTCTCCGGATTTGACGCGGTGATTCATCTGGCGGGCGAAAGCATTTTTGGACGATGGACCGCGGCCAAGAAGAAGAAGATTCGGGACAGCCGCGTAGCGGGGACGTTCAATCTGGCGTCGGCGCTGGCGCGGGCCGAGCAGAAGCCTAAGGTGTTTGTTTGCGGGTCGGCGATCGGATACTACGGCAACCGCGGGGATGAAGTGTTGCGGGAGGAAAGCGCGGCGGGCGCAGGATTTCTGGCGGAGGTTTGCCGGGAGTGGGAGGAAGCGGCCGCGGCCGCGCTGCAGGCTGGCATTCGTACCGCGCACCTGCGGACGGGAATCGTGCTCAGCCCCAAGGGTGGAGCGCTGGGGGCGATGCTCATGCCCTTCAAGCTCGGCCTCGGCGGTCGGACCGGCGACGGGCGGCAGTGGATGAGCTGGATTGATGTGCGGGATATTGTGGGTGGGATCCTGCATATTTTAAAGAACGATGGGATGCGCGGGCCGGTGAACATGGTCGCGTCCGAACCGGTGACGAACGCAGAGTTTGCGAAGACGCTGGCCAGCGTGCTGGGGCGTCCGGCGGTTTTTCCCATGCCGGCTTTTGCGGCGAAGCTGGTGTTTGGCGAGATGGGAGACGAACTCTTGCTCGGGAGCCAGCGCGTGGAGCCGGGGAAGCTGATGGCGAGCGGGTATTTGTTTCGGTATCGCGAGCTTAGGGCTTCGCTGGAGGGGCTGCTGGGACGGTGAATGAAATTCTTAGCCACGGATTGCACGGATCAACCCGGATAGGGCAAATGTTCTTCTCTTTTATCGGTGAAAATCCGTGCGAATCCGTGGCTGATTTAGTTTTTCGGCTCTTCTCCGGAGTGGTTCATCTCTTCCAGTAGTTTTTGCAGAAGCTGAGTGCGCTGTTCGGTGCTTAGTTCGCGTTGCAGTTCTTCGAGTGCCAGGGCGACGATGTGGTAATGGTGCGCTCCGGCGAACTTGGGATCGGTGGTGATGTTGAGCCAGAGCTTGTGCATAAGCTCGACATCCTGCGGGCGCAGGCGCGGGGTGTGGGGACCAATCGTGAATTCGCGAACTGTTCCGTCGGGAGCACAGACTTCGAGGCACAGACGTGGACGCGGCTCGGGCATGCGCTCCCAGGCGTCGCCGGTGAGCTTGGCTTGCTCGTCTGCGGTTAGCTTGTTGGAGAGGCCGCAAACTACCCGCGAGGAATCGAGCCGCTGCGCGGTGACCATGATGGCTTCGAACACGTCGGTCGCCGGGACGACCAGCAGAGAGATCGGCTTGCCTTCCTTCTCGGCGACGGCGACGGCGGCGGTGAACAGTTCCTGTTCGTAGTGGTCGAAAACCTGGCTGGCCTCCATCACGGCGCTGCCGCTGAAGCTGTGTTCACGGTGATAGAGGCGCGCGCTCATTACGACCACATCCTGCTTGGCGGTGTTGGTATGGGCAAGCACCTGGCGCAGGTAGTAGAGATTGCGGGGATCGCGCACCGCGACCAGAATGTTTCCTTCGCGAACGCCCATGGCTCCGCTGCCCAACTCCTGATTACCGTAGACGCGGAACTGGTCGAGCTGTTCGGGCTTGCCGTGGCGCTCTTTGGCGACGTGGTGTTCGGAGAGTGTGAAGATGGTGAAGAAGACGGCGCTGAAGATCACTCCCGCAATGGTGGCTTGATACTTGGTGAACAGATTCACAAACGCCGTGATCAGCAGCACGGCGGAAATGAGAATCAAGCCCACTGGAACCTCGGTCTTGCCGAAGTGTAGGTTGCCGGGCACTTTCCATTCGCGGTTGCCGGGCTCGGTGAAGCGCAGCACGAGCACGGCGATGGACTTCATGGCGAAGCTCCAGATCACGCCGAAGGCGTAGAGCGCGGCCAGCATATAGACGTTGCCGCGGCTGAGCACGATAGTCAGCACCTGCAGCCCTACGATCAGGTTGATGATGCGGTAGCTGGTGCCGAAGCGATGATGCGGCTTCTGGAACCAACTGGTGAGGACTCCGTCTTCGGCAACGCGGTTTAGAACGCCATTCGCACCGACGATGGAAGTATTCTGCGCTCCCGCTAAAATCAGCACGCCCACCAACACCACGAAGCCATGAAACAGCAGCCTCAAGCTCTCGGGCCCGACCAGGTACATGGCGATGCCGCCGATCAGGTTGGCAAAGTAATCCGGGCGAACTTTGTCAGGGATGATCATCACCGCGAAGAATGAGACTAGAGACGTGAAGAGCAGGCTGTAGATGAAAATCACGAGCCCGGTCTTCTCCAGGTTCTTCAGCTTGGGATGTTCGATCTCGCGATTGACCTGGGCCAGAGTTTCTTCGCCGGACATGGCCAGCACGGAGTGCCCGAAGCCAACGAACACGATGAGACTAGTGAGAATGCCGAGAGGAAGGTGCCTGAACCACGTTGTATCCAACCAGCCCAGCGATTCTTTATTCAGCGGCACCACGCCTGCGTGCAGCGGGCTGGGCGGAAGTTGCACCGGAGCCCGCAGAACCGTGATGGTGCACCAGATGATCAGGATCACGACCATTACCGTCGTGATGGCCATGATCTGCAGGGCTTTCTGGCTGGACTCGTGCATGCCCTGGGTGTTCTTCCACCAGAAATAGAGCACCACGATTACAGCTAAGCCCGCAGCGAAATGGTCGTCTGAAAAATGAAGCGGGCGGTGCATGTACAGGCCCATGTCTTTGATGAAACCCGCCAGGTATTGCCCTGCAGAAACGGCACTGATGGGGCCGGTAAGCACGTAATCGAAAAGCAGAGCTGAGACGGAAAACTTGGCCAGGGTTCCGCCCATGGCTTCCTTGACCACGCGGTAAACACCGCCGCGGACGAACATGCTGCTCGACTCGATATAGAGCGCCCGCACGCAGTAGCTGAACAGCATGACGCCGAGAATGAACCAGGGAGCGCTCTTGCCAATCACTTTCTCGGCGTCGCCTCCGGCGTAATAAGCAGAAGATGCGAGGTCGGAGAGAACAATCGCGGAGGCACGCCAGAAAGAGATGAAGGTCAACATCACCGTGGTGGCGACGAAGACCCTTATGGCCGGTTTGGAACCTTCAACGGAGGTTGCCATGCTTGGAGGACGCGCGACTGCTTATCAGGGTAAACCTATTGAAGATAGCATAGGGGAACGTGGGTAAGAGGGTCGGTCGCCTAGCCCTTGGGCGCCAGATACGTATGCGTGATCCTGTCGTGCCAGCAGAGCGAGTCTTCGTCGAGGAAGACCCAGGCGTACCCCATGCCGAGAGAAGCGGCCGAAAGGAAGGACGCGAGCACGCGCCAGCGGCGGAGGCGGCGGCTGGCGGGGCTTCCATCGAAGCGGGCCAATTCGAGGCGAGCCAGGCGCAATCCCGGCGTGGTGCCCGAATACACGATCAGCAAATATTGGTAGACGGCCCAGAACAAACCGGAGAGCCCGGCGGCTAGCCCCACAATCTGCAGTCGCGGCGGACGGATCGCAGTCACCTTCCAAAAGATGAAGGCGAAGAGAGTACAGGCCGCGGCGATAATGACGCCATCGACCGCAGCCGAGAAGATCCGCCGCGCCAAGGGTGCGCTCTCTAATGGGATGTCGATCCCCGGACGTTTCTCGGTCTCGGTCCGCTCAACCGTCTCAATCGTGATCCCGCCGAGAGCCGGCGGCGGCGGGATCACTTCCGGCGCTTCCAGGATGCGAGGACGGCCGCGGTCGATGACGGGCTCGGCCAGTTCATCGAACCGGGGTGGCGGAGGAGTCCAGGAGCGCGGGAACTCAATGAGCTTTCCCGTCACTGGGGCTGCGGCCGGGGCTGTGGTCAGCGGCGCGGATGCTGCGGTTTCAACGGCATGAGAAGCGCTTTCAGCGAAAGTATCCAAGGCCAGAGCCTGGTTGGATGACGGCATTCTGTCCGGCAATGTGGAGGGCTCGACCGAAATATCAGGTGCGGTTCGGAAATCCTCCTCGAAATGCAGCTGCAGTGACGGATAGCGCGGCGGACGAGGCTTCCGGCGAGATTGATAACGGTTGAGCCGGGCCGCAACCTCCTCGCGCCAGGCGGCAGAATCCTCAGGCGACGGTTGGTTGCCATCTTCACTATCAGGTGCAGAGGCCTTGGCCGACGGACTCAGGTCCGGAACTTCAGCACCCGGCGGTTCCGGCACGTCGTGCGCTGGGGCAGAGGCAAGGAGCGCATTGTCTTCAGCCACGTCGTCGGCCAGCCAGCGCGGCGAAGCGGCGGAATGCGAGTCGGAAGAGCAGCGGCAGATGTCACCACAAAGCGGACAGGGCATGAATCACAGTCTTACGAGTAAGCCAGAACCAACCAGCCGGATAACCGCAAAGACGGCGCCGGAATCCAAGAATGCAGGCGGCTTTTGCCTCCCGAGGCGCAAGCGTGCTAACTTCACCACGACTGCTGCCGGTAGAAGCATCCGTGCGCGTTTTGCATGCGCTTCGGATGATCTTGTTCCGACGATACTCGTTCCGGCAATCTTGTTCCGATGACTCTTCGCAACAGATTCCTTATCACGGCGGCGGTGCTTTGTCACCTTCTTCTCGTTCCGCCGTTAGTTACCAGCCAGTTGCCGCCTGCAAATGACGCCGCTGCGGACCCGCGTACTTCAGCTTCGGCCCAAGCTTCGGCGGAAAAACCGTCGGAGGCGTCAACGCCTTGCGCGCAGGCGGCCGCGGCGCAGAAGGAAAAAGGAGACGTCCGCACCATTTGCGCCATCCAGCAGGAAGAGGAAGGTTCGGTCTACAAGTTGCACGGTGCGGTCGAAATCTATTACGGAACCTACATACTGCGGGCCGACGAAGCCACCTACAACTCCGACACCAGGGAAGCGACGGGCACCGGCCACTTCGCGCTCGACGGCGGTCCCAATGACGATCACATTCGGGCGTCGCATGGCACATACAATCTGGATCTCGAAACCGGCCGCTTCTACGATGTGACCGGAACCACCGGATTGGTCTTTCGCGGCAACCAGGTGATTCTTACTTCGACTGCTCCTTTTGCCTTTACTGGCAAGATTGTCGACAAGGTCAGCCCTGAGCATTATCTGGTCTACGACGGCACCATCACCACCTGCGAGTTGCCTCATCCCATGTGGCAATTCGACGCGCGGAAGGTGAGTGTGGACGTGGGCGGCAACGCTCAAATCTATCGCAGCACTTTTGTTCTGCACGGCATCCCCATGCTTTATTTCCCGTACGCGACGCATCCCGTACAGAGAGACTCGCGGCAGTCTGGGTTTCTGCTGCCGTCAGTGGCCCGGTCGTCAGTCAAAGGAAATGTCGTGGGCGACGCCTACTACTGGGCCATCAATCGGATGATGGATGCGACCCTGGGCGCGGAATATTTCTCCCTTCGGGGCTGGTCGCAGCGGGGCGAGTTTCGCGCCCGCCCCAGCGAAACTTCCTACGTGGACCTCAACTACTTTGGAGTGATCGATCGCGGTATCGGCTCACCCCCTCTCAAAGAAGGCGGAGAAAATGTGCGGCTGAACTCAGCGGGAAACTTCGGTGGATTTCGCGCCGTGGCCAACGTCGACTACCTGAGTTCATTTCTTTTCCGGCTCGCCTTTAACGAAGTTTTCAGTCAGGCGGTGTACTCGGAAGTAAAATCGCAGGCTTTCCTCTCGAAATCAACCGACGGCTACAACTTGAACGGCTTCGCGGAGCGCTATCAGAACTTCCTGAGCACGACGCCGGGGCAGGTGGTCACGATTTTGCACGCGCCGAGTCTTGATTTCTCGGGGAACGACCGGGAGTTGGGGCGGACGCCGTTTTATTGGTCGGCTGACGCGTCGGCCACCGGATTGTCGCGAAGCGAGCCCCAGCAGGGTACGTGCCCGGGGTTCTTTGACTCTTGCACGCCAGCTTTCCGCACGGGCAATCTGCTCGAGCGCTTCGATCTGAATCCTGGGATCTCTTTGCCGCTGCTGTTTCGAGGATGGTCTCTGCGTCCCGAGCTAACGCTGCATGAAACCTACTACAGCGAACGACTTGTCGGAGAAGAACGGGATAACCCGGGACAGGCGGTAAGTGACCCCATTAACCGCCAGGCCTTGGAAACGGCGGTGGAACTGCGGCCACCCGCGCTGGAGCGCGTGTTCGACAAGAACTTCCTGGGGAGAAAGTGGAAGCATGTCATCGAGCCGCTGGCGGTCTACCGCTTTGTGACCGGCGTAAACAACTACGCTAACGTTTTGAAGTTCGACGAACGCGACATTCTCACCGACACCCACGAAGTGGAGTACGGCTTTGTAACCCGGCTGTATGCAAAGAGCAATTCCAACAAGCCGCAGGATTGCGACCCCATCATGTCGGCGCTGACGGTCGGCGGGGCTGGGCCGGAATCGACCGTGCCCTGGCAGCATATCAACACGCTGGCCAATCGCCAGTGCCCGCCAGAGCCGCCTGTGCGCGAGGTCGTGACCTGGGAATTGGGGCAAAAATACTTTCTCGATCCGACTTTCGGCGGAGCGCTGATTCCTGGCCAGCGCAACGTGTTCACCACGACGGTCGACCTGACCGGCATTGCGTTCCTTACCCAGCCACGGCACCTTTCTCCACTGGTTTCCCGCTTGCGTGTGGAAACCAGCTCGCGCACCGACGCGGAATGGGATTTGGATTACGACTTTCAAAATAGCCGCGTCAATGCGAGCACTCTGCTCGCCAACTACCACTTTGGGCACGTGACCATCGGCGGAGGCGATGCCTTCCTGCAGATACCCGTGCCGACGGAGGGTTCGCCCGCGCGGTTCAACCAGTTTCGCGCCGCCCTGGGATATGGACGCTCCACCAAGCGCGGCTTCAGTGCCGCCAGCAGTTTTGGCTTTGACGCGGAAACCGGGCAGTTGCAGTTCTTCAACGCCCAGACCACTTACAACTGGGATTGCTGCGGGATGACCATGGAATACCGCAGCTACACGGTTGCCAACGTGCGCAACGAAAACCTTTTCCGTTTCACCTTCACCCTGGCAAATATTGCCAGCTTTGGCAGTATGCGGCCGCAGGAGCGGCTGTACTAGGGCGGTGGCTAGTGGTCGGTGACCAGTAAGAGCAGCCCCGCGCAAAAGCTGGCGTCTGCTAGCATGGTGCGCATGCCAGACGGATTGACAAATGTGGCGGCGAAACGCTCCTTACTGCAGTCCCACCTGCGCGATTTGGGCCGCACCCTCGTTGCTTATTCTGGTGGCGTCGATTCCTCCTACCTCGCGTGGGCTGCGCATGAGGCGTTAGGCGACAACATGCTGGCGATCATCGCAGACTCTCCCAGCCTGGCGCGCACACAGCTTGCCGATGCCATCGGCTTTGCGCGGGAACAGTCGATTCCGCTGGAAGTGGTCGCGACCTCGGAGCTCGATCGTCCCGAATATGTGCGCAACGACGCGCAGCGCTGCTTCTTCTGTAAGGATGAACTGTTCACGCTGATGGAAGAACTGCGCATGGCGCGCGGATTCGACGCTATCGCGTACGGTGTAAATCTAGATGATCAGGGCGACTTCCGCCCCGGCCAGAAGGCGGCGGCCGGGCACAAGGTTGTGGCTCCTCTGCTCGATGCAGGGCTCACCAAGCAAGAAATTCGCACGCTGGCGCGGAGCGCCGGCCTGCGCATCTGGGACAAGCCCGCCTCTGCATGCCTGTCGTCCCGTATTGAATACGGCCGGCCGGTTACGCGCGAGGCGCTCGCCGTGGTCGAAAAAGGCGAGGATGCCCTACGCGCCCTCGGTTTCCGGCAATTCCGTGTGCGGCATCACGGGGAAATCGTCCGCATTGAAATCGCGCGCGAGGAACTCCAGCGGGTTCTCGATCCCGCCATGGCCGCGGAGTTCGCCAGGATCTTCAAAGCTCTCGGTTTCAAGTTTGTCACCCTCGATCTGGAGGGCTTTCGCTCGGGATCAATGAATGCGTTGCTGCCGGCAGAGGATTTATTCCGCCAGACCGGTTGAACAGCAAGCTGCTTTCGCAGCCGTTGAACGCTCCATTTCCTCTCCGTTCCTGGCCGCGACACTCCGGCGTCCCACCCAGCCCTGTGAGATAATCAAGCTGCGACTTACGATGTTCAGGCGGTTCTTGGTGAATCTAATTCGACGCGCTTTTATTCTTCTGCTGGTGGTTTGTCTCGGCTGTGTCGCCCAGTCTGCTTCGCCCGATTTAGCCCGGAAGATCGAGCGCCAGGTTCGGTCCTACTACAAAATTCCACCGGAGGCGCGCGTGCTGGTGGGTGTGCCCTCGCCGAGTGCCGACTTTCCTAACTACGATTCGGTGGTCGTAACGGTTGATAGCGGAGACAAGAAGCAGGATCTTAAGTTTGTGGTCTCGAAGGACGGTTCTTCGCTAGTGCGGACGATCAAGTTCGATCTGAACAAGGACCCGTTCGCCGAGCTCATGAGCAAAATCGATGTCACGGGACGGCCCACGCGCGGCGCCAAGGCATCCAAGGTTGTAATGGTGAACTTCGACGATTTCGAGTGCCCGTTCTGCTCCCGCCTGCACCAGACGTTATTTCCAGAGATCTTCAAGGAGTATGGAGACCGGGTCACTTTTATTTACAAGGATTACCCGCTGGTGGAGATCCATCCTTGGGCGGTACACGCTGCCGTTGACGCCAATTGCCTGGCGGCGCAGAGCGGCGACGCCTATTGGGATTTCGCCGATTACATTCACAGCAACCAGCATGAAGTAAATGCTGAAAAGACGCCGGAAGCGCGATTGGCGGCCGTTGACCGAATCACGCTGCTGCAGGGCCAGAAACACAACCTTGATGTGGTGAAGTTGCAGTCCTGCGTTAAGGCGCAGGATGAAAGCGCAGTGAAGGCGTCCATGAAAGAAGGCGACGCGATTGGGGTGGACGCTACGCCCACGATGTTCATTAGCGGACAGAAACTCGACGGCGCCGTGCCCATCAGCGAAGTGCGCGCCGCGCTGGATCGCGCCTTGAAAGATGCCGGCATGGCCGTGCCTGAGCGCGCGGCCGCGGCACCAACACCGGTGCCGGCCGCTAAGTGATATTGCGAAGCGGAGTGAACCGTGGGGTTGGAGGGGAAACTCGTTTGAAAAGAAATACTGAATCTGCCCGGCTTGCGGTCCTGCTGGCAGCTGCCGTTTTGTTAGCGGCGCTTCTGGGCTGTAAGTCTCAAGTAAGCGGCGACGTGATGGCCACGGTCGATGGCCGAAAGATCTTCCGGTCCGATGTCGACAAGTACTACGACAACCAGGTGGCGAGCGCACAGCAGGCGCCCGTCGGCGAGCAGGCCACGATTCTCCGCCTGAACATTCTGCGCCAGCTCATTGACGACGAAATGGTGATGCGCCGCGCCGAAAAGCTTGGCTTGCTGGCCACGGAAGAGGAAGTGGACCGTAAGCTGAACGAGATCAAATCCCCTTACACGCAGGAGGAGTTCGATCAGCGCCTGAAGGAAAAAAAGATAACGCTGGAGGATTTCAAGCGCGACATCCGCCGCTCCATCACGGTCGATAAGGTAATGAACAAGGAAGTGGCCTCGAAAATCAACGTGACCGACCAGGATGTCACCGACTATTTCACGGCGCACAAGTCGGAATTCAATCTCATCGAACCCCAGTACCGCCTGGCGCAGATCATTGTGACTTCCGTGCCGAACGCGCAAGTGCACAATCAGAATAACAAGGCGCAGAACGAGGCCGACGCTCGCAAGAAGATCCAGATGATTGCCAACCGGCTGGACAGCGGCGATGACTTTGGCACGCTGGCAATGAATTATTCGGAAGACCCCGACACTTCAGGCAACGGCGGCGACCTCGGCACCGTGCCCGAATCCTCTCTGCGCAATATCGATCCGGCCACACACGACGCGGTGATGAAACTCAAACCCGGGCAGTATAGTCCAATCATTACGCTTGTCGATCCCGTAACCAAGCACACCGGATTCCGCATCGTAAAGCTGGTATCGAAAGAGCCCGCGGGACAGCGCGATCTGTCGGATCCGAGAGTGCAGCAGGCTATCCGGTCGCAACTCCATGACCGCCGTGAACAGTTGCTGAAGGCGGCATACTACGAACTGCTGCGCGACTCTGCCAAGGTGGATAACTACTACGCCAAGAAGATTCTGGATAGTAACGGACTGACGAACTAGAGAGTCACTCAACAATCGCGAGTACGTCACCCGCGTTTACGGCTGCACCTTCGCTGATTAGAACTTTCTGCACGGTTCCCCGCTTCGGCGATTTGATCTCGTTCTGCATCTTCATCGCCTCGACCACGGCGATGCCACGGCCTGACTCCACTTCGTCTCCCTCACTCACCAGCAGGCGCACGACTCTGCCTGGCATGGGAGCGACTACTTTCCTCGGCCCCTGATTATCTCCGGCGCGGATGCGGCCGCGCAGCGAGCGCGGATCGCGGACTTCAACGGCGAAGCGCGTGCTTCCCACCCACAAATGCAAATCGTTCGCGACTCGCTCCAATTTCACCTCGTACGCCAGGTTCCCGATGCGCAGCGAGAGCACATCCGGACGAGCGAGGACGGCGTCGACCGCGCAATCGCGGCCGTCGAGGCGGCAAGACCAGCGCCCGTCGGCGCGGATGAGGTCAAGCCGATAATTCTTTCCGTCGATGGTAACGTCGTAGAGCATGAGAAAAACCAGCGGTCAGCGGCCGGTGATCAGTGGCCGGTAATTTGATCTGCGACCACACTTTTTCAAAGGAGAGCGTCGCGGCGACCAGCGCTCTTCCAGTTCGACTTTATATTTTCAGCGGCGCGGGAACCGCTTCCTGCGCCGTTTCCAGTGCCTTGCCCGGTTGAGCCGAGCGCGGCGAACAAGCCTGCGGCGATCGCCGCGACCTCCGCCGCTCTTGAGTCGGCCGCCTCGCTCTCTGTCCGCTTCAACATGCGGTCGAGGAATCCCGTATCCAGTTTGGCCGCGCGAAAATCCGCATCGTGCAAGATCCTCCGAAACAACGAGATGTTGGTCTTGATGCCACCCACAAAATATTCACCCAGAGCCCGCGTCAGCCGCGCGATGGCCTGCTCGCGGTCGCTGCCGTAACCGATCAGCTTGGCCAGCAGCGGATCGTAGTCGATGGGAACGTTCCAGCCTTCATACATGCCGCTGTCGCGTCGAATGCCCGGCCCCGAGGGCGCCAGCAGCAAGGTGATTTTGCCGGGGCTAGGAAAGTAGTTGTTGTCGGGATCCTCAGCGTAGATGCGGCATTCGATGGCGTGACCGCGGATGCGCACGTCGTCTTGCGTGAAGGGCAGCTTTTCTCCGGCTGCGATACGAATCTGCAGGTGGACCAGATCAAGTCCGGTAACAAGTTCGGTCACAGGATGCTCGACCTGCAAGCGCGTGTTCATCTCCAGAAAATAGAAATTCTTCTGCTGGTCGTTTCCCGCTTGATCGACCAGGAACTCGACCGTGCCGGCGTTGGTGTAGTTCGCGGCATGCGCCACGCGGACCGCAACCTCGCCCATTCTGCGCCGCATGTCAGCGTCAACGATCGGCGAGGGCGCTTCTTCCAGCACCTTTTGATGACGACGTTGCAGAGAACACTCACGTTCGCCAAGGTAGACCGTGTTGCCATGCTCGTCGGCGAGCACCTGCATTTCGATGTGCCGCGGATTGACGATCGCCTTCTCGATGTACACTTCGCTGTCGCCGAACGAGCGCTCCGCCTCGCTGCGTGCTGCTTCGAGAGAAGATTTAAGTTCCTCAGGAACATGCACCAACCGCATGCCTTTACCACCGCCGCCCGCCGCTGCTTTTAACATGACGGGATAACCAATTCGGGCAGCGACCTGCTCGGCTTCGGCAAACGACTCCACGCCGCGCGAAGTTCCCGGCACGAAGGGAACACCCGCTTTCTCCACGGCCTGGCGGGCGCGGGTCTTCGATCCCATAGCTTCCATCGCCGCCGCGGTTGGGCCAATGAATTTCACTCCCGCATCGGCGCAGGCTTGAGCGAACTTCGCGTTCTCGGAAAGGAACCCGTAACCGGGGTGGATGGCGTCGGCGCCGGAGCGCTGGGCGACGTCGAGAATTTTGCCAATGTTAAGGTAAGACTCGGAAGCCGCGGCAGCGCCAATGGGATAGGCTTCGTCGGCTTTGCGCACATGCAGGGATGCGCGATCCACGTCAGAGTAAACCACGACTGCGGTGATTCCCATCTCGTGGCACGCGCGCAGCACGCGCACCGCGATCTCGCCTCGATTCGCTATGAGAATTTTCTTGAACATCGCCTTCTCGCGTAAGCCGCGCCGGGCTGGCGGACCGAGGATTCTGTGGACCAGGATTCTTCGGACCCAGGATTCTACCGGAAACCTGGCCCTGAGTCTGCGATCAACCTCGCTAATGCTTTTCCGGCCGTGAGTATAGCGCCCATGCGGTTGCCAAATCCTGGACGACGTGACCGAGCGACTTGTACACCGTGATTTCTTCCGGCGACCGTCGGCCTGCGATTTCGCCCGCTAACACTTGGCCAATCTCAGCGACGATGTGGTCGTCACCGATCAACCCCGCAGCCTTAGCCCGCAGAAACTCCGCGCCCTGGGCTAGCACGCCCTCGCGGCTGTCGACAATGAAGCGCGAGCGGACGACCAAATCGTTGTCCACCTCGGTCGGTCCTGCGTGTCCGGAGCCGACAAGATTCACATGCGTGCCGGGCCGCACCCACGCGCCCTTCAGGATTGGTTCGGTCGCGGAGGTGACGGTGCAGATAATGTCAGCGTCCACCACTGCCTCTTCCACGCTTGTGGCGCTGGCAACAGTCACGGCAAGTTCCGCATGCGTCCGGTCGGCGAAGGAGTGAGCGCGCTCGGGCGAACGTCCCCAGACGGAGATAGATTCAAGGCTTCGCACCTTGCTGATGGCGCGAGCATGGGTCGTGGCCTGCTCGCCGTAACCGAGGATCGCCAGCCGGCGGGCGTCCTTACGCGCCAGTGCATCCGTGGCGACCGCACTGGCTGCAGCGGTGCGGATGGCGGTGATCTCGCCAGCATGCACCACGCAAACCGGCGCACCGTTTTCAGGATCGAACAGGATGACCAGGCCCTGATGCGACTGTATTCCCCGCGCGAAGTTTTCCGGGAAGACGCTGATTAACTTAGCTCCGAAGGTCGCGCGTTCGCCCATGGCACCGGGCATGACGCCGAACATGCGGCCGTCGGCAAGCGGGATGATGGAGCGCAGAAGTTGCCGGGTTTCGCCGCGCGAGAACGCGATCATGGCATCGCGCACGATAGGAATGCACACATCGTAGGTGAGCCGGCGGGCGACTTCCTCGCGGTCTATGAATCGCATCCCACGGTTCCTCGTCGGACATTTTTCACTGCGGCGGAGTGCGGGAAAAGCTCACCGCGAAGGGAGGGGCAGCGGCGCATGACGTTTTCGCCCAGCGCGGGTGGGGGAGGAAGCGGTAGCGAAGCAAAGTCCAGATGGCGAGCCAACCATCCGCGTGGCGAATCTTCTTGCCTTCTCCGGCAGTGCGCGGCACGTAGGAGATGGGAACTTCCGCGATCTTCTCGCCCATGCGGCAGAGCTTGGCCGTCACTTCAGGGCAGAACTCAAAACGGCGGCATTCCAAATCAACCCGGTCGATCAGTGAGCGCCGGAAGACTTTGTAACAGGTGGCTTCGTCGTGGATTCCCGCGCCGTAGAGCAAGTTGACCAGGTGAGTCAGAAACTTCGCTCCCAGAAAAAACCGAAGCCCACGCTCCGGCCGGTCCGGGCGCACGCCGTACACTACGTTCGACTGACGCTGTTCAAGCGGCCGCAGCAACGCGGGATAATCCTGCGGGTCGTATTCGAGATCCGAGTCTTGAATCAGGATATATTCTCCGCGCGCATAGGCGAGCGCAGTGCGGATGGCTGCGCCCTTGCCGCAGTTCTTCTCGTGGAAGACGATCGTGACGTCGTTCGCAAGCGGCATCGCCCGGAGTTTCTCGCGAGTGCCGTCGGTGGAACCATCATCGACGATGATGATTTCCTTCTTGACCGGCGAGGCATGGATGGCTTGCAGAAGCTCGTCGACGTGCGCAACTTCGTTGTAGACGGGAACGATTACCGAGACGCATCCCGCCCACCGGTCGTTGGCCGGTAATTCGGCCGGTGATGCGGCAGCATCCGCAGCCGTGCGCAGCGATCTTTCGAGCGATGCCACACTCATCCTGTGAAACCTTCTGAATTGTGGGTTGTTCTCAGCATAGTATCATTTGGATTCCGCCGCCTTCACCGCCGGTGACGCCCCCAAAAGGAAACCCACGGCTTGGCGCCTTCGGCAGGCTCAGGCAAGCTGTGGGCTGGATTTCTTTCGCCGTTGCGCGGCGGGTTCTTCGCTCAGCTACTTCGGCTGATCCATCGTGATGCCTTGCTGCCCGGGCTGCTTCTCGGCTTTGGCTTTCTTGGTGATTAGAGTCTCATCGACCCAATGGTCGGCGGTCTTCAGATCTTCCTGGCGGGCGGCGAGATCGTCGCATTCCACGTCGGCCTTTTCGCGATACATGAGATTCAAGTAGGCCATGGCGTCGTCGTAATCAGGGCGAAGTTGAATCGCTTTGTTCAAACTGTCAATGCCTTCCTGGATTGAAGGCCAATTCTTCACCTTCAGTTCTTCACAAACTTTTTTCTGATCCTTGTTCTTGGGATTCAGGCTCTCGTCCGGCTTCAGGCCGAGTTTGGCGCGCTCTTCCATGCGCGGCTGGTAGCAAGCCGTCCAGTCAATGACGCCCACGGAGTAGTAAGGCTCGGGATCGTTGGGGTCGATATCGGCAGCCATCCGGTAATACTTCTTGGCATCATCGAACTTCTTCATGTTCAAGTACAGGTAAGCGATTCCCTTGGCAGCGTTCACTTTTTGATCGCGCGCCGGATTCATGTCGAGCACGTGCTGGTATTGCTCAATAGCCTGCTCCGCCATTTTGTTGTTGTCCGGCGTGTCGGCTCCCGGGATGTACTGCTGCGCGAAGGCGGTGGCCAGATACATCTTGGCGTTGATCAGAGTGGGGTCCAGAGCGACGGATTGCTGGAAGTGGTCGATGGCTTCTTCGTACTTCGCGTTCTTGTAAGCCGTCACGCCCTTGTTGAGCTGGTCGCGGGCACGCAGCTTGCTGCAGCCCACAGAAGAGAACAGCGCCAGCATAGCGGCCGCCAAGATTAGCAGTCGAAAGTGTTTATTCATTGCGGTATAAATCTCCCTTGCCACACAGCATCCTAGGCCCAGAGACAGCGGATTGACAAGTGCTGGCCGAGCGTTTCTTCACAGAAGCGGTACTGGAACCCGGGCTCCTGTGTGCGGGCTGAGTGCGACACACGGCTTCCGGGCGGTCCGTCGTCCGAGTCCTGTGGCGCGTCCTTAGCCGCCAGCTTCGATCTTCGCGGTAATCAACCCGACCTTATCCACTCCCGCGGCGTGCGCAATGTCGATCACATTGGCGACATCGGCGAAGGGGATAGCGTCATCGCCCTTCACGAACATAACTTTCTCGGCGCGGGTCTTGTAGATATCAGCCAGACGGCCCTGCAGGTTGTCCCAGGTAGCGTCTTCCTGATTGATCTTCAGGCCCGGATCCTGACCGGCGCCGCGATCAATCAACTGCACCACGATGGTACGGTCGGGCGTATTGTTCTTGGGCGCGTTGGGCGGAGGTGGCTGAGGAACCAGCGCATCCAAGCCTTTCGGCGTCAACGGCGTGATCACCATGAAGATGATGAGCAGCACCAGCAATACGTCGATCAGCGGAGTGACGTTAATGTTGGCGCTTTGACCTCCGCCGCTTCCCAATGACATACTCATGGTCGGTTCTCCTCGTATTTCACTCGCATCATTGCCCACCCGCCGGAGCAGCCGGCGGCGGATTCGCAGTGTTTTTCCTCTGATCGGTGAGCAAGCCCAGATCATCCACTCCGGCAGCGCGCACGGCGTCCACCACCTGAACCACATTGCCGTAGTGGGTACGCGCATCCGCCTTGAGGTAGACTTCCTTGTTCGTGCGATTGGTCAGGCGATCCCTCACCTTGCTAGTCAGGCTGTCCACGGGCACTTTGTCGGCGCCGAAGTAGACAGTTCCATCGCGCATCACCGAAACCAGCAGTGCGTCTTCCTTATCCGCGTCTTGCATGGGCGTCGGATTATTTACCTTGGCCATATCCACGCTGATGCCCTTCTGCAACATGGGCGTGATCACCATGAAGATGATCAACAGCACCAGCATCACGTCCACCATGGGGGTGACGTTGATGTCCGAGTTTACGTTGGCCCCTTCATTCCGTTTTGCCATTCCCATAACTAATATCTCCCAAGAGCAGTGGCCGTTGTCTGTGGCCAGTTGCCAGTAAAACCTTGCGCCGGCGAAATCCAACGCAGAATCGATTCAGCCGGATCAGTCCACCTGAATTGGGAAGCCCGGCACCGGGAAGGTTCCCGGCGCCGGACAGCAACTCATGCAGACTTGCGCCAAAAACTTCTAGGACCGGCGAACGTCCCGGCGCTTCAGGAAGTAGTCGATCAGTTCGCTCGACGAGTTATCCATCTCCACATCGAACGCTTCTACGCGGCCGGTGAGGTAGTTGAACATCATGACGGCGGGAATGGCGACAAGCAAGCCGAAAGCCGTGGTCACCAGCGCTTCCGAAATGCCGCCTGCGACGGCGCCCAGACCGGTAGCCTTCTGCTCTGAAATACCTTTGAAGGCGTTCAGAATGCCCATCACGGTGCCGAACAGGCCCACGAAGGGAGCCGTTGACCCGATGGTGGCTAGTCCGCCCAATCCGCGCTTCAGTTCGGCGTGGACGATGGCTTCGGTCCGTTCTAGGGCGCGCTTGGAAGCTTCAATGGTCTCGCCGGGGATGGCGCCGGGGCTATCCTGGTGAGCCTTGAATTCCATCAGGCCGGCGGTGACAACTTTGGCGAGATGGCTCTTCTTATTGCGCTCGGCGACCTTGATGGCCTCGTCGATGCGGCCGTCGCGCAGAGCTCCGGCAACTGCCGGGGCGAAGGCACGAGACTGCTTGCGCGCCGCGTTATATGCCATGGCGCGGTCAATCATGACACCGATCGACCAACCCGACATGATGAACAGAATGATGACCACGATCTTCGCGATGATACCCATCTGCCTCCATAGCGAAATCGGATCCCATCCCACTGCGCCACCTTCCTGCACAATCCAGGCGGCGGCCCTGGGCACGTGAACGAAAACTGCTGCTGCCACATTAGCTAACATGAGTTTGCTTTTCCCTCCTCGGAACTTTCTAGACTCTTTGATGCGAGATCGAACGCTTGCAACGCGTGACGGCAAAACTTATCCACCGACATTCGCCAAACCAGGATGAGAGGTACGGCGACCGCGCCCGGCAAAAGGGGCTCTCCCGGCCACCGTTTTAGGTAGGAGGGGAGGGCCACACTGCTTATACACTTTCTGGCCTTGCTGCGTCACGTCACACCGGCCGGGACCTAGCCTCCGGACAGGGTGAAGTTGACCAATACTTCCGTATCCACTTCGACCGGCTCGCCGTTTAGCAGATAGGGCTTATACCTCCACTGCTTCACGGCCTCGATAGCCGCAGGCGCCAGCATGGGATGCCCGCTGACCAGCGTGAGGTTTTCGATCGAGCCATCCTTGGCGATCACCGCCCTCAACACCACCGTACCCTGGATGCGGGCCTGCCGCGCCAGAGGGGGATAAGTCGGTTGCACTCGCCGCACCAGCAGTCCCTGCGATACGCCTTGGGACACGCGGACGCGCTGTGGGGTCGCGACCTTGGGCACGGCTACCGGCGTGGAACTGATAATGCCGCCGATCACGCCGCCCATCTGCCCGCCCGGAATGCCTCCGGGAACTCCGCCGACGACTCCGCTTGACGCCATCACTGGCGGCGGAGCTTCGTCTTCCTTGATCATCTGCACTTTTTGCGGAATCTTGGTCGGTGTGCGCAGTTCACCGTTTACGATGTCGGTCTGAATCTGCTTCACGATTTTCACCGGGGCAGCAGCCGGAGGTGGTGGCGGTGGCGGAGGCGGGGGAGCCACCAGGAAGGTCATCAACTGCTGCTTGGGCAGGGCTTCGGTGAAGATGAGGGGCATCAGAACCATGAGCCCGACTAACGCTATCTCCAGAATGATCGCGAAAGTCGTCGTCCGTCCTCGTTTCGTCTTCAGCCTGCCGCCAGATTCCAGAAGGCTATCTTCAAACATAAGAGTTTCTCCCTACTACAGAGCCTACGTAAACTTAGACACCGACCGCTTCCCCTTTGCTCCCAAAAACGCACTACATTGACGGGTACACTCACATTACCGCATGGCACCAGAACTGCAGCTTGCAACTATCTGTAAATAAATAGCTTACCCGAGGTTCATCGGCGCCGGTCAGCGCGTCACGACCTGGCCGGGACGAGCCGCCGCGCCCGGGCGTTTGCCCTTCTCGATCCGCCAATCCTGGTAGGCCACCAGAATCGGGGCTGCAATCGCGATCGAGGAATACGTTCCTATCAAGATGCCGATGACCAGCGCCAGACTGAACCCGCGCAACACCTCGCCCCCGAACAAATAGAGAGCAAGTACAGTAAGGAAGGTTAGCCCGGCTGTCAAGATGGTTCTACTCAGGGTTTGATTGATGCTCCGGTTCACGATTTCCGATAGTTTCTCGCGCCGCATGAGTTTAATGTTTTCGCGGATGCGGTCAAATACCACGATCGTGTCGTTATTAGAGTAACCAATCAGGGTCAGAATGGCGGCGATGACGGTAAGCGAAATGTCCTTATCCAGCAGCGAGAATGCGCCCACCGTGATCAGCGTGTCGTGAAACACTGTGACCACAGCCGCAACCCCGTAGATCCACTCAAAGCGGAAGCCGAGGTAAACCAGCATTCCGGCGAGCGAATAAATCGTCGCCAGCAGGGCTTGTTTGCGCAACTGCGCGCCCACCTGAGGTCCGACAATCTCAACGTTACGCACCCCGAAATCCGAGAGGAAGAAACCATCCGGCAGGGAAGCCACGACCCCTGGATCGACCGCGCCCTTTAATTGATCGAACGAACTGAGCACTCCGCCATTTACTTTGTCCCGCGTATCCACGATCGCCTGGGCCTGCTGGGTATATTTCTGGTCGGCGTCGGAGCCCAGACGCATCGGGTCTTTGTCCATCAGATAATTCTTGATGGCCAAGGAGCTGGAATTATTCAGATCGGTCTTGCCCGCGGGAACGTTAGTCTCCAGCGTTTGGATGATCTTGTTCTTGCCGTTATCGAGCGCCTGCTCGCTGGTTTCCTGCACGTCGAGATCGATGAGCACTTCGTTGTTTGAAGGCACATCGTAGCGTTGAATCTTCGCGTTGTGCAGGCCGGCGCGGTCCATGGCGGCGCGCAGCGCGTTATCGTTAGGTGTGTGCGAGAACTTCACATACACCAACGTGCCGCCGCGGAAGTCCACGCCGTACGGAATGTGGTGCCAGAACAACATGGAAGACAGGCCCGCCACACTGAAAACCAGAGAGAAGGCGAGAAAATACCACTTCTTGCCGAGAAAATCTATGTTGGGATTATGAAAGAACTCCAAGCGAAAACTCCAGGTTTCAAGGTTTCAAAGTTTCAGGGTTCAATTGGCTCAAAGTCGGTGCAGCTATCTACGCTCTTCACTTTGAAACCTTGAAACCTGCGTTACTTCAAATCTAAATACTCAATGCTTCGCCACGTTGCTTGCGGCTCAGAACCCAGTCAAAAATCGTGCGCGAAACGAATACCGCGGTGAACAGGTTCGCCAGCAAACCGAAAGTGAGTGTCACGGCAAATCCCTGCACCGGACCGGTTCCGAAGATGAACAAGATCGCCGCCGAAACAATCGTGGTGACGTGCGTATCTACAATCGTGATCCAGGCGTGCCCGAAACCCTGATCCACGGCTGAAGGCGGTGTCTTGCCATTGCGCAACTCTTCGCGGATGCGCTCGAAAATCAGCACATTGGAGTCCACGCCCATGCCGACAGTCAGAATCACTCCAGCAATTCCGGGCAGCGTCAGCACGGCCCCCACGTAGCCCATAAAGCCGAGCAGAATGACAAGATTCAGAAGCAAAGCAATGTCGGCGTTGATGCCGGCGGCGCGATAGTAGATCAGCATGAACACCAGCACCACGACCATGCCGATGATGGCGGCATCCACGCCGTGGTGAATCGAATCGCTGCCCAGCGACGGCCCGACCGTCCGCTCTTCCAGATATTTGATGCCCGCCGGCAGCGCGCCCGAGCGCAGGATCATCGACAGATCCTTGGCCTGCTGCTGGCTCATGCTACCGCCGCTGATTTCGCCGGTATCGCGGATAGCCTCTTTGATATTCGCTACTTCCTGCACTTTGCCATCGAGCACCACGCCCAGGCTGTCACCCACGTGCGACGATGTAAAGCTGAAGAAGCGCTGACCGCCTTCGCCGGTCAGCGTAAAACGCACGTTCGGCTGGCCGTTCTGGTCCGTGCCAGGTTGCGCATCCCGCAAGTCTTTTCCGCGGACGGCGGAAACTCGCGACACCAGATACCAGGCTTGCTCGTCCGCCGGGGTTCTGGGAGCGGCGTGTCCCGGCAGAAGCATGGCATCCGGCGGCAAAACTCCGCCCTTGTCCTGTAACGCAGCCTGCTCGCTCGGATAAGGTCCGCCCAACACCTGCTTGATTTCAAGCATGGCGGTGGACTGCATGATGTCCTTCACCCGGCCGGGATCGTCCACGTCGGGTAACTGGACCAGAATCTGATATTGGCCGAGGCCGTGCTCCTGGATGGTGGGTTCGCTCACGCCCAACGAGTCGATGCGGTTGCGGATGGTCTCGATCGCCTGGCTCACAGCCTTGTTCTTCAGGTCGCTCAACATCTGGGGCTTCATGGAGAGCGTCCAGGTATTGTCCGCTCCCGAAGTCAGGTCGTACTCAGGCAGACGCTCATTCACGATATCCAGCAGATCCTTCCGCCCATCCGGAGGGACGCCCTTCAACACCACCCGGTCAGGAGCATTTTTCGGGTCGGGCTTGGAGATATCCGCAAAGGCAATCTTGCGCTTGTTCAGTTGCTCCTTGAGGACTTCGACTGCATTGTCGGAGTCGATGTTTACCGCATCGTTGACCTGCACTTGCAGGATCAGGTGGGTTCCGCCCCGCAAATCGAGACCGAGGTTAATGCGCTTGGTCATCGCGGTGAGCAAACCCTGGCCGGAAAAACTCTGCGGGATTCCGAATATCCCATACAGAAAGACCAGCAGAGTCCCGACGATGGCCACCAATTTCCAGAGAAGGTTCTTGTTCATAACGAAAACAGAGTCCAGAAATTCTTAGGTTGTTGCCGCTACTTGGTCTTGACTTCTTCGTCCGCAGTGGTCAGTTGCGCCACGGAGGCTTTGGTCACTTCGAGCCGCAGGTTATCCGGAGGAACCCGCAGATGGATCGAGTCTTCCTTCAGAGCCACCACGGTGCCCCGCAGGCCGCCGCTGGTGGTGACCTTGTCGCCGGTTTTGATGCTCTCGAGCATGGCTTGCCACTTCTTCTGCCGGCGCTGCTGGGGCATGATCACGAGAAAATAAAATACCCCGACCATCAACCCCATCGTGATCAGGAAGGAGAAGCCGCCTCCACCCGGTAACTGCATCGCCAGCAAGAATTCCATATTCACCCAGGCTCAATCCACGAAGCCGTATTCTCAGACTCCCGGCCTAATCCACAAGCTTCAATCTGCGAGCTTCATCTGCGAACAACCGCTTACGCCCGCGAACGACGCGGGCCTGCCATTTCACGACGGGAGTTCCAATCGATTCCGGCCGAATCATCTACCGCTCAGGCTTGAATCCGGGGAGAGTCGTCGCAGGTAAGGTCTAGGGTTCCGGTCGAGACCGAGTACTAGATGTAAAACCTGACTCTTCCCCAAGTGAGATAGAATGACGCACTCGCCGCATGGTGTCAAGGTAGAAACTCAGGTTATGCAGGGTATTTAAGACCTGAGCCAGCACCTCATTGGAAGCATAGAGATGCCGCAGATACGCCCTGGAATAGCGCTGGCAAACCCGGCAGCCGCAGTTTGGATCAAGCGGCCCTGGGTCCTGCGCATAGCGCGCCTGCTTGATTGAAACTTTGCCCGCGGAAGTGAACAGTAGGCCATGCCG
Source organism: Candidatus Sulfotelmatobacter sp. (assembly GCA_049673585.1). Taxonomy (GTDB): domain Bacteria; phylum Acidobacteriota; class Terriglobia; order Terriglobales; family Acidobacteriaceae; genus Sulfotelmatobacter. Next base: position 121,651 of record JBATXV010000018.1, on the reverse strand, counting down.
CGCCGCTCGCGTAGGCAGGACGCAATCCATCATATCGACGCCCAGGCTGGCATATTCGGCAATCTCCTCGGGCGTGCCCACTCCCATCACATAACGCGGCTTGTCGGTGGGAAGGTGTTCGAGGGTAGCTTCGATCACCTCGCGCGTGCGCTCCCGGGGCTCGCCCACACTCAGCCCGCCGATCGCGTATCCGGGAAAGCCGATTTCGATGGTCCGGTCGGCCGATTCTTTCCTTAATTCGAGGTCCATGCCGCCTTGGACGATGCCGAACAGGGCCTGAGTCGAATCCCCTGGAAGTTTGTCATTCCGAGCGAAACGAGGAATCTTGGTTTGCTGAGAACTGAGAACTGAGAACTGAGAACTGCTCCACGGCACTTCATGCTTATGGTCCTCAAAATATTTCTTGCTGCGCTCCGCCCAGCGCAAAGTCAATTCCATTGAAGCCTTCGTCCGCGCCCGGTCGGCGGGATACTCGGTGCACTCATCGAACGCCATGATGATGTCAGCGCCCAGGCCAATCTGCGCCTCCATAGCGCTCTCTGGACTGAAGAAGTGCGGCGAGCCGTCAAGATGCGAGCGAAACGTAACGCCCTCTTCAGTCACCTTGCGCAGCTCGTTCAAGCTGAAAACCTGGAAGCCGCCGGAATCGGTGAGGATCGCCCGCGGCCACGCCATGAAACCGTGCAGGCCGCCCATCTGGCGGACGGTTTCGACGCCAGGACGCAAGTAGAGGTGATAAGTATTGCCGAGAAGAATCTGAACTCCGAGCTCTTCGAGAATATCCTGCGGCATGCCTTTGACGGTCGCGACGGTGCCCACAGGCATAAACACAGGGGTTTCGATCTCGCCGTGAGGAGTGAGCAGGCGCCCGGCACGCGCGGAGCCGGCGCGGCCCTCGATATGGAACTCAGTGGACATCCTCTTTCTTTTGGCCTCTTTGCCTTGCGATTGTAGCAACGCTGGACACCCCTCAGGACTCGATCAGATTCAAATGTAGAAGTTCGGCTCGCAAGCCGCCATCTTCCAGGATTAGTTTTCCGATGCTCACGGGCAGTTTGAATCTGCGCGGCCCGGCGCTGCCGGGATTGAGATAGAGAACTCCGTCACGGACGTCTTGTTTAGGAACGTGACTGTGACCGGAAACCACCACCGCAAATCCTGCCGCTTGAGGCTTGAGGTCCAACTGTGCCAGATCGTGCAGCACGTAGATGGAAATGCCGCCCAGTTCAAGCACCTGGGTCTTCGGCAGCTTGCGAGACCACGCTGCCTTGTCGATGTTGCCGCGCACCGCAGTCACAGGCGCGATGTCCGCAAGCTGTTCGAGAATCTCAGGCGAGCCGACATCCCCGGCATGAATGATGTGATCGGCTCCGCGCAGGGCTGCGATCGCCTCAGGGCGAAGCAGGCCGTGCGTGTCAGAGATAACGCCGATCAGAATGGAGGGCATCGCACTTCAGGTTTCAGATCTCAGATCACGCGGGTCTCGATCAAGTGCGAGCCAGCGCGACCGCGCGGTGAAGACTTAAAACATTCTCCTCGAGCACCTGAAAGCGCTGGTACTCACACTCGGCTGCCGTTCCGATCGAAAGCTCGGGATTGCGATGGAGCATCGGGCTGGCTGCGCGACTCCTGAGCCCAACGTGAATTTCTTTCACGCCGGTCTGTTCAATGATACTTGCGGCATTCTGATCGTTGATGCCACCGCAGGCCATGATCGCGACACGCCCACGTGCCGCCTCAACCAGCCGGGCAATCTGCTCAACCGCGTGTAGTGCGGTCTTCTTTCCGCCTGAGGTTAGCAGCCGATCAGCGCCAGTCGCGCAGATGCATTCCAACGCACGAGAAAGATCGGCGGACATATCGAAGGCTCGATGGAAAGTGACATTGAGAGGCCGCGCTAGCTCAACCAATTCCCCCGTGCGCTCAATGTCTACGCTGCCGCTGGCATTAAGGATGCCCACGACCACGCCGTCGGCCCCCAGCTCCCTGGCGGCTATAATGTCGCGTTTCATGGTCTCGAACTCTTCCGGCGTGTAACAAAAATCACCGCCGCGCGGACGAATCATCACTTGCAATCCGATGGATGTTCTGGCCCGCACCAGTTCAATCAATCCCGCGCTGGGAGTGACGCCGCCCTCGAGCAAATCGCTGCACAGTTCCACGCGTCCCGCTCCGCCGCGCTCGGCAGCGACCGCGGAGGTAACAGAATCGACGCATACTTCGATCAAAATCCGATCGCTCATCACATTCGGGCTTTCGTCACTTGCTTTTCATCTTCTCAAGAAGCTTGCCGACGCTCACAATCGCCCTTCCCACAGTGCCCCGGCCGATTTCCTGCACATCGTCGCGCGCGGTCACCCGGAAAGTGTAGAAGCGGCCGTCAAACGATTGCAGCACGGCCTCGGCTGTGATGTGCGCGCCAATGCCGCTCGCAGCACGGTGCTGAATGTTGATCGCCGTTCCCACCGAGATTTCGTCACCCTCGCAGTAAGGCTGGAGCGCCTGAAACGCGGCGATCTCCATCAGTCCGATCATGTTGGGCGTGGAATAAACCGGCGGCAACTCGGGACGATGCGCGGTAAGAGTGTGTTTGAACTCGACCGTCTCTCGGGCCTCACCCCGCGCGCCGATGGGAATTTGCTTTGCCATGATTCCTGTTAGAAAGCGGGCTGCGTCTCCGGAGGCTTTATTGCGGCCAGCGCTCGCATACCGAGAAATCCGATCGCCAAGTCATACGCCACATGAAAGGCAATAACGAGATAAAGGCTCCCCGTCAGGAAAACAGTGATGTGAAACAGTATTGCAAGGAGTGCGATCCCCATTGTGGCGCGCCATCCCTGCATCATATGAGCGATACTGAAGCTCAGGACGCAAACCACGAGGGCAATTCCGGGTGATCCGGTGATCTGGGACAAGACGCTATACGCCACACCTCGGTAGGCATATTCCTCGGTCACTCCCGCGAGTAGAGAAATTGGAACCCAATAACTCATCTCCGCCGGGTTCTCCGGCAACGTCAGGCGGGCCCTTTGTTTCCGCTCTTCACTCAACTTACGCCAACCGGTTCTGACCCGCACCGCGATGAAGGCAAGGTAGGCAGCGGCAGCGCACCATATCCAGGCTGGAGGCCATGCCGGGCGGAAGAGGGTGAAATTGTTCTGCTTCGCCGCCAGTGAGGTTATGGCCAGGAGGAGCACTTGGAGCGCAATCATCGCCCGATAACGCCGCTCTTTCGGCCGCAGCGGCTTGCCCGATTTCACCCTTTGCCAGGACAGAAACCCGAGCACTGGCATGAGGACCAGCACCCACAGAAGAAAAGGAGTCGTGATGGTATCCGGCTTCACCCCGACCTACGCCGCGCACGCCAACCGCGCCGCTTCGATTCCATCCAGCGCCTGCCACAGCAATTTGGCCGTGTTCTCGGCTGCATTCAGCGCGGCGCGCGCCGCTTCCGGATGCACCGCCAGGCGATTCTCCAGTTGCTTGCGCCAGACCTTCGCGTGGTGAACATCAGCCGTGGTATGCACTGCAAAGTAGCCGCAGGCTTTGTCGTCGGCGCCATACATTTCGCGCAGCCCGCGTTCTTTTTCCCTGGCGATGCGCGGCACCTGCGACTCGTAGACGTAGAACCCCGCCAGCGCTTCCTCTGGCGTGCCTTCGCTGGCTAAGCAATGAAAATACCGTATAAGGTTCCGCACCTCCACTACCGGCAAGTGCCAGCGCATATCTCGTCGCGCTCCCATGCCTTCGGCAAAATCGAGCCAGAGCTCGGAGTGAGGCACGGAATCCTTCCCCGATCCACCCCCAGCGCCCTTCTCGTCGCACATGTTGGCCAGCACGGCACGCCGCAACTCGCCTTCGTCCAGCCGCAGGGCAAACTCGGCCAGATAGCAGGGAAATGCCTCAATGTGATGGTAGTAGTGGCGGGCATACTCGCGCAGATCGTTGCGAGTCAACTCTCCGGCGGCCCACGCCTTATAGAATGGGTGGCAGAGCAGGTCGTACCCGGCAATCGATGCCTCCAGTTGCTCGAAGAACTCAGCGGTATTCATGATGGCCTCCTGGCTCGGGCGTGACCCTTCACTATACGGTCCGACCTAAAGGTCGGCAAGTGATGGGGATCACCTAGCGTTGCCAACTTGTTAGAATAAAGACCCCTGATGCAGTTCACCGAACAATTCGATGTGGTTGTGGTCGGCGCCGGCCATGCCGGATGCGAGGCTGCGACGGCCGCGGCGCGCGTGGGGCTGAAGACCGCCCTCTACACTTTGAACGTCGACCTGATCGCGCAGATGTCCTGCAACCCGGCGGTCGGCGGCATCGCCAAGGGACACTTGGTTCGAGAGGTCGACGCCCTCGGCGGAATCATGGGCGAGATCACTGACGCAGTCGGCATCCAGTTCCGCCTGCTCAATACCTCACGCGGCCCGGCAGTGTGGTCGCCGCGGGCGCAGTGTGACAAGCAGGCTTACCGGCTCAAGATGCGCGAGGTGCTCGAATCGCAACCGAATCTTAAGATCAAGCAGGCGGAGGTAGCGGAGCTGATTCTTGAAGTATCCAATACCCAGTACCCAGTTTCCAGCACTTCAGACGACTCGGCACTGGGTACCAGGTACTTGGTACTTGGCGTCCGCCTCCGCGACGGCCGCACTGTCGGCGCGCAGGCCGTGATCATTACGACTGGAACTTTTCTCAACGGGTTGATCCACTGCGGTGAGCAGCAATATCCCGCGGGGCGTTCGGGCGAGCCGAACGCGGTTCTGCTCGGGGAAGCGCTGAAGAAGCTGGGCCTGCGCGGTTGCCGGCTCAAGACCGGCACTCCTCCACGTCTGGATGGACGGACGATCGACTGGTCTCGCTTCGCCGAGCAGCCGGGCGACGGCGACCCCACTCCCTTCAGCTTCCGCACTAAGCGGGTGGCCCATTACGACTCGCAGGTGCCCTGCTACATCGCCTCGACCACCCCCGAAACTCACCGCATCATCCGCGAGAACGTGCATCGCTCGCCGATGTACAGCGGACAGATCCAGTCGATCGGTCCGCGCTACTGCCCGTCGATCGAAGACAAGATCGTCAAGTTCCCTGACAAGGAGACGCACCAGCTCTACCTCGAGCCCGAGGGCCTGAACACACACGAGATCTACGTCAACGGCATGAGCACCTCGCTTCCGGTGGAGGTTCAGCTCGCGATCCTGAAGTCGATCCCTGGCCTCGAAACCGCCGAGATGCTGCGTCCCGGTTACGCCATCGAGTACGACTCGATCGATCCCACCGAACTGCATCGCACGCTTGAGACCAAGAAAATCGGACGGCTGTTTCTCGCCGGGCAGATCAATGGCACCTCCGGCTATGAAGAAGCCGCCTGCCAGGGACTGATGGCGGGCATCAACGCGGCATTGCAGGTGAAGGGACAGCCGGCGCTGATCCTCGACCGCACCGAAGCCTACACCGCCATCCTGATCGACGACCTTATCTCCAAGGGCACGAACGAGCCGTACAGAATGTTTACATCGCGGGCCGAGTTCCGCCTGCACCTGCGCATCGACAACGCCGACCGCCGGCTCACTCCGCACGGCCGCCGGGTGGGACTGATTTCCGATGAATCCTGGGACGATTTTCAAGCCAAGCAGGTGCGTCTGGAGACGATGAAGAAGTTGCTTGAAGGTACAAGGCTAACCTCTCAGCTGCTGGAAAAGATTGTTTGTCATTCCGAGAAGCGAGGAGACGAGGAACCTGCTGTCGCCGGCAGCGCAGCTGATCTAGCTTTGAGTTCCGCCATCGGCCAGACCTGCGCCCAACTGCTGAAGCGACCCGAGGTCGTCATCGAGCAGTTAGCGCCGATTCTCCGTGAACTGGATCCGGCGTTCTTTGCCAGAGCAAAAGAGAAAGAAGAAATCAGTAAGAATCCGTGCCAATCCGTGGCCACGCTTTCTTCCGAAATCCGCAACGAACTCAAGTCGGTGGAAACCGAAATAAAGTATGAGGGCTACCTGCTACAGCAGCAGCGTGCCATGGACCGCATGAAGAAGTCGGAACAGCGCTCCATTCCCGGCTGGTTCGATTACAGCTCGGTCAGCGGGCTTTCCCGCGAGATGCAGGAAAAGCTCACTCACGTGCAGCCGCGCACCCTGGCCCAGGCCTCGCGCATCCCTGGAGTGACCCCGGCAGCGGTGTCTCTGGTCCACGTCTACATCGAAATCCAGGCCAGGCGCCGCGAACAGGCCTCCGCCATTTAGGAAGCCGTGTTGATCATCGGGTGAAATTAACGTTGCGTTAACAATTGAATGTTACGCGCACGTTAATATTTCCCAATGCCCTCAGAGTCCCTCCGCATTGAAGACCAGCCCGGAACGCAGCCCGGACAGCGCATTCTCCGCCTGAATGGAGCGCTCGTCATGACCACGATGTTTGAATTCCAGGCCACCGTGCGGGCCGATTCCTCCCGCGCGCTGATCATCGATTTCAGCAATGTCCCCTATGTGGATTCAGCGGGGATTGGCGCGCTGGTGGGAGCCTATGTGACCCGCCAGAAGGGCGGGCGGAGTCTCGCTCTGGTGGGGGTGTGTGATCGCGTTCACAACGCGCTCAACGTCACCCGGGTGGAGCAGTTCTTTCGCTTCTTCGATTCCGTGAGCGCAGCCGAACAGGCCTCCGCATAGTTGTAAGTAAATGGCCACTGTACAGTGGCCGGCCAGATCCCCCAGTGAATCTTGCTTCAGCGCGAATAAAAAGGCGGCCATCTCTGGCCGCCCTCTTTCCGGATTGTTAGCGAAGTGGTTTATGCACCCTTCACGTTCTCGGCTTGCCAGCCCTTGGGGCCTTTGACCACGTCAAACTGCACCTGCTGACCTTCCTGAAGGCTGCGGAAGCCGCTCGCCTGAATGGCGGAGAAATGCACGAATACATCTTCACCGTTCTGGCGGCTGATGAATCCGTAACCCTTGGCGTCGTTAAACCACTTCACTGTTCCTGTTTCCATGGTGTTGCTTTGTTCCTTTTTCTTTGATGTAGCGCTGAAACTTTGGAAGGCTTCTTCTGCAGGCAGGTCACGCGCTGGTTGGCGGAGAAACTGGATACTGCGAAAGAAATCTAAAGATCAAACGCAATGAAATTGTAAAAGAGACGCCGCGAAAAAGCTAGAATATTTCACCGTCATGACACCTAAATACTCGTATTATCAATGGCTTACATAGTACCCGACGACTACTCCGAGGCTGCGGGATTTGCCATCCGAGCCACAAAAGATACATGATCACACGTAGGATTATGATCGGGGGTTGATGATTCGCAAATGCATTTCCGCAAGCTTCTTATTCTTATCGCGCTCGTGACTCCAGCCTGGGCGGGCATCGTAGAAAATGTCCGCGCCGCCCTAGCTCAGAACAATTTCAGCGTAGCCGATTCGTACCTCACGTCCTATCGCAGCAGCAAAGGGGTCACTCCGGAATACGTCGAGGCCTATTCCTGGATGGCGCGCGGCGCCCTCGACGCTCAGAACTATGATCAGGCAGCCGCATACGCCAAGCAAACCAGCGCCCTCGCACTGGAGCAACTCAAGCAGAGGCCGCTCGACGCCGAGCCCCATCTGCCGCTCGCTCTCGGCGCAGCTATCGAAGTGCAGTCGCAGACGCTGGCAGCTCGAGGCCAACGCACTCAGGCGATGGCGGTTCTGCAGACCGCGCTGCGCACTTATGGCACCACGTCGATTCGCGCCCGCCTACAGAAGAATCTGAACCTGCTCTCCTTCGAAGGAAGACTTGCGCCCGCGCTCCGCGAGCAGCAGTTCCTCGGCTCGAAACCGCCGGTGCTCTCCCAGTTGAAAGGCTCCCCCGTGCTGCTTTTTTTCTGGGCGCACTGGTGTGCCGATTGCAAGGCGGAAGCTCCCATCATCACCCAACTGCGCTCTGAATTTGCACCTCAGGGGTTGACCGTTCTCGGCCCCACGCAGCTTTACGGCTATACGGCGCAAGTCGAGCACGCCTCGCCCAGCGATGAACTCGCCTACATCGACGCTGTACGGCACCGCTTCTACTCCGGACTGCTCGATATGCCTGTCCCCATTAGCAAGTACAACTTCGACGTGTATGGAGCCTCGACCACGCCCACGCTGGTCCTGCTCGATCGCAATGGCAAGGTCGCGATGTATCACCCTGGCGCGCTGCCCTACGGTCAGCTGAAAGCGGAGATTGAAAAAGTCGTGGCCTCACCCGCTACAATCGCCCGGTGAACCTAGACGACACGATTGTCGCCATCGCCACGGCGCCGGGGCGTGGCGGCATCGGCGTAGTGCGGATTGCCGGATCGCGAGCGCTTGAAATCGCAAGGCCGATGCTGCGGCTCAACCATGATCTGGAGCCGGGGCGGGCAATCTTTGGCGAGCTCATCGAACCGCCTGGAGCGGGCGCTCCACACGAACCTCGCATCGACGAAGTCATCGTCACTTACTTCGCGAAGCCCCATTCCTACACCACCGATGACATCGTCGAGATCGCCGCCCATGGCTCTCCGGTCGTTCTCCGCCACATCGTCGAGCTCTGCGTTGCCGCCGGAGCACGCCTCGCAGAGCCCGGAGAGTTCACCATGCGTGCCTTCCTCAACGGGCGCATCGATCTCACTCAGGCCGAAGCCGTCCGCGATCTAATCGACTCCCAGACCCTCTACCAGGCGAAGATCGCTGCCCAGCAGCTTGAAGGCGCTCTTTCCCGCCGCTTGCAGCCAGTCAAACGGAAACTCGTCGAGCTGATCGCCGTGCTCGAAGCCGGCATCGATTTCGCTGAAGACGACGTCTCCGTTCTTCCAAACGCCGTTATTCTCGATCGAATCGCTGCTGTTCGCCAGCCGCTCGACCATCTTGCCGCGAGCTTTGCCTTCGGCAAGATCGTGCATCAGGGATTGACCCTCGCCATCGTCGGCCGCCCCAACGTCGGCAAATCCAGTTTGTTCAACCGCCTGGTCGAACGCGAACGCGCGATCGTCACCGCAACTCCCGGCACCACGCGCGATCTGGTCAGCGAGACTGTAGCCCTCGGCGGCATTCCAATCCAGCTTGTCGACACCGCCGGAATCCGGCAGGCTCTCGACGAAGCCGAATCCATCGGCATCCGCAAAAGCATGGAAGCGCTAGCCGACGCCGACCTGGTGTTGGTCGTTCTCGACGCATCCCAGCCGAAGAACTCGGAGGACATCGAGTTGCTGCGGCACGCAGAAGGCCGCCCGGCAATCGTAGTCGGCAACAAGTGCGACCTGGCGGCAGGTGGCCAGTGGTCAGCGGTCAGTGGTCAATTTACACTAATCCGCGCCTCGGCTCTCACCGGCGAGGGCATTACCGAACTGCGCGCCGAAATCCTGCGCCACATCGGCGGCGAAACCGGAGCCCAAGCCGAAGCCGGATTCCTCACCAACGTCCGCCATCAGACCCTGGTGCAGGAATCAATCGCGGCGCTCAACGCTGCCAGCAGCGCCATAGGCGCGAAAGTCCCGCACGAAATGCTGCTGCTCGATCTTTACAACGCTCTGCGGCCGCTCGACGCCATCACCGGCGCAACCACCACCGACGACATCCTCAACCTGATCTTCAGCAAGTTCTGCATCGGGAAGTAGCAACGGCACCCCGCAATTGCGGCTCGACAGTCGCGGGAAAAAGAAACGGCCGCACCTTACAGTGCGGCCGGAAGAAAGCTACGAACTTCGTTTCAGTTAGAAGCGAACGCGAGCGCCGATCTCGATCTGCCGGTCGCCGCCGAGCTGCTCCTGCGCTGAACCGTTATTCAGAGAGCCGAAAGTGGAAGGCGAGAAGAGTCCTGTAATGTAATCCGGATCCTGCCACTGGTTGTGGTTAAGAACGTCGGCGAACACGCCTTGCAGTTCCACGCTGACGCCCTCCGCTACCCGGATGTTCTTCCGGATGCTGAAGTCCAGATTCCAGTACGGCAGGCCAAAGATATTGCCATTGCCGCCGTCCTTGTTGTCCAAACCCAGGATCGGATTGCGGAAGTCGTTAACGGCAGAGATGCCCTCCTTAAACATATTGACGGGCAACGCTCCGTTGGCAGGGCTGTTGTAATAGGCGTGGCCGTGCGTAATGGGAGCAATCTGAACCGCGTTCTCATTGCCGAAGAAGTTGATGTTGTCCCCTGCGCCGTACTCCTGGCCATCTCCGGTCGTAGTGTAAATCTCGAACGGTTGAGGGGAGCCCGCCGTAAACACGGATGCGAAGGACCAGCCGCCCAGCACCCGGCCCATCAGGCCTGACTGGCCCTTATAGAAGGGGAGCTGATAGACGAAGAAGAGGTTGTAGACGAACTTGCGGTCATAGTTCTGGTAGCCGTATGTAGTCCCCAAATTGAAGGGATCATCCGGAGTGTACTCGCTGGAAGCCTGGACGTCCGCTCCAGTGCCCAACGCCTTGGAATAGGTGAAGTTCGACTGCATGGTCAAACCCCGCCAATCCGCCATCTTGATGGAGGCGAAGCCAGCGTTGTAGTTTCCGTAGCCTAAGCTGCCATTAAGCGCAACGCCAGATGACATCTGTGCGTTCGGCCCGGTGTTCAGCATGGTGTATCCGGTCAGGACGCCGCCTTGGCCACCAGGGACGGAAAGAGCCTGCATCGGGCCGCTATCCAAGTCGCTCCAGATGCTCCACACTTGAGCGAGCGCGAGGTTGGTGGTCTCGTTCGCCACAACAGCTTGGGTGCAACTCGTGGACGTGCTGCAGTAAGCAGAGGTGGGACCGCCGAGCGCCGTCTCGAAGAAGGGTTGGTTGGCGACAGCAGCCGGGTTCGGATTGCCATGGCCGTCGCCATTACAGCCACCGCCAGCTAGTCCGGCAATGCCGCCGCACAATCCTAGCACCACGTTGGCGTAGGCTTGCTTAAACTGCTGCCCGCCCAGCGTAAACATGTTAGGAACCGCGTTGATGTTTTCCGGCTGGTACTCGTGGGTGATCCTGCGCCCGATGTAGCCGAATTCCAAGGTGACTTTGTGGGTCAACTGGCGTTGAACGGTGAAGTTGAACGAGTCAACCACGTTGGGCCGGAAATGCGGATCGAGGGCCTCACTGGCGCTACCGGCAGTCGAATTGATTCCGGGGAAGATTGGTTGCGGCAGGGTCGCGGCTGGCGCGATGTTAGAAGCGGTCTGGAGCGGCGCGATCAGGCCATTTTCTGTTGCTCCAATCCGGAAGGCTGTCGAAGGTGTGCCCACCGACGCGCCAGACGGGCAAGCGCCGGTAGCGAGGTTATTGAGGCACTGGACGGGCTGGATCGGGCCGATGCCGAGCAGTGGCACAAGTGCCTGGTCCACACCGTTCAGGCGGCCGTAGATGCGGCCGTAGCCGCCGCGAATGACCGTATCCTCATGGCCGAAAATCCTGCCCATCGGGGAGTCGCTGTCGAAGTGCGGGCTCCATGCCACTGCGATACGCGGACTGAATTCGGCGTAGAACGGGTCATAGGCACGATAGCCCCCGTCTCCAACGTTACCCACTAAGGCGAAACCGATTTCAGGATTGTAAACCTGGCCGAGTAGCGCTGCGTTCTTTCGCTGCGCCATGTAGGAAGTCAGTGAAATAGGCTCGTTGCTTGCATCCACCAGCACATCCTGCTTCCCCGTCGCTTCCGTCGGAGGCTGTTCCAACGTCCAACCCAAACCATAGGTCAGAGTGAACGTTGGCTTCATGTGCCAGGTATCGCTGAAGTAGACATTGAAATAAGGGACCGTCAGCGTATCTTCCGCCGGCGTCAGCGGAGGATTCAAACTGAGGCTCGCGCCAGCCCGGGTATAAGCGATCTGCGAGATGGAAATCATCCCCAGCGTCCCTGCGGTGAGAGCGGGGCAGTTGTTAACTGTCGTGGTCGCTACTCCGCACGGATATACGTCCGAGGCGAGTCCCGATCCGCTGGTTCCCAAACCGAGCGAATAGACCGGAGCGTAGTTGATTCCGCCGCCATTATCGGTACGTTGATGCTGGTTCCAGTTGTGCTGGTACGTACCGCCAAACTGGAGCAGGTGGTTGCCTCTCAAATTGGAAATGTCGTCGCGCACCATCTGATCGTGACCATCCCAATAACGGGTCCGGGTCTGCTGCGTGTTTACGTTGTAGGGGCCGAGGTCATTCACCGCACTCTGGCCGCTAACAATCTCCAGTGCTCCACCCAGGCCCGCCACTTGCGGCGTGTCGCCCTGGCGGATCCATTGCCAGAAGTTACGCAGGAAGCTGTAATGGAAGTCATTAGTTGTGTTGGAGGTGATGTTGGTGGTCAGGCCCACTGCAAACATATTTGGCTCGGCCGGATCCTTGGACAGCGAAGCTGGCACACCCTGCGTGTCGCCAGAGAAAAAGCCGCCGATGTCAACCTGGTCAGTGGTAGCTTCCGTCAGTTTGAAGAAATGATAGGTTGCATTGAAATGCCACTTGGCCGAAAAATCATGGTCGAGGCGGGCAGCTACGAATTTGCTGGTGGTCGGAGTGCCAATGTTGCCTACGAAACCCAATATATTCGCTCCGTCGCAGAGTGATTGCTGGCAGGCGCCGTTCGACTGCGGCTCATACGTGTTCCATATCGACTGAACCAGGGGATTAATTCCAATCCCCAGCGGGTCGCAAAGGCCACCGGGAGCAGCGGCGCAGCCATAATTAGCGGCGTAGGGCACGCCGTTGTAGGTCACCGCAGTGTTGTTGAGGTTGTAGTCCACCGCCCCTGTCACGCTGTCCGTGATCAAGCCCAGTCGCAGTGCCGGAGATGGCACATTCCTATGGATACTGATCGATTGAGGGAAATTGAACCCCTCGTAATTGACGAAGAAGAACGTCTTGCCGCCGAGAATTTCTTTCGGGATAATCGGGCCACCAACGGCGAACCCGTACCGGCTGTAATGGAAGCTGGGAAGCGGTGCAGAGCCGGGCTGCAGGATATTGTCGTAGTCGTTTTCCCAGCTCTGGGATGACCAGTTGTTGTCCTTGTAATACTCGTAGCCCGTGCCGTGCCAGGCGTTGGTTCCGCGCTTGGTAACGATCTTCACTTCGGCGCCGGCGGAACTATTGAAGTCAGCCGTCTGCCCGGCAGTATTTACCTTGAATTCTTCGACGCTGTCCTGAGGGGTCGGGATGACGCCCGTCGGGCCGCCAACCCCAGCTCCGAGGTTATTCTGCGTGGCCACGCCACCGGTCGGATCGCCAGCATAACTATTGGTGTAGACGTTCATGCTGCCGTCCATGTCGTTGGTGTTGTTGCCGCCGTCGAGCGAGAAGTAGTTCTGGTCGAGCACTGCGCCGCCGACGCTGCCGTCCGGACCTACGCCCGGCTGCAATTCGACGAACGTGCTCACGTCGCGGCCAAGGCTGGGAAGGTTATCGATGGTGACGCTGTTGATCGTGTTGCCGACCGTCGCGTTCATGGTCTGCAACTCATTGCCGACGGACGAAACCTCAACCACAACGTTCGCTCCGCCCACTTGCAACGCCAGATTCACCGTGAGATTGACTCCGACCTGCACGATCTGGTTCTCCGTCTTCGTGGTGGCAAATCCAGCCTTGGCCACGGTGAGACTGTAGGTGCCCGGGGTAACGTCGGCAAAGAAGTAGCGCCCGGTCGCGTTCGAGTTCGCAGTGCGCGAGATGTTGGTCGCGGTATCAGTCAGCGTAATCGTGGCACCCGCCACCACTGCATTCGACTGGTCAGCCACGACACCGGAAACCGTTCCGGACGACGCCGATTGTGACCACAGGGGCAGAGCACCGCCCACACAAACTACCAACAGGAGAACCAGAACCAGCTTTACGCTGCGCATGTACATTGCTTCCTCCTACCACAGAGATTGAACGTTCACGACTGACCGGGACCCGAACGACGGGAGACTGCAGAAATTGTTCCGCTCTTCGCGAGAACTTCAAAAATTGCCGTCAAGCCACACGCCCCGATGATGCTCATCTTTCAAACGGCTATAAGAACCAACTGAAAGGAGACTCAGAAACTCACAATAGAGACTCGCGCACACCAGAGTGCAACTGTCGTTCCAAACACAGAGTTGTTCGAAACTGTTATGTTTGTTTTACTTAGGAGAGTTCTTGCAGGAGGAAGCTCCGCTTTGTTGAATAATTATATGATTTTCTGTAAGGCGGAGCGGCCGAGCATCCCCTCGGAGGCGTCTGGAGAGTCTCGCGGAAACGGTCGGATCCAGCCGCTATTTCGAGAGGCTGGCCAGCGCTTCCCGGAACAAGGCATCGAATGATCCCGCTTTGTCGATCTTTCCGGGACCGCTCCGGGCTGCACCCGCTAGCGCCTTCTCGGCGGCGGCCCGCTGGTAGCCGAGGTTGACCAGCGCAGACAAGACATCTTCTTCCGTGGCATTGAGCGCGGGCACGGCCGGCGCCGAAGTTCCTGCTGACGGCAATTTGTCTCGGAGTTCCAATACCATGCGCTCGGCGGTCTTTTTGCCGATGCCCGGGATCCTGGTCAGGCGCGCTACATCGTTGTTGCGGATCGCGCTCGCCATCTCGTCCGCCGCCATCCCGCTCAGAATTGTGATGGCGAGTTTTGCTCCGATGCCGCTCACCGTCATCAGCTTTTCGAACAACTGCTTCTCCGCGGGACGAAGAAATCCATACAACGCAATCACCTCTTCGCGCACATGAGTGTGAATGTGGAGCGCAACTTCGGAACCGTTAGCCGGCAATTCAGAAAACGTTGGCACGCTGATGTTCACTTCATAGCCGACGCCGCCGGTCTCGACCACGATTTGATTGGGATGCTTGGCCAGCAGTTTTCCGCGCAGATGGGCGATCATGTCAGTTGAGAGTACCGCGTAGTGAGTACCGAGTCACGCCCGTCTTTCGAGGACTCAGCGCTGGACATTGGGTACTGAAATCGCAGGCAGCGAAAACGGCAGGGCCGACCCCCTGCCGTTTTCGTGAATGTGAGACTTTTTTCGCGACTTCTGTTTTCGCTACTTCTTGTTGACGGTTTTCTTCAGTTCGGCCCCAGGGGTAAACTTCGCGACCTTGCGGGCAGCGATCTTGATAGTGGCGCCGGTTTGCGGATTGCGTCCGTTCCGCGCCTTTCTCTGCGATACCGAGAAAGTGCCGAAGCCTATCAAAGCCACTCGATCCCCTTTGCGCAATGCTCCAGTAATGCTGCTCACCGCGGTATCAATCGCAGTCGCAGCCTGCGCTTTGCTGATTTCGCAAGCGCCCGCGATCTTGTCAACCAGATCGGCTTTATTCATTTGTTTCTCCTCGCAGGTCTCTTTATTTTGCACACCCAGCCGACACCGGGAGGACAAAAGCTCGTGGCTGAGTTGGGAAACCTGACGGGTCGTATTCTCCTCTCTCCACGGAGAATGTCAACTGTGAAAATCCGCGCCCGAAGCCTGTTTCGCACCCCCGTGTCCCGGATTGGGGCGGAGGGGGCGGGTTCTGGGGTGGAGATACCGGTGGAAAAACGGTCATCAATCCATGCCTGCGAGCAAAATGCTGGCCGGGTGCGGTTTTCCTCCGCTCTCCACAACCTCGGTCGCACCTTCACAGGTTGTACACAGGCGCCTGCAGTTTCGCACTTGCAGGAAGCTCGCGTCCGGGTGCAGAGTCAACTGATACAGTTTAAGAAAACTGAATCGAGAAGGTGGACTTGAGAAGCATCGAAGAATCGGGATTGAAACTAGCAAAGACCCAGGCGGAAGTTTGTCCGCTGTGCCAGGGCACGGGCTGGAAGACGCTTGCTTCCGACCTCAACGTGTCCAAAGAAAATAATAGCAATAAGGACCGGCGAGTGACGCGCTGTGATTGCCAGCTGCGGGCGAGAGCGCAGACCCTACTAACTGCAGCGCGAATCCCCAAGAGGTACGAGCACTGCGAACTCGCCAGCTACACCACAGATTTTCCCGGTGCTCATCCCTCGCTCGCCTTTGCCCACCTCTCTGCTTGTAGATTCGCGCAGGAATACGATCCGCGCGATGGTACAGGCCTGTTGATCATCGGACAGATCGGCACCGGCAAGACTCATCTAGCAGTGGGCATTACCAAGGAACTCATCCTCAACAAAGGCATTTCCTGCCTGTTCTATGACTATCGCGAGCTGCTCAAGGAAATCCAGAATTCGTACAACTCAGCAGTGCAAACCACAGAGTTGGATGTTCTGCGTCCAGTTTTTGAAGCCGACGTTCTCGTTCTCGATGAACTAGGCGCCGTCAAGCCGACGGAATGGGTCTGGGACACCGTGAGCCTGATTCTGAACACGCGCTACAACGACAATCGCACCACGATCATCACGACAAACTTTGAAGACGGGCCAAGCGCCAAAGCTGAGGGGGTGGATGGACCGAGGCGGAGCACCAGGGACGAGACTCTCGGAGACCGCATCGGTGATCGTATGCGCTCAAGGCTGCAGGAAATGTGCCGCGTTCTTACGATGAAAGGCGTGGACTTCCGCCAGAAGTTCCGTAGCGCCAGCTTCCGGTAATCCGATGCGGACCTACTGCGAAACGATCTTCGGATAGGAACAGGCTTCAGCCAGAAGGGAGCAACCATGCGCTGGTACCACTACGTCGCGTACTTCTTCGGGGGCATTTTCCTGGCGAACGCTCTGCCCCACTTCGGCAACGGAATTTCCGGACATGCTTTCCAGAGTCCCTTCGCATCGCCGCCCGGCGTGGGGTTGTCGTCCTCAACGGTCAATGTTGCGTGGGGCTTGTTCAATCTTGGGGTCGCTTACCTGCTGGTCTGTCGTATCGGCAGATTTGATCTGCGCAAGACGGCGCACGTGCTCACCCTTGGAGCAGGTGCCCTGATCATGTCACTGAATCTAGCCCACTATTTCGGGAAATTTCACGGCGGGCTGTGAGACCTTGCCACGGATCTCCACCGATTTTCACGGATCAAGAGGAGTCTGCGATCGGATGGTTTTCCTTTCTATGATCTATCCGTGAGAATCCGGGTTGATCCGTGGCAAAAGAAGTTCTTCATAGTAAATCCGCACTAGAATGGTTCCGTGCTCACCGAGCGCCTGCAGTTCGCCCCCGAACGCGACACCGAAACCTTCGCGTCGGTGCCCACGGCGCCAGCGGTGTTCCTGCTGCGCGGCGAAGATCCTCAAGCCGAGCCTTACGTCAGCAAGACGGCAAATCTACGCCGCCGTCTGCAACGCCTGCTGGGCGCCGTTGAAAAACGCACCAAGAAATTAAATCTGCGCGATCGTGTCCGGTCCGTCGAGTACGCGCCGACCGGCTCCGACTTCGAATCCGGATTTCTGCTTTACCGGATCCTGCGCGAAACTTTCCCCAAGACCTACGCCAATCGCCTGCGCCTCCGATTCGCGCCACTGGTCAAGCTGCATCTCGAAAACCAATATCCCCGAGCGTCGATTACCACGCGGTTAGGGCGCCTTCACGGCTCCAATCTCTTCTACGGACCATTCCAGTCCCGCACCGCCGCCGAGAAATTCATGAACGACTCACTCGACTTCTTCAAGATGCGCCGCTGCGTCGACGACTTGCAGCCCGACCCTAAATTCCCCGGCTGCATCTATTCCGAGATGAAGATGTGTCTTGCCCCGTGTTTTAAAGGCTGCACCGACGAGGAATATTCCGCCGAAGTAAACCGCGTGCAAGCCTATTTCGACTCCGGAGGAGAATCCCTCGCCCGCGAGTTCTCAGCCCAGCGCGACGCCGCATCGGCCAATCTGCGATTTGAGGACGCCGCCGCCATTCATGTTCACGCGGAAAAACTGAAGCCGGTGCTGAGCCAGTTTCCTGAAATAGTTCGCCGCCTCGACCGTCTTTCGGCGCTGATCGTCCAGCCTAGCCACGCAATCGACTCAGTCACATTCTTTCGCGTGGATGGCGGCGTAATCTCCGGCCCGGTGGTGTTCTCGATCCAAGCAGCAGAGCACACGAAATCGCAATCCATGGAGTCGCGAGTGCAAGGAGTTCTCGATTCGTTCCCGTCCTCGAAGCCGCGGCCTGCGCTGGAAATCATGGAGCACCTGGCGTTGCTAAAGCGCTGGTACTATCGCGGCCGCCGCGCCGGCGAAATATTTCTTGCAGATGACAGGGGTACATTCCCGATGCGCCGCATCGTGCGCGGCATCGGCCGCGTCTTAAGAGGCGAAGGACCGGAGGAGATCGGCGAAATACGTTCTTACCACGGAGGCACTGAGACATAGAGAAAAAACCTACCCCAGCTAGAAAATAAATCTAAGAATTTCCTGTGCCTCTGTGCCTCCGTGGTGAAACAATTTTGTTTTAAGGAGACTCGATGGGGATCCAGGATCCAAATAGCAAACAACTCCGAGAGCACCTGCTGTACCTACTCAACGGCGGCGGCGCCCACGCCCGTTTCGACGACGTGGTGAAAAACTGGCCGGAGAATTTGCGCGGCACCAAGCCCAGCGGACTGCTGCACACGGCCTGGATGCTGCTCGAGCATCTTCGCCTGGCGCAGTGGGACATCCTCGAGTTCAGCCGCAACTCCAAACACAAGTCGCCGGAATGGCCCAAGGGCTATTGGCCGAAGACGGAAGCCCCGCCCAGCCCAGCCGCGTGGAATAAGAGCGTTCAGCAATTCCGCAAAGATCTCAAGTCCATGCAGGACCTGGTGGCAAAGCCCAAGACCGATCTCTACTCCCGCATTCCCTGGGGCGACGGCCAAACCGTTCTGCGTGAGGCTTTGCTGCTCGCCGATCACAACGCATATCACCTAGGCCAGTTAGTTGATGTGCGGCGCCTGCTGGGGGTGTGGAAGGGATGACGAATCGGCACTGGCGGCGAGAAGAGAGAAGCCGATATACATCGGCGGCTGCAGGGCTGCGCTTGCCAGAATTGACACGAAATAGACAAGCCAGCCGTACCATCCCGTGAATCGAAGTTGGATTGGAAACAAGAACGACAATCCATAGTGAACCGCGTACCACGCCACGTAGGAGCCAGCCAGGGATTCAACGACCAACAAAAAGAGGAAGCCCTCATATCCGTTGCTAAGCTTTAGGCTTCTCTTGAGAGCCTTCCCGACCCCAACATCTCCTGTAAGGATCAACGGAGTCGCCATTCCGAACCAACTGATGATGCTGGCGACCACCACATAACCAATTAAAACCGCATAATAGCCGAACCGCGCAGAATGCAGTGCGGTCACCCGGAGCGACAGCGCAACATCAACGGAGAGAACAGCCGCCATACCTACCAAGAAGAGCCCGAACGTAAGAAAAGCCGCCAACAGGAGCGGCCCAAAATGCTCACGCGCCCGTTGAAAGCTATCGCTAATCCACACGTCATCACCATCGTCTCCATCCCTGTGGTTCGCTACCGTCGCAATCGCCGCCAGAGCGAAACACCCGAGAAACCAGCTAATGAAAAAGCTGCCATAACGCAAAAACCACGCCTCAAGAACTTCGCTCCAGTGATACTGGATTTCGCCGCGTGGAATGCTCCCGTAAATCGCATGGATGCATTGGTCGGCCATCAAGAGAACTACCGAAGCCAGGAGCGAAGTCGGCGCCGTGATGAGGAACCAGCGACGGAACCGGCTCCCATACAGGCTGTAGAAGTCCTTGAGCAGAACTCTCGGGCGAGGCACGCCGCCGAGTTCAACTGTTTGCGCAGTTAAGTAATTCGGATCCACGTGTAGCGCTCCGGTCAGGCCGCTTACGAAACACGACCTTTACTCCCTCGCGCCAGCGTTCGTCAATCCCCACGAATTCCCATTCGATCTCCGAAGAAAGGTAACGCAGCAACGTATCCGTCGCCGGGTGCACATGCAAGGCTGGAGCCACCAGAAACAGCAGCGGTTTCTCGGTCGACAATTCGCGGCCTTCAAAATATCCGAAGCGGGGAAATTCGCCGCGAGCATGATGCCATTCTACCCGCGACCAGTAATCGAGCCCCTGCAGCGGCAGATGGATATCCTCATCCGCTTTCAGCTCCACCACGGCCAGCCGTCCCGCACGCGTGGTGGTGAGCACATCGATCATCGCCCGGTCCGCGGCAGAAAATGCGGGAACCTGCGAATACCGGCATGACGGCTCCAGCCGCCCGTCCACCACGCTCACATCTCCCACTACCAGCGACTCCAGCCACCGCTCGGGACGCAGCCGCCATAACGGATGTTGACGCGGCCCATAAGGATGGCGCGTACCGCGCAAACAGTGCGCCAACTTCATGAAGTCAGCTTCGGTACTTGTCTCAAGTATGCGCTCCTCAGCGCCCACGCCGAACACGACCTCTTCTGCGCTGTGAAAAGACCCCGAAATGCCGCCCAGGCGCGCTTGCGCAAACTCAAGTCCGCGCCAGCGGAAAGCAATCTCCGCAGCCGAGAGCACGGCGACTTCACAATTCGGGAGGATCGCCTGCACCCGCGCAATTGAATCTTTGAAGCGCTCGCGCGCCGCCGCGTCGTCGGCAGCGTGCACCAGCCGAGTGGCCACGTTGCCACGGTCGGCGCAGTCGATTTCTACCAGCGCGTCATGGCGCTCATCCAGCTCAAACAGCCGCCACTTAGCCGCTCCCCGGTTCAGGTTCGCCATCCGTTCCCGCACCAGCGCCGAAGTTCCAGCCGGAACAAACATCTTCAAACCTTCCACCAGCACGTTCACCGCCCGTGCCCGCCGACAAACGTCAAGCCACAGGATCCCAAAGGTGAGCGCCGCATCGATCGAAGACTGCGTCTCCTGCGCATTCACTCCCAGCAACGCAAACGCAGTCCGCCCTTGCCGCAGAAGCCCGCGCGTGTAAATCGGTCCAAAGGATTTCTCCAGGTCCGCGCCCGTCGTCAGCCGAACGATTTTGAAGTCAGGAAAATGCCGTTCCAAACTCCTGCGCAGCTTGTGCTCATACGCGGCCCGGCATGCTCGTCGAGCCGTGGGAGACCGCCGGTCGCGCTCGCGGCAAATTTCCAGCCTCGACGGCCGCGCCTGCCCCAGCCGCTGCACCGCCAGCCGAAGCGTGCCATTCTTCACTTCAGCCTCCAGCACCCGCCGTACGGCGTTCCGCTCCGCCGACCACAGATGCAGCAGGCACCGGTTGTACTCGCCCGAAATCGAATACTTGGATTGCGCCAGATCAAACGCCACAGCGCCGTTTTCCAGCACAACGGCGCCCGCAGCCTCGCTGAGAAAATCCTGCACGGTACGAGTCAGAGCTTGCGGCGTCATAGTCGGCATGGGCAGGATCCATTTGCATTCTCTAACCATCAAAGGGCGCCCGTCTGTGATATGTGACCATCGTCACGATTTCCCTGTGGATGCTCCGCCCGCCCGCCTCCGCCCCATGTGGGATAATGACTGGGTTGACTGGTACGTTGACTGGTACGCCCCGGCAACTGAGTCTGCCCGCAGCCCGGCGGCATCTAATTCAAGTGGATAAAAGCTTGATCAAACCATCTCTCGCCGATAAGCAGCGCTTCTTCTTCGACCACTACGGGGTCACCGAAAACGATCTCGAACACTACCTTGCAGCCGCGCTTTCCGCTGGTGGCGACTATGCCGATCTTTATTTCGAATATCTCTCTTCCACCTCGCTCATGGTAGATGAGTCGATGGTCAAGTCGGCGTCACAGGGCATTTCCGCAGGATGCGGCGTGCGCGTGGTTTCCGGCGAGCGCACCGGCTACGCCTATACCGACGATCTTTCCGCCAACCGCATCCTGCACGCAGCCCGCACCGCGGCCCTGATTGCCAGCGCTCCGGCCAAGACTCCCGTCGCGGGCTTCCAGCAGACCGCGGCCCGCAGCCTGTATCCCGTGACGCTGCCCTCGGTCGACGCTGAGATCACAGCCAAGGTTGAACTGGTGATGCGGGCCGACAAAGCCGCGCGTGCCTACGATCCGCGCATCCAGGAAGTCCGCGCCAGCTACGCAGACGAACTGAGGAACATTCTTGTCGTCGGCTCCGACGGAACGTTTGCCGAAGACTCCCAGCCGCTGGCCCGCATGAACGTGTCGTGTATCGCTAAAACCGAAGGCAACTCGGCTCGCGGCGGTTCCGGCGGCGGTGGACGCGTCGCCCTCGATTTTTTCTTCGGAGACAAGAATCCCGAATTCTTCGCCCGGGAAGCGGCCCGTCAGGCGATTCTGCAACTCGACGCCCGCGAAGCTCCCGCCGGTGAAATGGAAGTAGTTCTCGGCCCAGGATGGCCCGGCGTTCTACTGCACGAAGCCGTCGGTCACGGCCTGGAAGCCGATTTCAATCGCAAGAAGACTTCTGCCTTCGCCGGGCTGATCGGCAAGCGCGTAGCCAGCGAAGGCTGCACGGTGATCGACAACGGCACCATGCCGTGGCGCCGCGGGTCTTTGAACGTGGATGACGAAGGCGAACCCACGCAGGAAACTGTGCTGATTGAAAAAGGAATTCTGAAAGGCTACCTGAGCGACAAGCTTTCCGCGCGCCTGATGGGCATCGCCGACACCGGCAACGGACGCCGCGAGAGCTACGAGCACATCCCCATGCCGCGCATGACCAACACCTACATGCTCGCCGGCCAGGACAATCCCGAGGACATTATCCGTTCAGTGAAGCGCGGCATCTACGCGGTAAATTTCGGTGGAGGCCAGGTCGACATCACCAACGGCAAATTCGTCTTCGGAGCCTCGGAAGCCTACATGATCGAAGACGGCCAGATCACCGCGCCCATCAAAGGCGCAACCCTGATCGGCAACGGCCCAGATGTTTTGACGCGAGTCTCGATGGTAGGCAACGATCTGAAACTCGACGAAGGCGTTGGCACCTGCGGTAAAGATGGACAAGCCGTTCCGGTAGGCGTCGGCATTCCGACCATCAAGATCGATCGCCTGACCGTCGGCGGTACGGCTAAGAAAGATCCTGGCGGATTTATGCAGTAAGAGCGCCTTTTTACGTCGAAGCACAGCGGAGAACTGTTGTATGGCGTACTGGGACCCGTTCTATCCCGTGCGGACGCTTATTTCGGATGTCCGCACCCATTCCGAGAATTGGCGCCGATTCAAGAGGGCAACAGGGACTTGGCCGGCAATCTCTATTGCAACGTACGTCATGCGATTTTTCCTGATAGTCGGCGGCGTTGTTCTTGGCATTTGGTATCAGGTGCGCCATGACTTGACGAAGGGGCAGGGCTTTTTAATATATCTCGCAGCCCTGCTCCCTGTGGTGTTCATCTGGTTCATCGTGGAACACGTCGCTTGGAACCATGATCTTCGGCGAAAAGGAATTAGCTCACGTCCTGATATTTGGAAAATTAGCCAATTCCCGCAAGAGTGAGCCGCACTCGCGCGACACCTTTGAAACGACCTTTATGAATTCAACAACGACCGTTCAACTAGAAACCGGAAACCCGAAACTGGAAACTGACCTTCGCTCCCTAGCCCAGGACATCGTCCGCCGCGCCATGAACGGCGGCGCAACCGCCGCCGAATGCGTAGTCCGCGAAGGCGACGAATTCTCCACGTTGGTCCGCTTAGGCCAGGTCGAAACCCTAAAGGAATCCGGGTCGCGATCCATCGGCGTCCGCGTCTTCAACGGCCAGCGTGCAGCCAGCACGTACTCGAGCGATTTCTCGCCCGCTGCCCTAGACCGCATGGTCAAGTCCGCGCTGGAGCTTTCAAAGATCACCTCGGAAGACCCGTTCGGCGGAATCCCCGATGCTTCTCAACTCGGCTCGCTCACCGGCGACCTCGATCTCTATCACGAAGACGTCTATTCCCTCCCCGGGCCCGATCGCATCGACTACGCCCGCCGAGCCGAAAAAGCCGCACTCGATTTCGACCCGCGCATCAAGAATTCTGAAGGCGGATCGTTCGACGCCGCGACCGGCCACAAGGTCCTCGCCAACTCCCACGGCTTCGTCGGCGAATATCGCCGGTCTTATTGCTCCGTGTCAGCGGTACCCATCGCCCAAACCGAAGATGGCGCGATGCAACGCGACTATTGGTTCTCAGTGGCGCGCATGCTGTCCAAACTCGAATCTCCGGAGCAGGTCGGCAAAGTCGCGGCCGAGCGCACGCTGCGTCGTCTGGGGGCTCGCAAGGCGAAGACCGCGCAGGTTCCGATCATCTTCGATCCCATGGTCGCCACGTCAATCCTCGAACACATTTTCGAAGGCGTAAACGGTGATTCGGTCTACCGTGGCGCATCGTTTCTCGCAGGCAAGCTGGGACAGAAAATCGCCGGCTCGAACGTAACCATCATCGATGACGGCACCATCCCCGGCGGCTTCGGCACCAGTCCCTTCGATGGCGAAGGTATTCCGACGCGCCGGACGGTAGTCGTCGAAAACGGCGTGCTGAACTCGTATCTGCTGAATACCTATACTGCGAAGAAGTTGGGGCTCAAAACCACGGGAAACGCCTCTCGCGGACTAGCCGGCACGCCCGGCATCGGCCCAGGCAACTACTTCCTGCAGCCCGGAGCCAGAACGCCGAAGCAAATGATTTCAGAAATCAAAGAAGGTCTTTACGTCACCGAGTTCCTCGGCCACGGCGCGAACCTGGTGACCGGCGATTATTCCCGCGGCGCTTCCGGCTTGTGGATCTCCGGCGGAGAGTTCGCCTACCCAGTCGAAGAAATCACCGTCGCCGGAAACCTGAAAGAAATGTTCTTCAACATCTCCGAGATCGCCAGCGATCTCGAGTTCCGCGGCTCGGTGGCCTCGCCAACGCTGCGCATTGACGGCCTAACAGTGGGCGGCGAATAATCGCGATTCTGGGGTGTGCTGGTGTTAACGCCCCTGTATTTCATTTTCGATATGATCGGCCTCAAGGATCCGCCGCCGATCACTCATCCCGCGTTCTACTATGGCTTCGTCAGTGTGAGTCTGGCCTTCCAGTTAGTATTCTTCGTCATCGCGAAAGATCCTGTGCGCCTTCGCCCCATGATGGTTCCTTCTGTGATCGAGAAGTTTGGTTACGGCGCTACCCTACTCGCACTCTTTCTGCAGAATCGCCTGCATCCGCAGGATCTGGCATTGGGCGGAGTTGACGTTTTGTTCGGCGTGCTATTCCTGACTGCGTTCTTCAAAACCGGCTGACAAACCCGGCAAGCGTCCAGAGTACAATCGACTTGCATGGGCGGCCTAATCGAGCCAACTCCCGTAGCCGAAGAACCCGATTCCAGCCGGCGCACCATCGCCATCGCTGTGGCGGTTGTCATGGTGATTGCGATTGTTTTCGCTTTTCTTCTCCGCAGCCATCCTAAAACTGCCTCCGGCCCGCCGCCTTACGCCGCAAGCCTCAAGCTTTCCGATTTCAAAATGAGTGCTGCCGAAAATTTTGTCGGAGCAACCGTCAGCTACGTCGACGGAACCATCACTAACGCAGGCGATAAAACCGTCACACATGTGACGGTCGAGGTCCAATTCAAAGACGATATGGGACAACTCGCCCAGCGCGACGACATCCCCATGCAGGTGCTGAAAACCACCGGCCCGTATCCTGAAGCGGTCGACTTCAGCGTGTCCCCGCTAGGCCCCGGTCAAAGCAAACCCTTCCGCCTGACGTTTGAGAGCATTTCCGCGCAGTGGAACCATCAGTATCCCGAGATCCAGATCACGGATGTCGGAGTGAAGTAGCGCGCAATCAAGGTGAAGTGTGCAGTAACGTGGAAGAGCGGCGCTTCAGCGCCGCGTAAAGCGTCGAAATCAAAAAGGGCCTTAGCCCCACCAGCGCGGTCCGCCGCCTACCGCAACCCATTTACAATAACTCCATGGCCGAGACAAAGCCATTCCGCCTGACGGAGTCGGTAAAAGCTGCGGGTTGAGCGTCTAAGCTGAGTCCAGCGGCGCTGGACAAGGTGCTTGGGAAATTAGCCCGGCAACACGACCCCAACGTTCTAGTCGGCTTCGACCACGCCGACGACGCTGGAGTGTATCAAATCGCGCCTAACCAGGCTCTAGTGCAAACCGTCGATTTTTTCACTCCAGTGGTGGACGACCCCTACGTCTTCGGCCAAATCGCCGCCACCAACTCGCTGAGCGACGTCTACGCCATGGGCGGCCGCCCGATCACTTCGCTGGCGCTGGTCTGCTTCCCGGAAAAAGCCGACCTCGAAATTCTCGAGCGCATCCTCGCCGGCGGTCTCTCGAAAATGATTGAAGCCGGATGCACCGTAATCGGAGGCCACAGCATTCGCGACGAAGAAACCAAGTTCGGATACTCGGTCACCGGACTTATCGACCCGAAAAAAATTCTAGCCAACGCGGGTGCCAAGCCGGGTGACGCGCTCCTGTTCACCAAGGCTCTGGGCACCGGCGTGATTTCCACTGCAATAAAAAAGGGCAAAGCCGAGCCCGCCTGGATTGACGCCGCCATCGAATCGATGACTACGCTGAACAAGCAAGCTACGGAGGTAATTCAACAAGGGAAGTTTCACATTCGAAGTATGACTGACGTCACCGGCTTCGGCTTGATCGGCCACGCGCGCGAGATGGCCTTGGCCTCAGATGTGTCGTTCAGTTTGCGGGCGGACAGCGTCCCGATACTTCCGGGCGCACTCGAATGCATTCGCGCCGGCTACATTCCCGGCGGCCTCAACAACAACCGCGAGTTCGCCGAATGCATGGTGGGTTACGCGGATGGAGTTCCTGAAGACGTGCGGGCGCTTCTCTTCGATCCTCAGACCGCGGGCGGCCTGCTGATTTCCGTCGCATCCGAAGATTCCGAGCAACTTACCCGGTCGCTCAACGCGGCGGGAGTGTCCGCGGTAAGAATTGGCGAAGTCCTGACCCGCACCAAACCCCTGATCATGATCCAGTAATTCATGGTCCGGTAATCACAGTCCCGATCATGATCCGGTAACCAGTTCCCAGATTCTCGCCAGATGGTGGTCGTCGTGTTCGGCGACAAAATACAAATGGTCAACCAGTCGCATCGGCGTCTTCAGCCGCGGATGCGGAATGGCTCGGGTGAACAGCGAGGCATCCACTTCACCGGCGCGGCTTAGCAGCTTTGCTCTGGCGCCGCGGAACCCAGCCAGAATCGTTTCGAGCGGACGCTCATTGTGATCGGCCTCGTCGGTCTTCCGATTCTGCAAGTCCGTTACCGTGAGTTGGGAACTGCCGGCCACGTAGTCGTTCACGCGCGCCAGCCATAGCGGTTCTAGGTCCAGCAAGTGCCCGGCGTTTTCCTGGGCCGACCACTTTCCCTGCGGTTTCCTTACCAGGATTTCGCGGGACCGTCCGCGCAGCAATTCTTCCAGCCGCGCCGGCGTACCGCGCAAGCGCGCCAGCAAATTCGGACCCAGCTCAGCGGGAAACGAGAACTCGAACTTTCGTTCAAACCAGATAGGCACTTGACTCATGGATTTTGCCGATTCGAGGGATTCTTACAGTAGATAAAAGATGCCGGGCACGACGGGGAGACTCACAAATTCCCGCCATCGAAGACTAGGGTTGATGCATCTCTAACCGTATCGGCAGGATTCGCGAATCTCTCTTATGCCAGGAGCAATCATGCAATTACGCGAGCTCGGACGTAGTGGTCTTAAGGTTTCAGAAGAAGGCCTCGGCTGTATGGGTATGTCGGAGTTTTACGGTCCTCGGGATGACGATGAATCCATCGCCACCATTCATCGCGCTCTCGAACTCGGCATCAACTTCCTCGACACCGCCGACGTGTATGGCCCATATATCAATGAAGAGTTGGTGGGCCGGGCGATTAAAGGCAAACGCGATCAGGTCGTGCTGGCCACAAAATTCGGAATCGTTCGCGACCCCGCAAATCCCACCACGCGCGGCGTCAGCGGCAAACCTGACTATGTCCGCCGCTCCTGCGAGGCCAGCCTGCGCCGCCTGGGCGTCGAGACCATCGACCTTTACTACCAGCATCGGGTCGATCCCGCCACTCCGATTGAAGAAACTGTCGGCGCAATGGCGGAGCTTGTGCGGCAAGGAAAAATCCGCCACATCGGCCTCTCCGAGGCTTCGCCACAAACTCTGCGCAGCGCCGTGAAAATCCATCCCATCACCGCGCTGCAAACCGAATACTCGCTCTGGAGTCGCGAACCAGAAAACGAACTCCTGCCTCTCTGCCGCGAACTGGGTGTCGGCTTCGTCGCCTACAGCCCGCTCGGCCGCGGCTTTCTCACCGGCCAGTTCAAGCGCTTCGAGGATTTTCCCGCAGACGACTACCGCCGGTTCTCTCCCCGCTTTCAAGGCGAAAACTTTCAGAGGAATCTCGACCTCGTACGCCGGGTCGAGCAAATCGCGAAAGAGAAGGGCTGCAAGCCATCTCAGCTCGCTCTGGCATGGGTGCTCGCGCGCGACAAGAACATCGTCCCCATCCCGGGCACCAAACGCCGCAAATATTTGCAAGAGAATGTAGCCGCAATCGACGTCAAGCTGACGAAGGAAGACCTGCGCCGCATCGAAGAAATCTTCCCCACCGGCGCGGCCGCCGGAGAGCGCTATCCCGAACACATGATGAAAACAGTGAACGGATAATTCAACACAAAAAAAGGACGGCCGCCAGGCCGCCCTTAAACTGAGAACTGAGAACTGACTACTGAGAACTGAGAACTGGTTTACGCTCGCGCCGGACTCTCTCCACCCTTCACGATCCCGCGTCCTGGCTCCGGCTTCAATACCTGCTGCACGCCGTCATCCGGCTTCGTTGGAGATTTCATCGGAGGTAGTTCCTTACCGTCCACCAGCAGCATCACCTCGGAAGCATCCAGCACTTCGCGCTCCAGCAAGGCCGCAGCGATTTTCTGCAGCGTGTCGCGATTGCCTTCCAGAATGTTCTTTGCCGTTTCGTATCCCTGGTTCACCAGCTTGCGGACTTCGCCATCAATCTTGATAGCAGTGTCTTCGCTGTAATCGCGATGCTGGCTGATCTCGCGTCCCAGGAATATCTGCTCTTCTTTCTTGCCGAAAGTCAGCGGGCCAAGATCACTCATGCCCCACTCGCAAACCATCTTGCGCGCCATTTCCGTGGCCCGCTCAATATCGTTGCCCGCGCCCGTGCTCATTTGGTTGAGGAACAGCTCTTCCGCCAACCGCCCGCCCATCAGAATTGCCAAGTCAGTCTTCAAATATTCCCGGGTGTAGTTGTGCCGGTCGTCGATCGGCAACTGCATAGTCACGCCCAGCGCCATGCCGCGCGGAATAATCGTGACCTTGTGCACCGGATCCGACCCCGGCAGCTTCGCAGCCACCAGAGCATGTCCGGCTTCGTGGTAGGCAGTAACTTTCTTTTCCTCGTCTGACAGGATGAGCGACTTGCGCTCCACGCCCATCAGCACTTTGTCCTTGGCCACTTCGAAATCAAACATCAGCACGGCTTTTCGATTCTGTCGCGCCGCAGCCAGCGCCGCTTCGTTCACCATGTTGGCCAGGTCCGCTCCGGAAAACCCGGGTGTACCACGCGCCAGCACGGAAAGATCGACATCCTCAGCGAGAGGAATCTTGCGGGTATGCACACGCAGAATTTCTTCCCGCCCGCGCACGTCCGGACGGCTCACCACCACGCGCCGGTCAAAGCGTCCCGGCCGCAGCAGCGCCGGATCCAGCACATCGGGCCGGTTCGTCGCCGCCATCAAAATCACGCCTTCATTCGACTCGAACCCGTCCATCTCCACCAGCAACTGGTTCAAAGTCTGCTCGCGTTCGTCGTGCCCGCCGCCCAAGCCAGCGCCGCGATGCCTTCCAACCGCGTCAATCTCATCAATGAAAATGATGCAAGGCGCGTTCTTCTTGCCTTGCTCAAACAGGTCGCGCACCCGGCTGGCACCGACGCCCACAAACATCTCCACAAAATCCGAGCCGGAAATTGAGAAGAAAGGAACGTTCGCTTCGCCAGCAACCGCCCGCGCCAACAAAGTCTTGCCGGTTCCCGGAGGTCCAACCAGCAGCACTCCCTTGGGAATCCTGCCGCCAAGTTTCTGGAATTTCTGCGCCTCGCGCAGGAATTCGATAATCTCGCGCAGCTCTTCCTTGGCCTCTTCCACTCCCGCCACGTCTTTGAACGTGACTTTTTTCTGCTGCATCGAGAGCAGCCGCGCCCGGCTCTTGCCAAACGAGAGCGCCTTGTTGCCGCCGGTCTGCATCTGCCGGATCATGAAGAACCACAGCGCGCCCAGCAGAAGCAGCGGAGCCCAGGTTCCCAGCAACTGCAGCGGCCAGCTTCCGCCGTTGATATCCTTGATGTTCACCGCGACGCTCTTGTCGCGCAGCGCCTTGATCATGTCGGGATAAACCGCCGGAGCTACGGTGTGGAAGGCGGAGCCGTCGGCGAATTTCCCGTGCACTTGCTGGCCGTCGACCGTGACCTCATGTACCTTGCCCTGATCCACATCAGTCATGAATTGGGAGAAGTTAACGTCCACATCCTTCTGCCCATTGCGCCCCTGCTGAATCACGGCATACAACACCGCGGCAGACACAAAAATCCCCACCCAGAACAGCACCGTTTTTACTGTCGAATTCACCAAGAAGCTCCTGAAGAAACCCCGACCCTTGCACCATGCAAGGACCGCGGGGCTTCTACCTTAAATTAGATGCACTTCGGCCAATTTGGATAGGGAAATTCCCTAGGTCCACTATTCTACATTTTCCCAGGGAAAAAGGCGCGACGCATTTTGCGTGACCTAAGTCATCTGTGGGACGGGAGTTGCAGCCAGGTAGGGGATGTTCCGGTTCGTCTGCTCCACGGCCCCCAGCCCGTAACCCACAAGAAACGTATCATCCACCAGAAAGCCGAAATAGTCCGGCTGCAAAGCCACGCGGCGCGCCGACTGCCGATCGAGCAGCGTCACCAGCTTCACCGACGCCGCGCCGCGCGCCCGCAAATCGTTCATCAGGAATTCGCTGGTCACGCCCGAATGCACCAGACCTTCCACCAGTAGAATATGCTGGCCACGAATGTCCGGTTCGTGGCTAAAAAAAATCTCTACGACTTCTGCCGCCTCGTTGCCCTGCTTGCCGGGCTGCTTGCTGTACTTGGGCTTGATAAATTGGCACACGACCGGCACGTCCAGCGCCCGCACCAGGTCAGCCATGAACATGAACGCATTCTCCAGCACAGCCAGTGCCTGGATCGTCTGCCCCTGGTAATCATCGGAGATGTGGCGCGCCAGCTCTTTCACGCGCTTCTGGATCTGCTCGGCCGCAATTACCTGTCGCAGTGGCGCGACCTTCGACGCATTCATGAAGTGGTGATGCCTCCCAATCCTCTACCCAACTTCCTAAATTAAATCGGAACCAGATTCTAGATCGCGTGCTCCTCAACCGCCCACGGTACCTCTCGGATCAGCACCGCTTCCTTCCCCGCTTCAGCGCGTAACCTGGCCGGAACCGGAAAGCCCCGCATCCACACAATCTCGTCTCCACTCACGACTACCGGCCAAAGCCTGCGTTCCGGCTGCGCTATATGCCGCTCCTGAAGCAGTTCTTTGACCTTCTTCGGCGACTTGGTGTGAGCCGGCCAGAACCGATCTCCCGCACGCCAGTTCCGCACCAATATCCGCTCCGGCAACAACTCTGCTCGAAGAAGTTCCTGCGGATTATACTCCGCATCCTGCGCGCCCGGAGCAACCAGTAGCGCTTCGATGACCACCCCCAGCTCCGCCAACAGGCTGCGCCCCGGCACGGCTAGCGAATATTCGTAGTCCGGAATCCGCTCCTGGCGCCGCAAGTCAGGCGTGACAAAAACCACAGCCTCCGGCTCACGCCGAAGTTTCCACCCCAAAGGCAGCGACAATTCTTTGCCCGGCGGACCATCCTCGGCCGCGAACCGCAAGATTTCTTCGACGTGCTTAAACTCCAGCGGAATCCCCGCCTCGTCCCCCACCGCCTTCACCACTCTTCGCTGCACCGCTCGCGGCTCAGTCAAAAGCCAGGGCCGGCTCACCGAAGCATTCATCACCGCCGGACCCGGCTGCTCAAGCCGCTCGATGAGTTCAGGACTCAGTGCAGGCTGAGAAGCCTGAATCTGCACCAGCGCCTGCGAGCCCTCGAAACCCGGCAACCCGCGCGTCCACTCCGGTTGCGACCACTGCACGACTGTTCCCAACCAGCCTGAGATTTCGTTCTCCCAATAGTCTTCTTCGTCGCGAGCAATCTCCGCCAACTCGGATAGACCCTCCAGGACCGCAGGATTAAACTCCCGCTCGAGCACCGGCAGCACCAGCCGGCGCACTCGATTGCGGGTGAACCTGGAATCAGCGTTCGTCGAGTCTTCCCGCCAAGGCTGTTTGAGATCAGCCAAATACTGCTCCAGTTCCCGCCGCCGTACCCCGAGCAACGGCCGCACGATCTCCCCGTTTCCATCCTCATTCTCGCGCTCCACCAGAATCCGCGGATAAATCCCACCCAGCCCCCGCAGCCCAGTCCCACGAATCGCCCGCATCAGCACAGTCTCAGCCTGATCGTCGAGCGTGTGCCCGGTAACAATCTTGTCCAAGATCGTTGGCCGCGCCTGAACGGATGGCTGGAAAAAGTTCGCGAAAGGCACGGCTTCAGCCGTGCCGTTAAGCGCCACGGGAGACTCGGGCTTCAGCCCCTGAGGGGCTTCGGGCTCGACCTCCAAATCGTCGTCCTCGTCCGCAGCGCCCAGAAGCCGTCGAAAAAATCCATACCGCAACTCCCGAGCAGCAGCTTCCACCCCGGAGCCTTCCTCAGCGGCAAGCTGCGCCACATCCCCGCCAGCGCCGTAGAACTCCAACCCATACTCGCGAGCCAAGCCAGCAACAAACTCCTGATCCGAGTCCGACTCCGCTCGCAGTTTGTGATTGAAATGAACAACAGAAAGAACGATGCCAAGTTCGTGACGCAGCTCAATCAGCAGCCGAAGCAGCGCAACCGAATCAATCCCTCCCGAAACCGCAACCCCAACCCGGTCCCCAGCCCGCAGCAATTCCTCGCGCCGAATATGCCCCAACACGCGCTCCGCCAGTTCATGCACGGCAACATGGTACAACCCGGCAGCCCAAAAAAAGGTATAGGGACAGTCGAAGCTCAACTGTCCCCATAGTTAAGAGAGCTAAAAGAAGTTAAGAGAGCTAAAAGAGTTTTCTCTGTGTCTCTGTGCCTCTGTGGTGAAAAGGTCTTTATCTACAGCCCCGGACTCTTCTCCGCGATCAGCTTCCGCACCTTCTCCACAAACTCCCCAGCAGCCATATCCTCAGTCTTCTCTTTCCCGCGAGTCCGAACATTCACCTTCCCAGCCTCAGCCTCCTTGTCGCCGACGACTAAGAGAAACGGCACTTTCTGCATGGCATGCTCGCGAATCTTCGCATTCATCTTTTCGTTGCGCGCGTCCACTTCAACACGCACACCGATGGCCTTAAGCTGATCCGCAACTTTCTTCGCGTACTCCACATGCCGCTCGCTGATCGGAATCATCGCCACTTGCACCGGCGACAGCCACACCGGAAACGCCCCGGCGTAGTGCTCAATCAGCACGCCAAAGAACCGTTCAACCGATCCGTACAGCGCGCGATGCACCATCACCGGCTGCTTGCGCGAACCATCCTCGGCGACGTACTCCAGACCAAAGCGCTGTGGCAGGTTGAAGTCGAACTGGACCGTCGAAAGCTGCCACAGCCGTCCGATCGCATCGACCAGCTTGATGTCAATCTTCGGCCCGTAAAACGCCGCCTCGCCCGGAATCGTCTTGTACTCGATCTTTCGCCGTTCCAGCACCTTCTTGAGCGATTCCGTGGCGTGGATCCATTGCCCTTCGCTGCCCACAAAATTCTTCCGGTCGTCCGGATTCCACGTCGAAAGCTCAGTCTGGAACTGGTCGAAGCCAAAATCCTTCAGCACGTCCAGAGCAAAATCGAGACAGCTGGCGATCTCATCTTCGATCTGCTCCGGCGTACAGAAAATGTGTGCATCATCTTGAGTAAACCCGCGAACCCGCAACAGCCCGTGCATCACTCCGGAACGCTCGTAGCGGTAAACCGTTCCCAACTCGCCCAGCCGCACCGGCAGGTCGCGATACGACTTCAGCGAATCCTTGTAAATCAGAATGTGCCCCGGACAATTCATCGGCTTCAGCCGGTATTCAGCGTCGTCGAGCTCCATGGCATCGAACATGTTCTGCGCGTAATAGCCCTCATGCCCCGATGTAAAGAACAACTGCCGTCGCGCCACATGCGGCGTGTAAACCAGCGAGTAGCCGCGCTTCAGGTACTCCTCGCGCATCCAGTCTTCCATCTGCTTGCGAATGATGCCGCCCTTGGGATGCCAGAAAATCAAGCCCGGCCCCGCCAACTCCTGAATTGAAAACAGATCCAGCTGCTGCCCCAGCACGCGATGGTCGCGCTTCTTAGCCTCTTCCACCTGCTGCAAGTGCGCGTCGAGATCCTTCTTCGAAAAAAACGAAGTCCCGTAAATCCGCTGCAGTTGCGGATTCTTCTCATCGCCCAGCCAGTAAGCCCCCGCAATGTTAAGCAGCTTGAACGCCTTGATCTTCCCGGTCGAAGGAATATGCGGCCCGCGGCAGAAGTCGACAAACTTCCCAGTGCGGTAAATCGAAATCTTTTCATCGGGCTTGGTGAATTGCTCGATGAAATGGCACTTCATGAAGTCGCCTTCCTTCTTAAACTCCGCCAGCCCCTGATCGCGCGGGAGAAACTCGCGAGCATAAGGAATATTCTGTTGCACCAGTTCCTGCATCTTCTTCTCGATTTTCTCGAGATCCTCCGGAGTGAACGCGGTAGGCCGGTAAAAGTCGTAGAAGAATCCGCTCTCCGTCGCCGGACCATGCCCCAGCTTGGTCTCCGGAAAAAGCTCCAGCACTGCCGCGGCAAGCAAATGGGCAGACGAATGCCGGTAAACGTGCAACGCCTCGGGATCTTTCTCCGTCAAAAGGCGCAGCTTGGTATCTTTTTCAAGCGGACGGGTAAGGTCAATAAGATCACCATTAGTCTTCGCGACCAAGGCCGCATCCGCCAGCCGCGGGCTGATCGACTTCGCTATATCAAGCGCAGTCGTGCCCTTCGGAACATCTTTCCCGCCTCCATCCGGAAGCGTCACATGAATGTTATCTGCCATAAAGTTGAGACCTGCAGGTCTACTGAATCTTTCAGTTTATTGGAGGGATTCCAGAGGGTCAAACCGGCGGTGGAATTGAGCAGAAAGCCGAGGGCGGGTACGCTCACCTGCCCTCTGCTTCGGATGCGAACTCCTACATTTTCAAGTCCTTGATATGCGTCGCGATATACCACTGGTTGCCGAACGCGTCGTTCACCAACGCCGTTCGG
Organism: Candidatus Sulfotelmatobacter sp.; assembly: GCA_049673585.1. Classification (GTDB taxonomy): domain Bacteria; phylum Acidobacteriota; class Terriglobia; order Terriglobales; family Acidobacteriaceae; genus Sulfotelmatobacter. Next base: position 86,498 of record JBATXV010000018.1, on the reverse strand, counting down.
TCACCGTAATACTGGTCCGCCGGCTCCTGCAACGATTTCGCACCCGCCGCAATCGCCTGCCGGTAAACGGCGTCGCAGTCCGGCACATACATGTAGAACATCGACTGCATGGGCTGGTAAGGTCCGTGCGCCTCGCCCATTCCAAGCACCGAATCGCCAACGCGAATCTCAGCGTGATGAACCACGCCGTCCGGCGAAGCGTATTTCGCAATCTCCTGCGCGCCGAAGGCACGTTTCAAGAAGCCAATCACTGGTTCCGCCCGCAGCGGATGCATATACACATTCACGTTGTGCAGTCCCTTCGGCACGTAGCTCTCGCCCTTATGCGTGGCGATATACCAGAGGTTGCCAAATGGATCCTTCACGCTCGCGCCGCGCTCTCCGTATTCATGGTCCTGAGGTTCACCGATCGAAGTCGCGCCCGCCTGCAAAGCCTTCTGGTAAGCCGCATCCGTGTCCTCCACATAAACGTGCAAGGCCGTCGCATTCGGTTTCCCGCTAAAAGGCTTGCCCGGAATCCCGCCGCCCATCATCAGCGTGGTGTCGCCAATCCGAGTCTCGCCGTGAATTCCTCCGGCGCCACCAATCACGCGAAGAATCTGTTCCGCGCCAAACGCATTTTTCGCAAAGGCGAGTATCGCGTCTCCGTCCTCCGCGACCATATAAGGCGTCACGGTATGGAAACCGCGCGGAACCGGATCCACCTTCGCCTCATCCTTCGCGGACATCTTTCCGCCCTCAGGCCCGGTGGTCATGCCCTTCATGCGCCGGTGCATCTCTTCCACCGACATTTCTTCCTTCACCGTGGAAATGTTCCATGTGTAGCCGAACGGATCGACAAAGCTCCCCTCGCGCCGCCCATAGAACTGATCCTTAATCGGCAGAATCGTTTTGAGCCCAGCAGCCACGGCCCGCGCCGCGAAAGAATCCACATCTTCCACCTGCAGGCTCAACTGCACCGGCGAATGCCCCAGCGTTTCCGCGCTGAATCTTCCACCCTCCGGCCACTCTTCGGAAAGGATGATCCGCGAGTCGCCGATCGTGATATCGGCATGCGGGATTGATCCTCCGGTTTCGAATCTCATATTTTCCTTCGCGCCGAAGGCTTGCGTGTAGAACTCGATCGCCTTCGCAGCGTCCTTGAAAACTAATCGTGGCGTCGCACTCGTATGAACGGCGGCAATAGGCTCAGCAACGGTGCTCATAGTCTTTCTCCCTTCCAGTAATTCTGATTTAAGTCGTGCCTTGAATTTCTCCCGCGGCAGATTGCGCAAGTCCGCAGCTAGACGCACCAGCGGCTCGACGCTGGCCTCGACCTTTGCCGGCCTGCCGTCCGACCGGGTCAGCAGCGCTTCGACGGCCCGGTTCAGCTGCTCGATCTTCTTCACGTCGCCATTCGGCGGATTCAGAGAGCGCTTAGGCATCGGCACCCTCCATGCGCGCCCGCAGACTCGTCAGCGCGCGGAACTGCAACTGCTTCACCGCGCCTTCGGTCTTGCGGATCTCCCGCGCCACTTCCTTGATGCTTTTCTGTTCCACAAACCGCAGCACCACCACCCGTTGCTGCTCGGCAGGCAGCGTATCGACCAGTCGAAACAAAGTTGCCCGCCGCTCCACTTCATCGAACTCCGCATTCCTGGCAGGTGCGGATTCGATCAGTCCCGGCTCATCCACCACCTGCTCCCGATTCGTACGCTGCCAGCGATCCGAAATCAGATTCGCGGCAATCCGATAAAGCCAGGCTGCAAACGGAATCCCCCGCCACTCAAACCGCCGCAGGTTGGCCAGCGCATGATGAAATACCTCAGAAGTCAAATCCTCGGTTTCCGCGCGATCCCTCACCCGCCGCACCACGTACGCATAAACCCGCTCGAAATTATTTTCGTAAAGCTCCGCAAAGCGCGCAGGATCCTTCTGCGCCGCCTCGACCAGAAGCCGCTCGTCCGCTTGGCGTTCTTTCTTCCGAGCCGTCAGAGCCTTCAAACAAATTCTCCGCGCGGAGTAGTCTTACACAGGGATAACGGGTCAGGGCGGGAAAAGGTTATGGTGGGATTTCAGCCGGGTGCCCCATTTCTCGCGTACTTTGCGAGAAGTGGGCGAGCCATCGACGCAACCCTCCCTGCGCAAGAAATCCACAGCCCTATGTGACATCCAACCTTGCGCCTCACCCGCAACCTGCGTCATCATTAACCCAAATAAGCACCTGTTCCTTGAAAATTCAATTGGGCAATCTAAATCCTTTGTCTGTAATATTTTGCGGGTAAAATCCTTCGATTCAATATTTTAGCCGGATCTCAGCCAGATCGAGGCTCCATAACCTCCCTGAATCCAATAATTTAGCAGGTTGATCTGGAAATTTTTTCAATCTGGATTTCGGCACGAACGGGGAGTCAGGACAACTTTAGGTCGAGAGCGTAGTTGGCGCGTAGTACAAATCCTCCATAGCCTTCCGCACTTTGCCTGACACCACTTCCATATCCCGCATCGTCAGCCCGGCAGTCGAGATCGGATCGCCCACGCGCATCTCCAGCGGTCGGCACTTGATGTGGTAAGTATTCATCGGCAGCAGTTCGTAAGTTCCGACCAAGGCCACCGGCACAATATCCACCTGCGCCTTGATCGCCAGAAAAAAAGCTCCTGGCAGAAACGGTTTGATCTCGCCATCCGGCGTGCGACCGCCCTCGGGATAAATCACCAGCGGCACGCCGGCTTTCAGACTCTTCACCGCCGACCGGATCGCCGCAATTGAATTCGTCGGCTTCTGCTGATCGATGCAGACCTGCCCCGACCGCTTCAACTGCCAGCCCACAACGGGGTACGCCAGCAGTTCCTTCTTGAACACGATGCGAAATTGAAAGGGAAGATAAACATATAAAACCGGAATATCCAGCGCCGAGGCATGATTCACCGCGTAAACATGCGGCTTCGAGGTATCTATGGCATCAAGTCCGATGACCTTCACCGGCGAAAGGATCGTCTTCATGATGAGCCACGACCAGGCTCGCGAGAACCAGTGCAGCCGCCGCCCGCTCCGGTCAAACAGTCCGCCAGGCAGCGCCAGCACTCCCATGACCAGCGTATATAGCCAGATCAGCGGATCAAAGATAAAGTACGACCGCAGCCGGCTCAGCCAGCCGTACGTCTTCTCGGGAATCTGTTGCTGGCTGCGCCGCGTCCCAAGCAGCGGCGCACTCTCTGCACCGCGTTCCACTTCCACCGATGATGAATTCACTTCCTGCACACTTCCATTCTAGGGGAAAACCGCAGTTACTTGTCATCCTGAACAAGTGCTCTCCGCACCCCGAAGGATCTGGGCGAGCCGCGCGACGCGTCGCGCTTTTTGCGACGCATTACTCGCGCGTTTGGCTCGCTTCCTTATCAGACTTCCGCCCCAATACTGCGCATGACTTCGCCTACCAGATAAATCGACCCCGTGACCACAAGCACTGCGTCCTCACTCGCCAGAGTGCGAGCCCGTCCCACGGCGTTCTGCACGTCTTCCACCGCTTCAACCTCAACCGCGGTGCGTACTGCCGCCTGCTGAATCTCTTCGGGAGACGCCGCTCGCGGATTCTCCGGCCGGGTCGCGATCACTCGCTCCACCAGCGGAAACAGAATCTCGGTCATCTCCGAGATTGCCTTATCCCGCATCGCGCCGAAAACAAGAATCAGCGGACGGTCCTCATACCGCTCCGAAAGGGCCGACCGCAGCGCCCACGCGCCCGCCGGATTGTGAGCCACATCAAGCACAATCTCAGGCCAGCCCGCACGCGCCGCAATCACTTGAAACCGCCCCGGCCAGCGCGTCTCACGAATGCCGCGCGCAATGCTCTCGGCAGTAATCCCGTCGATTCCCTGCTGCTTCAACTCCACCGCAGCCGCAACCGCCAAAGCCACGTTGCGCAACTGATGCCGCCCCACCAAAGGGGTCTCAACCAGAATCTCCTCACCCAAAACCGCAAGCGGATAGCGATAAACAAAGCCGCCCTGCTCGCTACCGGATGCCAGGTACTGGGTACTGCCAGGCGAAACGGGCGGCACATAAGGAACCGCATTCACCCCCCGCGCGCCCAGGTCAAGAATCGTATTGCCGATCACGTCATTCGCTTCCGGCTGCTGCGGCAGCGTTACCACTGCTCCGCCCGGATGAATGATCCCGACCTTCTCCCGCGCGATCTCGCCCACCGTATTCCCGAGAAACTTCTGATGATCAAGCGAGATATCGGTAATCACGCTCACTCTCGCATCGACCACATTCGTAGCGTCGAGCCTGCCTCCCATCCCAACTTCAAGCACCGCAAGGTCGACCTTCTCCCGCGCAAAATGCTCGAATGCAATCGCAGTCATCATCTCGAAAAAGCTGGGATGCCACGGCAACTCCGCGCACGCCACCAGCCCATCCGCGACCCGGTCCACTTCACTATGCAACGACGCAAAATCATCGTCACTGATCGCTTCGCCGTTGATCCGGATCCGCTCGTTGATCCGCACCAGATGAGGAGAAGTGTACAAACCCATTTTCAATCTCGAAGCCCGCAGGATCGAAGCCAGCGTAGCCGCCGTCGACCCCTTGCCATTCGTCCCCGCAATCAGCACGCTCGAAAAACGCCGCTCCGGATGATCCAGCGCAGCCAGAAGCGCCCGCATGTGGTCCAGGTCGAACTTATGCGATGGCATCTGCGCCAGCTCGTGTCCGAGGGCAAACATGCGCGTCACTGCGGTTTCGTAGGACATATCAGTAGATCTCAGCCATCAGCTCTTGCAGTTCAGATTATCAGGATGGAAGGCGGGATTCGAAGCGTGGCCGATCGCCGTACGATGCTTTGGATTTAGCTGATGGCTGAAAGCTGACAGCTGCGTCACGCTGCCATGAAATCCAGCGCCCGCCCAATGTAAGGCTTGAGTTCCTTGCGCGGCACCACCGCATCCAGCATGCCATGCTCCAGCAGGAATTCGCTGCGCTGAAATCCCGGCGGCAGTTTCTGCCGGATTGTCTGTTCAATCACTCGCGGCCCGGCAAACCCGATCAGCGCACCCGGTTCGGCAATATTCAGATCGCCCAGCATGGCGAACGATGCGGTCACGCCTCCAGTGGTCGGATCGGTCAGAACAGAAATGTACGGGACCTTCGCTTTGTCCAGCCGCGCCAGCGCCGCCGAAATCTTCGCCAGCTGCATCAGGCTGACCACGCCCTCCATCATCCGCGCACCGCCCGAAGCCGAAACAATTATCAGCGGCGTATGCGAATCGAGCGCCCGCTCTACGGCGCGTGTAATCATCTCGCCCACTACGGCGCCCATGCTCCCGCCAATGAATGCATACTCCATCACACTGAGGACCACGGGGCGTCCCAACAGTTTGCCTCTCGCATTGATTACTGCATCCCTCAGCCCCGTGTCATGCTGAGCCTGCCGCAGCCGTGACGAATAAGGCTTCAAATCCACAAACTTCAAGGGATCGGTCGACGACAGGTTCTCGTCAAACGTCTCGTATTCGTTGTCATCCATGAGCAGCGCAAGCCGCGTCCGCGCGTCGATGCGGAAATGCTTCGCGCACTTTGGACACACATTCAAATTCTCTTCCAGATCCTTCTTCCAGATAATCTGCCGGCAGCTCTCACACTTCACCCACAATCCCTCGGTGCGCACCGTCTTCTCGCCCGAAGTATTCAGCTCCCCAGATTCGCGTTTAAACCAAGCCATAAGGCAGTTCTCAGTTCTCAGTCCTCAGTTCTCAGTAAAACCGTTACCTCGCTCAGCGGTGCCTTTGCTGAGAACTGAGAACTGGGAACTGAGAACTAGTATTCGATCCCCTTCTGCGCCATCACGCCCTTCTCGTAGGCGTGCTTTACCTGCCGCATCTCGGTTACCGTGTCGGCGATCTCGACAATTGTGGGGTGTGCGTTCCTTCCCGTCAAGATGACGTGCAGCATTTCCGGCTTCTTCTTCAGTACATCTACCACTTTTGCCGGGTCTAGCATGCCATAGCTGATCGCATAGTTGATTTCATCGAGCACGACCAAATCCCACTCTCCGGACTGGATCGCCTTTTCCGCCTCGTGCCACGCTTCCTCGACCATCTTTACGTCTTCCGGATCCGGCTTCTCTGCTCCCACCTTCACAAATCCGCGTCCCATCTGTTTCATCACGAACTTGTCCCCGAAGGCCTTCACCGCATCCAGCTCCCCGTAATGCCAGGAGCCTTTCAGGAACTGCAGCATCAGCACCCGCATCCCTTGGCCCACTGCACGCAAAGCCGTCCCCATCGCGGCGGTCGTCTTGCCTTTGCCCGGCCCGGTATTCACGATAATAAGACCCCTACGCACGTCAGCCATGTTTTCAGGATCAGGATGCTTGATTCTACTAGAACGCGCCGATAAAGGCGGGAGCTGGGAAGGCGCGCAGCTATATGCAGTATTTCCTCGTAACCCTTTTGCCGTCTTTCTCGTTATCACTTAGCGAACAATTTGCAAAAGTAAGAACTTTTCCACGGAACTCCTGCATCCAACCGTGCGTATCGGGTGCAAGCAGATCTCTGTCCGCTGGCAGACTGCGGAGGTCTCGTCGTGATCTACAAGTGTGCAGTGTTATTGTTTTGCGTGTTCGCGGCCTTGCCTGCATTTTCCGCGCAGCACGTCGCCCTTCACCCCAGACCACTCTTCGATTCCGGCGAGCAGGAAGTCATCCGCCAAATCGTCGACATGGAGCGCCAGTCAAAGGAAGCCAGCCTCCGCCGCGACGCCGACTTCTCCGTGCGCACCCTCGCCGAAGACTACGTCGCGATCACCCCGCTGGGCCAGGTCACCACTAAACAGGAAACCATTACCGCTCGCCGCAGCGGCCAGCTTCGTTACGAAGCCATGAACATCACGGATATGGTTGTACGCGTGTATGGCGATACTGCCGTCGTTACAGCCCGCGCAGACGTCAAAGGCCACCAGTTGGGTGAAGATTTCAGCGGGCCCTATCGCTATACCCGCGTCTGGGTCCGCCGCAACGGACACTGGCAAACCGTCAGCTATCAGGCCACGGTGACCCAATGAACAGAGGCCGCCGCGCCGGTTTAATGCCCAGAATGATAAGGATGACCCTTCAGAATGGTGAAGGCGCGGTAAACCTGCTCCAGCAAAACTACGCGAGCCAGTTCGTGGGGCAGCGTCATCTTCCCGAATGAGATAGTGTGCTGCGCCGCCCCCCGCGCCGCTTGGCTGAATCCATCGGCTGACCCCACGGCAAAAACCAGGGGGAGCGGATTGCGATCCTGATAATCTCCTAGAAACCGCGCGAACTCTTCGGAAGAAAACTGTTTTCCGCGCGAGTCCATGAGCGCCAGCGTCGACTTTGCGACGCTCTTTGTTTTGCTCGTCTTCGCCACTGGAGTCCGTCCGCACATTTGCAGAAGCGCAGCTTCATCGCGCAATGCCAGCCCTTCCACCGGCACGTAACGCGAGATTCTCTTCAGATACTCGTCCGTCAGCGACTGTATCGCCGGCTCTTTCGTCTTTCCCATCCAGGCGATTTTGATTTTCACGGTTTGATGTCGCCTTTGGCTCGCTTGCTCACCCCTTGGTTCCCGATGCCAGCACTACCGATGCGCTGAACGCGATGTCTTCCTCTTTAACATATTGCCGGATCGCCGCATGCACTTCTTCATGAATCTGCGGCCAGAGGTCGGAGGGCACGCGATCGAGCATGGGCCGGAACGGCACCGCCACTGCCTGCATCTGCTCCCAGACTTCTTCCGGCGTCCCCGGCCAGGTCCAGGGCAGCGTCTTGGTTTCTTCCTGCACCTCGCGGAAGCCTGCGTCGCGCAGAACCTCAGAAAGGCTCCCCGGCTGCGCAAAGCGAAACGGATCCCCGCCACCCGGCTGCAGCAATGGTCCTCCTACGCGCCGGTGCACTACTCCCATCGTGCTCCGCCAGTAAGGCTGATCGAAGGATCCCCAGGCCAGAAAGCATGCGCGAGATCCAGCACGCAAAACCCGATGAAGTTCCCGCAATGCCAGGCCCACATCGCGGAAGAACATCACTCCGAAGCGCGAGGTTGAAAGATCAAAGCTGCCGTCGGCAAAGGGCAGCGATTGGGCGTCGGCTTGCTGCGTGGCAAAATTATCGAGGCCGCGTTCTCGCGCTCTTTGCTTTGCGATCTCAAGCAGATCAGCGCTCAGATCAAGCGCAGTGACCTGCCCATGAGCCCCTACGCGCATGGCCAAGCTGATCGCGGGCTCGCCCGTGCCGCTGGCCAAGTCCAAGATTCGCATGCCGGGTTTCGGCCGCGCATATTCCACCAGCGCTTCCGTGACCCCCTTGCCCATGACTGCCGATTTCGCCTTCCACTTGTCGGAGGCGATGAGGCGGTATGAGTTTCCCCAGGCAGGTTCGGTCCTACTGGAGTCCGCTTTGAAGGGAGTGGCCATAATTTGAGCGACAAGCACAAAGAGGCGACACGAGCCGCTGGCGCGACCGCCTTATGCGCTCTTGCGACGCGGGGCAGTAGTACGCCTGCGCGGAGCAGTCTTTGACGTTGTCTTTGACTTTGACTTTGTCTTTGTCTTTGGCGCGGGCTTCGATCGGGCCTTCGGCTTCAATTCCGCGGGCTCGAGTCTTCTCGCCGTCTTCCACAGGCGCTCAAGATCGTAGAACTTGCGCGCGGTTTCGGAGAACACGTGCACCACAAAATCGACGTAGTCGACCAGAATCCACTCACCCTGGCGATAGCCCTCGACATGCGCCGGCCGCACGTCCGCCGCTTTCAAGCGCAGCTCCACTTCGTCGGCAATGGCCTGCACCTGCCGCGGGTTCGTGCCGCTGCACAGCACGAAATAGTCGGTAAAGGCTCCCGACCCCTTTTCCATCTCCAGGATGGAAACTTCTTCGGCTTTCTTGTCGAGGCAGGCCTGAATGGCGGCTGCCACCTGTTGCTTCAGTTCGCTTTTCTTCATGCAGAGAATCGGTTGGTCGTGATTCGTTGGCTCAATCTCGTTGGCTCAGCGTAGGCTGAGTTCTCATTGTAAACGACAGTTGCGGGCCACGTTTTCCACCGCCAGATCAGCCTTTTTCATACAGTCCCATCTTCTTAATGTAGTCCGCGACGGGAGGCTCTACGAAACGGCCGAGCGGCTTGCCGGCTGCGGCGGCGTGGCGAATCGCTGTGGAAGAAATCGGCTGATAAACCTGGTCGAGCAAATGGACGGTCACGCCTTTCAGCACGAGATCTCCGCTAGCCGCCTGCTTTTGAAACGGGCGCGTCACTTCCTGCCGCGGCCGCAGACTGTTGGGCAGGGCATTCGCCACATCGGCTAGCGAGTACCCCGGCCGGCTGGCCACCACAAACTCACACTCCCGAAACAGCGCTTCGGCCTGATGCCACTTCGCGATATCCTCGAAGGCATCGATGCCGATTAGAAGGAACAGCCGGTCTGCCTTCTTGAACGACTGCTTGAGGCGCTCGACGGTGTCGACGGTGTAATTCGGTTTCTCCGGACGCGTCTTTTCTGCGCGCAAGGACCTCGCATCAAAATCTTCCGGGGCTTCGAGCAACGAAGGCAAAAAATCTTTCTCCTGCGCCGTAGCCAGAGCAATCATGGCATAGCGATGCGGAAAGGCCGTCAACGGCTGGCTCTGCTTGTGCGGCGGAACGTTGGCAGGCACGAAGAGGATGCGGGAAAGGTTGCAGCGTTCCCTCGCGGCCCGGGCCAGCGCCAGATGCCCGCGATGAATGGGATCGTAAGTACCGCCGAAAAGGCCAATATTCATGCGCCGCTAGTGTCTTCGTTTGCAGGCACACTTGGCAAGCCGCCCATGAATCGTCTTGCGGGCGGCTTTCGATTGCGAGTGCCTGGTACCCAGTACCCAGTGAACCCAAGATTGTTTCTACTTGGTACTAGGTACCAGGAACTGGGTTCCCAGGGGTGGGGCATTGTCCGATGGTCCATCGTTGCCTTGTCTGTTTGGACCTAGAGTTAATCCCCTAGAACGACATGGGTTCCGGGAATCCGGAATGAACTCTTGTAATCTCGCCTGTTAGCAAACTTGGGACTACCATGGTTTACATGCGAGTAACCCTCCCCCTACTCCGCATTCAGCCGGCCCGTGCGTCGATCCTGCGCTACGGAGTCGCCGTGTTCAGCACCACCCTCGCGCTGATTCCGGTGCTCCTGCTTCCTAACATTGCGGAAAGCCGGCTGGCCGTATTCGCCGTCGCCGTGATGGTGAGCGCATGGTATGGCGGCTGGAAACCCGGGCTGGTCGCCACTTCGTTCGCTCTTACGGTCAGCGCCTACTTCTCCTTCTCGGGAGAACACACGCCGGCGCAATACCGCTCGACCATGATCCGACTGACTCTGTTCGTTGTGCTGGCGGCTCTGATCTGCTGGTTCAATGCAGCTCTGCGTGCCTCTCAGGAAGGCCTGCGCCGTTCGGAGATGAATTTCCGGTCTTTGGTGACCAATGCTCCTTACGGAATCTGCCGCTGCGACTCGGCGGGAGAATTGCTGGACGCTAACCCCGCGCTGCTTGCAATGCTCGGATATGCCTCAGCAAAGGAAGTGGTCGGGAAACATCTCGGAACCCTCCACGCCGATACGTTGCAGTGGTTCGAGCTGGCGGATTATTTACGCTCGGCGGCTGCCTTCAACGGGCTGATCGCCGAATGGAAACGCAAAGACGGCACGGCCACGGTGGTTCGCGTTTCCGGCCGCGCTGTTTCTGACGGCGGCAAGGGACGAACCTTCGAACTGTTTGCCGAAGATGTCACAGAGCGCCGCACCCTGGAGCAGCAGCTCCGGCAGTCGCAGAAGATGGAAGCTGTAGGAAGACTCGCCGGCGGCATTGCGCACGATTTCAACAACCTGCTGATGGTGATCTCTGGCTATTCGGAATTTCTGCTTGACCGCCTCGGCCCGGACCCTGCGGTGCGCGGCCCGGCCCAGGAAATTGCCGGCGCAGCGGGGCGCGCGACATCGCTCACCCGCCAGCTCCTGGCCTTCAGCCGCAAGCAAATGCTGGCGCCGAAGATTCTTGATCTGAATGGCGTGGTCACTGAAAACCTGAAGATGCTCACTCGCGTGATCGGCGAGGACATCGACCTGGTCATGGTCCCGGCAACTGGTCTGGGCGCGGTGCGGGCTGATGCCGGACAGATCGAGCAGGTCATCATGAATCTCGCTGTGAATGCGCGAGATGCGATGCCGGCCGGAGGCAAGCTGACCATCGAGACCTCCAACGTATCGCTCGATGAGGAATACGCCCGCTTTCACGCGCCGCTGCGTCCCGGAAACTACGTGATGCTCGCCATAAGCGACACCGGCGCGGGTATGGATTCGGAAACTCAATCCCACATCTTTGAACCTTTCTTTACCACCAAGGGGCCGAAAGGCACGGGCCTGGGCCTCTCCACGGTTTACGGAATCGTGAAACAGAGTGGCGGTTACATCTGGGTTTATAGCGAGGCGGGCAAGGGCACAACGTTCAAGATCTATTTACCCCGCGTAGCGGAAGCGGCCGAGAGTCCCGAGCAAGTCGCCGTTCCCGCGGAATCCGCAGCCGCCGAGCCGGGAACGGAGACCATCCTGCTGGTTGAGGACGAGGCCAACCTGCGCTACCTGGCCCGTCAATTCCTCGAGAAACAGGGTTACCGCGTGATCGAGGCCGCCGATGGCGCGGTCGCGATGCAGATCGCAGTCGCGCACGAAGGAACCATTCATCTGCTGCTGACTGATGTGATCATGCCCGGCATGAACGGCCGAGAACTGGCGCAACGCATTTCTGAAATTCGGCCCAATGTGAAAATTCTCTACATGTCCGGTTACACGGAAAACGTGATCGGTCGCAACGGCACGCTGGACGCGGGCGTACGCCTGCTCCAGAAGCCCTTTAGCTTGCACAATCTGAAAAACAAAGTTCGCGAAGTTCTGGATACGATCCCCCAGGAGGTTGCCATGTCCACTCAAACTGCTCACGTCAAGGCTGTGCAGGCGCTGCACCAACTGCCGGCGACGCGCGCGCAACGTTTTCAACTTCACCTGCCGTTGAAGTACCGCCGTCTCAACGAAGAAAAATGGCATGACGGGGAGACCAAAAACATCAGCCGCTCCGGTTTACTGTTTCAGGCGGAAGATCTCCTGCAGCCGAATGTGATTCTGGAAATCAATCTGGTGCTGCCGGCAGAGATTGCCGGACTTTCGCCCACCGAAGTGATTTGCAAGGGAGAAGTCGTGCGCACGGTCGAGTCGAACGGGGAGAAGATGCCTCCCGCGCTGGCCGCTAAGATTCTTCAGTATCACTTCCAGCACGGATCGCAGTTGCCGCGGGCGTAAAGTAGAGTACCCAGTACCTGGTACCCGGCAAAATCGTGGTTCCTACTGGGTACTGGCTTTTTCTTCCTCGACCGCTTGCGCACGCAAGGCTTCTACTTCCTTCGCCATCGCGAATTTCAGTTCTTCAATTCCTTTGCCGGTCACGGCTGAAATCTCATAGAGCTTCAGCTTGTGTTTCTTGCAGTAGCGCTTCAGCGCCGCGACTTTGTCTTTGTCGGCGACGTCAATCTTCGATGCGACCATGATCATCGGTTTTTCGTCGAGGTGAGCGCCGAAGCTGGCCAGTTCGCCGAGAATCACCTCCACATCTTTCACAACATCAGGACGTCCGCTCGCGTCCGAAACATCGATCAGATGTACCAGCAATCGCGTGCGCTCGATATGCCGCAGGAATTGCGTACCCAGCCCGGAACCGGCGTGCGCGCCCTCGATCAAGCCTGGAATGTCGGCGACCACGAAGCTGATTTCGTTCTTTGGATCGCCCACCGCGACCACGCCGAGGTTGGGTTGCAGGGTGGTGAAAGGATAGTCGGCGATTTTCGGCCGGGCCGCCGAGATGCGGGAGATCAAGGTGGACTTCCCAACGTTCGGATAGCCAACGAGGCCAACATCCGCCAGCAACTTCAATTCGAGACGATAGTTATGTTCTTCACCGGGGCGACCATCCTCGTGCTCGCGTGGCGCTTGATGCACCGAAGTGGCAAAGCGCGCGTTGCCGCGCCCACCGCGGCCGCCCCGGGCAATCACCACGCGCTGATCTGGCGCCGAAAAATCAAACACCTTTTCGCCGGTTTCCTCGTCGTACACGATCGTCCCGACCGGAACTTTGAGAAGAATGTCTTCGCCCTCGCGTCCGCTCTTGTTCGAGCCTTCGCCGTGGCGTCCGCGCTCCGCTTTGTATTCGGGATTGAAGCGGAAATGCACCAGCGTGTTATGCCGCTCGCTGGATTCCATAATCACGTCTCCGCCTTTACCGCCGTCGCCGCCCGAAGGCCCGCCGCGCGGAACATATTTCTCGCGACGGAAGGCCATGCAGCCATTGCCGCCGTCGCCGGCTTTCACCCGAATTTTTGCCTCATCGATAAACATGGCTAGCCAGAGCACAAAACAAAAAGCCCCGTCCCGAGGGCGAGGCTGAAGCCGCGTCAGACAGCTCGTCGCGGCCGCTACTTCACAATGCCGTTGACCGCACGGAGGCGAACTACTCCGCGACTTCCATGGGTTCGACCATCACGAACTTGCCCATCGAGCCCTTGTTCAGGAACTTGATGCGTCCGGTAATCTTGGCAAACAAAGTATCGTCTTTGCCGCGGCCGACGTTCAGCCCTGGCTTCACTCGAGTGCCGCGCTGCCGCACGATGATCGTACCGCCGGGCACGATCTGCCCGCCAAATGCCTTGAATCCCAGCCGCTGCGCGTTCGAGTCGCGGCCGTTTCGTGAAGTGCCTTGTCCTTTTTTATGTGCCATGAGAATCAGTTCCTGCGGCCAGTTGCCAGTTTCTAGTCTAAATCTTGCGGTAACGGGCGATTGACCCGCCCGCCCTTCGATTACTTCCTCTTCGAAGCCGACTTTTTTGCCGCCTTCTTGGGCGCAGCCTTCTTCTTAGCGTGTCCCTTCGCGGTCTTCGCTTCAGCCTCGTGCTCTTCCTCGTGCGCGGCCACAGCCTTCTTGGGCTTGGGCTGTTTTTTCCCCAGCTCCGGAGCCTTGAAGCTCTGCCCGTCAAAAGCGATCTCAGTGATGCGGACGGCAGTGTAGGACTGCCGGTGTCCGCGCAGCTTTTTGTACTGCTTCTTGCGCTTGTAATGGAAAACCAAAATCTTCGCGCCGCGTCCCTCTTCCACGAGTTCGCCAACCACACGCGCGCCCGCTTGTGGCTTGCCGATCTGCCCTTCTCCGCCCGACACCGCCAGTATCTCGGGAAATTCGACCTGGCCATCGGTGCCCGTAGCCAGCTTCTCCACTCGAATCACGTCTCCGGGCGCCACCCGGTACTGCTTGCCGCCGGCGCGGATAACCGCGTACATACGTCTGCCTCCGTCAAAATGTCGTGAAAGTCAGCTCACTCAATACAACCTGCGCGCACACAGGCGCAACCTGAGGCTGACTCAACTTCTTCTGCTTGCTGTGTTTTCCGCCGCGGCGCTTGAAGCCGGGGCGAGCCTCCCAGAACGGGTCGGCGAGTACAGGCAAACTCAACCATTCTAGCGTGTGCTGTGGAAATCGGTCAATGCGTGCTTGGCGGATTGGCGGTCATTGTGCGAGAATTCCGCCGAATCTTCCGATCGACTTCGGATCAGCCCCGGGAGGGCCCCAACCATGAAACGCGTTCCTCTTGTGCTGTGCGTGCTCGCTTTCACCGTTTCAGCCATCGCGCAGTCGCCCAAAGCAGCCGCCAAGAAGGCCGTAACTGCTGCTGCTCCTGACAAGGCCTACCTGCAGAGAATCTTGGACAACTGGGCGACGCTCGACCCCGCCAACGTGGCCAAGTTCTATGCGAGCGGCCCGCACACCTTTTTCGATATCACTCCGCTGAAATACGGAAGCTGGGATGAGTATTCCGCTGGGGTGAAGAATGTCTTATCACGTTACAAGAGCACGGTGTTCACCCTGAATGATGACGTCGCCATTCATCCCCATGGAGACTTGGTTTGGGCCACGGCAACTTTGAACGACGAGATGACGTCGAAAGCGGGCAAGGTTGAGATGGGCAGCTTGCGCTGGACCGTGGTCTTCGAGAATCAGGATGGCAAGTGGTTGATCGTTCATGAACACTTCTCCGCGCCATTGGAGTAGGCATATCCCTTGTCGAAAAGCGGTTTCCGTGAACCGTAGATTACCTCTGTAATCGCCGGTAACCTGAGTTCTCTTGCAGAAACAACTCAGCCGCGCCAGTGTTAGTACAGTTGAGCGTTTCTCTGAAACGCTGGGGAGATTTTTATGCGCAACCGGATCATCGTTGTCACGTCACTTTTCCTGTTATCCATCTTGGCCTGGAGCCAGCAGCAGCCTGCCGGAAGCAGTGCCCCTGCGGGCGCGCAGCAGAGCATGCCCGGCATGGACATGCCGGGTCATGACATGTCGAACATGCCGATGAACGGCGATAAAGACAGCGACGCCAGCGCCAGTGCCATGCATTCTATGGAAGGGCACATGGATATGGGCCCGCACATGAAGATGACGGCTCTGCGCCCAGCGAAGCCGGGCGACGCCGAGCGGGCGCAAGCGGTCGTCGAGGTCGCGCGCAGAACTCTAGAAAAATATAAGGATTACCACGTCGCGCTGAATGAGGGCTTCAGGATTTTCTTCCCCAACGTTCCGCAGAAGATGTATCACTTCACCAATTATTCTTACGGCAGGGAGGCCGCACTCCACTTCAATCCGGAGCATCCGACCTCGCTGCTCTATGAAAAGCACGGTGACGGTTACACCTTGATCGGAGCCATGTACACGGCTCCGCGAGCGTTCACCGAAGAAGAACTAGATGCGCGTATTCCGCTGAGCATCGCGCAGTGGCATGAGCACGTGAATTTTTGCAGGGGCCCTTTCGGTCACCTCAGCGAATACTTCGGTCCCAACGCGAAGTTCGGGTTGAAAGGATCGATCACCACACAAGAAGCTTGCGACGCCGCAGGCGGAACGTTCCATCCGGTAATTCTCAATTGGATGGTGCACGTCTACCCATTCGAAAAAGATCAGGCCAACGTCTGGTCAGTCGAGCGCCAGCACGGCGACGCCGATTAACCCTAGCCCGCTGCGGCCAGGCGCATCGGCCGCAGCGGCTGGTCTCTGCGATCTCGTCGTCGCGATAGTTTCCCATCCCCCAAGACAGAACACACCGCAGCTGTTCCACCACTCTTGAGAACTCTTGCACCGCGTTTCTTGCTACCGGAAACGCGTCTTCCTCGTCCAAACGTGTGTAATCGGAAGTGATCTGAAAATCGAGATACGGAAGCGTGGAACTTTCGGCAGAGCAGTTCCGTAGTAGTGGGTGTAGGCAGCCGGCGCAAAGATAAAGCTGGCAGAACTTTCTTGCAGTAGATTCTTGCGGGGTTCGGGGATTCTCTCACACTCGGTTTGGCGGCCCAGGTGAGAAAACCCCCGTGTACAGCGCGACCGGCCCGGCATGTCTGCCGAGTTTATCGGCTGAACCCCAACCGCTGCATTGTAGGCGATTCGCGGCAAAACACAATGGTTTTCTCGCGCAAGTCGTGAACCGGGCCGCCCCAACCGTTCTCCGACGAGATTCGGAGAAGAAAAAGGAGCAGTCATGAAGTTCGCGACCGTGTCGAAGAGTGTGGTGCTTGGGTTGGCGCTACTTTTGGCCTCGAGCGCCTTTGCCGGAACGAAAGCCAGTTTGCAAATTAGCAATTCTGTGAACGTCAATGGAACAACCCTGAAGCCGGGAGATTACAAAGTTCAATGGGAAGGCAGCGGCCCCAGCGTCGAGTTGAACATTCTGAAAGGCAAGAACGTGGTGGCAAAAGTGCCGGCGCGGGTAGTTGAACTGCAGACGCCATCTCCTAGCGACGCCGCTGTGACCCACACCAATGACAACGGCTCCCGCACACTGGCCGGCCTCCGCTTCGAAGGCAAGAAATTCGCTTTGGAGCTGGGTGAGGCGAGCGACGGGATGCAGGCAGGTTCGAGCAAGTAGCTGCGGCGCCCGACGCATCTCACTACGCAACACACTCTGGAACTATCAAGGGAGCACACAAGTGCTCCCTTCTTCTCTTTAGTTGGGCGAAGCCAGCACGTCGTCGTAGTAGTTGACCACGGCTCGCCGCGGCTTCGCTTTCAAACCCTTCAGCGGAACTTTTTGCTCGATCGAGTTGTTCCCGGCAAGCCGGGCTCGGCCTAGAAAAAACATACCCCCGTCCGCCAGTTCCAGGTAGATCGGCACCAGCATGTGGAAGTCGTCTTTCACGTTGGACTGCGTAAGCTTGAAGTTGAAGACGAGGTTGCCATCGGCCCCTGTATCGAACGAAGAATCGAGCTTGTAGGTGGGCAACTGCGTGCCGTAGACGTATTGGTTGAAGAACCAGTCCATTTTCTGGTTGCCCTCGAGATCCATTTCGCGCGTCATGTGTTTCTCCACCATGCCCTTGAAGTCTTCGGTGGTGGCGGACTTGCCGGCATAAGTCTTTACGAAATCCTGCATCATCTCCTTGAAGCGCTGGTCGCCGGTTCGGTTGTCATGCATCATCATCCGCACCATGTGCAGGATGTAGGCTCCCTTGGGATAGATGAGCCGACGCGTCAATTCAAAACCGGTTCGCGAATTGCTCATGCGGTATCCCATGGTGACCGGGCCGGCATCGATGGCCCGGAAACCCTCCGCGTTGCGCTCCAGCAGCAACTCGCGCTCATCGTTCCAGAAGCTGATGAACTTCTGCTGGCTTTTCTCAATGAAGGAGAGATAAATCGACGCTGACATTTCAGCGAAGCCCTCACTCATCCACTGGTCGCGGTAGGAATCAAAGCCCACGGTGTGGCCCCACCATTGATGCGCCACTTCGTGAGGCGTGACGACTTTCCAGTATCCCCGGTCGCCGAAATCCATACCCAGTTGGTGGCGAACTGTGGTGTCGAAAAAGTAGCACATGGGGATCCACACCAGCTCGGGCCAGGATTGGCCGAAGGTGCACGCCGTCTGCTGGGTGATCGCAAGGCGCTTGAACGAGGATGGGCCGAAGTAATCGGTGTAAACTTCCGTCGCGAGTTCACCCTCGGCCAGCGCCTTCTTGATGAGTCCGGTGGTGCTCATGCTTCCTAAGGTCGACCCCATCTCGATGTGGGATCCCATCGTGGGCAAGTCGCTTGCGTGTTTCAGGCCCTCGACCCAGCTCGGGGGGTCCTGGTTGGCAAAGGATTGCACCAGGTACTCCGGTTTGGTCAGCTTGGCTTCTTCTTCTTTGAATCTACCGAAGTTGAATCCCGCTACGGTTTGCGGAACTTCGCTCTTCCACACCGTGACGTTCTGGCCGCCGTCGTTGCTCTCGCTGACCAATTCTCCGGTGGCGGCGATCTTCATCCCCTTCGGAATGTGGAAAGTCATGTCGTAGCGGACGCGATCGCCAAATGCCGAGTTGGGGTACCAGTTCTCACGGGCGATGGGGAAGTAATTGCCTCCGCCTTCGTCAGACACTGCCTCCTTGCCGCCGTAGGTTGTGGTGATGGTGAACTTTTCGCCCGCGGCCAGCGCCTTAGGAAGGATCACTGAGAAGTCCGCATCGTCATGTTTGTCTTCCTGAATGAAAGCGAGGCCTTGGCCATCCGCGGTGACGCTCTGCACTCGCAACGCGTGAAACAAATCGAAAGGGATTACGCGCGAACCGTTCACTCGGACTACAAACGTGGTCGTGGCCTTCCCCGTTAGGCTGGCGTTTTTTTCGATGGTGGTGTCGAGCAACTGATGCTCAATGTGGATATGGCCGCCGTCTCGTCTGCGCTCGCCTGCCATGGAGAAAGCCGCCCATACCCCAAACTTGCTCTCGTCGTAGGTCATTAATCCGACTTCTTCGTGCATGAGATAACCCGGCCCATGCGGGTCGACCGCGAAAAGCTCCTTATCGTTGTAGCGTTTGCCGTGAACGAAAGCCACGAACAGGCGGCCCGGCTCCGGGCTGAGCACATCCTGCAGGATGCGTGCGTCCAGGTTGTACTTCAGCACCTGGCCGTGACGCATAACGTTCTGGCTGTCCTTAAGCAGGCCATTGTCGCAGCCGCCCGAAGCAGCACTGCCGGCTTTCTTGATCTCGTCATACGTCGAGTCGGTGAAGCGGAGTACCAGGTGGCTGAAGTTTTCGCTGAATTCATTCTCTTTGGTGAGAAGCTTCAGCATGCCCATCTCAGAAGGCGGAGGCGTGATCACGAAGTTGCCGTCGCCCACGAAGACTGCTCCCGTCACCTTACCTTGCACCGGCGCCACGAAGCAGATTGTGCCTGAGTGGAGGTGGAATGTGCCGGCATCGCGCTTGAGGTCGAGATTGGCGACGCTAACGGCCTCGCCTCCGAGCGTGAGATTGCGCAGAGCCTGATAGGTGGGATCGGAGTTCGGGCCCGGCGCGGGATTTTGCGCCAGTGCGGGAAAGACCAAGAGCAACAATGTGGACAGCTCGAGGAGTAGAAACCCTTTGATGGAAGCAACTGGCTGGGCAAGAGACACTACTGCGGAATACAGGGCAAGACGAAGTGACGGCATGAAACCTCCCGGGGGGAAGGAGACCCGCTATTATGCCGGGTTTGGGGGGAAATGCAAGTGCTCGCTCACAACAGGCTCGCGGGTTAGAAAGCTGGAGGGACCGCTAGCAGGAAGCGCGGCTCTCTGGCTGAGATCAGTGGGGACTGCTCGCCGTCTGCAAGGCGCGATAGGGTGCGAAATCATCGAAGATGCGACCGACCGTCTTATCGTTCAAATCTTTTGTGATTGCCGCATCAGGATTCTTTTCTGTGTAGAACACCAGGCTAACCTTCCCGCACGAGGGCCCAATCGCGTCAGCCTTATACTCGTAGAACCCTTCGTAGGTCGCATCCGTGGCGCGCACGAGTCCGTTTCGCACGTCCACAACATGAGCGATCTTTCCCGGCAGAATCGGATCGATCTCCCTGGAGCCGCAAAGAAGCTTCATTCGGTAGAAATCCGCCTTGAAGCGCATCTTCGCGGGCACGCCATAGGCGCCTCCCGACGCAGCGAGCGAACGGAGGAGAATGGAGCCACCGGTCTCCCTTAGCCTTGGGGTCGCCAGAACAAAAAGCACCGGCTCGTATTCCCCCACATACTGTTGCCAGTTCTTCAGATCGTCCAGCGGACGAAAGCTTCCCTGAACTGCCGCTTCGCTCTTCCGGTTCCTCTTTCCTTTTTCCTTCTCTGCTCTGACTTCAGATTCGAGTTCCTCGTAGTACTTCAAAGGCGACGTAATGAGAACAACCTGGAAGTCGCCAACTCCAAAAAAGTACGGCTTAGCGTCGAACTTCTCCTGCCCCAGCGTCGACTTAATCGCATCGATCGGGAACATGTCCTCGGGCTCCACGGGCAAGAGCACAGGTTTGGGGCGAACAATCGTCGCCATCTTTGTCCTGGCTGAAGCGATTACGGACGCTGCTTGCTCAATCTTAAGAATGCCCGAGATGCCCGGACCTCCTTGGGAGGTGGTGTCGCTAAACGTCGTAATGCCGACGACCCGGCCCTGAGAATTGAACAACGGCCCTCCGGAATTCCCGTGATTGATGTTGATGTCGGAGATAATTGCCGTCTTCTCGATTTTGCTAGCGGTCCCACTGGTTATGACCTTCTGCTGGTGGAGTGGGCTCCCGATCGTAAACACACGTTCGCCCTCCAGCAACGGAGGGTTGAGCTCGTCTTCCTTCGCTATGTCGAGGCTGAGCGCCTCCGGAATCCCGCTCAAGTCGCACCAAAGAACGGCCACGTCCTTTTCGGGATCGGCTGCCAAGAGGACGGCCGGAATCTTGCGCCTAGGGTCGAACTGAAGAGCGATGTATTCAGAGGGTCCAACGACGTGTTGATTTGTTAAAACGAGCCCGTCACGGGAAATGATAAATCCAGTACCATGGCCGAATTCACTCCAGACGGTGACAACCCCGTTCCGGAGCTTTTGGAATTTAGTAGTCATTTCATCAAGCACACGGCCCGACCCCTCAACTGGTGAGGAAGCCGGTGGTTTTGGGGCGATCATGGCCTTCATCACGGCGTCGCTTACTCTTGCCTCTTTAAGCGACCTCAGGCCGTCGACACTCGTATCGAAATTCTTGGATGGAGCTGAACGGATCTTCTCTATGATGACGTCGTCCGAGAGACCTACGGAGACCATCCCTATCACATCGTCGTTCGAGAGAGGCTTCTGCTGAGCCTGGGCACGGGCAAAGGCGGGCAGAAATGAGCAAACGAACATCAGGCAGACCACACACTGCCGCATAGAGCACCTCGGGCGATCCTGAGCGGGCGCTTTCCTAAGGGGGAAGTGTTCGGAATCCCGACGGACATGAATCGGCAGTAATTATGCTCCTAATCTACCTTTTGTCAATCGTGGACCGAACTCGGACTGGAACGATGTGGCCAAGGCTGTGCCGCAATAGGAATCTCAAGCGACACGAGGCTGTGGCGATTTCGATCGCTGAGCCTGGCAACCGGCTGGTACCGGTCAATACTTCGGCACCTTGGGATCTATGCGATCGGACCACGCTGTTATTCCGCCGGCCAGGTTGTGAACCTTCGTGAAACCGGACTGCTGCAGGAAGGCTACTGCCTTCGCGCTGCGGCCTCCCATTTTGCAGTGGACTACGATTTCGCGGCTGGAATCCAGTTCGTGCACGCGCTTGGGCAGGTCGTTGAGTGGAATCAGATGTCCGCCGATGTTGCAGATCTGATATTCGTGGGGCTCGCGCACGTCGAGGACGAAGAGATCCTCTTTCGCATCCAGACGGCGCTTCAACTCCTCGACTTGAATTTCCGGAACGCCTGATCCCACCGGTTTTTCCTCCCCGCGAATGCCGCAAAATTGGTTGTAGTCTATCAGCTTGGTGACCGTGGGATGGGTGCCGCAGACCGGGCAATCGGGATTTTTGCGCAGCTTGAGTTCGCGGAACTTCATGCCCAGTGCGTCGATCAGCAAAAGGCGGCCGATGAGCGGATCGCCTACACCGAGAATCAGCTTGATCACTTCCGTCGCCTGCATGACGCCCACCAGTCCGGGCAGAATGCCGAGCACTCCGCCTTCGGCGCAGGATGGGACCAGCCCCGGCGGTGGCGGCTCGGGATAGAGGCAGCGGTAGCACGGGCCGTCTTTGGTCGCGAACACACTCGCCTGACCCTCGAAGCGAAAAATCGATCCGTAGACGTTTGGCTTGCCGGTGAGCACGCAGGCGTCATTCACGAGGTAGCGCGTGGGAAAATTGTCGGTGCCGTCGGCGATGATGTCGAACTCGCTGAACAGTTCGAGTGCATTTTCGCTGCTCAGGCGCATGTCGTACTTCTGCAGATTCAGGAACGGATTGATCGCCGTCAGCTTGTCGGCCGCTGAATCCAGTTTCTTCCGGCCCACGTCGGCGGTCGAGTGAATGATCTGGCGCTGCAGGTTGGTGTAATCAACCACATCGAAATCGACCAGGCCCAGCGTGCCCACGCCGGCCGCCGCAAGATATAAGGCGAGCGGCGAGCCCAGGCCTCCGGTGCCGATGCAGAGCACACGCGCCGCTTTCAGCTTCTGCTGGCCCTCCATGCCGACCTCGGGCATGATCAGGTGGCGCGAGTAGCGCAGGATTTCATCCTTGCTCAGGGTTACCGGAATTTCGATCGTTGTGGCCATAAAGTCCTCAATAGAAATTTGTGTTTTCGCAGGCGCCGGAATTCGGAAGCTACCAGCAGGGAGGACAACAACAGCGGCTTGTGGCGGAAGGCTTCAACTCTGTGATCCTTACTGCTCGGCCCATTAGGCAGCGCCTCCGGCAATGGAGGGCACAATCGAAATGTTATCACCTTCCTTCAACGCGGTCGCTTCTTTCTGCAGGTAGCGGATGTCTTCGTCGTTCACATAAAGGTTGACGAAGGCGCGCAGCTTGCCCTCTTCGGTGTAAAGATGACGCCGCAGGTCGGGATGCTGTGCCACCAGCGCGTTCATGGCTTCGGCCACGGTAGCGGCTTTCACATCGACAGTTGACTGTTTGCCCACATACTGGCGCAAAGGCGTAGGAATGTGAATCTTGCTCATAGGTCTAAGAATAAAAGATGCGGTGGAGAATGGGAAGATTCACTGCCGCGAGTTTGGCTGCTGAGAGGCCGAATATGGCAATGGCGCTGCTGCCGTAGAATGAAGCGGAAGAAACGAGAGAGAGAAAGACAAGGGAGAAACTACCATGACGATTTTTGATCCGGCTCGGGGCAGAATCATTGATGGCGGCGGTGGGCACGGCGGGGGACTGTTGCGGTTAATCGGAATCGGCATCGCCGCATTTTTGCTGGTGATTTTATTATTCAGCGCCGTGACCAAGGTGGGCACGGGGCACGTCGGCGTGCTCACGCTTTTCGGCAAAGTGCAGTCGGGTGAAACTCTCGGGGAAGGCATTCACCTGATCAATCCTCTGAAGACGAATAATGAACTCTCCATCCAGACGCAGACTTTGAAGGAATCGGCGAGCGTGCCTTCGAGCGAAGGACTGATGATGAGCCTCGATACTTCGCTGATTTACCATCTCAATCCCGACCACGCCTCCGATGTTTTCCAGAAGATTGGCGCCGACTACGAGAATGTTGTGGTCGAGCCCACGCTGCGCTCCGCCATCCGCGAAGCGACGGCCTCGCACACCGCCAACGCTCTCTACACCGGCGAACGCGAGGAGGTGGCCAAGCAGATTTTCGACCAGGTCAACGCCCAGCTTACTCCTCGCGGTCTGGTCGTAGAGAAAGTTCTCTTGCGCGACATCCAGCTCCCAGCCACGCTGAAGGCCGCCATCGAAGCCAAACAGCAGGCCGAGCAGGAATCGCTGGCCATGAGTTTCCGCCTGCAGAAGGAAACGCAGGAGGCGCAGCGCAAGCGCATCGAGGCCGCTGGTGTGCGCGACTTTCAGCAGATCGTGGCGCAGGGCATCACACCATCGTTGCTGGAGTGGAAGGGCATCGAGGCGACCGAGAACCTGGCCAAGAGCGCGAACTCGAAAGTCGTGGTAATCGGCAACAGCAAGAACGGGCTGCCGCTGATTCTGGGGCAGTAGGCTCTCGGTTGGACACAATATGGTTCATGTGGGGACAGCCGCCCTCGGCTGTCCGTCACCGAAAGCGACGGCTTTGTCGCGCTGTTACTATGGCACGGTGCATCTACTGCTCGAAGTTCGCCACCTGAACATTGAGTTCCCGACGGCCGCCCTGCCAGCGGCCGGACGGGCAGCAGCGCTCGTCGCCACACGAGCCCTTCCCGCCGTCCGCGATGTCAGCTTCTCTATCGCTCCCGGAGAAGTTCTCGGACTAGTCGGAGAATCGGGCTCGGGCAAATCGATCACGTCTCTGGCCATCATGCGCCTGCTGCCGCCACGGACTCGGGTTTCAGGCGAGATTTTGTTCGGAGAGAACGGCACGGCACGGAATCTCCCCGCTTTGGCCGACGACTCCATGCGCCAGCTGCGCGGATCGCGGATCGCCATGATCTTTCAGGAGCCGATGACCGCTCTGAATCCCGTGATGCGAGTTGGCGACCAGATTGCCGAGGCGGTGCGGGCTCACGGTACGCGCTCGAAGAAGCAGGCCGAACAGCTTGCGGTTCAGGCCATGGCTGATGTCGCTATCCCCGAGCCTGATCGCCGGGCGCGCGATTATCCGCACCAGCTTTCCGGCGGTATGAGGCAGCGGGTGATGATCGCCATGGCGATTGTGAATCGACCGCAGTTGCTGATCGCCGATGAGCCCACGACTGCGCTTGACGTCACCATTCAAGCGCAAATTCTCGAGTTGCTCGCTGACCTCCGCAATAAGTTTGGCCTGGCCATGCTCTTCATCTCGCATGATCTTGCGGTGGTTTCGCAAGTTGCCGATCGCGTAGCGGTGATGTATGCCGGGAGCGTGGTGGAACTCGGAACGAAGCGGGAAATTTTTCATGCTCCAGCCCACCCTTATACTCGCGGGCTACTCGAGGCCGTGCCCGACCTGAAAACAGATCGTGGACAACCGCTCGGCACTATCGAAGGCACAGTGCCCCCGCTGCACGCCATGCCGCCGGGCTGCACCTTCGAGCCACGCTGCGGATTCCGCGTGGCCGAATGTGCACGCGAACTGCCGCCTCTGGTAGAGGTTGCTCAGGAGCACTGGGCTCGCTGCCCGGTGCTCAATGCGAGATAACGATGGCGTAATAAGGCTAGGCGGTGTATCTCTTCCCTTGCCGCTCGTTCTATAATCGCAACTTTGTCTGGTGCTCATTGCGCATACTTCTGCTTAGCGATATTCACGCCAACCTCGAAGCGCTGGAAGCCTGCATGGCGGCAGCTCCGGCGTTTGATTTCGTGGTCAACCTAGGGGACATCGTGGGCTACGGAGGCTCTCCCAACGAAGTGATCGACCGCTCCCGCGACCTGGGAAAGATTTTTGTACGCGGGAACCACGACAAGGCTGCGACTGGCCTGCTCGAGTTGGATGATTTCAACCCTCTGGCCGCGATCGCCGCGACCTGGACCCGGGATACCTTGACGCCTGAGCATCACGATTGGCTGCACGCGCTGCCGCAAGGCCCGGTTTCGCTTCAGGGTTTTCCGCAAGTGCAACTGGTTCACGGCTCGCCGGGCAACGAGGATGCCTACATCGTTTCGATCGGCGATGCGCTGGTGCCGTTGCTCGCGCTCACCACGCCGCTAACCTTCTTCGGTCACACTCACCTGCAGGGCGGATTCTTCGCCAACGGTTCCAGTGCTGATGGCTTCCGTCCGGAATATCGCACGGTTGGGCAAGCTGAGACGGTCTCGTTGCAGCTGAAGCCGAACACGCGTTACATGATCAACCCGGGCTCGGTGGGGCAGCCGCGCGACGGAGACTGGCGCGCCGCATTCGCACTGTTCGATACAGAGGCGCAGGTCGTCCACTTCCATCGCACGCCCTACAATCTGAAAATTGCACAGGAACGGATCCTGTCCGCGAACCTGCCCGCACGCCTGGCCACGCGCCTTGCCGCCGGGCGCTAGGCGCACCGCAAGGCATACGTTGTAAACTCGAAGACATGCCTCCTTCCCGCGGCTCCGGAACGCAAGCGCTCTTTCCCCACCGTGAAGAGTCGCACCGGGAAAATCCTCCCGAGCACTACCTCGTCGCTCACAGCGACGGCGGGGCGCGCGGCAATCCCGGCCCTGCCGGGTATGGAGTGGTAATCCAGGATGAGTCGGGACGCAAGGTCGCCCATCTCAGCGAATACCTCGGCCACCAGACCAACAATTTTGCCGAGTATCAGGGCTTGATCGCAGCTCTTGAATATGCCTTGCAACATGGCCCCAAGGCCCTGAAGCTGATCAGTGATTCCGAATTGCTGGTGCGCCAGATCAAAGGCATTTACAAAGTGAAGAACGCGACGCTGAAGGATCTTCACGGCCGCGCCAAAGAATTGATCGCGCAACTGGATTGGTTCTGGATCGGGCACGCTCTCCGCGAACATAATCGCGACGCCGACCGGCTGGCCAACGAAGCCATGGACAAAGGCATGCGGCGAGCGGCCAGAGGGTAGAAACTGGTTCACTCCGAAGCCGACGTGTGGTCGTGCACGATCTTCCATCCCACATCAGGGAACTTGCGCAGCACCAGTGTGAACAATCCGTTCGGCGTCTTGGCGTCAGACATGGTCAATTTCCATGTACCGCGCACAAACGCGGAGTCCTGGCTTAGCACATCGATCCGCAGGGCGGAGAATTCCAGCTTCCCCATCTCGTGGCCGGGACTCGCATACCTCGCGATATAACGCTGAATCGTTGCGTCCCACCCATCCTGCTCTTTTCCTTGGGAAAAGAAGGTCAGCTGCGGGGAACGCCAGTAGCCCGCCATGAAGCCTTCGAGGTCGTGTCGATTCCAGGCTTGCTGCTGCGCGCGCAGCAGGTGCTCGATGGCTTTCGCATCGTTGCCGTAGAAGCCCCCCTCGTCCTGGACGTGGGTCTGACCGTTCGCCGCGACGATTAAGATAGGCAAAAGGCAGGGTAAGAAAAGGACATAGAGGAAGCTGCGGCGCATGTGAACCTCCTGATCGGGCTAAATTCAGCGTTCCAGTTTCGCATAACCTCCCGAGGGAAGACAGGGGTGAAAGGGGGCTGGGTTCCTGCTGAACGCGAGAGGGAGCGGATTCCTTGTCGCTTGCGCTTCTCGGAATGACAAGATGATCTGCTTGTGCTTGAGACGAACTTCGGGTTCGGAGTGCGGTTCTTACGCCCGGCCTTTTTTAACCGCAACCGCTTTGCCAGCAAGTTCCCACGGACGCTTCGGCCGATCGACTGGCGCCTTGTCGTCGTCTTTAAGGCGATCGTAGTGGTAGGAGTCGCTGACTGTTCCCAGTGACTCGTTGTAAAGGCTGGGCAATCCCAGGGCTTCTTTCAGTTCTTCGGAAAAAGACTGGAGGGCCTTGAGGTGATCGGCTGTGGCGGGGATTTCAGTCTTGGAGTTTTTAAGGAACTGCTGATATCCGCGATTAACTAGCTTCGAGATCTCGCTTCCGATCAGGTATCCGGGATAGGCAAAAATCTTTACGCCATCGTCGCCGGTTTTCTGAATCGCGGCCGAGACGTTGTATTTTCTGAGGAAGACGCGTCCGTTGGTGCCGGGAGCCTCGAGCACATCAAAACCGTGCTCGCGGAGCCAGCCCAGCGCTTCATCGTAAGTTCGTGCTTCTAATGCTTTCGACATTTTCTACGTTTCCAGTCTCTGTCTTAGATGCAAGCCACGCGCAAACCGTGCGCAGCCTTATTTAGGAGTGCATCAACTTGCAAACTTTGTCATCTAAAGACACCATACTACATAGCGTGTTTCGCTCTTTCCTGCATATTACGATAGTCACGAGAGAATAGTCCGATATGGGGCAGACTTCATCCAACACGGCGGCAACGTTTCCGGCCGAACATGCGCCGGAACCCGCCGTCCCGCGCCCAGGGCAGAGTGTGCTCGAACGCATCGGCAACACTCCGCTGCTGCGCTTTGATTCGCTCACGACTCGTCTGCCTGGGATAACACTTTTGGGCAAGGCCGAATGGCACAACCCCGGCGGCTCGGTGAAGGACCGCGCCGCTGCCAGCATCGTCACCGAGGGCCGCCGGAGTGGAAAGTTTGCTGCCGGCAAAACTCTGCTCGACGCCACCAGCGGCAACACCGGCATTGCTTATGCCATGCTCGGCGCGGCTGAGGGATTTCCCGTCACTCTGTGCATGCCGCAGAATGTTTCCGCCGAGCGCAAGAGGATTCTGGGGGCATACGGTGCGAACATTCTCTATACCGATCCTGGCGAGGGTTCCGACGGCGCCATCCGCCTTGCCCGCGAACTCGCCGCCAAGCATTCGGATTTATATTTCTATGCCGACCAATACTCGAACGACGCGAACTGGCTGGCCCACTATCGCGGTACGGGAAACGAAATCTGGCAGCAAACTGAAGGGCGCATCACGCACTTCGTGGCCATGCTCGGCACCAGCGGCACATTCATGGGAACCGCGCGGCGATTGAAGGAACTCAATCCTTCGGTCCGCTGTATTTCGCTGCAGCCGGATTCTTCTTTTCACGGCATTGAAGGCGCCAAGCATATGGCCAGCGCCATCGTTCCGAAAATCTACGATCCGCGGCTGGCGGATGAAAATCTTGAGATCGCAACGGAAGATGCCTACGCTATGTGCCGCCGCATCGGCCGCGAATGCGGACTGCTGTTGGGCATTTCTGCCGCAGCCGGCATCCTCGCCAGCCTGCGAATCTCCGAGCAGCTTGAACTTCGGAGGGAGCAGCAAGCCGTGGTTGTGACCATCTTGTGCGACTCCGGCGAGAAGTATCTGAGTGAGAGATTCTGGACGGAAGGGTAATTATGCATCTGCACGGTTCCAAGGAGAGATCATGAAGCAGCACCACTATGAGATTCAAGTTGCGTGGACGGGAAATCAAGGGCAAGGCACAAAGACCTACGCGACCTACAAGCGAGATTGCACGATCACGGCTCCCGGAAAGCCCCCGGTACTGGCATCCTCCGATCCGGCGTTTCGCGGCGACCCAGCGCGATACAATCCTGAGGATCTTCTGGTGGCGAGTCTCTCGGCTTGTCACATGCTCTCCTACCTTCACCTCTGTGCCGTCAATAAAATAGTAGTCACCGAATATGAGGACGACGCCCGAGGCGTGATGAACGAACGTCCGGATGGATCAGCGTCATTTGCCGAGGTGACCCTGCATCCTCATGTAACGATTTCAGAAGATTCTGACGAGGCCAAAGCTTTAGCGCTCCATGAACAAGCTCACCATCTTTGTTTCATCGCGAACTCGGTAAATTTTCCTGTGAAGAACATCGCTCAAGTAAGCGTTGGGGCTACTCGTTGACTAGCGAAATTTGATCCCGGCTTGAACAACATCCACAGATGCTGAAGATTACACTCAAAGATTACGAAGCTCTTCGCCGCCACGGCGAAGAAACTTATCCGCACGAGTGCTGCGGTGTGCTGCTCGGCCGGGCGGACGACGACGGCACTCGCGTTGTGACCTCGACTGCGCGCTGCGGCAACACCCGCACCGATTCGCCGCAGAACCGCTACAACATCGATCCGCGGGAACTCGTCCGCATTCAGCGCGAGGGGCGCGAGCGTGACGAGGACATCGTCGGTTTCTATCATTCCCACCCGGACCATCCGGCTCGGTGGTCATCGACCGATCTCGCCGAGGCGCACTGGTTCGGCTGCTCCTACGTGATCACCAGCGTGGAGAAGGGGAACGCCGCAATCACTAGTGCGTTTGAATTATCCGGCTCTGACGAAGCAGACAAGCAGCTCGTCGACGAGAAGATCGAAATCGTTTGAGTTCCCGGCCAATCGGCTTTCTTCATATCCCTTATCCAACACGCGTTCTGCGCGATTTTCACATGCCGTCAAGCGCCCACATAAAAACTTGAAGCCTCATCACGCGCGACCTGCAACCGCCAAAACCCGCGTCCGGCGCGCCTTCTGCGCGGTCCTGCCGTGCCGCTTGCACCAAATTCGGTCACCCGCCTGTGGACGCGCTGCACTCGGCTGAAAATACGCAAGTTACAAATGCAAAGTTTTCATTGACTCTAAAAATGGAAAGAGTAGAACCATAGTCGTTCTTTGACAGCTTCTAGAGTTTTTCCGGTTGGTGCCGCGTCCGGGACTCAAGTGTCGTCACCCGACTCATGAAAATGAGCAGGGAGGGCAAACGAGGGTCTATAGCAAAGCGCTGGTCGAGAAGAACAAGAAGAAACGTCGAAGGCAGGATAGAGTTCCGAGGCGTTGGGTAGGTTTTTCCGGTTGGCGGTAAGCCCGGAGCCCGAGCGAAGATCGCGCGCAGCACCCCGCAAGGGGAGCTGCGATAGCAGGTCAAGCAAGGGTCTAAAAGCGAGCTACTGGCCGAGACGAATGGACTCAACACCACCTCGGAACTCTTATTTTTTGCCCACCTTTGCCCCACCCTTAGGATTTTCCGTCGCCCATCCGTTTACAGCGGTATATTCCCATGCTTCTTCGGCGGGTTCTTATCCCGCTTGTTCTCCAGCATGGCTAGCGCCTGAATGAGTTTTTTGCGCGTCTCGCGGGGTTGGATGATGGCGTCGACGAATCCTCGGTCGGCCGCGACGTAGGGGCTGGCGAAGCGGTCGCGGAATTCCTCGATCTTGCGCTGGCGCAATTCCTGGCGATCCTGTGGATTGGCCGCGCCATCGAGTTCGCGCTTGTAAACGATGTCCACCGCGCCTTCCGGGCCCATGACTGCGATCTCCGCCGTGGGCCACGCGTAATTCACATCGGTGCGGATGTGTTTTGACGCCATCACGCAATACGCGCCGCCGTAGGCTTTGCGCGTGATTACCGTAATCTTCGGCACCGTGGCTTCGGCAAACGCGAAGAGCAGCTTGGCGCCGTGCTTGATGATGCCGCCGTATTCCTGCGCGGCGCCAGGGAGGAATCCCGGAACGTCTTCGAAGGTGATCAGGGGAATGTTGAAGCAGTCGCAGAAGCGAACGAAGCGCGCGCCTTTGATCGAGGCATTGATGTCGAGCGTGCCCGCGAGCATGGCCGGTTGGTTGGCGACGATTCCCACCGAGAGGCCGTCGAGCCGCGCGAATCCGACGACAATGTTTTTCGCGTAGTGCTCCTGCACTTCGAAGAAGTAGCCGTCGTCGACTACGGCGTGGATCACATCCTTCATGTCATAAGGCAGATTCGACTGCGCGGGCACGATGCTGTCAAGCGTGGCGTCGGCTCGGTCGACTGGGTCAGTGCTAGGCTTGCGCGGCGGGTCTTCCAAGTTATTGGAAGGTATGAAGGTCAGCAGCTCGCGCACCATCGACAAACACTCGGCGTCGTCGTGGGCGAGAAAGTGCGCTACACCAGAGGTTTCGTTGTGGGTCATCGCTCCGCCGAGCTGCTCTTTCGTGACTTCCTCGTGCGTCACCGTTTTAATTACATCGGGGCCAGTGATGAACATGTAGGAAGTCTTGTCGACCATGAGGACGAAGTCGGTGATGGCCGGCGAATAGACCGCGCCTCCAGCGCAGGGGCCCATGATCGCGGAAATTTGCGGGACAACTCCACTATATAAAGTGTTCCGCAGAAAAATATCGGCATAGCCGGCGAGCGATGCCACGCCTTCCTGAATCCGCGCGCCTCCGGAATCGTTCAAGCCAATCACCGGCGCGCCCATCTTCGCGGCCAGGTCCATGATCTTGACGATCTTTCCCGCATTTGTCTCCGAGAGCGATCCGCCGAAGACGGTGAAGTCCTGGGCGAAAACACAGACCAGGCGGCCTTCGATGCGGCCGTAGCCGGTGATGAATCCGTCGCCGTAGAATTTCTGCTCGGCCATGCCGAAATCGTTGCAGCGGTGCGTGATCAGCTTGTCGGTTTCTTCGAAGGTGCCGTCATCGAGCAGGAACTCGATGCGCTCCCGCGCCGACATTTTGCCTTCCTTGTGCTGCCGCTCGCGGCGTTTTTCACCTCCGCCGGTCTCGGCAAGCTCATTGCGCTTCTTCAGTTCTGCGAGCTTTTCTTCGAGATTCATGTGCGGAAGGATTATAGCGGGTACGTGAGGCAGATCACCTGGCGGGAGAAACCCGAAGCACACAGGCCGGCATATCGGCAGCGTTACATCGCCTTCTTCAAGACGTAAATCACCCAAGGGGCGATTCGGGTTTCGCTCACCCACGGGTACGATTCGTCGCCCTTCGCCAGTGGCTTGCAGACCTGGACGATGTGTAGACCCGCTTCCTTGTACACCTCCCGATACGACTCATCAGTCCAGAAGATGTCTTCGACCGGCCTGCGGTCCTGGTGGTCGGTGACAACGATGCGCACGACATCGCCGCTGCGGGCGGCGGCGTTCTGCGGAAAATCCTTCGTGGTAAACGAAGCCCACTCGTGGGTGTAAATCTCCGGTGACGAGACTACGCTGACGATGGTTCCGTTCGGCTTCAGTAGCTTTCCGAGATCGGAAAAGATTCTTACCTTTACCCGCCCGGGAATGTTGTCGAAAGTAAAGGCGGAGAGCACGAGGCCGAAAGTTCCGGCCTCAAGTTCGTCGAAGTTGTCGTCCGGCACGAGGCGATAATCGCCGGAAGGATCGGTGGCACGCGCCGTCCGCAGCATGTCTTCGGAGACGTCGACCCCGGTCGCGTGCAAACCGAACTGGCGCAGGAACCGCGTGGACCGGCCGGCCCCGCAGCCGAAATCGAGCGCCCTCTCGCCCGTTACATGCTGTGAAATGATAGCTGGAAGATCGCGATAGGCGAGATAATAAGTGTTGGCAAATTCGAGGGTGGCGTACGCGTCGGAACGGCTAGCGTCCTCGTAGCAGTTAACGAAGTTCGTACCTGGGTAGTTCACAGACGAGTATAACTCGGTACCTTATACCCGCTGTGAAATTTGAGGTTGTCGCACCCCCGGTCTGCAGGACAGGGCGAACGCCTACTCCAAATCCGATCCCAGCATCTGGTAGCGATACTTCTTCCCGTCCCAGAAGACGACCGACGCGGTGGCTTCGCCTTCGCCTCTTTCTTCCATGTAGACGCCGAGCACGGTCTTTTTTCTCAACGCGAGCTTCTTTACCGTGAGGGTTTTGAAAGGCAGGTTAATCAGCACGAATTTTGGCTTCGGCTTGTCGGAACGCCAGGCTTCAGGGCCCACACCGTGCACAATCAGCAGACAAACCCCTTTACGCTCGGGATCGTCCGAGGCAAAGCCGGAGGTGACTTTGACATTGCCATAGCCGAGATAGCTGTCAAACGGATCGGTCACGCGAAAAGCGAACTCAGACTGATCAGCCAGCGGATTCTTGCAGCGCGCGGCGATTACCAGATCGTCCACGCCGTCGCCATCGAGATCGCCGACAAACTGTGGCTCGCCGGGCAGCACCGAACAGTTGTCGCCAAATTCTTTGTGAATGTACGCATCGGTGACCGCGGGCGAAGGCGTAGTAGCGTGCGCCGGCGGCGGAGGCGGCTGCTTGCTCGCCGCGAAAGAAGCCGACGCGGCACCAAACGCCAACACGACAAACAAAAGGCAGTGGGAGGTGACTTGGGAGTACGACATGTCCCTACTCTAGTACCGTTCTTCGCTGCAGGGTATAGACACTAATGGTGACAGGTCACTAAAGTAACCACTATTTGCGGAAGTGTTCCCAGCCTTGAGGCTTGAGTTCGACCCCCGCGCCGCTCTCATTCTTCAGAAATATCTTCTTCAAACGCGTGATGTGTCCAATCGTTGTGATTGGCACTCCGGCAATACGCGATGGAATTCGCTTGCTGCGCGGTGCCGTGAAGAGCAGTTCGTAGTCTTCTCCGCCGTGCAAGGCAAACTGCAAATCGACTTCCCGTGCCGGTCTGCCCACGCTGGCTCGTGGAATGACTTCGGCCTGGACTTCGGCGCCTACGCCGCTTTCTTCGCAGATGTGGGACAGGTCGGTGGAGAGGCCATCGCTGGTGTCGATCATGGCAGAGGCCAGACCTTTCTCGCGCAGAATGCGGCCTAGCGCGATTCGCGGCTCTGGAAAGAAATGCTGGGGATAGTCCTGCGGATTGAGCTTGCGCCGCCTCTTGCGATTTTTCCGCATCTGCTGGAGGGCAGCGGCTGAGCCGCCGAGCGCTCCGCTCACATAGATGCGGTCGCCGGGCCGGGCGCCCGATCGCAGAACGGCTTTGCCTTTCGGCACAGTCCCGACGACAACGATATCCGCGAGAATTCCGCTGGGTGACTCCGCAGTGTCGCCGCCGGCGAGGGTCACGCCGTATTTCTCGCCCAGTCTGATGAGGCTGCCGGTGAAGCGGTTCACCCAGTTTTGCGGCAAAGCGCGCGGGAACGCGATTGAAAGAAACGCGGCTATTGGCTTGCCGCCCATTGCGGCAATGTCGCTCAACCCCCGCGTCAGACAGCGATGGCCAACCGACTCCGGGGAGTGCCAGTCGCGGCGAAAATGGATGCCCTCGAGGCTGAAGTCAGTCGTGACGAGGTTGTCGTTTTCCGGAGTTCGGCCACGACCCGGACAGCGCGCAAGTCGCAGCACGGCGCAGTCGTCTCCAATTCCGGTCAGAACGGCAGGATTTTTCGCAGTTCTGGCCATGCGGCGGACTTGAGCAATCAGCGCCTTTTCAGCAATCACCACGGCAACTACTATAAGCGAGGCTCACTCGCGGTGCTGGCCGTTGCCGCTTGGCTTGCGATGCGTGAGCCGGGACTGGAAATCGCATGGCCCCTTGGCCAGTGCGGGCGCTGCCCATCCGCTCCGGTAATCAGGCGCTGGTTACATTCGATTACCGGCTCTTAAGTAACAGTTATTGAGCCGCCGCGTCGTTGACAGGGGGAACCCAGTTTGTTACCTTTTACCAGTCATTCACAAAGCCTTTGGCCGAGCGAAGTGCAGTAACCTTGGTGCAAGCTGTAAGTTCTGCATCTCGTAGGAATTGCAGAGAAGAAGTTTTCGGCGAGGTCCTCGGTTCCGGTAGGTGAAGGGCACGTTAGAAGTCTCCGTTCCCAAGCAGGGGAAGCGTAGCCCGGAAGATCAGGTGTTCGAACAGGCTTTCTGCAACCTCAGAACTTTGCCTGGAATTCCGTCCCTGATCGTTAAACGCGGAAGAACATTTTAAGGCAGAAGAAGGAAGGCATTTGCGAAAACGCTTCTACATACTTTTTGTGGCCCGCGGGGATGATGGGCAGTTGCGCAAGATCCCTATCCCGGTCCACTACCTGTATGTATTCGTAGTCGGCGCCGCCATTGGGTTCCTCAGCCTGACCGGCATTGCCAGCTCTTATACCCGCATGCTGCTTAAGGTGTCGCGCTATAACGAGTTGCGGGCGGAAAAACAGCAGCTCAAAGATCGTTATTCCCAGCTGGAACAAGTGGCCAAGGAACGCGATGTGCAAGTGGCTTCTCTAGGCTCAATTGCGAGCGAAGTATCGGCACTCTACGGATTGAAGTCGCAGCCTTCACTGGTCACGGCATCGGAGCAGCAAATCCAGGACGCCGACGTCAGTTCTTCTCTCGACCAGCTGGGCGCTCTGCGTACCTCCGCTCTTAGCGGTGCTACCACGGTCGGCATCAGCCTAGGCATGACTCGTAACGCCACTACGGCGGACTGGTTCCGGGCAAACTCCGCACCGAACCTGTGGCCGGTTGAGGGCCAGGTTACGGCCAGCTTTGGGGAGCGCATCGACCCGTTCAACGGCGAGGGCGCGTTTCACAGCGGGGTTGATATTGGCAGCACTTACGGCCATCCGGTGGTTGCTCCGGCCGATGGCGTGGTCACGTTCGCCGATTTCCTGGGCGGATACGGCAAGGCCATTATGCTCGATCACGGGCACGGCATCTCGACCCGCTATGGCCACCTTTCCGGCTTCGCGGTCACGCCCGGGCAGCAGGTTCATCGTGGCGACGTGATTGGCTACGTTGGCTCCAGCGGGCGTTCCACTGGACCGCATCTTCACTATGAAGTCCGCATCAACGACACTCCGGTGAATCCTTATAAGTATCTCCGCATGACCGTCGCCCAGAGTGGCGGCTTCGAGACAGGCGGCTAGGCGCACCTCAGTTCTCAGTTCTCAGTTTCCCGCCACCATTGCCACGCCCCTTGCACTCTTTCCCCTCGCTGGGCTACGTTCATCAGGACGCAAGTTTTCGATTCCTGTTCTCATAAGCCGCAGGGTTTTACTGAGAACTGAGAACCGAGAACTGAGAACTGAGAACTGCCTTATGCTCTTCCGTTCAGCCCGCGAGGACGTTGCGGCTGTTTTCGAATCTGACCCTGCCGCCCGCTCCTACTTTGAGGTCGTCGTCCTGTATCCCGGTCTACATGCGGTGTGGGCACACCACTTGAGTCACTGGCTCTGGAGCCACGGCATGCGCTTTCTGGCGAGATTCGTCTCGCAGGTGGCGCGCCTGCTTACCGGCATTGAAATTCATCCGGGCGCGGAGCTTGGACGGCGTTTGTTCATCGACCACGGCATGGGGACGGTGATCGGCGAGACGGCAATCGTGGGTGACGACGTCACCCTTTACCAGGGTGTGACTCTGGGTGGAACCGGAAAAGAAAAAGGCAAGCGGCATCCTACGGTGGGCAACAATGTATCGATCGGCTCGGGAGCAAAGCTGCTGGGCAACATCACAATCGGAGACAACTGCCGCGTTGGCGCGGGCTCGGTGGTGCTGCGAAGCGTGCCCGCCAATTCCACGATCGTGGGCGTGCCCGGACACATTGTGCTGCGCGACGGCAAACGCGTCGTGATCACCGATCCCAAGGACATCCGGGACCCGCTTTCGGACGTGATTATCAAACTGGCTGCGGAGTTGCATGAGCTGCGCGAGCAGTTTCAGCGGCACTCGCACGAAGCTCTGGGCGCACAGCCTGACGTAACGATCGACGAGGGAACAACGGCAGCGAATATTTCTCCGCAGGAGTTGTTTCAGGATGATTATCAGGATTACCAGATCTGAGGGGCGAAGGTTTCAAGGTTGCTCAGGTTTCAAGGTTTCAAGATCTTGAAACCTTGAAACCATGAAACTTTGAAACCTTGCAGCTCTACTGCCTCAATCCCATCCAGCTTTCCGAGACCACCAGCGAGTTGCCGGGATTGTGCGGGTCGTACTTCACCGACGTGGGCAGGCCTAGGCGGCAGGAGTGCAGGTTGATCCACTGGCGCAGGTAGGTTACGTCCTGCGAGCACTCGTAGGACACGCCCGCGACGTCGTATTTATAAATAAGCAGCACGGCAGCGTGATGACCGTCGTTGACCGGCAATTCCTGCACATCGATGACGGTGCCATCGGTGATGCGCCCGATCCCGTCGAGCCAGGTGCGGCGTTCGCGCTCGAGCTCTGCCGGCGTCTTGGGCTTGCGCCGCAAGAGAGCGTATGCGCCCAGGGCAACGACGCTCCCGGCAGCTATCAGCGAATAGAGATGCAATGAATCCATGGCGAAAGGAGTCCCGCAATGGCGTGCTGCCGGTTGCGGTTTCGTTATCAGCATATGACGGAAGCAGCGTCTGCGGAAGTGGGTGGAGAGTTACCGAGGTGCAGGCCTGTGGAAAGGCAGTGGTCAGTGGCCAGTGACGAGAACCGTGGATTTTGCCTTTTACTGGCCACTGCTCACTGGCCACTGCTCTTATTTCTGCTTACAAACAAAGTCTTTGGCGATTTCGCCGAAGTCGCCTTCCGAAGTCTGCCCGAACTGATCGTCGCGGTGAGCCTTCTTGCTGACGACCAGTTTCCCGCCGTGGTCCCGCGAGTAGAACCATTCCGAATTCGCAACCACGCTCGGCGTCATGCCGCGGCTGGCGCAGTTGAAGCGAACCCGCGCGCGAAGTTCCACGAACGGACCGCCCTGCGGCAGTTTGGTGGGTTCTTTGTACTCGACGCGAATCCAGGCGGTGCGTAGTCCGTTCTTCTGGGCGGTGACCGAGCTGACCAGCACCTGATCGCCGCCGGGAGTTGCGCCGATCTGTCGCCAGTCCCCCGCTGCCA
Source organism: Candidatus Sulfotelmatobacter sp. (assembly GCA_049673585.1). Lineage (GTDB taxonomy): Bacteria > Acidobacteriota > Terriglobia > Terriglobales > Acidobacteriaceae > Sulfotelmatobacter. The sequence continues at coordinate 48,515 of JBATXV010000018.1, read as the reverse complement.
GCGCAACCAGTCCCACCAGCAGGACCGGGGCCAGCACCACTGCAAAGATGATGAACAGGCCCTTCTTCATGGGGGATGGGGGTAAGGCCATAAGCACGCCGCACACACTTTGGGGCAAAAAGCGATTTCTGTCAACTGCTGCGCGGCTTGAGAGGTACCGAACAAAAGCGGGTGCGACCGAGCCCATCGTCTGCTATTGTGGTTTGCTGCCGGAGGATCAGGTCCGATGGAAACTCTTTACTGCACCAATATGAACTCGACGATTGGCCCTTTGTTTCTAGCCGCTTCCGGCCGCGGGCTGGTTGCCTTGGAATTCGACGCCAGGTTGCCGGGGCAGCAATCGATTCGCCCGAACCCACGGCATGTTCGCGAAGAAAAGAAGGGCATTGCGTTCGAGCATTCCCCCCGCCGGTTGCGGCCTTGCGTCAGCCAGCTCGAAGAATACTTCGCTGGCGGTCGCCGCGAGTTCACCCTCCAGCTCGATCTTCGCGGCACGGATTTTCAGATTGCATGCTGGCGGGCGCTGCTGGCGATTCCTTACGGAGAGACGCGCAGCTATGCCGATATCGCCCGTGCAGTGGGCAAGCCGAACGCTTTTCGCGCAGTGGGCATGGCGAATAATCGCAATCCGCTCGCGATCGTGGTGCCCTGCCATCGCGTGATCGCTTCCGATGGCACGCTCTGCGGCTACGGCGGCGGGCTGGACGTGAAGCGAAAGCTGCTGGAGCTGGAAGGCGCGCTGACCGGGATTTTGGCGGCTTAGAAATTCCATCTTTGACGACTCAACCCAAATCCTCCTCGCTCCAGAAGGCCGGACTCTTCTATCTCGTCTTCGTGATGTTTTCCTACACGACCGGCGGGCCTTTCGGACTTGAAGACATGGTCACTACTTCCGGTCCGGGGATGACTCTGATCTATCTGCTGGTGCTGCCGTTTTTCTGGTGCATTCCGGTGTCGCTGGTCTCGGCCGAGTTGACTACTGCTATGCCGGTCGAGGGCGGCTTCTACCGCTGGACTCGCGCGGCTTTCGGCGACTTCTGGGGGTTTCTCGCGGGCTGGTGGAACTGGTCGGCGTCGTTCCTGTTGGGCGGAGCCTACGCCGTTCTCTTCACCGATTATCTGGTGTACTACGTTCCCGGAATTACGGGCTGGAAACATTATCTCGTTTCGGTGGCGCTGATTGCCGTGATTACGTGGATCAACGTGCGCGGTATCCAGATGGTGGGACGGGTCGCGACGGCGCTTGAAATCTTCATTCTTTTGCCTGTGACGACCATGATCGTGATCGCCTTCACCAAGTGGCATCACAATCCGTTTGTCCCGTGGATTCCGCCGCACCAGCCCACCTTCAAAATCTTCGGCGTGGGTCTGGCGCTGGGCCTGTGGCTGTATTCGGGGTACGAGCAACTCTCGACCGTGGCGGAGGAGGTCGAGAACCCGCAGCTAGCCTATCCACGGGCCCTGGCACTGGTGGTGCCGCTTTCGATTGCGGCATACTTCTTGCCTGCGCTCGCCGGACTGGGTTCGGCGGGAGAGTGGCAAAGCTGGCACACTGGATTTTTTTCAGATGCGGCGAGAATCATCGGCGGACCTCGGCTGGGCACCTGGATGACGTTGGCGGCGATGGTAGGCTTCGTAGCACTGCTGAACAGCACCGTCCTCACCACGACGCGCATGCCCTTTGCCATGGCCGAAGATGGCTACCTTCCCGCGGCGCTAACACGCAAGCATTCGAGATATGGAACGCCGTGGCTGGCGATTGTGGTGTCAGCGATAATTTATGCGTTGCTGGCGTGGCAGAGCCTTGGTCAGCTTATCTCGGTCTACATCTGGCTGCGCTCGGCAACGACTGTGCTGACTGTGCTCTCAGCATGGAAGCTGCGGCGAACGCGGCCGGAGATGCCGCGCGCATTTCTAGTTCCCGGCGGGCGTTTGGGATTGGCTTACGTGGTCGCTGCGCCAGTGGTGATGAGTCTGGTCGCGCTGCTTGGAAGCGACCGCTATGCCGCGATCGGCGGAGCAATTGCACTGGTGGTGGGGCCGGTGGTGTATTTCGGTGCGCGCCACCTAAGTTTCCTTGCGAAATAAATGCGCCGGGCTGCCACATCTTTAGCGTTGCGATTGGGTCGGTGCTGGATATACAATTGTAATGTATATCAGGGAGCACGGTTATGCGGGTCGCAAAGTGGGGGAACAGTTTGGCCGTCAGGCTGCCCGCGGCCATAGTCGAAGCCCTGAAGCTAAAAGAGGGCGACGACATTGAGATTCAGATTGCCGGGCGCAAGAACTTTCAGGTTAAGAAAGGTTGGACTCGTGAGCAGGCTTTGGCAGCCCTAAGGAAATTGAGCCGACCCTTCCCCAAGGGATTTGTCTTCGACCGCGAAGAAGCGCATGAACGGTAAAGCATTCTTCGACACGAACGTCCTGGTCTATGCCATCGTAGAAAACGATCCCCGCAAAATACGGGCTCGCGAATTGCTTGCCGTTGGGGGCGCGATTAGTGTGCAGGTATTGAATGAATTTGTTTCGATTGTCCGCCGTAAGGCAAAGATGCCTTGGGCTGATGTGAGGGCAACATTGCAGTGGATTGTGCTTCTCTGTCCCGAAGCGATTACGATTACCTTCAAAACGCACGAGCGAGCTGTCGGAATTGCGGAGAGATACGGCTATAGGATCTATGACTCGCTTATTGTTGCTTCGGCATTAGAGGCGAAATGCACGATCCTGTACTCGGAGGATATGCAGGATGGGCAGGTGATCGATAGGCATTTAACGATTCGAAATCCCTTCAGGCTTGGGAGCGGTTCTTGAGCTCAGGCTTTTTTCGAATCTCTGTCCAATATTCTTCTCGCACATCGTCATCGATCTCAACAGGGATGTTGCTGACGTAGAGACGGTCCTTTCCATCACGCCGAGGTCCAGAGATCCAATACTCATCGAGCGTTTTCGCATCTTGGTAATTCGCCTTGAATCCCTGAATTCTCGAGAACGTTTTGCCTTTGTAATAGATAGACAGACCAGTCTTCGAAAAAGTCACGCGACCGATCCGCGCCGGCCCATTCAAGCTCTCTGCCTTGGACTCGATGTACATGATGCGCGGAACTTTAGAAGATTTGGCCATTGGAGCATCCCACGCTTAGCCGACCCAATCCAGAAACTTGTACCACATTCCCGCAAACGGCAAGAACCAAGGCTTGCCGTTGTACAGGCCCAGCGGCGCGCCGGGGAACGGGATGCCTACGAATGGGTTCTCAGGCTTGTCGCCCGACATCAACCCTGCCATCTTCTGGCCTTGATACGTGGCCATGGCAACGCCGTGGCCGGCGTAGCCTACGGCGTAGTACATGCCGTCGATCTGGCCGGCGTGGGGCATGATGTCGAAGGCGAAGTCGAGCGTACCTCCCCAGACGTAGTCGATTTTTGTGTCGCGAAGTTGGGGATAGACGTCGATCATGCCGCGGCGGAGGATTTCGGCGCTGCGGCGGATGGTCTGGTCGGTCTCGGGGAAGAATGCGGCACGGCCGCCGAAGAGCATGCGGTGGTCGGGCGTGAGGCGGTAGTAGTAAAGGTAATTCTTCGAGTCGTAGATCATGCGGTTGCGCGGGCTCAGTTCATGTGCCAGCGCTTCCGGGAGAACTTGGGTCGTAATAATGAACGACCCGATGGGGATAAGTTTCTTTCGCAGCGCGGGAGTTGCTTTGCCGGTATAGCCGCTGGTTGCTGCAAAGACTTCGCGCGCCCAGAGCGGGCCTTGTGAAGTTGCGATCCTCCATCCCGATTCGCCACGGCTTGATTCGCGTTGCAGTCCTTCGACCCGCGTGTGCTCGAAGATTTCTGTGCCAGCCTTTAATGCGGCGCCTCCTAGACCTGCGACATAGCGCGCAGGATTCAGTCCCGCGCTGACTTCATCAACCATGCCGCCATAGTAGATGTTCGAGCCGATCTCTGCGCTCAACTCATCTCTCTGCACAACACGCAGCTGGTGATTGAACTCGCGCGCAATCACCTCCACTTGCCGCGCGTAATCGTCGAAATGCCTCTGCTTGCAGGCCACTTCGAGATGGCCGCAGCGGGAAAAATCGCAGTCGATTGCTTCCTCACGGACGATCTGCTCGACACAATCGACTGTCGCAAGCGATGCGGCGTACATGCGGCGGGTGAGGTCGCGTCCGTACTTCGAGATAAGCTGGTTCACGCCAAGCTTCATTCCTGTCAGCACCATGCCGCCGTTGCGGGAGCTGGCTCCCCAGCCGATGGTTTCGCTTTCAAGCACGGCGACTTTGGCGCCGCGTTGGGCTAGAGTGCGGGCCGCCGAAAGACCGGTGAAACCGGCGCCGATTACGGCGACATCCACGCGATCGGGCAGTGCACGGATTTCTAGCTTCGGGAACTCCGCGGTCGTGAGCCAGTAGTTATGTTCTTGCAGTGCCATGTTTCCTTTAGAGAACGGCGGTTTCATGGATCAGGCGTCCTTCGGCGAAGCGCGTCAGACTTAGCAGCGAGGCGTCGATCAGGTCCGTTTTCCCGGTGAGAATCAAATCGCTGAGAATCTTTCCTGTTGCCGGGGCGTGCATGACCCCATGTCCGCTGAAACCGTTGGCAAGGAAAAATCCGGGCACGCCTGGAGCTTCGCCGAGAATTGGGTGGTGGTCCGGCGTCATCTCATACAGGCCGGCCCACGCCCGCTTGGGATTTACCGGGAGATTGGCGAAGCAGGGCACACGGTCTGCTGCGCGGGTCAGAATTTTTTCAACGAAGGCGGGGTCGAAATCCGTTTTGAAACCCGATGTTTCTTCGGGGTCGTTCCAGGCCAGTAGAAATCCGCGGGCTTCGGGGCGAAAGTGAAATCCATTCGACATGTCGACGATCATGGGCGCGGTGCGGGGAAATTCATCGAAGGGCTCACTTGGAACCAGCATGCGGCGCAGCGGCTCGACGGGCAAATCCACGCCTGCAAGCTCGGCCACGCTCGCCGCCCAGGCGCCGGCACAGTTCACTACTTTGCGCGTGGAGACAGAACCGCGCGTGGTCTCGACTGATGCAATCCCAACTGCGTCCCGCGTGAGACCGGTGGCGACGGCGTTCTTCCAAAGCGTAGCGCCGTGATCGACTGCCCAGGCCATGAACCCATTCATGGCGCTATAGGGATCGACGAAGCCGTCAATGGAGCAGAAACTTCCGCCGATAATGTCGTCGGCGCGCAACTGCGGGAACAGGCTGCGGATCTCATCAGCCGCGACCAGACGCACATTCTGCAATCCCATCTTCACTTGCTGGGCGTAGTTGGTGCTCAGATACGCCATCTGCTTATCGTTCGTCGCGCAGAACAGATAGCCTTGCGGCCGGTAGTCGCATGGGTTGCCCAGGCGTTCTTCGAAGGTAGCGTAGAAAGGGATCGAGTAGAGCGACATCTGAATGCTGACCGGAGTGGAAAATTGTGCGCGCACGCCACCCATGCTTTTTCCAGTTGAGCCCTTCCCCTGGGCAGATTCGCGCTCGATCACCAGAACGTTGCGGCATCCACTCGCCGTCAGATGATAGGCGATGCTGGAACCGACAATGCCTCCTCCGACGATAACGACATCCGCAGTCTGCATAAAACTTGCTGTTCGGGAACGATCCAGCATTCTAGCGCACCGCCGTTGAACCATCCCGCCCCCGGACTGTGGCAGAGCGTGACGCGGCTGCTCCGCATTCCGGAAGGACATGTACCACTGGGTCCTCCGATTATTTTCGAGGTGCGAATTTCTTCGACCTCGGTAACTTGCTGCGGTTACTGGACCTGCCTAGTCTGGACTAGTATGGCCTTGCGCTGCCTCCTGTTTTCATCCAATGAAGCGACGGTCCAGCCGATCTGGCAGGTGCTCTCCGACTTGGGGATCGAGGGAGAGTACTGCAAAAGCGCTGTGGATGCGGTAGAGAAGGTTACTACGCAAGTGTTCCAAATCGTGATTACGGATTGGGACGATCAACCCGAAGCGGGATTCCTGCTGAAGACGGCGCGAGAATTGAAAGCGGCGCAGCGCCCGTTAACTCTGGCGATTGTAAGCGACGACGCCCGGCTGCCCGAGGCGTTGCAGGCGGGGGCCAATTCAGTTCTGGTGAAACCGATTCGCCTGGAGCAGGTGCGTGACACGATGAGCACAGCGTGCGAACTGCTTCGGGCGAAGCAGCAACCGGGAACGCTGCAGGCTACACCAGCGGCCCGGCGGGAAGCGCCGGAAACGGTGGCCTTTGCGGCGGCGGGCATGGCTCCTGCACCTCCCACCGTAACCCAAGCGCCAGAGAAGACCTTTCGAGCCGGAGAATTTCTGCAGTCGCCAGGTTCCCAGCCGGGCGGCCAGTTCGACACCGAAAATGAAATTCATAAGTCAATGGAGCAGGCTGCCGCTGCTGAGGTTGACTCGCTCACGGACTTAGAACCGACGGCCTCAGCAGTGGAAGCTCCTCCGGCACCGGAACCCGAACCGCAGGAGCCGCTGACGGGATGGGCAGCGTTGCAGGCGCGTTTGATGAAGACGGCGCCGCCACCAGAGGAGGATGCTGCGCCGGAGAAGAGTGAATTACTGTCATACGGGGAAACGCCCTCCTACGTGCCGAAGCCTGCAGTTCCCGGGGAAGAAGAAGGCAGGATGCCGGCGAAGGCGGAGTCACGTCCGGAGTCAGCGCCGGAAGCCGCGCTTTTCGCCTACATATCGGGAGAAAAGAAGGAAGAAAGCGAACCGCCGGCGCGAGAGCCGCGGCCAAAGCTCGGCAAAATCTTGATGGTGGGGGTCGTGGCAGCGTGCGTGGCACTGGCCGCCTTACCCCGAAACCGGCAAACTTTGCGTATCGCCTACCGGAATGCGGTAAAGGCGGGAGTGAGTTGGCTGAACCCACCACCTGCTCCGGTAGCACAGGCCGCGCCACAGCACGACAGTTTCGGCGAGGCGGGTGACGAATACAAACTTCCGAATGTGCCGAATATCCCGGATGCGACAACCGATCCTTCCCAGATTCGCGTGCTGCCAGTCATTGATCCCACGGCCAAGCCGCAGAAAGGTGCGGACGCGAATGGCGGGCAAGCGATGGCGACAACCGGCGAGAACGGCACCATTGACCAAAGCCAAACTAATCCAAACCAGACCGGCCAAAGCCAGGCCAACCCAAACCCGACTGATCAGCCGTCCGGGCAAAACCCGAGCGGGCAGGCGCAGGTCGGCGGGAGTCAGGTCAAGGATCCGGCTCCCGCGAGCGTTGGCGTACTGCCGGGGAACGCGATGCAAGCGGCGCCTGGTCCGTCGTCACCTGGTCCGTCGTCACCCGGTCCCGTACCGGCCGCTGCATCGACCACAACCTCGGCGCAGCCGCAGCCGCATACGCCAGTTGCCCTGCCATCCGCGCCGGTGCGGCCGCTTGCGCCTCCCGCGCAGAGCTCAACGGCGGGAAACAGCGGGGGCATTCCCTCGAGCTTGAAATCGCAGATAGCTTCCTCGACTCCGGATGCGAGCGGCGCCATGCCGGCCGAGGCCGCGATGTCATCGATTGAGCCGGTGAACCTGCCTGAGTCTGTGGCGTTGGGACTGTTGGCTCAACCGGTCGACCCGGTCTATCCCGACGCGGCGAAAGCCAGCGGTCAGAAGGGCAGCGTGATTCTGCAAGTGCTTATCGGGCGAGACGGCGCAGTACAGGATGCCAAGTTTCTGCAGGGATCGCTGGTGTTTGCCAGGGCCGCCATTGATGCCGTAAAGCAGTGGCGCTTCAAGCCTTACTCCATGAACGGCCGGCCCGTGTCGGTGCAAAGCGTCATCACTTTGAACTTCAAACCTCCAGCTTAGAGGCCGGGTGACAAAGCGGGCGCTGGGTCGTCTTAAGTGTTGTCGGGAGCCGCGAATTCCAGCGATGTTACCGAAGGGGATCGAGCCGGTGCAGCCCCCAGGGAAAAAGCAGCATCTACACTATATAATGTGAATAGTTCCTCAGGAAGTGACTCCTCTCCAGAAGAAGAATCGGATGTCGATGAAAATTAAAGCCGCGATTTTGGTTTTGTCCTTTGCCGTGTTGGCGTTTGTTGTAGTTGGTTCCTTCGGGGGCGTGCATGCTTCCTCGAACGACGGCGCCTACCGGCAGATGCAGGTTTATAGCGAAGTATTGTCCCGCGTGCAGAGCGAGTACGTGGAAGATCCGAACATTCCGAAAGTGACGGACGGCGCGCTGCACGGCCTAGTGGAGTCGCTGGATGCAAACTCCAGCTACCTGACGGCGGCAGCCTACAAGGCGTACAAGGCTCATAAGGTTGAGGGTAAAGGCGAGATCGGAGCGACCGTTTCCAAGCGCTTCGGATATGCCGATGTGGTTTCGGTATTGCCGGGGTCGCCCGCAGAGAAGGCGGGAATTGAGGCGACGGATATCTTCGAATCGATTGAAGGCCAGAGCACGCGAGATATGTCTCTGCCAGAGATTCGCGACGCGCTGGCCGGAACGCCGGGCTCGACCGTAAATGTTTCGGTGGTTCGGGCGCGAAGAGCGGAGCCAGAGAAGGTAGTGATAACGCGCGATCTGGTGAGCATTCCTCCGGTCTCTGACAAAATGCTGGAAGACGGCATCGGCTACATAAAGGTGGACGCTCTCACCAAGGGCAAGGCGCAGGAGATTGCCGCGAAGATCAGGTCGCTGGAGAAGTCAGGAGCGAAGAAGCTGGTTCTGGATTTGCGGAATACATCGGATGGTGAAGAGAGTGAAGGCATCGCAACGGCCAATCTTTTCCTGAACCACGGCACCATTACTTATCTGCAAGGGCAGAAGTTCCCGCGCGAAGCCTTCAATGCGGATCCGGCGAAAGCTGTGACTACCCTTCCGGTGGCTGTGCTGGTGAACAAGGGGACGGCGGGCGCGGCCGAGATCGTAGCGGCCGCGATCCTTGACAATGCCCGCGGCGACGTGGTGGGCGACAAGACGTTCGGGGATGGATCGGTGCAGAAAACCATCGACCTTCCGGACGGGGGCGCGCTGATTCTTTCGGTGGCGAAATATTATTCGCCCAGCGGGAAAGCGATTCAGGAAACGGCGGTAACTCCTAACGTGCTGGTGGCCGACGACACCGACAACTTAATCTCCGACGATGACGACGAGGAACCTGCCGCTGCAGAGCCGGAAGCCAAGCCCAAGAACACTCCGGACGATCAGTTGCACAAGGCGGTTGAGGTATTGAAGAGCCGCACGAGCTAGACAGCGCATGCGCCTTTGAGGTTGCCATCGCGCACCGTGAGGTGCGCGATTTCTTTTGTCGTCGGAATTTTTGCCTGGCGTCGAAGTTCCGCTCGTGAGCCTACGCTTGCAACTACCGGGGTGAACGACGCCCTGCTATCCTGAACCCATCCTGCTATGAAGTCGCTCTACGAAGACCTTCCGCCGGTGGAGATTGCCGGGCGGAAGTTTGTTGGGACGGTGTTGTTCAGCCTACTGGTGTTGGTTTCCGCGCTGGTGGGGGCGACGACCGGGCTTCTGCTCGTCTATACCACAGATTTGCCGCAGGTCGAGGCGCTGGAAGCGTACCGGCCCAGCTCGATCACTGAACTGTACGACGATCACGGGCGGGTGATTGGATCATTTGCCCTGCAGCGCCGGGTGGTCGCGGGCTACGACGATTTTGCTCCGGTGTTGCGGGATGCGTTGGTCTCCATTGAAGACAAGGACTTCTACCGGCATTCCGGCATCAATTTCTGGCGCATCGTGGGTGCGGCGTACCGCGACATTGAGTCCGGCGGGAAGGTGCAGGGCGCGTCGACCTTAACCATGCAGTTGGCGCGCAATTTGTTTCTTTCGCCTGACCGCTCATTTCATCGCAAGGTGCAGGAGGCGATGCTCGCGATTCAGATCGAGCGGCGCTTCACCAAGCCGCAGATCTTCGCGCTCTACGCGAATCAGATTTTTCTGGGCCATGGAGTGTACGGGTTCGAGGCTGCGTCCGAATTTTATTTCAGCAAGCCAGCTCGAAAACTTACCCTGACTGAAGCCGCACTCCTGGCCGGTCTGCCGAAGAGTCCAACGTACTACTCGCCAATCAACCATCCCGACCGGGCGATAAAGCGGCGGAATCTGGTGATCAACGCCATGCTGGAAGACGGAAAGATTACCGCGACCCAGGCCGAGGACGCGCGATCGGCGCCTCTGGGATTGCACCTGGCCCACGATCCCAACTCGTTGGCGCCATATTTCGTGGAGGAAATCCGGCGCTACCTGGAAAACAAATACGGCGCCGATCAAGTTCATGAAGGCGGGTTGAAGGTCTACACCTCGCTCGACGTCGATCTGCAAAAGGCGGCGAACCAGGCGGTGTTGGACGGTCTGGCAGCTTACGAACGGCGCCATGGATGGCAGGGACATCTGGAAAATGTTGTGGCCGAAGGAAGCGCGATCGACAAATACGCGCATCCTGACTGGGAAGACGAGCCGGAGGTGGGTGGATACGTCCACGCGCTCGTAACTTCGGCCGGGGTTGGCATCGCAACCTTGAAGTTCGGGCGCTATGCCGCGGCTGTAGGACAGGCGGACGTGGCGTGGACGAAGGGCAAGATACAGAATCTGTTGCGGCCGGGAGACATCTGCTACGTAAAAATACTGGCGCTAAACGCCAACGGCTCGGCACGCGTAAGCCTGGAACAGGATTCCGGCGCGCAGGGAGCATTGATGGCGATTGACAACGCCACGGGCGGAATCAAGGCGATGGTAGGTGGGCGGGATTTCAGCGAATCCAAATTCGACCGTGCGACTCAAGCATTGCGGCAGGTCGGATCGTCATTCAAGCCCTACGTCTACACGACCGTAATTGACAAGGGCGCGAGCCCGAATGACACCATCCTGGATGAGCCGGTTACATTCGAAACCGGATCCGGACCTTACTCGCCGCATAATTACGATGAAAAGTTCGAAGGAATCATCACCTTGCGGCGCGCTCTGGCGCAATCGCGAAATATTCCGGCACTCAAGTTAGCCAATAAGGTTGGCATCAAGACCGTGATTGACTATGCCGAGCGTTTTGGAATCACCGCGAAGTTGCCTCCGTATTTGCCTGTGGCTCTGGGGTCGGCGGAAATCACTCTGATCGAACAGACTTCAGCGTATAGCGTGTTTCCGAACGATGGCGTGCGTGTCACTCCTCGCTACATCACCAAGGTGACCGATTACGAAGGGAGGGTGTTGGAAGAGGACTATCCTGAAGTGAAGGACGTGGTCAGCGCGCGCACGGCACGAATCATGACCTCAATGCTGCGGGAAGTTGTGCTGCATGGGACGGGAATCGCGGCCGCGAAGCTGCCTTTCCCGGTCGCAGGAAAAACTGGCACCACCAACGATTTTACGGACGCGTGGTTTGTGGGATTCTCCCCCACGATGACTTGCGGCGTGTGGATTGGATTCGATGAGAAGAGATCTTTAGGAGCGAAGGAAACAGGAGCGCGTGCGGCCCTGCCCATCTGGATGAACTTCATGAATGCAGCCATGGCAGGGAAAGATCCCGGGCAGTTCCAGCCGGCGCCGGACGTGCCTGTGACCGTGGTGCAGAAAGTGGATACGCCGGATACATCGCCGGGCGCGGATGAGATGCACTAGCCGACGAGGAGAGGCGCCTATGGCTTCGTGCGGAGGCCTTCCAGGAATGCCCAGAACTCCTTGTTCTCCCGGTAGGGCAGGAACGAGTCATCCGTAGTCGGATCAGGCATCTTCTCTCCGGGTATTACGTTTTCCTTGCGGTCGAATGCTTTCTGCAGATTTTTCTGTGCGCCCGCCAGATTTTTCTCTTCCGCGTCCGCGCACGCCAAATTGTAGTAATACATTGGATAGTCGGGATCCTCTTCGCTGGCTTTTTCGAAGATAGCGCGCGCCTTTGCTATGTCCCCTGACATCCCGTATGACATTCCAGCCTGGTCGGTCACCACGCGCCTCATTGTTTTCGCGCTGGGGCCAGGATTTTCGCCCACTTTAGTCAGTGCCATCTCAAACACAGGAGCCGCTGCCTTGTACATTTGGGCGTTGTAGAGTATCTGAGCATAGAGCAACACGTCGTTGAATTTCGGGACGTAGTTCTCGTCGAGCTGATAACTCGCGAGAATTTTCTTCACATCCTGATCTTCAGAGGTGACCGAGGCGTTGCCGTAAAGCTCCAGGTCGCCACACATGTCACCAGCCGCCACGAAGCCGCGAACGATGTATAGCGTCCTGCCACCGGCATCGTTCACCGTGTACGTCACAACGGAAACAGGCAAGGTGCCCGGCTGGGCGTTTTCCGAAGTTCCGATGATCTTCAGGGTGGGATTACCCTTTTTCTCTGGCTGCAGAGCACTGTCACGGCATTTTGCACTGGTTAGAGGCGCTTGCTCTGGAACGAGGAACAAGAAGCCCAGAAAAGTGAGCCGCCCAGTTTCATCCCTGCCGCGAATTCCAATCTCGTGTCCGTTTGGTTTGGCTGAGGATTGAATGATCTTGAAGCCTTCTGCCGACCAACGCAACTGCCCTCGATGGTCGGGCAAAGCAAGTTTGAAGTTGCTGTCGCTCCTGGCCTGGGCAGCCGTGAAACCCACGAGGGCTAATGCCGTAAAAAGCATTCCGAACCTAGTCATGGCCGAAAGTCTACCCCTGGGCGAAAGAATCTGGAAGGTCTACTCTTCCTCGGACATATCGTTTTCGGGAAATTTTCAGGAGGCCCGAATCCCCCGCGCCGCATTACACTAGGTGTTTGGCGATCAACTATCGAAACTGGTGGGTAATTTTTTAGCACTGTGATTTTGCGATGAAGCCTTTCTTCAAGTTTGCGATGTTAGCGCTGGTGCTGATCTTTGTGGCCTTGGTGTCGGCGCTGACGGCGATGCGATTTGCCATTCACGGACAGGTGGTCGAGGTGCCTGCGCTGGTTGGGTTGACGCCGGTGGAGGCGGAGCGCTCGGTTGCCGGGTTGGGTTTGCAGATCGAGGTGGAGCGGCAGTACTACAGTCCGGAAATTCCTGAGGGACGGATCATGACGCAGTTGCCGCTGCCGGGGGCGAAGGTGCGGCGGGGATGGCAAGTCCGGGTGGCGCAGAGTATGGGACCACAGCGCGTTGCGATTCCGGATGTGACGAAGCAAAGTGAGCGCGCCGCGGAATGGAACCTGCAGCGGCGCGGCCTCGAACTGGCTTCAACAGCCGAGATGCAGCTGCCGGGAACACCAGCGGACCAGGTGCTGGCGCAGAGTCCACCAGCGAACGCGAGCCAGGTAGCAGCGCCGCGAACCAGCTTGCTGGTGACGGTCGCAGCCGATCCGCCGGCGTATGTGATGGCGAATTTTGTGGGGCAAGCGCTGGGCACGGCGAGCCGCACGCTGCAGGATGCCGGCTTCAAACTCGGCACTGTGAGCATGGCGCCACCGCCGGCAGACAATGCGCAAATACCAGGTGTCACTCCGGTCGTACCTCCGGCACCTTCAGAACCGTCACCTGCCAGCGTGATCGTCACGCAGTGGCCTCCCGCAGGACAGAAGGTTCTGGTGGGAGCAGTGATCAATTTCGAGGTGCGGTGAGAAGTGCGGTGAGATGTGCGGTGAGCAACATCTCCTCTGCGATCTAACCGCGCTGCGGTTAGACCTTTTCCAGAATCGCGGCGAAGAAGCCGTCACATGGCTCAACGCCGGGCAGAGTGCGCAGGTAAGGGCCGCGAGTCAGCGAGACAGGATCCGTCCAGATCAATTCGCGCTTCTCGTGAAGCTGTTCCAGCTCAGCGCGGCAATCGACAACGAGGAACGACGAGTCTTCTTCCGACAACCGCTCGATGACATCTTCGTTTTCTTCTTTTTCCAAAGAGCAGGCCGAATAGACCAGGCGGCCTCTGGGAGCGACCTGGGCCATGGCCGACCGAAGGATCGCGAGCTGCCGCGCCTGCAAATCAGAAAGATCCTGAGGCGTGAGCCGCCATTTGATTTCCGGATTGCGAGCGAGTGTTCCGGTACCGGAGCAGGGCACGTCCGTGAGGACGCGATCAAACCGTGTTGTGAAGGGGAGATCCCGCGCATCAGCGGCGATCACGCGGATGTGGCGGGGTTCCACCTCGGTTTGTGAATCAGGCGCGTTTAGCAGCCTTCGAAGAAGGCGCGCGCGGTGAGGATGGAGGTCCACGGCAGAGATGTTTGCTCCCGGATTCCGATCGGCGATGGCCAGAGTCTTTCCTCCGGGAGCCGCACAGCAGTCGAGGATGTGGGCGCCGCGGCCGACAAGAGCTGCAACGAGCTGCGAAGCTTCATCCTGAATAACGCAGAGGCCCGCGCGGAAAGCTGCGGTCCTCGTCACATCTCCGTGCTGCACTCTACGTGCGGAAACCAACAATGATCCGGGAACGAGTTCGATTCCTTCGGTTTTGATTTGCTCTTCGGCTTCAGGACGGCGGAGGCGGATTGCGGTCACAGGGACCGATTGATCGTGTTGGCAGATGCGAAGCGCGGAATCGAGTCCGTAGGCATAGGCCCAGCGCTCGACGAGCCACAGCGGATGGGCACTGCTGGCAGCGAGAGCTTCGATGGAAACATCGCTGATCGCGGGTTGCGGTGAGTCGCCACAGTCGGAGACGTTGAGCTTCCGCAGCACCGCATTGACGAAGGGCGCAGCAGAACGCTTGCGGGCGCGCTTGACGAGCTCTACGCTTTCATTGATGGCAGCACGGGCGGGGATGCGGCTGAGCCAACGCAACTGATAAATTGCCAGGCGAAGCGCGGTGAGAACCTCGAGGTCGAGTTTGGAGAGTGGCTGGGCAGAGTTCGCGGCAATTTGTGAATCAAGCAGCGATTGCCAGCGCAACACGCCCATGACCAACTCAGTCGCCAGGGAGTGGTCGACTGTCATGAGCCGGGCGTAGGTTCGGGAATGAAGAAGCTCGGATGCGTAAGAAGACTCGCGCTCGACGCGAAGCAGGATATCGAATGCGGCAGCGCGGGCCGGAGAAACTGCCGGGCGTGACTCTCGAGCTTTTTGTTTCATCGTGTCACTGTGGCTAGTATGACGGAAGCAGCCTGCGCAAAGGAGAATTTGTGCTGTCTTTAAGAGCCGAGCTTCTCGCCCGGCGCCGGGCGATAGCCGCGGATGAACTCAGAAGCAGAGGTCCGCTTCTTGCCTTCCAGTTGCAGTTCGAGGAGTTCGATTGTGCTGCCGTGGCCGCAGCCGACAAAAACACGATCATCCTCCACCTTCAACTCAGACGACGGCAGCGTCCTATCGAGCGCAGACGCCTTCCACACTTGCAGGTTCTTACCGCGGAACTTCGTGTATGCGCCGGGCCAGGGTTGAAAGCCGCGCATCCGGTTCAGGATCTCCGTCGCTGGGCGGGAAAAATCGATCAGACCGTCTTCTTTTTTTAAAATCGGCGCCAGAGTGGCCAGGGTCTGATCTTGCGGTCGCGGATGGATGCTGCCGGCTTGCAATCCGCGGAGGGTTTCGACCATGAGTTCGGCGCCCGCGGACGCGAGCTTCGGAGCCAGCGTCTCTGCCGTCTCGTTGGATGCGATGGGGATTTCCTGCTGCTGGAGAATGTCTCCAGTATCGAGGCCGGCATCGATTTTCATTGTGGTGACCCCGGTGGCGGTTTCGCCTCGCGCAATCGCCCACTGGATTGGCGCGGCGCCGCGATATTTCGGCAGAAGCGAGGCGTGCAGGTTGATGTTGCCGAGGGGCGGAAGATCGCGCATCCATTGCGGAATGATGCGGCCGTAACCGACCACGACGATGGCGTCGGGTTTGAGAGCGGCGAGTTGTGCGCGGAAGGCGTTATTGTTCTTGATGCTTTCAGGCTGAGCGATCGGCAAGTCCAACTGCAAGCCGCGTTGCTTGACCGGGGAAGAAACAAGCTCGAGGCCGCGACCTTTGGGACGGTCCGGCCGCGTGACCACGAGATGAATGCGGAATCCAGCGTCGACCAGTTTATCGAGCGTGGGCACGGCGAAATTCGGCGTGCCGCAAAAGACGAGATTGAGGGATTGAATCATTGACACATTGAATCATTGATTCATTGACTCAATCTCTCAATGACTCAATCCTCTACCATTCTCCCGCTTTAACCAGCTTGCGGATTTTGCGTTTGATCAAGTCGCGCTTGAGCGCGCTGATGTGACTGATGTAGAGCTTGCCGTTGAGGTGATCGGTTTCGTGCTGGAAGGCGCGGGCCAGCAGGTCGTCGCCGACCTTTTCAAAGACCTGCCCGGTCAAATCCTGGGCGCGGATGGTGACTACCTGCGCGCGCGTCACGTTCTCGCGGAAATCAGGGATACTGAGACAGCCTTCACTCTGGGCGTGGCGGCCTTCCTTGTGAATGATTTCGGGATTGATGAGGACCAGTTTGGCGTCAGGGTCCTCTTTGAAAGTGACGTCAACGACGGCGATGCGGCGCGAGATACCAATCTGCGGCGCGGCCAGGCCCACACCGCGCGCGGCATACATTGACTCGAACATGTCCTCGACGAGTTTCTTCAGGTCTTCGTCAAAGACTGTGACTTTCTCAGCCGGTTTTTCGAGAACGGGGTTTCCGAATTTAACGATGGGATAGATCATTTCAGTTGCAATCAGTTCAGTAGCAATCAGTAGTTTTTCAGTTGCAGGCAGTAGCCCTGAAAATTGCGCAAGGTTTCTCCCATGGAATCGCCGCCGAATTTTTCCAGAGCGCAGCGAGCAAGCGTGAGCGCAACCATGGCCTCGGCTGCGACGCCAGCAGCCGGGACTACACAAACGTCGGAGCGCTCATAAGCCGCGCTCACGGGTTGGCGTGTGGCGAAATCGACCGATTGCAGCGGACGGCGCAACGTCGAAATCGGCTTCAGGTAGCCGCGGACGCGAATCTCCTGTCCGTTGGAAACGCCGCCCTCGATTCCGCCGGCATTGTTGCGAGAACGGGTGAATGCAGTGAAACCGGATTCGGAGATAGGTTCCTTGCCGTAGCCGATTTCATCGTGCACCGCCGAGCCCGGAGACGCGGCTGCGGTAACACCGGAGCCGATCTCGACCGCCTTCACCGCCTGCAACGACATGACGGCGCCGGCGAGCAGGCCGTCCAGGCGCTCGTCCCATTGTGCATAAGTGCCCAGGCCGGGTGGGGTGCCGTGGGCCACTACTTCAAAAACTCCTCCCAGCGAGTCGCCGGTCTTGAGAACTTTGTCCACTTCGCTTTTCATGCGCTGCTCGGTTTCTTTGTCGGAACAATTCAGCAGGATTTCTTCCTGATTGTAAAGCGCTTGAATCTGCTCCCATGGGACTTCCTGCTGCATCGCTACGGTGCCGGCTGCGACGACGTGGCTGAGGACTTCAATACCAAGTTCGCGCAGGAAAGTTTTGGCCACGGCGCCGATGGCAACACGCGCTGCCGATTCGCGAGCTGAGGCGCGCTCTAGCACATAGCGGGCCTCGGGAAAGTTGTATTTCAGCGCGCCTGCAAGATCGGCGTGTCCGGGCCGCGGAGACGCGACTCGCTTGTGGCGGGCGGGGTCACCCTCGCCGACGGGTAGGGACTCCTGCCAGTTTTTCCAGTCGCGGTTTTCCAGCTGAATGGAAATGGGCGAGCCGATCGTCATGCCGTGACGCACGCCCGAGAGGATGTGGGCCGTGTCGCGCTCAATCTTCATACGCCCGCCGCGGCCGTAGCCTTGCTGCCGACGCCAGAGTTCACGGTCGAGAAAAGTCTGGTCCACTTTTAGCCCGGCGGGCAGGCCCGAGAGGAAAGCGACCAGAGCTTCGCCGTGAGATTCTCCGGCAGTGAAGTAGCGCAGCATAAGTGCTCGATTTTACCTGATAGGGCGCTCCTCTGGAGCTTCCCGCCGGAGAAAGAGCATTTCCGCAAGGAGCAAGAAAAGATATCACCTTTGCAGATTTTCATAGCCGCAGGAGCACAAATGGTTGCTACAATGAGCCACATTAATATGCTCGTGTAGTTCTGGTCCGCCCCAGTCGTCCGCGTCATTTTGCAAACTCTCTGGCCAAACAAAGGAGAACTGTGTGCCCCCACGCACAGATTCAAACGAAGTGATATTTTTTGGCAAAAAGATCCGCTGTCTGCTCGCGCATGACCATGTTCTGCTGCGGCAAGGTCTGCGGCGTTTATTGGAAGACGAGCCTGACATCGACGTGGTTGGCGAGGCCGGCAACGCGGCAGAGTGCCTGCGCAAGGTTTATGAGCTGCGGCCGGATGCGCTGGTCGCGGACGCCGGGACGTTTGGGCTGCCTGCAGCGGAGGCAGAGATTCTTGTCGCGCAGGAATCTCCGCAAACCAAAATAGTGTTCTTGAGCCAGCACGACCGGGACAGCTCTCCATTTGGCAGCCCGCGGGCTGAAGCGGGAGACAACGCCGTGCGTCAGACCTCCGCGAAAGAGTTGGTCGAGATGGTGCGGAATTCCCGCGGCGATCAAACCATCGGTCCCGATCAGCCTGAGCTGCAGGCCCCCGCCGAAAGTCGGTTTCGAGCCCAGCGTGCCCTCACCGCCCGCGAACGGGAAGTGCTGAAACTGCTGGCGGAGGGAAAGACGGTGCGCGCCGCGGCGACGGTTCTGGGGCTGAGCAGCAAAACTGTGGACGCGCATAAGTTCAACCTGATGCGCAAGCTCGGCATCCACAACAAAGCCGAACTGGTCATGTGGGCGATTCAGAAGAGGGTTGTAAAAATTTCAGCCAACTTCTAGACAACCTGCCGGCGTGGAAAGGCTTATGGCTGGGCGCAAGCGGCGACCAGCTCTGCGAGGCTGGAAACCTGCAAGTCCGGATGTCCCTCGACTGCTTTCACAGCGCCAACGCCGGCTCGCGCTGATGGCCGGTTGACCCAGACGGTGGCCAGGCCGAGCGACTGGGCCGGCAGTACGTCGTGATAGATGCTCTGGCCAACGTGCAGAATGCGGTGAGCGGGAACACCGACGCGGCTCAATGCGAGTTCGAAAATTTTCAGTGAAGGCTTGTAGGCTCCGGCCTGCTGGGCTGTAATGATCTGATCAAACTCCGCTCCAAGCTGAGGCTTCGTGGCAGCGAAGAGATCGTCGTCCACATTGGAGATAATCGCTAGTCGAAAGCGGCTGTTGAGCTTGCGGAGCGCAGTTACGGTGTCCGGCCACGGCTTCCATTGTTTTAGGGACTCTGGCAGCGAGCGGACTTCCTCGTCGGTGGGATTGAATCCGAGTTGTTCTCCGAACTGCCACACCACGGACTGAAGCACTTCGCGATAGCGGCGATACTCGCCCTGCTCGGCGTGAGCTTCGAAATCGCCGTAGAGCCGCAGGATGGTGGCGTCGTCTGTGTCCTTCCCGTGGGCTGCGAGAATGCGATGCAGGCAGCGGAGAATTCCTTCTTCCCAGTTAATGAGAGTCCCGTAGCAGTCGAATGTGAGAAGTTCGAATCGGCTGAAGTCGAGCATTGCGCTGTCATTCTCCCCGGGGTGAAAGCTACGGCTTTAAGCCGGGCAGCGTTGGGGCCTCTTCGCTCGAATCGCTAGCATATTCCGCGTCGACTTCGGCCTCAGCGACTGGAGAAGAATCTTCGGGAGGAACGGCAGGCTTCGGAGCAAGAAACTTGGCGCTGTTCAGCAGCGGGCGTCCGAGAGAAGCGTTGTAGCTGGTCCAGGGACTTTCGAGGTCGGCCTCGCGCTCGAATTGGGCGCGCATGGCCTCCATTTTTGAATCCAGGTCGTCCATGTAGTGCAGCAGGAGTGCTTCGGGAAACATGGGCAGCTTGGGCGAGCCGAATTCGTACTGGCCGTGGTGGCTGATGATCAAGTGCTCGAGCAGGGTCTTGAGCTCGACGGGAAAGTCCGGGACAATAGCGAGCTTCTCCTGCAGCATCTCAAGTTCAATGATCATGTGGCCGAGCAACTGGCCGCGCGTGGTGTAGGAAAACGAGCGATTGTAGGCAAGCTCGTGAATCTTGCCGATGTCGTGAAGAAATGCACCGGTCAGCAGCAGATCTCGATTCACCTGAGGATAGTTTTGGCTGACGAGATCGCAGGAGCGAAACAGTGAGACCACATGGTCGAGCAGGCCGCCGATATAGGCGTGATGCAGGGTCTTGGCGGCGGGAGCATTGCGATACGCGGACGCAATCTCCGGGTCAGACATGAAGGCCTGCAGCAGAGACTTGAGATAAGGATTCTGAAAAGACGCAACGAAGCCGGCCAGGGTCTGCCAGAGTTCGTCAATATTCTTCGTGGTTTTGGGAAGATAGTCGGAGAACTCGATCTCGGATTCGCCGAGTTTACGTAGTTTGTGAATGGTTAGCTGGAAGCGGTTCTTATACTTGTTGACCAGGCCTTTGATCTTGAGGAAGTCATCCTGCTCGAAAGCGTTGAGCACTTCTTCGACGTTGTCCCACATTTTGGCATCGAGCTGCCCGCTGCGGTCGCCGAGGGTTAGAGCGAGATAGGGTTCACCCGTTTTCTTGGGCTTGATTTGTTTGCTGACCACGACAAAATTGGAGGTGATGATCTTGTTTTCGTGGCGGGCGCACTCGCTGATGTAGAACTCTTTCATGCTCTTCATCAGTGTAAATCAGAAAGTGGAAGGACGGCGCATTGCGAAGCAGAACGCCGTATAACACCGCTGGAAGCCCGGCGGCGCCGGCTAGACGATACCGAGCTTCTTTTTCTTCTTCAGCTTCTTGCTGTCGGTCGCCTTGGGCGCTGAGGTTTCGATGGGCTTGGTCTGGTTGGGGCTGGCGCCGGAATCGACATAACCCTCTTTATAGTCGATGTAGGCGTCTTCGCGCAGCTTGGTCAGATAGGCGCGTAGCGCGGGTTGCAGCTTTTGATAATACAAAGCATCCTGGATCTTCGGCTCGATCTCTTTCATCGATGGAACGCCGGCCATCTGGTGATTGGTAACCTTCAAGATGACATAACCCTGCTTTGTGCGGATCACGTCGGTGACCTCGCCGGACTTCATCGCGAACGTCCGGTCTTCAAGCTCTTTGGCAAGAGTGCCGCGCTTGAACGATCCCAGATCTCCTCCCTGCGCCGCCGAGGGACCATCGGAAAACTTCTTCGCCATGTCTTCAAAATTGGCTCCCGCACGAATCTGTTTGAGCACATCATTGGCCTTAGCTTCGGCCGCAGCCAGGGCCGCAGTCTCCGCTGCCTGCTTCGCTGAGTCGCTGGCAGCGTCAGGGGCGGCGTTGCCGACCGCGGACTTTTCGGCAGCCGGCTTCTGCGGAGCAATGAGGATCTCGCTGAGCTTTATCGACTCGGGCTGCTCCAGTTCACTCTTGTGTTGGTCGTAGAACTGCTGTTCTTCCTCTTTGGTCATGCTGAGGTGAGAACCGACTTCTTCGCCGATCACCTTTTGCGTAATGATCTGGTTCCGCAGGTTCTGCTTGAAGTCCTCGTAGGAGATGCCCTGGGAAGTCGCGGCCTTCTCCAACTCTTCCATGGTGTCGAGCTTCATGTCCTTACGCATCTGGTCGAGACGCTTGATTAGCTCGGTGTCGCCGGTGATGCCAAGGTCTTTGCCCTTCTCCAGCAGAAGCTGCTGGTCGACGAGATCGCGCAGAACGTCCTTCTCACGCTCGGCATAGAGTTTGTCGGCGTTGGCCGGATCCTGCTGCTTGACGTCATCCCTGAGCTGATCTTTGCTGCGATCGTATTCCGACCGGGTGATGATCTGTCCGTTCACGCGCGTGACAATTTCTTCGACGACCTGGCCCGCCTGGCCTGAAGCAAGCGCGGGCAAGTAGGCCACAGCAATGAGTAGTAGAACCAATTTCTTCATAAGATTTCGTGTGGGCGGCAAATGCAGCCATGGCTTACAGGCGAAAGCCGTCGAGTTATTTTACTACTTCTGGCCGCTCACAAGTCGACCGAACGGTGTGATGCGGTCGAGTGTTTGGCAGGTTGCAGGCGCCGTTTGTGTTAGGAGTTGCGAACAAAAACCAGGGCGGTCATATCGTCGGGAACCAGGGGTTCGCAGGTGAACTCCCCAACCGCATTCAAAATCGACGCGCTGAGAGCCTCAGCACTGTGAGAAGGATTGGCCTGCAAGCGCTCTTTAACGCGCTCCAAGCCGAATTCCAGGTCATCGGTTTTGTCCTCTCTGCATTTGCCTTCAACCACTCCCCGCGAAACCAGAAGAAGAACTGCCCCTTTCTCAAGGCCAATCGTAGGCGCTTCGGAGGTGGCGTGAGAGAAAAGGCCGAGCGGCAGGCCCGTAGATGCGAGTTCGGCAATGCCGGTGCTGTCGCGGACAAGACCCGCGGTGTGCCCGGCGTTGGTATAGCAGAGAGTGCCGAATCTCTCGTTATAACAACCGATGAATGCGGGACAGGAGTGAACTCCCGCCGCGGCTTCCATGATGCCGCGGTTGAGCCGCAGGGAGAGCGTGGTCATGGCCTCGGACTCGTTGATGTCAGGCGGGGAAAACAGTTCGGCTCCGAGAGTGCGAAATATCTTCTGCGCGGCTGCCAGGATTTGCTGATTGTTTTCGCGGCGCCCAGCTACGTCGAGCAAGCCGAACAAAATTCGCTCCGGGCTCACTCGCAGGGAGTCGTAGAAATCGCCGGCGACTCTTTGCCCGTAGGTCGTGGCGGCTATCTCCGCGCCCTCCATCTTCGGAAACTCGCTGGGGACGGGCTCCACCCCGGGTAGAGCATCAGGCGCGCGGGATCGAAATAGGGCACACATTCGAGGCTTACACTCAGAGGGGAAACTAGCACAAGAGATGGCGACGGGCAAATCGGTCGAACGGGCTATGACAAGTTGCGGTCAGTCGCCGTACTTGTCGCTGAGATACTTACCGAGCTCGGACTCCAGTTGGCCGTAGTCAGAGTGGATGGTCGCGCGCAATGCGGCTTCCGTGGAACTGCCTTCGCTGAGGCGCTGCAGAATTCGCTGGATGTCACCCATGCCATAGGAATCATTGATGTAGGAAACTGCAGCCAACGACTCGGCGTAGGCCAGGTAGGCCTGACTTCCGGAAAAACTCAGAAAGCTGCCTTCCAGCACATTAAGCGGGATGTTGCGTTGGGTCTTGAATAACTGGGCAAGCAGATGTCCGTCGCTGCCCAGGGACTTCGGTTCCATGAGCTGGGCGATGCCCTCGTGAAGCCAGGGCGGGCAACGGCCGCCAGAGAGCTGGTTGATGAATGAGTGAGCCAGTTCGTGCTTCAAAACCCGGGCCAGCTCGGGTGTCATTGAATTAAGGCCGCTGATGGGGATGCGGAGCTTACCGTCGTTGAGCGCTCCAGACCAGGCGGGGGCGCGGGTAACGTCGAAGAAAGCTTGTTCGGTGTAGAGCGTCACAAGAATATCGTCGCGCGGGGGCGTGCCCAGGTCGCGCGCCAGATCGTCGTAATCCGATTCGAGCGCGGCGATGATCTGGCCTCGGAATTCCTCGGACGTCTGCTTGCCTTCGTAGTGGAGCACGAAGTGGTTGCTTTCGCGCTGGGTGAAATCGGTCTCCGCGCTCTGCTCGCGCTGCGCTTTCGCCAGGTATTGCTGAACTGCGGGGTCGGGCCGCAGATCAAGGGAATGCTTCCAAGAGGCAATGGCTTCTTTGGTGCGGTCGCAGGCTTGCTGCGCATAGCCGAGGACGGTGTAGGCATCGGGCGACTCGGGCGCCGCTCGCACCGCGCGCTGGGCATAGGTAAGCGCCTGCGAAGGATTGCCGGTGCGCACCAGCAGGGCGGCGTAATAAATAAGGACGGTTGCGTTCTCCGACTGAAAGCGCAGGGCGCTGTCGAAATAGCGGCGAGCTTGATCGATATCGCCGTGCTCGAATTCGAACTTGCCGGCAATAAAGTCAGCAGTGGCGGCCAAGTCGGCATTGCCCTTGCCCTCGAGTTTCGTAAGAGCGTCGGGGTCAACCTTGCCATCCTTCACAATTGTCTTGGGCAGGTCGCCTTCGTTGGCAAGACTGTTAACCGGGACGAAAACAGGAAGATCGGCGGTTTTGGCAGCGCCCGATGAGGCCGCGGCGGGCATGCCGCCGGCTTCAACATGGTCTACGGCACTCTTGGGAATGGCATAGCTGTCGTCGCCGATGTCGTACTCGTAGTGGGTGCCATTTTCGCGGACGTGGTCGGCTACGATGGTACGTCCGTTCTTCAAATGGATCGTGTCAGCAGATGCCGCCGCCGAGGCGAACATCAGCATCATAGCTGACAGAGTAGTGACACGAAACCGCATTGAAGCGCATTCTAGCAACTGTGAGGGCACTCACCCACGTAACGAAAGTACCAGCGATATCATGCGCAGTGCGCGTGATTCTAGCCGCATGCCTTGCGGCTTTTGCATTCCCGGGAGCTTGCAGTTCACAAGCAGATCCGGCTCAAACCGGTCCGGCGCAAGCAACTCCAGCACAAGCCCGGCAACCTGGACCGGCTGAGTCCCTCTACCTGCAGCTTAGTAGCGTCGATTTGGATCCTGACCGGGTATTCAAGGTGCGAGACGCGTCTCTGGATCGAGCCTCCATCCATATCACTCTTGACGATGGCTCCATTGCCTTTACCAAGGACGTGCTGGGCAGGATTACGGGAGCATTTTTTGAGGGCGATGGAGAATTGCTGCTCGCCCCTGCCACCGAGGTAGAACGAAAGCAGATGAGCCTGTTCACGGGCATGGCGATTCTGGAGGAGCGCTTCTCGACCGCCTATTTCCGCTTCAACGACAATACGGCCGTCGATTTGCAGCCAGGTCTCAGGGCGCCGGAAAATGCGCAAGAATTCGTTGCACACTGGAGTGAGACCGCCCGAACCCTGGCGCAGGCAGACGCTATGCGGTTGCTGGCCAGTTTCACCGGGATGCTGCCGATCGCCGGCCAGAGCGCCTCCGAAGATTCGCACGCCACGGATCCCGACGATCACATGTTTCACGCCCGGCTGGAGGGGAACAAACTTGGCGTTTTCGACGTTGTTTTCGATTCGACGGCCGCGGAACAAGTCGAGGCCGGACAAAGCAGAACTGGCGCGGACGGAAACCTGTATTACGACGTCTGGACTTCATTCTCCGCCGAAGCTGCGACGCGGAATCCCGTGGCTCGAAAAGAAATTCCTCATGCCTTGCCGGCAGAAACGGAGTCGAGGGAAGATCCGGTTCGCGTGCGCAGCTACGTCATCGATGCGCGGGTGAAACCACCCAAGGAAGTGGACGGCGACGTGACATTGCAGCTCGACGTGGTACGCGGCGGTTCGCGCTTTCTGGTGTTCGAGCTGTCACGCTTTCTGCAGGTCCAGACCGTCGAGGCGGATGGGAGGGCGGTGGAATTCATCCATAACCCTGCGGTGGAAGGCACCCGGTTGGCACGCAGCGGCAATGATTTGGTGGCCGTGATTTTGCCCCAGCCGGCTCGGAAAGGACAGAAGATCAGTCTGCGTTTTGTCTACGGTGGAGAAGTATTGGCGGAGGCGGGCAGGGGCCTGCTCTACGTGGGAGCGCGAGGCACTTGGTATCCCAATCGTGGGATGGCCATGGCGGATTTCGATCTCACCTTCCACTATCCGACGGGTTGGACGCTTTTGGCCACAGGCAAACCAGTCGCCGCACCTTCGGCAAGACCCTCGCAACCTGCCCTGCAGGAAACAGCTAAGGAGCAAGTCGCGCACTGGGTTTCGGACAGGCCCATCCCCGTAGCCGGATTCGACCTCGGCAAGTACGTTCGAGGATCGGCACAAGCCGGGAATGTCGTCGTAGAAACTTATGCTACGAGCGGCGTGGAGCGAGACTTCCCCAGCCCTCCGCCGCTAAGCCTGGAGATAGGTTCGAATCCGACTTCGCGTCCTCACGCCCCTCCCGAGCCGATTGCACCTCCTCCGGCGCCTTCACCGGCGCGGAATGCAACCGCCGTGGCGGAGTTTACTGCCCGAGCCATCCGTTACTATGCGGAGCGATTCGGTCCGTTTCCCTACAGTCAACTGGCGTTGACTCAGGTGCCGGGGCGGGAGAGCCAAGGCTGGCCGGGGCTCATCTTCTTGTCGTCTTATGCGTTCCTTGATCAGGCGGAGCGTGAAAGCCTCCACATGAGTCCGGTCGGCGCATTAGTTGGGGAACAGGTCCCGGCGCACGAAGCCGCACATCAGTGGTGGGGAGACCTGATCCTATGGGCTACTTATCGTGACCAATGGTTTTCCGAAGGTCTGGCAAATTATTGCTCCTTGATGATGCTGCAGGAAAAAAACCCGGCAGGCTTCCGCCAGATCATGGAAAAATATCGGCGGGATTTGGTTGAAAAAAATAAAGACGGCAGCTCTCTCGAGGATGCCGGGCCCGTTACCCTGGGAGGCCGCCTGCTTTCGTCTCACTTTCCGCAGGCTTATGAAGCCATCAGTTACGGAAGGGGGACGTGGCTGTTTCACATGCTGCGCTCCATGTTGCAGGAAGGCGCGGAGAATATTGGGCAAAAAGATCGGAGCGGCGGGACCGTGGAAGAACCCTTCGTGCGGTCCCTGCACAAAGTTCGTGACCGTTACGCGGGAAAAACCATAACCACGAGGGAACTGCTGAACGTTTTTGCAGAGGATTTGCCGTCCTCGCTGCGCTATGAAGGAAGGACTTCACTCGACTGGTTTCTGGAAGGCTGGGTGAACGGCACTTCTCTGCCCAGGCTGGAGATGCAAGGCGTCAAATTTACAACGAAAGCTAATACTGCCGCCGTAAGCGGCGTGATATTGCAAAAGGATGCGCCGGAAGATCTGGTAACGTTCGTTCCTGTCTACGCGGTGGTCTCTGGCAAGGTTCCGGTGCTGGTGGGGCGCGTGTTTGCTGATGGGGCCGAGACCCCGTTTCATTTATCCGTACCGGCTGGAACACACAAGCTCCTGCTGGATCCAAACGGAACCGTTCTCACAAGTCCCAAATGAGCGAGGGCTGCGAAGAGCAACGGTGGGCAAGTTCTCTCCGGACGATCTCCCAGATCGGGACTAGTTTGCGTTTTGGTTTCCCAGAACGGATGCCGAGGTTTCGCTAGATGGCCGCCCGCAGAAAATCGACGCAGCTAAGTGACTCGTCATCTTTCTCCTGCAGCCCTATTGCGCCGAACAGAGAGGATGGCAGTTGATCTGCTGGATGAACGACAACCAGGGAGCGACGATTGGCGGACTAATGATTGGCGGAGCGATGTCAGGCGAAATGATGATTGGCGACACATTCTCCGGCGAGACGACGGCCGCCGTGGCATTCGCCACGACCCGCCAGGGGGGGCCAGAGACCATTCTGCTGGTCGAAGACGAGGCCTTTGTGCGGAAGGTGACGGCCGAAGTTCTGGAGTCCGCCGGCTACAGGCTGGTGATTGCCGGAAGCGCGGCGGAAGCGTTGGCATACCGCGGACGCCTTGCGCCGCTCGATCTTCTGCTCGCCGATGTGATCATGCCGGGGATGAGCGGCCGCGACCTTGCGGTTGAACTCACCAGCTTTTACCCGAGCACCCGGGTTCTGCTCATGAGCGGCTATGCAGAGCAGCTCACCGACCGTACCTTACCCTCCAACGGTCGAAAGTATTTGGCCAAGCCTTTTTCAATCCACGTGCTGCTGCGCCGGGTTCGCGAGGTGTTGGATGAGCCAGTTGAATCGGGAAGAAGCTCTAACCCGCGTGCGCCTTCCGATAATGCGTGGCTTGCAGAATCTCATGAGGAATTAGGGATAGTGGCACCACTCGGTCGAGAATTCCCATCTCCGCACACACGCGAGGCATACCGTAGACTGCACAACTCGGCTCGTCCTGACCGACTGTGAGACCGCCCTCGCGATGAATGGCTTTCATCCCTTGCGCTCCGTCTGATCCCATCCCGGTCATGATGATGCCCATAGCCTCGGAATGGAATGCGGAGGCGACGGATTGCATTAAGACGTCAACCGACGGAACATGCACCTGATTCTCCGCTCTGCCGGAAAGCGAAATGAGCATGCGCGAGTTCGGAAGGCAGTCTATCGTCATCTGAAATCCCGCTGGAGCGAGGTAAACCACACCTGGCTCAACTGTCTCTCCGTCGGAGGCTTCGCACACGGAAACCGCGCAAAGGCTATTCAGTCTTTTGGCAAAGGCAGCAATGAAGCCAGCCGGCATGTGCTGCACGATCAGGATTGGAACTGAGAGGTCGACCGGAAGAGCCGGGAGGATGTCCTGCAAGGCCTTGGGGCCCCCGGTCGAGATACCGAGAGCAACAACAGCTGGAACGCAGTGCGAACCCTGCTTCATGCCCGGTTCAGCTGCGCGGGGCGGCTTCCGCAACTCGTTGAGAGGACGCCGCGAATGCCGCGACTCCGCCGCCCCCCTGATCTTGGCGACCAGGTCTTCACCGATGTGAAGAATATCCAGAGAGCTAGAAGAGAGTCGCTTGGGCACGTAATCGAAGGCTCCAGCAGCCAGCGCATCGAAAGTAACTTCTGCGTCTTGCAGCGTGGCCGAACTCACCATGATGACCGGGCGTGGGAATTGAGCCATGATGCGGCGGAGGGTCTCCAGTCCGTCGAGACCGGGCATTTCCACATCGAGGGTAATCACATCGGGATCGAGGGCGGCAATTTTCTGCAGCGCTTCGGTGCCACTGGCTGCCGTGCCCACGACCGAAAAGCCGGGATCGTAAGCGACCATACGCGAGAGCGCAGTGCGCATGAAGGCGCTGTCGTCAACGATGAGCACCTTGATTCGCGAATCTTTAGAATCGACATTCATGAGAGTCGAAGTTCATGCGCGGTAAATGGCGCGGACCAGGCTGTGGACTTCGTCCAGATAGGAATCCAGTTCGAAGGTGAGTCGGGCCCAGTCAAATGCCCGCACTGAGTTGGAGCTTTGCGCAAGAAGACCGAATCCGGCGTCTTCGAACAAGTTGACTTGCCGTGTTTCTACGTAGCCGTAGTTCAGACCGCTCATGCGGCAAAGCAGATCGGCGATGTGCACCAACGCTACTAATCCGACGCTTCGAGATGATTTCTCTGGCTCATGATGAAAGGTCACGACCTCGATCAAATCCGGAGCAAGCCCCCAGCTTTCGGCGAGCAGGCGTCCGCTGTCACAGTGGGTAAATCCCAGGGATTTCTGCTCGCCTTCATGCAATGGAATTCCTTCGGTCCTGGCTATTTCGTAGGCGGTACGGAATTCCTTGGGCAGAACCCAGAGGTTGACGATGATTCCCAGGTCATGAAGAAGGCCCGCGAGATATGCCTTTCCGGGATCGCCCAGATTGATCTGGCGCGCCAGATGACGGCAGACTAACGCACATCCGAGGGAGTGCTCCCAAAATACGACTGGATCGAGGCTGGTTTTGTCTCCCGGCAGCATGTTCAAGACGCTGCACGACATGACGATATCGCTGACGTGATGAAATCCCAGACTGACTACCGCTCCGCGCAGCGACTCGACCTTCTGCCAGCGCCCGAAGATATAAACATCCACCACGTTCGTTGTAGTGTCGAAGGTTAGGTTCCAGACGTGCTCGATAATCATGGCGCGGGAGACTTGGCGTCCGGCGTTGCGCATCAGGTATTCGAGCAGGGAAAATTCTTTTGAGGTGAGCTCGATCCTCCGGCCGGCGCGTTCGGCGCGGTGTTCTACGCGATCCAGTTGGAGATCTTCGACCACCAGCACGGACTCCGATGGCAGATGGCTGCGGCGCAGCAGTGCGCGGATGCGGGCCGAGAGTTCGCTGAAGGAAAAGGGTTTCGGCAGATAGTCGTCGGCGCCCGTGTCCAGACATTGCACCCGGTCTTCGACGCGGCTGCGCTGGGTCAGCACCAGCACCGGCAAGCTTGGCCGCTTCAACCGCAAATGCCGCAACACGCTCACTCCATCCAGTTTCGGCAGGTTCAGATCGAGGATGACCAGGTCGTAATCGAACTCGCTCCCCATGGCCCGCGCCTGCTCGCCATCTTCCACCACGTCGACCGCGTAGTGTTCCCCGACCAGCCCCTGGCGCACAAATCCAGCCAGAGCCCCGTCATCTTCCGCTATCAGAATGCGCATAAGTGGCCCTTAATCACAGCCTGATTCTAGTTAGAGAAAGCTCAGTTGAAACCGAAAGTCGGGCGCACGAAAGGGAGTGTTTGCAGAAACGGGGCGAGGGTTCAAAGCGGGAAGTCTAAAACTCATGTCGTCCTGAGGCCCGTGGTTTTTGCGGGCCGAAGGACCTCTGTACTCGCCAGCAGCGTCGGTGGTGCCGGCGAGGTGCACAGGTCCTTCGTGGGAGTCCTCGGCTTCCGCCGAGGACTCCGCTGCCTCAGGATGACAAGCGTCAAAAATATTTTGCCTTTCGCCGCGCCCGGTGTAATCTTCGCAGGAGAGAAAACGCTCGATGTGCTTCTCGGCTACAGCGAACTTCGTGGGGAGCGGTGTTCTGGGCGCCGTGGGTGTCGTCACCTTAACCCGGGTCAAGCACCGGCGCGAAATTCTCTTCGCGTCCCTGCCAGTGTTGTTTGCCATTCATCAGTTCATCGAAGGATTCGTCTGGCTCGGCCTGGATGGCATTCTCTCGCCCGCGGTCGCGCACGACATGGGCGCGGCGTTCATGCTCTATGCCCAGGGATTACTCCCATTCCTGCTGCCACTAAGTGTTTTCCTTTTTGAGCCGACGGCGGACAGCCGCCAGCGCATGCTCCCATTCCTCGTGCTCGGAGGAGGCACCACGCTCTACATCTTATGGGCGCTGACCGCGTTCCCGACGGAGATCTACATCAAGGCCAACACCATCGTCTACATGAATCAGGCCACCAACAACACAGCCGTCGGAGTGCTCTATGTGATCGCAACCTGCGGATCGTTATTTTTCTCAAAGATCAGACCGATGATTATTTTTGGCTTCGCCAACCTCGTAATTCTCCTGGCTGTAATGGAGGTCAAGCGCTACGCCTTCACTTCGCTGTGGTGCGCCTACGCCGCGGTCGCAAGCGTGATCATCCTCGCCTACTTCTGGAGAAGCCACGCCAGCCGACCGTTCGCCTACGCGTAGCGAGCTCGCCTCAAGCTTCATACTCAAGCTTCATACTAAGGAGAAGCAAATGAGAACCAAATTAACCGTCGTCATACTCTGCATCCTGACAGCGCTGAGTGCGGCAGCGCAGACGGTAACTACGGAGGACGGGTTCATCAAAACTTCCGACGGGGTGCGCATCCACTACCTCGAAGCCGGCAGAGGCCACCCTATCGTTTTCATTCCGGGCTGGACCATGCCTGCGTGGATCTGGCAAAAGCAGATCGACGAGTTCTCGAAGCGCTACCACGTAATAGCCGTCGACCCCCGCTCGCAGGGCGAGAGCGACAAACCGAACTACGGGCACCTGCCCGAAATTCGCTCCCGCGATTACAAAGAGCTGGTCGATCAGCTGGGACTGAAGCAGCCAGTCCTGGTTGGCTGGTCGATGGGGTGCGGCGAGCTGATCAAATACGCCGAGCAGTTCGGCACCGATAACGTCGGCGGTTTAGTGTTGGTAGACGGCTTTCTCACCGACAAGCCCAGCCCGGAAATGTTCGTCGGCATCTCTGGATGGATGAACCAGCTGCAGGAGGATCGCCAGAAACAAGCCGACGGTTTTGTGCGCAGCATGTACAAAAAGCTGCAGCCCGAGGATTATCTGAAGCGCGTGATCGACGCCTCCACCCAGGTACCAGCCGACACCGCCGTAGTGCTCATCTACGACATGCTGGCCGTAAAGGATTTCTCAGCGGGCCTCGCGAGAGTGAAGACCGACCGACCGCTGCTCTTCATGTACCAGCCCGAATCGCAACCGAGCGCCGACTACCTGAAGTCAAAGCTCGGCGACAAGGTTCAGCTCGAGCGCTTCGACGGCGATGGCCACGCTTTGTTCGTCGATGACCCGGAGAAATTTAATCGGGTGCTGAAAGAATTCCTGCAAAGTCCGCGTAAATGATTCGCGCCGGCGCGGCGTAACGCCCAACCACCACTTTGTCATCCTGAGGCCCGCGGTTTTTTGCGGGTCGCGCTTACTTTGGTTTTTTCTTTTTCTGATTGAACTTGCGCCTCAATTCGGTCAGCAGAGTTTTCAAAAGGCGCGGACCTTTGGCCAATCCATCGTAATCGGGTTCGCCATCTACAGCATGTTTGCGTGCTAGGCGATCATACGTTTTTTCCACTTTGCCGAACGAGTCAGGCAATGCGTTTTTGTATGCCTCGATGTCTAGTTTCAGTAGCTCGCCGGGAGACGTATAGCCGTTTTTCAGGGCCGCACTCGTGGCGTAGGTGCAAACATAGGGGAGCAGATTCCGTCGATGAATCGGCTCCAATACTAACGTATCGAGATGTTCATCGGCGAGATGCATCAGCTGGGTGGTCTTGTAATAAAGGTTCAAGTCGTACACTCCGTCGCCGAACACCCTGTTGTAGTCTTCATCTTTCTTAAAATAGTCTCGCGGCCGGGCCCTAGCATCATCTGGGCGCTGCACTACAACGCAAAGCATGGCTTGCAGCACCTCAATCATGCTGACAATTTTGGCGATTGGCTGACCCTCATCCCGCGCATGCCCCTTGCGGCGGTCGTAAAACAATCCATACCTTTCGAACAGAGTCTCGATCTGCCAATGGATGTCGTCAGTTGCACGCAGAACCTCGTGGGGCATTGGGTTTTGGCTGTTTGTCGCCCGTATCACGGCATCGCGTATTTGTTTGTTGCCAGTCTTGATTATGCGGACAAGTAGCCTGCGACGATCGTTGACGGGGAGCTCCTTCCCAGTTTTGTAATACCGGAAGATTTGGCGGGAGGTCTGAAGGCCATTAACTATCTGTGGATCGACGACTTTCTCCTGAAGATATCCGTCATTCGTTATATCCGCTGCCAACATTGTGATGCCGTTGTTGAGCATCCAAAAGTCTGCGGCACCAGGATTGCGAAGAGTCTCCCCGATCTTCCTGTTGACGGGCGTACTCTTCCAATATCCGCGGACGTTCGAGTCGAAAATTCTTTCGGCGAGTTCTGACTTATCGTCTTGCAAGAAAGTATAGAAATCCGTGAGCTTCACTAGACCTACTTCGCCTTCCTCGGTTGGCATCGGTTGCGAAACCCACTTTATCGCCTTCTCCTTCAGCGGTCGGCTTCGGACCTGATTTAGCAGTGCGGTCGCGTTAACGAAGTAAAATTCAGGTACGGCATCCTTGAAATGTTCCAGCACCTTCTCCCTGAGAACCCCCACAGAAGTATCGCAATCCGCGTTATGGGAGCAATCCAATTTCGTGATGTAGTAATACGATACGGAGAGCGACGGGCCTTCTCCCACAATCATGCCGTACTTATCTTTGAAAAGGCGCATGAGAGTAATCAATTCCGGCCTATACGCTTGGTGGTAGTCTGCCTTCTTGCGTCCCAAGCAGAGGAGGTCGTCGGTAAAAAAGAAGAGTTTGTCGATTGCTACGGGCGAGAATCCCGATCCCTCCTTCGACTGAAAGATGATGACATTAACCTTATTCGGCTCTTTTGGATCAAGTTCTGTCTCGGCGTCGACGAGTTCACCGTTCACGAGCATGTAGAGGGCATCTACGCCGCCGTCCTTCGAGGCTCCAATCAATCCACTTTGAAGCTGCGAGTCGCTCAATCCGTACGGCCTGAGAAATTGCTCGATAGAGTAATACTCAAACGCGTTGAAAAGTTTCTTCGCGCCTGAGAAGCGAGTCGTCTTCCATTTCTCGAAATTCGCCTCAAGCGCAATAACCTCGTTCTGTCCCATGAACGCCTCCAGCGGGAATCATCGTACACCCCCGCGTCGAGCGTACGCTCTTCGACGCTTTGCCCTTCGCTTTTTGTAAAATGCGAGCCCTCGGTGCGCCGTGCCCAGGTACCTTCGCGTCGTTTGCGAAGCGGCGGGGCCTCTGCTCTAGCCGCGAACCACGCCGGGCCCAGGCCCGCTTCGCAGCAGCTTCCAGGCTTCCCGATAGTGTTCGTAGCAGTAGCTGTCGCTTCGCATTTGTTGTTTGCGAACCGGACATAGCATCAGGCATAAGCTCTTGGTCTTTAGGACTACCGCAGCGGGGATTACGTACCAAACCTCTTCGGGGACGATGTATGCTGCGAAGAAATCGACCTTACGCGTCGTATATCGCTTTCCCTTCTGGTTGGGTCTGAACCCGCAGAGATAGCCGTTGGCGAGTCTGTAGCTTGTCGACTTCACCTGCACTCTGACGAGCTGCCGGCCGTGTTCAACCCCGACGTCGTAAGGCGACGAATCTCCCCAGGGCTTTGACACCCTGAGTCCCTTGCGTAGAGCCCAGGCCATAAACAGCAGCTCCACCCACTCGCCCCGCTCCTTGAAGTTCCTGAATCCATTGCACTTCGCCATACCCGCACGCCTCGTTTTGCCCAAAAGAAAAGGCGCAGCCCGTGGGCTGCGCCTGGTTTTTCTGAATTTTTACCTATACGTTCAGTATATCAATTTGAATAGGGTGATTGTGTCATGTTTCCGAGAATTATATTTCCGTTAGTGTGAGCGACTTAGGCCCGATCGTGTAGTTTTTGCCTATTGACAAGATTTTTGTCGGCGGGCTGGAGCTCGGTTCTGCTCGAAGCTCCACTACATTGTCATCCTGGGGCGCGCGGTTTTTGCGGGCAGAAGGAGCTCTGTACTTGCCGACAGGGTCGCTGACGCCGGCAGGTTGCACAAGCGCCGAACCCGCCCGGTCAATTACTCCCGTCTCGCGGCACGGCGATAATATAAGGATATACTCTGCAGAACTTTGCGAGCCTGAGGACGTTCCCCATCAACGCCGGGACCAAATTTCGATGAAGGCGCTGCTCACACCGGGCATTTGTCTGGCGGCGGTTGCGATTCTGCTGCATACCGGCCTGGTCACCCCTAGCGTCGCGCTCATCAGCTACGCTTTCTACACGGCGGCGATTATGGGCCTGCTGCTGGCCTGGCGATTTCATTCCAGCCGCATCTTCTTCGCCTTGCTCGTCGTGTTCCTGGCCCAGGAAGCAATCTCCTATTTTTCTTCTCCAGGCCACGTCCCGGCCGGCAGTCCGGGAAGCTTCGCGCTCGCCGCCGTGGGCTTGCTCCTGCCGCTCAACTTTGTTCTGCTCTCGCTTCACAGAGAACGAGGATTCACTTTTTCGAGCATTGCGCCTCCTACCTTATTATTGTTCGTTCAATCCGTAATCGTGGGCGTGCTCTGCCGGCCTCAGCCGTTGGCGGCGCGGGCGCTGCACCATCCTGTGCTGCCCGCGCCGTTGCCTTTCGCCACAGTGTTGGCCTTCGCGGCTGCGGCGGTATTGTTGCTCACGCGCTTTCTGCTGTTGCACAAACCTGCAGAGAGCGGCCTGCTGTGGGCGCTGGCCGCTTGCTTTCTCGCGCTCTATTTTGGAGGCGTGGGGCGAATCCCTACCGCGTATTTCGCAACCGCCGCGTTCATTCTGGCAGGCGCAGTCGTGGAGACGTCTTATCTGCTCGCTTATCACGACGAGCTCACGACCTTGCCTTCCCGGCGGGCGTTTCACGACGGCTTGCTTCGACTGCAGGCACCTTATTCCATCGCGATGGTCGACATCGATCACTTCAAACGGTGCAACGACACCCACGGTCACGATGCGGGAGATCAGGTGCTGCGCATGGTCGCTTCGCGGCTGGCGAGGGTTTCGGGCGGAGGGCAAGCCTACCGCTGCGGTGGAGAAGAATTTGCCATTCTCTTTCCCGGCAAGAGCACCGCCGAGATCATGGAGCATCTGGAAAAGTTGCGCGCCGACATTGAAGCCAGCACACTTCGCCTGCGGGGCCCGGATCGCCGCCAGGAGGCGCGCGGCCCCGACCGCCGCAATCAGCGAGTCCGCGGACGCGCCCAAACGGGCCATGCCATCCGCCAACTGGCGCGCACCGCGCCGTCTGACGAACTCTCGGTGACGGCAAGCATTGGAGTGGCCAGCTCGAGAGGAGGAAATCCTTCGGCGGAGGAAGTCATCCAGGCAGCGGATCGAGCGCTTTATCGCGCCAAAGCCGCCGGACGTAACCGGATCGAGACTGCATCCACTTCGCGGCGCCGGGTGCGCAGCAAAGCGGCCGGGATCGCGTGAGTGCGGGGCCAATGAAGGAACGTGCGGCCCGGATCGCCACTTCAAGGCGGGAGCAGGTGACGCTCCGGGCTCGTACGTTTTCGCAAGCACCACAGGCCGTGCGGTCAGCCTGCAGTCGTAGGAGGCACAGAAGCTTTCCGGCCGCTGCCGGCACAGGTCGGACACTTCACACGGATAAACGCAACGCCCTCAGATTTACCCTTGATATCCACGGGCTTCGCCACATATCCGGTACCGCCGCAGCGCGGGCAGCTGTTCGGATCCACTCCTCCCCCTCAGTTGTTGGAAGTTTTTCACCAATTTGCGCCGCCGGTACGAGAAAGCTAATCCTGTTACGAAACACGAACAGGCTCGGATGTCTCCGACGGCCGATCGCAGCGCGAACGAGCTGTTGGAAAAGCGGGACCAGAAAATTCCAGTCAGGGATTACACGCGGACCCAGACATTTGTGCAAGGACTCCGATCGCAATAGCTGTGTTAAGCTAGTGAAAACCGCACGCCGGAGAGGTGGCAGAGTGGCCGAATGCGGCGGTTTGCTAAACCGTTGTACGGGCTAACACCTGTACCCAGGGTTCGAATCCCTGCCTCTCCGCCATTACTTTTGTTATCTGGCACTTGCGAGTCGGTGATACCTAAACTGATACCAGTTTCAGTGAGGGAGCGCCGATGGCCAACCGCGAAGTCAATCTCACCAAAAGAGTCCAAACACCCCACGGATGGCGGTATTGCCGCGTTTTGCTGTCCACGAACGGGCGTGTGAAGCCTGACGTTGTATTCGTGAACGGCAAGGAAGAACGTCACCCCGAAGGCGCATATTACCTGGAATGGCGCGAAGGCTCGACGCGAGTACGCCTGTCAGTAGGCAAAGATCCGGCCGATGCCAGCGCACGACGGTTGCGCAAAGAGGCTGAGCTGAATGCGGTGAACAACGGCGTTTCCATTGTGCCCGACGGACAGAACGGGCATCGCTCTCTGGCGGTAGCGGTCGCTGAGTTTCTGGACGAAACGAAGCTCACGAAAAAGCCGAAGACTCTGGCCGCCTACACTACCGCGCTGAACTACTTCACCGAGTCCTGCCACAAACTAGACCTTGACGAAATTGAACGCAAAGACCTACTCAAGTTTTCCGCCTTTCTGAGAGACGAAAAGAAACAGGCACCGCGCAGCGTCCACAACAAGTTCGAGAATGTCATGACTTTCTTGAAGGCGAACGGGATTCGAGGTCTGGTTGGAAAGAACGACTGGCCACGCTACACCGAAGAGGAACCGGAGATCTACGAGCAGGAAGAACTCGACAAGCTCTTCAAGGCCTGCGATGAGGAAGAGCGCCTCTGGTATGAGTTCTTCCTAATGACAGGCATGCGAGAGCAGGAAGTCATGTACACATACTGGTCGGATAAACGAGATTTTCGCTTAGACGTTGGCTGCTTGTCTAATTATCAGTCGTCGCAATCTGACTGACACCAATTAGTCGAAAACTGGACTGGTCTGGTCTGCCGGGGACTGACCAGAACACTCGCGAGATTACCGTTTCGATTATTGTCGCGGTAGGGACGACCACCGCTGATCGCCCCCGCAGAGATCCGTACGAGCGCGTATACGCATACGGCTCTTACGAAGGGTGAGTGGCGTAAAAGCCGCATCGGGATAGTGGGTGCAGAACGCGGGGCGGAGGAATCCGGCGGCTCAAGATTGGGGTAAGACGTTCCCATCGCATCGCTGCGCGCTGGAGTGAGGAATTCGATCTGTCCACCATCCGCAACGAGCCACACCTGTATCTTCTTCGGTTCGCCAGATGCCTTGTAGGACTCGAACCACTGCGTTCTTCGTTCGAGAACCTTTTGTAATTCTGGGATCATCTGACTCTGTCGCATCCCTACGCCCGCTCTGGAGTTTGGCAATATGGCGTACCACGATGCACGAACTTAAGACGCCGGATCTGGATCCGGGGGAATTTGAAGTCGCTGCAGCTTGGTCCGCAACCCCTCGCGGCTGATGCCTAGAACCTCGGCTGCGCGGGTACGGTTTCCCTGCGTGTGTTGCAGGACAGAAGCGATCAGTTGCTTTTCCATTTCATGCAGCGACATCGGAGCGACGGGCGTGGCTTGCACCGAGAACGCAGACTGCCCGTTGCCCCGACAACGAATCCGGTCATTTAATAAATCAGAGCCGCACGGAACATCAGCCGAGGCCAGCGCAGCCAGCCTAGCCATTTCGCTTTCGAGTTCCCGCACGTTTCCGGGAAAACTGTAGGCCGTCAATGCCGATAAACAATCCTCTGTAAGGCGCGGCACCGGCCTGCCGTAGCGCACGGCCGCGGTTCGCACGAAGTGTTCGGCCAGAAGCCGTGTGTCATGGGGCCGGTCGCGCAGAGGCGGCAAACGGAGCGTGATAGCGGAGAGGCGAAAGAAGAGATCGGCTCGGAATCTGCCGGCTTTTACTTCGCTCTCCAGATCGCGGTTGGTCGCGGCGATGAACCGAACATCCACCTGCTCGACCCGTGTGTTCCCCAGCCGCGTAAACTCGCCAGACTGCAGGACGCGAAGGAGATGAGGTTGCAGGTCAAGCGGGAGATCACCGATCTCATCGAGAAAAAGGGTGCCGCGATGGGCGGCTCCCATAAAACCGACGCGATCCCGGTTCGCGCCGGTGAACGCCCCCTGCACGAAGCCGAAGAGTTCCGAGCCAATTAGCGTTGCCGGAATAGCCGCGCAGTTCAAGGCGACAAAGGGCCCCTTAACGCGTGCACTATGGCGATAGACAGCCCGGGCGATCAATTCTTTCCCGGTTCCGGTTTCTCCCTCAATCAGAACGGGTAAATCGGTCGTTGCGATCTGGTGTACGGTCTGCAAGAGGCGTGCCATCGCGGGGTCAGCCGTCAATATTCCGTCGGATTGGCTATGAGCGTGTTCTAACGCCTCGGCACGGCGCTGTGCCTGGCTCAATTCCACGGCGGTCCGCAATCGTGGCGCTGACAACGCACAGACTTCGTCCAGCAAGTCGCGCTGTTCTTCCGTAAAACAGTTGGAGACCTGGCGATTCTCCAGATAGATGAGCGCGAAGGCTTCATTGCTCGCCACCAGAGGGGCGCACAAAACAGATCGAAGTGAGAGTTGCTGGATGCTCGGCTGACGGCTGTAGGGCTCGGTGATCGAGGCGTCGCCGATCAGGACTGCTCTCCCGCTCTCCATCACGGTGCGGGCAATCGAGCGGCTGAACGCTTCTTCCGCTCGGGCAAGCGCCTCACTGTGAAAGTTCCGCGCCGCCGTCGCTCGGAACTCTCCAGCCTCGCGCACAACTACGAATCCTCGATCAGCCCCCAGTCCTTCGATCAGTGTGTCAAGAAGACCGGAAAGGATTTCGCCATACTCGCCTTCCTTAAGAAGCGCTCGCGACACGCGATAGAGAAACCCTAAGTGTTCGGCTGGAGGACCTTTTCGATTCAGAGTCATGCCAAGCCTTTCACTCGTGAATATTACATGATCGAGCGGTTGATCGTTGCACTTGTTCCCCGACCCTTGGTGTGAGGATAACTGGCAGTCGAGATGCACACCCCTTGCTGAAATGCGGTGGCGATTGACTTGGGGGAGGGGAACATCATGAAAAACAGGGCGCGTGCGGTTAATCAAATTCTGGAGATGGCAGAAAACCGGGCCAACGCGCGCCAAGTTTCCGGGCACTCCGCCTCCGTCTCATGCATGTTCCTCGCCCTCTTCGGATTAGTCGTCCCGCTGACGGTCATCGCTGGTTAAGGAGAGAACTATGAAACGCATCTCGATCTTGATCCTGCTAGCTTTCGCCGTGGGCTGTAGCTCCGCCAAGAACGCCGGAAGCGGGGCAATGACTTCGATGCCGGGGATGTGGACTGTAACTGGGAAACTCGGTTCGCATGGAGGACCCGGTACTTACCAGGTTTCGTTGGTTTCAAGTCCTTGCAGCGTAACCACGCCAGTGGGCATGTTCTCAGTCCAAGGCCCCGTCTGTTTCATCGCCAACAACAACAGCGGACAGGGCTCCATCTCCGGATCTGGATTGCCCGGCACCTCGAAAAATACAGGACAGGGAGTCTTGATCGGCGTGGCCGTCAACCCCGTTCCCGCCAACGGCACATTTAACCTGCTTTTCGTGGCAGGCGACGCGATCGGAAATTTCGTTGAGTTCACGGGCAGCGGCACAGTTTCGAACGGCAAAATGACAGGCACTGGCTCTTGCAGCGCGAACACGCCGATGTGTCAGGGCATGAGTGGCACATTCTCAGGAACCTTCCAACAGTAGCTTCAACTTATCGAAACAGCGGTCGATCTTGGAGGCTTGTTAATGACTTCGCGGCTCTGCATGGTTCTTGTCTTTGTCCTCGGGCTACCCGCTGCGCTGTGTGCTCAGAAGCAGCAAGGTTCGTGGTCCGACTTGCGCGGCCTCAGAGTTGGCCAAGGCATTGTCGTGGTCGAAGCAAGCATGAAAAGCCACGGCGGACAATTCGTCAGCGTCAGCGATGATGTGCTCACTCTGCAGGAAAAAGGCTCCGATGTCTCGGTCAAGCGCGAAGACATCGTCCGCGTCTCGACCGCTTCCGGCGCCAGGCGCGGCGAGCACGCCGTGATCGGCCTGGTAGTCGGCGGGCTCGCCGGGGCGGGCATCGGCGCCGCCGCTGGCTCCCGATCGACAGGCTGGGTAGGGGTGTCGGAAGCAGTTGGCGCTGTGATCGGAGTTGCAATTGGCGCCACGGGGGGCGCGATCGTGGGAGCCGTGATCCCCGCCCACACCACCATTTACCGCGCCACCCCTGCTGCCGCTGCGCACTAGACGATATCGACTTATCGATGCGTTCTTGCCCGTAGAGCGAGGACGCAAATGTGGAGGAGCAATATGCGAATACCCGGTTTGCGACCTGCAGTTCTTGGGGCTGCGAAAGGTTCCGCCAGTGGAAGCTTCGTCGCGAAGTCAGAAAGATCAATGCTTTCAGCGAAGCTGTTGAGTATCCTCGCGACAATTGTCGTCTCGTTGGGCTTGACCGGATGCAATCCACTGAAGGGGCTCCAGGTTTTCTGTTCTACCAATTGCCCGCCCACTCCTCCCGCTCCCGAGTATATCTACGCCACCAGTACCAACCATATTCTTGCTTTCACCATTAATCAGTCTTCCGGAGCCTTGAGTGCGCCGACAGTAGCGCCGGGACCGAACCAAAGTACCGGGATGGTAGCGTCCATGAACGGCCAGTTGTACGTTTCCGATTTCTTGAACAATGTAGTGGATGGTTACTCGATCTCGAGTTCAGGTGCACTCACTGCCCTCGCAAGCTCGCCGTTTTCCCTGGAAGGCACGCCTCCCGGAGCGGGTGGCTTGACTGCTTTTGTCCAAAGCGGCACCTATCTATACGCCACTGACCTGAATGCCGGAACCGTAGCTGGGTTTCTCTTTGACTCAACCAGCGGAATGCTCACGCCAGTTCCAGGATCGCCCTTTGCCGCGGGCGACACTCCCGTGCAAGCGGCGCTGGCCGAGCCCCAGGCCGGCGGCCCGCAATTCTTATACGTAAGCAATCTTAATGACGCGGTCGGTGGCATTTCAGCCTACGCCGTCAACCAGCAGAACGGATCGCTGTCTGCCATCCTCGGTTCTCCCTTTCCCACCGGCGCACCCGGCTCTTACCCGGGACCATCGGCCATGGTGGTCAGCTACGGCAACAACTTTCTTTATGTCGCTCTGTCCGGGACCGCCAATGCAAATAACCAGATTGTAGCGTTCTCCATCAACCCAACTACCGGCGGTCTTACGGCATTGCCCCAGTCCCCTTTCACCACTGGCAACGACCCACTGCAGATGGCCTATGTGGCAATTACGGCGAATGGGCAAGGCTTCCTCTACACCGCCAATGTTCAGGACGGCACGATTTCCGCATTCACCGCGGACGGAACTACCGGAATCCTGTCGCCGGTAAACGGGTCTCCCTACACCTCCGGAACATCCGTCTTGGGGTTGAGTCAGATATTGACGCTTTCAGGAAAGTTTTTTCTGTACGCAGCTGATCCCGAAGCTGAGACCGTCAACGCCTACACCATTAACCCCAACACTGGAGCGCTCACTCCGCTTCAGGGCTCGCCATTCCCCGCAGGGGCCGCACCCATGCTACTGACAAGCACAGCTCAGTAAAGGCTTCAGGTAATTGCGCAGGCGCAAATGATGAGACTATTGCGATTGGAGGTCTTATTGTGAGATTAGATTGACTTGCGCTTGGGGCCGATCTAACATCTGGCCGCATTGGCTGCCAATTCGACATTACCGGGTAGAACCTTCGGCCGTTACGAACTCCGAGAGTTGGTGGCTGTGAGCGGCATGGGTGTGGTTTATCGTGCCTGGGACCCCACACTCGCGTGCGTCGTCGCCATCAAACTGGTTAGCGAAAACACGATTCCCGACGAGACCGCTCGCCGCCAGCTCTACACGGAAGCCCGCATTGCTGCGTCTCTGAACCACACCAATATATGCCGGATCAAAGATGTAATCGAAGAATCTGGCCAAGCGGGCATTGTCATGGAGTATGTCGAGGGACAGGTTCTCACCAATGCCATCCCCGCCAATGTCGGACTTCCGTTCGATCTTGTAGTCGAATACGGCATCCAGATCGCCGACGCTATTTCTCATGCGCACGAAAACGATGTGATCCACCGCGATCTCAAAAGCGGCAATGTGATGCTCAATCGGGATGGCCAAATAAAGCTGCTGGATTTCGGCCTGTCGAAGATACAACGCCGCAGCGAGCTTCCCAGCTCTCTCCAGAACCCGGATACCTTGGACAGTTCAGACACAATCGTGGGGACCCCGCCCTACTGGGCTCCGGAAGTGCTGAAACACCGTCCGAGCGATACCCGCAGTGATATTTGGAGCTTCGGTGTGTTGCTGTACGAAATGGCGAGCGGGCAAATGCCGTT
Organism: Candidatus Sulfotelmatobacter sp.; assembly: GCA_049673585.1. Classification (GTDB taxonomy): domain Bacteria; phylum Acidobacteriota; class Terriglobia; order Terriglobales; family Acidobacteriaceae; genus Sulfotelmatobacter. Next base: position 5,648 of record JBATXV010000018.1, on the reverse strand, counting down.
CAAAGGGGCCACCATGATTGAGCTCGGCTCCGCGATTCTGCGAAACTCCCCTTTGCCGCTGCCCGAGCACGTGCCGGAGTCGCTCTCGAGAATCACCTACCGCTGCTTGCGCAAGGAAATGAGCCAGCGTTATCAGCATGTCGGCGAAATAAAGGCTGCGCTCGAGGCGATCGAACCGAACGCCGATCGCTCTCCGCGACCTCCAGTTGGCCTGAGGGCGCAACTGCCTGCGATCCGCTCGGTTGCCGTGTTGCCGTTGGAGAATCTTTCGGGCGCTCCCGAGCAGGAATACTTTGCGGATGGCCTGACCGAGTCGCTGATCACTGCCATGGCGAAAATCCCAGGGTTGCGCGTCATATCACGCACTTCGATCATGCAGTATAAGCATGCCCAGAAAACGCTTCCTCAGATCGCTCGCGAATTGAGCGTGGATGCCATTGTGGAGGGTTCCGTGCGTCGCGATGGCGGCCGCGTGCGCATCACCGCGGAGTTGATCGAGGCCCGCACCGATCAGCATCTCTGGACGGAAACCTACGACCGCGACCTGCGCGACATCCTGAGCCTGCAGTCGCAAGTAGCGGCTGCGATCGCTAACGAGATAAGGGCCAAGCTAAGCCCTTCGGCTCGATCGACAATCGAAACAGCTTTCCCGTCGAGCAGGTCTGCGCTCGACCCTTCGCTCCTCGAGACCGCAAACCCCACCGCCCTAACCAGCAGAACATCTGCCTCGATAAACCCCCTGGCGTACGACCTCTACCTCAGGGGCCGGCATTTTTGGAACAACCAGGTTACGGACGAAGATTTCCGAAAAGCCGTGGAGCACTATCAGCGCGCTCTCGAAATTGATCCCCAATCGGCGCTGACTTACGCGGGGTTGGCTCACTGTTCTCTCTTAATGGGTACGGGCGAATATGGCCTCCGGGCGCCTTCCGAGATGATGGAGAAAGCGAGGGTGGCCGCACTCAAAGCTTTGAGCATTGATGATTCGATTGCGGAAGCGCACTTGTCGTTGGCGATGGTGAAGTTTCGCTTTGATTGGGACTGGGAGGGGGCGGAAAGGGAGTTCCGGCGAGCCCTTGAACTCGATCACGGCTATTCCGCAGCGCATTACTGGTATTCGGTATACCTGGCAGTCCTGGCGCGCTTCGATGACGCTTTCGTCGAAGCAAAGATGGCACGGCACCTTAGCCCCTTCTCGCCATTGATGCACTTTAGCTTGGGACTGTTGCTTTATGCCTCTAGTCAGAATGAGGAGGCAATCGAGCAGCTTCGCGACACCGTGGCCATGGACGCCAAGTTCCCGCTCTCGCACCTTGTCCTTGGGCTGACATTCGGGCGGAAAGGCAGATTTGATGAAGCCATCGCCGAATTCAAGCAAGCTCTGACGATCGCGGGCGTAAGCCCTCTTTGGTCAGGTTTCCTGGGACAGGTTTACGCGTCGGCGGGAAAGACTGACGACGCGTCCCAGATCTTGAATGAGCTGTTCGCTACAGCAAAAAACCGCTACGTGCCGCCCGTCGCTTTTGCCGTCGTGTACGCCGGCTTGGGTAAGACCGATGATGCATTTCACTGGTTGGGGAAAGCAGTTGACGAACGCGATGGACTGCTGATCTACCTGAAAGTCGGATCGGTTTTCGACAGTTTGCGTTCGGATCCGCGCTTCTCCTCGATTCTGACTCGAGTGGGCCTGCAACGGGATTCGGGGCTCGACGTCGTTCATCCTCTGCCCAAGCCAATTCCGCCACCCCCGCCAACGCCCCGGCCGCTTCTGAAAAAATTGCTTTTCGGGGTTGCCGCTGCGATCTTCGTCGTGATCGTCGCGTCGGTCGTTATCCCACGTGTTAGTGAGTTGCTTTGGCCGTCGAGGACAGTCTTAGCTATCCAGCCTTTCAAAACCCTCGGTGGCGATCTGGATTCTCGCCGTCTTGCCGAGATTGTGAGAGAAGAGGTCTTTACGCGATTGAGCGAAGTTCATCCCCTGAAGCTGGGAGTGGTCGAGCTAACAACCGCAGATTCTGAACTCAGTTTTCAGCAAGTTTGCGAAAATCACAAACCAGCCTACATTCTGGCGGGTGCGGTCCATCGCGACGGCAATCAATTGGCAATCACCGATCAACTCGTGTCTTGCAAAGACCAGACCGGCTTGGTGGGCGACCGACATGCACTGAATCCCGATGGGGCGGGCACGGGTGCGGTTGTAGACAACATCGTTCAGAAGATATTGGCTGCGCTCCCCAAGGACATACAGCCCGCGCATCAGGTGAACCCCAAAGCATACGAGGCTTACTTACATGGGCGTTTCGAGTGGAATCTACGCACCACGCAAAGCCTGATGCAGGCAAGTTCTTATTTTCAACAGGCAATCGCATACGACGCATCTTATGCACCCTCCTACGCCGGTTTGGCAGACTGTTACGCTCTCTTGGGGTCCGCACCCAATACTGCTTTGCCGCCAAGCGAAGCCTTTCCAAAGGCGAAGGACAATGCGTTAAAAGCGCTGGCATTGGACAAAGACCTAGCCGAGGCCCATGTTTCGCTGGGATATTCCGCGCTGGTATACGATTGGAACTACCCAGAAGCTGAAAAGGAATTCCGCAAGGCTATCGACCTCCGGCCGGATTACGCAACCGCACATCAGTATTACGCCTACTATCTGACTGCTATGGGCGACATAGACCAGGCGATCGCCGAGCGGCAGCGCGCCGTTTCGATCGAGCCAAGGTCTCCTCTGCTAAACGCTGCGTTGGGAGAGGCGTACTATGAGGCCCATCGCTTTAGCGATAGCATCGGGCCAAACCAACAGGCCCTGTCGATCGATCCCCGCTATGCCGATGCGATCATCAACATCGGGCGCGCCAACGAGCAAATGCGAATGTATCCGCAAGCTCAGCAGTATTACCAGTCGATTCTGGCATTCGCGCCGCACGAACCTGCTTTACTGGCGCTACTTGGACACCTCTATGCTGTTACCGGGCGGCAGGCGGCAGCGCGTGAGATCATTTCGCAGTTGCAGAAGTTGAGCGGAAGCCAATACGTCCCAAGTCTCTATGTAGCTCTGATCTATATAGGTCTTGGTGACAAGGACCAGGCGTTCACCTGGCTCGACAAGGCCTACGAAGAGCGATGTGATTTCCTGGTTTATCTGCCCACGGACCCGATGGCAGATCCGCTGCGGAGCGACCCCAGGTTTCTGGCGTTGCTGGGACGCCTGGGGCTCAAGAAATGAGAGGCCTCGGAAAAGACTGCGGGTAGCGCGCTTTGAGTTGCGCTGTTATCCCGGCAATACTGATTGGATCTGAACTCCTCGGTTTCGGGGTACCTCCACCGGCGCGCATTGCGATCGAGTCGGTTTTATCGGTGCATCGTGGCACTCTTTTCTCGATGACATCCGCGATAACGTATTACTGAACACTTTGTCCTGCTCGATAATCTCCTCGTTGCGCCACTAATGCGCAGACTTCCTCCAGCAAGTCCCACTGCACTTCCTTAGAACCGACCCTGGTCCGCGGGCTATCTGCGGGCGGGACAAGTGGCCATCGCGCTGCACTACTAGCTAGAGGATGCGGCGGTCGGTTGATTCCGCAGTAGAGAAACACAATGAAAAATCAGGTGTTTGCGGTTCAGCTAAGTTCAGCGGTGGCAGAGAAGCTGGCCAAGCGATGTCAGCTTTCCGGGCACTCCTGGACAGAATCCTTGGCTTCAAAATTTCAATTCAGGAGAATTCTCATGAAACGCAGCGTTGCATCAACCACGCTGATGATCGTCTCCGTCGCGGCGATTTGGACAGCAATGGCTGCTCCTGCCGTGGCCCAATTGATCCCCGGCGTCGGCACTGTAATGACATACAACGTGAATGAGGGGACCGACTTCTTGCAGGTGGTGGCTGCCCAGACTCTGCCACAATTCCTGGTCGGTGTCGGCCAGATAATTACGCAGGTTCAAGGCACCAATCCTCCAGAAAGGATGCAGGCAGTTGCACGGAAGATCCTGGAGGCTCAGTCGGAACTGCTAAGCCTACAGGAGGTGGACCAGTGGTACACCGGAACCTTCGACCCGGTCGCAGGTACGTGCGGAACCATGACCCTCCAGTACGACATGTTGCAGGAGCTCCTCAGTGCTTTGGCCGCGCAGGGCGGGCACTATGAAGTTGCCGTGCAGGTCACCCAAAATGCATTTCCCCCAACACCTGGACTGATTCCACCCGCCACTTACCTTTGCGTTGCAGTGACTGATTACGACGTCGTCCTGGCCCGTACGGATCTTCCGTCGTGGATCTTCCAGTGGAGTAATCCGCAATCCGGAGAATTCGTGAATCAACTCGTTCTGCCAACTCCGATTGGCCCAGTTCCGTATCCCAGAGCGTGGGCAACGGTCGATGCACAGTTTTTCGGACACTCTTTTCACTACGTCAATACCCATCTAGAGTCCTTCGACGCGAATGTACGGGAATTACAAGGGGATGAGCTGCGTGCGGGTCCGGCAAACAGCGCCTTACCGGTGATTATCGCAATGGACTCAAACGCGCAGGCATTCCCCTTCCCGCAAGACCCGACCTATGTGGATTTTAGGTCGGCTGGCTATCAAGACGTTTGGTCCAGTCTCTTTCCGAAGCGCGCGGGATTAACGTGTTGTCAGGATGAAGCGGACAACAATCCCGTTTCGCAACTTTATCAACGAATCGACCTGGTGTTAACCTTCGGCAAAGTAACCCCGTTGGGAGCGGCGTTGATTGGCGCCGATCCGCGAAGCCGGCTGTCCGACGGACTCTGGCCCTCGGATCACGCCGCATTAGTGGCGGCTGTGGTCATCGGAAGCGATTAGGCAAGTCGTGACCGCGCCGTGCGTTACATAACACGATTCCGCAGAGGATGAAACGGTCACACGCAAGGTTCAGTGACTATGGACCGCTGAAAGGCGGCGGCGGTCCATGCCTCATGAGACACCAACCCTGAGGGGGTATGGCATGAACAAGTTGATGATCTTCTGTTTGCTCTTGGCCCTGGCCGTACCGGTCCTCGCCGTAGACGACGGCTGGGTGATGTACGTGGGTGGTACCGTTCCTTCATTACCTGCAGGTGTGGTCGGGCGACTGGACACCACTTCTGAGGAATCGCTTACGTTCGAGTACTCGGGAACGAAGATATTGATTCCATACGCGCAAATCGAGTCGTTCGAATATTCGACAGAAGTGACCCGCCATCTGGGAGTCATGCCCGCCATCGCGGTCGGACTGATCAAAAAGCGCCAGCGCCGGCACTATTTCCGCATTTCGTATCGCAGCGCTGATAACGTTCCGCAGGTTGTAGTTTTCGAAGTTCCCAAACATATGCCACGCACGCTCCAAGCCGTCCTCATGGTTCGAGCCCCGCAGACATGCAATCCGCGAAGCGTTTGTGCGACCGGCGGAGTGAAGGCACCGTTTGCCGGTCGGTAATGAGGAGGCGCGAACGGATGGAGGTGCCGGCCGGGGTGCGAAGCGAGGCCAAAACGCCCCGGACTCTTAATCGGGGAAACATCACCATCTCTAACAATGTCGGCAGTGTCAAACACTTTTTGAGCGCACTGAAGCATGCACTCGTTGAAGAGCGCCATTTCGCTCTCGTAGGTGGTTTGCGCGTTTCCAACCTGGGCTCGCTGTTCATCGTTGG
>JBATXV010000017.1:0-435407 GCA_049673585.1 Candidatus Sulfotelmatobacter sp. | reverse complement strand
GATGCGCTTCAGTTTGGGTTCAACCTCTTACACGCTTACGAGCCCATCGTCCCGCTGCTGCAGAACGTGATTGACTCCACCGGGAACCGGACGAACGCCCGGAAGTCGTCCAACACAGAGTCGATTGTCGATATGTGTTCTGGCGGAGGCGGTCCGTGGTTGGATCTTGCGCGACAGCTGCGATGCCGGGACGCCGGAGAAAATTCCGCCGGCCTTCAGATCTGGCTTACGGACAAATATCCGAATCTTGAGGCGTTCCAAAGTGTCAGCGCGTCTTCCGACCACCACATTACTTTCTATCCCGAGCCGGTTGACGCCATGAAGGTTCCTGGTGCACTGAAGGGGCTGCGAACGATGTTTACCTCGTTCCATCATTTTTCGCCGGAGGATGCTCGCGGCATTCTGCAAAACGCCGTCGATGCCGGCGAAAGCATCGGAATATTTGAGGCCACCAAGCGCTCTCCGTCGACAATCGGCCTCATATTTGCCGGCATTCTCCTGATGTTCCTGCACACTCCGCGGATTCGTCCATTCCGCTGGTCGCGTTTACTCTGGACGTATTTGATCCCGATCATTCCATTGGTCCTGCTATTCGACGGAGTGGTATCCTGCCTGCGGACATATCGGCCACAGGAGCTGCGCGAGATGGTAGAAAAACTGACCTCTTGCCAATACCAGTGGGAGATCGGCGAGCTTGCAACTGGAAAGATGCCGGTTACCTATTTGATCGGATATCCAAAAAGTGGGACTATGCACCTGACACCGTAGGCCTCCCGGCCCACGCCGGGAAGTAGAAAAGAGGGACATCTCTCATGAAACAGCTGACATTCGTGGTGGCACTTCTATTGCTGTGCATCTCCTTCCCGACTTCTCTGGCGGCTGCCAAGGTGGAGGTAGAAGGCAAAGCGTGGCTTGACTCACAAAAGGATCCGGCTGAGTTCAATGTGAACGGCGTGTGGGATTCGGAAGACTGGGGCACTTTTCATCTGATACAAGCCGAGGGAAGCCGGGACGTAAGCGGCAACGGCGGGGGATACGAGATAACGGGCGTGGTCAGCGGCAAGCGTCTATTTTTGCTTTTCTCCACTAAGCACACGGTAGAATACTGCGCCACCGTGAGTCCTAGCGGTGAAAAGAGCCTGGCCGGAACTTACTCAAATCGCAAGTCACGGCTGCACTCCGGGCTTTGCCAGGAGAGCAGTAGGACGATGAACATGAAAAAGCAGTAGGCGCGAGTGGCCCAGGTCTTTGATCTTGCGGGCACTACAAATACAGTGGCTGCCCCGTCCTTCGCGTTTTTTGCGAAGGGCGGGAGTCGGAAATGCCGGTCAAGTGGAACGATCACGCCACTCGACCGAAGAAAAAAGTCAGGTTCATTACGCGCCTTTAGGTTTGAGAATGGCCAGAACCTTGTACGTTTCCGACTGCATCTTCTTTCCGTCGATGCTGACCACCCATTCCAGCTTGGCATTATCCCCATGAAAATCAGCTTCAATCTCGTCCACCAGGGGTATGCGACAACTCCTCCGATTTCCCCGCGGACCTGCCATGCGCTCTTTAAATTTGCTTTCACAGTTGACGACAACGGCACGACCATCGGGCAACCGTAACGTAAATGTGGCTCCGCGCACGTGATATGACACTTGCTGGGCAGGCATACTTAAACCAGTGGTTGTGGTTGACCCGTTGCAGTTCACATTGGTGTCGCTGCCGTTACAGTTCACATTCGAGTTGGATTGCGAACTGAAATTACCAGGAACGACATATGTGTAGTCGGTCTCATTGCCCTGGCGGTTGATTATTTTGACAGTGAGTTTTTGTGCTGGTGCAGACACAGCGCACAGCAGAATAAACAATCCAGCAATTGCTCGGTTCATCATCTCATCTCCTGCCCAGGACATCTCAGGTTAGGAAGCCACACTATTAATTTGTTACGGCTCAGGCCACAATTGTGACGATCTCAATTGAACTAGTCTCTGGCACATTGGTGTGGGGACGAACGCACTGTTGGGGGACTGGGAGGCGAGGTGGCCCCGGCTTTTGAGCTTGCAGGCATTACCAACACAGTGGTCCTTCGCGTTTTTTGCGAAGGGCGGGAGTCGGAAATGCCGGCTGCCAAGTGGGTAGATCACGCGCGTCCACAACAAAACCAAATAGCACACGCAGCATCGCCGCCCACCCTCGCAAAAAACGCAAGGATGGGGCACCCTCCGTGGGGATGGCGCAGGCAAAGATCGTTAAAGCGCGGGCCATTTCGTCCTCCCACACCGGGAGCAGAAAAGGAGATGTCTCCTATGAAACAGCTGACGTTCGCGGTGACATTGCTATTGCTGTGCATTTCCTTCCCGGCTTCTCTAGCCGCTGCTAAAGGAGAGGCAGAAGGCAAAGCGTGGCTTGACGCGCAAAAAGATCCTGCTGCAATCAATGTGAACGGAACGTGGGACTCCGAGGAATGGGGCGCTTTCCATCTGGTACAGACCGAGGGAAGCCGAGAGGTGAGCGGCAACGGCGGGGGATACGTGATAACAGGCGTAGTCAGCGGCAGGCGTCTATTCATGCTTTTCTCCTCTCGCCGCGGCGTAGACTATTGCGCTACGCTGAGTCCTAATGGAGAAAACAGCCTGATCGGAACCTACTCAAGCCGAAAGTCGCTCTCGCACTCCGGCCTTTGTCAGGAAAAAACTAGGCCGATGAATATGACGAAGAAATGAGGTTTCTGCCGTCCAATCCCTCTCAGATCTACCGCATCGGGGGCCGTCACCGAGCTAATCCCAGAGCGGAAACCAAAGCCAGAAATACGCGACTTGCCGACCCCACCGGATCGAGCAAAACTTTGCGGTGCTCCAGCATGGCGGCCACCGGTTGTCCCTTATAGCTAGCAATTTGCCGGTAGCGCGATATGAAAAACAGCACCCGCAAGAAAAGTTTCCATTTGAGCGGGGCAAAATAATCAGGCGTCACGAACGGTACCGCATGGCCGTCCTTCACTTCGGCGATAAAGTCTTTGAAAGTTGCGCCCCGCGACAGAGAGAGAACGGAACTGGCGACCAGCAGATGGCTGTCTCCTCCGCCGACCACCGGTTTGCGCCATTGCCGGGCAAGTTCTAGAACGCGATCGTTCTCCTCGCGTGGCCGCATCCCGTTTACTTCCAAAGCATGAATCGCCCAGCCGTAGCGGGAGAGCAGTTGCGTCACGGGAATTGCCTCCGCTCCCGGTCCCCAGGCGAAGAGAGGATGATTCAAGACGACCAGGCAGCCGCTAGCGGCGAGGGTTTCAAACAGTTCGTCATAGCGTCGGCCCCGCGCAGCCGCTTGAATGCGAGCGTGCGTTTCCTCGACTTCACTCTCGGGCATGCGACTCACTCCCAGGTGAAATAAGTGTCCCTGGAACCAGAGTGACAGCTCCTCGCTAACTGCGATGCGGCCGTTCAGATCGGGCCGGCCGCGCAGCAGAGCGAGGCTGCCGGCAAATTCGTCGTGATCGGTAATGGCCAGGTGAACCCCGTGGAAGCCCCAATTGGCCGCCGCTGCTGCCTCCATCTCATAGACGTCTTCGGGGGTGTAGGGCGGATTGAATGTTATCTCTGCGTAATTCAGATCAGAAACACCGCCCAGACCAAATGAATTTTGCAGAATGCCACTCCAAGGGCGCATGAAAGCCAGCTGGACAACCTGGTTTAATGCCGCCAGCTTCTCCACTGAGTGGCACGAGTGGTTGTGCAGGGAAACCGCGTAGCCGAACTCCCGGTCCGGGTGAGGACACTCGTGGTAGGTATAGTTCTCAATCTTCCAGGCTGATCGGCGTCTCATCGCGTTTCCTGATGGGAACGTTCGCAGTGTAATTTCACTCTTGACACCCGGCAAGAAGAAGTTGTCGCACAAGAATGCGATCTGATACTCTTCGACGACTGGGGAAGGCGGCTGGGTCTCGGCGGCCGGTACGTTCGCGAAAGCCAGGGGTTTTCCGACAGAAACCGGCGCCGGCGCACAACAGACGCTCGACCCGGAGTGTCAAGGCAAATGCATAAGCCCATCAAATACCTCGAAAAGGCGATGTCAATTGTTGCGAACGGCGCCTGGCAAATATTTTGTTGGAGTAACAATCTCTTTCCCGAAAATCCATCTTTCACACCCAGGTGGTCGGATAGGCCGCTGCTGAAGTCCCGTGAAAAGTCGAAGCCTCCTCTGGGCTGGCCGCGGCAAACCGATTCGTTGTGCCCGCGTTGTGTGCCGGAGATTCGCCAGCAAATTGTCGACGGCAAACTGGATTATCGCGTCCTGTTGAACGAAAGGCCCGGTGAAATCAAGGCGCAGATCATCGAGCGCGACGGCAAAATCCTGATGGTCAAGGATTGCCCCGTCCACGGATATTTCGAAGATGTCATATCCATTGATCCGCAATTCTTCCGCCATCTGGAGGAAACGTTCCCCGGCCGCGATATCCGTGCCCATAACGATGAAAAACTGCACAACCATGGCAGCAGCACCATCAAGCACGGGCGGGGCTCGGTTCTCACCGTCGACCTGACCAACAGGTGCAACATGATGTGTGATCCATGTTTCATGGATGCCAACCAGATCGGATTCGTACATGAGCTTACATGGGAGGACATCAAGACTCTGCTGGACAACGCACTTTCCATTAAGCCGCGGCGTCAGATGTCCGTCCAATTTTCCGGGGGCGAGCCGACCCTGTCCCCGCATTTTCTGGATGCCATTCGCTACGCCCGTCAACTCGGCTACGACAGCGTGCAGGCCGCGACCAATGGTATCGAGTTCGCTAAGAGTCCCGGGTTCGCCCGGCAGGCCGCGGAAGCGGGTTTGCGCTACGCTTATCTCCAATTCGACGGCATCGGCAACCCGGCGAATTCTCATCGCAACGTCGGCAACCTGTTCGACCTGAAACTGCGGGCCATCGAGAACCTGCACTCCAACGGCGTCGAAATCGTACTGGTGACCACCGTCGTCAACGGGATCAACAATGAGCAGGTGGGGCGCGTGGTGCAATTCGCCCTCGACAACCCGGATAAGATAGCCATGGTGTCGTTCCAGCCAGTGTCTTTCACGGGCCGCGACGAGGCCATCACCGACGAACGCCGCAAAGCGCAACGTTACACACTGTCGCATCTGGCCCACGATGTGAAAGACCAACTGAGCATCGGCGAACCGGTTCGCGACTGGTTCCCACTCTCGTTCCTGAGCACCTTTTCCGACTGGGCGGACCTGGTTCACGGGCCGGACGCCGCCTGGGGCCAAGTCGCCTGCGGTTGTCACCCGAACTGCGGCGTGGGCCTGGCGATTATGGTCGACAAGGAGACACGCGAGGCGATTCCGGTGACCGCCTTCCTGGACGCCGAACAATTCGCCAAGGACATTGCGAGGATCAACGATTGGGCTCGCAGCAACTGGATATCGGTCGCGGGAATGGCGTTGGCATTAATTCGGAATTACGATGCGTTTCATGCGCCGCAGCATTTCCGCGCTATCGATATGCTGAGGAAGCTCGACAAGGGCCTGGGGGCGACCGAACGCGACTATGGTGACGTCTCCGGCAATCGGACCATGGCTGACATTTTCCACCGACGCCGCGATCGCTGGAACCTGCTGTTCGTGGCGGGCATGTGGTTCCAGGATCTATTCAACTATGATTTTCGCCGGACCGAGCAGTGCATCATCCCTTACGCTACGCAAGAAGGAGAGATCTCCTTTTGCGCTTACAACACGGGGATGGGCTGGCGGAACATCGTTGAGAAGATGCATATGACCGCCACCTTGACCAAGTGGTACGAGGAGCACGGACGGCATGAGATTTTCGCTGGCGGCAAGAGCGTGAAGCTGAACAGTACGGAGCATCATCTGGTCTTGAAGGACGAGATTGTCACCAACGAGGCCCAGCATGATCTGGAACAACTGGGCGTTGCGAAGAACGCCCGCGAGGAGAAAGTGCGGGCCCGAGCCGAGCGGCTCAAGCTGGACGAAGAGAACTTCCGCATGGCCAAGCTCTACCGCGAGTGCGTACTGAAAGAACAAGTTGTTCCAGAGCTGGTGCAGATCGGGCTCGGAGCTACCGTGCCACCCGCCGAGACTGCCGGGGAAGCTGTGAGCGGCAGCGGAGACTAAGCAGGCAGGTTTAATGTTGGCTGGTTCGTTCGTCCGTCCTCTCCCGGAGCTACCGGGCCATGTTGATCCGGATTTCCATCTCGAGGAAATTTGATCCTGGTCACACCTTCCTGCCAGCCCGTAGCATCACCATCGCGCATGCTAGTCTGTATCAGATGATGGCCACGCGCGCTTCAATGTGCCGGTACGAGAGAAGGTGCGCGTCTGGCTCTGGTCCCTGCCATCGGCGCTTCGTTTTCTACCGGCGTCACATGATCCCGCGATTCAGATTGCTACGCGCTATGCTTGTGCTTTTGATTTTTCCGGGAGTGCTTGCCGCCCAGTCCGACGATCTGTTGAGCCGAATTTGGCAGGGGATCGGACAAGCGCAACAAAAATACACGAGCAGCTGCGGGACCCTTACCGAAACCCGCACGTCTAGCCTCATGGCGAAACCTTTGGTACTCCGCGGCAAGTTTTGCGCCGAAGGCACCACCCGATTTGCGCTGGACTACTTCGAACCGTCCGCCATGCGGATTCGCTTCAACGAGAACTACCTCAACGTTACGACTGGCGATAAGACCGAAGTGATGGAAATCGGAAAAAGCGTTCGCCGGGCGCAATCTTATTTCGGTCGGGATAGCTCCCTCGGAAACCTGAAAAAAAACTTCACCATCACCGTGCAAGAGAACAGCCGGGATTACCAAATGAAGCTGGTTCCGCGGACGGACACTTTTCGCCGCAAGCTGAATTACCTCGTCGTGAAGCTGGACAAACGGGATTTCTTTCCTCGGTCGCTGGAGGTAGACGGCAAGAGCGGCGTAAACAGTGTATTCGTCATCGACGTAAGCTCGATGAATCCGAAGATTCCGGCCGATACGTTTGAGGTATACAAACCCCAGTGATCAATCCCAGGGTGATGGAGCGAAGTGAAATCGAGACGCTGATTCCTCACCGCCCTCCATTCTTGTGGATCGACCGGGTGGAAGAACTGGAGCCGGGAGTTCGTTGTGTTGCGGTGAAGTTTGTTGATCCGGCGAACCCAATTTTTGCCGGGCATTTTCCTGCCCGTCCCATTCTGCCGGGGGTTTTTCTGATCGAAGCGGTAGCCCAGACCGCCGGCGTGATGCTGGGATCGGCGACACTGCAGGTGGCTGCCAGGAGCGGGGGAGGAGTGGCCTTGCTCGCGGCCGTAAATCGCTTCAAGTTTCTCAAACCCGTGACTCCGGGGCAAGAACTGCGCGTTGAAACCAAGAAGCTGACTGAGCTTGGACAAATGGCCTGCATCGGTGGCACGGTGTGGGTGGACGGGGAGATGGTAGCGAACGGCGAGTTGTCTGTGGTCTTGGGCTGATGGGCGGACGATGATTGAGCGAGCGATGATCAGGCCGACGATGGAAAGGCCCCCCCGGTGAAAAAAACGCTGGCAGGGGGCGCCGGAGCCACAGCATGATGGTCCGTTGCATGCGCTGGGTTGGCGGCTTGGTGGTAGGCCATCCGGGGTTGGTTACAGCCCTGAGCCTGGTCGTTACCTTATTGTTGTATGCGAACATCCACAACCTGCGAACCGGCACCGACCTGACCGATTTGTTTGGGAATCGCGACCCACAATGGCGAGCCGCGAGCCAGATCGGCAAAGAACTGGGTTATGGCAACCAGCTCTTCGTGCTCATCGATGCTCCGGCGGGAAGAACGGACGTCACCGGCCAGATGGAAGAAATGGCCGACCGTCTCACTGCCGACATGCAAGCCAGCGGACTGTTCCTGGATGCGCGTTGCGGCTTGCAGGAAGAGGAACTGCTCAACCTGATGCGGTTCTTTACCTGGAACTTTCCCTCATTCGCGCGGCCCGATCAAACAGAAGATCTGAAGCGGCGGCTGGATCCGCAGCAGATTCATCAAACCGTTCGCCGCGCGGCAACCGAACTGGTCACTCCATTCTCGTCATTAGGAACCAATTACTTCGTCGCCGATCCTTTGGGCCTGATGCAAGTGGAAGTGGGCAGCAGCCGGGAGTTTTCGCAGTTCGCCAATTTCGACCTCAACTGGGGATTTGGAAATCGATTCTTCAGTAAAGACCACAAGGCGCTGCTCATCATTGCGGAACCTCGCCAGTCGGCCATGGACTACAAATTCGCCGAGCAGGTCATGCGGTGGACGCGCGAGCACATCCAATCGATGACCGCAGAGCCGGACGTGCGGGACTCTGGAGTGCTGGCCATTCCGGCGGGGGCTTATGTTTACGCGGAACAGGAGCACCAGCTCATCGAAACGAATATTCGTCGAATTTCCCTGATTTCTATTGTCGGTAATCTGCTGTTGTGCCTGCTGATCTATCCGAGGATTCCACTCCTGCTTTTATCGCTGCTGCCCGCCAGCCTGGGCATTATATGGACTACGGCCGTAGCAAGTTTCTATCCCGGAGAAGTAAATCTGATCAGCTTGTCTTTTATTGCGATCCTGGCAGGACTGGGAGACGACCAGGTCGTACATTTCTTCAACCGGGTGCCGCAGGAATGGGCCAAGGGCGGGACGCTGAATGATGCGGTGCTACGCACCTTCGAAACCACCGGCCTTAGCGTTGTCTTATGCATAGTAACGGCAGCTACGGCTACCACCTCGCTTGCCACCGGGAGTTTCAAGGGACTGGCAGAGTTTGGGTTCATCCTTACTGTGGGAATGTTCATGATGATGCTCCATACCCTGTTGACGGTTCCTGCGCTGATGCGGCTATGGTGGCGAATCTCCAAGCCGCGCGCTCCGCAAACCATCACCTTCCGGTTGCTTCCCTGGGTGGCGCGGAAATCCGTTGATTTTGTGGGCCGACACGCCCGCCTTGTGGTCGGCTTGGGCTGCGGAGTATTCCTGCTGTCATTATTGTTTCTGCCGGCCATCAAACTGGAAAAGCACTTCGAGATCGCTGGTGCCGATAACCCCGCCGTGGCCGCGCAGAACCTGCTTTCTGCAAGATTCGGCATTGAGGGCAGTCCGAACGTGCTCTTGATCGCCGGCAGCGAGCAGGAAGTGCTGGGCAGAGCCGAAGAACTGACGGCCGGGCTGGAAGCCTATCGGCATCGCGGGGTCATCAAGTCCCTCTTCTCGCCCACAATCCTGCTTCCGTCAGCCCGAACGCAAAGTGAACGAGCCAGTTCGCTGGCCGGCGTCAATCTCGCAGCCTCGGCAAGCGCCCTGGAGAATTCGCTACGCGAGAATGGTTTTCGAACCGAACCGCTCCAGCCCTTTATCGATCGGTTGCGAAAGCTTGGACAAGGCCTGGGGCGAGGCGGTGATCCGATTACCCTGGAAACGGCCGCCAAGTTCCTGCCGCCAGGATTACTCGACAACAGCATTCGCAAGACCGGGGACGGCAGCTACGTCGCGGCTATCACCTTTTATGGCGCCGATCCCGATGCAGTCGAGGTCGTTCCGGAAAGCGTCATCGAATCCTGGCGAAAGCAATTCGGTCCATTCGTGGAATTCTCTTTCGACAAGATGAACCGCGACCTGCAGAGGCAAGTGCTTCACGACAGCAGCAGAGCACTGGTCTGGACCGCCGCCGGGATTCTATTAGTTGTCTACCTTTGTTTCCGCAATCTCCGCGTTTCACTCATCGTGCTGATCCCGATCGTATTCGGCGTAGTCGCAACTTTCGGCCTGTTGCTGCTGGTGAGACACCGTTTTAGTTTCATGTCGATTACTGCGATTCCACTCATCATCGGCATTGGCATCGACAACGGCATCCACTTGGTGCGCCGATATCTGGAGAATGAGCGTAACGAAATTCTCGTGATCGCGAAAGCTTCGGGAGCGGCGCTGATTCAATCGAACCTGACTACGATCGTTGGCTTCGGGGCACTGATGACTTCCAGTTTCGCGCCGCTGGTGGAACTGGGTCTGGTGACTTCGTTGGGAGTCGCGTTGGCACTGGGCGGTGGCTTGTTGTTGATTCCCGCTGTTATTCTGCTGGGGGAACGGCGACGGACGGCGACAGAAGTGCCAACGGCCAATCCGAGCGAAGGTTGATTCGGGAATGAGGGCTTCACTTAAGTTGTCGGACTTAATTTTGATGAAATCGACGCTTCGTTCGGCAACACTGTTCTTATCCCAGTCGTTCCCCAGGCTGCTTTGCCGATTGGCAAGTTGCGGAGGAGCGGCGCCGATTTTGCTGTTTTCTGCCTTTCTGCTTTTACCGCTAATGGCGAATGCTGGCTTGCCACGGGTTGCGATCTCGATTTCGACTGACCAGAGCTTTGCCGTGGGATTGAAAGCCGACGAGCAGTGTGACGTCCCGGGCAAATTGATCGTACTGCCACCGCTGTTTTTCGATTTCACGGGTGGCGAAAGCCCCACCAGCTTTTTCGAAGAGCAAGCCGTCCAGAGCGTGCCCGAAGGATTCGAGGTCTGGCTGCATGTGGTGGTGAAAGCCGGTTCACTTTCTGGCAATGAATCCGAGCAGGAAATTACCGAGCGGGTTGACGCATTTGTGAAATCGATCCCTCTCTCGGCGGCCGCGGTGCGCGGGCTTCTGGTGGAGATTAAAGAACCGCTGAGGGCTCCCGATCTGTTCGCGTTCGGGTTGGTGCGTCTGGCGTTAGCCGCAAAGGGCAACAACACCGGCTTGCGGCTGGCGTTTGTTTTTCAGCCCGGGTTCGTCGGCAGGCACGGCGATATTGTAAAAAGGCTTGCCACCTATTCCGATCTGCTGGGAACTACCTATGCCGAAGGCTGGCGCAAAGATGCTGCGTGGATTGCCGAACGGGCGCTGAATAAACCGGTCATTCTTAAATTAGATGCCGGAACGTCCGCGACACCCTCACCGTTCTTGACGGCGATGCTCGCGACCGCCGGGACCGCGGTAGAAATTGTCTGGGCAGAGCCACCGGACGCCAAGGCTGGAGCGGCCTTGTGCGCGGCAAGCAGCTTTCTGAGCCGTTCCATCACGGGCAACATGTTCGCGGCGGATTCCGCAGCCTCTCCGTTCAGTGTCGCGGTGGACGGCGTGGGGAACAATGAGCACCGTTGGTTCAGCGGCGGGCCCTCGGATGTGGTGATTGTGGCGCGCGTGAATGCGAGTCCCGACTCACCGAAGACGGTCAGGTTACAGAGCGTTAAGCCAGGATCATTCAAGATCGTGTGGTACGACCCCGCGACCGGCGCCCAACTCCCGCCGGGCGAAGTGACGAAGGCTGACCAGGGTTTCGCGCAAACCTGTGCCTGCACCAGCGAATACGCGCTGATTTCCATCCACAAACAGGGTGAGGCCGATCAGACGCTGTACAACACGGTGGAAGTTAAGAGCGGAGTCGAACTAAGGGTTGAGGAAATCATCGCCCGCTGGCAACAGAATCGCGAAGCGCAGAAACAAAAGGTGGAAAACTATCTGGCCTCTAGTTTTATGAGCTTGCACTTTGAAGCCACCAATCTGGGGCCGGGCTTCGACGTTTCGATGCAGCTCAAACAGTTCTTTAGCCGCGACGGTCAGATGGAACTGGCGCAAAAAGAGTTTTACATTAACGGGGTGAAGTTCGGCAACAATCATGAGTTTCCGCTGCCCCAAATCGAGCCGGAAAAGGTGATGACCCAGCCCCTCGAATTGAAGCTCAACGAACGCTATGACTACAAACTGCTCGGGACCGAACAAGTAAACGGGGCATTGTGTTATGTAGTGGGAGTAGAGCCCAAGGTGCGGGACGAGGCGCTATACAGCGGCAAGATCTGGATCGACAGCACTACTTTTCGCGAGGTGAAACAGTACCTGACCCAGCGCGGCGTCAAGAGCAACGTGCTGGTAAACGTCGAGACCCAGAACTTCGAGTTAGTTCGCGATGACAAAGGCAATCAATTCAACTTGCTGAAATCGATTTCCGCACAGCAGTTGCTGAACGCGGCCGGACGTGATTTTGTGTTGCAGAGGACGGTGCAGTTTTCGAACTACATCATCAACAGCCCCAACTTCAGTGGTGCCCTCGCGGCTGAGTATAGTTCTGACGACCCGATGTACCGCGACACCGACCAGGGACTACGGTCGCTGCAGAAGAAGAGCGGCGAGCGGGTTCTAGTGGACCAGAGTGTGAAGCGCATCAAGGCTCTGGTTGCCGGCGCGATGTACGGAGGCACGTTCAACTTTCCAGTTCCGTTCCTCGGCATCAGCACAGTGGATTTTGATTATCGCCACACCGGCGCCCAACTTTCGACCTTCTTTGCCGGGCCTATCCTAATTTCCGACCTCTCGAAGCAGTTCCGGCCCAAGTTCCGCCTGGCGCTGGATTTGTCACTAAACGGCCTGCCCGGCGAGAACCGCATCTATAGCAATAACACGGAATTGCTGCAAGGAGAGGCATGGACATGGGAGCAAACCACCGGCTTGCGCGCCTCGTGGCAAGCTACCAGCCATCTCAGCGTAACGGGCTCCATCTACTTCGCCTATGACAACTTCCTGCGGACCAGCCAGGCGGACGAGCAATACGAACTGCCGCGCAACGGATTGAACATTCTTCCGGGCGTCGAAATAAAATACAACCGCAAGGGTTATGTGTTCGACGCGCAGGGGACACGGGGCGGGCGCATCGACTGGAGGCCGTTCGGATGCGCTTCGCTGGCCCAACCTCCGGCTGGGTGCGGGTCTTCATCGCCCAACCCGCCGGCGCAAAATGTTTTACTGGTCCAGCGCCCGCAAAATGCGTTCACGCTCTACAACGCCGATTTGAACAAGGATTACTACATCGGTAAGTTCACCAAAGGCGGATGGGATCTTTCTTACTGGGGCGGAGATCAACTGGATCGCTTTGCGCGTTACTTCCCCTCGTTTCTAGCGTCGCCGCGTCTCCACGGCATTCCTCCCGGCACGGATTCTTTTGACGCCATTGCGATGGCGAACGTGCACTATGGTTTCAACGTGCTGGATTTGTTCAAGGTCGATGGGATGTACGCGTATGCACGCGCGCGCAATTTGGATGAGTCGCTTCAATTCCGCAAATTCGACGGCCTGGAGACTAACTTCAACGCTCCTGGTCCCTGGAATACGCTGGTGCAAGGCACGGTTTCCTATGCGCTGGACGGGAATATCCCGCGCTACAACTCTCGTTGGGCCGTGTACATTTTAGTATTCAAGCCGCTGCACTGAATTCAAGGATATGGCTGAAATAAGGCTGGGTGATCGCACCACCGATCGGAGGGTCGCATTAGTCACAGGCGCCTCGGGGATTATCGGCGCCGCTATCGCGCAGGCTCTGGGAAGCGCGGGGTTCCGCGTGGCCGTGCACTATCGTCATGGGAAAGAGTCCGCGGATGAGGTGGTCGAGCGTATCATCGCCGCTGGCGGAGAGGCGTTGGCAGTGGAAGCCGATCTCTCCCGCCAAGAGAGTGTTGCACCCATGTTCGATCGCATCGAACAGCAATTTGGTCCGGTCGATTACCTGGTAAACAACGCGGGCGTCAACCGCGATGTGCTGTTGGCCTTTATGTCGGAGGAGCAGTGGGATGAAGTGATCGACACCAATCTCCGCGGCACGTATTTGTGTTCGCGGTTGGCCCTGCCGGGCATGATGCGTCGGGGAAGCGGAGCCATTTGCAATATCGCGTCGCCCGCCGGAGTTCGCGGCCAGGCCGGCCAGTGCAATTACTCGGCATCCAAAGGCGGCATTATCGCTTTCACCAAGGCACTCTCTCGCGAGGTTGGGCAATTCCACATCCGGGTGAACGCCATTTGCCCGGGCGTGATTCCGAGCCCTATGTCCGCCAAGTACATTGAGAAAGAGGAGAAACGACTGCTTTCCGAAATCCCGCTCGGTCGCTTTGGCAAGCCCGAAGAAGTGGCTCCGCTAGTGGCGTTTCTGGGGTCCGAAGAGGCAAGTTACATCACCGGACAGGTGATCGCTGTGGATGGGGGACTGCTGTAGTTTTGGAGTCTGACGACGGAAAAGAAAAATCGCAACCATCGAGGACACGAAGTCACACGAAACACAGGTTGCACAAAGCCTTTCGGGACCTTCTTGTGTCGATTTCTACGGGCGCGCTTTGTGGTATGCTCTGGGGTTGCAAATGACCGATATGGCGAGCGTTAAAGAGCAACTCAAGCCTATTATATTGAAGAGCTTGCGGATCACCGACTTGACCCCCGAGGATCTGCGCGACGATCAGCCGCTGATCGGCGGAGAACTGGAAATCGATTCCATCGACGTACTCCAACTCGTTCTAGAGATTGAGAGGCATTTCGGCATCAAGCTGGTGCAGGCCAACTTCAACCAGAAATACCTCGAAAGTGTTAACGCTTTGGCGGCGATTATCGAAGCCAAAGTGGCGGAAGCAAGGACCTGACATCACCATCTCCCGGTATGCAATTCCCCCTTACCCAAATCCAAGCAAAAGTTGTCCAAATACAATAGCAGTTCATTCAGTTCGAGTATCAACACGGCTTTGGGCGGATCAATGTCGCCTTGCTTGACCTGTGTCAATCCGGCATCGCGACGCGGAGATGGTTCACATACTTCCGGTGTTGAAGAAAAAAATGACTCGCACCGTGGGCGACCACATGATGGCAGGCGGAAAGTGACGCGATGGTACCAGCACCGTTTTCATAACACAACGGCGCTGCGGATGATATTTGTCATCATGCCGAGGCTGCCGCGCTTTCTCCATCCCGCTGTTGCGGCGGTGACAGCGCTGATCTTCTTCCTCATGTTGAAGCGGGAACGCCGAGCGGTAACCGGAAATCTGCGCCGAGTCTCAGGCAAGCGCGGTCTCGCACTGCAATGGAAAGTTTATTGGGTCTTCTATTCGTTCTGCGACCTCATGGCTTCCTATTGTTTTGTCCCACAGGCCACACATTCGCAACTGCTGGGCATGCTGGTGGAGTCGAAGGAGGACGGCGGCGATAAGATCGACCAATGCCTGGCTGCGGGCAATGGGCTCATTGTGTGGACGGCGCATGTGGGGAATTGGGAATTCGCGTCGCGGCTGCTGGCAATGCACGGCCGGGTTAACGTGGCGCGGGTGGTCGAGGACAAGCCGGCGGAGATCATACTGCGGAATTTGATGGCTAGCGAACGGCTCAAAACTGTGGATCTCAAAGGGGGTGTGCCGGCTACGATAGAACTCTTACAGGCCTTGCGTCGAAACGAGATCGTGGCGATCCAGGGAGACCGCGTTTATCAGCGTCACACTTTCGATGTGCCGTTTTTTTCCCAACCCACCAGCTTTCCGCTTGGCCCTTTCCTGCTTTCGCAGGTCTCGGGCGCGCCGGTGCTGCCCGTTTTCATGATTCGCCGAGGTTGGCTGCGCTACCACACTCTGATGGGAGAACTGATCCCGGCAGTTCCGTCACGGGTCACATGCGGTGACGACGATGCCGCCTTGTACGAGGCTATGTGCCAGGCTGTCAGATTTCTGGAAAAAACGTTGACGACCCATTACGATCAGTGGATGAATTTTTTTGATTTTTGGCCGGTTACCTCTCGGGACTGATCCCCGAAAAACCATCGTCGTTACTGGTGTCGTGGAGCAGGACATGAGGGAAGCGAATGTGACCTGGCGAGACCCCGAAGTGAAGGGAGCGTGCTGCCAAAGACTTCTTGCCACTCTTGCGTCTCAGATTTACGGCGTCGCCATTTTGAGTGAAATTGACCTGAAACGTACGCAGGTGACCTCCCCAAACAAATGAAAATCGATTTCGGTGGGCGACCGCACACAAAACGCACATAGGACTTGCACTCCGTGCGGAATATGCGGATTTTGCGGATCATCGAATCAGCAACTTACTGATAACAATGCCCCCGGAATGGTTCAACTCCGTCCCTGGCCACCATCATTCCAAAGGACTTGTGCGTTTTCGCCCACTCCCCCGACCTCAGCGACCTTAACACGGAAGTCGCCGAATTCTATTAATTCTTCCCTATTGGGGGTAGAATAATTGCATGGAGACCATCGAATATACGCCGGCACAGGCTTCGGCGGTTGCGAATCTGCCGCTGCCTGCCGTTCATAAGCTTATCGAACGTCGTCTCATTCGGCCGCGGCGGCTCCGCACTGGTCGTTCGATACAACGAATGCTGAGCCGCGAACAGGTTTTATATCTGCGCCTCGAAGCGGAGGGCGTTCGCCTATTGCCGATAGCCGCCCGTCGGGCGATCGCCAAGAAGATTGAGTCAACTCCCGGAATTGACGCCGTAGTTCTTGCGGAGGGTTCAGCCCTGGTAATTCAGGTGAAGTCGGTGCGCCTGGAACTCGACCAGGATCTCAAGAAACTTGAGCGTGCAGCAAACATAGTTATTTCCGACCCTGAGATTATGCGCGGTACACCCGTGTATCGCGGGACGCGCATCCCGGTCGAACTTATCGCTGACATGTTGACGCAAGGGGCGAGGCCAGACGAGATCCTAGAGGGTTACCCAGCTCTTGATAGAGAGAAAATCGACCTCGCTCCTCTTTATGTTCAAGCCTTTCCCCGCCGTGGGCGTCCTGCTTCTCGCCCCTGGGCGAAGCAAAAACCGATTCGTGCAACTCGACGCGCCCGTGGCCTTTCGGGGGCACGGTGAAACTTTTGATCGACGAGTGCCTGCACACTTCTCTGGTTGAACTGGCGCATGCTGCTGGTCACGTAGCCCATCATGTCAACTATCTCGGTCTCGGTAGTTCGAAAGACTGGCAGCTGATGGCCACTATCCGCGCGCAGGATTACACGTTTGTAACGAACAATCGTTCCGACTTTCTTACTCTCCATGGACAAGAACTGTTGCATCCTGGAGTGATCGTTATTGTTCCCAGTGTAACGCCTCTTCGTCAGCAAGAACTTTTCAGCGCGGCACTCAAACTTATTGGCCCAAGGGATCTGACCAATACTGTGGTTGAGGTCAAGTACGAAGGAAACCGGATTGTATGTTCTGAGTATGCGCTACCAAGAGCAACCGGATAACACCCTCAGAACGATTCGATTTCAATCAACCATAGGCTGTCTCCCGGCCCAAGATCCCCGCCCAAGATGAGGTCGTCATCAACGACTTTTGAAGTACTTACGCAGCCACCCAAGACCTGTTAAGTCATTGCAAATACTCATTAACGCCAGTCTGCAAAAAGCTGCACTCAGAACGTTGCGACAGGCACTCCCGCCGGGAGCGTGGTCCGACGGTGATCCAATCGCGGTGCTCTGGAATCTTTCCAATGACCCTGTCCAATGAGTCTGTGTCGTTCTCGGCGACATCAAGTCGTTGAGATGAAATGCTATCGTTTATGTTGATGAGCACATAATCGCAAGGGCGGTGGCTTCATTCCGGATCGGCCAATTTGGGTCTGATCTGGGTCCGATAAGCCGGCCAAAGAGTTCCCTTGAGTTCCCTTAGAGGATTAAGAACGGGCTGTCAGTACCGTTAAGTTCCAATAAGTTACGTCGGCCAGCGACTCTGTCACGGCAGAGGCCGCGGGTTCGAGTCCCGTCGTCCCCGCCATTCTTTTGAATGGTCTACGCATCAACCGCACTTGCTGGCTGATCCACAATCGATCCACAGAACCTGTCCTGCGCAGTGATTTTGTTGTCGTTATCGCCTTGGGTGTGTGTGAATCTGCTCCAGTTCCACAGGTCGCGCGCATTCTGAGTCATCATTCGCAACTTGATTGATCCGACTGCTCGCTGGGTTGCTATCGCCTGGTTACATCAACTAGGTTTACATTTCTCCCACCACAGGAGTAGGGAAAGAACGGTCCGAAATCTGGAAGTACCTCCAGCTCCGGATCGAGGGCAATGCTGCTGGCAAGACTTTGATGGCTACGTCACGGTTAAGCCGCGTACCACGCGCCGATTCACATCACAGAAGTGAAGATACCCACCGCACGTGAGACCGTGGAAATGCAAATCAACTTTCCTAAGGATATTTCGATCTCACTGGTCCCAAGAGCGAGACAATCAGTGGGCCGGACTCGGAGTGGGAGCGCCGGAAGAATCCTGCATCAGGGGCTTCGGCTCTCCGCCGCGCAATGCCAGACGGAAGCGGTCGAGATATACATAGACAACCGGCGTGGTGAATAACGTAAGCGCCTGGCTGACAATGAGCCCGCCCACAATCGTAATGCCGAGAGGCCGGTGTAGTTCGGAGCCAGTGCCTCGGCCCAGGGCCAGGGGCAGACCTCCTAGGAGGGCGGCCATTGTTGTCATCATAATGGGACGGAAACGCAGCAGGCAGGCTTCGTAAATGGCTTCGACCGGCGGCTTTCCTTGCGTACGCTCCACATCGAGCGCTACATCGATCATCATGATGGCATTCTTCTTCACCAGCCCGATCAGCAAAATGATGCCGATGGTTCCAATCACGTTGAGTTCGTTGTGCGTCAGCAGCAGAGCCAGCAAGGCGCCCACGCCCGCTGAAGGCAGCGTCGAGAGAATCGTGATGGGGTGGATGTAGCTCTCGTAAAGCATACCGAGCACGATATACACAGTAATTAGCGCTGTGAGGATCAGCACTGGCTCGCTGGAGAGCGAATCCTTGAACGCGGCCGCCGTGCCCTGGAAGTTTGCCTGAATCGTCGCCGGGAAGCCGACGGACTGTTGGATTTTTTCGATGGCTAGTGTCGCCTGTCCAAGAGAGACTCCGGGGGCCAGGTTAAATGAAATCGTAACCGACGGAAACTGGCTCTGGTGATTCACCGCCAAGGGTATGTTAGAGGGCTGGAAGTGAGTGAACGCCGCCAGCGGTATGGGTGTGCCGCTGGTGGAGCGCAAATAAATATTCTGCAACGCCTCGGTCGTTTGTTGGAACCCCGGCGCCGCCTCCATGACCACGTGGTATTGGTTGAGCGGCATGTACATGGTCGAAACCTGGCGCTGTCCGAAGGCGTCGTAGAGCGCGTTATCAATGTCCTGTGCCGCTACTCCCAACCGGCCGGCGGTATCGCGATCAATCACCAACTGCGCCTGCAATCCTTTATCCTGCTGGTCAGTATTTACATCGCGCAACTCCTGCAGGCTGCGCATTTTCTTCAGCAATAGCGGACCCCATTTGTTGAGTTCATTCAAGTCCTCACCTTGTATCGTGTACTGGTACTGTGCCTGCCCATAGCGCCCGCCAATATTCAGATCCTGTTGCACTTGCAGGAACAGCGTGGCTCCCGGAACCACCGCGAGTTTCCCTCGCAATCGATTGATCACATCGTCGGCGCTAATGTAGCAAGGGTTCCAGAAGTGGGGGGTATTGCATTGGCCGCGCTGATCGAGTGGCTTCAGCATGACGAAAAACCGGCCCTGATTGGTCGCCGAGCCTCCGCCCGCGAACCCGACTGCCGTATCGACCGCCGGATCCTTCAGTACGATTTGCACGAACTGTTCCATCTTGCCCCTCATGGCCTGGAATGAGATGTCCTGTGCCGCCTGAACCGCGCCATTCAGCCGTCCCGTATCCTGCTGCGGGAAGAAGCCCTTGGGTACGATGATGTAGAGGTATACGCTGAGGCAGGCCACGAGGATGGTCACCATCAGGGTGAGAGGCTGGTGTGCCAAAACCCACCTCAGCGAATGCCGGTACGTCCCCAGGAGCTTGTCGAAGCACCATTCACTGGAGCGATAGAAAGCGTTATGCTGCTTGTTCGATTCGGAGGGTCGCAGAAATTTGGCGCACATCGTCGGTGTGGTCGTCAACGAGACCAAGAGCGAGACTCCAATCGCGATGCTCAGGGTGACGGCAAACTCGCGAAACAGCCGGCCCACAATTCCACCCATCAGCAGTAACGGGATGAACACCGCGACCAGCGACGTGCTCATGGAAATCACGGTGAATCCAATTTCGGCGGCTCCTTTGAACGCGGCCTGCACCGCGTCCATACCTTGCTCTACGTAGCGTGTGATGTTTTCCAGCACTACGATGGCGTCATCCACCACGAATCCGGTGGAAATCGCCAGCGCCATCAGCGATAGATTATCCAGGCTGTAACCCAGCAGATACATGCCCCCGAAGGTACCCACCAATGAAAGCGGGACGGCGAAGCTGGGAATCACTGTCGCCCGCACCGTCCGCAGGAACACGAACACCACCAGAATCACCAGCACGATCGAAATCAGCAGCGTGGATTCAATGTCTTTCACCGAGGCACGGACCGTGATCGTGCGGTCCGAGACCACTGCCAGTTTGATAGCCGGAGAAATCGAGGACTGGAGATAGGGCATCAGAGCGCGCACCCGGTCCACGGTCTCGATGACGTTGGCGCCAGGCTGCCGGAAAATAACGACGAGCACTCCGGGTTTGCCATTGGCAAGGCCGAGGTTGTGCACGTCCGCAACCGAGTCCTGCACATCCGCCACATCCCCCAGTCGCACGGGCGCGCCGTTGTGGTAGGCGACGATTAACGGTCGGTATTCATCTGCGGTGAAGAGCTGGTCGTTATCCGAGAACGAAGACGAGATCGTGTCGTTCGCGACCTGCCCCTTGGCTTGATTGGCATTGGCCCGATTAAGCGCGTTGCGCACCGTGTCCAAGCCCACTCCGAGCTTGTTGAGCAGCATCGGATTGACTTCGGCCCTCACGGCTGGCGGCGCCGAACCGTAGGTGAACACCTGACCCACTCCCTTCACCTGCGAAAGCTTTTGCGCCAGAATCGAGTCGGATGCGTCATACAAACGCGGCACTGGAATCGTGTCCGAGGTGAGCGCCAGAATCAGGATGGGGGCGTCCGCCGGGTTGATCTTGCGATAGGTTGGATTGCTCGGCAGATTGGAAGGAAGCTGGCTGCGGGCGGCATTGATTGCCGCTTGTACATCGCGAGCAGCCGCATCAATGTTGCGATTCAGATCAAATTGCAGAGCGATGCCGGTCGAGCCCAGTTGACTGGATGAGGTCATCTGGTTCACGCCCGAGATACGTCCGAACTGGCGCTCCAGTGGAGTGGCCACCGCCGAGGCCATTGTCTGCGGGTCCGCCCCCGGCAGCTGCGCCCCTACGCTGATTACGGGGAAATCAACTCGCGGCAGCGAAGCCACGGGCAAGAAATTAAAGGCGAGAATCCCGGAGAGCAACAAGGCCGCTGCCAGCAGCGATGTGCCAACCGGACGGCGGATAAATGGAGCCGAGATACTCATGCTCTAGCCAGACGCACCATGGAACGTCCTGCAATCGAGTGTTCTTGCCTTCACAAGGCGTTGCCGCCGCCCCGCCAGAATAACATCGATTTTCGCTTCAATTGGCAACGCACCGGGGGTGCGTCAGGTTCCAGAGAATCTTTTACAGGCCCACGCCGCCCACCACAACTGTCGCAGGTCGGCGCTGAACACCACAGATTCGTAGTGATTGCCAGAACTAAGATTCAAATACTGAATCGGCATGCTCTGCCCCATCAATCACAGCCATTCGAGTATCCCAGTCCTCAGTCGAAAGCCACGTCGTCGAGGTCGTGAACACCCGCCCAGGATCAAACCCCGATTTCCCCGAGGGCGGGTTGGATGGCCGCGCCAGGCGGGCATAGAATGTTCCGACCGCTAAATGCCGAGGAATGGGATGCTGAGGTACTACTACATCAACAAGGAATGGATGGTGTCTGGCACAGCACAGCACGTCTATCGGGTTACAGCAAGTCTATCCTTGGTGTTGTTTTTCATGTTGATGGCATTGCGGTTGATGGGTGAGATTCCCAATAGTCTCCTCCCCATGGTGAGGCTGCTTCTACTCACCGGTGTACTCGGAACTGCAACCACAATGGTTGCAATGGAATATTTTTTGTTCGGCTTCGATAGCTCCTCCGCGACGAAGAAAGTGTTCTGGTTTTGTGTGATGCTGCTCCCGCCGCTCGGACCCGCTCTCTACTGTTTCATCGTCTACCTGCGCTCGGATGTGCTTAAAGACTATGCTAAACGTGTAGAAGGGCCATCAGCATAGGGTTGTACACAGCATGAGAATTGGGCGCGTGAGTCTGCGTCGTCCAGTTCGATAGCTGTTGTAATTCGCCATTACACTCATTGACCCTGGTTGGCCAATTCTCAATGTGTGTAAACGCCTGAGTACAACAGTTGCTTCCGGTTTGCCCGTCATCCAGGAGTTTTTGCGACCGATTCCGGCAAGCCAACTACACTTGCGGGTTCGGTAATCTCCGAAACTTGTGTACGTGCGATCGATCCAAAATGCTCTAAAGAACCCAGTATTCACAGCGATTGCAGGAAATTGATCAGATCCTGCATTTGCTGCGATGTGAGTCCAATCTGGAAGCGCTTATTGTAGAAATTCACGACTTGAGAAAGATTCGCCGCCGCTCCGTTGTGAAAATACGGCGCGCGGGAAGCGAGACCTCGCAGGATCGGGCCTTTGATGCGGCTGATATCACTGCATTGTCCTGAGATGAGAGCTTTGCCTGGATCAGTCGTATAGAACGTTTGTCCAGCTTCCGCACCTTGCGTACAGACCAACTGGAAAACCGGAAGAGCCGGCTGCTGTAATTGCTGCAGGCCCGCAACGATGTTGGGATCGGTTTCATATTGCAGTGAGTGGCCAGTCCCGATGTCGAGAGGCAAAGGGAATGAGTGATCACCTACGTTGGGAGCGTCATGGCAGGTTGTGCAAGTGCCGACTATCTGCTGAGTGCCGGTAGTCAACCCGGGAACATCACTGATGGTCACTGGCTGCGTATTGAAGATCTGCTCGCCGCGGGCAATC
The DNA here is from genome assembly GCA_049673585.1 of Candidatus Sulfotelmatobacter sp. Lineage (GTDB taxonomy): Bacteria > Acidobacteriota > Terriglobia > Terriglobales > Acidobacteriaceae > Sulfotelmatobacter. The sequence goes on along the minus strand of JBATXV010000017.1, from coordinate 412,692 downwards.
GAAGCCTGCTCAGGGCGGCGTGAATTCTGCCATGAGGCGTAAAGCGTGAACACATTCGGATTGAACTGTTTGCCCTGAGGGTCACCGCCGAGCGAATCATTCACACCCGGGTAGTATTGCTGTGTTGGCAGGAATTGCGGACCGCCCTGGGACCCGTTCTGACCAGATAGGTTTCCCGCGAAGAAGTCATACAACTGCGCCGAGTTGAGCGCCAGTTCAAAACTCACGATCTGGCTCAGTTGAGTGGAACTGGGGGCTTGGGTCGCCTGCGCATGGGTCAGCGTAGCGTCGATCGCCTGTTGCGTCAGGTCGGAATTCAGATTGGCAGCAAAAGTCTGCTGATTGTTTAACGGATTGAAGAAGGACTCGCGGCCATCGAACATCACGGCGCTGAGGAAGCCGAGGTTTGTCGCCGGTAGCGGTCTGCGGTACATGGAGGCAGTCTGTTGGCCTTGTGCGTCTGTGGTTAAAGCGCATCCGTAGGTATCCTGGACGGCGGTTATCGTGAATTGGGCTTGGTTCGGATCCGTCGAGTTGGGAGGAACCTGGATGCCAATGCGGATCAGGCCGTTGTTGACGGCCAGGCTGTTGTCAACAGGGCCTGTCGGACAAGTGGCGCCATCCACCTGGGCAAAAAGAGGATCTTTGCCGTGGCTGGTGAAATACCGGAATTGCGCGTCGGCAGCGCTCAAGCCAAACCCATCGCCAGGGGCGTGACAAGTACCGCAGGTGCGGCCGTTTGTCCCGAGCCTCTGAAAGAAGGGGCCACTCAGGTCGATCGAACCGGTAGAGCTATTCGTCGCGGAGAACCCGGTGAAGTCAAGAAATGGGAACAGGTTCGGAAGATAGATGTCAGCAATCGCACCGCCGCTGGTAAGAATCCCAAGCGCGATAACCCAGCGCAGGATTGGTTTGCGGGAACGATTGGGCCGGAACCACATAGCAAGAGCATGCCATCCTCGAACAGCGATTCTTTTCTGCATTTTGTCAGACATCATCCTCTCCTTAGCGATTGACTTAGTTTTGCGCGCTGCATCTCAGACTTCCTGTTCATTCGCGGGGTCGGCCGCTCCTGGCGTACGGCTTTCCGCTGATCCCAGTCCTCGGTCCAGGCTGACTGTCCGTAGACAATCAGTTAGATCTTCTTGTTTCCGAAAACCATGTCGTATGCCGCCGTTTGAATCAGCAGTCGCCAGGGAAGATTCGTGGTAAAATCCTGGCCAACTTTGGCTTGCCCCTGCCGTCCCCGCGGCAAAAGCTACTTCGTGTGCCCATCGTCTGTCCTAAAATCGGCGCTCAAAAGTTCTCAAAATTTCTCAAAGCGATGCTATGTCCAGTCTGATCAGCAACTTGTACGAGTTCGGCGAATTCCGCCTAGACACGCAAAGCCGGATATTGTGGAGGGCTGGGACGGTTGTGCCGCTCACCCCGAAGGCCTTCGATGTTCTGGTTCTCTTGATCCAAAACGCCGGAAGGATTGTGACCAAAGACGAACTCATGAAGGTGGTCTGGCCCGACTGTTTCGTCGCAGAGTCAAACCTGACGCAGACCGTTTTCATGGTGAGAAAAGCGTTGGATGAAACAAGCGATCGCCGTTACATCATCAACGCGCAAGGTCAGGGTTACCGGTTTCTCGTTCCAGTCAGGGCAACATCCGATCCTGGGCCTGAGATAGAAGTGCCGGCAAACTCCACCGAGGCTGGAAGCGTCCCCGAATTGCAATCCAATCCGCGGGTTAGAGAGAGTTGGAGATTGGTTGTCGTCGCAGCCGCGATGCTCCTGATAGCCGGCATTGCCATTTGGCAATGGCGATCGCGACACGGTCTCGCGGAGCAGCGAGACAAGATCATGCTGGCAGTTTTGCCGTTTGAGAACTTCACGGGCGATCCCGGACAGGACTACTTCAGCGATGGGCTGACGGAAGAGATGATCAGTCAACTCGGGAACCTCGATCCTGCCCATCTTGGTGTCATTGCCCGTACGTCGGTGATGCATTACAAGGGCTCTCGGGCATCAATTCCTCAGATCGGAAAGGATCTGGGGGTACAGTACGTGATCGAGGGTAGTGTGCGCCGGGATTCGGAGCGGGTTCGGATTACGGCGCAGTTGATCCAGGTGAGCGACCAGAGCCATCTCTGGGCACGGGAATACGATCGCGATCTGGGCCACCTGCTGGAACTACAGGAGGAGATCGCGCGCGAAGTCGCCAATGAAATCGAATTTAGCCTGAGCGGGCGGCGACCAATCGAGGCGGCTCGGGAGGGTGCTGCTCTTGCCCCCGGAGCGAAGTCCTATGAAGCGTATGACCTTTATCTGAAGGGCCGATATTTTTGGAACAAGAGGACAGCGGAGGGATTTCGGCAAGCTGCTGACTACTTTCAGCAGGCGATTGATAAGGATCCGAATTACGGCCAGGCCTACGCGGGGCTGGCGGATACTTTCAGCTTGATGAGCGCATGGTACGTGGGTCCGCAGAACGAACTCATACCGAAGGCGCGGACTGCCGCCTTGCGTGCGCTGGAACTCGACGAGAGTCTCGCCGAGGCGCATACCTCACTCGCCTTGATCAAAGAGAACTACGATTACGACTGGCCGGGAGCGGAGAAGGAATTCCGGCGGGCGATTCAATTGAATCCACAATATGCGACCGCGCACGAGTGGTATGCCGAGTTTCTTTCGTGGCAAGGACGATTCCAGGAAGCATTTGCCGAGAGCGAGCATGCGCGGCAATTGGATCCGTTATCGCTGATAATTGCCAGCGATCACGCAAGAATTCTGTATAACTCGCATCAATATGAGAGCGCGGTGAAAGAATACGGCTCGGTGCTCGAACTGGATCCAAATTTTTATTATGCGCGGGACGCGATGATTCCCTGCTATTTGGAGCTGGGCAGATATGACGAAGCAATCGACGGGATCAATCGCTGGGCGGTGCGAGAGGAAGGGACATGGTTTTGGGCGTGGAAGGCGGCCGTTTATGGCCGCGGGGGCCATGCTGAGGAGGCTCGCCGGGCGTTGGTGAAACTTGAGCAGGTTTCCGGCTCGCGCGCGGAACGAACCCCAGCATTGTTAGTAGCCTATGCTGACACAGGCGAGAAAGAGCGGGTGATCGAACTGCTGCAAAAAGCGTACTCCGAGCACTCGAATGCCGTGGTGCAAATCAAAGTAGACCCGATGTACGACCCGATACGACATGATCAGCGATTCGAGGATTTGCTGCGCCGGCTTGGATTAGAAAACTAAGAACTACCGTGGCTTTCGGGCTAGTCATCGGCAACGATGGGGCACTTTTAATCTCAAACGCCGAAACCAAGCCGGTTTCTCATATCGTCGACTAACCAGAAGCTATCGAGTGTCCAACGCTTGGGCAGTCGCCTCAATTTTGGTGAAAAATCGCGATTACACTCATTCATCCAGGCCGGGGCTGCCCAATTCTCAATGAGTGATGACGGCTGGTTGCATCAACGATTACATCAACGATCCGTTTTCTGGTCCGAGCAGCTCGTTTTTCGTCTGGTTGTGACAGTCACCGCTAACCGTGATTAGCATCACCAACTGGGCGCGCCGAATTGGACTACGATTGTGTTGCTGCAGACTTCACAACCCGTCAGGCTCCGGCGCTTCAGAGCAATTTAGTCTGCCGGTCGTAACTCATTATTGCAAGCGAAAGCCGGAGTCTCCACTCCTTGGAGGTTCCTATGAATTCAGCCAGATTTTTCCTCGCCATCCTCATCGCAGTTCTTGCTTCTGGCCTGCTGCTTCAAGGCGGAAATCAACCAGCCGCGCCAGTGATGCCCATCGGCAAGGTAGTGCAGATCAAGGCTCCACTGGGGCTTCCACCTGTGCTAATTCCATCCGATAATCCTCCAACTGTAGAAACCATCGCGCTGGGCCGCCGTCTTTTCTATGATCCGATTCTCTCGCTGGATAATAGCGTTTCTTGCGCCTCTTGCCACAGCCCGCAATTCGGTTTTGCCGATTCCAGGCCGGTTTCGGAAGGGGTGGGTAAGAAAACCGGAACTCGCCACTCTCCGCCGGTAGTGAATGCCGCTTATTTCAAAGTCCAGTTCTGGGATGGTCGTGCCCCCAGTCTAGAGACCCAAGCGGAAGGCCCAGTCCAGAACCCGGTTGAGATGGCCAATACGCTGGTAACTGTCGAGCAAAGGCTGAATGCCGACCCCAGCTATCGCGAACAATTTGCTGAAGCCTGGGGTCCGAGATCGATTACCTATGAAATGGTGGAGAAGAGCATTGCTTCCTTCGAGCGCACCGTGATCAGCGGCAACTCACCTTTCGATCGCTGGAAATATGGACATGATAAAAACGCGGTCAACGCAGCGGTAAAGCGCGGATACGTTGTGTTCACTTCGAAGAAAAAAGGTGATTGCGCCTCCTGTCACACGGTCGGAGAGAAGTACGCCTTATTTACGGATAACCAGTTTCATAACGTAGGAGTCGGCGTAAGCGCGGGAGACTTTACTGATGTTGGTCTATACGCTGTAACCCACAACGAAGCAGACAAAGCGAGGTTCAAAACGCCTTGCTTGCGGAATATTGCGCTGCGGGCGCCTTATATGAGCGATGGCAGCCTGAAAGATCTGAAGCAGGTCATCGACTTTTATATCGGAGCAGGCAACTCCAATCCCAATCTGGACAAGGAAATTCACGTGTTGGACTTCTTGTCAGGGCAGGAGCGCAGCGATCTGCAAGCGTTCTTGAATTCTCTGACGGGAGAAATGCCGCCAGATGTCGGCCCTCCCGAGGCCTTAAAGTCCCAGGTCAGCAAGAGGTAGTTCCGAAGCTGACACACACAGACGTCAACGGTCGTATCCCGCAGATTTCGCGGCTGCTTTTGTCCGGATTTCGTAACAAATGTGAAAGTAGTAAACAGCACAACTGCGAATCGACGGCACACTGTGGGAAGGGGGCAGAGGGAGTGTATCTGTCATGCCGTTGAGAAAGTGTTCGCCCCATATTCTTCACCGTAGTGGAAGACTAGCGGCGAAGACTAGAAAGCTTATCGACTGGCTGGCAACTTGGGTGCTGGTGCTGGCTCTGACGGCTAGCGTGATAATCGTGGTGTTCTGGCTCGTCGCGTGGTTTGAGAATTCAATTTTCCTCACGGGAGCGTAGAAACTCCGATATGCCCCAGGTTGTGTTCGGTGGTATAACGTCGCGCGAAGGTGGCGGAAGCGATGTTTTTGCCTTGTTGTCGGATCACAGAGCGTTGTTCTATTTCTTTCCACAGGGATTTCGAACGAGCGAAGTGACATTATCGACTCCCACGACGCGTTGTGCCTCAAGCGCCGTCTCTAACACCAATTCATGAGTTTCCCGGGTTATTCGCATGTTCTGGAAGAACAACTCGTTGACTCCCGGGTCATGATATGTGGTGCGTTCTTGATCGATGCTGTGAACTTTTCTGCGCTCAGGCAAGAGCTCTTCTGATGAGGAACCATGGGCTTGAAATTGTGCTTAAAATTGTGCAGAGAGACGGATAACGCATTAGCACCGCTGGTCGCCCAATCAGGTTCGTGGACCGCCAATCGACACCGTCGGATCGTTAGGCCTAGAACCAAAGCAATCAGCGAACTATAGTATAGAGAACGGTCGTGAAAGATGAGGTCAGCTGCATGCAACCGCTGAAACTGCTCGTCGTAGAGGACGACATCCCAAGCTTGGAACTAATGACTGAAGTCTTCACGTCTCTAAAGGCGGCGGTGCGCCCGATTAGCGAAAGCGAAAAGGCGGTCGCGATGGTCAATCAGGAAAAGTTCGATGGGATTTTCCTGGACCTGGAAATGCCAACCCTGAATGGTTTTGATCTTGCGCGCCTGGTCCGCAAGTCGTCATGGAACAAGGCAACTCCCATCATCATCGTGACCGGACGCGACGATAGACAAACCATGCAGGATGCGTTTGCGATCGGAGCTACTTTTTTTCTTCAAAAGCCGGTGGACCGGCAGAAACTTGGCGCCCTGTTCCGCACGGTGAGTGGCGGGATGCTGGAGAACAGACGCAAGTTTACCCGCGTTCCGATCCAGACCGATGTCACCTGCACAGTGGGTTCTCGGACCGTCCGCGGGGTGAGTTGGAACCTCAGCCAAGGAGGAATGCAGGTCGAAGTGGGGGGCCTGAAACCCAAAGACGCCGTCCGCGTGTCGTTCAAACTACCAGTTTCTGGGGTGGTCATTGACGCCGCCGGCATCGTCGTCTGGGGAAAAGAGAACCGGCAAGGGATCCAGTTCACCAATTTGAGTGTGCAGAGTCAGCAGTCGATTCGCCACTTCATAACCGAGATTGAAAACATGGACCGGTAGAGCCCGCGCGACCGGCTTCTACGCGCCGCTATCACTCGCACTCGCGGACCCGTCTTTTCTCGCACCTTGATCCGCACGGCCCTGATTTTGTTCTGCGGAGATAGTAGCGTGCTTATTCAGGAGGCGATCAAGCTCTGAGGTCAGGGAGGATGGGTTGAGCGGCTTCGACAAATAGCCATCAAACCCTGACGCGAGGATTTTTTCCCGATCACCTCGCATGGCATATGCCGTGACTGCCACTACCGGCAGCAGCGCTAAGCGGGGATTCTCGCGGATTTTGCGGATGACCCCGAACCCGTCTAACACAGGCATGCCGATATCCAGGAGCAGCAGCTCTGGCTTGGTCTGTTCAATCATTCGAAGGGCCGCTTCACCGTCGCACGCTTCAAAAACTGTGTACCCGCGCGCTTCCAGCAACTCGCGGAGCAACTCACGGTTCACAGCGTTGTCTTCTGCAACCAGAATTCGGATCATGACTGCCCCGCAGATTTGGCCCGCTGGTGGCCTCGGGTGACTCGGTCGAGCTCAGCGATGAGTTGTTGTTTCCAGGAGCCGTTCTTTTGCAGCAGCCCTTGCGTCTCCCGGTTCAGGAGGGCAATTTCTTCCCGGCTCAGATTCTTGCCAGTCATGACGAGAATGGGCAGATCCTTTAAGGCCGGCTCTTGCCGGACGTGGCGAATCACTTGAAAGCCATCCATCCCAGGCATCAACAGATCGAGCAGGATTGCGCCCACAACTTTGTTAGCCAGCACCTCCAAGGCGCGCGCGCCGCTGCGCACGCTTTGAACCTCGTATCCGGCTGAGCGCAAGGCCTCCTGCAGCAGTTCCAACGCTTTGGGGTCGTCGTCCACCAGCAAAATGGACGAGTCCTCGTCGGCGGGCGCCGGCACATGCCGGCGAATGGTTTCCAACAACATGGGCTTGCGAACTGGTTTGATGAGATAGTCGGCAGCGCCCAGGGCGAAACCTACCTGCTTTTGATCCACTATGGAAAGGATGATGACCGGGATGCCAGCCGTTGCGGCATTCTTCCGGAGCGCGACCAGGGTCTCGAAACCATCGCTGCCAGGCATCATCACGTCGAGGGTGATGGCATCGGGCCGCAATCGTTGAGCCTGTTTAAGAGCTTCGACGCCAGACTCGGCCATTGCCACCCGATACTCCGGTTCGAGGTAGCTGGCCAGAAGCTCACGGGCCGGCACTTCGTCATCGACGATCAGCACCAGCGGAGTGAGACGGCCCGAATCCATCGCAACGGAGGCTTTTGTTGGCTCTGCAACCGCGTGGACTTCGGCCCGAGGCTCCACGGCAGGAAGGCGGAAGGTGAAGCAGCTGCCTTTTCCCAACTCGCTTTGCAACGTAATCTGTCCCCCTTGTTGCTCCACCAGCCGCCTGGTGATGGCGAGCCCCAATCCTGTCCCTTCATGGCCATTGGCCCTCCCCTCGCCTTGCCGGAATTCGTCAAAGATGACTTCCTGATCTTCGGGCCGGATGCCGGTCCCGGTGTCGATCACCGAGACGCGGACGAAGTCCCAGTCATCGACGCACTCGATGCTGATCTGGCCGCCCTTGGGCGTAAACTTGACCGCGTTGCTGAGCAGGTTGTACAGGATTTGTTTAAAGCGCACGCGATCTGCCCTCACCAGAGATTTGTTCTCAAGTTTCTGTTCCAATCGGATGTTCTTCGCTATGGCCAGAGGATCAATGGTGGAAAGCACTTCTGGTAAAGCGTCCTGCACCAGAAACTCTTCGGTGTGCAACTCCAGTTGTCCCGCCTCGATCTTAGAGAGGTCGAGGATGTCATTGATCAACTGCAGCAGGTGGGCCGAGCCCTGCTTGATGTGATCCACGAATCGTTTCTGTTTGGTGTTCAGTGCACCCGAGGTTCCTTCCGCCAGGAGGTCTGAAAAACCCACGATTGCATTGAGCGGGGTGCGTAGTTCGTGGCTCATGCTGGCGAGAAACTTGCTCTTCATGTGCGTAGCGTGCTCTACCTCGCGGTTGCGAAGCCCGAGTTCTTGATTAGTCGCGGCCAGGCTCTCCATGATTTCGCGCTTTTCTGCTTCGTCGCGCCTTCTCTGCGTAATATCGACCACCACAACCACTCGCGCGGCTCGGCCCAAAAAGGTCAAAGCGTAGGAAGTGTTCTCTGTTTCGATGATGGTGCCGTCTTTGAGCCGGTGCCGCCAGGCACCGCTGCTCTCATTTCCCTCTCCGAGGTTTTTTACCGTTTCGAGGAGCGCGGGAACATCCTCGGGCGGACGAATGTCTTTGAGGGTCATGGCCAGGAATTCATCTCTGGAATAGCCATATTTGTGCACCGCTGCATCATTTACTGCAAGAAAGCGCAGCGTCTCCCGGTCAAAGACCCAGGTCGGATGTGGATTGTTGTCAAACAATTTGCGGTACCGCTCTTCGCTCTCACGGAGCAGCGCTTCGGCGCGCTTGCGTCCGGTAATATCGCGCGCCACGGCATAGATAACTTTCTCCTCCGACACGGAAACAGCATTCCACAACAGCCACTTGTAAGAGCCGTCTTTGCACAAATAACGGTTTTCAAATGCAAAAGTGGCTTTTCCCTCCGTCAGCCCATCCCTTTCCACGACGGTCGCGGGGCGATCGTCCGGATGTATGAACTCCAGGTAAGGTTTCGCCATGAGTTCTTTCGTGGTGAAGCCCAGGGTCTTCTCGAAGGAGGGGTTCAAGTTCTTAAAGAATCCATCGAACCCTGCAATACAGAACATGTCGATCGAGAGATCAAGGAATCGGTTCCCGGTTTTCATCTGGGAATAGAGCGAAGCCATGAAGGTACCCAATGCCAAGCCGCCACATAGAAGTATCAGTCCTAAGATCCACACACGCCGCTGAACGGCCCATAGGCCTTGCTCCAGGGCGTCCGCCGGCTTTTCGACCAGTAGGCCCCAACCGAATCCGCGAATGGGTTCGTAACGAGTAAAGAATGTATTACCGGAGCGTGCGAACATTCCGTTCCCGGCATCGCCTGCGTGCAATCGTTTCACGGGTTCGTAGTCGCCGAGTTCGACGCGTTCGGCCTGTGGGTCGATATTTGGCCGGGCCGATAAGTGTCCGTGCTGGTCGACCAGAGAGATCGTCCACGCTCCGTTAAGGTCGGTTTCCACTAGTCTCTGACTGATCGAGTCGAGCCCCGAGGCCGCCATCAGAATCCCAATCGGCTTGCCGGTGTCATCTCGCAGGGGGACGGCAACCGCTACCACCATGGCAACGGGGGTGACGGCAGTCTGGTAGACCTCTGAGACGTAAGGCCTCCCTCGACCAGCCATGCCTTTGTACCAATCTCGCCAAGCGAAGCTCTGGCCGAGGAGCGCGGGGTGGGGAGGATAAATCGCGCGCATTGTGCCGTCGAGAGCGAACACGCTCACAAATCTGAAGTCAGAGCGCGAGGCGTTGGCCTCGGCCAGTTGGGTTTCGATGAAGCTACTGTTTCCCTGCTGCCAGGCGCGACGAAGCAAAGGGCGGCTGGCGATGGATTCCAGAAACCCGATGCTCTGGCGAAAGTGCTCTTCCACGAGAGCCGCGGAGATGCGTGCAATCTGCGTGCTTTCGGTTACTGCCTGCGCTTCGGTCCTTTGTTGAAGTACCCGGCCGACGGAATAGGCAAAGAACAGGATGGGCAAGACCATCAAAACCAGGAACAGAGGATAGGGCCGCCAGCGACTTGCGGACAACCATTTCTCGACTCTAGCCGCGGCGTTCACTCGATTCCTCCCTCTGGCAATTTCTTGATCTCAATTAAGCCATCACCCGACGGCCGGATTAGGTGTGCAGATTGATCAGGTTAACGAACCCGCTGCAGCGCTGCGGGACAGAGCCGCGGAGTCGCAGCTGACAAGCCGTTCGAACTCCTCGAATATCGAACGATCCCACCAGCCCTTGGCCAGTTCTTCCCGCATGGTCTGGAGCGCATCGGCCGTGGAGAACGCCTTCTTGTACGGGCGGTCGGTAGTCAGAGCGTCGAAGACGTCTACGATTTGTATGACCCGGGCGGTGATTGGAATAGCATCTCCGCGCAGTCCATCCGGATAACCTGAGCCGTCGAGTTTCTCGTGATGGTGGCGGATGATGGGGAGCACTAAACGAAACGACTTCAGGGGCGCACAAATGCGCTCGCCGACAACAGGATGTTGCCGGACGACTTTCCACTCTTCTTCTGTGAGCCGGCCGGGCTTCAATAGAATCGCATCAGGCACGGCAATCTTTCCAACATCGTGCACTATGCCGGCGCGGCGCAGGGCCGTAATTTCATCCTCGGTGAGCCGGAGGTGCTCGCCCAGTCGAGCCGAATAGTCCGACAGGCGCTCACAATGGCCGTGAGTGTAGGGGTCTTTGCCTTCAATGCTTCGCGCCAGGGTAAAGACAACCGCTTCGGCCCGCTCCAGTTCGTCGGTGCGGTGTTTGAGCTTCAGGAGCGATCCCACCCGTGCGAGAAGCTCGGCTCGCTCGACGGGGCGGGTCAGGAAGTCGTCCGCTCCTGCCTTGATGCCCTTGATCCGGTCCTGCTTATCCGATAGCGCCGTTATCAGAACGACTGGTATCAAATATGTTTCAGGGTTGCTCTTGATCTTCTCGCAAGCGTCAAACCCATTCAGATGAGGCATCATCACATCCAGAAGAACGAGGTCGACTTGGGTTCGGGTAAGCTCTTCCAGAGCAAGGGCACCGTCGGGCACTGTGATTACTTTGAATCCTTGCGTTGTGAGCAATTCCTCTAACAGCTCGCGGTTGGCAACTTGGTCGTCAGCGATTAAGATCGTGCCCGTGACCGGCTGCGGCGATATGCTAAACATCGAATACCTACTAACTGCAACAGAAGTTACTCCCAGAGTTTCACAACAGATTAGTAACTGCTAATTACCTAAGTCATTTCATTGGCCTGACTCGGATCTCGTACCGAGGTGGAACTGCGTGCGCGAGGGGAGGCTTACCCCGACCACCAGGATGTGAAGGTACCGGAACCCGACAGGAGGCAGCCGTGCGTAAGCCGTAGACGGTGTCTCGGATGAACCAATTACGGAATTGTGTTTCTCGTGATAACTTTCAGTTGGGCCGCTCGTTCAAGAACGGAAGCACCATCGAGGCTAAACATTGGACCCCTCTTCCCGCGATATGAAGATTCTGGTAGCTGATGACTCCCCGGTATATCGCAAACTGGTCGAGCAGTCTCTTTCCCAGGAGCACTACACGGTTCTTTTTGCCAAGACTGGCCAGCAAGCCATGGATCTCTTTATCGAGCATCAACCTGCACTTGTTATCACAGACTGGAGCATGCCCGATATTACAGGCATTGAACTGTGCCAGCGTATCCGCCGCGACCATAAAGAGTTCTACGCCTACGTGATTCTCGTCACCGGAAACACTGATAAAGAGGAAGTGATTGAAGGTCTGGCCGCCGGGGCTGATGACTACCTAACAAAGCCCTTCCATCCAGGAGAACTGCAGGCTCGGGTAAGAGTCGGCCGCCGCATTGTCGATCTTCACCGCCAGGTCCAGGACAAGAATCGACAACTGGAAGAACTGGCTCTGACCGATTCGCTCACTGGTCTGCCCAACCGCCGCGCGATCGATTTCTGGGCCAGCCGCGAACTCAGCGCAGCCGTGCGTTACGATTTTCCCGTCTGGGTAGTCATGGCCGATCTGGATCACTTCAAGAGCATCAACGACACCTACGGACATGATGCCGGAGACAGCGTGCTCAAGAGCTTCGCCGAGATTCTGAAGTCCAACACTCGCAGCTCAAACATTTGCGGACGTCTTGGGGGCGAAGAATTTCTCGTGGTCATCACGCATGTGGAAAAGCAAAATGCAGCGATTGCAATTGAACGTATCCGCAAGCAGTTTGCGGCCCACAAGTTCACGAACGGGGGCCGCACTTTCGGTGCGACTGCGAGCTTCGGAATTGCCGGCATCCGGGCAACGGCGCGTCCCGACTTCAATGACTTAGTGTCTCGCGCAGACGCTGCTCTGTACGCCGCGAAGAGTCAAGGGCGTAACCGCGTCGCCTTTGAAAAAGAATCGACTTTGTCGACAACCAGTGAAGGATAGGGGCAGGAAAAGCGCTAAGTCGTCAGTAAAAACTAACTGCACGGTAAGCCTTCGCCGTAACATCTCCCATTGAGTTAACTCCGACCACTGCGGAAAGATCCAAAAACCGGACTTTCGTAACTTTCCAGCGATTACTGCTCGTCTAGAATTAGTTTATCCCCAGAATGTCGATCGTCCAGACCAGGCGGCCATCGCTGTGAGTTCTCAATTTCCGTCCGAGCGCCCAAAGCCTCCCTCTCTGCGAATGCGGCAGGTCGAGGGCCGAGAGTGGTGGCTTTGGGGCTCTGCCGTCGCTGTCACCCTGGTCCTAACCTTTGGCATCCTTTCATTAACTTTTCCCGGTTTTCATTTACCTACAGACAGCATTTATTCGCTGAATCTTAAAGAATGGGTTCGCGGACTGGCTGCTCTCGTCCTGCTATTCGATATCTACACGGTTTACCAGCAACGTGAGTTGCAGCGGATTCGCCGACAGTTGGGAGAGCGCGAGCGTCTCTTTCAATTGATTACGGAAAACGCCGCAGACATGATTGCCGTGATCGATTGCGACGGACGGCGCCTCTATAACAGTCCGGCATATCAGAAAATTCTAGGGTATGGGCCCGAAGAACTGGCGGCCACTTCTTCGATGGATCAGATCCATCCTGAGGATCGCGCACGCGTGGTCGAAGCTGCGGAAAAAGCTCGCAATACCGGCCGGGGTGAACGGCTCGAATATCGCATTCGTCACAAAGACGGTTCCTGGCGCTTTATCGAGTCCACAGCGAGCGCGATTCGTGGACCGGAAGGGGAGACTGAAGGGCTAGTCATCGTGAACCGCGACATTACCCAGAGAAAAAGGGCCGAGGAGAAACTGGACCACCTTTCCTTCCACGATGGCTTGACCAATCTCCCTAACCGCGCGCTCTTTCTCGACCGGTTGCAACGCGCAATCACACAGGCGCGGCGGCACTCGGACTTCAGATTCGCTGTGCTGTTTATTGACATTGACGAATTCAAAGTAATCAACGACAGTCTCGGTCATGCCGCTGGTGATGCACTGCTCATCCAGGTCGCGCAGCGTCTAAGCGTTTGCCTGCGCGGTGCCGACACTATTTCACGTCCCCGCCTGGGTAACGCTACAGACCCTCTCATGGGCGAGAGTACGCTGGCCCGGCCCGGTGGCGACGAGTTCACGGTACTCCTTGAGGAACTTCATGACCCCAGCGACACCATTCGCGTCGCCGAGCGCATTCAGCAGCGATTAGCCGCGCCTTTCAATTTAAATGATCAAGAAATCGTGTTGACCGTGAGCATCGGTGTTGCTTTCAGCGGCAACGCCGGGGCGGAGGCACAGGATGTGCTCGGCGATGCCGAGATTGCCATGTATCGCGCCAAGAGCACGGGCAAGGGCCTCTGTGAAGTGTTCGACCATGCGATGCATGCCGGCGCCATCAAACGATTGCAACTCGAAACGGACCTGCGCAAGGCCCTCGAGCTGAACGAGTTTCGCGTTTACTACCAGCCCATCGTGTCCTTGCACAACGGCCAAATAGTGGGATTCGAAGCGCTAAGTCGCTGGCAGCGTCCCGAAGGCCTGGTCATGCCGGGGGAATTCATCGCGGTTGCGGATGAAACCGGCATCATCTTGCCCATGAACCGTCAACTGCTTTACGACGCTTGCCGGCAACTCCGTGCCTGGCAGGAGCTTTTCCCCTCTGATCCGCCGCTTACGCTCAATGTAAACATCACGCCCAAACAGTTTGCGCAGCCCGAGCTGGCGGCTCAGATTGGCAAAACTTTGCAGGAAACCGGATTGGATCCTGGTTGTGTCAACCTGGAGATCACGGAAACGATCGCCATGGCTGATGCCAAGAGGTCTACCGTCGTGTTATCCGAGCTAAAAGCGCTTGGCGTTAATCTGGACATCGACGACTTCGGGACTGGATACTCCTCCCTTAGCCGCCTGCAAGGCTTCCCCGTGGATACGCTGAAGATCGACCGTGCGTTCATCTCGCGGATAGACACCGACCTCGCAACCCACGAAATCGTTCGCGTGATCGTCATGCTCGCTCATGGGCTCCGCCTGAAGGTCGTTGCGGAAGGTGTCGAAACCCAAGCGCAAGTGGACCTGCTAAAGGATATCGGCTGCGAACTGGCCCAGGGTTACTTGTACTCCAAGCCCGCCGCTGCCGAGACGATCGAGCAGCTCTTGAGTAAGAACCGGGCGGCACGCGACTCCGCAGCGCGAGCGATAGCGGCTAGTTCCACATCCGCGTGAAAAATGTAAAACAGGTCAATGAGTTGCCGGACGACGGGCTGCAAGGAAGCTATGCTGCAGAACAAACTTACAACGAAGCGGGAAGCTGGCTTGTCGGAAGTTTAACGGATCCTCGCCAATGGGTCTTCACACCTGCGTCTCGCCGGCGACGCCAGAGGTGTTGACCCATCTGGCTGGACTTGGAAAACGCGGTGTGAGAAGATTTCGCATATCGCGTGGCGCGTTCAGCGCCTGCGCCAAATCATGCCTTCCGGCAATTTTGCTATTCATTCGCGGCGGATTGCCCGGTTCGTGGTAGTTCAATCTGTCGGCTCGGCCCTATTGCTTGCTACTGGATTGGCGCAGAATCTCCCCGCGGCCGACACTCACGGGCAACAGAGCGGCATGAGCACCGGAGTGGCGCGCCCGCCGGTTAAGGACGCCCTGTCGCGGCCAATTACGGCAGGAGGCTTCGTCGACGGCGCGCCGGTCGTCTTTACCGACATCACGCACGCCGCCGGGCTCGACAAGTTTCATCACGTGTCCGGGACTCGCGAAAAGGCCACGATTCTGGAAACGCCTGGATCCGGGGTCGCGCTCCTCGACTATGACAACGATGGATGGCTCGACATCTACTTGCTGAACGGTTCAACGTTTTCCGCACTGAAAGGTAAGGAAGCGGCACCGCGTGCGATGCTCTTTCACAACAACCACGACGGCACATTTACCGACGTGACCGATAAGGCCGGAGTCGCGAACGAGCGCTGGGGCTTTGGCGTGGCGGTCGGCGATTTCGATAACGACGGCTGGCCCGATATTTACGTTTCCAATTTCGGCAAGAACCGCCTTTACCACAATAATCACGACGGCACGTTCACGGATGTCGCCGAAAAGGCCGGGGTAACGCTAGGCGGATGGTCGACGGGTGCGACCTGGGGCGATTACGACCGCGACGGCTTGCTGGACCTGTTTGTTCCTGGTTACGTCAAATTCGATCCCGACAATCCACCTATCGCCGGCAAAGGCGGTATCGCGTCGGGGTACTGCCAGTTTCGCGGGATCAGCGTGATGTGCGGCCCGCGCGGCTTGCCGGGCGAGACCGACCATCTCTTTCATAACAACGGCGACGGCACCTTTACAGATGTGAGCGTGAAGGCTGGCGTTTCCGACCCCAGGGGATATTACGGCCTGGCTTCAGTTTTCGTCGACGTGGACGACGACGGCTGGCTGGACCTGCTGGTTGCCAACGACTCGGTACCGAAGTATCTCTACCGCAACAAGCATAACGGAACGTTCGAGGATATCAGCTATATTTCAGGATTCGCTCTTAATGACGAGGGGCGCGAACAGGCCGCCATGGGGATAGCGGTGGGCGATTACAACCGCGACGGCAAGGTCGACTTCTGCATCACGAATTTTTCTGATGACTACAACACGCTCTACCGCAACGATGGAGACGCCGGCTTCACCGACGTGAGCTACGCGGCTGGCGTCGCCAACCCTACCATTCCATTTCTAGGCTGGGGTACCGGCTTTCTGGATTATGACAACGACGGCCTGCTCGACATTTTCTTCGCGAATGGACACGTTTACCCGGGCGTGGACCAGCAGGATTGGGGCACGACCTATGCGCAGCGTCCGCTGCTGCTGCGGAACCTGAACGGGACGAAGTTCGAGGAAGTTCCACCCGCAACCAACAGCGGTCTTGCAGTTGTGGTGAGCGCTCGCGGCGCCGCCTTCGGAGATCTGTTCAATGACGGCCACATCGATGTGGTGCTCAACAGCATAGATGGGCCGCCTGTGTTGCTGCGCAATGTTGTGAAGAACGCGAATCACTGGCTGACGCTGAAGCTGGTGGGCGGGCCAAAGAGTCCACGGGACGCGATCGGAACCAAGGTATTCGTCACGACTGGGAACGTGCGCCAGCGAGCGGACGTTTTCAGCGGAGGGAGTTACGCATCGAGTTCCGACCCGCGAGTGCATTTTGGCCTAGGATCGTCGCAGAAGGTAGACAAAGTGGAGATCTACTGGCCCAGCGGGGCCAAGGAAGAGGTACGCGCACCGGCGGTCGATCGGATCCTGACTGTGGTGGAAGGCAAAGGGATCGTCGCCCCTTGAAGAGACCGGTCGAGCATCCAGGTCTTGTTATGGTCGCGGCACATCCTTCAGCTCCGGCTCAATCTCGAAAGCTTTGTCGAATTCTGCGCGCGACTCGGCCTCGTTCCCTTCCTGATGAAGCGTCAATGCCAGATTATAGTGCGCCTCGGCATACCGCGGCTTGAGCCGCACCGCGTGGTTAAACTCTTCCTGCGCCTCGTGGAGGTTGCCGGCTTGCAACAGCACTAATCCGAGATTATTGTGAGCTTCCGCGAAATTCGGATCCTGGCGCACGAGTTCGCGGAAAACATTAGTGGCCGCAGTCGTGTCACCTTTCTGGCTGAGTACCAATCCCAGTTGTACCCGCGCATCCGTGTACTTGGGATTAAGACTGACGGCATCACTCAGCTCACGGACGGCTTCGTCTGGACTTCCCGATTGCGCGAGTGCTAAGCCAAGATTGTAGTGCGCCTCCGCCAGATCGGGATCGGACATGACTGCTTTGTGGAACTCCTCGAGCGCGCGCGAGCGATCGTTCTGGCGCCAGTACAATAGCCCCAGGCTCGAATGGGCACGGGCGTAATCCGGTTCCAGTTCGAGTGCTTTCTCATAGTCCGCCAGGGCTTGCACAGCGTCGTTCTTGCGCTCCCAAGTAAGACCCAAATAGTAATAGCCGGTGGGCAGTTCGGGGCTTTTCTCAATAGCTTTTTGAAAAGACGCGAGCGCGTCGTCAAGCCTTTGCTCTTCCAGTGCTTGAACGCCCTGAAGGATCAGCAATTTCGCTTCCGCCAGGCGCGCGCGGAAGTCATTCAGTGCGCTGATCTCTTTCATCTCCTTTTGTGCGGCCTCGGTTTTGCCCTGGGCGCGCAGCGCAAGACCCAGGTTGTAATGCGCATCTTCGAAATCAGGCTTCAGCTGAATAGCGCGCTGGAACGCTGCGATGGCGCCCGCCAAGTCGCCGTCGGCTTTGAGTTCCTTCCCAAGATTCAGTTGTGCACGGGGTTCGTTGGGATCGATGGCCACCGCTTTGCGGAATTGCGCCAGAGCGCCAGCGTGATCACCTTCGCGGCGCAAGGTCTCGCCCAGCAGCAGGTGCGCCGGTGCGAGCTGCGGATTCAGCTGGAGGGCGCGACGAAACTCGGCGGCGGCGCCGGGGAGATCGCCAAGTTGCCCATCGGTCAGCCCCAGCTCGGAGTAGAGCTCTGCCGATGGTTTCGACGCGAGCGCCCGCTGCAGTTCAGTTTTGGCATCCGAAGGGTCCTTCTGCTCCAAATAAATGCGAGCCAGCATCCGGTGCGCCGGGGCGTTCGCAGGGGCAAGCTCAACCGCGATATGCAGTTCCTTAAGCGCGGCGGACTGGTCGTTTAGATCGTACCAGGTGGCGCCTAATCCGTAGTGGGCATCGCCCCATTTCGGTTTGAGGCGCACCGCAGCCTCGAACTCCTCGACCGCCTGCCGGGCATCGCCTTTGTATTTGAGAGCCAGGGCCAGGTTGTAGTGGGTCAGCGCGTCGTTCGGTTCAAGCTCCAGCGCCTTGCGGTAGTTCGCGATGGCCTGGTCCCAGGATTTATGACGGGAGTCCACAACGGCTTGCTGACGGTAAGTTTCGGCCGTTTGCGCAAAGCACGAAGCCCCGAGGATGAGCAGCAGAACTGGGACAACCCTCATGAATTACAGCCTAGCACGTTGGGTCTGGCGAGAACGGTAAGCGGCCGTTCGTGAACGGCACCTCACCCAAAGCTTTCGGGCGAGGCTTGTTTCAGCCCCGCCAGGATGAACTTTCCCATGTCACCAGACAAATTTCGCGCTGAGCTGGCCGATGCGCGGATCGTGGGCATTCGTGATATTTCCGAAGCTGGCGCTGCTGATGTCGCCGGCCGGATTCATGAATTGCGCGTGGTTGAAAATATTGAAGAATTCACCGCGAATCTCGACAGACTTGGCCTCCGTGATCGGAACGACTTTCGTTATTCCGAAATCGGTGTTGTTGAAGCCCGGACCATGGAAGAATCGGCGATTTGCTGTTCCGAAACTCCCGCAGTCAGGACCGGTCAAAACCCCCGCCGCCGTCAGAGCGCACTGAGTTGCGGTAAATGAGCTCTGGCTGAAATATGTGAATGTACCTGGAGTGGAGCGGGGATTATATTTGTGAACCGGACCCACGAGATTGGGCATATCGGTGGAGGGGCTGCCGACAAGCGAGGCATCTCCCGGGCAGTTCCCCGACGGACACAACGGCCCCTGATTCACGGGATTCGCTTCTCCCATCTGAACCGGGAACCCGCCCGCGAACCGGGTGATGCCCTGCAGTTGCCATCCTTTCGTCAGCCTGGGCAAAGCGTGGAAAATCCGATTGAACGGCAACTCCCAGACGTAGCTGACCACGAAGTTCTGGTGCACGTCGGTCGACGACAAGCCACGGCTAAGCTTGGCATTCGAGAAGTTGATCAGCTCGCCGAAGGCTGAGGAATCATCAATGGCTTTCGCGAGCGTATAAGCGGCGAGAAAGGTTACATCCCCCGCTTTTCGCTCGACCGTCACCTGACCAGAGTTGTAGATCGAATTGGCTACCAGCTTGGTGAAGGTGTTGCCAAAACCGAAACAGAGGCTGCCGGCCGCGGGACAGTAATTCGGATTCAAAAGGGTATCCCTGGTGCCGTAGACCGTATTTGCGCCGAGGGTATACGTATCCTGCTCAGCGTTTGGTCCGCATCCGGTGACACCTTGTGACGTATCGGTATACCCTTGCGCGTTAAGCTGCATACATAACGCGGGATCGCCGGGGTTGGCCTCGGTCTGCGCGATAAGCCGATGACCTGCCGTGCCCACATAAGACATGGTCAATACCGTGGATCTGCTTAGCTCACGCTGGATCGAGAAATTGAAGTGCTCGGCGTAGGGGAGCTCGTTATGAATGTCGTATCCAGGGAAATAGGACATCGGCTCGTAAACCGCGAAGCTGAGCGTCTTGTTTGCCGGGCTCCCCGGAGTCGGGATGGTGAACGGGAAGCGCTGTCCCTCTCCGTCAGTGCCTCCGTCCAGCCTATTTCGGAAAGGCTCGGAGAAGTCAACGGAGCCCGGACTGGTCCAGTACAAGCCGAACGGAGCGTCAGCCACCTCATAGAAGAGATTCAGGTCCTCGACCGATGTGTAGTAGATGCCAAAGGACGCGCGGATGCTGGTCTTGCCGGGTCCGCCAAAGACCTTGCCCAAGACTCCGTCGCTAAAACTCGGAGAGTAAGCAAGGCCGATGCGCGGTCCGAAGTTGTCATATCTGGTCGGGGCCAGGGTCTTGGGAATGCCTGGATCGCCAGGATATACGAGACCCAGGGGAGAATTCGGAAAGACCGTTGATTGCTCTCCCTTAACCCAAGTCTGGATCTTGCCCTGAGTGTCATACCAGGGCATGCTCACTTCCCAGCGCAGACCGAGGTTCAGCGTCAGGTTGGGGGTTGCCTTCCATTGGTCTTGCACATACGCACCGCCATAGCGGGTGCGCGAATCCAAGAGTTGTAACGCTGCCTGAGTGTACCCATTTCCGGCGCCCGTAGGCGCCCCGATGAGGTAATCGGCGAAATCATTGCCGGTCACCGTGCCATCGAAGACAAAGGCCCCGTCCTGGCTCGCTAAATTGCGCTCGTTGACCTGGAGATAGCGGAATTCTCCCCCGAACTTCAGCGTATGTCTGCCCATTACCTTGGAGAAACCGTCCGATACCGTGTAGGTGTTGTCAGGCTGGAATGTGATTAGAGATGGCGCGCCGATGGTGAAATTGTTGAAATAGACTTGGGGCACATACTCCGGATATCCGGGATAGGCATCGGGGATAATCCCAAGGGTACCCAAACCGGTCACGAAACCGAGAGAGGAAAGCGACGCTTGGCCACCTTTCGGATTGTCCAGATGGGTCGCGGTGCGGAAAAAGGTGAGCCGAGCCTCGTTGACGGCGGTGGGTCCGATCACCTTGGTGTTACTGATGACGAACTCCTGAGCGCGGGTTGGCGTCTGGGCGGGGAAGCCTGGCACGGTTGCGCCGCCATTGGGCAGGTTGTTGAAAACCGTGGAGTCGTCGTAGTGGTAGTAGAACGACCAGTTGCCGGTTTTGCGGTTGTTAAAATCGACCCGCTCCCCGATCTTATCGTCGCTAATTGTATCTTTGTGGCTGTTGTCGGAATACGTACCTGCGACGGGATCGATGTTGGGCATTGGAATGTACGGAAGAATCCCAATCGCCGCTGGCGACCACGCAGCCTGCGGGATGGCTCCGCCAGGAAAGACGCACTGCGACGTCGAGGTACAGCCTACAAAACTGTATTGCTCGCCGGCTGTGACCGTGTAACCCAACCTGTTTGAAAGCGTCGTGGGCCAGTCCAGGCAGGGCGCGGCAGCCGCGGGGCAACTGCTGGCGCCGGGAAGAGTACCGCTATCGACCGTCCCGCTCAAGATTGACGGATCAAAATTCCCCTGAAACTCGGCTGCGGGAGGCAGGTTCACGATGCCGGTTTCCGCTCCGGCGGTTCGCCTTGTGCCCTGATAATCCGTAAACCAGAACAGCCTGTCCTTCCAGAATGGTCCTCCAGCAGTGAACCCGAACTGATTTTGCCGCAGCTCAGATTTGATGGGTGTGAAGAAGTTGGCGGCATCCATCGCGTCGTTGCGGAGGAACTCGAATACATCACCATGGAAGCCGTTCGTCCCCGACTTGGTGATGGCATTCATCACGGCCCCGCTGAACTTTCCGTATTCGGCATCGAAGCTGTTGGTGATAAGGCGGAACTCCTCGACGGAATCGAGGTTCGGAACCAGTCCTGCCCCCAGATTGCGTCCCTCGCTGACATCGCCTCCGTTCACCAGGAACGCGTTCGCAGTCTCGCGCTGGCCGTTCACTGAGATATTGCCCGCATTGGTGATGTACCCTGAGACCGGCCGGTCGCCGCCGATCGTCCCTGCGGTATCAGGCGCCACTCCTGCCTGCAGTCCGAGCAGGTCGAGGTAACTGCGGCCATTCAGCGGCAGAGCGAGCATCTTCTTCGAATCGATGACGTCCCCCAACTGCGTGCTTTCGGTTTCCACGTGCACGGCGTTCGCGGTGATATCCATCTCTTCCGTGACCGTGCCGACCTGCAGCGTAATATCGATGCGGAGTTGATCGTTCACCTGCACTGTGATGTCGGTCGCAACATAAGGCCGGAAGCCAGCGGCGGTTGCGGTGACCTTGTATTTCCCCGCCGGTAAGGCGAGGAAGTGATACGAGCCGTCGGAAGCTGAGGTGGTCGCCTGGCTGAGATTGGTCTCCACATTTGTGACTGTGACCTTGGCACCCGTAACCACCGCTTGGGCACGATCACGAACCACACCTGTAATCGATCCAGTCACATCGGCGCGCGCCGCGCTCGAGGCAAAGACGAGCAGTGTTGAAACGGCTAAACACGACAGCAACAGCCAGAACCGCCGATTTTCGCTCATAAGGCACCGCACCCCCAGAGTCTGAGTACAATGCCACAAGAAATTGGCAGGATTCAAGCTGGAATGTGACACGGCTGATTTATTTTCATAGGATGAAAGAGCGCCGACGCGCGAGCATGGCCGCAACTGGCGTCTCGACGTGATCAACTAGTCTGGTTACGGCTGGACCGGGGTTTACTTCGGGGCTTCGAGTGGAATGGACAGCTGACGGCGGCAGACGGATGCGGCACCGTGAGAGTCAGCAATTGCACCGGTAAGGACAGGATGGAGATCTGGCCATCCACTCGCAGGATCCGATCTATTCAGGCTAGTCAGCCGCCACACTCTGTGCCTCTTGTTCGAATTGCCGGAGTCGCGTAGCTTCGGATGCGACTTGCCCTCGCAGATCCGCCTCGAGTGCCGCTAACTGCGCCTCGATTTCTTCAGATGCCTTGCGCTTCCGGATAACCTCCTCGCGGTAACGGCGCAAGAAATAATCGATGGTCTCGACGCGAATCCTGATCGAGCCCGTGGGCTTGTTCTCATCCAGATCCTTGAAGCAGAAGTACGGAGTACCGGATTGCTCGATAATGCCCTCGACCACGCCATAGATAGGCGCATCGTGGCCACACTTGAAGCTGGAAACTTCCAGCGCCACCAGGTTCGGATGCCGGGCAGTGAACTTTGCCGCCCAGACCTTATGGTTGGTGCTGCAGGAATATGAATTTTTCCAGGCGTCGCTGATGTCGAGCGGGTGACTGATGATTCCGGCACGAACTTCTTCACCAAACAACCGCTCGAGTAAGTCTTCATCGACCGGCAAAGTATTTTGCGAGAAGATGGGATAGCCCAGCTTCTGGAATTCCTCCATTATCTCGTGATTCAGGCCGGGATCATGATGATACGGCCGCCCCAGCATCACAATGCCGATGCGATCTTCGCGTTCCAGTTGATCGAGAACCTGGCGGGCCCGCTTGCGAATGCTCTCCTCGTAGTCCGCCAGCGCGTTGTAGCCGACTTCGACCGCGCGGTCATTCTCTTCCTGTGACAAACCCAGGATGGGCTGCCAGGCCTGCAGCATCTGGTGGGCAAACAGCTTGCGGTCGGCAAAGTTGAGAACTGGATCCACGTACTTCACGTTGTGCTCGGCGAACACGTCGTTCTCTTTGGTGAATGCCGCCTTCACCGTTTCGGGTGTTGCGGTCACCGTTGGGCATGCGTTCGCGCCCACGATTTTCACCAGCGGCGAAGTCAGTACGTCGTACATGGGGAAGAAAATCACATCGAGCGGCTTCTTGCGATGCTTTTCCTGGATCAGGTTGTACACGTGGGAAATTCCGATCTTCGCCGGGAAACAGGGATCGATCGCGCCGCGGCTCGCACCTGCGCGGTAAAGATCGGAACTGGTGTAGTCGGAATAAATAATATTCTCGGGCTGCACGCCGAGGCTTTCAAGATATCCATTGAAGAGCGGTGCGTAGGTGTAGATGTTGAGCACGCGCGGAATGCCGACGCGAAGCTTCTTGCGATTTTGCATGAGCGGAATACGTTCTTTGCCTGCCTTGTTCCAGAATGTGGTTACTGGAATCGGATCGGCTACGCTCTCCGCATTTACTGGGCGGAAAACTTCGTGGGCGGCGAAGTCCACGAAGTTAGGATACTTGTCTTTAATCTGGTCGATTCCCGCCTTGATGTCCTTCATGTCGTTGACATCCTCCACCAGACCTTTTTCGCAAGTGGCGATGATGAGGCGCTGCTCGCCGTGCATCAGCGGGACTTTAGTGACCTTCTGGATCGGCACGAAGGCCAGGTCGTCTTTAGGCACAGTGCGAATGTCAATGAAAGTGCGGAGGCAATTGTTTTTGCAGAAATTGCACCGGGTGCTTTCGTTGCGCGTGGTGCGGTATTCAATTTTGCGAACCGCATCGAGTCCGACAAACGATGTCTGCAGTCCATTGCGCCACAGGCGGACAGATTCAACCGCAGCGCCAATGGCCCCGGATTCGCCGCAGAATTCGTGAACAATGATTTCCGGCTTCTTGCCGGCTGCACGGAAGCTGTTGCGGATGAAGTCCACTTCCGCCTTCACCACCGCCATATTGTTTTGCGTCCCGCCCTGCAGGACGAAACGCGTGCCCAACGCCGCAAGATTGGGAATGCTGGCCACGTAGAGGAACACGTTCTTCGGCAGCACCGCCGCTAGGCCTGCCAGAATTTCCTCCGCCCGCCAGCCCTGACGCTGGAAATTGACAATGTCCGACTGCATGAAGACGGCGCAGCCGTAGCCGAATATTGGCATGGATTGCGCAGAGAACGCCAGATCGGCGTATTGCTCAACGCTCAATCCAAACCCTTCAGCGGTTGACTGCAGGAAATATCCATTGCCGGCCGAGCATTGGGTGTTGAGTTTGAAATCTTTGACGCGGCCGTTGTGCAGGATGATGATTTTGATGTCCTGCCCACCCACGTCGACGATAACGTGAGGATCTTCGTAGAACTTGAGAGCCGATTCCGTGTGCGCCACGGTCTCGACCAGCGCTACGTCGGCATGGAGGACGTCTTTCAGAATATCCTTCGCATAGCCCGTAGTGGCAACTCCAAGAACCTCCAGCTTCGCTTTCTGCGCCTCGACTTGGCCGCGCAGGTTCTCAAACATCTCAATCGTGTCCTGAATCGGATTTCCGTTTGAGAGTTGGTAAGCCTTACAGAGAATGTCGCCTTTCTCGTCGAGCAGCACGGCCTTCGTTGAAGTGGAACCGCCGTCGATGCCGATAAAACCGCCGACCGTCTGGTTGGTGTGGAACGCCACGGGCGTGAACTTCTTGCGCCGGTAGGAAAACTTGAATTCGTCGAGTTCCGCGTCGCTAGTGGTCAGCCCCTTTGCGCCGGACTTTGCCTTCTCTTCCTGGCGTCCGTACTCGATGTAGTGCATCAGCTTTTCGTATCCCTGGTAGCAACCCACGCAGTCTTCTTCGCTCTTGCCGAATTCAATCGCGCCCATGGCGGCGAAATATTGAGCGTTCTGCGGCACTTTGATCAGGTCTTCCGGCTTTGCGCCATCGGGAATCGTGACCTTGCGCTCCTGCCACATGCGGGGAATATTCGCCTGCCACGCCTCGCGCATTCCTCGAATAAAGCTATTGGGACCACCCAGGAGCAGAACGTGCGGCCGCAGCGTGTGGCCGCGAGTGAGCACGCTCAGGTTTTGCAGAACGATGGCTTCGAACAACGAAGCCATCAATTCATCCGACGGAGTGCCGACCTTTTGCAGGCTGTTGATATCGGTCTCGGCGAAGACGCCGCACTTCCCGGCAACTTTATGGAGTTTGATTCCGTGATACTTCTGCTCGCAGAGTTCTGGGGCTGGAATTTTCAGCTTGGCATTAATCTTGTCGATGACCGCGCCGGTGCCTCCGGCGCACTTATCGTTCATCGAAGGAATCTTCTTCTTACGGCCGGTTTCCTCATCGTCTTTGAAGACGATAATCTTTGCGTCCTGACCGCCGAGTTCGATCACCGAATAGACTTCCGGGTGCATTTTTTCGACGGCGAGCGAAACTGCGGTGACTTCCTGCACGAACTTGGCGCCGATTTGATCGGCAATCGCACCGCCGCCGGAACCGGTCATGAACATGCGCGTGTTGTGCCGGTTGATGCCGACTTCTTTCTCCATGCGCCGCAGAAATTCCAGTGTCTTTTCCGGCTGCTTGGTTTCATGGCGTTGGTAGTCCTGCCAAAGCACCTTGTCCGTGGCGGCATCAACGACTGTCGCCTTGACCGTGGTCGAGCCCACATCGAGTCCCACCATGAATTCCGTGTGATGATCGTGCGGCCGTTGCGGAGGCGCGGGAGCTATTTGCATCAGCTGCGGCTTCGATTGCTGTCCCAGATGGTCGTGCATTGTCTCTCCGGTAAATCGTAAAAAGTGGTTCTTAATTGCGGTGACCGCCATCTCGCCGGCAAATGACTAGCCGGCGAGACGGCAGTGGATCTTACGCGGCGTTTGGCACGGCGATGCCGGGAACGCGCGAGCGTTTCCACAGGCGCGTGCTTTTATCCATGCGATCGCTGACGTGCAAAATGAACTGCGCGGCAGTTCCAGCAACGCCCTCGCGATGCGGCACATGGTAGAAGGGCCGCCTCAGCTCAGGATGTTCGGCGATGTATTCGCGGATCTCGTCCAAACTCTTGCCGGTGGATTTCAGGCATTGTTCGAACTCGGTCTTGGCTTTCACTTTGGCCTCGCCCAACGCCATTTGAACCCGGCTGTGAGCGTTCACTTCGCCTTCGCCGGAGGTTTCGATCGGCAGGAAGATCATGTCTTTAAACTTGTTGACGACCGCCGACTGCACTCCATCGGACTGCGAAGAAGGCATGCAGCCGAAAGGCTTGAGAGCCAGCACCATGTGGCAGAGTTTATGCACCGTGTAGTAAACGTTCTTGCCTACTTCAAGGTGTCCCTCACCGCCGCGGGCGAACTGGTTGTAGAAGGGGTGCGCCATTTCGGCCAGCTCTGTCTGCGGCACAAGGTGGTGCGTGATGCCACCCATGTTCTTGATCGTGCGGTGGTAGAAATACTTCCAGGCGCCTTCCCCAAAACCAATGCCCCAGAGTTTCTTGTGCAAGCCGAAATAGTTCGCTAAATTCTTCTTGAGTTCATACCATTCTGGATTGCGATGCGGGCGATTCACCGGCCATTTCGCAATCGCGTGCGCCTTTGCCTGATACATCAAGTAAGCCACCCAGGTGGCAATCGGTTCCACGATGACCTGAGCGCCTTCGCGCTCAAGAAAATTGAACATGTGGAAGTTGCCATCACCCTCTGTGATCTGCGCCCAGAACTCGCCCGTGATCTTCACCACTGGCTTGATCTTGGTCCGGTCCACTTCGATGCGATCCATGCGATCGCGCGCGGTATGTAGAGCATTGAGATAGTCCTTGCCCCACATGTGCTCGTGCATCTTGCCGAAAACGTTTGCGGTATTTCTGAGCACTTTGTTGCTCTTGAACTTCGGCTTGAGCCAATTGGGCGCTCGCTGCTCAATCTCGAAAGAATCGCGATTCTTGAGATCGTCGCAAAGTCCATCCACCATTTCCCGAAACACACGGTCGGTCTCGCCTTTGTTCACTTCAAAGGGGCGAATCTGGTAGATCAGGTCGTTGATGACATCACCAAGATGCATGGCGTTCAGCATCCCGAAGCCAAAGTCAATCGTGAATTTCAGGCCGGGTTCGCCGGAAGCGGCTTTAATGCCGTCACTGTCTTTGAACAGAAGGACGCGAAAACCATCAAAGCCGGCATTTTTCAGCGCGAAGCGATATTCCGCTTCGTACATGCCAAAGCGGCATGGACCGCAGGAACCCGCGGTGAAGAAAACGAAGTTGTTCAGAATCTTGTCCCGCGACAACCCTTCTTTCTCTAAAAACTGCAGGTACTGCACCAGATTGCCGACCGTGAAATAGGTCGGATTACATTGGCCGTTGTTGCCGAACTCTTTGCCGGTTTGGAAGGCGGCGACGTTGGGAACCGGCAGCTTTTCGCAGCGGTAGCCACAACCCTGAAAGACGGCACGGATCAAGTCCTCATGCTTCCAGGTAAAGCCGCCAAACAGAATCGTGACCTGATTACGCTCCTCGGCTGTAAACGCCCTCTCGACAGGACGGTGAAAATGTGTGGGCTGGTCCAAACCAGCGATCTTGCGGAGCCGGATGCGCTCGGCTTCCAGGCGCTGCTTGATTTCCTGATCATTGTCGATTTGCACAAGATTGGTCGCCATTATCTTCCTCCGGCGTGTACGGTGTTTTGGGGTTTTGGTAAGAGAATGCGGACAAATGAAAGGTTGCCCGGGTTGTTGGTTGTCGTGGGAACAGTTGCAGAAGCAGAAGTTGGAGAAGCAGAAGAAGGCCGCAGACCTGTGCCCGTTCTCGGCGGAGCGCTTCGGAACCTGGGATGTACGGCCACCGGAAACTCCTAAAACGTGTTACGGAGGTTCGATGTTTTACGCCCGGCGAGAATCTTTCAAAACGAATCCCGACAAAGCGCCGGATGAGCCAAAAAACTTACCCTTCCCGATTTTTCAAGCGGGAAACGCCCCGGTTCTGCAAGACCCAATAAAGTCGCGAAGTTACCAGAAGGTGGCACTCACTTCCGGCAAACTGCGGGCAATGTGTTTGCTAGCCGCCAGCGACATCTATAACTTTTGTAGCAGAAACCTTGGTCGCGATTCAAGTCGGATCCTGATAAATATCCACTACACCGACAAACACTTTCGTCTCCGCCAAATGGAGTCACTTCCGGGCTTGCCGACAACCTCGAGCGACCCCGCGAGGCCGCGAAGTCCAGCGAAACTGTTTCGTCTATCGATAAACGCGGCAATAACAGCGCGATATGCGAACCAGCAAAAGCTGCAACTTCGGTTTAGCCTGATTCAAGCAACGGCTAATGCACGAAGTTGACAGCTTTCCTTTTCGCCGAACCTTTTCGCTGAGATCAGGCAAGGTCGTAGCGATCAAGGTTCATGACCTTGTTCCACGCGGCCGCGAAGTCCTTCACAAACGCCTCGCTTGCGTCGTCAGACGCATAGACTTCTGCGAGCGCCCGCAGCTGCGAGTTCGAACCGAACACAAGATCGACGCGCGTACCGGTCCACTTGACTTTGCCCGTTGCCCGATCGCGTCCCTCGTACACACCTCCAGAGCCATTTCCGGAAGGCTGCCATTGCGTGTTCATGTCGAGCAGGTTGATAAAGAAATCATTGGTCAGCGTCTCCGGCCTTTTGGTGAAGACGCCGTGTTTGGAATGCCCGAAGTTCGCATTCAGTGCGCGCAAGCCACCGATCAGAACCGTCATCTCGGGGGCAGTCAGCGTCAGCAACTGCGCCCGATCCACCAGCAACTCCTCCGCCGACAGGACCTGCCCGCTGCGGAGATAGTTGCGGAACCCGTCCGCGACCGGCTCCATGACGGCGAAAGAATGGACGTCGGTCTGCTTCTGCGATGCATCCATGCGCCCCGGTGAAAAGGGAACTTTCACTTTGTGGCCGGCCCTTTTCGCGGCTTCCTCGACGGCTGCGCAACCGCCCAACACGATCAGGTCAGCCAGCGAAACTTTCTTACCTTTGTTCCGGCCTCGGTTCCCATTGGACTTGTTTCCGTTGGAGCCGGAGCCGTTGAAATCCTTTTGGATTGCCTCCAGCGTCTTGAGAACCTTCGCCAGTTCGGCCGGCTGATTCACTTCCCAATCTTTTTGCGGAGCGAGGCGAATGCGGGCCCCGTTCGCCCCACCGCGCTTGTCAGAGCCACGGAACGAAGCCGCTGATGCCCACGCAGTCGTGACCAGTTGGGAGATCGACAGTCCGGATTTGAGGATCTTCGCCTTCAGAGCAGCAATCTCCTTCTCCCCAATCAATTTGTGATCCACGGCGGGGACAGGGTCTTGCCACAGCAACTCCTCCTTTGGAACGAGCGGGCCAAGGTAACGCGAAATCGGCCCCATGTCGCGGTGCGTCAGCTTGAACCATGCCCGAGCAAACGCGTCTGCTAACTGATCCGGATGCTCGTAGAAGCGCCGCGAAATCTTTTCGTAAGCAGGGTCGAACCGCAAGGCGAGGTCCGTGGTCAGCATGGAGGGTGCGTGACGCTTCGACGGATCGTGCGCATCTGGCACCGTAGATTTGCCCGCACCATTTTTCGGTGTCCACTGATGGGCACCGGCCGGACTCTTCGTCAGTTCCCATTCGTAGCTGAACAGGTTCTTGAAGAAGTTGTTGCTCCACTTGGTAGGCGTCGTCGTCCAAGTGACTTCCAGGCCGCTGCCGATCGTGTCACCGGCACAACCTTTACCAAGTTTATTTTTCCATCCCAAGCCTTGATCTTCGATGGCGGCGCCTTCTGGTTCGGGTCCTACATATTGAGCGGGAACGCCAGCGCCGTGGGTTTTGCCGAAGGTGTGACCGCCGGCAATCAGTGCGACGGTTTCCTCGTCGTTCATCGCCATGCGGGCGAACGTCTCTCGAATGTCCCGCGCAGCTGCGATGGGATCCGGCTTTCCATTCGGCCCTTCCGGATTCACATAGATCAGACCCATTTGCACGGCACCGAGCGGATTCTGAAGATCGCGATCGCCGCTGTAGCGCTCGTCCGCCAGCCACGTGCCCTCAGGTCCCCAATAAATTTCCTCTTCAGGCTCCCACACGTCGGCGCGCCCGCCGCCAAAACCGAACGTTTTGAATCCCATCGAGTCCAGGGCGACGTTGCCTGCGAGAATCATGAGGTCGGCCCAGGAAATTTTCCGGCCATACTTCTGCTTGATCGGCCAGAGGAGCCGGCGGGCTTTGTCGAGGTTCACGTTGTCGGGCCAGCTATTGAGCGGCGCAAAGCGCTGCTGACCGGATCCGGCGCCGCCACGGCCATCGCCGATGCGGTACGTGCCTGCACTGTGCCACGCCATGCGAATGAACAGCGGCCCATAGTGCCCAAAGTCGGCCGGCCACCACTCCTGCGAATCCGTCATCAAGGCGTGCAGATCCTTGATCACGGCCTTCAGGTCGAGGCTCTTGAATTCTTCCGCGTAGTTGAACGCCTTGCCCATCGGATCGGACTTTGGGGAATGCTGGTGCAGAATGTTTACGTTCACCTGGTTCGGCCACCAGTCAACATTCGTGTAGGAGTGGCGGGCCCCATGTGCCACGGGGCATTTCGATTCAATTGCCGTGTTCTTGGCTTCGGGGACAACACTACCTGATGAATTCGCGAGCGTGTTTTCCATAATGTTTCCTTCCTTCTATGACTGAGCGTTTCGTAAAAAGCTACTTCTTGGTGCTGCATCGGCGGCAGAGGCCAAAGACCTCCACCAACGGCTGCGTCAGATCAAAACCATCCGGCAGATGCCGGGATAGCCGCTTGAAATTGATGAACTCCCCTTCGATGTCCCGCACCGATTTGCAGCGCGAGCAAACCAGGTGGTGATGAGGTTTGAGATTGCCGTCCACGCGCAACGTCGATGCATGAGGAGTGACCTCTCGCAACAACCCACGCTCGATGAAAAGGCGCAGATTGTTGTAGACCGTGGCCAAAGAAATCGATGGAATGCGGCGCCGGACCGCGGCGTAAATGTCTTCTGGGGAGTAGTGCCCGTGGGAAGCGACGACGGCCTCAAACACCACCTGACGTTGGTGCGTGACCGCCACACCGTGCTTCGCGGCCAGCTCACGGAACTGTTTATGGCGCGGACGCATGATTATCGGATGAGAACAATTATAAAACGATAGAGAGTAGTTTCAACCAAAATCTTTCCGGGGACCTCGAAAGCGCTGTACTCCGCCCCAGCGCGGCGCCGGAGCGGAGTACAACCCGCGTACTACTCTTGCGTGGGATGCAATACACGGAACGTATTGCCCCCGCTTGACCAAACCAGCACTAACACATCCTGCCCCTTCGGCACATCGGCTAGCGCCTTCGCCACGTCGGCTGCGGACTGATCGGAATGCCGGTCGACTTCGACGATCACATCCCCTCGCTGCAAGCCCGCGTTGTCGGCGGGACTGCCCGGCTGCACATCTTGCACGACCGCGCCATGAACGGTGCTCGGGATTTGCAGTTGATCGCGAACGTCTGCACTCAGATCACCCAGGCTCAATCCCCAGCGGCCTTTTCCGTGGTCACCGGCCACTGTCGCTCCGCCGCTGGTCGCGCCCATTGCTTCCAGCGTGACTGGAATGCTCATCGTTTTGCCTTCGCGCATCACCTCGAGTTGGATGGTTTCGCCGGGCCGCTTTTGCCCGACTTCCATCTGCAACTCTCCGGCATCCGTCACGGGCTGTCCGTTTAGCTTGGTGATGACATCGCCAATGTGCAGGCCGGCCTTGCCTCCAGCCGAGTTCGGCTCGACTTCGGTTACGACGGCCCCGGTGGCGTTGCTCATCTGGAAGAACTTCGCGTTATCGGGAGTCACATCCGAAATGCCGATCCCGATGAGGCCGTGACTGACTTTGCCATCGCGGATCAAGGTCTCAACTGTGGGTTCGACGATCTGCGTGGGAATCGCGAAGCCCATTCCGGAGAATGATCCGTTGGAGGAAATCAGGAAGGTGTTGATCCCGATTAGTTCGCCGCGTGCATCAACCAGCGCGCCGCCCGAGTTGCCGGGATTGATGGCTGCATCAGTCTGGATGAACTCTCCGGGCTTGCGGCGATCGCTGGCATCCAAATTGGGGCGGTTGAGCGCGCTGATGATGCCGCGCGTCACCGTGAACTGCAATCCATAGGGGTTGCCGAACGCCAGCACGGTTTGGCCGGGACGAAGCTTGGCCGAATCGCCCCAGGGCACGCTGGGAAGGTTCGTTCCATTTATTTTGATCACCGCCAGGTCGGTGAGCGGGTCGGTACCGATAAGCTTTGCCGAAAATACGTCGCGGTTGCTCATGGTGACACGGATGTCAGTCGCTCCCTCGACCACGTGATTGTTGGTGACGATGTAGCCATCAGGGGAGATGATTACGCCGCTGCCCAGGCCGTGCTCTACTCTCGGACGGGCATTCGGTATGTTGAACTGAAACTGATGCCCGAACGGGTTGCCACCGAACGGCGCAAAGAACTGCTGCATGTCTTGCGAGGAGTCGTCGCCGCTCTGCTGCGGGCTCGCCTTCGAGGTTACGGTCACGTTGACGACAGCGGGTGTAACCCGGGCCGCCAGCGTTTCCATCGCATGGTCGAGCGACAGTATGGGAGCGACGCTGCTTTCATCGAGCGGGGCAGCAGCCGGGGCCGCCGCGGCTGCTCTGGCTGATTTGGCCGATGCGAATTCGAAAGTCGCCAGCGACCCAACGGTTAGTATAGCGACGGCGGCGACGAGCAGCCGCCGGGTCAGGATTGTCTTCCAGCTTTTCATTTCACTTCTCCTTTGGAACTAATTGTTTAGTTGTTACTCACAAAAAATTTTGCTTACGTCTTATTCGCGGCAGGCCCTCTGTCTGCTGCATGCTGGACCAAGGTGATGCGCCACACGCTAACGCTCCATACCCACGAATTTGGCGCGATCTGCTGCGTTGTCCGTACCACTAATAAAGCTTCTCCCGGCACGATGGTCTGGTTCGCTTCCGCCATCGCGATGTCAACCGGGCTGGGACCCGCGTCTGTGCCCCAGCGTGCCGCAATCATGTGCGGGGCAGTGCGTCGACGTTCGCTTGCTTGACGGTCAATAGCCTGCCTAACCACCCGCTCGGCCGCCGGTTGCGGTAATTTTCGAATCGACTGTGACTCGCCGGTCCATAACGCGGCTGGAATCGCCACCGCTGCGGGGAATTGGGGCTGACTGAACGCAACAGCGCGGACGTCACCGAAAGTTGGCGGTGGCGTTCGGTCAAATGCTATGAACTCGGGGACACGCGGCACCACCCCAAGACAAAGCAGAGAAAAAGCACTCACGATGCCCAGAGCGGGCTTCCAGACGTGTCTGGCATGCGGTCGGCGGGCATCGAGAATCTGCGCCACGCGCAAGGAAGCCTCGCGTGCGCGGTGCACGGCAGCTTGCGCCATCGTCCAGCCCCGGCGCGCGAAACTTTTCTCCAGCAGGCCGATCAGGCATTTTGCATAACCGTGGGGATTGGCGGTTTCAGCCAGCACCGCATCGTCACAAGCCATTTCGCGCTCCAGTTCAAGCCGGCTGTCAATCCACCACACCGCAGGATGGAACAGGAAGACGGCCCGCACCACCTTCTGCAGCAAATTGGTCCAGTCGTCCCAGCGCCTTACGTGCGCAAATTCGTGGAGCAGAATGATGTTCAATTCCTCGGCCGGAAGTTCTCGCAGCGCCCAGGCCGGAATGACAATCATCGGCTTGACGAAGCCGAGGGCCGAAGGCACGCTCACGTCCTCTGAAGTAGCAAGTGCTACCGACCTTGACGAAGAGAAATCGGCCAAGGTTTTTTGTACCACAGGTTCGAGCTGCGCAGAGTCGATCGTCATGCAATTCCTGCGCAGGCATTGCACACGCCAAAGTCCAACTGCCAGTCGCAGCATCCCGGCCGAAACAGCAAGGACCCAAGCCAGAAGAAGAAGAGCGCCCCATGGACCGGGCAAGGTGATCAGAGGGTGACCGCCACTCGCCGCCTTAAGAAACCGTGGGCCGAGGATGCTGCCGATCAGCGGGAGTCCAGCCACCGCCAGCAGGGCCACGAACCAAACTGCAAATCGCGTTCCCGAATTCTGGCGCGGCAGAAGGCGCAAAGTGACCCATGCAAATAGAGCGACCAGCACTCCTTCGGGTAATGAATTCAGAATACGGCCGATCACTATCTGGGCAATTGTCTGGAACTGAGGCGACATCATTTCGCGCCACTCCGTTCCAGCATCTCGCGCAGGCGGTCGAGTTCTTCTGCCTCGATGCCTTGATCCTCAAGGATGTTCAGGACGAGTTGCTCATGGGAGTTTTTGAAGAAACGGCCGACCAGGTTGCGGATCTCCGAGCGCGTTGCCTCTTTCTGTCCGACTAGCGGAGCGTATACATGCGCGCGTCCATCTTTGGAATGCTTGACGTAGCCCTTTCGCTCCAAAACACGGATGGTGGTCAAGACCGAGTTGTACGCCAAAGGTGTTTTCTGGGATATGAAATCCATGATCAACTGGACCGTGCCCGAACCCTTCAGCCACAACACGTTCATGATCCGGAGTTCGGCTTCTGTAAGTGTCCTGGATTGTCTTCGCGGCACCTGCGTTCTCCCTGAACGTTTAGACGGTCCAAACAGTAAAACGTAACTAATTATTTAGTTGCAGCGGGAGATCTCCGGGTTGCCTCGGTATCTCGGCGTTCAGACTTAGCAGGGCGCATCAGGGCGGCGCGCTGCCACCGCCCTGTGCTAGTTCCATCCTTACTGCGCCAGTGCAACGTGGTCACGGCGGTTAGCCTGCCAGCATTGCTCAT
Organism: Candidatus Sulfotelmatobacter sp.; assembly: GCA_049673585.1. Classification (GTDB taxonomy): domain Bacteria; phylum Acidobacteriota; class Terriglobia; order Terriglobales; family Acidobacteriaceae; genus Sulfotelmatobacter. Next base: position 377,591 of record JBATXV010000017.1, on the reverse strand, counting down.
CGTCAGCCGAGCAGAAAGGCTTTTCTTTGCCGTAACTAATGGTCTGAATCCGGTTCGCGCTCACGCCCTGTTGCTCCAACGACTGTTTCATGGCATGGGCGCGGCTGTCACCGAGCGCCAGGTTGTATTCCTCCGATCCCCGGTCGTCGCAATGCCCCTCGACCATGATCTTGAGGTCCGGATGTTGCGCGAGAAATTGCGCATCGTTATCGGTCACCGGCACTTCGTCGGGACGGACCGTGGCCTTGTTAAAATCGAAGAATACATCTTTGACGTTCTTGGCAAACAGATCTGCTTCGCTCGGCTGCGGTGTCTCATTCATGGCCACCAGCTTCGGATTAACGGTTACTCGTGCGCTCGCATCCTGGCTTCCACCCGGACCTTTGGCCACCAGGTCGTAAGTTGTGGATGCGCTCGGGGTAATCCTGCGCGAGCCTGATGCAGCCACCGTCCCCAGCCCGGGAATCGTGATGTCATTCGCGTTTGTGGTTTGCCACGTCAGTGTTGTCGACTGACCTTGCTGAAGCACGCTGGGGTTGGCGGCCAGAGTTGCAGTTGGAGCCGGCGGCGCAGGTGGCGGCGGGGGAGTCGCCTTTGCGACTTTCTTGGCACAGCCGGCCAGCATCAACAAACCCGATAGCGCGGCAATCATGAAAAACAATCTGAATTCTCTGTGTCTCATAACTTTTCTTCCTCCGATTAGACGAATTGACGGACGACCGGGCTACCCCGGGCTTGCGAAATGGACCTTGTTGCCGTTCAGCGATTGCAACAAGAAGTAATGTCGGGAAATCGGCCTGGCCTTGGGCCAGATGTGCCGCAGACAGCTAACAGCGAAGGACAGGGATCTGTCGGGGACGAAGTGAATGCGCCTCGATCTTTTGCCAGGCCTGCTGCATTGCCATAAAGCCGCCTGCCAGCGTAAGCCGCAGTAAGCGCAACGCGGCCAGCGCTACTGCCAGCCAAAGGTTGAGTCTGAGGCGGAGGCTGCGCAAGGCTGTCACCGGTCCGTGAACGGCAGAATAAGAACCGCCAGCTGTCGGGAACAGGAATAGGCAGACAGTGCAAATTACCGCCACGATGGCGATTTCATACCCCAAGTGCCGGGAAAACATCGATTCGCCGCTCCGCATGTACTAACTAAAAGATGTTCTGGTACGGGGACCAAATGCTTGGATGAACGCGGCCAATTCGGAGTTGGCTCGCTTCAGTGTTCGCCGGATAATTATATCGTACAACGATACAACTAGCAAGCGGGGCCTGGAATCTATGTAAACGAGATCGCAGCGGCGCGAAACCAGAGATGGTGCGCCTGTGAGTCCGAGCGTGTCCCATAATCGCACCTTACGACGGCTGCGGCTATGCAGACTCGCACGGTCCGTGCGCCTGTGGGACGGCGGTTTGCTTCTTCCCTCATCGCCGACCCCGCAGGCCGCAGGGAAATCGTTTGTTGATTTGGTGCAAGCACAAGGAAGAAAGGAGATTCGTCACCATGAACAAAGTAACCAGGCTCGTTCCAATGCTGTTCACGTTTGTGTTGATGTTGGCCGTTGGCATGTGTCTAGCCGCTGCCGCTCCGGCGGCGAAAGATTCCACAACCAAGAACGTGACCACTGCAATGAACCCCAGGACCTCAGCCAGTAAGACGGTCGTGAAGTCCACGGTAAAGTCCTCTGCCAGTGGGATGCGGCACGCGTTGGCATCCGCCGAGGACCTCAGCGGAACTATTTCCATGGTGGATCCAACTAATAAAGAAGTAACGCTGATTGGCTCCAATGGGGTGCCCTATGATTTCAGGGTAACCACAAAGACGCTGGTTGAACTGTCGAGCAACAAGATTGGAACGAACGAATTAGCCAGCGAAGATCACAAACCAGCCACGGTTCATTTCGTTCCAATGTCAAATGGCAATTTGGCTGAAAGAATCCAAATCAGCGCTTCCTGATCCGCTGATCGATTGCCGGGCCTCCCTGTCGTGACACGAGGCGAGGCTCAGTAATCGCACAGCGTAGCCATGTGGGCTGAGGCTTTCACCTTGGCCCACGCGCGGCCCAGGGCACGCTCTGCGCGTTTCGGTGCCTGGTTGTCCCAAGGCCGCGGCGCGATTGCCATTTTCCAACACCATAGTTCGACCAAGAGAGATAATTACACCCGCTGCGGTTCCGGCCTAATTTAGCCGCGACTAAGAACGGGCGCTGATCTTTGATGTCGGCCCACCGCAACCTCAACTCATCCGCGATTCGCAAAAAGCGCAAGGGGATATCTATGACGCTCAGTAGAAACAACGGGATCATCGACACGCCCAGCAATCACTCGGTGGAGCAGACGGTAGAAAAACTCAAGGGGATTCTGCAGGCGAAGGGAGTCACGCTGTTCGCTCTGGTCGACCACAGCGGAGAAGCGGCAAAGGTGGGAATGAAAATGCCTCCCACCCAGCTGCTGATCTTTGGAAGCCCCAAAGCCGGCACACCCTTGATGCTGGCTGCTCCAAGCGTTGCGATCGATCTTCCGCTTAAAATCTTGGTCTGGGAAGACGCTCAGGCCCGCGTTTGGATCAGCTACAATAGCCCGGCCTATCTGCAGGAAAGACACCACCTGCCAGCAGAGTTGTTGCAAAACATCGCGGTAGTCGAAACCTTGGCGGCTAAAGCTGCTGAGTGAAACAGTCAGAAAGTCCCAAATACTATCAAGGAGAACATTTGTGCCAACGATCGCGACAAAAGATGGTGCGCAGATTTTTTACAAAGACTGGGGCAAGGGTCAGCCCATACTCTTCAGTCACGGATGGCCGCTCACAGCAGACGACTGGGACGGACAGATGTTGTTCTTCGGCCAGCGCGGCTACCGAGTCATCGCGCATGACCGGCGCGGCCATGGCCGTTCCAGCCAGACGTGGGACGGCAACGATATGGACACGTACGCCGACGATCTCGCAGTGCTGACTGAAAAGCTTGACCTGAAGGACGCAATCCACGTGGGTCACTCCACCGGGGGCGGCGAGGTTGCCCGCTACATCGGCAGGCATGGCTCAAAACGTGTGGGCATGGCCGTGCTGATCAGCTCCGTGCCACCGCTGATGGTGAAGACGGACAAGAATCCTCTCGGTACGCCGATCTCAGTCTTTGACGGTCTCCGAGCCCAGCTGGCGGCCAATCGGCCACAGTTTTATCGGGACATCACTCTTCCGTTCTACGGCTACAACCGGCCCGGAGCCAAGATTTCCGAGGGTATCCGTGAACACTGGTGGTTGCAGGGCATGCTCGGAGGAATGAAGCCGCACTACGACTGCATCAAAGCTTTCTCCGAGACAGACTTTACGGAGGACCTCAAGAAGTTCGATGTGCCAACTCTCGTTATGCACGGCGACGACGATCAGATCGTGCCGATCGATGCCGCGGGCCGAATGTCGGCAAAGATCGTTAAGGGTGCGCAGCTGATCGTGTATCCCGGTTTCCCACACGGAATGCCTGCAACCAATGCTGACCGCATCAATGCCGACCTGCTCGCATTTTTCCAGCAAAGCAAGCGGGCCGCTGCATAGAGAACGCTCAAGCCCGGCCTTTCGCAAAATGCGAGAGGCCGGGAGAGCTGCGATTGGCAACGTAACCCCCAGTGGGTGCTAGGCCGCCGCCAGGTAGACGTAACGTAGAATAAACAGAATCGTCAGGATCCAAATCAGTGCGTTCACTTCGCGAATCTTGCCAGCAGCAATCTTCACGACGGTGAAAGAGATTAAACCCAAGCTCAGACCGGTGGCGATGCTGAAGGTGAGAGGTGTGGCCAGCATGGTGATGAATGCTGGGACCGCCTCGCTGAAATCGTGCCACGCGATTTGCGCGATGGATTGCGTCATCAGAACGCCGACCAGAATCAGCGCGGGAGCGGTCGCATAGGCTGGAATCGCGGCGGCCAGCGGCGAACAGAATGTAGCGAGCAGAAAGAGAGCCGCAACGGCAATATTGCTCAGACCGGTACGAGCTCCGGCAGCGACTCCGGCTGCGCTTTCAATGTAACTCGTCACTGTGGAGGTTCCCGTCAGCGCCCCGAAGATGGTGCCCACTGCGTCGGCAACCAGCACACGGCCTACGCGGGGAATCTTGCCGTCTTTGACGAAGCCGCCTTGTTCGCACACTCCCACCAGCGTGCCGACGTTGTCGAAGAGATCGACGAACAGGAATGCGAACAGGATTTCGAGTAAGCCAAGATGGCTCGCGCCGCGAAAATCAAGCTGTAAGAAAGTCGAAGAGGGGTGCGGCATCGAAAAAATTGCCGCCGGCCAGATTGATATCCCGCGAAGAATGCCGAGCAGCGTGGTGCCAAAAATTCCCAGCAGGATGGCGCCATGAAGTTTTCGCGACATGAGGATCAGCGTCAGGGCGAGTCCGAAACAGGCGGTCTGCACTTCTTTATCGGCAAAGCTGCCGAGCCCAACAAACGTCGCCGGATTCGCCACCACCAGCTTCGCGTTGCGGAGTCCGACAAACGCGATGAACATTCCAATCCCAGCGGCCGTCGAGTGCTTCAGGCAGTCGGGGATGCCGTTGACAATCTGCTCGCGAATCCGCGTCACCGTGAGCACAAGAAAAAGGACGCCGGAACAAAAAATCACCGCCAACGCGGTACGCCATGGGACATGCATGGAGATGCAAACGGAATAGGTAAAGTATGCATTGAGAGACATCCCCGGCGCCAACGCGATCGGATAGTTGGCGTAGAGTCCCATCACCAGTGTTGCCACAGCTGAAGAGACACAGGTCGCGAAGACCACGCCCTCGACAGGCATTCCTGCCTGGGCAAGAATCTGCGGGTTCACCACGATGATGTAAGCCATGGTGACGAAGGTGGTGAGGCCACCCAGCATCTCCTGCCTTACAGACGTCCCATTCTCGGCGAGTTTGAAGTAACGATCGATCAATGGTTCTCCCTCGGCTGAGAGTCGAGAAACTCGAACCGGCTCAATATTCGATCTTGTTGGTTTTGTTTTCCCACGCACGGAACGCCGTGAGTGCCTCTTCGCGCATCATTTGAATCATTGGAATCTTGCGCTGCGAGTAGGGCAGTGCGAGTTCACGGTAGATCAGCGAGTCGTCGAATCCAACGCGGGACGCATCTGCGTCGGCATTGGCAAAATAAACCCGGGAGAGGCGAGCCCAGTAGATTGCTCCCAGACACATTGGGCAGGGCTCACAGGAAGTGTAAATCTCGCAACCTTCGAGGTCGAAAGCGGCGAGTTTCCTGCAGGCTTCGCGGATAGCAACCATTTCCGCATGCGCAGTAGGATCATTCGTGGAAGTGACCTGATTCGCGCCCTCGGCAATAATGCTGCCGTCTTTCACAACCACAGCACCGAAGGGTCCGCCGCGTCCCGAGCGAACGTTGTCAATTGAGAGCTGAATGGCCCGGGCCATGAAAGGATTGTTCATTCACTCCTCACCGATGTCTTCATTCCAAATCTCCGGATTCGCTCGAATATAGGTGCTCAGCAGGGAAGCGCATTCCTTTGAATCGAGGTCGATCACCTTCACCCCAAGCGAGCGCAGCCACTCCACGCCGCCCTGAAAGTTGCGGCTCTCCCCGACGATCACCGTGCCAAACCCAAATTGCCGTACCAGCCCGCTGCAATACCAGCAGGGCGCCAGGGTAGTGACCATGATGAGGTCCCGATAGCTGCGCTGGCGTCCGGCACGGCGGAAGGCGTCAGTCTCGCCGTGCAGCGAGGGATCGCCGCTCTGCACGCGGCGGTTATGGCCGGCGGCGATGAGTTTGCGGTTTCCGTTAAAAATGGCGGCGCCAATCGGAATGCCGCCCTCAGCCAGCCCTTTGCGAGCTTCCGCTATTGCGACCTCCAGCATCGCGGGGTAATCGGAGTTCGGCATAATGCGTAATGATATTACGGCGGTCAGCGGCAGCCAGTAGCTTTCCAGTCACTTCCGCATGCGCGCTTCTCCAGATACAAATGTTCTTGTTTTCGTGGACGATCACTGGCCGACCTCATGACTCATGCTCAACTCGTCGAAAAAGCCGTACGCTGGCTACGCCACTATCGCTGTGGAGTGGTGCTCTCCGAGCAAGCCTGCGTCAGCGGCGAGATGCCCGACGCCATCGGTTGGAAGCGCGCCTGCCATTCTGTGCTGGTTGAGTGCAAGGTCACGCGCTCCGATTTCCTGGCCGACCGCGCCAAACCCTTCCGCCTCAAACCGGAGCAGGGAGTCGGCTGCGAACGGTTCTATATGGTTCCTGCCGGACTTGTGCGCCGCGAAGAACTGCCCCCGGGCTGGGGTTTGCTCGAACACAATCACGGCAGAATCGAAGTGGCGCATCCCTCCGCCAAGAATCTGCGCAGCGCCACCAGCTTCCGCTACGAAATGAACCTATTGCTCGCCAGTCTGCGCCGCGTTGAAGTTCGCGTGGAACCTCAAAGTATCACCGACTTTCTCAAATGGAAGAACCGCATGGCAGAATACAACCGAGGCACCCTGCCCGAAGGCCTGGCTTCCGCGGAAGAAGAGCTGAATGTTTTCCTCGAACAGATTTGACTCGCGGCCTGAAACCGAAAACTTCAAGACCTGAAACCTGGGACCTTCTTACAACTCCCGCCGCCCTTCCATAGCCTTGAGCATCGTGATCTCATCGGTGTATTCGATGTCGCTACCCACCGGGATGCCCATCGCGATGCGGGTCACCTTCACACTCGCACGCTTCAGTTGCTGCGAGAGATAAGTGGCCGTGGCTTCGCCTTCCACAGTGGGATTCGTAGCTATGATCACCTCATCCACATTCCCTGCGTCGATGCGCGTGATGAGATTGGCGATACGCAACTGCTCCGGGCCCACCCCGTGCAGTGGAGAAAGCGACCCATGCAGCACGTGGTAGACGCCGTTGAAGTGCTTGGTTTTCTCGATGGCGGCAATATTGGTGGGCTCTTCGACTACGCACACCAGCCGCTGGTTGCGCGTCGCGCTGGTGCAATAGGTGCAGGGGTCGACGTCGGTAATGTTGTTGCACACCGAACACAGTCGCAGGCTGGCTTTAACGTCGCGCACTGCTGCCGCCAGAGCTTCGGCGTCTTCGTCGCTCGCGCGCAGAATGTAGAAAGCCAGCCGCTGCGCGCTCTTCGAGCCGACGCCCGGCAGCTTCTTCAACTCGTCAATCAGCCGCGACATCGGCTCAGCAAATTTCGACATAAGGGATTCAGAAATTTGTTAATCGGGTAATCTTGTAATTTGAAAAGCGTGAGGTGAAATTCTTCAATTGGCCGCTGCGTGAAATTACGAAATTACACTAGTACAAAATTATGAAATCACCTAGAGCCCGCCGATTCCCAACCCACCCAGCATTCCACCCACTGTCGACTGCATCGCTCCATCCACTTTGCGCGCGGCTTCGTTCACGGCAGCGAGAATCAGGTCTTGCAGCATCTCCACGTCGCCTGACTTCACCGCCTCGGGATCGATCCGCAGGCTGAGCAGTTGCTTGCGGCCATCCATTTTCGCCGTGACCGTGCCCCCGCCCGACGAAGCCTCAACCACCGTCTCCTGCATCTTCTTCTGGAGGGAGTCATACTGCGATTTGGCCTTCGACATCAGTTCTTGCAGATTAAATCCACCCATAAAACCTCACATTTCGAGGTTTCAAAAGTTCAAGGTTTCGAAACCTCAAAACTTTGAAACTCTGAAACCTTGATTTTCACCGCTTCTCTTTGTAATCGATCACGGTACGAATCTCGGCGCCGAACTTCTCTTGGAGCCGCCGGACCACTGCATCCTGCTCGGCCCGGCCCCGTCCGCTAATCTCCGATTTCGTCCCGCCGGACTCGGCTGCGTTGCCATTATCTTTTCCACCTGCGCTCGCCAGAGTTGCACCAGAAACAATCCTCAGCTTGACGGGTCGCCCCAAAACGCCACTGGCCGAAGCGATGGCCAGGCGCCGGGCATCGGCGCCCAGCGACATGTCGACCACGGTTGGGGACTCCGAAACTTTGATTACGACTTCGTTGCCTTCGACCGTCCACTCGCCCGCTTCCAGCATCGAGACCAGGATGCGCTGATTTCCATCGCCCAGCGCTTGCAACACGGCTCTGCGCAATTTCTCGATTGCATGCGCAGGCCCAGTGGCCGCCGATGGAACCTGCGAGAATGGTGGCGCAACCTGCAATTTCGGTTCACCCGGTTCGGACCGCAAACCAGGCTGCAGGTCTGGATCCTCGCGAAGATTTGCCAGCGCAGCTGCACCCATAACCACTCGCTCGGGTGCGCTTCCACTCGCGACCATGCGCGGTCCGTTGCCTGGAGGGGCATTCGAAGCGGACTCCTGCCGCGGACCGCCTTTGCGCGCGGAATCGGCATCGAACGGAGAAACGTGCTTGGAACCCGCGGCCGGAGCAACATGCTCGCGCTCTTCTGGGAACCGATTCTTCTGCGGAGCGCCGCCAGGCGCGACGGCAATCGGTCTCGCCAAAGCCCCAACTCCAGATCCGCCGCCCGAGGAAGCGGCAACGTCACTCAGTAATTGCTCGATCGGCAGAATGCGCTGTGCGTGCGCCATCTTGAGCAGCCCGAGTTCAAGGTGAAAACGCTGCTCCTGCTTGTATCCCAGCTCGCCGTGGGTGCGCAGCATAATCTGCAGATGCCGCGTCAGATCTTCTTCACCAAACAGTTCCGCGACCCGGGCAACGCGCTCGCGTTCTTCACTCGATATCTGCAGCAGGGAAGAGTCCTTGCCCGCAATCTTGGCGACGGTCGCATTGCGCAAAAAGCGCACCATCTGCCGCGCAAAGTGAGTGGGGCTGTGGCCTTCGCTAATCAGGTGGTCGACCTCCCGGAGCACTTCGTCGCTGACGCCGCGAGCGACCGCCTGCATCACTTCTTCGAGAATGTGTGCCGGCGCAGCGCCGACCAGGTTGCGCACGGAATCAGCCGTGATCTTTCCGCTGGAGGAAGCAATCGCCTGATCAAGAATCGAGAGTGCATCGCGCATCGAGCCGTCGCCCGCCTCGGCGAGCAAGGCCAGCGCGTCGTCATCGGCTTCAATCTTTTCGCGGCCGACCAGATCGCGCAGCTGGCCTACGATGTCCTCAAACTTCACGGCGCGGAAACTGAAGTGCTGGCAGCGCGAGCGAATGGTCTGCGGAATGTCCTCCGGCTGCGTGGTCGCCAGCATGAAAACAATGTGATCCGGAGGCTCCTCCAGGGTTTTGAGCAGGGCATTGAACGCCGCGTCGGTAATCTGGTGAGCTTCGTCGAGAATATAAATCTTGAAGCGGTCGCGCGCCGGCTTGTAACGGGCCGCCTCCCGCAGTTCGCGGATTTCGTCGATCCCGCGATTCGTGGCAGCATCGATCTCGATTACGTCGACCGCGTTCCCAGCGCGAATCTCGGTGCAGGACTCACAAATACCGCAAGGCTCCGCAACAGGTTTGTCGGACGAGCGGCAATTCAACGCAGCAGCCAGAATCCGCGCCACGGTCGTCTTTCCAATGCCGCGATGCCCGCTGAAAATGTAGCCGTGGGCCGTGCGCCCTTGTTCGAGAGCGTTCTGCAGGGTGCGGGTAACGTGCTCTTGTCCGATAACGTCGGAGAATTTCTGCGGCCGGTATTTGCGCGCCAGGACGGTATAGCTCATGAGCCGGAAGACACGATTATACGTGATCAGAGGGGGATGAGCTCGCCACGCCGGCCTCGCTATGGCAGGCTTGCTAAAACCGTCGCGCAAGCGCTACGCTGGTCTCTCGACTTGGTCCGGGTAACCCGGAACCCGGGAGTGGTCCCGGCTCCAGCCGAAGTTGGCGCGGGCCCCGAGAAGGAGTTCCTATGCAACTCAGGATAACAACGCGAACCAAAGATGGAGTTCTGGTGGTCGATTGCATCGGCCGGATCGTGTTCGGCGAGGAATCTTCGCTGCTTCGGGAAACCGTCAGGCAAGCAGTGACCGAGAACAATCGCATCGTGCTCAATCTGGGCGAAGTGAATTACATCGATTCCGGCGGCCTCGGCACCCTCGTGGCCCTGCGCGTCACTGCGCAAAACGCGGGCGGCACTATCAGATTGACAAACCTGACCAAGCGCGTGGGCGATGTGCTGCAGGTCACCAAGCTGCTCACTGTCTTCGATGTCTATAACTCTGAAGCGGAGGCCATCGAATCCTTCCGTAAGGCGGCCTAGTCCGGCATGAGCGTCGGAATCATGATCGGCGGCGCAGATCAACGGAGTATGATCCACCTCGGATGACCGACAACGCGACCGCTGCCACGCCGGCTTCCTCACAGATGGTGCCTCGCGTCGTCTTTCTTCTCTGCCTGTTGGTGAGTGCCAGCGGCTTCGTGTCGCCACCGGTAGCGCTCGGCGTGGGACTTGTGTTTGGACTGGCATTGCCCCATCCCTACGGCGGCGAGGCCAAAAAATCCTCTAAATTCCTGCTGCAAGCCTCAGTGGTAGGACTCGGTTTCGGCATGAACCTGCACCAGGTCGTGCACGCCGGGCGCAGCGGCTTCGTCTATACCATGCTCGGTATCAGTTTCGCCCTACTCGTGGGTATGGGCCTGGGCGCGTTGTTAGGTGTGCAGCGAGTGCCGGCGTTTCTTATTTCCACGGGCACGGCGATCTGCGGCGGAAGCGCGATCGCCGCGGTTGGCCCGATCACGCAGGCCAGCGACGAAGAGATGGCCATATCGCTCGGAACCATCTTCGTGCTGAATTCCGTAGCGTTACTAATTTTTCCTTCCATTGGTGCGGCCCTCAAACTGACGCAAACGCAGTTCGGACTGTGGGCCGCACTGGCTATTCATGACACAAGTTCTGTGGTGGGCGCGGCCGCCAAGTACGGCGTTGAGGCACTCGCTATCGCGACCACGGTAAAGCTGGCGCGCGCCTTGTGGATTGTTCCCGTCTCACTCGCAACTGCGCTAGTGCGCGGTGCAAAAGCAAAAATTCAGTGGCCGTGGTTCATCGGCTTGTTCTGCCTGGCCGCGGTGTGCAACACATATCTCCCGGGTGGGGCGCACGTCTACGGCATCACAGTGAAAGTTGCGAAAGTGGGACTAACCGCCACCTTATTCTTAATCGGGAGCGGCATCTCCGTTGCGACCATCAAGGAGGTAGGGCATCGCCCGTTGTTGCAGGGCATCCTATTATGGTTGCTGGTTTCGATCGGGTCGTTGTGGTTGATTCACATAGGATGGATTGCGTTGTGAAGCAGCAAACCAGGAAGTTGCGGAAACGTGCAGCCAAATCTCCTTCAGATCAGCCATCGAAGATGAGGCTGAACATTGAGGGGGTCATACGACGGATTCCCAAAGGGAGAGTGTCTACCTACGGAGCGGTCGCGCGAGCGGCCGGATTGCCGGGAGCAGCGCGGCAAGTGGCGAAAGTGCTGCATCGCAGCTATGGATTGCCCTGGCAGCGAGTCTTAGGCGCAGGTGGAGAAATCAAGCTGCGCGGAGACTCGGCCATCGAACAACGGCTTCGACTGGAAGCCGAGGGCGTCCGCTTCCGCGGCCGCAAGGTGGATATGAAGCAGTGTGAGCACAACTTTGGGCGCATAACGAAAAAACGCTGATTCGCCTCGTGCGACCGTCACTTCTTGAACTGCTCGTCGATCTCCACCTGATATCCAGAAACCATCTTGTTGGTTTCGTTGGCCATGCCGATGACCGCCATCAATTCTTTGAACATAGCGTCGGTCATGCCTTTCTTCTGCGCGGAGACAGTATGCGAAGCGATGCAGTAGTTGCATTGATTCGTCACGCTGACTGCGACGTAAATCATTTCCTTGGTCAGCGGATCAAGCGCACCGGGCGCCATGATCTGTTTGATATCTTCCCACGTACGCTTCAGCGTGGCGGCATCGTGCGCGATCGCCTTCCAGAAATTGTTGATCCAGTCGGTTTTGCGCGTGGCCATGATGTCGTCATAAACGGCGCGTACTTCAGGGCTGGCGTCTTTGTATTCAATCAGTCCCAGTGTTGCCATTAGTTCTCCAATTCCAAAAAATCAATTCACCACGGAAGCACGGAGCCACGGAGAAAGGCAAATCTAAAAAGGGTTTCTCTGTGACTCCGTGCCTCTGTGGTGAGTACGGCCTTGTGGGGGTGCAGCTATTTCGGCAGCTCTCCGCTAAGCAGTTTCTCGAACGCCGCTGCCGGGCAGCGCACTCCGACGAAGAACTGGCCGAACAACGCATACACGGCGCTGACGTGGTCGAAGCGCATTTCATAGATCAACTTCTTGAACACCAGCGGATCATCGGCGAACAGATCGACGCCCCACTCCCAGTCGTCGAAGCCAATCGAGCCGGTGATGATCTGCTTGACCTCACCTGCATAGCGCCGGCCGACCAATCCATGCTCATTCATCTGGCGGGCGCGTTCTTCAATCGGCAGCGTATACCAGTTCTTGTCTTCGCCCCGCAGCCGGTTCATGGGATAGAAACAGATGTAACGATTCGTCGGAATCTCAGGAAACAGCCGCGGATGCATCGCCTCCCGATGCCGCTCGAGTTTGCATTCGATCTCCGCTTTCCACTGGTCGGAGTGCGGTTGGATGCCCTGATCGGCCAACTCCTTGTAAATTTTGAGCGTCGAGTCGTAGAGCCCAAGCTCGATGATGGAAAGATAGGACGATGTGGGCTCGAGGTAATCGCTCAGACGCAGGCCCGCCAGCTTGAGTTCGGCCTGATTTAGATCCGCAAAAGACTTGCGGAAATGCACCAGCATCAGATCGCCCTTGTGTCCAATCAACGAAAAAAGTGCGGATTGGCCGCCGGAATTCTTTTCCATTTCTCCCAGCACGGCCGCTGCTTCCTGAGCAATCGACGACCGCGCGGCATCGGGCAGGGCTCGCCAGGCTGTCCAGCGGAAGCGCATCATCTGGTGCAGCACGCTGTAGCCCTCAGTAGTCAGCGGCACCTCGGGAAGCTGCGCGGAGCCGGTATGCGAGTGAACGGGAGGAGTTGATGTCATCGTCATTGTCTTCTCGGGATGTGTGCTCATAATTTCAATCTCCATTGTACGCAACGGCCGCGAAGGCAGCGAGTCCACGGTTTACAATCATGCTGCAGTTCGAGTGCCGCAACGGCACGCTGTATATGCGAAAACTGATTCCGGCATTGTGTGTGTTTCCAGTCCTGGCCGTGTCGCTGATGGCGCAAAGCCAGCGCCTGTGGGTTCTCCGCTCGCCCGGCGAGCTGGTCGAGTACGATCCGGCTACGTTTTCTGCTAAACAAATGGTGAAGGTCCCGGCAGAAGCCGTGTCTTTGCCGCAGAGCTTCTCGGTCAATCATCTGGGACAAATGCTGTTCGCCGCACCCGCGTCTTTGCCACTCACGGAGGGCGATCTCTCGACCGAGCAAAGAGTGTGGTTCTGGGACGGCCACGCCGCAACCACTCTGACCCGCGAGATCTCGCGCACCACAGCCACGGTGGGCTCAAATCTTGCCATCACCGAGTCGGCGCCCGTGCCTTTTCTCTCAGCCGATGGAACTCATCTCGACTGGTTTTCGAACCAGGCGCGCCGCCTGCAGCGCGATGGCGTGGATCTTTCCACGAAGACCACTTGGCTAAGCTGGCAAACGGATCTTGCCGGCGCCAGTCGTCAGGACTTGGCCACAATCGCGTTCCCCGACTGTCCCTGCCCGACCGGAGGCTGTGAAGAAACCTGTCCTTACGGAGAAGTGTGGGTTCCCGACGAAGGCGTGGGTAAGTTTTTTCTCCTGACACAGTTCGTCTCCGGGAAGACCCAGCCTCTCTACAAGGCAACATCTTTATATGAGGAAAACGCAGGAAAATGGATCGCGACTCCGATCAACCCACCTCTCCGCCGCGTGCTTGATGCCGCCAATGCCAGCACCATCCTGGAGGCGATTCCCGACACCGCCTGCTGCGGTTGGCAGAATCAGAGCGACGATCAAACTCTGCTGCGCCTCCACGGAAAAACGTTAACCGTGTTTGACGAGCAGGCCACGTACAAGAATCCCGACTACGACGCCAGCTTCTATACCGAGAACGGCAAGCTGTCGCCCGATCTCGCCTCCGTGGCTTTTACGATCGTCGCCACCTCGCAGCCCAACACTCCGATTCAGATCTCCGAGCAAGGGCAGGCCAGTCCGGAAGAATCCCAGCGCATTCGCAAGGCCTTGCTCGATCTGCCCGCAGTCGAGCTGAAGAGCACGGAGGACTTGCCCCGCCGCATCGCATTTCTGCCCCGTGCCACGCTAGTGGGCTGGATCAGCGACAAGGAGATCCTGATCGTCGAGGGACATTTGCTGGTTGCCTACAACCTCACGAAGGGAACTCGGCGAAAGTCGACCATTCGTGCAGAGGACGCCGCGCACGTCTTTCTGCGCTGAAGAAGTCAACCCTGCCTTCCCAGTCATGGCCCCCACAACCACCCGTATGGCACTCTCGTGCCTCGTGTTCCCGGATCGTGCCATTGTCACCGACGGCTCGCGGCCTGAGGATACTGGTGCCTGGTGATCGGCACTCTTTATTAAGAGCTATTTCGCGAGGCGAGGCTGAATGGGAACGCACCAAATCTTGCAGCAGAGTTCGATCGGGCAGCTAACCAGACCCCAATCTGGTCCCGCTGACGAGCAACCCCGTCGCCTCCAGATCGCGCTGGCTCTTCTGCTGGTCGCTCTAGCCTTTGTAATTGTGAAAGACCGTGATTTCTGGTTCGGCTCTGACGATGCGGCCGAATCCGACGTTACGAACTCGCAGATCATCCAAAGCCCGGCTGCGGCTTTACCTGCCAAAACCGCGCAGCCGACCGTGGTACGCAACGCCGCCGTAAAGAACCACGCTACTAAGAAGACGGCCGCCACGGTCGTGACCGTGCCATCCGACCAAGATGTTGTTCAGTCAGACTCACCGGTGGTCGCAGCCACTCGCGCTGCACTTCCTCCGCTGGATGTTGAAGTGATCGCTGGCGACAGCCACCGCGTATTTCATCCCGGCAGCAACGTCGCAAAAGTGGTGGAGATCCCCAACGATTCGAACCGCGGCTCGGCTGTTACTTCAGCGACTCTAACCACGAATGCAGCCGAGCACGAGCGGCTCACTGCCAGCAACTTTCCGGAAATACGGCAAACCGTCGATGCGGCCTATCCCTTGCTGGGACAGCACATGCGAGTGCAGGGCTCGGTGGTCTTACAGGCGGTCATTGGGACCGATGGCAACATTGAAGACCTGCGCGTGCTTAGCGGCCCCGCCATACTGACTGCCGCGGCGCAGCAAGCCGTCCGTCAGTGGCGCTTCAAGCCTTATCTCCAGAACGGACAGCCGGTCGAGACCAAAGCCAGAATCACCGTCAACTTCTCCATTCGAATCGCCGACGACTCCGCGAACGCCAGCTAGAAAGCAATCGCACCGTCCCACCGCAGACCCGGACACGCCTGCTAATGACCTGCGAAGTGCCTGTTCAGGAGACACCTGTCTAGTGGTGGTCGCCGTGACTGTGTCGCCAGGTCCAGTATTCCTTCTGTTCCGCAGGTGGCAGCTTGCGAAAGTCTCTATTCTCGTCGCGGTGGTTTTCGCGGGCCCACTGATGGTAATAGTTGACCTCAGTATCGTTCCAGACATGGTAGTCGCTGTAGTAAGGGTCATAGACCCGGTAGTAGTGATGTGCGCAAGCCGTGCCCAACGCGGAAGAAGCCAGGGCGGCGGCCAGGAAAAGAGAACTTACCAGACGTGACGTGCTATTCATCAGTGAATGTTCCTCCTCATGGTTTCAACCACTAAATATTGACAGTCCATCTTTCCTGGCGATCACTCCCGGCAGACACTCGGCCGCGTATAAATGCGTCCAAGTTCGTTGCCGCGACTCGCCCTGGGGTTGCTCACGACTGCAGCCCGCAACCGCGCGGTCTGTCAGCGGCGGCAAAGCTGCAGGTTGTCAACGACCCGTACGATGCGCGACCCGACCACCTTGTGCAACTGCGAACTGAAACACCTTCGCGACGCAATAGTTGCGCGTTTGGCTGCTTCTCTACTCGCTGGAGCTCTTAACTTTCGGGTACATAAGATAGAATCAATAGAAAAAGCCAAGGAGCACACAGAATGTATCCGGAAATTATGGTTGTCCCCATGCGCGAAGAGTTAACCCGCCTGGGCATCGAGGAACTGCGCACCCCCGAGGCCGTGGACCAAGCGCTGAAAGCGCAGCCGGGTACAACCCTGGTGGTAGTAAACTCCATTTGCGGATGCGCTGCTGGCCGCATGCGTCCCGCCGTTCGCATGGCTTTGCAGCAAGCCGCCCAGCCTGACAAAGCATTTTCCGTTTTTGCCGGGCAGGACATCCAAGCCACCGAACGCGCCCGCAGCTATTTCACCGGACAGGCGCCGTCCTCACCCTCAATCGCCATTCTTCGCGACGGCCAACTCGTCTACATGATGCCACGTCGCGACATCGAATCCCGCGAAGCCCCAGCCATAGCCGCCAACCTGAAAGCAGCCCTGGACAAATTCTGCGCCAAGCCAGTGATACCCCAGTAGCGTGGTCCGCCGTGTCGGGACTCCTATCGATTCCCCGGCCCGGTCCTCATAAAGCTCTTTACCACAATCCCATTTGGCTGCATTCCGACCGGAATCATGGTCAACAGCGAATATTCCGTAGGCTCCAGCTTGCGCGGCGTGCGCTTCTGAATCACCGTAACGTCCCCTGCTTGGGTGTCCAGCACCAGAACATACCTCTGATCCTGTGACAACGCCAGCGCATCGGGATGGCTGCCCACTCCCATGGTCGCAATCCTCCGGCCCAGGTCAATGTCGTAGACCGCAACACTGTCCGACCCGAAGTTGCTCGCGTATAGCCGCGAATTATCCAGGGTGACCACGGCGTGGGCCGGATGCTGCCCGATCAGCACGCTGCCGCTTACCTCATTTGTCCCTGTCTCGATGATCGAAATGCTGTCGGAATCAAAATCGCACACAATCAGTTCGCCGCCATCAGGCTTTAGCGCCAGGCTCACCGGCGTCCGCCCCACATCCAGCAGCGCCAGCACCCGGTCGCTCGTGGCCTGGCCGCTCTTGTCGCTCCTCGCCAACGCAATGGACGCTACCTGGGACGATCCCGAGCACGCCACAAACGCTTTGCTCGAATCTGGCAGAATCGCAATATCCTCCGGTTGCTGGCACACCGGCAAGGTCGCCCGTACTCGCAGCAGCCTCGCGTCAATCACAGAAACGGTATTGTCGCCGCGGTTCGAGACGACCACGCTCGCACCGTCCGGCGAAACCCGCGCCAGTCCTGGCGCAGCGCCCACTCGCACATTGCCGATCACAATCTTTCTATCGAGATCGATCACCGAAACGTTGGCTGACCCCGAATTGGCCACATACCCGCGCTTGCCATCTTCCGAAACGTCGATGAAGTACGGCCTACCATGAACTCCGATGGTTGCCACCACCGCGTTCTTCTCGGCATCGATCACGCTGACATTGTCCGACGCTGTGTTGACCACGTAAATTTCGTTCTTCTTGCTGTTGGCCGCGACCCCGGTCGGCTCCACGCCCACAGCGATGGTCTTCGCCGGTTCAAACGTCCGCAGATCGATCACGCTCACTGTGTTGCTCTTTCCGTTAGTGACGTACGCATACTCGCGGTACGCGGGCCCGTAATCCGGCAGAGCCTGCTCGCGTAGATACCACCAGCCCAGCCCTCCCAGCAGTGGAATCAGAACAATGAGGATAAGGATTTTTCGCAAGATCGAATGTGCTGCTTTGAAAGAAATAAGACTAACAGAGAGAAGTCCTTCGAGCCGGTGCTAACCTCCCTCCTTGTGATAAGTCGAACCGATAGCGTCAGAGGGTTCCGTGTACAATCATCGACGCTGCCCGCATGTCGTAACGAGAGTGCCGTCTAACCAATACGTAAGGAGCCTCACTGAATGCGATCCCTGGTCCTGTTGGCTTTGCTCATCTCCCTGCTGTGTTCGACTGTCCTCGCGGCGCCGCCGCAGTCTGATCTCGAGGCCCGAAGAAAAGCTCTGAACGATCTTCTCGCCGAACGCTGGGAGTACACCCTCCGTACCAGCCCCATCTACGCCTCTATCCTCGGAGACAAACGCTGGAACGACAAAATCGACGACTTGTCTCAGAAAGCCATCGACGATGACCTGGAGCAGAGCAGAAAGTACCTCGCGCGCTTCGAAGCCATCGACACCACTGGCTTTCCTGAGCAGGAAGCCTTAAACAAAACCCTGATGGTCCGCGATCTCCGCATGGCGCTCGAGGGAGCCCGCTTCAAGCCTTGGGAAATGCCGGTTTCGCAGGTCGATGGTCTTCCTATCGAACTTCCAGAGCTAGTGACCGTCCTCTCTTTCGAGAACGTCAAGGACTACGACGACTATATTTCGCGGCTGCGGCAGTTTCCCCGGGCCTTCAACGAGACCGTAATTCAGATGCGCAAAGGCATGGCTGAGGGCCTGATGCCCCCGCGCATCCTGCTCGAGAAAGTGGTTGTGCAGTGCAATGGCCTCGCCACCAAAACGCCCGAGGACTCGCCGTTCGCACAGCCTTTCGTCAAGTTCCCCGATTCCATCCCACCCGCAGACCAGAAAAGGTTACGCGAGCAAGGTCTTGCCGCCATCCGCGAATCCGTGCTTCCTACTTATGTAAAGTTCACCAACTTCGTCCGCGATGAATACGCGCCGAAAGGCCGCACCGAGCCCGGCATTTGGGCGCTGCCCGACGGCCCGGAGCGCTACGCCTTCCGCGTGAAGGAAAGCACCACGACCAATCTCACGCCCGAAGAAATTCACCAGATCGGTCTGGCTCAGGTCAAAGAGATCGAAGCCCGCATGCTGCAAGTCGTGAATCAGCTCGGCTACAAAGACCTGAAAAGTTTCAGCGCCTCGCTCCCAACCAATCCCAAAGTCCACGTACATTCGCGCCAGGAAATCCTCGACCTCTATCAGAAATACATTGATCAGATGTACCTGAAGCTGCCGGCGATGTTCGGACGCCTCCCTAAAGCCAAGCTGGAAGTCATGTCCATCGGGGAATCCAGCGAGAAAGACGCTGCCACGCACTATGTTCCGGGAGCGCAGGATGGCTCGCGTCCCGCTCACGTCATGGTCAACACCGGCAACTTCGAGAAAGGCACCACGCTCGACTTTGAAACCACGGCTTACCACGAAGGTATCCCCGGCCACCACCTGCAGATCGCCATCGCCCAGGAACTGCCGCAGCTTCCGCCGTTCCGCCAGAACGAGTACTACACCGCGTACACCGAAGGTTGGGCTCTCTATGCGGAACGCCTGGGAAAAGAAGTTGGATTTTTCCAGGATCCCTACAGCTACTATGGTCACCTGCAGGATGACATGCTCCGCGCCATTCGCCTCGTCGTCGATACCGGCTTCCACTACAAACATTGGACCCGGCAGCAGGTAGTAGATTTCTTTCACGACCACTCCGCTATCGACGAAGCCGAAGTGCAAAGCGAGACCGACCGTTACATGGCCTGGCCCGCCCAAGCGCTGGGATACAAGATCGGCCAATTAGAGATCCTGAAGCTGCGCCAGTACGCCAAAGATCAGTTAGGCGACAAATTCAGCCTGAGCAATTTCCACGACGAAGTATTGGGTGCCGGTGCTCTGCCGATGGATGTTCTATCGGACCGAATTCACCAATGGGTGGCCACGCAAAAGTGAATCCACCAACGAACCATGTGGGGACGGCCGCTTCGGCTATGCGGCGAGCGTAGCGAGCCGACTCTGTATTGTCGCAGCGTCGGCCCGCTCAACACCGGTTGCCGCTTGGCGATCAGCGGCTACAAATGCAAGGTGCGGACCGCGAATAGCGCCAGACAAAGACCAAACAGAACTGTGGCAGTCTTGACCCAGGTCAAGAGAATCTGCTGCCAGTCGCGCGGTTTCGTCTCTAGAACATGCAATCTCCTCGGACGGCAAGGATTCCACAATCGCCGAAAGCGGCGCCTAATCCGATACGAGCCTAGTGGAACGAGCGGAATCCAGAAGACGATCCACAAGGTTGTGTCAAACTCGTCGACCCGAAGGCGGGGGTCAAGCTTGCGGTTCTTTTTTCCAATAAATCTTTTGTTCCTTGTCTCGTAGAAATTTCTGGATCGCTGGATCTTCCGTTCGTCTGCTTTCTGTTCAGCGAGTAACTCACCCGCGTAGTGAGCGACCTCGACTGCCCCTATTCTCCTCTTACTGAGCTCGGCGTCCAGGTCATAGCGGGCCTCGTTGGTGAGTTGATCCTTTTGCTGCGCAAGACTAAGCAGCTCATCTTCCGTGAGGTATTGATAATCAGGCATGTAGTTTCTTTCATTGCCTTAGCGTTAACCCGCTCAAAACCCCTTGCTGCTTGGCAATCAGCGACTGCACTCCCGACCGCGCAAACCCAAGCATCTTTGCAAACTGCCCATCATCAAACGCCTGCCGTTCCGCCGTTGCCTGCACTTCCACCATCTTGTGCCCGGCCGTCATTACAAAATTCATGTCCACGTCAGCCCGCGAGTCTTCCTCATAACAAAGGTCAAGCAAGATTTCCCCATCCACAATTCCCACGCTAACTGCGGCCACAAAATCCCTCAACGGAACCGAAGTCAAAGTCCCAGCCTCCACCAACTTCTCCAGAGCAAGTCCCAAAGCCACAAACGCCCCGGTAATCGAAGCAGTCCGGGTCCCTCCATCGGCTTGAATCACGTCGCAATCGATCCACACCGTGCGCTCGCCCAGACGTGCTAGATCTGTGACCGCACGTAAAGATCGCCCAATCAGCCGCTGGATCTCATGCGTCCGTCCGCTCGGCCGCCCCTTCGCCACTTCCCGCGGAGTCCGCGTCAGCGTAGCCCGCGGAATCATCGCATACTCGCAAGAAATCCACCCCCTGCCGGTATTCCGCATAAACGAAGGCACCGTCTCTTCAATCGACGCGGTGCAAATCACGCGCGTGTTCCCCACCTCAATAAGCACCGACCCCTCTGCCGTAGTAATAAAGTCGCGAACGATAGAAACCGGACGCAGTTGATCGGGCGATCGATTATCCGAACGATAGAACATAAGCGAAGATTGTAACTGATGCCCCGACAGTTACGTGGAGAGCGGCTCCTCGGCTCAGCGTACAAATGTGACTGCGATCACGCTCCAAGTTGTCTTTACAAACCCTTTGCAATTCTTCACCAATCTCTATGCAACTAATCTGGTGCACCCGGGTCTAGCACCCTAAGAGGGCAAATAAAGGCTCTCCAACCGCCACACGAACGGAAGGTTCGAACCTTCAACAGGAGGAACCGCAATGGCTACACACGGCCGTCATCCTCTCACTCAATCCACCAATTCCTCAACGTCTCTGGCCAAAACAAGAATCCGGGAATGCCTTGCGATCACCACCACCCTGCTCGTAAGCGTGGTGCTCGCTACGCTGCCAGCGTTTGCGCAACAGAATTCACCACCGACTCCGCCCGCAGAATCGACGACCGATTCCACGGCCGCAGTCTCATCTACAAAACCCGCCCCGGAAATCATCAACGTCACGGTTCCCGCCGGCAGCCGGATAGCTCTGGTGCTGACTCAGCCGATCCAAACCCGCTACCTCCACCGGGGAGACGACATCTATGCGCAAGTTGTTTCTCCGGTAACAGCCGGCAGCGAGGTAATCATCCCGCCCGGCACATTCGTGCAAGGAAAAATCGACAAGCTCGAGCTCCAGGGCGGTCGTGGAGAACTGCGCCTACAATCCATGTCCGTCACCTTTCCCGACGGCTACACCGTCCCCATCCCGGGCCCTATGACGCTGGAAAGCCCTGACGGCTACGCTCTGAAGGACCCGGGCAACGGCCGCGCTGCCGGCGCATTCGCACTCGCCGGAGGCGGTGTCGGTGTCGGTGCACTGATCGGACACTTTGCTGCGAGTTCGCAACCCAACACCATCACCAGCACTCTTCCGCCCGGATGCACGGGTCCGCCTCCCGGCTGCCTTTCCTCCAGCGTAACCGCTCCCGGCAGCACGGCAAAAGGCACCGTCATCGGCGCCATGGTCGGCGGCGCCATCGGAGGCGTGGCCGCAATCGCCCTGCTCTTCAGTTCCCACAACTTCTTTCTCGACGTAGGCTCGCCAGTCGAGATGCTGCTGCAGCACCCGCTGACTCTCGAAGAAGATCAGGTCGCCGCTGCAGTCCGCCAATCCGAGCAACACCCGGTGCCGGAACAGCCCATCGCGCAGCGCCCGCAACCCATACCTCCACCCGACACCGACCCCGGCACCTGCTACACCCCGGGCACTCCGGGCACGCCCGGCACAGATATTCCTGGCACGCCAGCCACTGCCGATTCTCCCGGCACTCCATCCATTCACATCCCCGGCATCCCGCCAACTCCTCCCATCGCACACCCCTGCCCGTGAAAGACAGGAAACTGTCGATTTTGTTGACGAAGAGCTCGTGTGGGGACAGCCGCCTCGGTTGTCCCGCCGAGCGCAGCAAGGTGTTCAGGCCGACCGCCAGAACATGCTCTAATAGAATCGAGAAAAATCAGGACCGAGAATGCCCACCCTAATCCCGCAACCCACACGCATCCAATCCGCCGGCAACAAATCCAAACTGATCGATGAGTACATTGGCCGCGTCAACTCCAAAACTTCATCCGCCAGCGTAGCCCATATGCGCAGCCCTGCCGGATGGCTCGAACCCGGCCAGACTCCCGACTTCGACGAGTTCACCATAGTCCTCAAAGGCACCTTGCACGTCGAACACGAAAACGGTTCCGTCGACGTTACCGCTGGACAAGCTGTAATCGCCTACGCCGGCGAATGGATCCGCTACTCCACTCCTCAAGAAGGCGGAGCAGAGTACATCGCCGTCTGTCTCCCTGCTTTCTCTATGGAAACGGTCCACCGCGATCAGAGCTAGAGCTGAGAACTAAGAACTGGGAACTGGCCTATTCCCACTCAATCGTCCCCGGAGGTTTGGAAGTAACGTCGTACACTACGCGGTTCACGCCTTTGACCTCATTCACGATCCGCGAAGAAATTGTTTTCAACACCTCGTGCGGCAGTGCCACCCAGTCGGCCGTCATGCCATCTTCGGAACTCACCGCCCGGATCGCGCATGTGTAAGCATAAGTCCGCATGTCGCCCATCACGCCCACCGACATCACCGGCAGCAGCACGGCAAACGACTGCCAGATTTTCGTGTAGAGGCCGGCATTTTTGATCTCCGTGACCACAATGTCGTCACACTCGCGCAACAGCGCCAGCCGCTCGGGCGTGACTTCGCCGAGCACACGCACCGCCAGCCCAGGCCCGGGGAACGGCTGCCGCTGCAGAATTTCCTCGGGCATACCCAGGTCGCGGCCAATCTTGCGGACTTCATCTTTGAACAAATCCTTCAGCGGCTCAATCAGCTTCAGCTTCATTTTCTCCGGCAACCCGCCCACATTGTGATGCGACTTGATTACCTGCGACGGCCCTCGCACCGACCGCGACTCGATCACATCCGGATAAAGCGTGCCCTGCACCAGCCACTTCACTTTGCCTTCTTCTTTTTCAATGCGGCGAGCTTCCTTCTCGAACACCTTGATGAATTCATTGCCGATGATCTTTCGCTTTCTCTCGGGATCACTGATGCCCTTCAGCTTTCCAAGAAAGCGCGCCGTAGCGTCGACCGCGTCGAGCCGCAGCCCAAGTTTGTCATGCAGAGTCTTCTGCACTTTCTCAAACTCGTTTTTACGCAACACGCCGTTATTCACGAAGATGCAGGTCAGCCGCGACTTGCCCCGGGCATCTCGCAAAGCCCGATCGACCAGCACCGCCGCAACCGAAGAATCCACTCCGCCCGAAAGCGCGCAGATCGCCCGTCCGTTGCCGACTTGCTGCTTGACTTGCTCCACGGTCGAATCAATGAAGTGCTGCGGCGTCCACAATGGCTTGACCCCGCAGATCCGGAAGATAAAGTTGCAGAGGATCTCCGTTCCATTTCGCGTGTGATGAACTTCAGGATGAAACTGAACCGCAAACCATCTCTTCTCGACATTCTGGATTCCAGCCACGGCTTGCGAAGTCTTCGCCGTCAGCTCAAAACCCGGAGGCAGTTCGAGCGCCTCGTCCCCATGCGACATCCACACCGCCTGCCGCCTCGCCAGCCCCTGAAACAAGATCGATTCAGCGACTATATCGACCTCCGCATGCCCATACTCGCGCTTATCCGCGGGACGGACCTTGCCGCCGAGAGTGTGCACCATGAACTGCAGTCCGTAACAAATGCCAAGCACGGGCAGTCCCAACTTGAAGATGCCGGGGTCGGCCGGCGGCGCATCTTTGTCGTAAACCGACCATGGCGCCCCCGAGAGCACGATACCCACCGGCGAGCAACTCTTGACCTCGTCAAGCGAAGCTGTGCAGGGCAGCACCACGGAAAAAACATTTTGTTCGCGGATGCGGCGCGCGATGAGCTGCGTATACTGCGCGCCAAAGTCGAGGATGACGATCGATTCGTTAAGCCTGGATTGGGTTTCCACGCATGAGTTTCTCAAATCAGCAGTCCCGTGTAAAGAACCGGGTCGTAGGGGCTTGCAAACTAGGTTTCTACCGCAAGGTTCGGAACATCACTGAGGATCGTTTCTTCGCGGTCGATGGTACTCTGCGCCATCGGTGTCGGAGGAACTGGGATAGGAGTAGATGGAACCAGACCGTCCAGCATTTCGGCAATGCAGACGTATCCCCCGAGACGCGCCATGTACAACCAATCCACGACCGCGAAATACACCAGCGTCACCAGAAAAACACCGATGATCACCAGTCGCCAGGGAACGATCTGGGCGAAGGCGAGCGGCAGCGAGACGATTGTCGTTGCAACGCTGAAAGCGACGAGGTGCGCCAACCCTGTCCAGGTGCTCACGGCAAATACTGGCCCAGTTCGTTCGCGGAAAAAAGTGACGGCGGCGAAGAGCGCGCCTAGCGTGTCCTCACCGTCGCGGACTGCGAACACGCAGGCGAGCGAGAGCAACCAGTTCAAGGCCGGCCATGCTATGCAGATCAATCCAGCCAACGGAAAGAAAAAAGCGAAAACCAGGGCGGGCCGTGGGTGTGGATCAGTCGAGGCGAAACCGGCAAGAATCGCAGCGCCCACGAGGGCGAGGATCGCCGACAGCATCACTGCTGCCCGCAGGAAGTTCAACCCCGTCAGCGAACAAAAAGGACGGGCCTCACTCGCGGTATCGGTCTCAATCGAGATGTTGCTGGCAGAGTCTCGACGGAAATAGTCAAGCAGAGCGCGGACTGTGGCAGCGCGACCGATAGAAGCGGTGATGATCCAGAGCAGCGAGAGGGCGATCACCGCAAGCAACGCTGCCAGGACGGCACGATTCAAGCTGCCGCGAAGAATGTGGGAGATCGCTCGTCCCACGAGCAAGGGGTGCCTGGTCGATAGAAGCGCCGCATCGCCCCGGGTCACCGGCAGCGTGTCAAGAAATTCGATCAGCCAGAAAAAAACTAGGGCCCAGCCGGCCGCGCCGACGGTCCAGCGCCAGGTTATCTCAGCCAGCGTCAGCAAAGGCCGGCGAAAACTTGCGCGAAAGCCTTCAAGCGTGGGTGAGATGCGAGGCATGAATCCTATCGCACCACGAAGTTGACGAGCTTGCCGGGAACGTAGATTTTGTTCACGATCTGCTTGCCTGCGATCGCAGACTGTACTTTCTCGTCGGCGAGCCCGCGCTCGATGACAAAATCCCCGGTAGCATCGGCGGGGACAACGATGCGCCCGCGCAGCTTGCCGTTGATCTGGACCGGGATTTCCAGTTCCTCTTCCTTGGCGAGCGCAGCGTCGTATTTTGGCCAGGGAGCTTTCAGCAAGTTTCCCTTTTCGCCGAGCATTTCCCAGAGTTCGTGCGCGAGGTAGGGTGCGAAGGGCGCGAGTAAGAGCACGAGGTCGCGCTGTACTTCGGCTAGAAGCGTCATGGGGATTGCGTTCTGCCCTATCGCATCTTCCGCGTCATACAACACATTCACCAGCTCCATGATCGCGGAGATGCAGGTGTTGAAGTGCCAGCGGCCCTGAAAGTCGTCGCTCACGCGCTTGATGGTTTGGTGCAATTTTCGCTGGATTTGCCGCGCTTGTGGCGAGAGAGAAGTTGCAGGCGAAGTCGCCGCCAATGTATTTGCAGCGCGAGCGGCATTTCTTTGTACGAAACGATAGACCTTGCCCAGGAATCTTTGGATGCCAGCGATGCCTGAATCCTGCCAGTCAAGATCGCGGTCGGGCGGAGCGGCGAACAGGCTGTAGAGGCGCGCGGCATCTGCGCCGTAGCGCGCGACCATTTCGTCAGGACTGACGACATTGCCGAGGCTTTTCGACATTTTTGCGCCGTCTTTGATCACCATGCCTTGCGTAAACAGGTGTTCCACTGGTTCGTCGTTGGTGATCAATCCCAGATCGCGCATGAACTTGGTCCAGAAGCGCGAGTAGATAAGGTGAAGGATGGCGTGTTCGACCCCGCCGATGTACTGGTCGATAGGGAACCAATACTGCGCGATTTTTGAATCGAACGGAGCGCGGTCGTCGTGCGCATCTGTGTAGCGATAGAAATACCAGGACGAATCGACGAAGGTGTCCATGGTGTCGGTTTCGCGGCGAGCCGGGCCGCCGCACTTGGGACATGTAGTGTTGACGAACTCGGGCAAACTGCTGAGCGGAGATCCCAGAGCGTGTGCGATGTCGACGTTTTCCGGCAAAATTACCGGCAAATCTTTTTCTGGTACGGCGACGATGCCATCTTTTTCGCAAAACAACATGGGGATGGGCGTGCCCCAGTAGCGCTGGCGCGAGATTCCCCAATCCTTCAGGCGATAAGTGACGGTGGCTTTGCCGAAGCCGTTTTTCTCGGCGAACGCCGACATTTTCTGGATGGCATCGGCACACTCAAGGCCACTGAACTGGCCAGAGTTAATCAACATGCCTTCGCTGTGCGCCGTGAAGGGAAGAGCAGGCTCCGCCATGGTTTCTTCCGGATCGTTCGAGATTGGGAGAACTACGAGGCGAACTTCAAGTTTGTATTTCTTCGCGAATTCGTAATCGCGCTCATCATGCGCCGGAACGCTCATGATGGCGCCGGTGCCGTAATCCATGAGAATGTAATTGGCTACCCACACCGGAACTTTTTCGCTATTGAAGGGATTGATCGCGTAACGGCCGGTGAAGACGCCATGTTTCTCAATTTCGCCGATGTCGCCCACTTCTTTGGCTTTTCGTTGCTCGGCGATGAGCTGATCGACCTTGGCGCGCAAATCAGGATTGCTTGCCGCGAGATCGTCGACGATGGGATGCTGGGGCGCGAGTTGCACCGAGGTCGCGCCGAAAATGGTGTCGACACGCGTGGTGAATACGCTGATAGTCGAGCCAGCGGGACCAAATCCTTTATGGTTTTCTGCATAGTCGAGCTTGAAATCAACCAGAGCACCTTCGCTGCGGCCGATCCAGTTGCGCTGCATGGTGCGGACTTTTTCAGGCCAGCCGCCGAGCTTGTCGAGATCGCGCAATAATTCATCGGCGTATTTCGTGATGCGCAGGAACCATTGCTCAAGCTCACGCTGTTCGACGCGCGTGTCTTCGTGGCGCCAGCAGCAGCCATCAACGACCTGCTCGTTCGCAAGCACGGTGGCGCACTTGGGGCACCAGTTGACTTTGCTCTTCTTGCGATAGGCGAGTCCCTGCTCGTAGAGCTTGAGAAAGAACCATTGGTTCCAGCGGTAGTAATCCGGCAGGCAGGTAGTGACTTCGCGGGACCAGTCGTAGGCGAAGCCGAGCCGGTTCATCTGCGCTTTCATTTTTGCGATGTTGCCGAGGGTCCACTGGCGTGGCGGAGTGTTGTTCTGGATGGCGGCGTTCTCCGCCGGCAAGCCGAAGGAATCCCATCCCATGGGATGAAGAACGTTGTAGCCATTCATCCACATGAAGCGCGCCAGGGCGTCGCCGATGGCATAGTTGCGCACGTGTCCCATGTGCAGTGCGCCTGAGGGATAAGGCAGCATTTCGAGCACGTAATATTTCTTTTTTGCGGTATGAGGTTCAGCCGCGTAGAGTTCGGGATCGCCCTGCCAGCGCTCGAACCATTTGGCTTCCACGCGCTGGGGATCGTACCGATCGTCATTGGGACGGTCGTCGCTGGGACGATCGGGACGGCTGTGGTTGATCGCGGTGGCGATTTCCGAATTGTCTTGCGAAGCCATAGGAACCCGGAACTCCGAGTGAGGCCTATGATTTTACAATGACCGGAGAGAACTGTGCCGGGAAATGGCGGAACTGCGCCCCGAGGACCAGCGATGGCAGCTGTCGCCAAATCAGGTGGTTGTTTACGTATTCGACGAGGTTGGAAGAGAGTCATCCCAGTACAATGGATTTCTTTTGTGGGCGATCGGTGATTCGGCGGACGAGAGTACTTTCGTGAACGAAACCAAGACTGAGACTGGGGGCGCGACTAGCGAGCTTGAGTTGTCCGAAAAGCGTTGGACGAAGTATTGGTGCCTGGGTGCGCTGCTGGTGGTGATGGTGTTTTTTGCCTTCGTGCGTGCGCGGCTGCGCGATGTGCCGCTCGAACGCGATGAAGGGGAGTTCGCGTACGTCGGACAGCTGATGCTGCAAGGGATCCCACCTTACAAAATTGCCAGCAACATGAAGTTGCCGGGGACTTATGCGGCCTATGCCGCGATGATGGCCGTTTTCGGGGAGACAACTTCCGGCATCCGAACCGGATTGATCCTGGTCAATGCTGTGACGACGATCCTGGTTTTCCTTCTGGCGAAATATTTCTATGGCTCGTTGGCGGGTGCGGTTGCGGGAACCACATACAGTTTTCTCTCGTGCCGTCCCGGAGTGCTGGGCGTATATGCGCACGCCACTCACTTTGTGGTGCTGGCGGCGCTGGCAGGGATTCTGTTATTGCTGTATGCGATCGACACCGGCCGGACTGGGCTTTTCTTCGGGAGCGGAGTGTGCTTCGGGCTGGCGTTTCTGATGAAGCAGCCTGGAATCCTGTTTGCAGTTTTCGCCGGACTGTACTGGTTGTCGAAGGAATGGAAGCGGCCGTTTCCCTGGCGCAATGCTGCGGTGCGCGGCGGGGCGCTCTTCGCCGGGCTGGTGCTGCCTTTTGGTCTGACGTGCCTGCTACTCCTCCGCGCCGGAGTCTTTTCCAGCTTCTGGTTCTGGACTTGGTCTTATGCTCGCGAATATGGTTCGATGACGACGATGCGGGAGGCATGGCCTATGCTTCGCGCGTCGTTGCCATGGGTTGTGCGTCCGTTCGTGATCTGGGAAATCGTTGCCGTTGGCCTCGCCGCGCCGCTGTGGAGCCGCTATGCACGGGGACACGGCGGGTTCACGGCGAGTTTCTTCTTATTCTCCGTGCTGGCGGTTTGCCCCGGGCTTTATTTTCGTCCTCACTACTTCATTCTGTTGTTGCCGGCGGCTGCGCTGTGTACGGGAATTGGTGTGAACGCTGTGCAGCGAACACTGCGGGAGAGACGATTCGGCGCATTGATCGTATGGCTTCCCGTGCTTTATTTCGCCCTTATATTTCTGATTTCAGTACTTGGTCAGTACAAGACTTACTTTCATCTTGATCCCGTTTCTCTCAACAAAAAGATTTTCGACCGGGACCCGTTCTTGGAGGCGGTTGGTGTGGGCAACTACATCAAGGCACATTCGGCGGAGCAGGACACGATTGCGGTCTTCGGGTCCGAACCGGAGATTTGTTTCTATTCCGACCGGCACTGCGCCACCAGCTATCTCTATACCTATCCTTTGATGGAGAAACAGAAGTACGCCGAACAAATGCGGCATGACATGATGCAGCAGGTTCAGGACGCTCGGCCGAGCTTTTTGGTCTACGCGGACGTGGCGCGGTCCTGGGGAACTCCGGCCACGCTGGCAGAGAATCGGGGATTTCTTGAGACGGCCTGGGCATATGCTCACGGCAACTACGAATTAGTGGAACAAGTGGCGGTGGGAAGTGATGCGGGGCATCTTTGGGGGGATGGAGCTTACCTTTACGTTTTTCGGCGAACCGCGCCATAGATGGAAACATAGAGGACTTGCCCCGTTTGCGGTGCAGGGCGAGTGACGATAGACTTGGTGGGCGCGGGTTTCATGGCGCTGCGGGCCGAGCAGCGGTCGACCTGTCAGCGGAGGCGGCTGTCCCCGCATGGTTTGTGAAGGTTAGCGAGAGGGTAATTTATGTTGGTTGTGATGAAGGCGCACGCTACCGAGGAGCAGGTGCGCTCGGTTTGCGCGAAGATTGAGGCGCTGGGTTATCGGGCGCATGCCATGCCGGGGGCGCAGCGCACCGCTATCGGCATCACGGGGAATAAAGGCGAGGTAGAGCAGGGCACGCTTGAAGAGATGGCTGGCGTGCAGGAAGTGATCAAGGTTTCGAAGCCCTACAAGCTGGTGAGCCGCGACATTAAGGAAGACAACACGGTGATTCGTTTTGCCGGGACTGAGGCAACGATAGGCGGCACCGGGCTGGCGATTGTTGCGGGACCGTGCGCGATCGAGAGCCGGGAACAGGCGTTTGCCGTGGCCGAGCGAGTGCATCGTGCCGGAGCGCAGTTCTTTCGAGGCGGAGCTTACAAGCCGCGGACTTCTCCCTATTCCTTTCAGGGATTAGGGGAAGAAGGGTTGCGAATCATGGCAGAAATCCGGCGGCAGTACGGGATGAAGATTATTACGGAAGCTATTGATAATGAGTCACTTGATCTGGTGGAAGAGTATGCGGACGTGATCCAGATCGGGGCCCGGAACATGCAGAATTTTTCTCTGCTGAAACGGGCCGGACGGGCGAAGAAGCCGGTGCTGCTGAAGCGTGGCATGTCGGCGACGCTGGAAGAATTTTTGATGGCCGCGGAATATATTTTGAGCGAAGGCAATTACAACGTGGCGTTGTGCGAGCGCGGGGTGCGCACGTTTGCCGACCACACTCGCAACACGCTCGACCTGAGCCTTGTGCCAGCGGTGCAGCGGCTCAGCCATCTGCCGATCTTTGTCGACCCTAGCCACGGAACGGGCAAGCGGAATAAAGTTACTCCGCTGTCGCGGGCGGCCGTGGCTGTGGGTGCGGACGGATTGATGGTGGAAGTGCATCATAAGCCCGATGAGGCGCTGTCGGATGGTCCGCAGTCGCTGTTTCCCGATCAGTTTGATGAGTTGATGGTGCAGGTGCGCCAGATTGCGGCGGTGGTCGGACGGACTGTGCCGGGGATTGGGGTTCGGGAGACGGTGGGGGTGGAGTAGTGAGGTGGGCATCGAGGATTGAGGTTTTGGACGGGTGCGAAAGATGAAAACTGCCGTAGTCGGAACGCTCGTGATTCTCGGCTGCAGTCTGCTGGCTGGCCAGGCCGACCCAGATAGTCCGAAACCCGCGAAACCAGGCAAGATCTATCACGTAGGCGGAGACGTCAAACCTCCTCGGGCGATATCATCGCCTCAGCCCGTCCCCGATGACAATAAGGAAAAGATCGGGAACGGCGCGGCGAAGAAGGTCGTGAAAGAGGGTGTGTCGGTTCTGTCGATAGTGATAGGTGAGGACGGTTCCGTGCGGAGCGTCAGGGTGCTCAAAAGCTTGGACCGCGATCTAGATGGCAAGGCCATCGAGGCCGTCAAGCGGTGGAAGTTTGAACCAGCAACGAAAAGGGGTGTTCCCGTCGCGGTCGAAATGGCGGTGCAGATTAATTTCCATTTATACAATTAGCCGGAGTTCTAGCTAGGCTTGTTCCTTGAATTGTGCAAAGAACTGCATATTTTATGGCATTCTGTTTCGGCCTGAGCCAAGCTAGGGTTTTCTGGTTAGTAGGCGCCGGAGGCGCATTATTGTCGGAGATTTGTCGCATGTTTCGCAGAGGAGTTCTTATTTCCGGGGTAAAGAGGGTCCTATTGGGAGCGGCTTTGATGGCGTATCCGTGCAGCATTCTTGCCCAGCACGGGGGCGGATCTGTGGGGCGCGGGGGTGAGTCGGGGGGCGGGCTTAGTGGGCCTAACGGCATTGCGAGCGGAGTTTCCACGAAGGACGAGTTGAAGGATTTTCACGCAGTGCTGGCAGTGCAAGCGACCAGCGAGCAGGTTATTCAGTTCGCTGCAATGGGGAAGATTTCGGAAGCGGCGAGCGCCGAATTGCGAAGTTTCCAGGGACAGCTCGGAAAAGAAAACAGCCTCTCCGAACTAGCCGGTCGGGGCGCGACTCTTGACCAGGCGCTCGGAAAAGCGCGGACCGAGAACAAGAAGTTCGTGGACGGACTTTCGGAGCGGCAGAAGTCCGGGCTGAAGGAAGTCGTAAAGAGGCTAGCCAAGGCGGAATCCGATTTGGAGCAGCAGGCCAAGGCGCTCGATCAACTGGAGGCGGATGCGAAGGCGGCAGGCCAACAGATCGCCGGAGCGGCGGAGAATCTGGATCGCGCGCTCACGAGTTTCCGAAGCCAACAAGCCGATCTGGGGCAGGAAATGAGCATCGGGGCGGCCAACAGTGGCCAGGAGTTCGCGTTCCACCTTGCGCCGGTGAAGAGCTCGGTCAACTTCAGGAATCAGCCAGTCGTTATCACGACTTCGAGACTGATTTCCGAAGGCGTGGCTGAAGGCGGGCAAAACACATTCAAACTCGAGCTGGCCACGGATTTGTCAGACCTGCAAGACAATATGACCGCGGTGCTGGGTACTCAGCTGAACAAAGCGGAGACCTGCGGAGAGCGGATTGGAATTCGGAATGCAACCTTCAGCCCGCAAGACCCTGCGACGCTGGTAATGGTGCAGTTGCACTATGAACGCTGGGCGTGTTTTGGCCGGGATACGGTCAACGAAATGGCGGAAGGCAATGGCACCATTGAAGTGAAGCTCACCCAGTCGGTGGGAGAAGATGGCACATTGCGATTGGTGGCGAACGTCGACCGAATTGATGCAGAAGGAATGATTGGCGAGTTGCTCCGCTCAGGTTCGCTGGGGGACGCAGTGCGCGACGCCGCCGTGCAGTCAGTCCTATCCGCCGTGCGCCAGGGCGGAGACTTCAAGGTGAACCTTCCCGCTACAGCGCAGGGTTATGCCACGCTCCGCCGCGCACAATTCGAGGGAACCGGCGCGGGCCGGGTTATTGCCGTGTTAGATGGAGACATCCGGGTTTCCAACGAAAAGGCAACGGCTTTGACCAGCGAATTGCGGGGACTGTCTTCGTCCCCAGAGAACCAGCAGAACACTACGCAAGAAGCCGTGCCTCGCTAGCTGCCAGTTCGAAATTCAAGCAATCGAAACCGTTTTGATATTCATGAATTCGCGGATCCCGTTGGCGGCCAGTTCGCGGCCGTGTCCGGATTGCTTGACGCCGCCGAAAGGAATGCGGGGGTCGGAGGCAACCATCTTGTTGATGAAGACCATGCCGGACTCGAGTTCGTTGATGAAACGCTCGCGCTCGCGGTCGTCGGTGGTCCAGGCGCTGGCGCCGAGGCCGAATCGGCTGTCGTTGGCGAGCCGGATGGCTTCATCAATACCTTTGACGCGAAACAGCGACGCGACCGGACCGAAAAATTCTTCACGGTAAGCGGGCGAATCCTTCGGGATGTCGGTCAAAACTGTCGGAGCGTAGTAGTTGCCAGGCTGCTTCAGGGGATGGCCTCCGGTTAGCAACTTGGCGCCGGCTTGCACGGTTTTCTGGACGTCGGCATCGAGGGAAGTGACGGCGTCGGCTGTGGCTAGCGGACCCAGTTCAGTTTTTTCATCGAAGGGATCGCCCACGCGGAGATTCTTCATGCGGTCCACGAACTTGCGCTCGAACTCGGCGGCGATGGACTCGGCGATGATGAAACGCTTGGCGGCGATGCATGACTGTCCGTTATTGATGACGCGAGCCTCGACCGCGGTGGCGACGGCGGCGTCGAGATTGGCGCTGGGCATGACGATGAAAGGGTCGCTGCCGCCGAGCTCGAGCACGACTTTCTTGATGCGCTTCGCGGCGGCGACTCCAACCTGTATTCCTGCCTGCTCGCTTCCGGTGAGCGTGGCCGCGACAACGCGCGGGTCGTTCAAGATTGCGTCTACCTGTTGTGAGCCGATCAGTAGAGTTTGAAAGGCGCCCTCAGGGAATTCAGCTTCGAGAAAAATCTTTTCAATCGCTAGCGCGCATTGCGGAACGTTCGAGGCGTGCTTCAACAGTCCGACGTTGCCGGCCATGAGAGCGGGAGCGGCGAAGCGGAAGACCTGCCAGAAAGGGAAGTTCCAGGGCATCACGGCGAGAATCGGGCCGATGGGACGGTAACGGATGAAACTCTTCTTGGCGCCGGTTTCGATGACTTCATCGGTCAGAAATTTCTCTGCGTTATCGGCGTAATAGCGGCACCCTCCGGCGGACTTCATGGCTTCGGCGATGGCGGCTTTGTAGGGTTTGCCCATTTCGAGCGTCATCAGATGAGCGAACTTGTCTTTGTCGCGTTCGAGGATGTCGGCCGCCTTGCGCATACGGCCGGCGCGCTCGGCGAAGGGAGTTTTTTGCTCGGCGTGGAAAGCGGTGACTGCCAGCGCGAGCTTTTGCTCGATCTGCGCAGCGGAAAGAGGTTGGAAAGTTTCGATTACCTCGCCGGTGGCGGGATTGATGGTTGCGATGGGCATAGGGTTTCGCACCTTTCGTCGCAAGTGAATTGCTGATACTACGATAACAGTTGGATGATAACTTGGTTCCATTGGGAAACTTTTTGCTCTGGTGTATACTTACCGTATATACGTGAGGATATCGATGACCATCGCCAAGGTGTTTCGCTCGGGCAACAGCCAAGCGGTTCGCTTGCCAAAGGAGTTTCGCTTCAAAGCCAGGGAAGTGGAGATCTTCCGTCGCGGACGGGAAGTTGTTTTGCGCGAGAAAGATAAGACGCTTGCGCGGGCGTTCGAGCTTATCGCGGGTCTGCCTGATGATTTCGACATCCCAGGCCGCAGTAAAGATTATCCTCAGAAGCGCAAGGGGCTGTGATGGAGATGCGATTCCTGCTCGACACCGACATTTTCATCTATATCCGTCAGAAGAGGCCAGAAGAGGTTTCTCGACGGTTTAGCAAACTACATCCGGGCGAGGCCGCGATTTCAGTCATTACGTTCGGAGAACTTCTGTATGGCGCCGCCAAGAGTGAGCGCCGCCCAGAGGCCCTAGCGCGATTGAGTGCGCTCACCGATCTGCTGCCCATTCTGCCTCTTGTAAAGGGCGCGGCCCATGCCTACAGCCAAATTCGTGCCGAGCTCGAATCGAAAGGCGAGATGATCGGCAACAATGACCTTTGGATCGCCGCGCATGCACTGGCGGCGGGATTGACACTGGTTACTAACAACACGCGGGAGTTCCGGCGAGTACGAGGCCTGAAGGTACAGAACTGGGCCGAGTAAGGGTCTGCTTTCGGGCCCCTTGGTTTACAATGAAGTGTTTCAAAGCACTCATCTAGCTGCATTCTTGGAGGAATCTATGAAGCTTACCCCTGGCAAACTGGCAGGTCTCAAGAGGGTTTCGAATGAGCGCGGTGTGATTGCCGCAGCGGCAATGGATCAGCGCGGGTCGCTGCAGAAATCGCTGAGCAAGGAAAAGGGTGGAGGGGACGTCAGCGATGCGATGATGGAGGAATTCAAGACTCTGGTCACGGAAGTTTTGACGCCCCATGCCAGCGCTATTCTGCTGGACCCGGAGTGGGGATTGCCGGCCTCGAAGCGGCGGGCCAAGAATGCCGGGCTGCTGCTCGCTTATGAGAAGACAGGATACGACAAGACGGGTCCGGGACGACTTGGCGATTTGCTTGATCACTGGTCGGCGCGGCGGCTGAAAGAAGCGGGAGCGGATTGCGTGAAGATCCTGCTTTACTACACCCCATTCGATCCGAAGGATGTGAATGACAAAAAGCACGCCTGGGTCGAGCGCATTGGCGACGAGTGCCGCGCCAATGACATTCCGTTCTTTTTGGAGTTCGTTGGATATGACGAGGGCGCCGACGAGAAGGGATTGGATTACGCGAAAAAGAAGCCGCAGATCGTCACTGAGAGCATGCGGGAATTCAGCAAGGACCGCTATGGGGTCGACGTGCTGAAGGTGGAGGTGCCGGTGAACATGAAGTTCGTCGAAGGCGTAAAGTGTTTTGCCGGGCAGAAAGCTTATTCGAAGCAAGAGGCGATCGATCTGTTCCACAAAGCAGCGAATGTCGCGACTAAGCCTTTTATCTATCTTTCGGCGGGCGTGAGCAATGCCGAGTTCAGCGAGACGCTGGAGTTGGCCGGGGAATCTGGGGTGAAGTTCAATGGCGTGCTATGCGGGCGCGCGACTTGGAAAGACGGCATTCCGATTTATGCCAAGCAGGGTGCCGCTGCTTTCCGCACCTGGCTGGAGACTGAAGGCGTAAAGAACATTAACAACGTTAACAGCAAGCTAAAGGCTGCCACTTCGTGGTATCCGATTTATGGCGTGGAGCCGGCGCTGGTAGGGGTCTAGGGTCATCGAGTGTGCGGGCGCGGGCGAATTCGCCCGCGCTTTTTCTTTTGTACGCAGCCGAAGCGTTAGAGGGAACTAACCCGTCGGAGTTTTTGTTTAAGATTTATTGCAGGAGAATTTATGGAGTCGAAGATTCAAACTGCTCTTGTTACAGGTGCTTCTGGAGGCATTGGATATGAGTTGGCCAAGCTGTTTGCTCGCGACCGTTACAACGTGGTGCTGGTCGCCCGCAGCACGGAAAAGTTGAACCAGCTTGCCGCTGAACTGCAGAGCCAGTTTGGCGCTACCGTGAAAACGGTGGCGCTTGACCTGGCTGCGCAGCCAGCGCCTAAATTCCTTTTCGATCAGTTGCAGCGCGAGGGCGCGTCGATCGACGTTCTGGTTAACAACGCCGGGTTCGGCGGTTTTGGCGAGTTTGCCGCGATGCCGGAGGAAGAAATTCTGGGACAGATCCAGCTCAACATTTCCGCTCTGACTCATCTGACGCGGTTGTTCCTGCCCCCGATGCTGGCGCGGCGCGGCGGGAAGGTTATGAATGTGGCTTCCACCGCGGCTTTTCAGCCGGGGCCGCTGATGGCGGTTTACTATGCCACCAAGGCGTACGTGCTTTCGTTTTCGGAAGCGCTGGCGAATGAAGTGGCGGGATCGGGAGTGGTGGTCAGCTGTTTTTGTCCGGGCGCTACCGATACTGGATTTGCCAAGCGGGCCGGGACGGAGAATTCGCGGCTGTTCAGGAAACTCCGGCCGATGAATGCGGAAGTGGTGGCGCGGGATGGATACCGCGGGTTGATGGCCGGGCGAACGCTTGTCATCTCCGGGATGCGAAACCGGCTAGTGGCGGAGTCTGTGAGATTTGCGCCTCGGAGAATGGTAACAGCAATTTCGCGATGGGTGGCGGAAAAGGTGGACTAAAGGACGGCGCGATTCCCTAGCAAAGAAGCTTCTAGATTTCGGCCAGCCCCGATTCTAGATCGTCGAGAATGTCGGCGATATCTTCGATGCCGACCGAGATGCGTACCATACCGTCGGTGATACCGATCGCTTTGCGTCCCTTTGCGCCTAAGCCGGCGTGCGTCATCGTGGCCGGATGCGAGATCAAGGTCTCGACTCCACCCAGCGACTCTCCCAGCGAGCACACCCGCAGTTTCTTCACCATTTTATTGGCGTTCTTCAATGATCCAGTCTCAAACGTGATCATCGCCCCAAAACCGCTCATCTGTCTCTTTGCCAGTTCGTGCTCGGGATGATCCGGCAGGCCGGGATAAAACACCTTGCTTACCTTTTTGTGTCTCGCTAGAAACTCGGCGACCACGCGGCCATTGCGATCGTGAACTTCCATGCGTGCGGCCAGCGTTTTCACGCCGCGCAGCACCAGCCAGCATTCAAACGGAGAAAGAATCGCCCCTGCGGCCTTCTGCAGAAAGGCCAGCTTCTTGGCTTGCTCGTGCGTGCTGCATACCACCACGCCACCTAGTCCGTCGCTGTGCCCGTTGAGAAATTTTGTGGTCGAGTGCAGCACCATGTCCGCGCCCAATGCCAACGGCTGCTGAAAGTAGGGCGACATGAACGTGTTATCGACGACCAACTCGACTTTCCGGCGTCGGCAAATGTTGCTGATCACCGCCAGATCGCTCAAACGCATCAGAGGATTTGTTGGAGTCTCCACGTACACCATGCGCGTGTTTTTGCGGATGGAGCGCTCCACGTTTTCCGCGTCGGAAGTATCCACATAGGAAAACTCCAGCCCGAATCCCGTGAGCACCTGGTTGAACAGGCGCGGCGTGCCGCCATACAAATCGTTACCGCAGACCACGTGGTCGCCGGACTTCAGCAAACTCGCGACCGCGTTGATCGCCGCCATGCCGCTGGCAAATACGGGAGCAGCTACGCCACCTTCGAGCGATGCCAGGTTCTGCTCAAGCCGCGTCCGGGTGGGGTTTGAGACTCGCGAATATTCGTAGCCTTTATTCTCGCCGATACCCTGCTGCACGTAAGTGGAGGTGGGATAAATCGGAACCGTCACCGCGCCGGTGAGGGGGTCAGGCTCTTGTCCATCGTGAATGGCGCGAGTGGCAAATCCGGCTTCTCGGTTCCTTTTCATGCACACCCTCTACAGCCGATTTAGATGCCGCCCTCAAAAATCTTTTTTGACAAGTAACGCTCCGCGGAATCGGGAATAATGGTGGCGACGCGTTTGCCCGCGCCCAGACGGCGCGCTACTTCCAGAGCGGCGAATACCACCGCTCCTCCGCTCGAACCGGCCAGCACGCCTTCCTCCGCCGCCAACCGCTTCACGGTCGTAAAGGCATCGTCGTCCGTCACTGCAATCACCTCATCACACACTGCCGGGTCAAAGGTTTCAGGGATGAAGTTATTCCCGATTCCTTCTACTTTATGCGGCCCGGGCGCTCCGCCCCCAAGCACGGAACCCTGGGTAGTCACGGCAACCGCCAGCACTCCGGGCACGTGCTCTTTCAGATAGCGTGCTATGCCGGTGAAAGTTCCACAGGTGCCGCAGCCCAAGATCACGGCGTCGACCTTTCCGTCCATCTGCTCGAAGAGTTCCACAGCGGTGGTTTCGTAGTGATAATCGGGATTCGCTGGATTCTCGAACTGCCCGGCCATGAACGCATGGCGATCACCGGCGACCAGTTCTTTGGCACGCTGGATCGCGCCCTGCATGCCTTCTTCATCCGGAGTGCGTTCCACCTCGGCTCCCAGGGCCAGCATGATGGTTACTTTCTCCTGGGAGAAGTTTTCCGGCACAAACAGTTTCACCTTGTAACCGCGATTCACACCAATTAGCGCTAACCCGATTCCGGTGTTGCCGGCCGTGGCTTCGACGATGGTCCCGCCGGGCGCGAGCTTACCTTCCTGCTCGGCTCGCCGGATGATTCCGATGGCGGCGCGGTCCTTCACGCTGCCTCCGGGGTTCAAGTATTCGAGTTTGGCGAAGAGGTTGGCCGAACCTGGAGGGACCAGCCGCTTCAAGCGAAGCATGGGAGTTCCGCCGACGAGATCCGTAATGTTGTCAACGACTCCCAGATGAGAGGCTTCGGAGTTTTTCAGGTGCACGCTACAGGGTAAGGGCAGAGGGTGGAATCGTCAATGGAGCAAGCCATCTCGTCCTCGTTCACCCCGTTACCGTCGTCATCTTAATCTTAGATTTGTTCTGTTCTTCTCATGGTCCTTGCGCTCAGGCTTTTCTTCAATTTGCCGATGCTTCCGGAGTAGGCGCGAACCTTTCCCGGAGACCTATGTATCGACGAATGCTCGGACCGGTTTTTCTCTGTGTCTGCTTTTTCGCGGGGCAAATCACGCTGCGGGCGCAGGAATTCAAATTGCTTGACCGCACGGTTCAGGTGCATGGTTTTGCCTCCCAAGGATTTGTTCATACCGACAACAACAACTGGCTGACCATGGAGACCTCTGGCTTTGGCAGCGGCGAATTTTCCGATTTCGGAGTCAATGCCTCCACGCAGCTCACAGACAAATTCCGTATCGGCGCCCAACTATACGAT
This sequence comes from Candidatus Sulfotelmatobacter sp., assembly GCA_049673585.1. Taxonomy (GTDB): domain Bacteria; phylum Acidobacteriota; class Terriglobia; order Terriglobales; family Acidobacteriaceae; genus Sulfotelmatobacter. The sequence goes on along the minus strand of JBATXV010000017.1, from coordinate 337,638 downwards.
CGGAATCTCGGTGGATTAGGGAAGTGGTATCCCGAGCTCGATTGGGCCTTCGCACAGTATAAATTCAGGCCATGGTTCGGCGTTCGCGCAGGCCGGGTCAAGACCGTCCTCGGTCTCTACACCGATACTCAGGATCTCGACTTCCTGCACCCGTGGGCATTGCTACCCCAAGGCCTCTATCCCATCGACCTGCGTGACTCCACCATCGCTCACGATGGAGGCGATTTGTTTGGCGACATTCGTCTGGGCGGCAGATTCGGCACGCTCTCATACACGGCGGATGGCGGCCACCACGGCCTCAGCCCACACAGCGGAGATGCCTATCTCTTTAAGAGTGATGGCATTACTTTCGGCAGCATCGCCGGGGTGCAATATGGGGGCGATCTGCGCTGGCAGAGCCCGCTCAAGGGCCTGCTGATGGGCGCATCCCACGAGAATCAGAACTATACATCCTTGTATACCGTAAATCTTCCCTCGGGTCCGTTCCCGGTTCAAGCTTCCGATAACTCGGATTGGATAAACCAGGTTTACGGTGAGTACTCATGGAAGAGGTTGCTGGTCGACGCGGAGTTTCGCCGCGCCTGGGAAGATAACGGAACTAAGAACGTCAGCGAATTTCAGGTGAATATTCACGCCTGGTATGTAGGCGGAGCCTATCGGATCGTGAAGCGTGTGCAACTGGCTTCCTACTACTCACATTACGGGATTGGTTTTCCGTTGGCTGACGTCGAGCCGGCCGGAACCGGGCACATCAACGACAAAACCGTTACCGGGCGGGTCGACATAAACCGTTTCTTCAACCTGAAGATCGAGGGTCACTTCATGGCTGGTGTGGGTCTGCCGGGCGATTACCCGGATGGCTTCTACCTTGTAAACAATCCGCAGGGACTCAAGCCCAACACTAATGCCTTGGTCATCAAGACTGGAATTAATTTCTGATCCGGCAATGGAGAATGCGATGAAATACGCGACAGTACTTCTCGCCGCTGCGGGATTCGCGATATCTATTTCACCGGATGCTTGCGCCGCCGATTTCAAGGTAATTGCCAATTCCGGTGTTAAAGCGCACACAATTTCCGCGGACGAGATCAGAAGAATTTTTCTGGAGGAGAAGAACTCACTCGACGACGGTACGCACGTCGAGCCCGTGCTGGAGAGGAATGGACCGGTCCACAAGTCCTTCCTGCAGGCGTACCTGGGCAGAACGGATGACGATCTGCAGACATACTACCGCGCGTTGGTATTCACCGGCAGAGGTTCGATGCCAAGAGAGCTGGGCTCGGACGCCGAAGTCGTGGCCTACGTCGCTAAAACGAGGGGTGCGATCGGATATGTGAGTGCAGAAACCAGCTCGGAAGGCGTGAAGACTCTGGCCGTCACTCATGCTGGAGATAGCGCCCAAAGAACGCTAATCACCCGGGTCGCGCCGGAATACCCGGAGACTCTCCGGCGGCTCAACATCGGAGGGATCGTGCGCTTGCGTGTGACCATCTCAGCGAAAGGCAGCGTCGAAGACGTCCAATTGCTGGGAGGCAACCCCATTTTGGGTGAGTCTGCAATCTCTGCCGTGAAGCAATGGATCTATGCTCCCAGCCACTCGCGGACCGTCGTCGAAGCAAGCATCCCCTTCGATACGGGCCACTGAAAATTCCCAAAATCGGGCTGAGTGGAGCCGGAAGCTGGTTTAGTGAAAAGACGCGTCGATTACTTGGTCTCCGTGCGCGTAGGCTGCAGGCCCGCGTAGTAGCCGCTCTTGGTTCGCACAATAAGCTTTTTGTGTCCTTTGGCCTTGGCCTCGACACGGATCTCCCGGAAGCCGCCGGTGGCTCGGGGATTGGTGGGTTTGTAGCCAATGGTGTATTGATTGCGGATGTCGTGGGCCACCTGCCGGCTGATCTCATCTACCTCGTCGAGAGTGGCGGGAAAAAAGGCAAGTCCACCGGTTCGTTGTGCGATGATCTCCAGGGCTTTCCGCGCACGCTTGGGATGTTCTTCATCGCCGAGGAGCCCGATGGCATATACCGATGGGCCGTTTTCCTCCTGCAAGTGCTTCACTGTCTGTTCCAGGCTGTCCCGGCTGGCGTTGTCCTCGCCATCGGTCACCACGAACAAAACCTTCCTCTCCAGCCTGGCATACTTGAAGTTGGCCGCCGAGGCTTCCACCGCATCGTAGAGCGCCGTTCCGCCCTTGGCATCGATCTTCTCCAACGCTTCTTTGAGTTTCAGCAGGTCGTTGGTGAAGTCCTGGTCGAGATAATATTCGTCGTTGAAATTGACCACGAACACTTCATCCTGCGGATTGCTCGCCCGCACCAGGTTCAGCGCGGCCTGGTTCACTTTGGCCCGCTTCTCGCGCATCGAACCGGAATTGTCGATCACGATTCCCATGGAAACGGGAATGTCTTCATGCCGGAAGGAAATGATCGTCTGCGGTTTTCCATCTTCGAATACGGAGAAGTTGCTGCGGTCGAGGCTGGTAACAATATGCTGCTTGTCGTCGACCACGGTGGCGTGCAGCAGCACTTCGTCGACATCCTTGCGGATGACAAAGGTTCCGTTTTCCGCGGAGGGCTGCTGCTGGTTTGAACCAGCGGGTGGCGACGCAGGCGTGGGTGCGGGCGACTGAGGCTGGCTGGGTTGGGATTGTGTCGATGAGGGCTGAACGGTCTGAGATTGGAAGTTGGAAGGGGTCGCAGCCGGCTGTCCGGCAAAAGTCTGCGTGAGCACCGCGACTGCGATTGCGGCCCAGATCGCGTAGCTTAGAACACGAAAGAAGCTCCTGGCCCGGTTATTCCTGGGGCCCGTAATATCCGGTCCTGGCATACACTCGGAGTGGCGGCAATCCTTTCGGGGGCAATAGCTTCACCCTAATCTTACGCCATTTACCGTCCCGCACCACTATTTTGGGACGATACCCCAGCACATACTGATTGCGCAGTTCGACACCGATCTTGGTGGCGACATCGGCCAGGTCGTTAGGATTCTCGACGGTAAAGGCGCGTCCACCGGTCAGTTCCGTGATCTCGCCCAGCAGCGCCGGACCCAGGCGCTCCTCCTCGGTGGGAAAATACCGGTCGTAAATGCCGATGGCATAGATCATTACGTCCGCTTCTTTTACCAAAGCCTTGATCTCATTTTCGGTGTAGCGACTATGATTGTCGCCTCCATCAGAGATGATCAGAAGAGCCTTCTTGGCGTACTTCGCTTCCCTCATTTTTGTGATGCCCATGTAGATGGCATCGAGCAGGGCTGTCCGCCTGCGCGGCACCGTAAACACGAGTTTGCCCTGGATGTCATCCACCGAACTGGTGAAATCGTTGATTACCTCGGGCTCGTCGGAGAACGTGATCATGAAGAATTCATCTTGCGGGTTCGCGGTCTTGAAAAACTCCATCACTGCGTCCTTGGCCCGGTCCATCTTGCTGCTCATGCTTCCGCTGGAATCGAAGATCACTCCCAGCGAGACCGGAGCGTCTTCACTGGAAAAAGACTTAATCTCCTCTTTAGAGCCGCCTTCAAAAAGCTCAAAGTTCTCTTTCTCAAGCCCCGTGACCAGGCGGTTCATGGGATCGGTGATCGTGACCGGGACAAGAACCAAATCTACGTCCACTTTCAGGGGGCGCACGCGAGTATTCAGGGACGGCGAGACCATGCTCTGGGTGGCGACCTCTTCGGTTTTCCTTTTTTCCACTTCGCGGGGCTGGATGTGGACATCGTTGACCTCCGCCTGCGCGAAAGCTGGCAGGGGCGAGCCGCAGACTACGGCAAGCGCGAGAAGCAAAATCATGAGACAAGGTACGGTGGTTCGGCGCAGCGGGACAGAAGCTGGGTTCCAGGGTCGAACCGGGCGAGAGTTTCGAACTAATTTCCGCGCTGAATTCCGACCTAGGGCCTTGGGGCGAGAGAGCCGGCGCCCATCCAGGAGGGCCATAAGCACCTCATTTGGCCGCGATAGTATCACAGCTTGGCTCATGGGACCGCGGTTTTTTTTGTCAAATGCTTGCGATAATCCCGAATCTGCGCCCTATTTCGGGCAACTGGTCCCAATCCGGTGAACTCCGGAACCGAACGCCAATTCCCACCTTGTTACAATCATTAGTTTCCATGGCTGACATTCATCCCTTTCGCGCGTTTCGCTACGATCCGCGGCAAGCATCCCCTGCCCGGGTCGTCACTCAACCTTATGACAAGATCACTCCCGAGCTGCAGGGTCGTTATTATGAGGCCAGTCCGCATAACCTCGTGCGCATCATTCTTGGGCGGCGGCAAGAAAATGACAATGCAGTGAACAATGTATATTCCAGGGCCGCGGGGTATTTTCGCGACTGGCGCCGGGAAGGCATTCTGCGCCAGGATTCGGATCCTTCGGTCTATGTTTATTCGCAGCGCTTCACGCTGCCCGGTTCTTCGCCCGGTTCAACCAATGAACTGGAACGCCGGGGGTTTATCGGTCTGGGACGCATCGAGGACTACTCGGCTGGCGTCGTTTTCCGGCATGAGCAAACTCTGGCCAAGCCCAAGGCCGACCGCCTCGACCTGCTTCGTGCCACGCGGGCTCATTTCGGACAGATCTTCATGCTCTACGAGGATTCAGGTCAAGTCGAATCGTTGCTCGCCACCAATGCCGATCCGGATATTTCCGTGACGGATGAATATGGCGTTACTCACCGCGTGTGGCAAGTCTCGGATCCAAATGCGGTCAGCGCGATCCGGGACGCGATGCGTGATAAGAAACTGATCATCGCCGATGGCCACCATCGTTACGAAACCGCCCTCACCTACCGCAACGAACGCCGTGCCTCCGAATCTTCCGCCCCGGCACCGGATTCCGGTGCAGCGCCTTACGAGTTCGTCATGATGACTTTTGTTAACATGAACAGCCCCGGTCTGCTGATTCTGCCGACACATCGGGTGGTGCATGGCCTCGCATCCTTCTCAGAAGAGAAATTCCGCAGCTCGGCCCGAGCTTTCTTCGACATCGATGAGGTTGATGCCGCGCTCGACGCTCCCCGCGCTACCGTGATCCTGCGGGAGTCGGGGCGAACCGGAACATCCATTCTCGCTGTCACTGCGAACCGGGCATTCCTATTGCACCATCCCAACCCGAACGCGCCACAAATCTTCGCTGGCTTTTCTCTCCGCCAGCAGGCTCTTGATGTGGTGCAATTGCATAAGTGTTTGCTGGAGAGAGTATTGAACCTGTCGGAAGAATCGATCCGCAATCAGGAGAATATTTCTTACGTCCGCGATGCCGGTGAAGCTTTGTCGCGAGTGCTTGGCGCGGCAGACACTCACGCCGACATCGCTTTTCTGATGAATCCCTGCCGCATGGCACAGGTCCGTGACATTGCCTTTGCCGGTGAGGTGATGCCGCAGAAATCTACTGACTTCTACCCGAAGCTCCTAAGCGGATTGACAATCTATGCGCTCGACTAGAACAGGGATTTTTAGGCACTCTGGCGGGCAGTCGATTCGCGGATGGCGAAGCGGCGGAGCTGCAGTCTGCATCCTCTTGTTTTTTGCTGGGCTGCTGGTTTCTGGTGCGGCTCCCGAAAAGCATCTCGCCGTCTACTCCACCGCTGCCAACTATTCCTTGCCCATCGTGCAGCGGCAAGGGCATGAGTACATTGGTTTGCTGGAACTGCTGGATCCGCTGGGAACAGTCAGCGCGAAACTCGACCCGCCACGCTGGCGCATCCACTACAATAACATCCTCGGCGAATTTACTGTTGGCCATACCCACGCCCGGGTCCAGGGACGCGACGCCGACCTCACCGGGAAATTCCTCATGGAAAACGGACGCGGCCTGGTCCCGCTAGGCTCGCTTGGTTCGCTCCTGCCACGCTTTCTGGGTGGCCCCGCAACTTTGCACCAGGAGTCCGGACGTCTTTTCATCGGCAACATCGCGACTCACTTCACCGCCTCAGTGCCTCCAGAAAACCCTTCGCATCTGGTGTTTCGTTTCACCGCGCCAGTGAATCCGTCCGTTGCGACTGAGCCGGGAAAACTGCGCATGACATTCAGCCACGAACCGGTTACCGCGCCAGCCTCCACTGTGCTTACTTTCGGCAGCAAAACCATTCCCGAGGCCACCTATTCGGAGGGCAACGGCGCAGCCCAGATCACGGTCAGCGCAACCATCCCGCTTATCGCCAGCTTCAGCCACGATGGCAGGACCATCACACTCTTACCGGTAAAAACTGAAAGCGCTGCCGCTACAGCCGGAACGCCCGTTCCCGCGGCCGCTGCGCCGGTGGCGAGCACACCCGGGCAAACGTCAGCCGCCGGGGCGGCTGCAGCTCCGCAAAACAGTGCAGCGACTCAGCCGCCGACGCCTAAACCATCGAGTTCGGGCTCGCGCCGTTACTTCGCGGTTGTGGACGCCAGCCACGGCGGAAATGACCGCGGCGAAGCGCTCAGTTCCACGCTGGCAGAAAAGGATGTAACGGTTGCCTTCGCCCGTCGTCTGCGCCAGGAGCTGGAGAATCGCGGAATCTCCACGCTCGTTCTGCGCGACTCCGACGCAACGGTGTCGGTTGATGACCGTGCTTTTTACGCAAATACCACCCACGCCGCTGTCTATGTGGCCCTGCATGCGGCGTCGAACGGCCATGGCGTGCGCCTCTACACCGCGATGCTGCCTTACAGCGGCGAGGATGATCGCGGTCCGTTCCGCTCCTGGACGACGGCTCAATCGTCTTCCATCCCACTGAGTCAAGCGACCGCTGCGAGTGTGGCGGCCGAGTTAAAAAATCAACAGGTTGCCGTGCGCACTCTTACTGCGCCGCTCCGCCCGTTGAATAACGTCGTGACGGCCGCCATCGCGGTCGAGGTTGCCCCGCTGGGGTCCGATGTTTCGCAACTTATGTCGCCGGACTACCAGCAACTCGTTGCCGTCGGCGTCGCGAACGGAATCGCAGACATTCGCAACCAGTTGGGAGCCGCTCCATGACCGGGCAAACCATACCGGGCAAATCATGACCGCACAGAACACGATCGCGCAGAGCGTATCGCGCAGAAAAATGACTAACGAATCAATGATTGGCCAAGCATGATTCCACGCCATCTTTTCATCGCGATCTCGGTGCTGCTGCTGGCCGTACTGGGCATGAGCCTTTACGCGTGGCGCATGCGGGGACGCGCGGCCGCAGGTCCTGCGGTTTCGCTAGACAGCCGCCCTGTAGGGCCTCCCGTGGCCGGGGCCACCGAGCAAGTGACGCTGTTTGTGGCGTATGACGATACTGGCGTTCTGCTCGCGCAGTCGGCCCGTATCCCGCTGCCCTCGGTTCGCCAGCAGCGCGCTGAGGAATTGCTGCGGTCTCTGCTTGCGTTATACCTGGACAAGGCCTCGCCTCACCCTTTGCCGCAGGGGTCTGATATCCGCGGCGTCTACCTGGTCGATCCCGGACTCGCCGTGATCGACATCAATGCGGCTTTCGCCGATGGCCACCGTTCAGGCGTGCTCTCCGAAGAACTCACCGTGGCATCATTGATCGAGACGCTCTCCGCGAACCTTCCGGGCATTCTTCGAGTGAAAATTCTAGTGGAAGGCAAGCAGCGCGACACTCTGGCTGGCCACGCCGATCTATCCAGCTTTTTCGACGTCTCCGCCGTCCATCAGCTAAGCACGCAACTAGGATCGAGCCAGTAGCCTTCCCCACAACGCTGGCGGGAATTACTCATGGGAGCCTCCTGCAGGCACAGATTCTGCGATCCATTGCAGATAGGCGGGAGATCCGTCTTCAATCGTCAGGCAGATGCATTCCGGAAGTTCGTAGGAGTGAAGCTCTGCGATCGCTGCACACACCTGACTAAAGGCAGCGGCTGTTGTTTTGACCATTAAGAGCAATTCGCGAGCTTCTTCGACTTTGCCTTGCCAACGGTAGATTGACGCAACCTGGGGGACGATGTTGACGCAGGCGGCCAGTCGGTGCGCGACTAAATGGCGTGCAATCTTCTGGGCCTCTTCTTCTGAGGAGGCGGTGGTGAGGACGATTCGTTTGTCGGTCATATAAAATCGCGTGCTTGTCTACCGGCGGCCAGCAGTCAGAGAACGCAGCTCAGAGGTTAGCACTCCGGGAGTAAAAACTTCCCGCTATAACCAACTTGGTTCCTGCTGCCCCATCGGGAAGAACTTCCGCTTGACGGATGAGCTGAGTAGAAGTCCACTGAAAGGCTGAGGTTCGATCCGCGAAGTTTGTCTGGGGTGGCCACAAGCAATGGATTTTCGAGTAAAGAATACTCCAAGAATTCGGCGATTTCCCAGTCCGCAAGACGGGCTTCGTGCTGTCGTCGGAAAGGCGCCGCAGGCTGAGGCGCTGGCCGCGTCGTGGATGTTAAGCGTGCGTCCTCTGGCTACGCGAGTGTACGTTTTGCGGCGGCGCATTGCTACGATCACGGTCGCCGCGCTCGCCGTTTTGCTGTTCGCGCATGTGATGCTCGGCGCCAACGGCATGATGGTGTACAAACAGAAGCGGATGGAATATGAATCGCTGAAGAAACAGATCGCGCAAGAACAGACAGAGAACGGACTCTATACGCAGAAGATTCAGGCACTGAAGACAGACGCAAAAGCAATTGAGAAGGAAGCCCGCGAGCAGTTGCGCTATGCGCGTCCCGGGGAGTATGTGTATGTCCCGCCGGCTCCGGCAAATCTGCCGCCGCCTCCCTCCCGCTCGGCGAAGCGGTAAGCTCTCTGCCGCCGTGCGCCAGTGATCCCTCTGCAATGTACAACCGCGTGACAATCGAGAGGTTTCGCTGTGGTATAGTTCGGGACGTTAATCAATGGCCGGTGCGTTGAATTGCTGCCGGGCTTGCGATTAGAATTCCTTCCATAACCTGCGGCTGGGCCGCAAGCGGAACATCAAAGAGGAGAGAAACCGGCCATGAGAAAAGTTCTTATGCTTTGTCTTGCGATTTGTTTCGTGTTTGCCCTAACAGCCTTCGCATTTGACAACATGGGCAAAAGCACGACCGTGAACGGATGGGTGAGCGACGCAAAATGCGGCGTGAAAATGGCGAGCGCCAGCGGTGCGGCGTGCGCCCAGAAATGCGTGGCCGCGGGGCAGAAGATGGTGATCGTCACCGACGGCGACCAGAAAGTTCTGGCTGTGGATAACCAGGACGCTCTGAAGGGTCATGCCGGACACCATGTAGCCGTGACGGGCATCGTGACCAACGATTCCATTCATGTGGAAAGCGTGAAGATGCTCTGAGCGAGATTGGATAAACACTGGGGCGGCTGCGGCCGCCCCTTTGTTATTGCAGTCGTATCGGACTTGAGAGCAGTCGGCGGGCCGCCGGCGCTACCGAACTACGCCTTCGAGCGGGGAACTGGCTGTAGCGTAGAGTTTTTTCGGCATGCGGCCTGAGAGGTAGGCCTGACGCCCGGCCAGCACCGCGTGATGCATAGCTTCGGCCATCAGCACAGGATCCTGCGCAGCCGCGATGCCGGTGTTCATGAGGACGGCATCGGCACCCAGTTCCATCGCGATCGCTGCATCGGAAGCCGTGCCTACGCCCGCGTCCACAATCAGGGGCACGCCAGTGATCATCTCGCGCAGGATGCGGATATGGGCCTGGTTCTGAATGCCCATACCGCTGCCGATGGGCGCGCCGAGCGGCATGACGGCGGCCGCACCAGCCTCCACCAGACGTTTGGCGTAGACGATGTCGTCGGAGGTGTAGGGCAGAACCGTAAAGCCCTCACTCACCAGCACGCGCGTAGCTTCGAGCGTGGCTTGCACGTCCGGGTACAGCGTGGCCTGGTCGCCGATCACTTCGAGCTTCACCCAGTCCGAAAGGCCGACCTCGCGGCCCAGGCGCGCCGCGCGGATCGCTTCGTCGGCGTTGTAGCATCCGGCAGTATTAGGCAGTAAAAAATACTTCTTTGAGTCGATGTAGTCGAGCAGGGACTCCTTGCTGCGGTCAAGGTTCACGCGACGTACGGCCACGGTGACCATTTCGGCGCCACTGGCTTCGAGTGCGCGTGCCGTTTCCTGGAAGGATTTATATTTTCCCGTGCCCACGATCAGGTGGGAGCGGAAAGAACGGCCGGCGATTACTAGGGGATCATTCATGACACTTTCATTGTAAACGCTTCGGCGCGAATCCGGTGACGAGCGTCGAGGCGGGCGCGACGGAAGCCGCGGCTGTCGCACCGGCTCCGCAATGCTTCCCATGTTACGACGTGGTTGCGGCGTCCGCCTGGGCGTAGAGTTCGTCGATCTGGCGGCGATAGCGTTCTTCGATGATGCGGCGGCGCAGTTTTAGCGTTGGCGTGAGAGCGCCGTTGTCGGCGGTGAATTCTTCGGAGACTAGCAAGACGCGTTTCAGCTTTTCGAATCGTGCCAGATTCTGGTTTACCTCCTCCACAATTCCCTCGTAAAGCGCCTGGACTTTCGGGTGGGCGACGAGTTCGGTGCGCGACGAAAAAGCGACATCGTTGACGCGAGCCCAGTCTTCCAGCATGGTGAAGTTCGGCGAGACGATGACAAAGGCAAACTTGCGCTTGTCGCCGATGATGGCTGCCGTTCCGACCAGGGGATTGAGCTTCATGGAATTCTCGATCGGTTGCGGGGCAATGAACTTGCCGCCTGAGGTTTTGATGAGTTCCTTCTTGCGATCTGTGACAGAAAGATATCCGTCGGCATCGATCTGGCCAATGTCCCCGGTCTTGAACCAGCCGTCCTGGAAGGCATTCTGAGTTTCTTCAGGACGATTCCAGTATCCCTTGAACACGGAGGGGCCGCGCACCAGAATCTCGCCGTCCTCGGCGATGCGCACCTCGAGGTTGGGAAGAGTTTTGCCCACCGTGCCGATGCGATGGTTCACAGGCGTGTTAACGGCGATCACCGGTGAAGTTTCGGTCAAGCCGTAGCCCTCATGAATGCGGATGCCAACGGTCGCGAACCATTCGGCTAATTCGCGGCCCAGAGGCGCGCCTCCGGAGATAAAAGTTTCGACCCGGCCTCCCAGCCCCTCGCGGATTTTCGAGAAGATTAGATGGTTGGCCAGTTTCCAGCTGGCCGCGGTGGGGATTCGTCCGTCAAGAATTGCGCGTTTGTTGGCGCGGCCCACCGACAACGCCCAGCGGTAGATGGCGCGCCTGGCGAATCCGCGCGCCTTCGCTTCGGTCTTGGCGTAGATTTTTTCATAGACTCTGGGCACGGACACGCACAACGAGGGACGTACTTCGAGGAAGGTTTCAGTAAGGTTCTCCATGAAGGGGCAGTAGGCGAGAGTTACGCCGTGGTAAAGCATGGAAAAATCTACATGGCGCGCCGTGACGTGCGAAAGCGGAAGAAACGAAATGCTAAGCAACCCCGGGTGCATATTGAAGCCGAGCAAAGAGCAATTGATGTTCGACGCAATGTTGCCGTGAGTCAGCATCGCGCCCTTCGACGTTCCTGTGGTACCGGAGGTGTAGATGATGGTCGCAAGATCGTCGGGCTGAACGGAGCGGGCGATCGATTCGGTTTGGGGGTCGAGAGCGCTGGGCCCCCGGCTCATGAACTGATCCATAAGCGCGCACGTTACAGACAAATCCCCAGGGATTTGGACGCGATCCATGACTACGATTCTTTTGACTTGCGTCTGCGAGAGGATCGTCTGGATCTTTCGCAGTTGAAGTTCGGTGGAAACGAAAACGATGCTGGCGCCCGAGTCGCGCAGAGTATAAGCGGTTTGTTCCGGGGTTAGCGTGGCGTAAACCGGAACGGTGACGGCGCCGAGCAGCAGGATGGCGAAGTCGGCCGTCGACCATTCCGGCCGGTTCTCGCTGAGAATGGCGACCCGGTCGCCTTTCTGCACGCCCCACCTCTGCAGTGCGCGAACGGTTCCTGCAACGTTGCGGCGTAGGTCTGAAGACGAGATGGGCAGCCACTTTCCCGCCTCCCGGTAGAGCATGGCACGGTCGAGATTGCGCTCGGTCGCGGCGAAGTAGATATCGTTCAGCGTGGCAAGCGGCATCGAATGATCGTCGGTCGGTGTAACCGTGGTCTGCCTTGAATTTACTGGTTGCGCTTACTTTCGGCAATGCGGGAGGTGCAAGGAGAGATACTGATTAGCCGCTCGATGAGAAATCGTTCGCTCAACCGCGCGGTGCTTCGGCCGCGGAATACGCTATCATTCGAGCAGGAGGATCGTAATGCAGCAGAAACTACCCAATATGTTGGCAGCCTTGCTGCTTGCCGGCGCGCTGGCCGTCGCGGGCGCAGCCCCGGCAGCGGCGCAAAGCAAGCAACCAGAGGGCGCGTCGATCGCTATGCCCAAGGTGGGCGACATGGCGCCGGATTTCACGCTGAAATATTTCGATGGAAACGATCTGAAGGCCGTTTCCTTGAGCCAGTACCGCGGGAAGAAGAACGTGGTGGTGGCGTTTTTCATTTTCGCCTTTACCGGCGGTTGAACCAAGCAGATGAAGGCCCTCCAGCAAGACTTGCAAAGGCTGGAAGCTGCCGACACCCAGGTCCTGGGTGTGAGCATGGATAGCGCATTCGCCGACAAAGCATTCGCCGACCAAATTGGAGTTACGTTTCCCCTGCTGAGTGATTGGGGCGGAGAGGTTACTCGGGAATACGGAATTTACGTGGATAAGTACAAAGCCGCGCGCCGGGTGAACTTTTTGATTGGGAAAGATGGAAAGATTCTGGAAGAGCAAGTGGATAAGGACGCGATCGATCCGACGAAAATTGTGGATACTTGCGAGCGGCCGAAGCTGAAGAACTGATCCTCGTTCGCTCAGGCCGCGGGCAGTTCGAAAGAAAAGACCGATCCTCTGCCGAGTTGGCTGGTGACCCCGACAACGCCGTTGTGGGCTTCCACGATGGCCTTGGCGATGGCCAGTCCCATACCCGTACCTTGCACGCTATAGCGCTGATCACGGCCGCGGTAGAACTTGTCAAAAACCAGCGACTGCTCGAAATCATCAATGCCGTGTCCGTGATCGGTGACACTGGTGACGACTCGGTCTCCTTTTTGCTCGGCGGTAATCGTGATGGGCGCGGTCGGCGGAGAATACTTGGCGGCGTTTTCCAGTAGCTGCTTCAGTACCTCTGCAATGCGGTCGGAATCCACCCGCACCTTGGGCAGCGAGGGAGCCACGTGCACTTCGAGCGGATGCTGTCCTATAAACGTTTTCGACTCTTCCACGGAGGAATCGATCACCGAAGCGATATCCACCGGCGCCATATGGAGTTCGACTTTGTGCGCATCGAGCTGGGCCATTTCCGTAGCTTCGCCCACCAGACGGTCGAGGCGATCGGTTTCCTCATTGATCACTGTCAGCAACTCGCGCCGCTGCGCTTCGTCGAGATTGTATTCCGAGAGCAGGCCAGTGACAGCGGCCTTGATCCCAGTAAGAGGTGTGCGCAGCTCATGAGTCACGGAATCAAGCAGGACCGCGCGCAGATTCTCGCTTTGATGCGCGGCCTCAGTCTGCGAGAGTTTTTCCATGGCTCCGGCGCGCTCGATGGCGATGCCGATCATGCTGCCCAGGGCTTCGAGAGTGGCGCGGGAGAGCGCTGGTCCGGCAATGCCCACGGCTCCGGTGGTGCGCGTTCCCAGGTGCAGAGGAGTCAGAGAAATTCCGCGCTGGGAATCAATGACTGGCTCGCCGCGTGAGCTGACCATTTGCAGGTCCTGCAGAGCCAGCCAAGTTGCTTTGGGGTCGGTGCGATAGACCTGCTGCGTGCTGAGCAAGTAGATGGCGGCAGCCTTGGCGCCGAATCCATCGCACACATACGCGGGAATCGCATTCAGTAATTCGGCTACGTTGTCGGTGGCAAGCAGGCGCTGGCTGAAAGCGTAGAGGCGTTCCACGTCGCGGCGGCGCTGATTGGCGTCTGCGGTTTGGCGGCGGGCGCGGTCAGCGAGCTGGCTGGCGATTCCGGCAGTTACCAGGAAAGCGAACAGTGCGACCCAGTTCTGTGGATCGGCGACGGTGAAGGTCCCGACGGGGGGAAGAAAATAATAGTTGAAGGCGAGCGTGGCGATGAGGGCAAGAAAAACCGAGAAGCGAAATCCCCAATAGGCCGCCACCCACAGAACCATCAGCAGAAATGTCAAAGCCACGGTGGTTGGATTTACACGCGCAACGTGCCGGTAAACTTGAGCTACGAATTCGGCGGCTACGAGGCAGGCGGCATAGCGGAGCAGGTGCTGTGGCCAGCGGGTTTTCACGGGCACGATTGTAACCGGAATCAGGGTTTCAAAGTTTCAGAGTTTCAAGGTTTCAAGGCGAAATTGATTTTGAAACCTTGAAACTCTGAAACCTTGAAACCTGCTTTCGTCCAGATTCGACAATTTCTGCTCCGACGTGGAGAATAACGGCGATGCCCAAGACTCCCGAAGAATGGCTCAAGGAAGTGGACACCACCCAGCGGCCGGCTGTGTTCAAGCTGTTCCTGGGCTACGCTCCAGGGGTGGGCAAGACTTACGCCATGCTGAGCGAAGGCGTGCGCCGGGCGAGCCGGGGCGAAGAAGTGGTGATCGGCATAGTGGAGACTCACGGGCGCAAGCCGATCGTGGAACTTTCGTCGCGGCTGGAATCGGTTCCTCGGAAGAAGCTGGAATACAAGTCGACGATTTTTGAAGAGATGGATGTGGACGCCATTCTGGCGCGCAAGCCGCACGTTGTGCTGGTGGACGAACTGGCCCACACCAATATTGAAGGCAGCAAGCATGCAAAGCGCTATGAAGATGTGTTCGAACTGCTCGATGCCGGTATCGACGTTCTTTCCACCCTGAATGTGCAACACATCGAAAGCCTGGCGCCGACGATCCGCAGCCTGACCGGGGTGCAGGTGCGGGAGACGGTGCCGGATTGGGTGATTCGGCGCGCGGGCGAAATTGTAATGGCGGATCTCACTCCGCAAGCGCTGCAAACGCGCATGAAGCGTGGAGATATTTATCCACTGGAGCGAGTCGAGCGTGCGCTGGCAAATTTCTTCCGCAGTACAAACCTGGTGGCGCTGCGCGAGTTGGCCCTGCGGCAGGTCACGCAAGCGGTCGACCGCACGCTTTCGGAGCTAAAGAACGAAGATGGCCAGCTGCTGCAAGTGCGGGAGCGGATTGCCATATGCTTTAGCTCGAATCCGGCGGCTCAGTATTTGATCGCGCGGGGCGCGCGCATGGCCCAGGCCATGGATGGCGATCTGTATGCATTCTACGTGGATACTGGCGCGGACGAGAGCGATGAGAACCAGCGAACGCTGGCTGACAATATCCGCTTCGCGGAGAGCGTGGGGGCGAAAGTCGTGAAGAGCGAGGGCAAAATCGTTGCGGAAAAGGTCGCTGAGTTTGTGCGCGAGAATCACATTACGCAAGTTGTCTTCGGCCGGTCGGCGACCAAGGGATGGAAAAGATATTTCTATCTATCTGCAATTCACAAGTTTCTGCGCGATACCCCTGCGGTGGATGTGCACATCGTGACCCAGGAAATGCGGTAAGCAGGATTGACGAGCGAGATTGGCGAACGCGATTGACGAAAAGAAGATGAACAACGATCACCGGCGGATTCTAGTGGTGGATGACGAGCCGCAGATTACGCGCGTGCTGCGGACTACGCTTTCCGCGCAGGGCTATGACATCCGCGTGGCCAATGATGGGGAGATGGCGCTGGAGTTGATGAAGAACTGGACGCCACACGTGGTAGTAACGGACCTGGCCATGCCGAATCTTGATGGGGTAGGCCTGTGCCGGCAAATACGGCAGATGTCGCAAGTGCCGATTATCGTGCTTTCGGTGCGTGGACAGGATCGCTCGAAGGTAGAAGCGTTGGACGCCGGCGCCGATGACTACGTGACCAAGCCGTTCAGCATGAATGAATTGCTGGCGCGAATTCGGGCGCAGTTGCGGCGGACGCCGGCGGCCGAGGAAAAGTCCTGTGCGATTACGGCCGGAGACTTTTGCATCGATCTGGATGCGCGATCAGTGAAAGTCGCGGGACACGAAGTTCATCTCACGCCGAAGGAATTTGACTTGCTGCTGTATCTGGCGCGGCGTCCGGGAAAAGTCGTGACGCATCGAACCCTGCTAGCGGCCATCTGGGGCGCGAATAGCGTCGAACAGCCAGAATACCTGCGCGTTTTCATCGGCCAGTTGCGCAAAAAGATTGAGTCCGATCCCTCCTCGCCGAAATATCTTCTCACCGAGCCTTGGGTTGGGTACCGCTTTGAACCTGGCGTCTGAATCCTGACTGCAGTTATTAATTCCTGTCTTTATGAACATTTTATGGAGCCTTTATTCGAACTTTGCGAGATTGCGTGTCCAATCGTTCTGGGGCTGAGGCTGAGAAAGTGTCCCACACAATGAGCAGGTTCATGGAGATCAAAGATATGTGGATTCATGAAATAGCGCCGGAGCGGTTGGCCGAGCTTTTCCATCACTATCACGAGGCGCTGACGCCCGAGACGCCGAGCAATCGAGGTTCTCAGCGTGGATCGTGGAAAGAAGTTCCTCAGACCGAGAAAAGCCGGTTGGTGGCAGCTGCGCGGTTGGCGCTGCTTGAACTGGAATCGATGACCAGCGAGCGGGCAAGCTCCCGACAGTATTTTGCCCAGCCGGGCGAAGCCGAGTGGGGCTGCTGAGCCCGCGATTAACTGGTTCGTTAGCAACACCAAACGCCCTGTGCAGCGCGGCTTGACTGCGCTCCTGTTACATCAGGCAAACGTTCTGCGGAGTTCAATATGTCCAGTCGATCTAACGCCGTGTGGATTGTCGTGTTCGTGGCGATGTTCGCCCTGGCGGGCGCAACATTGCGGACTTGCGTGGCGCAAAAGGCCGCAGTTCCGAAACCACAGGACAAACTGGTACTCGGAGAGGAAGAGGTCAAGCAATTGTTACTTCTCATAGACACGGATAAGAAGGGCAAGATCTCCAAGCAAGAGTGGATGAGGTTTATGGGAGCGGAGTTCGACAGACTGGACAAGAGCAAGAACGGAGAGCTGGACCTCAAGGAACTGACGCAATCGAGATTGCGTGTAAGCCACTTCACAAGCGTGGGCAAGTGACGGGATTTTCGCTGCTAACCAGAATTGCATCTTTACGAATTCCTTAGAAATTCCTTAAACCACCTTTACACCCGAGATGATCCACTGAAACGTTTGCGTGGGCGGTCTGCGCAAAGGCACAGGAAGCAAAAGTATGTGGACATCGTGGGTGGTTGCAGGTGTCGCGTTGGCCGGAGTCGCGTTCATGCTCAGATTTCTGGCGGCCTTGCTGCGTGAGAATGCACCCTCGGTCTGCTACTGGATCGTGCCCGTCCGTCAGGAAACAGAGAAAGAGAAACCCCTCAAGGTTCTGCGCGGGATCTATTTCGCTGACGATTGCCGCGCGATGGAAAGTGACCGCGGCAACTACTGCTGGGAATTATTGGAGAACGAACATCATGCTAATCAAGAATGCATCTCCGGTCTTATGGCTCTTGGTCTTCGCCCTGTTTCCGACACCTCGGGCCGGCGCTCAAGCCAGCCAAAACACGGTTACTTCTTCCGCGAACGCCGGCTCTAGCCTGGCTGCGCAATCAGAACAGCAGGAAATGCGAGAGGAGTTGAAAGCGCTGCGAGCTGAAGTGGAACGTTTGCGCGCGGAAGTCGAGCAGCAGAAGACTGGTGCTCCTTCCGATCCTGCGCCCTCGAACGATCGCAGCGACGCGTCTCCCGCCGCAATGAGGACTGGCCCAGGGCCAAACGTTCTCGGCGTGACGGCGGCAAACCTCGGCAGCCCAACCGCCGCAACCGGCGGTGCTCTTGTAACGGCAGGCATGACGGGGTCGTTGGCGCCGTCCGCGAGTCTGTCTTCCCCAAGTCCGTCTTCCCCCAGTCAAGCTTCCGAACCCGCTCCCGCGAAAAAGGAGAAGATCGATCCCTTTTCCGATTGGGACTGGACCTGGCTGAACGGCAATCCGCGCACCAAAGAAGCAGCTTTCGACTCCAAGTTCTTCACCCCGGAGATCCGCGCCGATGTTACCTACACCTACGACTTCAACCGACCGGTAGACAACACCATCAGCGGTTCGAGCGAAATATTTCGCTCCAACGAAGTCCAGTTGGAGCAACTCGGTCTAGGTGGCGATTTTCACTATGACAACGTTCGGGCGAGATTCATGACCCAGTTCGGCATGTATTCCGCAACCACGCCGCGCAATGACCCCAGTCCCGCGAAGGGTCAGTGGGATCTCGACACCGCCTATCGCTACCTGGCCGAGGCCTACGGCGGTTACCACATCAACGCGCTGAACGGGATCAACGTCGACGCCGGCATTTTCCTTTCTTACATTGGCTTGTTCAGCTACTACAACTTTGACAACTGGGCTTATCAGCCCTCGTATGTTTCCTCGAACACTCCGTGGTTCTTCAATGGATTGAGAGTTCAGATTTTCCCCAACCCTCACCTGAAGATCGAGCCGTGGTTCATCAATGGATGGCAATCCTACGGGTCGGCCAACTCACGGAAAGGTCTGGGTGGCCAAATCAAATGGACCCCGCGACCCTGGGTGAATGTGATTTCCAACAATTACGGCTTAGGCCACGACGATCTTTACATCCCGAACCGCGGCCGTATCCACACCGACGACAGCATCGAGATCAAGTATTACGATCAACCGGAAAAGCGTCTCGACAAAATGGCGTTTTCGTTCACCGGAGACATGGGCTGCGAATTTGGCCCCAGCACCACCACCTCGACAGGCGTATATCTGCAGGGCGTGGGCTGTCACGGTAATACCAAAGATCGGAACTCGGTCGGAGCCACTTCCGCGGACGAGAGTTTTGCTGCAGGCGTCAATCCCAAACAGAGCTTCATCGGCTACATGCTTTACAACCGCTTCTGGTTCAAGAAAGACCATTACGGATTGACGGTCGGCGGAGGCCAGATCAACAACCCCGGACGCTATCTGGTTCTGGCCCCCCCAATCAACGGAGAGACGGCGGAGTCGGCGGCGATCAACGCTCCGTACTTTACCGGCAATCCGTCGGACCCGTTCAAGGCCTGGGACTCGTCGATTACGTTCGATTACATGCCCAAGCAGTACATCACGTTCCGCTGGGAGTATGACTATCGTCATGCCAGTGTGCCGTACTGGACGGGCCGCGGCGGGATGACACCGCCGGGTTCGGGTGGAGAGCCTTATACCAACAACGGATATCCTCAATTCTTTGCTTGCAACAATGGAAACTCGTCCATGCAAGAGACTCTCAGCGCCGCAGAAGCGGCCTGCGGCAGTGCCGGCAGCACTAGCAGTGTATGGTTCCCCGACCTGCGCCGGGACGAGCAGTTCATCGACATGGCTATACTGGTCAAGTTCTAGGCTTGGATGCAGGCTAGTTAGCAGACTGGAAGGATTTTTTGCTATGCAAGACGTGATTTTTCTTGCGGTGACAATTCTATTCTTTGCCGTGGCGCTCGCCTACGTAGTTTTTTGCGAGCGAGTGCGTTGAGGAGGATATGAATTCTGAACCAATCATCATGCTGATCATTTGCGCGGGCTTGCTCGTGTATCTCGTCTACGCCATGCTGCGGCCGGAGAAATTCTGATGACCGCAAATGGATGGCTGCAAATCCTTTTTCTCTTGCTGGTGGTGTTCCTGGTCACCAAGCCGCTGGGTGGGTTCATGGCGCGCGTGTTTGGACGCGAGCATACCTGGCTTGATCCCGTGATGCGACCGGTAGAAAGAATCCTTTACCGGCTTACAGGCGTGAACGAAAACCACGAGATGGAGTGGAAGGAATACGCGCTGTCTCTGCTCTTGTTCAGCGCCGTTTCCATGATCTTGCTTTATGTGCTGGAGCGAGTTCAGTTGTGGCTGCCCGGAAATCCGCAGAAACTGGCAGGAGTGCCTCCAGCGCTGGCATTCAACACCGCCGCGTCGTTCACCACGAACACGAACTGGCAGAATTATTCGCCTGAGACCACCATGAGTTACCTGACTCAGATGGTGGGTCTGGCTTATCACAACTGGATCTCGGCGGCAGCCGGAATGGCCTTGGCCATTGCATTCATCCGCGGCATCGCGCGACGTGAGCAAAAGACCATCGGCAACTTCTGGGTTGACATGGTTCGCGGCACATTGTGGATTCTGGCTCCGCTGTGTCTGGTGGGCGCGCTGGTGCTGGTGTCGCAGGGCGTGGTCCAGAACCTGAAACCCTATGACACGGTGCAACTGCTCGATCCCTATCAAACGCCGCAACTCGGCGCAGACGGCAAACCCGTGAACGGGCCTGACGGCAAGCCAGCGATGCAGACGGTGAGCCAGCAAGTGATCGCGCAGGGGCCGACGGCGTCGCAGGAAATTATCAAGGAGCTGGGGACAAATGGCGGAGGCTTCTTTAACGCGAACAGCGCGCATCCATTCGAGAACCCAACTCCATTCACGAATTTTCTCGAGATGTTCTGCATCCTTGCAATTCCTTCCGCATTAACTTTCACGCTAGGAAAAATGACCGGTTCTCCGCGGCATGGATGGGCCGTATGGGCGGCGATGGCTCTGCTGTTTCTGGCCGGAGTGAGCACTGCATATTGGGCGGAGGCGCGGGGGAATCCCTTAGTAACGGCTGCGGCGCAGCATGGCTTGCAGCGTTCAACTTCCGTTCCGCAGGCTGCGGGCAATCTCGAAGGGAAAGAAGTGCGATTCGGCGTAGTCAACTCGGCATTGTTCGCCACGGTGACTACTGACACAAGTTGCGGCGCGGTCAACTCGATGCACGATTCATTCACGCCGCTCGGCGGAATGGTTCCCTTAATCAACCTCATGCTGAGTGAAGTGATCTTCGGCGGAGTCGGTGCGGGGATGTATGGAATGCTGGTCTTCGTCATTCTCTCCGTCTTCATCGCGGGACTGATGGTGGGCCGCACGCCCGAGTATCTGGGGAAAAAGATCGAAGCCTACGATGTGAAGATGGCGATGCTGGTGGTGCTGATCTTTCCTCTTACCATCCTCGTCCTGACGGCGATTTCGGTTCTGTACGGCTTCGGCACATCTTCCATATCGAATCCCGGGCCACACGGGTTTACCCAGGTGCTCTACGCCTTCACCTCCGCTGTGGCCAACAACGGCTCCGGGTTCAACGGAATCAACGGAAATACTCTCTGGTACAACACGTCGATGGGCATCGCGATGCTGCTGGGGCGTTTCATGATGGTTCTGCCGGTGCTGGCGATTTCCGGCAATCTGGTGGGCAAGAAGCAAACTCCGGCAACGCTTGGCACTTTTCCCGTGACTGGTCCGCTGTTTACCGTTTTGCTGATCGGCGTCGTGGTCATCGTGGGCGCTCTAACATTTTTCCCGGCTCTCAGTCTGGGGCCAGTTCTCGAACACCTGCTGATGATGGCGGGCAAAACTTTCTAGGCGGACATTCTAGGAAAACATGGCGAGCAAGAAATCTAAACGCAGTTTGTGGGACATGAAGATCGTGCGCCGCGCGGCCTGGGATTCGCTAGTCAAGCTGCATCCCGTGACCATGATGCGCAATCCGGTGATGTTCGTGGTGGAAGTGGGTAGCGTCGTGACCACGGTGCTGCTCATTCTGGAACGCATGCGCGGGCAGCCGGGCTTC
Source organism: Candidatus Sulfotelmatobacter sp. (assembly GCA_049673585.1). GTDB lineage: Bacteria > Acidobacteriota > Terriglobia > Terriglobales > Acidobacteriaceae > Sulfotelmatobacter. Next base: position 316,083 of record JBATXV010000017.1, on the reverse strand, counting down.
GGATTCAATCTGCAGATCACACTCTGGCTTTGGTTCACGGTGCTATTTGCCAACTTTGCCGAGGCGATGGCCGAGGGCCGCGGCAAGGCGCAAGCCGATGCGCTGCGGCGTGCCAAAGCAGAGACCATGGCGAACCGTCTGCTTCCGGACGGGAAAACGGAGACCGTGCCCGGGTCCAAATTGCGCTCTGGAGATATGGTGCTGGTGGAGGCGGGCGAGTTTGTTCCCGGCGACGGCGAGATTGTGGAAGGCGTGGCGTCGGTGGATGAGTCGGCGATTACCGGAGAATCTGCGCCCGTGATTCGCGAAGCCGGCGGCGACCGCTCCGCCGTGACCGGCGGCACACGCGTGCTTTCGGACTGGGTAAAGGTGAAGATCACGTCGAATCCCGGCGAGACTTTTCTCGATCGCATGATCGCTCTGGTGGAAGGCGCGGAGCGGCAGAAGACGCCGAACGAAATCGCGCTGAACATCCTGCTGGCTGGACTGACGATTGTGTTTCTGCTGGCGGTGGTCACGCTGCAGCCCTTCGCCATTTATGCCGGCGCGCCACAGACGGTGTTCGTGCTGGTTTCCTTATTGGTGTGCCTGATTCCGACCACGATCGGCGGATTGCTGTCGGCGATCGGCATCGCGGGCATGGATCGACTGGTGCAGCACAACGTGCTCGCGATGTCAGGACGCGCGGTCGAAGCCGCAGGTGATGTGAATACTTTGCTCCTCGACAAGACCGGAACCATCACGCTCGGCAACCGCCAGGCGACTGAGTTCGTGACCGCGCCAGGCGTGACCGAAGCGATGCTCGCCGATTCCGCGCAACTCTCATCGCTGGCTGACGAAACTCCAGAGGGACGCTCGATTGTCGTGTTGGCAAAAGAAAAGTACGGACTGCGCGGCCGTGAGATGAGTACCCACGACGCCGAGTTCATTCCCTTCAGCGCGATGACTCGCATGTCGGGTGTGAATCTTGATGGACGCGCCATCCGCAAAGGCGCGACCGATGCAGTTGCCAAATATCTCGAAGATCAGGGCAGTTCGCTTCCCGCCGAAGTGCGCGCCTCGGTGGAAGCGATCTCCCGTTCCGGAGGAACGCCCTTGGTCGTGGCCGAGAATGGCCGGGCACTCGGAGTGATTCAACTAAAAGATATTGTGAAGGGCGGCATGCGGCAGCGCTTCGATCAGCTGCGCGCGATGGGAATCAAGACGGTGATGATCACGGGGGATAATCCGCTAACCGCCGCGGCGATTGCAAGCGAAGCCGGTGTGGACGACTTCCTGGCGCAGGCAACGCCGAAAGACAAGCTTGACTTGATCCGTCGCGAACAAGGGCAAGGGAAACTGGTTGCGATGACTGGCGACGGCACCAATGATGCGCCAGCGCTCGCCCAGGCCGACGTTGGCGTCGCCATGAACACAGGCACGCAGGCCGCCAAGGAAGCCGGAAATATGGTCGACCTCGATTCGAATCCCACGAAGCTGATTGAGATCGTGGAAATTGGCAAGCAATTGCTGATGACACGGGGCGCTCTGACCACGTTTTCGATTGCGAATGACGTAGCTAAGTATTTCGCGATTATCCCCGCAATGTTTGCCGGGACGTTCCCCGTTCTGCAGGCGCTCAACGTAATGCACCTGGCGACGTCGCAGTCGGCGATCTTGTCGGCGGTCATCTTTAATGCGCTGATCATCGTGGCCCTGATTCCGCTGGCGTTGCGCGGAGTGAAATATGTTCCGCAAGGAGCCGCCATCCTGCTGCGCCGCAATCTGCTGGTATACGGCTTGGGCGGCGTGATCGTGCCATTTATCGGGATCAAGCTGATCGACCTGCTCATTGTGCGAGCTGGGTTGGCGTAGGGGGCGACTGGCGTAGAGGCGATTATGAAGAAGAACCTGATCACTGCTGTGCTCATGACGTTGGTGACGACCGTGCTATTTGGCCTGCTTTTTCCTCTAGTAATCACGGGACTGGCGCAGGTTTTGTTTCCGAAGCAGGCGAACGGAGAGCTAGTGACGCGGAACGGCAAAGTGGTGGGATCGCGATTGATCGGCCAGTCCTTCTCCTCGCCAGGGTATTTCCACTCGCGCCCCTCCAGCGCCGGCACCGGCTATGACGCCAGCAATTCCGGCGGATCGAATCTTGGGCCAACAAATCAATCCCTCATCGCGAGGGTGCAGGCGGACGCGGCCCGATTGCAAAAGGAGAATCTCGGAACTGAGATTCCAATGGATCTGCTGACCACGTCAGGCTCGGGCCTCGATCCCGACATCTCCCCCGAAGCCGCGGAATTTCAGGTGCCGCGCATCGCCAAAGAACGTGGGCTGAGCGAAGATGTAGTCCGCGAAGCAGTTCGCCAACATACGGAGTCGCGGCAGTTCGGATTTCTCGGCGAACCGCGGGTCAATGTTTTGGAATTGAATCTTACGCTGGATCAGATCTCGCCCAAGCCGGTAGTAACCCACTGAAGTTACCTTCGAAACCAACTTGTCGCACTGCCTGATCTCGCCCACCCTCGGCCCCAAAAGACCATCCCAACAAGGAAACTAAAGGTATCTGTCGTGTTTATAGAGGTATGGATACGATCGTGGCAAACGCGCTCGGAATCCATTGGGGAGCTTATGAAGAAGATAAGGCAGTCGTCTGCTTGGGCACTGGTGTTGGTGAGTCTGGCATTCCTGTTACAGCCGATTGGGGCAAGGGCGCAGGGTGCGCAGGCCGTCCCTGACGCGCAAACGTCCCAGAACTCACAAAATGACGCGCAAAATGCCGACCAGCAAGATCCTCCGAGCCGCGTCGCCCGACTGAATTACATGGAGGGATCGGTATCATTTCAGCCGGGCGGAGAGAACGACTGGGTCACGGCCGAGCTCAATCGTCCGCTCGTGACGGGCGACAATCTTTGGGCAGATGAAAACTCTCGCGCGGAGCTGCACATTGGATCGACCGCACTCCGTCTGGGTTCTAAGACTGGGATCACGTTGCTCGAGGTCAGTGACCAGGTAGCACAGATTCGGCTGGTGCAGGGATCGCTGATTGTAAACGTCCGGCGCGTGGACGACGAGAACGCCTACGAAATCGACACCCCGAACGTGGCGTTCGTGGTAACGCAGCCCGGAGATTACCGCATGGATGTGGATCCCGATGGCAACCAAACCGAAGTGACAGTCTGGCGCGGACGCGGCGAAGTCACCGGCGGCGGCAACACCTACAGCATGGGAGCGAATCACTACGCCAGATTTGCCGGCGGCGCGAACGATCAAGTGGCGTACAGCGCCGGAGACATTCCCGATCAAGATGGACTAGATAGTTGGGCGCAGGATCGCGACCAGAATGAAGATCGCTCCGATGCGGCAAACTACGTCTCGCGCGATATGACCGGATACGAAGATCTCGACCAGTATGGCGACTGGTCCTACGTTGCCGACTACGGCATGGTCTGGCGCCCGACCGCCCTGGTGCCAGGATGGGCGCCCTACCGCTACGGAAATTGGACTTGGGTCGCGCCGTGGGGCTGGACCTGGGTCGAGAATGAGCCCTGGGGATTTGCCCCCTTCCACTATGGACGTTGGGCTTTCGCTGCCACCGGTTGGGTGTGGGTTCCGGGACCGAGCATGGTGCGCCCGGTCTACGCGCCCGCGCTGGTGAGTTGGGCAGGAGGTGGGCCAGGATTTCATTTCTCGGCCGGCGTGGGAGTGGCGTGGTTCCCGCTCGCTCCGGGAGAAGTATTTGTACCGGGTTATCACGTAAGCCGTGCGTACGTAAACAACGTGAACGTCACCAATACGGTAGTGAACGTCACCAGAGTCACCAACGTCTACAACGCCGTGGTCGTCAACCGGGACTTCAGCAAAGTAACCTATGCGAACCGGATTGTGACTGGCGGCGTGACGGTGGTCTCTCAGGATGCGTTCGTAAATGGCCGGTCCGCGGCACGAAATATGATGCTGGTTCCGTCGAAAGAGCTTGCAGCTGCACCCGTCTCGAACGCGCTCACTGTTGAGCCCGCTCAGAGCAGCGTATTTGGTGCGGGCAAGCCGGTGGCAAACAAGCCGCCAGCTACTGTGATGAATCGCCCGGTAGTGGCCCTGCGTACGCCGGCTCCGCTGCCGCGGACGACTGGACCAGGGACCATCGGATCAGCATCGGTCGGACAAAACTCGACTGCGCGGTCGCTGGTGCGGCAGCAACCGCCGGGGCGGCCGGTTCCGGTGACGCACCCGATGCAATCACAGACACAAACCGGCTTCCATACAGTTGTACCGACCGAGGCGGAAGGCAACCCGGCAAAAACCCAGCCTCGCGTGTGGGAGGAACAAGGCACTGCGGAGCCAGAGCCGCAGACGAGCCAACGGAGTCCCGGGAATCAGAGCGAGCAATCGCATGCATCGCGCCCGGCTCAGCCCGGCGCGCCCCAACCAACACAACAGTGGTCGCATCCCTCGGCGCGGCCGGCTGCGCCCCCTCGAGGGACAAGCAGCGAGCAGCAATCAAGACCTGCGTCGCCGCCGCCGCAACGACAACAGACTCCGCATCCGCCTGCGCCAAAGCCAGAGAGCGCGCCCGCGCCTAAGAAAGGACATTGACGCGAACAGGCCGCCTGCGGTCTGATAGATTCGCATGCGGCGCAACGTGCCAGGGGTCCGAAGTGAAGTTAATCAGATCGCGATAGCGCCGGGAAGCCGGGCAGTCAGCCCGCTCCCGGCGCAGTCGTTTTTCTGGATCCTGCCATGAGCCAGCCAACAAACACCGAACAGAATCGTCCCGTAATCAACTGGATGGACGTTCTCTGGCTGCTGTTTCTCGCTGGTTTGGCCGTGCTGCCGCCGGTGCGGGAGATCCACAAACAGCTCACGCTGCTGGCGATTGGAATCGTGCAGCTAACCGAGGGCAGGTTGGTGCGGCGCTGGCCGAGACGCGGTCCAATTTGCGTTGTTCTTTGTAAGATCGCGCTGTCCACGATCCTGATCGATCACACCGGAGAGATTGGAATTAACAGCACTTATTGGCCGATTTATTTTGTCCCCGCGGTCACCGCGGCGGAGTACTTCAGTCCCCTATCGACGCTCTTATGGACGGCGTTGGCCTCTGCCACATACTGTTCATACCTTTATCCTGCGCTGCAGGATTATGAAATGACGAGGGAGGGTTATGGAATCCTCGCTATCCGGATCCTCTTCTTTTTCCTTGCAGCCATGGTAGTGAACCGCTTCGTCGTGGACAATCGCAGCCAGATCAAACGCTATCAGGAATTAGCCGAGACGCTGGCCGAAACTAACCGGAAGCTGGAGCAGGCTCAAGAGGAGGCCCGGCGTTCAGAACGACTGGCGGCGCTGGGGCAGATGTCCGCCGGACTGGCGCATGAGATTCGCAACCCACTGGGAGTGATCAAAGGATCGGCGGAGATGCTTCACCAGAAATTGGGGGAATCGAATCCTTTGGCCAGCGAACTCGCGGGCTACATCTCGAGTGAGACAAACCGTTTGAGCGCGCTGGTGACGCGGTTTCTCGATTTTGCCCGCCCGCTGCATGCCGAGTTGACTCCGCAGAAAATTACTGCAGTGCTTGATCGCGCCCTGAATTCGGTATCTTTATCAATGGCCCGGAAAAACAAAAACGAAGACCAGCCAGTCCACGTCGAGCGGCAGTACGAAGCCGACTTGCCCCTGGTTCCCTTGGACGAGAGCCTTAGCGAGCAGGCGTTCGTGAATCTGATTCAAAATGCTTATGATGCGATGGGCAGCGGCGGAGGCACGCTGCGAGTCGCGGTAGCGAGGGCGAACATCACGGGTCGGGATGGAGTAGAAGTGCGGATCGAAGACACAGGGCCGGGAATTCCGACAGAACTGCGGGAGCAGATCTTCAATCCGTTTGTGACCACCAAGAAAACCGGGGTGGGCCTTGGGCTGTCGATCGTCTCCAGGATCGTGGACGGTCACCATGGCACGATTCGCGTCGACAGTGAGAGGGAAGCGACTGGCTTGCAGGGAGCGCGCTTTATTGTCTTTTTCCCCGCGAGCGATGAGATTGCAACTGCACAAGCATCCTAAGAGTTTACGTTCCAATGTATAGCATTCAGGCTGAGATCGAGGAAGTCGCGAGCAACTGCTAGAGCGTATGCCAACAATTCTGATCGTCGAAGATGAAGCCAAGATGCGGCGCCTGCTCGAGCTGAATCTTGGCGAGGATGGTTTTACCACGCTCTCAGCCGGAGACGCCGAGAGCGGGCTGAAACTTCTGCGTGAGAATACGGTTGATCTTGTGGTGACCGATCTCAAGCTGCCAGGAATGAATGGCTTGGAATTCCTGCAAGCCATCAAGCGCCAGAACGCGGCATTGCCGGTGGTAGTGATGACCGCTTTCGGCACGGTTGAAACCGCTGTCGAAGCCATGAAGGCCGGAGCCAGCGACTATGTGCTGAAGCCATTCTCGCTGAGCGAAATGCGCATGGTGATCCGAAAGGAACTGGACGTCCGCGACCTGCGCGAGGAAAACCGGTCCCTGCGCGAGGCACTGGGCAAGCGGTACGCCCATCCCAATGTGGTGGCGCGCAGCGTGAAGATGCAGGAAGTCTTGGCTACGGTGGAGCGCGTGGCCCCCACGAATTCGACGGTGTTGCTCGGTGGAGAAAGCGGTGTTGGCAAAGACTTGATCGCGCGCGCCATTCACGAGAAGTCGCGCCGGGCTTCGGGGCCGTTCATCAAGATCAACAGTACGGCGATTCCAGAAAACCTGCTGGAGAGCGAACTGTTCGGCTATGAGAAAGGCGCCTTCACGGGCGCAAACGCCAGCAAGCCGGGCAAGTTTGAATTGGCGGACAAGGGCACCCTGTTTCTCGATGAGATTGGAGACGTGCCCCCGGCCATCCAGGTAAAACTCCTGCGTGTGCTGCAAGAACGAGAGTTTGAAAGGCTGGGAGGCACGCGTACCGTCAAAGTGGACGTCCGGCTGATCGCCGCCACGAACCGCGATCTGCGGGAAGCTCTGGAGCAGGGAACCTTCCGCGAGGATCTTTATTATCGTTTGAACGTCGTGCCCATCGACATCGCCCCTCTGCGCCAGCGCAAAGAAGACATTCCCGACCTGGTCAATCTTTTCATCTCGCGATTTGCGGGAGATTCCGGCAAGCAGGTGAAGAGTATTTCACCCGAGGCAATGCAGATTCTGGTGAACTATCACTGGCCGGGAAATGTGCGTGAGTTGCAAAACATCATCGAGCGGGCCTGTGCCCTGGCCAAAGGTGCAGTGATTGAACCGGAAGATATTCATCTCGATGTGCGTCCGGCTAAAGCAGCGAACGGCGCGAGCGGATTTCTCCCCGAAGGCATGACCCTCGAACACTGGGAGGACGAAATGATTCGCGAAGCCCTGCGGCGCGCAAACGGAAACAAAAGTCAGGCAGCGCGGCTGCTGGGACTGTCGCGGAACGCGCTGCGCTACCGGCTATCGAAGATTGGGATTGCCGATGAGGAGAAGGAACCCTAGCTCGTCGGAACCCGCAAGGATTATTGCTGTGCAGAAAGTCATGAAGATGGAAATATGGATTCGAGCCTGCGTGATAGAATGTGTTCATGGCGAACACAAATAGTGCGACCCTCAGCATCCGTTTGAAGCCGGAGATCAAGAAGCGGTTAGCCAAGCTAGCCGAGGTAACGGGGCGAAGCTCGAACTTTCTTATCTCCGATGCGGTCGAATCCTATGTGGCGGACCAGGAAAGAATGCTCGCAGAAATCCGCCGGGCAGACCGCCAAGTGAAGTCCGGGCACTATGTCAGGCACCAAGACATGAAGGCCTGGCTGCTTTCGTGGGGGACCGATCGCGAACTGCCACCACCCAGGTGCGCGTGCGGCAGACAGCATCACGACGAGGCGCTGTGCCGCTAGAGATCGTCTGGTCTCGGCGGGCGATGGCGGGACTGCAGGAGATAAGAACCTACGTGGCCCGGGACAAGCCTGAGGCCGCGGCTAGACTCGCGACGCGGATTGTTTCGCTGGTGGAAGCGCTGAGAGAGCATCCCTACCTTGGCCGGACCGGAAGCGAGCCTGCAGTGAGAGAGTTGGTGGTGGGCGGCACTCCGTATCTGATTTTCTACCGCGTGCGAGCGAAGCGCGTAACCATTCTGACGATTTGGCACAGGGCGCAATCCAGATGACTGCGATCGACAATCGCTTGCTTCGAATTCCGACTGGCCGTGAAGGTTTGGTGTTTCCAGCTGTGGATCCGCCACGTCAGCAGAACGGCTGAAAACCACCACCTTGGCTCGGAGCAGCCACCAGCTTCGAGATTCGCCATTCATTTGCGTCGAAGACTCTCGTCCTCCCATCTGAAAACAAATGAGTTACGGCGCTCCTTGCCATCTCACTTTTGGCATGGCAGTTGCTTCTTCCTATAACGCGTCAAACATTCGGATCGAGGGTTTAATCATATGTGGAATGGGTTGGGGAAGAGGTGGGTTATGAGAAATCGACTCACGGCAAGTTCGGCAATCCTTTCTCTGATGCTGGTCAGTGCGTTGTCGCTCAGCGTTCACGCTCAAACCACCGAAGAAGGTGCCGGTCCCTCGGAGCAGCCAAGCGCGCCCATGGAGATGGGGCAACCTCAAGCCCCGCAACCGCCTCCGCCAGGTTCGCCTCCGCAGAGTGCGCCTCCGCAACCGGGGCAACCTCCTCAAATCGGTCCGGAGTCTCAGCCCGGAGGACCATCGGGCGAAGGTCCGGCAAGAACTGACCAGGGCGTCGGCCGCGTCAGCATGATTCATGGCGACGTATCAACCCAGCGCGGAGATTCCGGCACATGGTCGGCAGCCGTCTTGAATCAGCCCGTGGTCAACGGCGATAAAGTTTCCACCGGGGTTGGCGGCCGCGCCGAAGTCCAGCTCGACTACGCCAACATTCTCCGCCTGGGATCGAATGCGCAAGCCAACATAGCGAACTTTACGAACAAATATATTCAGATTCAGGTCAGCCAGGGCCTGGCCAATTATTCCGTGTTCGGCGAGAGCGAGGCCGAGCCCGAGATCGATACGCCCAACGTTGCAGTTCACCCGGCGCACGTCGACGGCGTGTTCCGCATCGAAGTGCGTCCCGATGGAGACTCGATCATCATCGTCCGCAAAGGTCAAGCCCAGATCTCAACGCCGCAGGGCATTGCCGACATTAAGCAGGGTGACATGGCAACGGTGCGCGGCTCCGGCGCCGATGCCAAGTACAAGATTACTCCCGCTCCGGAGCGCGATGACTGGGACCGCTGGAACAGCGAGCGCGACCACATGATTCACGAAGCCGCGTCCTGGCGCAACACCAACAAGTATTACGTAGGATCGGAGGACCTCGACTCGAACGGAACCTGGGAGAACGCGCCAGACTACGGTCAGGTCTGGGTGCCGAATGAGCCCGATGGTTGGGCTCCCTATCAAAATGGAGACTGGACTTGGGAGCCTTACTACGGTTGGACCTGGGTTGGCTATGAGCCCTGGGGCTGGGCGCCGTATCACTACGGGCGCTGGATGTGGTACGGCAATTCATGGGCATGGTGGCCGGGACCGGTGTGGGGCGCGGGTTTCTACCGTCCGTTCTGGGCTCCGGCATATGTCTCGTTCTTTGGCTTCGGAGGTGGTTGGGGCTTGGGCTTCGGTTTTGGTTGGGGCGGATGGGGCGGCTTCGGCTGGCTGCCTCTCGGACCCTGTGATCGCTTCTACCCATGGTGGGGCGGATATGCCGGCCGCTTCGGCGTGGTCGGCGTTAACCGGTTTGGCACGCTCAACCGCTTCGGGGGAATCGCGCCGCTGCACGCGGGCACACAGTTCTCGAACGTGGCGCACATCAATGATCCTCACATCGGCGGCGCGCTCTCAACCGTTGCAGCGGGCAGGTTTGGAGCAGGCCGCACGACGGCCGTCGCCGCCACTCGCGCGCAGCTCAGTGGAGCCCGCATGATGACCGGCAATATGCCGGTCGTGCCCACGCGCGCCAGTCTGTCGGCGAGCGGACGGGCCGCAGCTCCTTCGACCATTCATAATAATGCCGCGCAGCATTTCTTCGGCACGCAGAGCGCGTCGCATACAGAATCCTTCCAGCAGCAAACGGCGCGATTGCAGCAGTCCATGCAGCGAAGCCACTTTTCGCCAGTCGCGGCCGGCGCGCGTGCGACCGGTCCAGGCTCCGTGCAGTCGCGTTCTGCGGAGTCACGAAGCGCAGAGTCGCGAGGCGCATCGACGGCAGCCGCCGGCAGGCCAGCTGTTACCACTTCGCCGGCCAGAGAGCTGAACGATTCTGCGACACGAAATGCCGGGACTGAGGCCGCCACGAATGAGAATCGCGGAGAGCAAGCCTCGTCCACCCAAACGTCATCCACCCGTGGCGACCCGAACCGCAGTGAGTGGAAGACGTTCACGCCACCTTCTCACAGCAGCGAATCCGCAGGTCGCGCCGCAGGTGCCGCTGATACTTTGAGGGGCGACGGTGGCAGCTATTGGAATCGGACCGCGCCGAGTTCCAGCTACTCCCGCGAAGCCGGTGCAAGCAACGGTATGAGTAATTACGATCGCGGCTCGGGTTCGCGTCCGCAGCTCAACATGCGGCAGCCCATCGTGCAGCCGCGTTCTTCGGGAGCTTACGGCGGCTACCGCGCCGCCCCAAGCTACGGCGGCAGCCGCCCCGGCTATAGCGGCGGCGCGTCTCACAGCGCGCCCAGCTCCGGAGGAGCCAGTCACTCTGCCGGAGGCGGCCATTCCGGCGGCGGAGGCCACCACTAAATCGCAGACTTGCCAGCAGGGTGTTGTAAATGAAGTGAAGGTCAGAGGCGGAAAGGGCGTGCTAAACGGCACGCCCTTTCTTATGCTGGCACGGCAGCTGGCCGCTCCAGGTTTCGCCTCCTTGTAAGACCCGGGCTCGGGAAGGGCACGAGTTCACTCGTGCCGCTTCAGTCGTGGAAAACGAGCCCGCGCTTCAGCGCCTGAGGGGGCTTTTCGAGCATCGGCAGCCGCCGATAACAGCTCGTGGTGATGAAGTGGAGATATCCCGCGCCGAAGTAACGACGGAGCTTGTTGCCCACCAGTGAGGTCTAGCACAGCATGCGAGGCCGGGTATGTGACGAATGAACACCGAGCGAGGTCCGTGGTGCCCAGCTTTGCAAAACCAGCAAAGCTGGGGCAGCCTCTTTGGCGGAGGTGCCGGCCCCCTATCCAGTGAGCACCCGTAATCAATCACGTGTTGAATGATGACGCAGACTGTTCGCGACCTGTGGTGATTGCCGACACGCAGAATCGTCTCTTCGCCTAGTGCTGTTGCAGGTCGGAGTTGTACGTATCGAGCAGCACCTTCCATGCGCCATCCGCCTCCTTTTTCCACACCGTCAGGTACTTCCCCTTGTCGGAGATAGTCTTCCCGGATGCGTCTTTGATATTGAAGTCGTATGTGCCGCTTGTGTAACCAAGTTCGCCGGAGCGGGCAACCCCGACTTTGTTCGCATGCCATGAGAGCGTGTAATCGGGGGTCGCGAACGCGCTCCCTATCAACTTCGTAAGAGCGTCCTTCCCAGTTGCAATCGGCGCGTTAGATGGCAGCATGGAGCCTTCGTTGTCGAAGAAGGCAACGGACTTCTCTAGGTCTTTCGCGGCGTACACCTTCATCCACGCAGCGTCAGCAGCCAAGAGAGCGTCCGATGCTTTTCCGCTCGCCTGTCCAAACGATCCGCTCATGCTTATAGCGGAAAAGAGCAGTACAGCAACTAGCCGAATCTGAGGTCTCATATTCGTCTCCTACATCGTCCGCTCACAATCTACTATTAGTAAACCCGAACGAGGAGCTTGGGATAAAGATTTTTGCTGGCTGCGCAGTTCGGTTAGAGCAGGCATTGATCCGGTCGCTGACAATCCGGTCATAGTTCCACAGCGCGAGCTTGAGGAAGATAAGAAGCCCGGCGAGTCCAAACCGGGGGCTGGCCCATCTTTAATGTTTCTTGCTCGCACATCGGCGAAAGAGGCTGCCCCAGCTTTGCCGTTTTGCAAAGCTGGGCACCACGGACCCCGGCCTCGCCGATGGTTTCACGCGATCTTCCAGACCTTTAGCTCCGCCTTCCGGCGGGTGACCCATCCGCGCTCTCTGCGAGAGAGCCTGCCCTGAGCGCAGTCGAAGGGGTGGGACCGCAGAGCGTCGAGCAATTTCCACAGGCCCATTGTGACACCTGCCCTTGCGGCCAAAATTAAATCGCGCAATCATGGTCGAGGCCGTGACGGTTGGCAGAAGCCAATCTGCTACGCCCTTAAGTCCTTTGTCGTCTAGATTTTAGTGCGTAAGTTCTTTGACATCCGTATTTTGCGGGGAGAATCATGTTTAACCCGATGATTCCATTGGACCCCAGGGGGGAGGGGGTATCCGATATCTTGGATCGGAACACGCACCGGCCATCCGCTCCCGACACGCCCGGCGAAGATTTATTTTCGAGAAGAAATCAACAGGACGCTCACCTAAGGCCGCGCATATGCCGGGCTGTCAGGCTGCGGAGGATCATAGTCGCGGCCGTATTTGTTCTTGTGCGCGAGTTCGAGATTGGATTCGGCCAGGCTGAAGGTTCCAAGGAACGTCTCGCCGGGAGTCACCGTGATTTCCCTTTCCGCGGTGTGCAGCGCATCCGGCGAAACCGAGGAATGGAACACATGCATCTGGTAGCGGCCGGGGATTACGTTGCCGATGCTGATCTCGCCATGCCCATTCGAGATCGCGTAGTACGGAGTGTTCAGCGCGATCACCACGGCGCTCATCTGGGCGTGAATGTTGCAGAAGATAAAAGAAATGCCCGGCTTGTCGAATTTAACAAACTGCGTGGTGCCGCTCTCATAAAGTCCAAGATCGAAACGCTTTCCGTCGAACAGCGAAAACACGTTGTGAAAAAAAGGATCCTGATTGGGAAACTCGACCTGCCCTCCCGCCGGAATCACGAGCAGGGAAGGATGGAAACTCTTGTCCTTCTGCACCAGTTGCGGGATTTGCGAGCGCAGCTGTAGCAGAAGCGGAGGCGCAGGAGTCGTCCCCAGCGGTGTGAGCCAGACCACAACTTTCGAAGCATCGTTTACACGACGTCCGTTTCTGGTGAGCTGCACTTTTCCCTTGAGATCTGTACCTTTGAGATCTGCACCCCGATCGGCGCCTTGATCCGCGTCTTGTGCCGAGGCGACGACAAATAGAAAGAGCAGCAACAAAATGCAACCGACCGTCCGGCGATGAGCGAAGCGAAGCATGTTCAGAACAGTATCCCCATGGAAAGATTGATCTGGTTGGTGACGCTCGCACTGTCATAGACGGGAAACGTGTGCAAACGTCTGAATTCGGCAGAGAGCAGCAAATCAGATCGCGGCCGATAGACCAGATTGCCAAGCGCTCCGCGATTGCGCCCCAGAATCGGACTGAAGTTGTTCGCGTCGGTGGCGAAGCCGCGCACGTCGCCGGCAAACGCATCATCTTCGGCGAAGACTCCATTCAATTCGAGTTTGGGAGTGAGTTGGAACTTCAATTGACTCCAACCTCCAGCCGAGTCGAGCCCGCGAACGCTGGTCGTCGCATAGTATGGATCGCCGCCGAAGAGCACCGCGCGGCCGATGCCCGCGCCCAATCCTCCCGCTCCACGGCCGCGATAGAACTCACCGGAGAGTGCAAGCCCGCGAAGAATCGGAATCTGCCAGTCCGTCATGCCTGCCCAGGCGTCGACGTTGCGCCCCCAGGACCAGTTCTGCCGCCCGTAATATCCCGCAACGCCAAAGGTCAGCGGATGATCAAACACAGGCCGCGACCACGCAGTGCGCATGGCATAAGCTGGCTGACCAGACTGTTCGCCAGCCGTAGCGTAGCGGTAGGAGGAGTTGTACGGCGGTTCCCAATCCAGATTGTCGAGAATTCCGGCTTGCCAGGTCAGAGTCTGCTGGTCGGACAGGTCGAAGCGATGCTCGACGCGAAGCTGCGGCGTCCAGCCCCACAGGTTTCCCGCGTAGGCAAATGCGGGAGTGGCCAGTGAGGCGAACGACGTGGGAGAAAGCGGCGAGATGAACAGCGAATCCTGTCCACCGATCACCGAGGTGTGTTGCCAGTCGAGCCGCACGCTGGCAGTCTGCAGGCGAACCAGACCGAAGTTCACGCCGTTGGGAGTTGAGGGAAAGCCTCCGGCAAAATCGAATTGCACATTGGCTGAAGTCTTCGCGCCGGCCAGGGTTGGCCCAAAAATTTCAAGGCCAATCTCAGTTTGCCGCAAGGTGGCCCCAAAACTGGATTCAGGACTGCCCGCTGCAACCGGTTGCGCGTAGTCGGGAATATCCAGATTGTCGGAACCGCCTACATTGTGGAAGGCGTTCATCAGCACAATGCCGGAGAGCCGCGCGCGATACTTCGCGGCGGTTTCCACCTTGGTCTGGTATTGCTCGTCGATCTTCGAGCCAAGCAATTGCGTGGATTCTTCCAGCCGCTGAACGCGGCTTCCGAGATCTGCAGTTGCTGCTGTTGTCTCAGATGGATTGCGCGAGACGGACGCAACCGATTGCGCCGGAACAGAAGCCGCCGGTCCGACGTTTGCCGCAGCTGCGAGCGGAGCGAGCAACCTGCGCGTGTCTTGTAATTCCTGGCGCAACTCCTGCATTTCGGCCCGCGACTGCGCATTCTCGGTGCGCATCTGTTCAATCACCGCGCGCAGTTCGCGCACTTGCGAATCGAGTTCGCGCAGCGAGTTGTCCGCCGGCTGAGATGCCGCGGCGGGCGTTGCTTGCTGCGCCAGGCTATTGGCGCTCAAAAGGAAAAAGGTCGCTGTCGTCATGGCAGATTTCCAAAGCGCGAGGGTCTTTGGTTTCTTCACACATCCTCCTGCGCGACATTCGGATCATCGTGAAATCAAGAAAATGGGAGCGGGTGACTACGTGTCCGAATGTCGAATTGAGTTTTCAGTCGGTCTGTTTTCAGTCGCTCGATCGCTGGCCACAGACAAAAAGGGACGATCCGTCCGCTCATCGCCGCCGCCGTCCGGTGCTTGTGGAGCGCGTCCCGGTATCGTAATGCGAAAAACGGTCCGGGCATCGGGAGTGCGTTCCATCAAAACCTGGCCACCGTGATCTTGCACGATCTTCTGCACCACCGTAAGTCCGAGCCCGGTCCCGTTCTCTTTGCCGAAGCTCACAAAGGGATGGAACAAACGATCCAGAATTGGCTGCGCGATGCCGGGACCATTGTCGGAAACTTCAATCGTGACTGCAGAGGCGGTCCCGCCGATCGTGACTTGAACTCTGCCCTCGCCGCCGGGCGCCGCCTCACAAGCATTCAGCAGAAGGTTGTAAAGAGCGCGCTCCAGCTTGCGGGAATCGAACCAGGCCAGCTTCGGACCTTCGTTGACGATCTCGATCAGTGTGCCCTGATGGCGCGGATGCAAGCGCACCGCCTGCGTGGCCCGCTGCACGGTTTCAACTACGCTGCCGTAAGCGGGGTTTAGGGACTCTCGGGTGCGGGCAAACTCGAGCAGGGAATCGATGAGGTCCGTCATCTGGTTTACGCCGGTGCGCACCTCTTGATACAGCTCTTCACGCTGCGCAGAGGTCAGACGGCCGTCGCAAAGAAATTCAGAATTCGCAACCACGGCGGCGAGCGCGTGGCGAAGGTCGTGGGAGATCGAACTCGCCATGCGTCCAATCGTCGCCAACTGCTCAGACTCGAGCAATGCTTGTTGCGTCTTGAGCAAGCTGGAGCGCATGCGGTCGAAAGCTGAGGTGAGTTCCGCAACTTCGTCGCTGCCCCGGGGATCGAGGGGATGGTGAAAATCTCCGTGCTCCAAAGCACGAACGCCCTCCACCAGACTGGCCAGCGGGCGAGTGAATGTGTGTGAGATCAGGAACACGAGACCGCTGCCGATCAGAACCGCCGTGAAACCCAGCAGCAGGAGCAGGCGATTCAGATTGTCGAGGAACTTTGCAGCCTGATCGTAGGATCCCAGCACGGTCAATCGCACCGGAGTTTGTTGCTGGCTCGACAAATCGAGCGACGCGGCCACAAAATTCTCTTTGCCCACTTCAACATCGCGGGTTGCGCTTTGCGACAATCCGGCTGCCAATGCGCGCACACCCGGACTCTCGACCTGTGAAGGTGTCAGGGTGGTGGCAACAATTTCATCCCCGTAGGAAAACGCGACCTGGCTCGCCGAAACCTTGCTGACCTCGCGAGCCAGCCGGTCATCAATTTCATAGCCGATGACCAGGAAACCGAGCAAGCCTCCTTCGGTCTTGGAGCCGAAGTAAACCGGTTGCATGAAGGTCTGATAGAGATGATGGGCGTCGAACCACCAGTGGCTGGAGTCTTCTTCGTCTAATGATCGCCCGAAGTACCGCTGTGCGGCCTCGCGGCTGAAGCCGTTTGACTTTGTGTGCAGAGCGACAACCTTGCCGTCGCGGTCGGCTAGCACGAGAAGATCGCTGCCGGTCAGCGGCCACACATCCTTCGAGGCGTCCTGAATCGTGGCCGGGTCGTGAGCGGTCAGGATGGATCGCGTGATCGGCAGGTACGCCACCAGTTCTGCGGAGTGGGTCAGCATCAGTTCACGATCGTGCTGAAAGTTCTGGAAGGTGATGACGGAGTTCCGCAGATCCTGCGCGATTCCTTCCCGCACGTGGCTGCGCACGCTGTGCCGCACGACCAGAAGACTTAATGCCGTGAGGCCAGCGGTGATGACCAGCATCGATAGCAGAAATCGTGTCCGCAGGCTGGTTCGAGGCACCAGTGCATTTCCGGACTGTACTGGAAAGTTTTGCGAGACGGGTTCTGACGAAGGGGCCAAGGGATCTCAGCGAACGAATTTGTAACCCATTCCGTGCACGGTGCGGAAGTGTACCGGACTGGCGGGGTCACGTTCCAATTTTTGGCGAAGCTTCAGAATGTGGTTGTCCACGGTGCGTGTGGAGGGATAATTCTGATATCCCCACACTTCGTTCAGCAATTCATCCCGGCCGATCACGCGGTCGGCGTTTTGCACCAGAAACTGCAAAGTCTTGAACTCCTGTGCCGTCAGCACCACAACCTTGCCGTCACGCAGGATTTCCATTTTCTTGAAGTCGATCGAGATACCGTCGAAACTCACCAGATTGACGTGGGCCGTTCTCGAAGTATGCCGCAGCGCGGCGCGCACCCGCGCCAGCAGTTCTCTTGGGCTGAAGGGCTTGGTTACGTAATCATCGGCGCCCAGTTCGAGCAGCAGAACTTTGTCGGAAACGTCGCTGGTTGCGCTCAACACCACGATCGGCAAAGTAGGAGCCTGGGCCTTTACCTCCTTGCACAAGTCGCTGCCGGAAAGTTTGGGCAAGCGCAGGTCGAGAATAATAACGGCTGGGGGAGCGGCTTGAAAACTCTCCAGCGCCGACTTCCCGTTGGCCTGAATCTCAACCGTGTATCCCTCGGATTCGAACAGACGCTTTAAAGCCTTTTGGACAGCGGGATCATCCTCGACCACTAGAATCTTTCCCATCGGGCGCATCGAGTTCGTTGGATCTGCCGATCTAGCCACGCTCATAGGTGTTGCGATCTGACCCATAATGCCATCCTTATTTGATTCGAATCCATCTGCTTGAATCGGTGCGCTGTTTCCCGAGTCTTAGGTTTCAACGTTGCAATGCTGCAAAGTTCCAAGGTTGCAAAGTTTCAAGGTTTCAAATTCAACCCGCCACATGGCCCTCTATCACTGGAAGCTTACAACGTTTCTGCCCACTTTCTTGGTGGAGGGAAAGGTTTGACAAATTTTTTACATTTGCACATCCCGGCGCGAGAACTCTACGGCAACAGGCGTGCAGCGAGTTTGCTTTTCGTGAACCGGTCTCCAAGAGGGTTTCAGGAGCCGCAAGCCCCGTGCGCCACGCTGCCGTAGAATAGAGGCAGCTTGCCCGCTCCTGCTGAATTCGATCATTTGCGCGTCGTTTTAGTGGATGCGCGCAATCCTCTCAACATCGGCGCCGCGGCTCGGGCTATGAGCAACTTTGGTTTCCGCCATCTGCGGGTTGTGAATCCTTACGATGTTGCGTTTGAGGGCGCTCGCTCTGCCGTGGGCGCGGCCGCTGTGCTGGCGACGGCCGAGAAGTATGGAACCGTGGCAGAAGCGGTTGCCGACTGCACCCTCGTCGTGGGAACCACCGCGATCGGCCATCGCGACCTGCAACATTCCCTCCAGCGCCTGGAGGTTGGGGCGCCTCTCATTCGCGGGCATCTTGCAACCGGACCTTTTGGAGCCGGGCCTTGCGCGCTGCTGTTTGGATCAGAAAAATTCGGGCTTTCGAACCAGGACATGAGCCACTGTCATTGGCTGATGCACATCCCGACTCGCGACGAGCATGCCTCGATGAATCTGGGGCAGGCGGTGGCGATTTGTTTGTACGAATTGGCTCGCGATCCCGCCGCCGTGGCGGAGCCGGAGAAGGGAAGTCCTGCGTCAGCGGCCGAGGTAGAAAGAATTACTGAGACCTTGCTCACCGCGCTCCGCGCCAGCGCTTATCCCAAGCTGAACTCTTCAGATTCTTTTCACGGTGCGGTCCGCCGTCTGGTGCGGCGGCTTCATCTGCAAACGGGCGACGCGGAATTCCTGCTCGGCATGCTGCGGCAGATGGTTTGGAAGATGAGCAAAATTGGTGGTGAGGAGGCCAAACAGGAAGAGGCGAAACGGGAAGACGCAAAACAGTGACCCGCTTTACTCACGGATGTTTTTCCACCGGAAACACGTCGACGGCTGTTCTTCGAAACTGAAAACGAAGGACCCACTCACTCGGGGCGGCTTGTCCGTTGACCTGCGGCGGGTTGAATTTCCAGTCGCGCGCCGCTGCCAGCGCCCGATTCGCAAAGTACGTGCTCGGCCCACGAGAAACGAAGTTTGCTTCTGAGACGTTGCCCGACGCATCCACCAAAACGTCGACCACGACTTTGAGCCGGCCCTGGATCGTGTTTTGCGCGTTCCGCGAAACGTCGGGCATGACCTGTTGCAGCACACTGCCCCGCGCGGTTCCCGGTTGCGCTGGCTTGCCCTGCTGAGCGAACGGCGCCGGCGATTGCTCTGCGGGAATGTCTGGAGATTTAGTAGGGCTAACCTCCGCCGCCGGCACCGACGGCTGATGGGACATAAACTTGCTTCCCACCCACACCCCGAGGACGAGGGCCGCGGCCAGGATAGGCGCGACAATCCACCGCTTGGAACGCTTAGGCGCTGGGTGCGTCTCCACTGCTCTCGCACCAACGGGAACTGGGGGCCGGCTAGCCGGAGGTTGTAGCCGGGCCAGAATGTCGCCCGCTGTGTAGCGCTGCTGCGGATCGATCTGCACGCAGCGTCGCGCGATTTCACGAATCGCTTGTGAAATGGTTTCGGGAACGATCACTGGTTCCCGAGCGAGGTTCTTGAGACTCGGCTCGTTCTGGGTCAGGACAGCAACCAACGTGGCACCGAGCGACCAGATATCGGCAGCCGGAGACAGTCCCGCGGTTGCGGTCTCGGGCGCATCGTAAACGCTACGGGTGCGTGTGTCGCCACGCTCCCCGGACCTGCAAACTCTGTCGGCAGAAATCTTCAACTGGTCCCCGACCGCCATGATGTTCGAGGGCTTGATGCGACCGTGGACAAACCCAGACTTGTGAAGATAAGCCAGGGCTTCCGCCGAGGGCCGGAGCATCTCGGAAGCCTCGGCAGCAGAAAGCGGCCGCAGCGGAAGAATCTCCGCCAGATTCTCCTCCGCGTATTCCATGACGACGTAGAGGACCTGCGTGTCGTCGATCTGGCAGCGTCCGCATTCGAAGAGACGAATCAAGTGGGGATGGGAAAGTTTCGCGGCGTCGGCCCAACGGGAGATCTGAGCGGCCTCGCGCGAGTCCGCGGGGATGAGCTTGATGACAGCCTTCTGCGATTCCGAGCCGGTTCGCTCCGTGAGAAATACAGCGCTGTGATCGGAGCCTCC
The DNA here is from genome assembly GCA_049673585.1 of Candidatus Sulfotelmatobacter sp. Lineage (GTDB taxonomy): Bacteria > Acidobacteriota > Terriglobia > Terriglobales > Acidobacteriaceae > Sulfotelmatobacter. The sequence continues at coordinate 296,146 of JBATXV010000017.1, read as the reverse complement.
CAGCCATTGCCGCAGTGGGAACTTTCCATCAGCTAGGCGGCCTTCCCAGTTCTTCCAGAGTTCGCTCAGAGTGCTCATAGGCCAAGCTTTGGCGAAGCGCTATTCTATTCCAGCAGCGCCGTGGACGCTCATGAAATCGCGTGTCAAGGGCTCGCCTGTGGCAAAACCAGAGTTCCCCCACCGCACGATAGGTTGCCTGGGAATATGTTAGATTGAACGAAGGGCGGGCGCGTAGCTCAGTTGGTAGAGCAATGCCCTTTTAAGGCATGGGTCGCAGGTTCGAATCCTGCCGCGCTCACCAAGATTTCAAAGCAGTTAGCTGATTTCGGCAGGGTTGATTTCGGGCACCCCCGGACACCCAGAACGATTGACGTTCCAGTTTCTGCGCAGTTACGGTAACGTTTCTCGCCTTCAAGTGCTCCGAAAATTGCGCCGGAAGCACCATTTGTACGACCTTCTTGTGGGCTTCCAGTTGATCGGCTGAAACGGCTTGTGCGTAAAGGTCCAAGGTGATCTTTGGGGTTGTGTGACGAAGCTGCGACTGCGCGACCTTCACATTCTCTCCGTTTGAGATCAGCAATGTCGCTAGCGAGCGGCGTAGCGTGTGCCATCCGATCGGTGCTTCTTTGCTGCTCTTTATTCCGGCAACTCTCTCGATCACGGGACGAATGTGTCGTCGGAAGAGAATTTGATAGGTGTATGGAGTCTCGCCGTGATAATGCGAACTGGCAAAAATCCAATCCTCGTCCGATCGATAGGCCGTGTTTTCCCGCCAAAGACGAAGTACCTGTAGAACCGGCTCCGCAAGTGGCAGGGGATTGTTCCTGCTCTTGGTTTCCTTCAGTTCGCCTTCGACCAATGCGAGTTCGGACTGAAGGATTCCTGTTTTCCATCCGACGTTCTTCCACTTCAGTGCGATCAACTCTGATGCGCGAAGAGCCGTGACCGCATCTACGAGCGCCATTGTCGCTTCGCGCAACGGCAACTCCTCCAGGGTTTGACGGACAACATCTGGCGCAAGAACAACACGCCGGATTGAAACTCTGTTGCTTTGCCGAACCCCCGTTGACGCACCGCGATGGCCCGGACTTCCGCCTTGGCCACAGACCGGATTGCGCTCCACTAACTCCCAACGGACCCCGTGCGAGAAGATCGCCGATAGCACATTCTTGATCTTCAGCTTGGTCCCATCTGGGCGTTGGATTCTGTCCAGCCATTCCTGGATTTGCATGGTCTTCATGTTGCAAGCCAAACAACCATGCCACTTCGCTTCGATCCAGTTCTTGACGTACGACTTGTTTGCTTTGCGCGCCGATTTCGACAAGCGCGGTAATTCGTGGATCAGGTAATGGTTGACAAGTTCCCCAAACGTCATGGCCTTCAGGCTCAAACATTGTTTGTTCTCGTTGAGCCGGCATCGTAACCGATCGGCTTCTTTGTTGGCCGCCGCTTCGGTGGGGAATTGTTTGGTTGTGCCGATTACATCCTTGTGCTGGTGCCGCCGTCCCTTCACTTCTTCGCTCCAGCGAAACACCCACACCACGCCGACTGCTCGTCTTTCTTTGCAAACCATGCCGCGGTTGTAGCGGACAGGCTTGCAGTGATCGTGACTCAAATGACCCTCCTCTGTGTCTTGTCACGACCAGCTTCTCCATGAGCGGAATTTACCTGAGAGCGAAGGTGCTCCGCAAGCTCTGAAATGAGGAAGTACCATCTCTTGCGAGGACCAATCCCAAATGGATGAGCCGGAATGCGCCCCTCTCGGGCCATCTGCTTTATCGTCCGACATGAATACCGCAAGAATTCGGCGGCAGTGTTAGCTTCGACAAACGGTTCGAGTGTCTCGACCTGAGCATGGGGTTGCAAAGTTGAGCCTCTCGCCGGTTTGCGGGTGTTTGTATTCCATCCTGCTGACGAGGGCGAACCATCAAAGATGTCAGCAGTCCTGTTCTTGATCTGGGATGTAGCCGGTTGTTTGATTGGCGTCGGCTGGGGCATTGTGATCGACTCCTGGCTGGTATTTCACTTGACAGTAGCGCAGACGTACCAATACAGTCAATATGTATCGTTACATAATTTTGACGAGGATGGCTCATGGCAAAAAAAGCGGCAACCGCTCACCAGCCGGTGATTTCCATCCGTATCTCCGAGGCGCTCCGTTCCAGGCTGGAAACACTGAAGGAAGTCATTGCCCATAAGACCGGCAAAACCGTCTCGACATCTGAGGCCGCAAAGCAACTGCTGGAGTCGGCTAGAGACGACCGTCTTGAATTGGCAAACCTCCTCACGGAGCCGACAGATTCTCTGCTCAATATTCGTGGGAAAGCGGAGGCACACCTACCGCTGACGCAGCCCGAATGGGCTCTCGTTGCACACTATTGCGCCAAGGGTGCGGAGTCGTTTGCGAGTACCGAACAGGGCCAGCTTTCCTATGAGTCTTTGGCCGACATTCTGGAGGCATTCCTCGCCGCCTATGCAATTGCACTCAGAAAGAAGAAGGTATCTCTAGACTTCTTCTATTTGATGACGCTTCCCGAGGACAAACAAGTCGCCACAAAGGACCCGAATGCCGTCAGTAGTGAGGACCTTCGTCGAGTCGTTACTCGCACCGTTCAGATGCTCAGAGACCCGGCTCAGAAACGCCGCAGACCGCTACTTGCTGTCCGCAATCTCTACACACTTTTGGACGAGGAAAAGTTCTCCAATATCGAGCGACTTAACGACGTACTTTGGCCGCACTGGAATACCCTCTGGCGCGTGTGTGCCCGAGGCCATTACGCAGTTCACCGCAAGCCCTTGCGACCGAAACCCGTTGGCGACGACGATGACTTTGAAGGCCCAATGCAGCGCGGATTGCCATCTCAAGAGGAGGGCGGATACCGCCTTGATTTGGTGCGAGAAGAGGGAAACGATTTCTCTCCCTACCTGCATTTTCCTGGCCCGCTTGCGCCACGCTATCCAGTGAATGGATACGCGAGAACCGCAGAATTCCGAAGGATGCTGGAAGGGCTCGATTTGACTCGCCCGCTGGAGCAATGGAAAGGCCACTATTTCTACGTTCACGTTGGAATCATGGAAAACCAAGAGTTCGACGTGAATTTCTGTGCTCGTGACAATGGAATTAGTTTCGTTTTCTCCATGGAGCACTGGAAGTCCATTCAGAATCTGTTTCGCCGGGCATGGCAGTCGCCGGACGTGATGCAGGCGTGGGACACGTTGGCGCTGGAATATGGCGAGATGTGAGCGAGGCGGTGCTTCGCACCGGAAGAAATGTGGACACGTCACCCCCAATTTGGGAACTGTGGAGCGCCGCAGAGCGTCAGGATGTTTACGCACGTAAACCGCTTATGAGTCAGCAGCCTCGCTCAACGACGAGATTAGCTGTGTGGACGGAGGGTTCCGTTTGAAAACGGAAAAAGCGAGCTAGGTGCACCTGCCGTAAACAGGTTGAATCAAAAGCACTTCGTCCGAGTTGGCCAACATGTGCGGGAGCGATGCGACAGCGTAATTGTTGTAGGTTTTGCTATGAACACTCCGCGGCTACCTTTTCCGATTCAAAACGATCCATCTCCAAGCGATCAGAACAAGCCCGACTTTCGCACCAAAATCGTGGCTACGCGGCTGACTCCCCGCGAGTTGGCTGCGATCGAAGCAGCCGCAGAAAGTTCCAGCCAATCTCTCGCCGAATGGTTGCGCGAGACTGTATTGCGCGCAGCGCGTCAGCGGCCTGCTGATCCCGTTGAACTGCTGCTTGCCGAGGTCTGGGCTTTGCGTTACACGCTCCTGAATCTGTTCTATTCCCGCGCTCAGGCGGAATCGGACGGGACGGAATTGTTGCCCGATTCGATTGCGAAAATCCGGGATCAAGCCGACACGCGAAAACTCCAGCAGGCTCGCAAAATCCTAGAGGACTTCCTTGTGCCGAAGGGCAACGAACGAGGCAGTTAGTAAGGAATTCGTGCCATGCTTACCATCTCAAAACCGTTGTCCGCGAGCCAAGCGCGAACCTATCACGAGCGTGAGTTTGCCTCGGAGAAACAAAACTACTGGAGCCGCGATCAGCAAGGCTATAGCGAGTGGCAGGGTAGGCTCGCCCAGGATTGGAAGCTGCGCGGCGCCGTTGAGTCTGAGCACTTCGCGCGACTGAGCGAAGGTCAGCATCCGCACACCGAAGAGCAACTTGTTAGGCATCAAGTTTCGAGAACCTACGAGGGCAAATTCGGAAAGGAAGTGACCAGCGCGGAGCATCGCGCCGGGTGGGACGCCACGTTTTCTGCGCCCAAGTCGGTATCGCTCACTGCGCTTGTGGGAAGTGATGATCGGGTCCGCGAAGCCCATCGGGAGAGCGTTCGAGTAGCGCTCCAAGAATTAGAGCGATACACGCAAGCCCGGATTGGTAATGTTCACGCCCCGGAAACTACGGGCAAGTTCATCGCCGCCACCTTCGAGCACGATACTGCCCGGCCAGTCGATGGGTATGCTGCGCCACAGCTTCACACCCATGCGGTGATCTTTAATGTAAGCCAGCGGCAAAACGGCGAAACTCGTAGTCTTCAGCCACACGAATTGTTTGTATCCCAGCGATTTGCCACGGCAGTATATCGGTCCGAATTAGCGTTGCGTTTGCAAAAACTCGGCTATGAATTGGAACGCGGCAAGCATGGGCAGCCGGAAATCCGCGGCTACACGAGGGAGTATCTGGAGGCCTCAAGTCCGCGCCGAGAACAGATCAAAGATCATTTGCGAGAGCAAGGAATCGACGGAGCAGGAGCGGCGCAGATCGCTGCCCACCATACACGCGACCGCAAAGAGCTACTGTCCCGCGAAAAAGTCCTGCAACGGCATCGCGACCTGGCAGCACACTATGGGCATCGGGCGGACCGCGTCGTGGCCCTTGCCCGCGAACACGGCCAGCACCAAATACAAGAGCCGACGCTTCAAGCACAGCGTGCTGTGACGTGGGCACGCGATCATATCTTCGAGCGGTCAGCTGTGCACGACTGCCGAGCAATTCTGGAAGCAGCCTTAGCCCGCGGTATGGGCGAAACCACGTACAACAAGATTCGGCAGGAGTTCGAGCGGCGGATCAAGACGGGAGAGTTTCGGGAGGTGTTGCAGGCTGGCACAGGTAGACACTACACAACGGAAGCAATGATAGGGATGGAGCGCGAGATCGTTGCTCGGATGCTAGAAGGCAACCAACGCCATTACAGCGATCCGATGCTGGCTTCGCCTCAGGTGCGAATCGCCACCGAGGATCGTCACCCAGAATTGAATGCCTCGCAACTTCGAGCGGTAGATGACATCTTTCTCGCGCGGGAAAAGATTGTCGCACTGGATGGTGTGGCCGGCGCGGGCAAGACTACGACTCTGGCGGTGATTCGCGAAGGTGCAGAGATCGAGGGCTACCAAGTGGAAGGTTTCGCGCCGACATCCCGCGCGGCGCAGAAGCTCGGGGAAGCCGGCATCGAGACATCGACCCTACAGAAGCATTTGGCACGCGGGCAACAGCCCGACACGGGCGAGAAACGGCTCTATGTGCTAGACGAATCTTCACTCGCCTCGACCCGTCAGATGCATGAGTTTGTCGATCGGCTTCATTCAAGTGATCGCGTCTTGTTAGTCGGGGATAGGCGGCAGCACGAAGCGGTCGAGGCTGGACGCCCGTTTGCACAACTGCAGGATGCTGGCATGAAGACCGTAAAGCTCGAAGAGATCGTGCGGCAGAAAAACCCCGAGCTCAAAAGAGTGGTCGAGCAGCTTGCGCGGGGCAACGTACAGGACGCCATTCAAAATCTTGACCGGCAGGGCCGAGTCCATGAGATTCGGGGACATGACGAGCGTATCGCAGCGATTGCGAAGGAATATGCGAAAGAGCCTACGAACACGCTGGTGGTGTCTCCGGACAATCGCTGTCGTGCCGAGATCAATGAACGTATTCACGCCGAGTTACAGGGACGAGGCATAGTTGGCAATAAAGAACACGACGTCCGAGTGCTTGTGCCGCGTCAGGATCTCACCGGAGCCGACCGCACATGGGCAGCGCGTTATGACATCGGAGATGTGGTCCGCTACTCGCGCACGTCGAAAGAGACCGGCATTGCGAAGGGCACTTACGCGCACGTCAAGAGCATCGATACCGCTACCAACCGGCTCACCGTGGAGATACAACATGGGACCGAACGCACCTACGATCCCCGCCGACAGCGAGGCGTGTCCGTGTTCCGGGAGGAAATGCGTGGATTTTCCGTCGGCGACCGCATTCAATTCACCGCGCCTGCCAACGAGTTGAAAATCGCAAACCGCGAATTAGGAGCGCTCGAGACCATTGACGGCGCTGGGCGACTGAATCTGAAGATGGATTCTGGCCGCTCTCTTGAACTTGATCCAAACAAGCATCCGCATCTTGACTACGGCTATGCCATGACCAGCCACTCCAGCCAGGGACAAACTGCGAATCGGGTGCTGATTCATGTAGACACGGAATTAGCCCCCAAGGACCTGCTCAATAACCGTATGGCTTACGTGTCCGTTTCGCGTGGAGCCTTCGACGCCCAACTCTTCACCAACGACCGCGAGAAGCTGCCCACGGCTCTTGGTCACGATCTTTCAAAGCACAGCGCGCTTGTACCCGAGATCAGCCCTGAACAGACGATTGCACCGCAACAGGAAATCGCAAAGAGACCGCAACAAGACCATATCGTCGGTCTTGGAATCGGCCTTTAGAACTCGACCTGCCCCGGATAATGGCAGCGTAGCGCGGGCGCAAACTCTGTCAAGGTCGACCGAAGGTCGCCGCTATCGCGGGTGCGCGCCTTGACAGAGTTTGCTCGACCCGCGCCAAAATCCTCCGCCATTCCGGGCCAGACGCTGGTCATAACCATCAATTCCAGATGCCTTTGCCAGATTGCGAAGACCGCCGAAGCATAGCCATATTCTCCGGTGTCGTTGTCAGCAGAATGAATTCCTGCGATCACCTCGGCTATAGAACTTGCTCGACTGCGGTCTGATCGTGCCTAGCCGTCTGTCTGAGAATATGTGATTTCGGTCATAGTGGAGCGGCTCAGTCCTTGTCCTTTTCATGATCCGTTAACGATGCACGTTTGGCGTTGCAGTACAATGAGGGCTGCTTCTGAAGGTAGGATTCGACGAATCGAGTTGCAGGGGTACGTTTTTACCGGAGGCAGGAACATGGCTCATCTCCTTCGCAAGCTCTGGTCGCAAGAGGAAGGCCAAGACATCGCCGAGTACGCAGTGATGCTCGCTGTAATTCTGGTCTTGGTGGTTAGCACGGTTCGCCTCATCGGAAGTAATGCGAACAACGCATTTTCGAATGCAGCTAGTTCACTTCAATAGCCGCTGCCACTCGGCAAGGCGGCCTAGGCTGTCGAGGTGCTCCTGGCAGGTTACGGAATTTACTGTATTGCCCATGACAGACTGCATCGCCTAAGGTCGGTTGGGCGTAGTTGGATCGTCGGTGCTAGGTTAGCGTCAGGCAGGCATTCGGACCCTCACGACCGTTGTTTTGCCGCTCGGTGTAAGCGCGAGTGCGCTCGATTTTTCCATTTTTATTATTTACAGTCGGAGTTCGCGGAAAATGCTAAACTCGTGTGACCGAAGATGTTCTTCCCCTATGAAACTGCGCGACAAACGGGAACCCCAGCGTTGCGAGCAACGATTGCAGGCGCTTCGCTGGGAACGGAAGACCGAAGCGAAGCAGGTGGAACGGTTGTGCGCGGTCCTCGCGACGAAAATGCGTTCCACTAAATCCGCGTCAGTAGCCGTCAGGGTTGTTTAGTTATTCCTTACTTTCCAAGTGCCCTCGCTTTCGTTTGCTGCTCCGCAGTACTTGCCCGGCGGGCATCCAAGTCTTCAATAAGCTGGTCTACGAGATCGGACAGGGGTGGGATGATGCGACCCCCCGGGAGGTTCTGAATCATGAGAGGTTCCTCACTGTCTTTTCGTTAATCGCGCTCTCGCTATGCGCCGGGTTGGCATTGTTCGCCTTCGCCGATTTCGCCTTCAGCAGCTCAAGGAACTTGGCCTCCTCTGTCGTCGGTTTATGTGCTGGGATCGGTGGCATGGTGCTGTCGGGGATTCTCTGGATGCTCACCGAAATGTCCGAGCGGCTCGGGGATCTCACCCAAAAAAGCGGCGGGCATTTCGCACGTTCTCAACGAGGACATTGCTGAGAGGCTTCATCCAACGTCCGATGCGCGGCCTTACGCTCCTCAGCGCAAGGTGCTTGATGAAGATTCCGCGGCCTGACCCCGCCGGAACCGCAAATGAAAGATCACTCAACACTTCCTCGACGAGTGAAATGGCGATTCACTGCCGGCAAATCTGTTGAGCATTTGTAAAATGATTTAGCATTCTCCCCATGTACGTTACCTCTCCTGGGATGACCGCGGACCAGATCTTGCAGGCCTTTCATCGCGATGCTCCCGGTCTTTCAGCACTACCTGCTGCTGACGAAGGTGCTCCTGTCCCACAGGGCATAGAACCCTTGACTTGAAGCCAACAGGAGAGCGTAGTGCGGGAAATCCGCACGCTACGTTCGAGGTGGCGGGGTCTGGAAACCGGTTTACGGTTCCGCTAGCGAGTCCACTCCCAGAGGAAACGGGGAGCCCCAGGTAGGTGGGACCTAAGGGGCATGGCGCCAGACCTCGACCCTACAACAGATACCACCCGGATGCCGACGCGGTTTACATGCGCGGAGGGCAACGTGAGCGGGAGTCGTAGACCGTACGCTGCAATTGGAGAAGTCCTTTGACATCACGCTTGAAGTGTTGGGCGATGCGCTCGATCTTAGGGCTGGCAAAACCCGGCGCCATTCCGAGCGCATAACGGCTTTCACCATGGCGATCGCTCGGGCTATGGATCTTCCGCGCGAGCAGATTATGGTAATCGCGCCGTACCCCAAGAGCCAGGTCGTGTAAACTTCTTGGTGCACATTGCGTACAAAAGCGAGGTTCACCGTATCGCAGGCATCTGGCAACTCCGTCCACTTCGCTTCAAATAGTTCCAGACGCGCGCACGCATGCACCATGAAGTCCACTTCGCGGGTTCTGTCGAGCCAGAAAAAAGGCTGCGCGTGCGCCCTCCGCGGCGTTCGCAGTCCGAAGCTGGGGAAAACAAACATCTCCCAGACTGCCGCCCACCGCCGATGATTGCTGAAGACTTTCTCGGACCAAATATTCAGCAACGCGCACAGCAGGCGACACGAACTGCAGATAGATCGCGGGCGTGCATGTTCGAGTTAGTAGTTTCGAGCCGAGTTAATCGATTCTCTTCTTGGCAGCGAGGGTACCAGCTGAGGCGGTCGTTGACGCCTGTCCATTATTCTTAAAGCTGGAGGTGATAAGGAACGGAATCCGGTCCGAATCGACACCGGATTCCAGACTTTGCTCAATGGCCAACTCTAGACATCCGAAGTGTTCTGCGAGAAGGGTGCGCAGAGAGTGTTCAGGTTTATTATTGCGCCGCCTCATCTCCCTCGGCAGTTTCTTGATCTCTTGCCGATACAACTGTACAACCGACAGATGACGATAGCGGTGACGCGAATTCCAAATCGACTCGATTTTCTCGAACAGCTGAAAGTCGAATTCGGGCCACACCGCACACTTTATTTTTGAGCACCGATTGTAGGAAACGCGAGCCGTCAGAATTAGCAGACCGGCCATCGCGTTAGCCAATCTCAGCGGATTGCAAACGCATCGTCCTTCTGCAAGGAATCGGAGGAGTTGGTCCTGAGCGAAGCCGACTTCTCGTTCAGCCAACTGTTTCTCAAGAGTCCGTTCGAGTTTCTCTGCCGAATGCAACTCCTTCGCGAGTTCCAGCGGTTTGGGCTGACGTTTCACTGGCTCTCTGTGGAGGTTGACGGCCGACTCAGCCCACGACTGCTTCGGCATTGTTTCAGCTTTGCGGCAATTTTCGATTTGATCATCGCATCTGGCTTGCGCCGCGTATCTTCGCTTTGTCGCTTCTCCCAGAGCCTTTCTGGCGAATCGCAACTCTTCCCCGGTGGCGGGCGACACTGTGGTTCTCAGAAATCGCTGAATCAGAGGATTGTTGTTCTTGCCCCTCAATGGCTCAAAAGCGCGCTGGAGTTCTTCAAGCGACTTCGCGTGACGCAGATGCCATCCGATCTCAGCCCACGAAACGGATAAAAGATGCACGAGATCATCACGAATACCCGCTAGCGTAGCTTGGTCCAAGGCCGGACGGCCGGACAGATGGCGTGGGGGCTTTGGGAGACGGTACGAAAGCTTTTCAGCCACCCTCGGCTGCCCGGGATTTACGCTCTTTGGCACACAAAGTCCACTTTTCGCTTGGAGGGTAGCACTCGCATAATCGGAAAGCCTCAGCACGCTCCCAGCGAAATTGTATCCAGATTCCGCGGCAGCGCCAATGGTATCGTGGGTTGTTCCAGATTCGGCTTTCCCCTCAGAAGCGGTCGGTGCACGGAATTACTTTGTGACCATCGCGGCGGTTTTCGTGTGGCCACGTCGGGAAACGGCATTCTCAAGGCGAGGGACCGACCTCATTATCGTCGACGACCCATTAAGGCCGTACGAGGCAATTTCACCAATTGATCGGGCGAGGCCCGCGCAAAGAGTTTCATTTTCCGCTCCGTAGGCAGGCAGTTAGACAGAAGATCGCCTCTAGATCGCATCCTTCTCAGGATGCGGCTTTTCTGCCAGATCGAAGCGATCCCGACTCGGTCGTTCTTCCAAACAAAGGGGCGCATACCTGGCAATTGCAACTCGCTCCCGAGATCGGCCAAACCGCGAAAGCGTCAAAACGGTAGCCGATGCCACGGACGGTCTTGAGATATGTTGGCCTGGTTATGTCGGGTTCAATCTTCTTGCGCACTCGGCGGATGCAAGCGTCCACACTGCGAGGAGTCACAAACTGCGTTTCACCCCACACGGCATCGAGAAGCACATCACGAGTAAACGCATGCCCCCGGTACCGGGCAAGATAATCTACGAGCCGGAACTCCAAGGTCGTAGTCACGACTTCGCAGCCTCGCACCAAAAGCTTCATCGCCCTATGGTCAATGACGACATCTGCATCTGTCGGCCTGACTGGAAAAGGGCATACCACGCCCCGCAGCGTTGCTTGTACCCGGACCAGCAGATCAAAGGGGCTGAACGGCTTAGCGAGGCAGTCGTCCGCTCCGGCCTCCAGTGCAGCGCAACTCTCCTCTTCGCCGCCGTTCACAGTCAAAAGGATTATCGGTGTGCTGGCCTGCACGGGGTTTCGCCGAATTCGTCTGCACAGATCCAGACCACTGCCATCCGGCAACGCGGCAGCGATCAGCATCAAAGAAGGCCGGCGTTCTTGCGCCTCTTCCATGTCAACGACGGAGGAGAAGGTGCGAATGGCGTACCCAGCCTGCTCCAGGCAGTGCCGCGCAAGCCGACGGGCACCGGACTCGCCATCCAGAAAAAAAATCAGCTCAGCCATTCAGTCACCGTGCTAATAACGACGAGCGTTCACTACACTTTTACCGGTAGCGCAGTATAGTTGGGGTTTCATTACTCATTTGTGAGCAGCAGATGAATAGTCGATGAAATTATGGGTAGCTTGAGAGGCGTGACCCAAATCGACTTAAGAGGCTATGGCGGAGCGCAATGCTAGGTGGGATCGCGGCGCTAACCGGTAAACCGGTAACCCGCCAGCTTGACGATGAGGGAATCTCCGCGGAGGTCTGGCTTAAGCAATTTTTTCGAAGACTCCGCTCGGGAATAATCTCCTAGGGGCTGTTTACGACGCTGCCCGCCCGGAAGATTCACATTCTGTTAATGAAGGGGTGCTTTAATTGCCGTTGCCGGGCCGAAATTGATTTGGACATCAGTATTCGAACTGTGCCTCGAAGAGACCTTTCAGTCGGGTTTGCCTTGATTTGGATAACGAGAACAAAACTTCATCGGGGTATATCAGTTTTCGGATAATGCTTGTTTCTGCGAGCTTCATCTTCGCGAGAGGAAGGGGAAACGATGAGGGTGCGTTCTGTCGTAGTCGCGGTGATGCTGATTCTTACCTTGGCATGTGGCGGCAGCAGCAAATTGCCGGTTGAGAATGTTTCTGGCGCATACGAGTTTGTTGTGAGCTCCAGTGTCACCGGAGCAGTGACACTTGTAGAAGCTAATCTAGCCACGAACGGGAACCAGAGCAGCGCGACTGGACCGAGTCAGGTCCAGATCCTTACGCTTGAAGGAAAGACCTGGTACGTGAATGGCGTCTGTCCTGGTTCGACGCCAGGACAGAACAGCGCCGTCGTCACCTCTACGGGGAACAACATCGGTTTTACTTTTGATGAAGGTGGCAATGCGACGAATGGTCAAGGGACGCTTACAGGAACAACAATTACGGGGAACTATTCGATCACCGGAAGTACGTGTGCCAACCTGCAAGGCCCGACTGGCTTTCCTCCGGGGTACGATTCAGGCGGTTTTGTTGGGAATGTAGTCCCTCCACTCGATGGCACTTTCTCCGGCATCTTGAACCTCCCGACAGGCAATGACAATGCGGCCCTTACACTCACGGAAAATCAAGACTCCTCTTTGAACGTGAGCGCGCAATTAACGGGAATAGATAATGGCACATTCGCGCTGACAGGAACAGCAGTCGGGAATGTGATGTTTGTGTCCGGCTCGATAAATGGACGGGCGTTGTCTTTGTTGGGATACTACGACAGGGCCGGCACCTATACGAAGTTCACCAACTCGTTGCTCGTCTTCGATTACGATACCCTGACGAATGCTGGGGTATTGGTTGCGCCATAGCTAATTGACGCACGACCTTCTCCGCACGTCGGGTTCCTCAGTTTCTCCGCTCTGGATCCAGTTTCGGAATGGGATACGGTTCTGAGTTCCGAGGTCAATGTCACTGTGGGCGTTGGCGTGGCTCAGCCGACAAAAGGGCAAGTTCCTTTTTCACTGCCGCCACATCACCGTAATTGGGGCTGATTCTAAGCACCTTTTGAAACTGCGCTCTTGCCAGGCTGGATTGGCCCAGCTTCTCGTATGCCCATGCCAAGTGGTAATGAATATTGGGGTTGTTGGGAGCTCGGTTCTGCTCACCAAGTCGTAAAGCCTCCTGAAATAAATCGACGGCGGACTTAAAAGAGCCCTTCTGATAGTAGGCCCAACCCAGCGTATCCGCCGCGCTGGGAGAATCAACCATGCCTCCTCGAGCAGTTTGCGCAAGATCGAGAGCCAAATCGACATTTCCACCCGTTTGCATAATATCGTAGGCTAGGTTGTTCGATGCGAGGGGATTGCCCGGTTGGACCTCAAGTGCCCCTTCGTACATTTTCTTCGCCTTCTCCCAGTCTTTTTGCGATTCATAGAGCTGGCCCAGAAGCAAATAGAAGCCGATTTCCTTGGGGTGATCCTTCAATGAATTCAGGTAAGTGGCGATGGCTTTGTCGGTTGAGCCTTTGGCGGCCTCCACCTGACCGAGCTTCAGGAATGCATCTGCGTCGTTGCCGTCGAGGGCCGCCGCCTTTTCAAAGGCTGTCTCCGCTCCGTTCACGTCTCTTTTGCTGTTGAACAGCACCGTTCCCAGAAGATCATAGAAGGCACTACTATTCCCAACTTTGGCGATCTGTGCATTTGCGGCGGAGACGGCTTTGTCGGGTTGGTTCTGAATCAGAAAGACGTTCATCAGTCCAGCCAAGGCGTTCGAAGATGCGGGATCACGGTCGAGAGCCTGTTGAAATGAGTCCGAAGCCTCGGCGAATTGCCGCTGCGAAATCCTCAGGTTCCCCATTTGGATGTAACCGATTGTGTTCTGTGGTGCGAGTTCGATCGCCTTTCGGATATCCGCTTCGGCCTGCGGGAACCTTTTCCCCTTCATGTTGAAGCTGGCGCGGTAAAGGTAACCGTCGGGCACACCTGGTTGGAGGGCAATCAAACGGGCAGCTATTTCATCCAGTCCGGTCAAATCGACTTGACGCGCAAGTAGTTCGGCGAGCGAATGGTTCGTACTGTACAAATCAGGGCGCAACCGCACTGATTCCTGAAGTTCGGTACGCGCTTGCGTCCATTCGCCGTTCGCTTCAAGCGCGAGGCCGAGATAATAATGAGCCACGCCGTTGCTGGGATCAGTGTTAATGACCGTTTGGAGAGTTACTTTTGCTTTGTCAGGATGCCCGCTGCGGATCTGAATCTGGGCATTATCTATGACCGCATCGACATCCGTGGGGTTAGCACTCAGTAGTTCATCATTCAGTTTTCGCGCGTCGTCCAGGCGATTTGCCAGAATGAGACTCTGAATATAGTTCTTGTCGACCTGAATGTCTCCGGGATGTTCGCGATGGAGTCTTGCGTACTCGCCGATAGCCTTGTCTAAATCCCCCGCCTCGAAATAGAAGTCCCCAAGCATGCCATATCCGAGAGGGTTGTTCGGGAATCGGCGGATCGCCTGCTTAAGGAAGCTCTCGGCCTGGTCCCTTTTATCCTGGACCATGTAGAGACCAACCAGAGCGTTGCAGGGGGCTGGATTCGCAGGATCAATGTTTTCCGCCAGCAAGAATTGCTGCTCCGCCTGATCGTAGCGGCTGCGCGACTGGTAATAGTTGCCCAATGCCAACTGAGCTTCCATCACCTTGGGTCCGAGACCTGCGGCTTTCTTGAAATTGATTTCCGCTTCGTCCGGCTGGTTCGTTTTCACCTGGAGGTTAGCCAGAGTCAGGTAAGGTTCCCATTGATCCCCCGCCAGAGAGATGGCTTTTTGAGCCTCTTCCTCAGCGCCGGTGAAGTCTTCTTCGGCGGCCAATAGTCTTGCCTGAGCGAGATGAACTTGGGGATTTTTCCCGTCCTGCTCCAATAGGAGCCTGGTGTGTTCCTGCGCTTGCTTATAATCACGCGCGGCGATCAGCAGGTTGGCCATATCAAGACGGGCGGGAAGATTCGAAGGCTCCAGGTCCAGAACTCGATCGAGTTCCTGAAAAGCTTTTCCCCATTGCTGAAGTTTTAGCTCAGTCTTGGCCAATTGATAATGAGCGTTTCCATACGTGGCATCAACCTGGATCGCATTGGAGAATTGGATCGCAGCCTCACGATATTTACCCTTATCGAAGTAACGCTGGCCACTTTCCAGGAACTTCTGTTTGCGTGTGTTGGCATCCTGCGAACATCTCGTCGTGGCAATCGCGAGTCCAAGAAGCAAAAGTACGCGCAACGCTGTCCAACATCTCATCGCAGGTCTCCGTTGGAGGGGGCTGACTGAATAGACCCAGCGCCCGAAAGTATATCAAGCAAAACTCGATTGCAATAGCCTTTGGCGAACGATTACGTCCTTATTTTCTCATGGTTATGTTACAAATTGAGTCGTCCATCACCGTCCGATCGTGAAATGTGGACTTTAGTAAATTCAGGGTCAACAGCGCCGATCTGCTCCGTCAATCGGGGTGAAGTGGCGAGCACGTAATTCGAGGGTCCTTTCCAGAACCCATTCTCATCCGAAGCCATAATCCAATGGCGATGCTGCTGGTTCAGCAGTATCACGTCCGCGCCTTGATCCCGGGCGCATGCCGTAGCCGCCCCGACTGCGGCACGCTCAAACATGGGTGCGCAGACGCCGTCAAGTAGCGTCGCCACGCGCAAAGATCCAAAATGCTGATTTTCGTCCATGGCCGTGACTTGCAAAACTATCCAGCCGCGCAATGTTCCCCCTCGGTCAGTCAATCGGTAGGCAGAAAGACGTCGATCTGTGAGGTCAAGAAAAAATGGCAGGGTCTCGCCATCCCGAGCCGCAGCGAAGGAACATCCTGCCCGATATTGGGACCAAAGGGATGAGGTCTGATCTTCCCACCGGTAAATTCGATCGGGAATCAAATCGGCCGCATGTCGCCTCCGCAGCCGCTGCGCTGCGAGAATGACCGATGCTCCCAGACCACTCCAGGCTCCGACGTTGGCCGCGATTGATCGCACCGTACTCGTGTGAAGACGCTGAATCTCGAGCAAGAAGCGCGCGGGCCGAAATACAAAGAACCGAAAAGGAACAAGTGCGACGCGCCATTTCATTGCGGACAGAAATCTGGCAAACGGAGCTTCAAGGTGTCCCATGCCGACAGCAAAAACAAAAGGATGGGCACGCAGCAAAATCTGAAGCATGCGCGTGGCAACGTAAGAGAATTTGCGGTCTATCAGTCCCTCGGAGATGGGCATCTGGATGTTGGCGCACCAGCGGGCCTCGCCCGCAATGACGCAGGGCTGCTCCTGTAACAGGAATCCGCCTCGAACATGATCGTCCTCCAAGGCCAGGAACTGCCGCTTGACAAAGGGGGCGCCCGGTCTTTTTTCAAGGAGATCCGCGGGCTCTTGGGCGGACGTGCTCTCGGGAAGCAGAAACCCAGCATCCACACCACCCTGGCGCAAACGCTCATTGAAGTCGCGCACCTGCCTGATGTGACCCGCAGTGTATGGCTCCAGTCGTAGAGTCACGTTATTCCGACCCATGACGGAACTTGTGCAACAACCAGCGGCGCTCCATTGCAGATCGTTGTTTGGGCCGAATCACAGGACTCATTTTTCGGGCGAGCAGATGATCGAGCAGGGTTGAGACTGGAACGAACCATCCCTGCTTGGCAACAAGGCGTTGCATGAGATGCCGGAATCGAGGATTAATCTGTCCGTTCTCCTGAAAACCATGTCCAAAATGGACATAGAGAATACAAGCACCCCCTTGCTCCTCCAGGCGGTCCTGATCGTGTTCACCGATGCGCCTCAAGCAAGATCGGATGTTGGCGCCTTCACTGGACGCATACCAGTAATTCACGAACTCCCGGTCCGGATCGTGGTACGGCATTGCCGGACATTGTTTCAACGTGTTGATGTCTCCAAACACAAAATTGCGGCAGTAACGGATCTTTTGCTGGGCGAGATCGCCCCAGAACATCGGATGTCCGACTCTGTGACCGAATGACGCGTTCTGATTTTTACCTCGGGTGACAAGTTCGTACAGCTTTCGCTGTAAGCCAGAGAGCCGATCAGCACCCCAATACAAAGCTTCTTTTGCATGATAGTGGTTCGACATGGTCTTCGGCGGTGTGCCGAATAGCTTCTCAAACTGCCGAAGGGCCCCTTCTGTCTGATCCCGCAGCGAAGTATGCGAAGTGGCATTGTGAAAGCCGATCTCGAAGCCGCGCGACTGCAATTCGAGAATCCAGTTGAGGTACTCCGGATTCGCGCAGGTTATACCTGCGTCCGAGCGCAGTGCGGGATCGGCCTCAATTGGCCAAACGCCAATCGTGCTGCGCACTCCCAGATCGGAGAGGAATTCATAAATAGTAGTACTGCCCTGTAACGATTGGCTGTCAGGGTCGTCGAAGATGGAAAAGGCGAACCGCCTTCCGTCAGGCCAAAGCAAGACGCTGCCTCAGGGAAGAAAGAATCCCACCAAACGACAGATTGCTCTCCAATTCCAGTTCAACTGAAAATTCTTCCTCGACGGCAGCTGCAAGCCTGACAGTGGCGATGGAGTCCCATTGCGGAACGGACTCAGGGGTTGCGATGTCGATTTCTTCCTCGCCCAAGAGCGGGAATACTGCTTGAAAGCAGCGCCTCAACCGCTGCTCGGTTGGATCAACCCGCATCACGCAACCGATGATAAAGCTTGGGGCAGCCCTTTTCAAACATGCCCTGGGTCAAAATGAGCGCGGTGCTGCCGTCCGATGGAAGCGACTCGAAGAAACTCCTAAGCAAGTCCTGTGCGGGGCCATTGCGGGGCGTGTGACGGAAAGCAATACGCACCAATTCTTTCTTAAAGTAGCCAAATAAAAACGCCAGGCAGCGATATTCGATCCGGCGTGAGAAGGCTCGGCAGGAGATTGCCCAATCCTCCAGGTGAACTCCCTGCTCGCAAACCCGCCCCGCCATAACGGCAATAGTTCCCAGCGGACCAAAGCGATCCTGGTAGGCAACTGTCAAAACGAAGTCGTCCGGACGCTCACCACAAGCCAGCCACTGATCCAGCGTATAACGCGCTCCGTTAACCGTGAATTGGTTCGTCTTGTTCACCAATTCCAACGCTCGTGACGCGGTACGGCCGGTCTGTTGGATGGTGACCGTGGCTTGCAGCGACTGCAGGAATGCCTCTGTATCTGTCCGCCTCGCCTCAGTTGCGAAAATCAGATTTTGTTCCAGGCTCTTTCGCCGCAGTTGATCTTCCTGATTTGCAGATTCACGAGCAAATTCGTCGCGTAACCAGCGTAGCAACGCAACCACCGCGGCTGGATCATCTTTTGGGAAAAGGCGGCATTCGAGTTCGGGAAACACCATCTGTACCTCGGCAATTTCCAGTGGGCTGTCATCAACGAACACCACGTCGGAGACGCCGACATTCCATGCCCGCAAAATTCGAACGACGGATTCAGACTTCGGCCCCCAATGTACGTCCACGGGGAAGACCGACTCTCCAGGCAGGACCAGATCCTTTCGTTCGAGAGCCATCTTCGTGACGGCGGGATCGTTCTTTGAGGCTGCAGCGATTAAGACGCCGGTTTCGGCTAACGCGGCTAATGTTTGCTGGTAAAGGCCATGCACCTGGCTCTTGTGCTCAAGCGACCAACTGACATTCTCCGGCCCCACATCTCCGACGATGCCTTTCCAGAGTGTATCGTCAAGATCGGTGATGATGCCTTTCCGGCGCGCCGGCGGCAGCAATGCGGCCGTACACAATTGCGCAAGTGCGTCCGCATGTGCAAGGGTATAAGGAAATCCGGCGGCAAGATCCAGTTTTACGTCCCAGCGATGAGACATGGGAGACAATTCCGCAAGAGCATCGGGATGCACAAGACGCATCCGAGTCTGAGCGGCGGCCCAGTCGGCGAAATCCGAAACAAGCTTCCTGAGGCGGGTCTCCGACGCGCTCTGCAGGGAGGATGTGGCCGGAAACAGAGGAGGGAGCGGCAAAGTTGGAAGCGAAATCACGATCTGCGCATTCTCAAGGAGAGAAAGAGTGCTCTGGACGCGCTGAAACGCGAGCCCCGCGCTCTCCACGATGTCGCGTGATTCAGCCCAGCCACCGAGCGATCGGACGGAAAATCGAGGATCAACGTCGTACCACTCTAGAGCGACCAGAACATTCTGCGCGTGCTGATCGGCTGCAACTTGGATGTTGTGGATGAGGTCGCCGAATCTCCCGTGGCTCACAACAATCCGCCGTGCAGGAAGAGCCCGGGCAAAATGCGCCGCAATGAAGGTCTCTAAATGCAGGGGAGAAAAGCTGCACGCGAGAAAAAGCGGATATGGCTCCGCCTCTCTGCTCGTCCCCTGATGGAACAGGTTTAGCGCCTCGATATACTTCAATGCTTCTTTCCTGGATGCAGGCCCCTCAAACACCCGCGGGCGCATATCAGTCTACTCGAAGTCGGCCTGATTACCTTAGAACGGCTTTTAACCATTCATTCACAATGATGTAACCAAGAACGCTGGTTCGGCTGTTAGCCTGCGTTGTTCTACGATCTGCGACTCCGGAAGGAGGAAATACGCTCCGCCCCCGGCTTTGTACCTGAAAGTTGGCATTCATCATGAGAGGATGGTAACAAGTAACCGAAATCACTATTGTGAGAATTCTATGGCTCAAGGCGGGCAAGTTATTGCCGGTGAACACCGGCGGAAAACTGCGTTCCTATAGAATTCTTAAAGAACTCGCCCGCGATCATTCCGTCAGCCTGCTTTCCTGCTACAACGGACGGGCCGATGTGGAGTACGAAGCGGAAATTCAGCGCGAACTACCCGGCGCACATTCGATCTGCACGGCTGTGCCAGATTCGAACTTCGTTGCGGAGTCGCTCTATTATCTCCGCCGGCTTTTTCAGAAAGTCCCGTTTGCGGTGAGCAAATTTACTCACCCCGAAGTCGAGCGCACGGTAAATGAATGGCTCCATCAACAAAGGTTTGACATCGCAGTGTGCGATTTTCTGGCTCCATCTCTGAACTTCCGCGGGCCTTTTTCTATTCCCGTTATTCTTTTTCAGCACAATGTCGAGACTGTCCTGTGGCGGCGCATGGAATCAACAGAAAGGAACCCCGTCAAACGGCTCGTATATAAGATCGAAGCATTCAAGATGAAGAAGTATGAGAGCGCAGCACTGAGGCGGTTTCATCATGTCATTGCAGTGTCGGAAATCGACAGACAGCACATGCTGAAGATGGCACCCGATTGCAGCATCAGCGTGGTCCCGACGGGGGCAGACATAAGGACCATGGAGGTTCCGGTGAGCGGGGAACGGGGGTCTCGGCGAATCGTCTTCACAGGTTCCATGGATTGGGAGCCCAATATTGACGGGGTAGACTACTTCTGCAGAGAGATTCTTCCGCTGGTGAGACGCGAGTTTCCGGGGATTGTTTTCCAGATCGTAGGCCGAAATCCGCCAGCCAAAATAAGGCGGCTGGCTTGCATCTCTGTCCAGGTGACCGGGACGGTGGCTTCCGTCGACGAGTATTTGTGCAATGCGACGCTAGTTGTGGTTCCCTTGCGAATTGGAGGAGGAACCAGACTTAAAATCTTCGAGGCTATGGCGCGAGGGAAAGCGGTGATTTCAACCACAATCGGCGCAGAAGGCCTCGACGTTCAAGATGGCCGCGATCTTGTCTTGGCCGATGGTCCCACAGCTTTTGCCGATGCCATACGCAGGCTGCTTCGGGACGGCGCACTTCGACACAAATATGAGCAGGCGGCGGTGGCGTGCGCTGGCCGGCACGACTGGTCCAGCGTTGCAAAGGGCTTTGAGGACGTGCTGCAGCGTACGCTGAAAGTCGCGTCAGCGGAAAGCCATAGTCAGCAAATTTTAGCCTTTTGAATTTCATGGAATCCTCGCGATCCGATCCGATTACGACGAGCCACACTGGCGCTGCCCAAGAAAGTCTTCTTCCTCGGCAAGAGACACACACTGAGATTTGCTAATGCCTGACAGCAAAAGGATCGTCATCATCGGAGCGGGTCCCACTGGATTGGGAGCCGCCTATCGTCTTCACGAACTTGGCCATGACAATTGGATGCTGTACGAGAGGGCAGACTATGTCGGCGGGCATTCCTGTTCTCATGTGGACCCCCAAGGCTTCGTCTGGGACGAGGGTGGGCATGTCATTTTCTCGCACTTCCCGTACTTCGACCAACTGGTTGATCGCATGCTCGGCAAACAAGAAAACCACCTCGTACGGGAAAGTTGGATCGTCAAAAAGGACACTTGGATTCCGTACCCCTTTCAGAATAATCTTCGATATCTGCCGAAGTCAGAGCAAGTGAGTTGTCTGCTGGGGGCAGCCCGTGCGGTTTCGCAGGGGAAACCAGCCGAGTGTGGTAATTTTCGCGACTGGATTCTGGCCACTTTCGGTGAGGGTATCGCCGAGTCCTTTATGTTCCCTTACAACTCGAAGGTGTGGACAACTCCACTCGAACAGATGTCCAAGTCGTGGATCGGTGAACGCGTTCCCGTGGTGGATTTCAAGCGGCTTCTCGAAAACGTTTTGTACGAGCGCGATGACGTCGGGTGGGGGCCGAATAACAAATTTAGATTTCCGCTTCACGGAGGAACCGGAGAAATTTACCGCCGCATGGCGGACTCCTTTCCTGCACGGATCCGTACTGGCAAGGAATTGGCGGAAGTGGACGGGTCAGGTCGCACGATCTCTTTCGCCGATGGCAGCGGGGACAGCTACGACCGGTTGATCTCAACCGCGCCGCTGGATTTGCTTGCGCGAATGCTCCGTCCCGCGGACGACAGAATTTGCGAGGCCGCCGCCAGCCTCAAACACAACAGCCTGCTGGTGATAGGCCTTGGCCTGGAGAAGAAAATCGAAACCGGCAAATGTTGGATTTACTTTGCCGACCACAATATGCCGTGTTATCGCGCGACTTACTTTTCTCACTATTCTCCTTTCAATGTGCCTCTGGGTGATACCGAGCGCTATAGTTCGCTGATGTGCGAAGTGTCTTTCCCGGCGGGAGAGTCTCCCAACGCCGGCCAGGTAACGGATCAAGTGATATCAGGGCTGATCGCCGCCGAAATGATTGAAGAATGCGATCGCGCGCGGATCATTTCTCGTTACCACAGCATAGCTGCTTATTCCTACCCGATTCCGACGCTGGATCGCGATGCGGCTCTGGCTGTTTTGCAGTCGGCACTGATGCAGCTTGGAATCTATTCGCGTGGCCGGTTCGGCGCCTGGCGCTATGAGATCGGCAATATGGATCATTCCGTGATGATGGGTGTCGAAGCGGTGAACCATATTCTCTCCGGGGAGAACGAAACAGTCTTTTGCAAATCCTGATCCCATGAATACCGGAACCGCTCAGCCAAGCATGCCGCGAGTTACTGTAGTAATCCCTTCTTACAACACGGCTTCACTCATTGCCGGCTGCCTGGAGTCGGTGTTTGCGCAAACGTTTACAGATTTTGAAGCCATCGTAGTCAATGACGGATCTCCCGACACGATCGAACTCGAGCGGGTTCTGGGGCCATACTTATCGCGCATCATCTACATCAAACAATCGAACAAACGAGCGGCCGGCGCTCGAAACACCGCGATTCAGCGCGCACGTGGGGAATTCCTTGCTTTCATCGACAGCGACGATGCCTGGTACCCTGAGCATCTGTCTCAGCAAATAAAGCTGCTCGATGACGACACAGCGCTCGACCTCGTATACGCCAATAGTCTGATCGTCACGCCGCATAAGCAGTGGCCCTTCATGGATGAATGTCCGTCCCAAGGAGAAGCAACCTTTGAGGCGCTGGTGGTTGAGCGCTGTCAAATTCCAGTTTCGACCGTCGTCGCCCGGAAAAACGCGATTGTGAAAGCGGGCCTTTTCGATGAGACGTTGGAACGCTGTGATGACTATGACATGTGGTTGCGCACCGCTTTTCAGGGGAGCAAGCTGGCTTATACGGACAGAGTTCAGGCACGGCTGGCTGGAGCGCGGCCCGGTTCTCTCGGCCAGTCGAATGCGAAGATGCTCAAAGCATATTGGGACATTCTGCTAAAGGCTTGCCATACGTTGCCCCTGACTTACTCTCAAGCCTCACTGGTTCGCCGCCGTGCCGCGGGAATCAAGGCTCTTTACTTCTGGGAAGAGGGGAAGGTGCAGCTTTACAACTGCCAGTTCGATAAAGCGAGAGAGTTTATTTCCGAGGCGAACCACGTTCTTCGAATGCCGAAACTAGAACTGGTTCTGCTGGGGTTGAAGGTGGCTCCCAGGACCACTCGCAGTCTCGCTTTGTATTGGACCCAGCTCTAGGGCATTTGCAAGATCAAACGGCTCGCAGACGGACGAATCAGGGAGCGCCCCGGGTTTAGGCCACACCGAGGGCTCGTTTTAGTTTCGACTGGTAATGTTCCACGCCAGCAAGGTGCTTTGAGAACGTTAGAATGTCTGAGCGGCCGCTAACGCCAATGCGTGGCAGGTCATAAGGATCGCTTCCAGATTTGACCATGCCCGGACATGCCGCGACGGCGCCTTCATAACCTGCATCTTGAACTTGCCGAACCTGACTGGGGCGGTAGTCGCCCGCTTGTCCATTGGGAAAACAAAAATACCTGACAGCTCTGCCAACACCCTCCTCAATTTGAGCGCGTGAGGAAGTCAACTCGTCCCGGGATACCTCATCTGGGATGCTGGCAAGAATGGGATGCGTAATCGTATGTGATCCGATCTCCACCAACTCCGAATCGGCCATTTCGCGTAACTCTTTCCATGTGCACGGTGCGTATTTCGCTGGAGGCACACACGGAATGGCCACTCCCATGCGTGTTGCCATCGACTCAACAAACTTCGTGCGGACCTCTGGCGTCAACTGGTTCATACGCTGGAAAAAACTGTCCAATTGTCCGGAGGCCAGTTCGCGGGGCCGACCTGGTTGTTCACTCAACCAGAGAACCTTGTCCGTCCACACCCAATCCTGGCCACAGATGAACGAACTGACGATAAAGAAAGTCGCGGGCATCTCGAATTCTCTGAGCAGCGGAAACATAAATTCGTAACAATTGCGGCGGCCGTCGTCGACTGTCAGCGCGACCAGATGACTCTCTAATCTCTTGCCGGATTTCAAACGCTCAATGATGTGATGCAAAGAAACAACAGAAAAATGACGTCGCAGATATTCAAGCTGACTCCGGAGTTCCGTTACGCAAACGGCCTCGCGATCGTCGTTGGAATCGGAGAAATTGTGATACATGAGGATCCGCGCCATCTGGGCCGACATGGCTCTTGCTGCTGCGAAGGCGCCGCTACCCTCGATCAGTCGAAGTGCGAATCTCTTCATTGAAACCCCAGAAATGTTCATGAACGTCGGCAAACAAACGCGCTGCTCGCTTAAGCCGCTCGAGATGCAGGAACTCGCGGAATTAGCCGGCATCGAACCACAGCTGTGAGAAATTCACGTGTGAGCCGGTTATGAAAAACTTTCATCGCGCGGATCGGGACTGTCTCCAGGCGCTCCGCACGAAAGGGGCTGGATTCAATCAATCGCTCGAACCGGCGAATTGTCATTTGATTGAGCCCGCCCTCGACTTCACAGAACCGGCTAGCCCCATCTTGCCTGATGTGTGAGCGCCACCGGCATAAGGCCGTTTCTCCGAATACAAGGTGGGCCCATGGAAACACGGAAAACAAGTGTCCTCCCAGAGGGTGATACCAGGTTGGACCAAAAGCTGCAAGAACACAGCCTTCGGGCTTCAAAAGTTCAGCCATGGTTTCCAAAATCGCGGCGGGATGGGCGAAGTGCTCGAACGCATCGATGGAGACGATTACGTCCACTGGCTCGGGCGGCGTGGTGCAGAATTTTACGTTCCAGCAATTTGCCGCAGAGGCCGTCTTTCTTCCCACCTCAAGCCAGCGCTCGGAGAGGTCGACACCATAGACTTGGCGAGCGCCGCGCTGCGCCATCTCTATGGCCTCCGTGCCGGCGCCGCAGCCGAAATCGAGGAGGCTTTTTCCTTTGATTTGCTGCCAAATGTCGCATCCAAGAAGGACCTCGATTTTACTTCGTTGAGCATAGGCGGCACCGTTCATCTGATTCGGCTCGGCCGGGGCAATGCCGCGCAGGATGCGGTATCCGAGAGTGCCGTCGAGGATGGGCATCGAGGTTCCTAGAAAGTCTACCAGAGGCGTGACCGTGCAAATTCACCAAGAGTCAGATACGGGAAGCATGATTGAGCGTTCCGGTCGAAGCCGACGTTATAATACAGAGCCGATGCAACCTAATTGACTGGAACGAAATTTGATCTGCAATTCGCGGTCTGCCGGTAGGTGCCTGCAACGAGCTTCGAAAAAGTGGCAGCTCTGGTTGAACCAAGAATTTAGTACGTGCACGATGGTCGTCAGAAAATTCGAGACAGTTCAGTGGGAGATGTAGGAAGAGTGTTCAAAGAGACCGCCAAGCGGTTGCTCCCTGACCAGGTTGCGAGAGAAGTGGAGCGATACCGGGCGTATCCAAGAAACGAGCGGCCGCTATATCTTCGAGTTCGAATTTCGAGCAGCGTTGGGTTGGCGAAGCCGAAGCTCTTACCGGTGAGTCCTGCCCAATTATTCGTCTTTGTCTGCTTTGGGAACATCATGCGAAGTCCTATGTGCGAAGCACTCATGAGTCGAGAATGCTCGGACTATAGCCTTGCTCCGGAAGTCGCGTCGGCCGGACTAAATGCCATTCAGGGCAGGCTGGTTCATCCGTGGGCCATCACGGCCGCAAGCGAGTTTGGCATTGCGTTGGGAGCACATCGCGCTCGAGTGCTAACCCCAGCACTTGTGGAGCAGGCTACCGTAATCTTCACGATGGACTTTCAGAATCAGGTGCAACTATTGTTTCGCTATCCTCAAGCAAAGAATAAAGCGTTTCTGCTGTCGGCTTACGCTGGAGAAGGATACGGGTCAGCGGAAATTTCTGATCCCTACTATCAGGACCAGGAGGCCACCCGTCGCTGCTATCGAACCCTCGCTACATGCATTCGAAATCTTGTGCGCAGCTTACCCATGATGAGCGACTCTCGTGCCGAGAGACTTCGTCCCTAGGCTAGGCATCGGTTTAACAGAAAATTTAACTGCGGTTCAAATTGCGCTCCCTCTCGTCCTGCTATGCTTCCTTAATGAGGAGAAATTTGAGTGCAGTCCGCGATATCTTCCTGCGAGGAAGATGGATGGGTTTGGCAGCGCTGGTTGGCCTGGGATGTGCGGCCACGGTGCCACTGAATTCTCAGCAAATGTCGATGCCAACCCAAAACCAGAAGTGTGGGCCTCCTGTCTACTGCGCGCGAACTGACCGACAACGAGAACCTTACCCTAAGACTCCACCCGCCCTGGGCCCGGCCGGCTCCATCATCACGGATCCAAGTTTTCACTCTCGCATCCTTCGTGTCACAGATGCGAAATCTGATCCAGATGGCTTAGGCAGGCCCATGATGTCGCCCGCCTCGGCAGAGACAAATGCATGGAACGCCGATGGCACGAAATTCTACGTGCTCACGCCCGGCGGTCAATTCGTCTTGTACGATTTTGATGAGGCCAAGATGAAGGCACGACAGAGGGGAGTGATGCCGGTGACCGAAGGGGACTTCAGCCATATCCAACCGAACATCCTGTATTTCGCGAGACGTAGTAATCCGGCCTTTCAGCAATACGACGTTTCCAATGGTCAGATCACGATGCTTCACAAAGTCTCCGATTGCCTAACGGTGTCTCCTCCCGACGTTGCGTTTTCGGTGACTGCAAGTGCCGACGATGGTCGGATGGAAACCATGTTGGGCCCGGGGCAAGACATCAATTTCATGGTCTATGTCTACGACCGCGAACTCGGGTGCCGGTGGTACAACACGCGAACTGGACAAATCGGTGGACAATGGGGGCCTAGGGGAACCATTGCCGCGCCTGATCGCTACCTCATGCACAACACGAACATCTCCCCTTCGGGGAAATATATCTGGATAGAGCGAGGAAGTAGCTTCGTTGGGGCGTATTGGCTGATCTGGGAAGTAGACACCGTGCAAGTAACGGCGTGTCCATCCCGGTGTCTCGGGCATCATGCAGTGGGTTACTCGCACGCTGTGGGGCCGCCAGAAGAGAGCCACCCTTTCGAACTTTTGTCGCGTCCTTTGGACAACCTGAGCGCCACGAGTTCGCTCATCCGGGATCTTCCAGCCGGCGACCCAAACCATTTTTATGACATGCATATTTCCTGGAATGACGCAGACCCGAATGATGAGAACCCTTTTTGCCTGTCAACTTACAACGGTGGCAATACGAACATTCCAGGGGCCCCGCTTGACGCGGCAGGACCGTGGGAAAACGAGATTGATTGCGTCGAGCCACACCCGCGTGATGCGAAAGGCTCGCGGGTCTGGCGTTTTGCCCATACCTACAGCACGGCCAAAAACGGATTTTGGTCGACGCCCAGGGGTAATGTCTCGCAAGATGGACGCTTTTTCATGTTCACCTCGGACTGGCAGGACCAGCTAGGGAAAAAGCCTTTTAACAAACAGCAATACCGCCATGACGTTTTTATTGTCGAGCTTCGCTAGTTGCGAGAGGGTGCGTTTGCCCAAAACAGTTTCGCGAACGTCAGCGTTGCCACCAGCGTGAGAAGGTCTCCAGAGCTTGGGTGGCCACAGGCTCGGGTTGGAGTCTTGCCCGTTCCGCGCCCTGCTTGAACGTGACGACTTCGACTAAGTTATTGTCCCGATACCTCGCTAATTCTTCGATTTGCGCAGTGAATTCACCGACGGTGATGGGTTCCCAGCCATCCCTCTCGTCCCCGATTCCGTGGAAGTTCAATATATGCCAGCGGCCAGCTCGTATCCATTGGCGTACGTTCTCATTCCTAGAAATCAGCCGACAGTGCACATTGAACAGGTCGAGGTTGCCCTTACGCGAGAGTGGGTAGTACGAAGCTCGGACGTCGTATTTCGGTGGAGGCCCGCCTCCCCTGGCCTGCTCGTATCCAGCATCCTTAACAGCTTTCGCGAGATAAGCGTGCGAACGGTAGAACGGATAACAAAAGGATGACACCTCTGTTCCCAACCAGGTTTCCATCAAGAATTTGGATTCACGGGCTTCGACATCGGGCTGCATTGGCATCTTGGCCGGGTGGTGAGTAACGCTGTGACTGCCAATCTCATGGCCGTTTTGCCTCAGCTCTCTCAACATAGCAATATCATCTTCACGCCAATCGATCTTCCACCAATCATCTGTATGCCCCAGCCAACGGTCGTGAGTCTGGTCTTGATTAGCAATCAAGAAAAACGTGGCTGGAATGCTGAGCCTGTCAAGAATGGGGAGTGCCTTTTCAAATTGGCATCGCAAGCCGTCGTCGAAAGTGAGAGAAACAAAGGCAGGGTTTCCCATGATCTTAGTCCCGATTGCTGGACGCGTGCATAAGCCCGGAGTATTTCTGGTCTCCGGTTTCGCTGGAGATGCCTTCAGTTCTGATGTAACTCCCTTGGATGCTAAAAACTGAACTTCAATGCCAATTGGACCGTTCGGGGGCGATGGGCGTCGACAGGGTGCAGGAATGAACTCCCAGTGATGCAATCCGTCCCGGTACTGGCACCGGTGACCGGATCGAGCGGCGCTGAGTAACCCGCACTATAATTCGGACCGCCGTAGCAGCTGACGACATTACTCCCGGTGTTTCCCAGGTCAGGATTGTAAATACGGAACTGGGTGTGATTGAACACATTGAACGCTTCGGCGCGAAATTCAATCAACCTGGATTCCCCCACTTTGAAATTTTTTAGCAGGCTCAAGTCAAAGTTTGTGCGACGGGGATTGTTCAGAAAATTACGACCAGCATCTCCAAAAGTCAGTCCCCTAGGTGCAACAAACATATTGGGATTTCCTAACAAAGGCCCAAAGCTCTCCGGGTTAAAAACTTGTCCGACGAGAGCAGGATGGGCGACTATATCCGGGTACGACCCGGCACCAGCACCATTTGCCACGCCAGCGTTGTCGAGGACCGAGATTGTCGAACTGCCGCCGTTGATGACACTGAAGGGCGTGCCTGACTGGACCGTCGTGATCCCCGAGAATTCCCATCCGTCGCCCAAAATACGCAATAATCGGGACGACCCGACGGCCGGCGGAGCATCTTGGCCGTCTCCAGTAACCTCTCCGGCGTGTCCACTTGACAAGTTCTGCAAAGCTTTTGCCAGGTTCGGCAGTGCGAGTATGTAACTGACGTTTAGAAGGTGGCGCTGATCGAAATTAGAACTCGCCCGGTTGGAATTCAAATTGTACGAATTGACAAACGTGGTGTCGGAGCGATCCGACGAATTATCAATCGAATGACTGTAGGAGTAGGAGACGCCCACGGTCAGAGGTCCTTTAGTTCGGCGTAGAGTAGTTTGAAGAGCGTTGTAAGACGAATCCGCCACATTCTCCAACGAATAAATGTCGCCGAACCCAGGATACGGACGCAGGGTATTTACATCGGGTGGAGTGGGTAACGGTGAAGGGTTTTCGCCGACGCAGGCCGCCTCGAGATTGATGAAAGCTGGATTCTGAGGACCGACGGTCGTTCCATTAAGTAACGTGAAAGAGGACCCGGTCGCAGGGTTGTTGAATCCGCCGCAGTCGCCACCCACCGCTTCCGAGAGCGTGAACTCAGGAATGATCGGCTCATGCTGGCCGAAAGGGTTCAGATTAGCCGGCACGGGGTGGATTTGGTTGAGTTGGCGCTCGACGGTTAGATGGACTCCTCTACTGCCTACATAGGCGATGGTGGCGACCAAAAACTGTGGCAGCTCGCGCTGCACGCTCAGACTCCACTGTTGGGCGTAGGGCCAGACGGCCTTAGTCGGAATAGCCGTAATGTTTAAGGGAAAAGCTCCGGGTAAAATGCTTGGACTGCGACTATCACACAGTCCCGCCGCACCCGCCGAGCCGCCGATGCACCCATAAGTTGCGGGAAAATTCTGGGTCATGCTTAATACCAGCGGCGCACTGGCTTCCAGGGACCCCGTGTTGGCCTCTTGTCCGGTACCGTGCTCAAAAAATATTCCGTATCCTGCTCGAACGGAAGTTTTGCCATTGCCCTGCGGATCCCAGGCAAAGCCGACGCGCGGAGCAGGATTTAAAATGTGGCTGCTCATGCAGCCGGGTGGTACTCCGTTTACGCCGCACTGTACGAGCCCATTCAAGGTGCGGGGATCGGGGTTGCTGAGGTTGATGGGAATGGGACTTCCGCCGGGGAAGCTATCGAGCTGTCCCGTACCCGGATTCACAATTAGTTGTGCCGCCAGAGCCGGACTGTATGCCGAGGGCACAAAGTTGTATGCTCTAAGATATTTTTCATGGTAAAGCCCGAAAAGACTAAAGCGGACGCCAAGGTTTATGGTTAGCCTCTGGGTCAGCCGCCAGTCGTCCTGCACATACGGCTCGCCGATCCAATACCGGTTGTAGTACCTCAACTGAGCGCTATCCTGCGAATAGCTTTGAATGGCATTAGTACCCTCGCCGGCGGTGGATAGTTGTAGAAAATTCGCGAAAGCATTGCCTGTGCTCGCACCACCTGCGTTTATGTTGCTGAATCTCAACAGACCCTGAACATCGCCCGTGATGGCTCCGATTGCATCGTTAGTCTCATTTTTGTCCGCGAAGATCAATTGCACGCCCAACTGTAGCGTGTGCTTTCGGATCGCCAGGGTGACGTCGTCGCGATAACTGAAGATCGGGTTGGTGTGTTCCCATGGCATGTAGGAAGGATCTACAGCAAAACCACTTCCCCCATACTCCTGATTGTTGCCTCCAAATATAAGTCCCGGTGCTTTTCCTCCGAAGCCGTTATTAAATAAACTGCCCATGGTGCAATCAATGGCTTGTCCTCCGGGTATGACGGCTGGAACGCAGGCCGGGCTGTTGAAGCTCGCCGGACGCTGAAAGTTGGCGCCTCCTGGACCATTCACATCGGCCAGAGTGATGTGGGAGTTTGCGTAGCTGGCAGTGAATTGATTTAGCGCTGTGGAGCTGATCGTCTTGCTCAATTGCACCACCATGTCGATCCCGGGGCCCACAAACTTGTTTTGCACCGTCGGAAAGCTATTTTGAATGTTGACCTGATGCAAGTACGACCATTGTGGAACGGGAGTGGTAGTGTTCCAGGCGTCGTGGATGTACCGGAACGAAGCCCGCAGCGTCGGGGTCAGGTTTTGATCGATTCGCCCTAATTCTTCGCGCCAGTACGTGGGCTCGGAAATGACAGCGTCATAACAGGACCCGACTGTTGAATTGCATCCCGTGCTGGAATTGGGCAGAGGAATAAGATTCGTGCCCAAGAGCGCCTGCGCGTTGGTATCAATGGTACCGCGTGTGTTGCCACCGGAGGCAGAGAGGTTGTTATTAGGAAAATTCTCCTGATAACCAAAGAACGAACTCGAAGTGCCTTGGCTGGGGCAATCGGGCCACCTAGAACGAAGAAAAACGAATCCGGGGTCCGGGCTCGTGGGATCATTCAGGGCGGTCGGGCAAACGTCACTAAAATTACCCATCCGCTCCGCCAGAGAAGGCACCGCCACGTTGAAGTCTGGGTAGAGATCGCTCGGCGATTTCTCGATGCGAAACTCTTCTGACCAGAACACGAAGGTCTTGTCCCTCTTGGAATTGTAAACGTTGGGAATGGAGAGCGGTCCGCCGATGGTAAATCCAAAATCGTTCCTGCGGTAGAGAGGCGCCTTCACGGTCTGGTCAAAATAATTTCGCGCGTTGAAAGCCTCGTTGCGGAGAAATTCGTAGGCGTCACCGTGCCAGTTTGTGCCTCCGCTCTTCGTGGTCACCAGCACTGTGCCCGATGCGGTGCGTCCATACATTGCCCCGTAGTTGGAAGTAAGCACTTTCACTTCCTGGATGGCATCGAGACTGGGATACACCATCAGTGTGCTCTCGGCGCCGTTCAAGCCCGCGTTCAGCACGTCGCTGCCATCTACCTCAAAGGTGTTGTACTCCACGCGACCGCCGTTGACGCTGTACTTCACGCTGCCAGTCACTCCAACCTTGGCTTCATCTTGGCCGGTCTGGTTACTAACGCCGGGGGTCAGCGCAATCAACTGGGTAAAATTGCGCCCGTTCAGGCCTAGATTCAAGACTTCTTTTTCTGTGATGGTTCCTGAAACCTGTGCAGTTTCGGTTTCCACACTGGCGACCTTCTGGCCTTCAACCGTGACTTCCGTTTTCGTTTCGGCAGGCTCCATGCTGGCATCCAGCAACTGTTCCTGGCCTGGCGTCAAGGCCACATTGTCGGCTTCGAATGGCTTGAACCCGGGTATAGTCACTTTCAGGTTGTAGGATCCAGGCGGAAGTCCTTTGAACGAATAGTTCCCCTTGTCGTCCGAGATCATAGTCTTGACCACGCCGGCCGCACTGCTGACCGTCACAGTCGCATTTACCAGGATCGCGCCCGTCTGATCACTTACCGCACCCGAGAGAGACGCGCTGCCTGCGCCGCCTGTAGCGGGAGCTTGCTGCCCTGGCTGAGTCGCTGATTCTGAGGCCAAGACGGGTAGGGGAGCCGGAGCCGCGGCAATAGAAGCAGCAGCCGCCTGCCCGGCGGTGCCTAGCGCGACCGCAGTGGACGTGGAACCACTGCTGGCAGGAGCCGCAGGTGTGGCGGCGGATGACGCTGAGGCAGCCAGCGCTGGGGCGCTTGCTTGTGCCACAAGAGGGCCCGCCACGCTCAGGGTCAGCACTTGTCCACTGCCCAAGGTTGCGGAAACTTGAAAAATCTTGAAATCCTTCGCAACAAAAGAGATCGTATGCGATCCGGCCGGAACTCCGGTCACGGCGTAGAGACCCTGGCCGTCCGTGGTCGCACTCTGCACAGATCCCGCGCCATTGTCGACCGTGACCGTGGCGGCGGCCACGCCCGCGCCGGTTTGGTCGCTCACTGTTCCTGTAATCGCCGCCGGTTCTCCACTCTGGCCAGGAGCGGTTGGCGTAGACGCCGAGCCTTGCGATCCCACAGCGCCCGCCACACTCAGCGTCAGCACTTGACCTGGACTTACCACGATGGACGCTTGAAAGAACTTAGACCCCTTGGCGATCACAGAAACGCTCAGCGATCCTGCGGGAACGGCGGTCACTGCGTACAAACCTTGATCATCCGTCGTTGCGGTCTGGGTAAAACCGGAGCCATTGTCAACCGTGATCGTCGCGCCTGCTACGCCCACGCCAGCCTGGTCGCTTACTGTCCCCGTAATCGCGCCTTGTCCCGCGGACGCAGCTTCGGCTGCCTGCCCAGTCGCGCTCTTGTCTTGCGCGAGCGTCGACACCGTAAGGCCCAGGACCGCCGCCGAAATCCACAACAGAAGCTGTCTCCATCTCAAGGAACTTACCTCCAGGGTTGACGACACTTTCAGACTGATTCTGTGTAGCCAGTAGGGCAAAATTGTTGCTTAGCAGAATGCTGCTCGGCCCCTGCGCTTCAGCGACGCAATCTCAAAGGACAAATGAGAATGATTACGCTTGCATTGTTACACGACAATGACTGAGAGATTAAATTCGAGTTACAATCCACCGAACCAGCCGGTTTGTTGGATAGAGTCTTGCTCCCTCAGAAATTCACGTAAATTTAATACGGTGGTCATGCAGCGCATCACCTCGGTGGTAGATAGTGGTCGCGGCTCTGAGAAGCTTCCGGCGTGATCGATTTCCACTACGGCCTGTCGTTAGGCGTACTTGGGAAAATCACGGATAGGCGAAGCGGCTTAGTTCTTGCATCAGTTCCTTGGCGGGCAGGCCTTTGATTGGCTGCACGGCCGCTGCGGGGGATTTTCCCCAACCACTGCTTTCCGCAACAATGAATTTCAAGGAGATTAGCGAATGAGAGCAACGAAATTGTTATTCGTAGTCGCGCTGCTGACTGTGGCCATAGCCGCAGTGCCAGCCGCGCATGCCGTAGCACCAGTCGTGCACGTGCTTACCGCCGGATCCTCGGCCCAGTTCCTGCAATTGGAAGTGGCCGCTGTCAACGACATCGCCCCAACTGTTTCAGCCTGCAGCGCTGGTGTGGGTGCCGGTGCTAGCCAGTGCACCATCCATCACTGGAGCATTAAAACCAGCGATTGCCCACTGTGCGCTCAATTGTCAGACAACCGGGTCAGCGGTTCGACCCAGCCCGCGCTCCAAGCCGGAAATATCTGGGTGGTCTGGGTCATCAGCAATACGACCGGCGCCACTACCGACATTTGGTCGGACGTTTCGGTTGACTCCACGGTTGGCGTTCGCACCTTTCTAGCCCGCGCCGCTGGCGGTGGCGTGGGTACGACGCTCGACCTCAGCAGCACCGTGACCAGCTCCCAGAAGTCAGACAACGCCAACTCATACTTACTTTTCAAGTATGGAAGCGGTACGGCAGGCGGAACGGGAACGACTGGGACGGGGACTTGTCCATCGCCCACCGCTGACGCCTGCGACGATGAGTACATGGCTTCAGACGCATACACCGCGGTGGCCGTCAATGACAACCGTCTCACCGGCGCTTTGACCGACATTCGCGCGGAAGATGCCAAGTTGGCCACCAAGCGCGATATGAAGCCCATGAATCAGGATCAGAGCTTTACCGGCTTGGGCTACGGCTCTGCCGGTTCCCAATTAGTAGCGAACGTTCAAATCATCAGCGGAACGGGATCTAACGCAGGCGTCACCCAAGCCCAGCCGGTCGCGTTCGCTTTGCCTGGTTTCACCGACCCGTTCTACAGCACGCAGACGGTTCCCACCACCATCACCACCCTTCCGGTGGGCGAATCACCCATTGTGATTATTGCCAACCGCAGCAACGCCAACGGCCTCGGAGCCAAGGTCAGCGGCAGCTACTACTACAACAACGTATATGACTACGTGTTGCAGGGAGGCGCGCCCGTCACCAAGTTGGGCAAGCTATTCTTTGGCAAGGACTTGTCCGGTGATGCTGCCGCCTTCTTCGCGAACGGATTCATCGGCCAGCCCGGCGACGCTGTCGCTGCCGGCCAGGTTGTCAGCGGCGCTAACGGCGTCACTCAGATCAACGATCCGGCTGCCGATGGCAGCTTGAAGGTCATCTACAACACGGTTCCGGCCCCGGCAAGCTTGGCTGCGGGAGACTGGGTTACCCTTACCAATACCATCGGTCCCTCAGGCCAACCTAACTACTATGACGGCACCTACCAAATCAGCTCCGTACAATCAGGCGGCAATCAGGGTCCGAGTGGCAACGAAAACTCGTTCAAGATTGTTCCGGATCCCTTCAACAGCGGTCAAGACGTCGTACAAACCACCCCTGCCACCGCTGGGTGGTGGACTGCGGCGCAGAACTTCCCGATTAACGTGATTATTCGGGAATCTCTCTCCGGCACCTACAACACGTTCGAATTCAGTTCGATCCGCATCTTCGGCGGAGACGACGGTTCGGACGGCTACTCCGGAAACCTGTCCTACAAGTCGCAGGACGCCAATTTCGATTCGGGCGGCAATGCCACGTACCTTTGCCAAGGGAATGGCGCAGATGTCGCTGCGGGTGGGTCAGTGACTGCCCCCTGCGAGATCTCGGCTGACGCAGCGTGGTTCGCTGACGCTACAGGCACTGTCTTTGGCACTCGCACTCGCGCGATCGGCACGGGTGAAGAGACCAACGGTGCGGGATCCGCGCAGTACCCGAGTGGTACCACTCATCCGAACGGAGTGCTTCACACTCAGGACGGCCTCGGCTACACCTTCTTCAGCTTCTCGAACGTCTCGAGTCTGGCTACGGAAGCGGCACCGAACGGCCCGGCTGGGTATCTCTCTCTCGACAACGTTGACCCGCTCTTTGCCAGCTACAATGGCTCCGAACCGGGACAACCGGGCGACGGCGGCCTTCCAACCTGCAGCGTAGCCCTCAACGGCTCTCCGGGCGGTTGCCTTGCGACTGACATCTGGTCCGGTGGCACCACCTTCCCGAACCTCCGCAACGGTACGTATCGTTCATGGTCGCTTCTGCGCGCCCTCTGCGATACGGCCAACGTTCACTGCTTGAAATCATCCGACGCGGCTGGGCTTGAGGGCTTGATCGCCAAGGAGCAGGACGAAATCCACGGCGGTACCAGCGTTCCGGATTTCCTTCCCTTCAGCGATGATGGTTCCTTCGGTCCGTCAGGTGGACAGGGCGATGCCAGCTACTATCGCTCCTACGGCACCCCCGGGTACTGGTATGCCTTCGACAGCGAGAACATCGGACTGTTCGCGGGTCCGTCGAACGTAAGCCAGGAAGGTGGAGATGTGGGTGGTTGCATCACCGCATACCCGCTCAGCGACTCAACGGGAACCATCGGGTCACCCTCGGGAGTGGCTCCGTATGGTTCCGAGTCGGGGCAACAACTGCTTCAGTGCAACCAGTAGTGCAGTTGTTGAGCCTTAACCAGTAAACGCAGTAGAAGTGACAGGCAGGCTGCCCTCGCAGGCAGCCTGCCTGTTGCATGTGAGGTGCTCTACACAGTTCCTGCAAAATCAATATCGACCAGGGAGAACATTCTTAACTTATGCGGCCGTCTAAGTCAGTGAGAACATCGTTTATAATTGCACTCCTCCTGCTTTGCTTCCAAACATCTGGCGCGCTGGCGCAAACGCCAGCTCCGGCGCAGCCGGCAGCCGGCAGCGCGTCCTCCGCGCCTAGGGTCGCAGCCGTTGGCACCGCGGCAAAATCGGCTGCAGCCGACGTTACGCCACCTGCAACCGAGCCTAAATTCGTGGAAGATTGGACGAAGCTCCAGTTAGGAGACGTGCCTCCGGATCTGTTGCCGGGAGATCTGTTGACCCTCGACAAGACTGACTTTCCGGGGTTCACCCGGCAACTGGTAGAGGGGATGTGGAGGCAGGGCGATCCCATCGACCTCTACATCACGAAACCGAGAGGGATAGAAAAGCCGCCGGTGATTTTGTATCTGTATAGCTGGGCTTCCAAAGGGGATCACCGCTTCCAGGATCTGGAGTTCTGCAACTTTTTAACCAAGAACGGATTTGCCTCCGTGGGATTTGTTTCTGATCTGACGGGACAGCGCTATCACGATGTTCCGCAAAAGCAATGGTTCGTCAGCGAACTTCCGCGAACGCTGGTCAGTACGACCCATGACGTGCAGTTCATCCTCGATTATCTCGCTAAGCGGGGTGATATGGATATGACGCGTGTGGGCATGTTTGGAGATGGTTCTGGCGGGGCCATCGCCATACTGGCAGCCGCCGCCGATCCGCGTATCAAGGTTCTCGATCTGCTCGATCCCTGGGGAGACTGGCCGGACTGGTTTGCCCAGTCCACGATTGTGCCGGATCCGGAGCGCGGGGATTACCTGAAGCCGGAATTTCAAAAGAGCCTGGAGGGCCTCGATCCAGTGAAATGGCTTCCCGAGCTCAAAACACGGCAGGTGCGTTTGCAATACGTCATGAAGGGAGTCACGGTGACGCCCGAGTCGGCCAAGAAACGCATGGAAGCTGCCGCGCCGTCAACCGTGAAGGTTGTGAACTACGAGACCGCTCACGAATACCTACAGAACGTGGCCTTGAAAGGGACGGGTTTTGACTGGATCAAGCAGCAATTGGGGGCGGATATCTCGCCTCGTGCGGAAGCGAACACGGCGTCGCAGGCCTCCACCCCGGCCAAGACGCCAGAACGATGACTTGTGGGTTCGCGGTTGCCCTGACGCCAGAGCACGGCGCCTCGGTGAACGTTGGAGTGGGGCCGAACTCTTAGTGAGTAAAACGGATGATACTGCTGTGCCACAAGGTTGTGAGATCTTCTTCCACAATCCGGAACCCTGCATCCGATACCATTTGCCTCATGAGTGTGGGCGTATTATCAGAAAATCCCGGGTTGACCCGGGCCATGAGCTTGGTTTTGTCTGAATAATGGACTAAGGCACTTCCGCCGGGCTTTAGGATGTCTTTGAAATTGCCGAGATATTCCTTGATCAGGCTTGCATCGAGGTGCACGAAGCATCCGAAGCTGAAGACGAAGTCAACCGATGCCTTGGGAATCCCCGGAAAATCGCATCCGTTGTTCCTGATGAACTTCATATTCGGCCGGTCAAACTTCTTTCGGACTTCTCGTAGAAGTTCGGCGTGATAGTCGACAATATAGAGTTCGCGAAACTCGAGCAGGTACTTGGTCCATCTGCCCCCGCCAGCTCCGATTTCGACGGCGACCTGCTCATTGCTCACACGGGGAAGCACATATCTGTCTCGAACAAACCTTAGCGGCGGCACAACTTCCGGGTCTCCCCATTCATTGCCATATATGTTTTCTGGTTCGAAAAGAATTCGAACCGCTCTGGGGATACGCCTGAGGAAGGAGTTCCGATCCTTATAAGCGCGCCACATATCCAAATGAATCTGTGTATTCAAATCGGGCATTCATCCCTCGTTTCCTGCGCCAATTACTACTGCGCCGAGTTCGTCAGGTTCTGCAACGCCTGCTTCGCCTCGGGGAGACTGGAATTCAGTTGCAAAGCTTTCCGGTACGCTGCCTGGGCCTCAGAAGTTCTGTGAAGCGACTCCAGGACCTGGCCGAGTTGCAGGTAGCCGTCCGCAGTAGGATGGGCGGCAAGTAAGCCGGACAGCCTCTCGGCCGCTTCCTGTGCCTCCACCAGGCTCAGATTATAGAAATCCGCCGCGTCTTCGCCTTCAGGATTGAGCTGTACAGCTCGGAGGAAATCTTCGCGAGCTTTTTGACGATCTCCGGATTGATCATCGATGGCGCCCAATCCTCTGTAGGCGATGGCGAGCCACTTGGGATCTTTGTTGAGCTGAATAACGGTCTCAAATTTTTCCCTTGCTTCCTGCAGGCGTTGGTGCTTCATCAGACTCATGCCGACATTCAAAAGGCAGTTCGGATCGTCCGGCCGGATCTGTAAGGCATTCTCGAAGTGGACTAGAGCCTCACCGTCCCGGCCCATGTCTCCCAGAGTGACCGCCAAATTTTCCTCGGCGACAAAGTTACTTAGCGTAACCTCGAGTGAGTGGGTCCAGAGATCGATATTGCTCCGCCAATAGCCGAGCAGACGCCATGTGACAAGGGACAAAAGCGTCAATACGATGGCCGTGGCGGCAATGCGCCCGCGGATGCCGACTCCCTTGGCATCGGCAGTGTCCGACAACAGCCAGACCACGGCCACGAAAATTCCAAGCAGAGGAATGTAGGTGTATCGATCGGCACGCGAGAGAGCCCCGACTTGAATGACTCCTATCACCGGCACAAGCGTTCCCAGAAACCAAAGGTAACCGCTTACCAGATAAGGCCGGTCAGTACCCCATTTCCAAATTGCCAATCCTATAGCCAGGAGAAATATAGCGGCGAGCCCCACCTGCCAGTAATTGAGCAAAGTGTAAGGATAGAAGGGCGCCAGTCCCTGAGGGAAAAAGGCCTTCCACAGGTACATCGCATAGCCATAGACTGCATTCTCCAGCCGCCAACTGAGAGGCCAAGACTTCGGTATGGCCTCCGCGCTTCGCTGGGCGATGACCGTGATAACCGCGCTGGCCGCGGACATCGCAAGCAGGGGTAACTTCTCGAGCACCAGCTTTGAAAACGGCACCTGTGGCACGGGAAAAGTATCGGACGGGCCAACCCAGCCCCGTATTCGTCGTAGCGGCCAGTAATCAAGCACCAGCAGAGCGCAGGGAAAGGTGACAGCCATCGGCTTTGATGCCAACGCCAACCCGAACATCGCCGCCAACGCGAGGTAGCGCTTGAGTCCAGGGTTCCGCGCATACCAGCCGTAAGCTGCTATGCCGAGCAGAAAAAACAAGGTGCAGAGCACATTTTTTCTCTCCGAAACCCACGCTACTGATTCGACATTCAAAGGATGAAGGGCAAACAGCGCAGCCACGAGAAAGCTGCGTCCTTTGGCGGCTGTTGCCCTCTCCAGCAGGAGGAATAGCAGCACGACGTTCACGGCGTGGAGCAGCACGCTGGTCAGATGATGACCACCGGCGTGGAGACCAAACAGCTGACAGTCGAGGGCGTGCGAAATCCAAGTCAGCGGATGCCAGTTACCCGCTGTAACTCCCGTGAAGGCCCATTTGATATTTTGCCAATTGAGCCCGCTGTTCACGTGTGGATTGAAAATTACATACGCGCCGTCGTCGTAGTTGACGAAGGGATGTCTGACAGCCGGGGCATAAAGACCCAACGTAACAAGTGCCAGCAACAGACTTATCGAGCGCGTCTGCTTCCACCCTGGGGAGGCCGCCGGCTCGAGTGCTGCCGGCGAGATTCCTTTCGAGCGGGGACGCTGGCCTGCACGTGACTTCGGGTAAGAACGATGAGTTGCTGCCTTATCTCTCTGCTCGACTATCATTTTCGCATTAGCCATTGTTTCGAAAAACGGCAAGTACTATTCAAAAAAAATCTCGATCCTGGCTCCGCTCCGCTTAGTGCGCCAACCCGTGCCCGTCATGAGAACCGGAGGCTTTTGACGCAGGATTTGTGTCGAAATGCGAATTATTGGAAGGTTAGTGTCAGCTGTCCTTGATCTCCTAAGCAACTCTTGGAGAGCTGGCCGAAGATGTAATTGCCGCTCAAGGATGTGCCATCTGGCGTGACTGTAGCTGAGATTTGACTAATCAGCGAACCATCGGGACCGAAAAGGTCTAATGTCGCCCCCTCCCCGCTTATGACCCCCGTAATTACTGCTGTTGTCAAATAACCGCAAAATGAAGATGTGGGATTGGTTGCAGTGATTGTGCCCGATAGTGTCGCAGTGCTGGAGCCAGTATTGGGTCCCTGTGTAATTGTGCCATTGACGTTAACCGGAGCGATGCCGCTTGCCGGGGTAGACGTAAGTGTGCCTGTAAAGTTTCCATTAAGAGGCGAAACGAGAACAGCAGACCACGTGCCAGTCGAAGCGTACGGTGTAGTACACGCACCCGCGAGGGTTGAAAACTGGCCCTCCATGGGAGCGCTGGCAGCCGGCAGACTGCCAATGAGACTTAGATCCTGCCCGAATTCATTGATGTTGAGCGTAAGGTTCTGTCCGTCGACCGTCCCGGTAACGGGGCCGACTCCGTCGCAACCGCCGCCCAATATGACGCTGCCCGTGACGGAAGAACCGTTCTGAATCAGAAATCCCGTGTAGAACAAAGGCGGCTCGGCAACGCCATGCTCCTGCAAAGACAGTTCCCAGTTCCCAGTGAGAGGACTGCTGGCGCCTCCAGAAGTTCCTCCGCCGCCGCAGGCGAGCGCCACGGCAATCAGGAACAACATCGAAATTGCAGCCATAAGCTTCAATCTCTCTCCCACAATGCATCGCAACTTTGCTTCGAACGCAGACTCTAATCTCCGAATTTGAAATGGATTTTCAGCCAGCGCTGCCTTGGTTAACGATCACAATTAGGCAAACGGGTGAAAACTGAAAACGACCGTCCCAAAGTCAGTTCCGCAGGCCAAGGGCATTTGGGCGTTGACGAAAGCGTAGGTTCCCGACATCGAACTCGCATTAGTTGTAGCCGTCGCAGTAATTTTGCCCAGCGAAGTTCCATCGGACGTGGCAAGATTCAAAACTGCTGAAGTCCCGCTGATTTGCCCTGAAATCGAGGCACCGCTAAAGCAAGGGGAATCCGTCGACGTCATGCTCCCGGAAAGACTCGCGTAACTCGTCCCCGTGTTGGGTCCCTGCGTAACTGTTCCCGTAAAGGAAAATGAAAGGTTACTGGTCACGGTGGAGATAAACGTCGCCTGAAAATTACCAGTGAGCGCCGCCACCTGCGTCGCTGTCCAGGTTCCAACCTCTGAGGCGCCACAGCCAGAGGCGAGAATCGAGTAATTCCCGCTCATGGATGACCCATCAGCCATTGCGGTTCCTGTAAGACTGAGCGTTTGGGAGGTCCCATTCACAATTAGGGCAACGTTCGATCCCGCTACTTGGCCCTGAGTTGCGCCCAAGCCCGCGCAGTTGCCAGAAATCAGCAATCCCCCGCTTACGGAATTACCAGCCTGCAGCAAGAAGCCCGACGGCGTCTTGGCCGGATTGCTGTTGAGCGTTATTTGCCAGTTTCCCGCAATGCTCCCTGATGATGAGGGATCTGAGCTGCCGCCACCGCAGGCCGTCAACACGACCAAGAACAATAGCGGACTGAAGCTTAGCCTCGTCACAGATTCTTGAACTCCTAACGCGCGGACAAACCAACCCGCTTGAAAAAGTAGATGTTCTTCATTACGCGATTGTGACACCAAGATGAATTTTGCGTAAATATTGGCGGAAGCCGATTCGTTTCTCGGTGTGTTGTGAGAAGCTAAGGGGCTTGCAAACGGGTCAAGAGAAAAACTCTTGTTTGGATGGCCTCAATGAATATCTCGCTTCCGAAGTGCCCCTTGATGCTTCCATGGGTGCGGCCATCGTTCAGGTCGTGGCGGATGGCAGCTACGTTAATCGTCCTCGGAACGGCTTTTCCAGCGCTCGCGGCGCTTGGGGGAACTCTGGATTCAATTTCGTCTGATCGGTCAGCGATGAACGCGACGATGCGACTCACAGAGGTTGGTTCCTACTCCGTTTACGAAATTCAATCGCCAACCGGCACTGTTGTCAGAGAGTATATATCGCCTGCTGGTCGGGTATTTGGCGTCGCATGGCAAGGGCCGTTTATCCCGGACCTCCGACTTATCTTGGGAAGATACTTTGAACGATACTCAGTGTCCGCGAAGACGCAGCGTGAGAGCCACGTCGGAAGACGACCGCTCCAGATCAGGGAACCCGGTCTGGCCGTCCAGACGTCCGGCCACATGCGCGCTTTTTGGGGCAGGGTTTACGATCCCGGATTGCTGCCTGCTGGAGTGGGCGTCAATGAAATACGCTAGGTCAACAAGAGTAGCCCAACCAATTTGGTTGTGTATTGCGATAACACTGCCTCTCCTTCTTTCGAGCTGCTTCAAGCTATCCAATGGAGCGAACGTGCAGGCGCCGTCCGTTTCTATCGTACTTTCAACGTCCTCACAAGTTCAGATTCTCAGCCCAGGTGAGACGCTGAATATCGCGGCTACGGTTTACGACCAAAGCGGCCAGGGAGTGACATGGAATCTCGCTCCAGTCAATTTTGGCACGCTTACAAATACGACCTCGACCTCTGTAACTTACACAGCCCCGACCGATCTTGCAGCGCCAACGGCCGTAACCGTTACTGCAACTTCAATCACGAATCCCAATATTACGGCTACGGCGGGAATCACGGTCAATCCGCTCATAACAATCGCGGTAATAACTAATCCGGCCACGAATCTGCAGTCCTATTCGAGTCAGATCATTAACCAGGGAGCGCAACTTCAGATCATCGCAATTTCACCAGCCACCGGCAACAACGTCGATGCGACGTGGTCTCTTTCTCCGGCCAGCGGCGCAGGTTCGCTGTCCTCTCCGACAGGTACTGTCGTGACTTATGTCGCGCCGAGCGCGGTCGCATCGCCTACGAATGTGACTGTTACAGCGCAATTGCCGGGAAGCTCCGCAACCGGGAACCTACAAATCACAGTACTTCCGTCCGGTGCGGCAGCCAACATGACTACCGTGGAGGTTAACGGTGGACCTGTCCCCGGCCAAGTCTATCCGAACGCCGCATTTACCAGCGTTACACTGTGCAATCCGGGTAGCTACACTTGTCAGACCATCGATGGAATTCTCGTCGACACAGGATCATCGGGCTTGAGAGTTCTACAGTCGGAAAT
Source organism: Candidatus Sulfotelmatobacter sp. (assembly GCA_049673585.1). Taxonomy (GTDB): domain Bacteria; phylum Acidobacteriota; class Terriglobia; order Terriglobales; family Acidobacteriaceae; genus Sulfotelmatobacter. The sequence goes on along the minus strand of JBATXV010000017.1, from coordinate 252,492 downwards.
ACCTTTTCTTTCGCTTCATTCGTTCGTTGACGGGAACGGCAATACTTTGGACAACTGCGATGCCCAGGTGGATGGGTCGTACCTGTGGGGTCCCGTGTCACTGTTCGACATCTACGTTAATGGTGAGACAGCCACTTCGATACCCGTTCAGGTCGTAAGCAGTGCAGATATACCGGTCCCGACTAGCTGTTCAAACGGAGGCACTAACGAGAATACGCCTCAACTTCTAGGTGCGAACGGAATTTTGGGTGTCGGACCGGAACCTACGGATTGCGTGCTCGACGGGACCAATTACTGTGACGGCAGCAGCCAGCCGACACCGCCCAATCTTTACTATACGTGTCCGAGCGTCGGCTGTGCCACGAACGACTTTGCGGTAATCGTTAACAGATCCCAGCAGGTGGCAAATCCCATCCCGTTTTTCAGTTCGGTCGATTTCGGTACCGATACCGACGGAGTGATTCTTCAATTCCCTCCGGTATCGGGCAACGAAGCTTCCGTCAGCGGGACCATGATTTTTGGTATCGGAACCGAACCGAACAATGCACTGGGCACGGCGACGGTTTTCACCCTGGACTCGAGTGATCAGTTCACTACTGTGTTCGGGTCTGAAACCCTTACCAGGAGTTTCATCGACAGCGGATCCAATGGGTTCTTCTTCCCGGATTCCTTGCCAGTCTGCAGCGTGAACACTCAGTACTTTTGCCCGTCTTCTTTAACGAATCTCTCCGCAACCAACACCGGGGCGACTCAGGGGGAAAGCCTTGTCAGCTTTAGTGTCGATAATGCTGACGACTTGCTTTCCACATTTCCTTCCGAGGCTGCGTTCGGGACACTTGCTGGTCCTAAGGGAATGCCTGATGCTTGCACTAACGGGGAAGGTTCCTGCACTTTCGACTGGGGATTGCCTTTCTTTTTCGGTCGCTCTGTATACACGGCGATCGATGGGCAAACTCTTCCATCAGGTTTTCCGGAAGCACCCTGGTGGGCGTACTAGGAACTTTCGACGTATTTGAGTTTAAATTCGTTTCGAAATCCACAAAGGACATGAGGGGAAGATGAAGAATAGATCCGTGGTGCTAACTCTTGTGACGTGCTTAGTCTGCCTGTCGCCGTGCTTCGCCCAAGACTGGGCGATGGGCAGATGGAAGCTCAACGAAACCAACTCGAAGTTTCTCCCTGGAGTCGCGAAACCCTTCACAGTTGTTTATGAGGCCGCCGGCGACAAGATCAAGTGTACGAAAGACGGTGTCGATGGTCAGGGTAAGCCGTGGCGCACAGTGTGGGTCGGCAAGGTCGACGGCAAATATTATCCACTCACCGGCGATCCTGAAGGAGACATGCGGGCATATAAGAAGGTCAATGATCGCGAAATGCAAGAAATTACCGGTAAGGACGGCAACGTCACCCGTAAGAATCGTGTCGTAAACAATGGAGAAAGCATCAGTTTTATTACAAATCGAACGGACCCCGAGGGCGAAAAGATGTATAGCGTCGGGGTCTATGAGAAGCAATAGCGGAATTGCCGCACACCGGGCAAGCTAGTCCCGGACGCCCGAGGATGATGCCGCGGGAAAGATGCCGTAAATAGCATTCATGCCGTGCGGTTCCAAGTCAATCTCTTTGAGACATTTCTTGTCGGCGATGTCGAAGAGAGCGAGATGTGTAGGCTTCACGATCGTTCCTTCATGCAGGACTGTTTTGACCCAGCGGACGTTCTCTCGCAATCGTGTGCTGCGGATCCGAGTAAAGCCTACCCAAAGCTTGCGGTCATCTTGCGGCCACAAACCGCGACACCAGGCTGGCAATACCTCGCCAGCACGGTCCCGGATTTCCCGGAGATTCACCAGTTCGGCGATTCGCAAGGATTCCCGGTTTACGACGATAATCTTGCCATCTACGGTCGTGAAAAAGATCTTTTCCCCGCGAACCAATCCATCATGTGGCGCCTCAATCGCAATGTCGATGTGCCGGCGTGAGCCATTCAAAGAAATTGCATCGCGCTGGTAGAAACGTGTAACCCATATTTCGTTGTCGAGTTCGAAAACAAAATTGGGGTGGGAAGCGTGTGGTCTGGTGGTTACGACTTGCCGATAGTCGATGCTGCGAGAGAAACGTGTCCACGGAACTTCATCGAGTGCGCTCCACTCCTCGACAATTTCTCCTCCAGGAGTGACTTTAAGAACCATGTCGAGGCCAGTGCTCACGACCAGAAGATTTCCATCCGACGAAGGTTTCACATCGTGCAAATCGTTGAAGCAAGGAAGAGAAATATACCCAATTTGCTTGAACTCCGGTGTCTGGTAGATGAGTATTTCAGTCGAGGTGCAGGTGTAAAGAGTGTTTCCAACCACGGCGCCGGTGTGAAAGTGTGCTGCGGATTGGTCACCGGCTCTTGCCTCCCTTGGGGTCTGGTATTCCACACACGTGCGTGTTGCGCCTGTGTCGGTATCGACTTCCAGGATAAGGGCAGCTTCATACAGATACCACTCATCCTTGTAAGTCGCCTCTTTCAATCCCGGCTTTCGCTGCCTGCCACCCAGCACATAAAGCTTGCTCATATCTTCCACCCGAGAAAATTGCCGCACATCAATACGCTCGATGACACTGGATCCTCGATGACACTGACCCCAGTCGGAGATGCGACCCGATTCGGCTCTTCTAGGAACCGAAATCATACCAGCCTACGCTCACTTGCTCCTTCAGCGCTTGGGTTAATTTTTGGTGAATTGTGCCAGCTGCCTAGGCGATAGCCAACCCTGCTCTGATAGCATTTCCGGTAGAGAAACACCTCATGAACTGACCGCGCCGTGCGGCGGGTGAAGAACGAGCGAATCCCGATGTCAGCAATGACAACCAAAGAGCTCTTGAAGGTTGTGGTACCGTTCCCCGCTCGCCTCTGGTTAAGCGAACAGAAGCAAAGCGTCAAGCATTCCCTGCGCAAGTTAGGGAGAGGCCTCGACTCTGTCAGCCTGCGCCGAACGACGCCAGTGAGCACTGATTGGGGAGTAAGTAGAGGGCAGATTATTGACCGCTATTACGTCGAACAATTTCTGGCCGAGCGCGCCGCCGACATCCGAGGACATGTTCTCGAATTTGACCAGGACTTGTATGCACACAGATTCGGTGGCAAGAACATAACCCGGATCGATATACTCCACAGCGCAGAGGGCAACCCTCGGGCAACTATTGTCGCCGACCTGGCCGAGGGAGAAAACCTCCCGTCAGATACGTTTGACTGTATCATCTGTACGCAAGTCCTCCACTTTGTCTATGATGTGCGCGCCGGAGTGCGGACGTTGTACCGCATCCTGAAGCCCGGCGGGGTGGTGCTGGTGACTGCGCCAGGTATCCAAAAGATTGAGCGTCCTCCAATGAAGAAGTGGGAAGAACACTGGCGCTTTACGACGCTCTCTCTCAGTCGGTTGTTTGGGGAGGTTTTCCCGGAAGAAAATATCGAAGTGAAGGCGTCTGGCAATGTGTTGGCAGCAATCGCGTTTCTGCATGGATTTGCGGTAGAAGACCTGAGGCTCCAGGATCTGGAATATCGCGATCCGGATTATGAGGTCTCAATTGCTCTCAGAGCAGTTAGACCCAGGCCAGTTCGGTCCGACTAGCTACCCTGATCGGGGCGTGACTCACGGCCCTAGGACAAGGCGAAATTGTTGCCAGTGATCACTTTCCAGAAAGTCGGCGCTTCGGACCTTCGGTCTTAAGCATGGCCCCGCTGCTTCACCTCCTCACCGTACGGATTAATTTTTGATGAATTGTGCAGTTGGGCGAAGCGATCGCCGAATAGATCGGATACATTAAGCCAAACTGATTTAAGGGGCCTTCGTCGTGCCTGCCATTGCGGACGTTTCTGTCATCATTCCCTATCACGATCGCGAACAGTACGTCGACGAGGCCATTCGATCGGTGCAGGCGCAGACCGTCAGGCCACTGGAGATCATCATCGTCAATGACGGCTCACAGAAAGCCTCACGCCAGCATCTTGATCGATGGGCAGGCATCTGTCGCGTCATTGACCTGGAGAAAAGCGTCGGGCCATCGGCGGCTCGCAACGAGGGAATTCGCCGGGCACGAGGGCAGTTCATCGCGTTCCTGGATGACGACGACATATGGATGCCCCACAAATTGGAAGCACAGCTTCGCTACATGCAGGAGCATCCGGAATGTGCACTCGTCAGCAGCGCCGTAACCGTCTTTTTCTCGGATGGGACCGATTACGTCTGGGCATATCCCAACCCATCGCCTCTGACACTGGCTCAGGCACTGACGATCGGTTACTACGTCGTCCTTTCAACCTGGCTCATTCGCACCGAGGTAATCCGGGCAGTTGGGGGATTTGACGCCAGCTTTCGAGGCACCGAGGATCAAGAACTTGTGGTTCGATGTTGTGCGGCCGGGCATCGCGTCGAAGTCATTGGCGAACCTCTCATTCGCTACCGGCGCGAAGGGCACCAGAACCTGACTAAGCGCAATTGGCTGATGTTCAGCACGGACGTGAAACTCTGCTGGAAACACCGCGCGCTCTACTACCAGGCTTACGGTATACGCGGCATCGTGAGTTTTCTCCTCGAGCGGTTGCACTCTGCCAGCCGCCAGACCAGATATGTGGACGGGCGAGTTCGATTCCTGCTCCGGGTTGTCAAGGTGAAGTACGAGATCAGAGCAGACTACAAAGAGCCCGTGGGACGGTCGCTATGACTTCCCTCGGGAGCGACGTTTCTGTCGTCATTCCTTACTACAACCGCGAGAAATATATAGACGAAGCGATCCAGTCGGTTCGGGCACAGACGCTGCAGCCACTCGAAATCATTATTGTGAATGATTGCTCGAGGGAGTCCTCTCGTCGATATCTGGATCGCTACCAAGATATCTGTACCATCGTCGACTTGCCTGCGAATGTCGGCCTCGCCGGGGCGCGGAACGCGGGAATTCGCCTGGCACGCGGAAAATTCATTGCCCTTTTGGACGACGATGACATCTGGCTACCTCGGAAACTCGAGGTCCAGCGCCGCTATCTTGATGAGCACCCCGAATGTTCCATTGTGTGCAGCTCAGTATGGGGCTTCTTTTCCAATCGGCCCGACGAACTCTGGACGAGCCTCGGACCCAGGCCTTTGACTTTGGCCGAAGCTTTGACCCACAAATGCTGGATCGTCATCCCGACAACTTTGATGCGTTCGGAGGTGGCTAGAGCTCTTGGAGGTTTTGACCCCAGGTTTCGATTCAATGAAGACCGCGATTTCGTGATTCGTTGCGCTGCATCAGGGTACAGAATCGAAGGTATCGAGGAAGCGCTCGTCCGGGTGCGGCGCGAAGACCATGATCGCCTGACGCGGCAACACGCGCGAATGTTTCTGGGCCATGCCAGAGTGTGCTGGGTCCACAAAGCACTGTTCTACCGCGTTTATGGTGTCCGCGGCATGGTGAGTTTCCTGTTGTCGAGTCTCCATCTTGCCAGCATGGAAACGCGTTATGTAGATGGAGCTGTGCGGTTTTTGTGCCGGGTTATCAAAGTTGAGTGGAATATAAAACCCGGATACTACGAGCCAGTCCGCTGCGAGGGTCCAGAACGGTTCCCGACGGAAAAAACCTCGGCTCTACGGTTGCCGGGCGACTGTGTCTCATGAATCGGAAGCTTTCCGAGGTAAGGCCGCCTCTGAGCGGAGCGGCGTGGGCTGTCAGAGCAGAGACTTACGCCGCATTGATCTGCGAGCATCTGTCTCCTGATACGATCTGGCTCGATGCTGGCTGCGGCGGGCGTCTGCTGGAAGACGATCTGGATCCGCTGGAGGACTGGCTTGTCGATCATTGTCGATTCATTGTCGGAATGGACGTGACGTTGGCGGCGCATCGCAACGTGAAATCGCTCGTCAGCGGATCTATTTACGCATTGCCTTTTGCCGACGACAGCATCGACCTCGTCACCTGCAACATGGTCGTCGAACATCTCGATAGGCCGGGGAAGGCGTTTGCCGAAGTCGCGCGTTGCCTCAGACCAAGCGGAGCGTTTATCGTTCACACTCCGAATCTTCTGAATTACGGGATTTTCGGGAATGCCGTCGCGTCGAAATTAATTCCCGAGAAGTGGCGCCTGCGTGTGATCCACGGCACCGACGATCGCAAGCCCGAAGATTTCTTCCCGGTGCGGTACAAGGCCAACACCATGCGCCGTCTTCTCCGCCTGCTCGATGCGTCTGGCTTCGAAGTTCATCGGCGGAAGGCTGTGCCGCAGCTGGGGCCTTTTTTTCGCAAGACCTGGAGACCAGAACGGTTCTTCATGAAGCTGACGCCGAATTCCGGGCTGCTGGTTTGCGCTCACAAACGCGGTTAGGTTTCTCACTATGCACGGAAATACCATGCTGCTGTTCAATCGCTATGCCAAGTCATACTTCCGGTCCCACACGCGAGTGCTGGAGGTTGGTCCTGGCTTGCCGCCGTCTGGAGTTCAGCGGTCGGTTGGAGATGACTCCATTCGCTGGGAAACCGCGGGGATGGAGTCCACGTTTCCGCTAACCTACATTGGAACCGAGTACTCTTACCCCATCGAGTCTGATGCAGCCGACGTGGTGGTCGCTACCAACGTCATGGAGCATGTGAGAAAGCCTTGGGTTTGGATCAGGGAACTGGCGAGAATCTGCAAACCGGGCGGCTACGTGATCACGATCAACCCCGTGAGCTGGCCCTATCATGAGTATCCCATCGACTGCTGGCGCGCCTATCCGGAGGGAATGCAGGCGCTCTATGAAGACGCTCAGCTGAGAGTGGTGATGTCGCGCTGCGAGTCTCTGGAAGACGCTCACTTGCGCAGACATATTCCCGGGAGATCGTTGCGAAACATCTACGACCACGGCGGCTGGAAAATGAAGGCGCTCGCCAAAATCTCCGAAACGTTAGGCCTGCCGGTCGAGCGACCCTATGACACCGTCACCATTGGGCAGAAGTAGAGCCGACAATGGCGATGGAGGAATCAACGGGTGTGGCGAGGAACTTTTAGCGGCAATTGACTCGAACTTTAACGCAGGCTTAACGTCGCACGCGTATGGTAAAGCGCGGAGGTTCTTCCCGATGAAGCGCATATCGTTTTGGGCTTGTTTGGTTTTACTCGGCACGGTATTTCTAACCTCAGCGTGGTCGCAAACAACCGGTGGGCGCCTGCCGCTCGGCAGCAAGACCTGGGCGTTCGAAAATTAGACCACGGACCTGTCGCCAGTCGTGTTGTTCACTCCTGCGCGAGATAGCGACTTTATCGTAACGATTTCTGGCTCGGTGTTGTTTACGCCGGGCAATATGCAGAGCAATGTATGTCCGCAGTTACAGTGGACGGACGAGGGTGGGCAGGAGCAGTTTAATATGATCGCCCCGGGGAACGTTCCGGGTGCTCACAGCTGTCTGTATGTTCAGGGCGCTTCGGCCGATGGGGGGCAGTACTTCACTCGTCTGGCGGTTTCGTTGCCTATTCACGTTCTCGCAAATACACCCGTGACCGTAAGCGCCGTTATTCAAGACTCTCCGTCCCCCACAACGTACAATCTTCACATCGGCAAGATTAAGCTCGGCCCGTAGACGCAACCAAAGATGGCTAATGGGGAAAGAGGTGAAGCAGCCAGCCGATACCGGCGGCTCCGGCTAGCAGCGCGATGAGAATGGCCTGCAAGCGAAACTCAGCTTTCGTTGGGAGATCGGATACCAGGGCAGACACCAACCATATCAGGGACAGGGAGAAGAAAGCACCAGCCGCAAGCCGTTCGGGTCGACCGACTCCATGCCTCCATACAAGCGCAAGAGCCGCACAACCCGCGAAGCAGAGGATCCCGTATGCTAGAAGCGCTGATCGCCTGGTCACAATATCCCCTCAGGATCGCAATGCCGAAATGCCTTCAGCCTTATCTCTTGGCGTGAAAGTCAGCCCAGAAGCTGAACCCCTCGTCGCTCCAGAACACGCTCGGCTCTTTCGCTGACCAAGCTGTATTGGCCTTTGCCAGGGTTCTTGTGATCTCGTTGAAGCTCTGCCATTTGCCCAGGAGGTCTTCCCCGAACGGGCCTGAACTGCCGGGGGAAAATATCCAGCCGGGCCGGGAACGGGTCCGGTTAACCCGGCGCTCAAGCCAGTTCCGCGCGCCCACCTTTCGAGCAGCGCGCAGAAGCAGATTCTTGCTCTGTAGGAATTTATGCGCTCTCGCATAAGACCGCTGCTCCCGGACTGGCGGGTACTCCACAGGAAGGTAATGACGTTGGCTGATCAGCTTGAAGCCCGAGTATCCAAGACCGTCCAAGAGGGTCAGGGACTCGACTGCCCGCTTGCTCTTCTCAAAGGAGACATACTTAGGCAGATCAGAGGCAATCAAGTCCCGCAGGCAGTATATATCGCTCCCCTCGATGTCCACCTTGAGGTAATAAGGGATGCCGAACTCCCTGAGAATCGATTGGAAGGTGCGGCAGGAAATTGTGATTTGATGGTGATCGGCGCCGTTCCTGGAAGCAACTGACTCATCGAATGAGCTCCATTCCGTGTACGTGTCGCAAATCCAAAAAGGCAAAGAACCCCCCGCAGCGGAAACCCCGACGTTAAGGATAGATAAGGCGCCGACCGAGATCTCTCGCTCGAAGCGTCGCGAAGCCTGCTCGACCAGCACAGGATTCGCCTCGATCGCGAGGACCCGGAACCCCCGGCTCAGGTAGTACGCGGTGTCGTCGCCGTTATTCATTCCCACGTCATAAATGAGGTCTGAAAGCATGACGACAAGAAATCTCGGTACAGTGCGGGATTCCAAAACAATCAGTTTGCCGCGATCATTCCGTAAAGGCGCTCCCCGGTCGACGAGAGTCCCGTGCCGCTGACAATTTCGTATCCCAGGGTAACCATCAGAGGTCGCCACGCATTTTCGATCTGTGCGACGCACGCTTCCGGCAGGGCAGATCTCCACACCCCCGATTTCGCCTCGCCCACGAACGGAATGTCTTTGCGTTTTCCCTTCGTGACTATCCAGCGATCGCCCTGCTTCTTTTCGAGGGAGCGCATGTGATCCGCCGAACTGCGCTCAGCCGCCTGAGAAATGCGTTGCGGAGTGGCATCGATGTGCAGGAACTTTGCAATCTTTTCCAGTTCGCGCGTGGTGTGCTCGACCATATCTTCGTAACGGAGAAGGAGAAACCGGTCGCTATCGCCGCGCGCGGCCAGCCAGGTACCAACACTCTCTTTCCAAGAGTTGTACTCATTGACTTCTCCCCTGATGAACCGGGCCACGAATTGCTCCATGGGATAGTTATCCGGAATGCCTCTGCCCTTCAGTACATAACGGTACTCGGAAAGGACTACGTCGCGGGGATCGCGCACGATGTAAATGATGTTCTGATACCTGTGATCGAAATAATTGTGACACTTTATGATGCGGGGCCGGGGAACGCGTTCCAGAGCGCGGCTTGAAACGGCTGCAGTGGCGGGCACCAAGCGGTCGAGGTTGGCAAAGGACACGGTCTGATCCGGCCAAACCAGATTGGCGACGAGAAATCTGGTCCATGTGCTTCCCGACCTGGGATAGGAAACCACGAAAGTATCGTCGGGATAGACCTTGAAATTGCGATTCGCCCGGTCGAGTCCGAGCAGGTACTTGGCCACCAGCTTGAAACCATAGTTCATGAATGCATCCTTCGCTTGCCTTACCGGACGACAAGGATAACAGCGAAATGTGACAGCAGCTTTAATTTCCCTGGGACTGGGCCTATGACATTGGAGCCTGTGAGACACTGGCACGAGCCTCAAATCGAGGAATTGTCAGCCTGATAATGCGGGAAGCGTTCGAGAACAAAGGCTAATTACGTGTAAACACCGTATAGAGCTTTTTCCGCGTTAAGGCAGAACCTTGCGAAACCAAAGCTAGAGGTCTGGTGAAGAGTCCGGTTCTAGTGTTCGGGTGTATTCCGCGGATTGTCGTCGCGATTGCGCGCTCGCTGCACGCTTATGGGGTGCCGGTTGATGTCGCGAATTGGGAAACCGGATCTCCTATTCGCTCGCGTGCTATAAGGGAATTCGTCCGCCTTCCCAATCCCGAGACCGCCCGCATCGACTTTATAACCAGGCTGCGTAGCCTGGTCACGGATGGTGGTTACGACATGTTGATTCCGGCGGACGATCAGGCTTTGGCCGCCGTGGTAGGGCGCTATGATGATCTCAAAGACCTCGTACACATAGCTTGCCCGCCGCCGAACGTCACCCGTCTCGTCCTGAACAAGGCTTCTACGTTGGAGATCGCGGAGAAGCAGGGAATCCGGGTGCCGCGAACCGTTGTCGCCTCCAATTCTGCGCAACTGGAAGAATTGCTCGGCACTTTGCCATTTCCCTGGATCCTGAAACCTGCAGAAAAAGAACCGCACGGGGAAGAGTTCAAGAGCTGTAGGCTTGCCAATTTCGACGAACTGAGAAAAAGATTCCCCACGCCTTGCGAATTCAGACCTAACATTTTGGTGCAAGAATATTGTGAGGGCGTGGGCGTGGGAATTGAAATGCTTCTGGATAAGGGTGAGTGTCGGGCGGTATTTCAGCACCGCCGATTGAAGGAGTTGCCCCACAGCGGAGGATACGCGGTCGTCGCGGTCGCGCAGCAGCCAGATCCCGCCCTTGTTCAATCATCTCTCATACTCTTGCGCGCCTTGCAGTGGGATGGCATCGCCATGGTGGAGTTCAAGTTCAATCCAGTCGACGGCAGCGCCGTCTTAATGGAGGTCAACGGCCGCTACTGGGGTACTATCGCATTGCCCGCGATGGCGGGACTTGACTTCCCGCTGTGCCACTGGAAACTTGTGCATGGTGAGCTGCTGGAGCCGCTGAACAGATGCGTGGCAGACACAAAATGGCGATGGACCATGGGATACATCGCCCGCCTCCATGGTTTGCTGATCGCTGCCCCTCGTTCAAGTGCTGCCCGCAAAGTGCTCTTTAACGACCTCGTACATTTGTCGGAGGACTTCGGTGCGGCGGTTCACGACCCGATGTTAGAAATGTCTGATCCGGCGGCAATCGCTACCGAGGCGCTTCTTACAACTAAATACTTGCTCAAGTCTGATCTCAATGCGCTGTGGAGGCGTTTAGCTTTCTGGCGCCAGACGGCGTGAATATCGGGCTCGGCCGGCGCTCCGCTGCAATCTGAGAAGGCTAAGAGTCGCCACCTTGTTTAGCGGAGTTAACTTTTTGTGTCCGGTTTCCCGCGGATGGACATGTTTGCCAAGTGCAGGAGATTCCACGCCGAACTCGGTAGTCTAGTTCGCAACCAGTTCTTGCCTCTTGCAGCGCGGTCTGCGATGCGCAGCAACGCGCTAGCTGCGGTTAGAGGACGAGCGAAGCAAAGGTTTCGGTAGCACCCGGTTTCCGCTGCCCATCGGGTTTTGTATGCATCTTCGCCGCCCAGAAAATCGTACCTCCGGACTTTGTCGGAGATAAGTTGCTTCAGCACCTCGCCCCGCAACACATAACCAGCCCGGTCAGAGGTTCGACTGTGATCGTATCCCTCTTGCAACTGGAAGACGGTTTCTCGATAACGAAAAGCAAATTGCACCGCCGCAATTTCGCCGTCGAGCTCCAGAACCCAAAGTTCCAGCCAACCTCGGGAAAGAAGGCTGCGGCTCAACTGCTGGTAGAAATTTCGCCTTTCAGGAGAAGAAAACGATCCCGGCTCACCTGCGCTATGCCAACGCCCTTGATGAAGCCGGAACAGGGCGTCCAGGCAGACTGGCAGATCAGTTTCCCGAGCACATCGATAGATTCTTGTTGAATACCGCTTCGTCAGCCGACGCCGATAGCGCACCAGATTCTTCCGGTCTTCACTGGAGAGTTTTTCAATATATTCCTCCCAAGCGTCCGGCAAGGTAATCGCTGACGATTTGCTGAAGTGTTCGACGCACGTCCAGTTTTTGAAACCGGCCAATTCACCGATCGCTCGCGCTACGGGAGAATCGACCGGCAAAGTATTCAGTTCGCAAACATCCCACTGCCGTTTTTCTTCCTGCAGGTATTGAAAAACGGATTCTGCGAAGGGCCGCTCAAAGCCAGGCCGTACAGGCAAGTCAAGGTTATCGGAGTCGCCGCTTCCATCTCCCATGAAACGCAGCACGACTGCCTGCAGAAGACCCCGAAAACGCTCTGGAGAGATGGAAAAAGGAGCCAATCCGATTAACCGCGAAGTCGAGTCAAACAGAGCAAGGACCTGCAACTGACGACCGTGACCGAAACTTTGCCACCAGCAGGTTAGCCACTCCCACGTCGAAAATGTGCTGGACAGCGGATATTCGGACAGCAACTCGTCCCAGGCTGTGCGCAAGCCTGCCAGTTCGTCAAGATTGCGATAAACCTGAAGTTTCATCGGGAGTTAGAACCAGCGGCGACGATAGGCCAAGGAGTGTAAAATGCCCACCATCAAGCCTTCGCTCGCACAATGTAGTTTATCCATGGGATTTATGGTGTAGATTCAACCGTCACCCCAGCGGGCTCTACATCGCGAAGGTAGTCCTCAAAGCTGCCGCGGCGACGAATGAGGAAATCCCGTCCATTCTCGACCCATACTTCCGGAGGTGTTGGATGGCTCAGGAAGTTCAGCGGACTGGCGCTTCGGGCATAGGCCCCAGATTGAAAAATTCCGATCAGATCGCCGACCCTAGCCTCGGCCAGCTCCACGGAGCGGCCCAGAATGTCCAAAGGTGTACAGAGCGGACCGACTACATCCACAGTTTCCGTTGCCGATGCATGGATCCGGTTGGCAATGACAATAGGAAAGTTACGTTTGATGACTTGACCCAGATTTCCCGAGGCTGCGAGGTGGTGATTCATACCCCCATCCAAAATCAGGTACTTCCTGGCCCGCGACGTTTTAATGTCATTGATGCGTGAAACGTACACGCCCGCTTCGCCGACCAGAAAACGACCAGGCTCAACCATGAACTTAGTTTGCCGAAAAACATCTTCTTTTTCGATCTGTGCCACGAGGTCGCCGAGGCTTGCCCCAAGCCGGCCTAAGTCCAGCTCGGAATCACCTGCAAAGTAGGGGATTCCGAGGCCACCTCCAAAATCCACGGTGTGCGCTGGCGTGTGCACGTGCGCAGCCGCCCGCCGCGCTATCTCAAGCCCCTTCTCATATTGCATGAGCAGTATCTCATCGTCGAGAATCTGTGTTCCCACAAAAAGATGGATTCCGCGAAAGTCGAGCCACGCGTCATTGGCGACACGATCCAGGACCGGTCCCAGGTTTTCTTCGTCGACCCCAAAGGGTGCCGGTTTTCCTCCCATACGCATCGCGCCACCTTGACTGTCCTCATTCGGATTCACTCGGACTGCAACCGGTGTGCGAATCGCAAGCTTTTCGCTGATAGCGCTGATGCGCTCGATCTCCAATTCGGATTCGGCATGGATTTCCCTGATCCGTGCAGCAATGACCGTTTCCAGTTCAGCCTGGGACTTGCCGGGACCCGCAAACACTATGTTTTCGGAGGAGCAACCGGCGTTTCTCGCCTGGTAGAACTCGCCTTTCGACGCGATTTCCAACCCGCATCCTTTTTCCAGGAAAAACCTGAGAAGGGTAGGGTTCGGGTTAGCCTTCACCGAGTAGCTTAAACAGAAGCGCTTGGGGAGGGCGCTACGTAAAGCTGCGTACTTTCGCTCAACGACATTGCGGTCATAAATGAACAGCGGTGTTCCATGGCGGGCTGCAAGCGAGGAAACGGTGAGGCCGCCAACCAGCAACTCACCCTCTGGGCTACTCTTCCAGTACGAAGCAACAAACTCGGGAAGGCTCATCGTAAACCTTCTTGCCGTCGTAATGAAGGGTAGTCCACTTTTCCGCTACTGGTGAGAGGCAGCCGTTCCAGAACTTCGACAAATTTCGGAACCATGTATCGCGGCAACCGGTCTTCACAGAAGGCTAGCAAGTGATTTGGGTCGACGGGCTCGCCATCTCGCGGTACCACGAATATCTTGACCGCTTGCCCAAGCAATTCGTCAGGAACGCCAATGGCTGCGGCGTGGCGAACGTTTCCACTCTGAAAGACGACCTCCTCTATTTCCGTTGGGCTGATGCGAAATCCCGAAGACTTGATCATCGTGTCGCGACGCCCGACGTAGTACAGAAAACCCTCGTCGTCAGTTTTGACCAAATCGCCTGAGTAACACACTCGCTCGACATCTACGATCTCTGGAGCCAGCAGAGGATTCGGCTTCAGCACTCGATCTGTCGCCTCCGGATTGCCCCAATATCCCATGGAGACCGTCGGGCCGCGGTGTACCAATTCCCCGACTTCTCCGGGCTTGCATCTTTGACCGCTGTCATCCAGCACCAGGATTTCTGTGTCCGGAATCGCTTTGCCCATCGACGTCGGTCGGCGGTCGAGTTCTTCTGGTGGCAGGTAGGTCGAGCGAAAAGCCTCCGTCAATCCGTACATAAGGATAATGTTCGTATTGGGAAGCACTGCGCGCAAAGTCTTTAGTACGCTCTGCGGCATTGCTCCACCCGTATTCGTGATATAGCGCAAAGCAGGAGGGGTATTCTTCTGAAGAGCAGAAGTCGACTGCGCAAGCAAGCTCCACACTGTCGGCACGCCCGCTAATCCTGTGATTCGCTCCTTCACTAACATCTCCACGATCTGTTTCGCGAATACAAAGTTGATCAAAACCAGGGTCGCGCCTCGCTGAAACGCCGTCATAAGCTGGTTCAATCCGGCATCAAAGCTGAAGGGAAGGACTGCCAGAATGCGGTCGGCGGCGGTGATCCCGAGATATGCGGAAACAATCGTCGTCCCAGCCATTACATTGGCGTGGCTCAGCATAACCCCCTTCGGTTTGCCGGTTGAGCCAGACGTATACAGAATCGCCGCAAGATCTTTGCTGATGCCCCAATCCTGCCAATGTGCGTCGGCCGGTGTCTGCGTCATCGCATCAAAATCATGAGCTGGAACCGACACTTGGGGCGCTGGTCCATCCGACACAAGCACAAGAAAACGCAAAGTGGGAACATCGGCTAGCACCGGCAAGACTGATTCGAGCCGGGTGGCCGAAGTAACCAGAACCGAAATGCTGCAATCCCGCGCGATATGTACTAGCTGCTGGGGCAGGAGGACTCCATTTACGGGCACAAAGACTCCGCCCCCTTGGGCCACGCCAAAGATCGAAACCACCTGGGCAACCCCGGGGTCAAGATAAATGCCCACCCTTTCGCCCCGCCGGAGCCCGGCGTTTCTTAGGCCCGCCGCCAGACCCGCAACCCGCATTTCGACGTCACCATAGGTGAGCCGCCGTCCCGCATGAATCAGAGCCTCGCTCTCTGGGAAACGGGAAGCGCTTGCCCGCAACATGTGTTGGATCAGAAAGTCCATGCTCTGGCCTGATTCGTTGGGCTCATGCGCTCTTTCCAGGCATCAGGCGGCGAATAGCTGGTCTAAGTCTGTATCTGATGCCATGGGCCGCGCTTCCCAGCATCCCCTTGAACACAAAGTGGTGATTGACGGCGCGAGTTTCTGTCGCCCACTTCATCTTCCATGCGTCATTGGGGCCGGTAATGTCAAAGTGGCGAATTCCGCGATCGGCACAATCTTGCAGGATTTCACTAATGATCAGGTGTCCCGGAGCAAACTCTTTGAAATTCTCGTTGTACGCCACTTTGGGCGAATAACAACATCCTTGATGGGTAAACGCATAATGAGCAGCCAGCAGCTGATCTTCCAACCTCAACGTATAGAGCGAGAAATACCCGAAGCGCGCCGCTGACTCCGCCATCTCATCGTAAAAGCACCGCGTTGCAGCGTGGCAGAGAATGGCACTGCCTTCCTCACCCTTCCAGCCACTCGCTTCCAATCGATAGAAGTGCTGAAGAGCGTCATGGTCGGCAGTCTCAACCCGGCAAAAGATCAGGGCACCCTTCTCCGACAGCCGTCGCCGCGCCTGGCGGAGCTGGCTGCGTAACTTCGAATTGGGCGGCATACCGTTCGCAAGCTCACCAATGGCCGGAACGCGCACGTACGGACTGGGTCTCTCAGGCACTTGCATTGTGTGAAAGCCATCCGCCCCAGCCGCTGCCGCCAGCCGGCCCACCGTGCTGCCCTCTAGCGCATCAGAAAACTGCAACAAATCCCAGCCCTCGAGTTTCTTCAGGTACTGCCATGTGGCTTCGATTGCGGCATCGCCCTTCGGGCCCGAACTTCGCACGGCGTCAAAGCGGCCGCCGTGGGCATTAACCGGAGCTCGAAACTTTCGAACCGGGACTCCGCCAAGCGTTCCTTTTTCCTCCACCAGCGGTAATACCATGTGCAAGTGGTCGTCGAGCCTGGCTGCGATCAGCAAAACTCTGGGATTAGGAATAAACGCTCGAATATGGGCGCGAATCCACTCCGGGCGATAGAAGGGCTGGTCATCGACAGCTCGCGTGCAGAGATCACGCCATTCCCCTACCAACCGATCCACGACTTCCAAACCGCCTCGGTATGCCGATACAAAAAACGAGGCCGGAGGAATCGCTACAGCCGGATTGTCCATGGATGTACACATGCATTCAATCGCAATCCAGTCCTGCATTCAGTCGGCTTCTAAAACACTACCTCGACGTGACCAAAAGCCCAGCGCAAGTTTGGATTCAATACTTTGCCGTTACGGTTCTCTGGATTTTCGTACGCGACCACGCGAGCGTTTCTTTCTCGTGGACGAAATCCGGTGCCTTTAAAGAGCGATTCCAGTTCACTGCCATCCGAACAAAATGCGTGCACAGCGTGAAGATCGTCTTGGCGGCAGATGTCGATCGCAGACTCCAACAGCCCGGCCCGCACTTCCGGCGCTTGAGATCCGAATAAGTCGGCAATAGAAGCGATCCCATCTTTGCGAACCACAAACAACACGACGAACGCCAGTAGTTCCCCGGCTCGACGGGCCACGAGTACGCGATATTCTCCCTTGTCGCCGTTCGAAGCGCACTCCACCGTCTCCGGATCTTCTCTGTACCGCCAATTCAGATTTTCCGCTGAACGACTGGCCCTTACGGTGCCGGAACTCGGCACAAGGCGGTCCAGGGAGGAAAACTCCTCGCCGAATGCTCCCGCGTGCTCGCAGATTTCGACTCCATCTGGAAGGCGAGCCTTCCTTCGCATGCTGAGGAGTAAATTGCTGGTGGCGACCAGAGGTCTTGTCCAGCCCGCTTTCCCAATTTTCCTGCTCAAATACTCGTCGCTTCGCAGCAGCAACGCATAACGGACCACTTCACAGTTGGCCCGCATTCCGAGCCGCACAAATGTCGACATCCCTTGGTCATGTGGCGGACAGTCGTAGCAGAATGCAAGCTCACCGGAGTTGACGGGTTCAAAGGTTGCCCGCTGCAAGAGCACAGCAGGACCCAAGCTCCGAAAGCCCGCATCGATCACGAAATGCGTCACTTGTCCGCACGTCACGAGCGTTCCATCGACGTACATCTGGCGCGGAAAAAGCGAAGTCATAGCCACCGCGGCGCCGCTGTCGCCCTCATACACGAACCAGGACCAAGCCGGTCCCGCGGGGTTCAACCGGTAACGCCATTCAAAACGGGCTTCCTGGCTAGCGCCCAAATTCCTCCTCAAAAGGTCCAGCAGTTCATGCCGCACCTTAACAGGAGATACTTGCCTGACAACTAGGTTCATTCCGCCGTAGTCCTGACCTGATCTGTCTTGCTTTCGACAAAAGAAGCAAGACACTGAATGCTGGCAAAGTTGTCGGGCGTAAGTTCGTCATCAGATATCTTGATTGCGAATGCCTGCTCGAGAAAAGCTACAACGTCCAACACTCCCAGGGAGTCAATAACGCCTGATTCAAGAAGGGGCATGTCGTCATTCAGAGCCTTCTTCCGAGCGGCCGGAAACTTCTGAGCGATGAACGACCGTATGCTCGCCTTTGTCGGACTCTGTTCTTTCATGCTTCGCTTTATCAGGCTTACTAAGAGATTTGACTCCCGGCCGGACTCATGCGGTCGCTGTCGCCAGTCGCTGGGATCGATCTCGAACCACAGAGCAAGGCGGTGAGCGTGGCCGCTGGCTGTTCTAATTACGGCCGCCAACGCCGAGGATTATACACACGATACGAGACTAAAATGTTGACGCGGCGTTAATTCGGCCGGCCCACAACCGGCTTCCGCACGACTAAGCCAATCAAGAAAAAACCGCCTATCGGCATTGTCGCAAGGCTGCATTACCTGTCCGTATGTGCGAAAGCCGATAGCTCTCCACGATATTGCCCACACTGCGGTAGGTGTGTAGCCGGTGCTGGAACCTTCTTCCGTTGAAGCTGAACAGCCACTTGCAAAGATTTGCGCCCAGCTCGCGAAACAGCCAGCGCGGAACGCCGAAGTAGAATGTTCCTTGGATTGGGGGAAGCCCCGCGGTTCTGGTCAGGGACACTCCGTTGTAGTAATACCAGGAGAGGAAGTATTTCTTGGTCGTGCGTTCGGGATCGACAGGATGATAAATGACAGCTCCGGGGTCGTACACAATCTTCTCGCCGGCGTCAATAAGCCTGCTCCCAAATTCGGTGTCATCGCAGGTTATGGTGTGTTTGCTTCCGCGCACACCCAAGTCGAGCCGGAAAAGCCCGTACTTCACGAAAATCTCCTTACGAAAGGCGGAGTTTGCGCCCAACGGGGGTGTTCGAACTTCCTTGATCTCGTCTCCTAGGTCGAAATTGACGACGGCAAATTGGCCCTCCATTTCCAGCCAGGAAGGTTTCGGATGATTCCACGAGGGTACAACTCTTCCGGCGACGGCGGCGCAACCAAAACGGTCAAATGTATTCTTGAGGCTCGATAGCCACGCTGGGTGCAGGATTACATCATCGTCAGTAAACGCGATAATGTCTGCCCTTGCGACTGCGATTCCAGCGTTCAATGCGGCTGATCTCCCCTGCGTCTTTTCGCAGACATAGCGCACTGGAACATTGGCGGATCTAGCAAGCGCTTCGATGATCTCCCGCGTGTTATCCGTGGAATTATTGTCGACAACCAGAAGCTCCCATTTCAAGTCCATCGGCACTGAAAGCCGACTAAAGCTGTCGAGCGTAACACGGAGGCTAGTGGCTCGATTATAGGTCGGCAGAATGACGCTAATATCGGGAGGCATTAGGCCGAAGGCTCGTTGAAGAAATCTTCTGTCGAGGATCTCTGTTCGCCTATTGAAAGGCGCTGATAAACTGTATGCGCGTCAGATGTTCGCCGTCTACCCTCAGTCGCGAAAATTCATAAGAATTTAATCTACAGGGCCGAGGCGCGTGGCGTAAGCCTGATATGATCGTTGATCGCAGAAGCGGACGCGCCTTGTTAGCTTCGGGGAACCACGGTTTTACGTGACTCCATCGTGCCGATTGCAACCAAAACAGACGGAGATGGGGGAATTAGTTTAGAGCTCAAAGTTTCAAGTCTCGCTGAAGTTATGCCCTGTCAACCGCGGAGCGTGAGTGAGCGCTGAGGCACAGATTCTGGCGAAGAGGCAGTTGACGAATGTGGGAATGCAGAAAGGTGCGTTCTTCGGCTTGGCTGCGTTTTATTTCGTCTACGCGGCACGCCCAGCCGACTGGATCCCTCTGTTAAACTGGGCTCCACTCGCTAAAATCACGGGCACACTCACGGTACTTGCAGCGTTGTTTACTGCGGGTCTGACTCCACGCAAAGTCAAGGACCTTCCGAGAGAGGCCTTCTATCTGTTGGCTCTTATCGCTATCATGTTTATCTCGGCATTGTTGTCTCCAGTTTGGAGGGGAGGCGCTTTTTTTGACACTGTTGACTTCGCCAAGGTGGGCGTTGCATGGGTTTTGACCTTTCTCCTGGTCACGAGTCTGGCCCGATTCCGGCGCATAGTGTTCATTCAAGCTGCTTCCGTAGTCGTCATTTGTGCGGTCGCGATTATAAAGGGCCATTCTGAGCTGCGCTTGAGTGGCGTAGTCGGGGGTATCTACTCCAACCCAAATGATTTGGCGTTGGCCATCGTTTTGTCTCTCCCATTCTGTCTTGCGTTTCTATTAAGTGCGAAGAGCAAGGTTCGTAAGACGGCTTGGTGCATAGGCGTCTTACTGATGATAGCTGCGCTGTTTATGACGGCATCGCGTGCGGGGTTCATCGATCTGGTCGTTTCGGGGGCGGTGGTTCTATGGCATTTTGGGGTGAAGGGGAAACGGTTTTTTCTGATTGCAGGAGTAGTTCTCATTACCGTTCTCTCGTTTGCAATCTTTGGGAACACGGTAGTCCAGCGCTTCGCATCGATTTACAAGCCGGCCTCGAAAGCTGAAACAGATGAGGCTCTCGCATCATACGAAGATCGAAGGCTGGCTATAGAGAGATCCTTCGGCGCCATCGAACGGTATCCGCTTCTGGGTCTTGGGGCAAACTGTTTCGTAACTTATTCGGGACTGTGGAGAGAAGTTCATGTGTCCTACTTGCAGGTGGCTGCGGAGTGCGGTATTCCCGGTTTGATTTTGTACCTCCTATTCTTTAAGCGTGGATTTTCCAATCTAAAGCGTTTGCGGCGGGCCCACCTCGACCCCGAGACGCAACTGTTTGCTGGGGCTTTGCACGCTTCTCTGGTTGGTTTTGTGGTCGGTGCCTTTTTTGCTCCGGTGGCCTATCATTATTTCCCCTATTTCACGGTTGGGTATACCTCAGTTTTGGTTGCCATGGCGGCCGAAAGACAACCGGCGGAGGCCTCTATTGTGGGAGCACCCTCTCCTCGAGTGGCATTTGTCGGCATCTATAACACAAGTGGGAGATCACGTGCGCTCACCCCTTCCGGCTGATTTACTCTCAATTCTGCGCTGCACAGTCTGCCGTTCCGCATTGGAGGCACGGCAGGAAGGTTGTCGCTGTCCCGTTTGTGGGAAAAACTTTCCTGAGATTCGCCGGGTGCTTCGGTTTGTAGACAGCAACGGTTACGCAGAAAGCTTTGGCTATCAGTGGGAGCGGTTTTCCAAAACGCAGCTCGACCCGGTACTTTCGGAGCGAAATTTCGGATACAAAACGGGACTGCGGAAGGAGGACCTCCGGGGCAAACTAGTCCTCGACGTTGGCTGCGGAATGGGCCGGTTCGCCGAGGTAGCGACTCGCTGGGGCGCAAGAGTTATCGGAATTGATCTCAGCCAAGCTGCAGAAGTCGCCGCTTCTAATCTGGCCGATCGGGACTTCGTAGCTCTTCAAGCGGATGTTTTTTCCCTGCCGTTCGCCCCCGCTACTTTCGACTGCATCTACAGTGTCGGGGTACTTCACCACACTCCCGATTGCGAAGCCGCGTTTAAGAATCTGGTCCAGTATTTGAAGCCGGGCGGAAGCATCGCAGTATGGCTATACAGCGGCTACAACAAGTGGTATCGCTTTAGCGACTACTATCGCAAAATCACGCATCGTATCCCGGTCCGAAAGTTACACACATTCCTGCGGGTCGCAGTGCCCGGCTTTTATTGGCTCGGCCGGGGTTTACGCGCCATTCCCCTTGCCGGTCCCCCAATGGCAGGTCTGCTGCAATACGTTTTTCCGGTGAATCAAAATCCCAATCCCGAGATCAGGGTTCTCGATACTCTGGATTGGTATTCCCCGAAATATCAATCAAAGCACACTTACGAGCAGGTAGTCCGCTGGTTTGAGAGTTGTGGTCTCGAATCTATGACGGTGGCCGAGATTTCGATTGGCGTGAAAGGCTCCAGGCCAGTTGAAGATCGTCAATCCGCCGTGCCACTAGCGCGACTCGAATCGGACGGTGGGCCAACGAACCTTATTCGCGAAGCGCTCGTTTCAACCACCACCTTGACGGCGCCTCCGTAGAGAATTTAACTCTTTATTAACCTTTTGTTAATGAAACCCAGATAGTCTTCAGCCGAACTTGGTGGGGCGAAAGGGATGAAGGGTAAATCTTGCTCCCGCCATTACTCTGGCCTGTGCTCGGGGCGCGGTCGCCATTAGAACTTGGAGATCAAGTGCATTCATCCCGATCCGAAATAGATGCTCAGCCGAGCCAAGCTTCGGCCAAAGCGCTCATTTCAGCATCCAGCCCCCCCAAGGCGCCCAAAAGGGGTTCATTCCTACACAAGGCGTTTATCACAATGCGCTGGTTGCCCAGCTATTCCTGGCAAAGGATCGCCCGTCGCGCGCCACCCCGTCGCGTACATCTTATGATCGCGCTGGCCGATCACTTTGAGCCTGCGATCGTGCCAGAAGACGGCCGCTCCCGTGCGCCGTACGGCGAGCAGCAGCACCGAGTTGATCTTTGGTGCAAGGAGTACCCGGTTTTAGAAAAGTGGCGCGACAGCGATGGTTTTACTTTCAGACACACATATTTCTATCCAGCTGAGCAATACGACAAGGGTCTGCTCGAGCGCTTGGCCCGCCACTGCAACGCCGGCTGGGGCGAAGTTGAAATCCACTTGCACCACGGCTCGGTAGTGCCTGATACGGAAGAGAACACGCGCCGCCAACTCCTCAGTTTCAGGGATGTCCTAGCCTCCGATCATGGAAGCCTTTGCTATTTGGACGGAGTGGGCCCGCCGCGCTACGCATTTGTACACGGCAATTTTGCTCTCGCGAATTCGGCGCGAGGATTCAACTGCGGGGTCGATTCAGAGATGCAAGTGCTCGCTGAAACTGGATGCTATGCTGATATGACCTTGCCCCCGGGCCGTTTTCATCCGGCTCAAATTGCCAAGATTAATTCGCTTTATGAGTGTTCTATCCCTCTTGAGCGTCAGGGTGCGCACCGCTTTGGCCGGGCCCTGGAGGTCGGGCGGCCTCCGAGAGTTTTTCCCTTAATGGTCGAGGGACCGTTGAGCCTGAGATTTGAGGGTCTTAATGGCCGTCGCTCAGTGGGCATCGAAAACGGGTCTCTTGCGTTATTGGATCCTCCCACTCTGTATCGTCTTCAGCTCTGGAAAAGGGCTGCGATTTGCGTCGAGGGACGTCCGGATTGGCTGTTCATCAAACTGCAATGTCATGGCATGGATCCTCGGGACAAGGAGGCCGTGCTTGGAGAACTGCTGCAGGGTTTTCTGCGCGAACTCGTGGAAGACGCCGCAGAGAGAGGTGAAACGCTTCATTTTGTGTCTGCAAGAGAGATGGCGAACATCATCTTGGCTGCCTGTGACGGTCGCGAGGGAAATCCTGGAGAGTACCGCGATTATCGGCTAAAACGTTTTCGAGCAAGCTCCCTCCAACCCGGCGCCACCGAGACCGCACGCCTCGGCATAGGGGGCTGACTTTCATGTGTGGAATCGCTGGCATCGTCGGTGAGCGAGATGATACGTGGATCGACCAGAATGCGATTCACCGGATGTGTCAAACCCTTGTTCACCGCGGTCCAGATGACGAAGGATGCTTCGTCAAGAACGGTGCCGGCCTCGGCATGCGCCGCCTTAGCATCATCGACTTGGCCGGCGGCCACCAACCCGTGTTCAACGAAGATCGCTCGGTTTGGTTGGTGTTTAACGGGGAGATTTATAACTTTCGCGAGCTGCGGCGGGAACTGGAGGGCCGCGGCCACCATTTCCAGACCCACACCGATACCGAAGTTATCGTTCACTTATACGAGGATTTCGGGGCCGATTGCGTTCACAAGTTGCGCGGAATGTTCGCGTTTGCATTGTTTGACGAGGGGAACCGCCGCCTGCTGATGACGCGTGATCGCTTGGGCGAGAAGCCGTTGCACTATGCTCTGGCCGGCGGACGGCTGCTGTTTGGCTCTGAGATCAAGGCGATCCTGGCTGTCGCTCCCGAACTTGCTGCGCTGAATTCTCAAGCACTGTTGCAATATTTTTATTTTGGATATATCCCCGATCCTGCCACGGCTTTCCTCGGCGTCCACAAGCTTCCCCCGGGACATCTCCTCGAATTCGAGAGAGGAGAAGTTCTGGTTCGCAAATATTGGGATCTTCCCGAGTACGGGACGTACACGCCACGGAGTGAGGAGGACTGCCTGGAGGAACTTGAGGTGCGGCTTGACGAGGCGGTGCGTATCCAGTTGATCGCTGACGTACCGCTCGGCGCGTTGTTGAGCGGTGGTACAGACTCCTCCACCATCGTTGCTCTAATGGCTAGAGCCAGTTCACGCCCAGTCAAGACTTTCTCGATTGGATTCCGGCACAGCGACTTTAACGAAGCTCCCTACGCCCGCCAGGTTGCTCAAAAGTTCGGCACCGAGCACCAGGAACTAATCTTGGAACCCGATGTAGTCGAGACGGTAGAGTCTTTGGCACGGTCCCTGGAGGAACCGTTCGGGGACTCTTCTATGCTGCCGACGTACTACGTCAGCCGTCTCGCTCGAAAATATGTGACGGTCGCGCTGTCGGGGGATGGAGGCGATGAGGCGTTTGCTGGCTATGATCGCTATCGCCTCTACCTTGAGAGTCGCTCGCAGAACTGGATTCCGGATTGGGCACGCCGGGGCTATCGCGAACGTGTCTATCCCCGCTTGCCTCGTGGCACACCGGGACGCAACTTAGCATACAGCGTCTCCCTCCCTTGGGGGGACCGCTATGTCGAGGGGATTTCCCTGGCGCCCACGCAAAGGAACTTCGAACTGATCGACGGTGAATTTCTTGCTCAGTTTGAGAGGAAGCCGAGTCCACTAGACTCATTTTCTCAATATCTGAGCGACGCTCCGGCGCGAGATGCGTTAAGCCGGATCCTCTATTTGGATACCAAGACGTATCTGCCCGGAGACATTTTGACCAAGGTGGACCGGATGAGCATGGCGGCATCATTGGAGGTTCGGGTGCCCATGCTTGATCACGTCTTCCTGGAGTGGGTGACCGCGCTGGCGCCCCAGTGGAAGATGCGGAAGAGTGGGCAGAAATATATTCTCACCAAGCTTGCGGAGCGTCTTGGAGTGCCTAAGGAGGTCGTGCATCGGCCGAAGGGCGGCTTTGCCCTGCCCCTGGTTCATTGGATGCGGCATGAACTGAAAGAATTGGCAGTCGCGCTGCTGCTGGATGCGCGCACACTCCAACGCGGCTACTTCAGTGAGCGTGGCGTTCGGGAACTCCTGAATAAGTTCTTACTCGGCCAGACTGACGACTACCTCGAAATTTGGCGGCTCATGATGTTTGAACTTTGGCACCGTAATTTTCTCGAACAGCTCCCACCGCCTGGCCGGGAACAAATGCGGGAGTGCGTTGTAGTGCCCGAAAGGCTCGGATGATTCCGCCAGCGGAGCTTGCCGACCTCCCGCGACCGGCCAAATCCTCAAAACCCGGCGATGGTCTGCCGGCGCCGGGCCTCTTTTTGATGACGAACAGTTTTGAGACGGGCGGTAGTGAACGGCAATTCACTGCGCTGGCTGAATCCCTTGGCTCAAGTCCGTTTCGTTTGCATCTGGGCTGCCTGTCTAGGAGCGGCAGCTTGTTCAACAGCCTGAACAACGTTGTAGAGTTTCCGCTAGGCGGCAATCTTTATAGCGCAAAATCGATTCGAACCCGTTTGCGATTAGCACACTATTTGCGGGGACGACGCATTTCCATCGCGCATGCTTTCGATTTCTATACCAATCTAACGCTAATTCCAGCTGCACGGATGGCAAAGACCCCAGTTGTGATCGGCAGTCAGCGGCAGTTGGGTGATCTTCTCAGTCCAGCTAAATCGCGCGCGCAAATGGCGGTGCTGCGCTGGTGCGATCACGTAGTGTGCAATTCTCGCGCCGCGGCGGACAAGTTGATTGAGCTGGGCATGCCGGAGCGCCAAATCGCCGTCATCGGTAACGGCCTTCCCGCCTCCGCGTTTGCGCAAACAGTCCCCGCATTGGCTCGACAACCTTCTCTGCTCCGCATTTGCATGATCGCAAGAATGAACGCACCCTCCAAGAATCACCGGCTCTTTCTTCGCGCTGCCGCCGCCGTTCGCGAACGGCTTCCTCAAGTGAAGTTTATATTGGTGGGCGACGGTCCGTTGAGGCCTGGACTGGAGCGCGAGGCCGAAGAAATGGGCCTTTCGGCGTGCGTCCAGTTTCTTGGAGAGCGCCACGATATTACCGCGATCCTTGCTTCGGTAGATGTTTCTGTGCTGCCGTCCGCTTCTGAAAGCTTGTCCAATGTCATTCTTGAGTCGATGGCGGCGGGTGTTCCGGTGGTTGCGAGCCGCGTCGGCGGAAACCCTGAACTGGTTACATCCGATCGCGGAATTCTCACCGTGCCCGGCGACGAGCAAGCTTTGGCTACGGCGATCGAGCGCCTGTTGCGCGATCCGTCGAGCCGGACTGAATTCGGCCGCAATGCCAGAAGATTCGCGGAGTCCAATTTCACAATCGCCTCTGTCCAGGAACGTTACGAAGAACTCTACGCCGAGTTGCTCACAGGGAAAGAGTCACTTGAATCTCGCCCCTCGATCGGGCCCTGGAATGCCTCTCGAAACGATCGGCTGCGCGTCGCCATCGTGGCGCCTTCTCTCCGCTACGTCGGGGGCCAGTCGGTGCAGGCAGATTGGCTGTTGTCAAACTGGAGAGACGATCCAACTGTGGAGGCAAATCTGATCCCAATCGATCCGTCTTTTCCACACGGTCTGAGGTGGGCGGAGTCTATCCCGTTTCTTCGTACGGTTCTCCGCGAGCCGTTCTATGTGTTTGCCTTGTGGCGAGGTTTACAGGACGCGGACATTGTCCATATTTTTTCCGCCTCCTACTGGTCTTTTCTTCTCGCTCCTGTGCCGGCGTGGATAATGGCGCGGACACTGGGAAAGAAGACGCTAGTTCACTATCACAGTGGCGAGGCGCGGGATCATCTGCGACGATTTCGCACTGCCCGGCACGTGCTCGCGTGGGTTGACCGTTTGGTGGTTCCTTCTGCCTACCTGGCCGATGTTCTCCGCGAGTTCGGACTCGCCGCCCAAGTCGTGCCGAACATCCTGGATTCATCGCAGTTCCGGTTTCGTCACCGCCGGCCGTTGCGGCCTCACCTGATTTGCACGCGAGGCTTCCATCCATACTATCGCGTCGATCTGGTGGTACGAGCTTTCGCCGAGGTGCAGCGCGAGTTCCCGGACGCTTGTCTCGACTTGGTGGGACAAGGTCCTGAGGAACCGCAAATCCGTAACCTGGTGAAGGACCTTAAGCTTGGGAACGTGAACTTTGCAGGGGTGGCGTCGCGCCTACAGATCGGCGGATTTTACGATGCCGCCGATATCTTCATCAACGCCTCGTGCTTGGACAACATGCCGGTTTCCATCATGGAAGCGTTTGCCTGCGGTACGCCGGTGGTCAGCACTGCTCCAGAAGGGATCCGGTATCTGGTCGAACATGAACGCACAGGGCTGTTGTCAGAGCCAGGCGAAACGGGGGCGTTGGCACAGAATGTGATTCGGCTCCTGAAAGATCCGGGTCTGAGCTCACGCCTAGCCCTCAGCGCGTACCAGGAGTCCATGCGCTACTCATGGAGCGAAGTACGAGGGCAGTGGCTCGAAATCTATGACGCGATGGCGAAGGGAAGTGGCGGTGCGTCGGAACGCGCATCAAGCATGGCGTGAGAGCGCGAAACTTCCCGCCACACCTGCGCTGAGCGATGACCGGCCGATCAGTGAGTACTACGCTCTGCATCGATGGTTATGGCCATAGACCAGTCCTGCACGGTTACGACGATAACGGATCCGCACCGGCTGCGCGTCCAGACACGAGTACGTTCAGAAGTTCAGACTGGTTATCTTTATCTCTTCGTTATTTCTTCGGTTACCGTTTGGCGGCGAATTTTCTTACTGCAGGTGCGGCCAGCGATTCCTGCTGCTCGATCGGTCCGACGAGCAGACTGTTCTCATCAAGGTCAAGCCAGAACAGCTGTCCGGCACTGGCCTGATAGATGACCATGTTGAAGATTTGCGAAGCTGTCCCCACTGTAAAGTCGAGGGGGAACGATGAATAGCGCCCGGGGTTGGCGAAGTCCGGAGGCGGGGTTCCCGAGAATGTAACTGCGGGATCCGTCGCGTTCGTGCTCAGGGTCTCGAACGGATCGCTGATCATTACGGTTGCACTAAAACCGCCCCCCGAGGTCATTGTTCCCTGGCCGAGTATGTCGACTTCGCAAAGAGTGCAGAAGCCGATGGAGTTGAAATCCTGCCCGCCCACGGCATAAGGACCGTTGAAATCCGAAGTCGCGGTGTCGGTTTGCGGAGTTACAACTCCGGTGGCGCCGGCAAGAGCGCCATCGTTCAGGTCGAGAGCAAGAGCGCCTCCTCCGCCAGTAGGATTATTCGGATCATTCAGGTTGAGACCCGGATCGGTCAGGTAAATCTGCAAGCCGCTGACGGTTCCCAACTCGGACGTAAATGTCAGGCTGCCATATCCAGAGCTCGCAACAGAATAGGTACCCGAAATGAAGAAATCCAATGCGGAGATGCCGTTGGCCGGCTCGTTGTCATCGGCAACCCCCTGGAAAGTGGCGACCATCGCGTTAGTGGTGAACTGACCCACCGCCCCCACCCTGGAGGCCCACGGGTTGCTTGCCATGCTGAATACCGAGCTGCCAAGCGACGCGTTGCTGCTAGCACCGGCGTTTGTGCCTTGGCCGAATGCCGAGCCAACCGCCGAGTCGGTGGCATCCACATCGATGATGCGTATCGCTTCCGGACCAACCATGTAATAGTTGAGTAAGATTGCCGCCGTGCCGTACACGAGACTGCTGGTGATCGTGCCCCGTCCGTAAGAATCGCCTGCGTTGATCGTTATAGTGAGAGGCTCCTGGGGGGTCACTGCTCCAGCATCGTTGGAGTCGACAACGCCGTTGGCGCCCGAGCCACCGTACGTAAACACGCCTCCGAATGCAATCGGATCGTAGCCGGCGTCGACTCCGGAGACGGTAAACGCAAAACCCCGGCTTGGGGTCCCAGCCGTCTGCAAGTCCAGGCTTCCGCTCGATGTCGCTGACGCATCAAACTGGCTGATAAGCGCATGGTTATCATTCACAAACAGGATCCCGAAGGTTTCGACCCCGTCCACGCCTACAGCGGGATTGCTAGTAGTCAGGGTGAGTGTGCCCTGGCCGATGGCTGGAGTGGAGATCGACAGCGCAGCCGTTGCCGGCAGGATTGTGTCTCCAGCAGGTTGTTGTGATGTGATTCCGTTGCCATCGTTGTAGTCTTGTTCGCCGCCGAGGACATCCCCATTGCCGTCGATGGTCACAGCTCCCGCGAGACAGTAAAAATTATCTCCGCCGTTGGCAGGGTTAATAGTTTCAGACCCGGTCACATAGAACGCGTAGGTATTCGCCGTTACGTTTGTCAGGGCGAAGCTGACCGACGAGGTTGCTCCCGTGGCCGAGGCCGACACCGTATACCCGCCGGTCGTCGTGTTCGCCGTAAACGACGACGAGGCAGCCACGCCGTCAGGGCCGGTCGTATCCGTTTCAGTAGTCGAGTTATTCGATGCGAACGTGCCGCTCGCTCCCATCGATGGAGCCGCGAACGTCACCATCACGCCGCTGGCAGGCGCTCCGTTCGATGTTACTGTCACCACCAACGGCGCTGCACACGCCTGTACGAAGGCCGTACCGATGGCACACTTTTGCTGTGCTCCGCTCGTCGCCGTGATCGAAATCACGGGAGTAGGCTTCGAACTAGAACTACAGCTCGTGATGAATCCCGAGGCCAGACAAATGAAGGCGAGGAGACTCGCGTAAACTTTGCCGGTCACAGTGACGCCCCTTTCTGCCCCTGTGTTGAGCGTTGCCGGGACTGCGGCGACAGGGAGATCCCGTGAGCGTTCCGCATTGTGTAGACTCGGCCGCCCATCTTTACGGTGCGAGCCACGAAAACCTCTTTGTCTCTGAGCGTTTTCATGACGCCCGTCACCTCAACCTGCTCTCCGGCGGCAACGGAGAGCGCTCCCTTGCCCTCCAGACCCCATCTTCCTAGACTTGCATCCACACCACCGGAGTCAGTTGTGAGCAGGAGGTGGGAGCCAGGAATCATCCCGGCTGTGGCTCTCTTGAACACGCTCGACACCGTGCCAGTGAGCGTGATTTCTTTGGTGATGTCGTAATATGGGCGGGTTTTGGGCGTCAGTTGGGCCCAGAGTGGTACAGCCAAGCTCGCCAGCAACAGGCCGGCGAGTAGCTCCGTGACCATTCGAGTGGGTTTTTTCGTAAAACAAGTGCGCCTCATGGATTTGTTCCTTTTAGAAATTGGTGTGTAGTTCTGTCTCCAAGCTTGGTTTTCTGGTCGGCTCCGCGAAGAAAAGACGAGGCCGAGTTTGCTAAACTCTGAAATCCCGCCGTGCGTTCCACCGAAAAAGCCTACTCTGATCCAGGGGAGGGAATGTGACAGAGATGTGAATGCTGTGTGAACAGGGCTGACGTCCCTGGTCCTAATTCAAGCTGTTCACTCCTTCACACTATGGACGCAACGTCTGTTCCGCCTGGGATGCCCAAAGCCAACTGGTGGGAGTCTCCTTCCAGGCATATGCGGTGCCAGAGCTCCAGGTTTAGAAGCCGCCAAATTTGGTCGCTATGATCGCGATAACGCTTCCGGTGTTCATGGAAAAGCTGCTGCACCGCCATCGGCTTCAACAGTCCCCGTTGCGTGCTGCGTTCCTCCTGGAGCAGCCTGTCAATCACATCAAGTTGCGATCCAGCGAGCCACCGGCTCCACGGGGTCGGGAATCCAAGTTTCTGGCGATACAGAATTGAGCGTGGGAGCAGATCCCGTACGGCCTTCTTCAGAATTTCCTTCCCGGCCAGTCCGTTGAGAAGAAACTTTTGCGGAATCCGCATAGCAAACTCGACGAGGAGATGATCCAGAAAAGGCACGCGGCTTTCGATCGAGGCAGCCATGCTCATGTTGTCCTGCTTCATCAGGAGTTCTACCAGGTAGGTCTTAATGTCCGTATAAAGAAGACGCTGCAGCATCTCGCCCGACGAGTTCTCCCAGTAACCCAGGACATGACGATAACTCGCGCCCTCCTGGAATTCACGGGCGACATCGTCTGTCAGCAACGCCATCTGCTCCAGTTCGCTGAAGGCAGAAAAAAAATTGTCAAAATAGAAGGATGACCACGTGCCTCCGTCTCTGGCCAGAAAAGTGTGAGCCAGTTTCCGCCGGAAATCGGCACCTAGCCGTGGGGAATCCGATATCGAACGTCGAATCTCTCGCCGCAATGCTTCGGGAATCAAACGCCGGTAAACCCGATCAAACGCGGCGTTCTTCAGTGTGAACGCATAACGCGAATAACCTGCCAGTGTTTCGTCACTGCCTTCGCCAGTTAAAACTACTGTGACCGATTCTCGCGCTAATTCCGCTACAAAGTACAACGCCACGCTCGAAGGCCAGACGATGGGCTCATCCTCGTGCCAGATTAACTTCGGAAGTGCCCCAAGAAACTCTTGCTCGCCGACCAAAACCTCGTGATGAACGGAATGGAGATGCTCGGCCACGACCCGGGCGTAGGGTAGCTCGCTGCATGCTTGGTCGGAATAACCGACCGAAAACGTCTGTATAGGCGCCCGCAGACTGCTGGTCATCAGCGCAGCCACGGCGCTGGAATCCAAGCCGCCACTGAGAAATACTCCGAGGGGAACATCGCTCATAAGGTGGCTGGTAACGGCGTCCTGCAGCAGTTCACGGTAGGTGTTCACGTAGTAGTTTTCGTCATGGGTCACTTCTTCTTGCCCAACCGGCAGATCCCAATATTGCTCTGTTCGCAGCCCGCCATCTTCGCCGATCTCGAGCCAGTGACCGGGCATCAGCTTATGAATTCCTTCATAAAAGGTTCCCGATCCGGAGAGATGTCCAAAGGCCAGATACTCGGGAAGCGCACTGCGATCGAACACCGGCCGGACTTCAGGGTGAGATAAGAGGACCTTAATCTCTGATCCGAACAGAAAAAGCTCTGCAGTGTGACGGTAATAGAGAGGTTTTATCCCCATACGATCGCGAGCCGCAAACAAACGCCGCGTTCTGCTGTCCCAGATCGCGAAGGCAAACATGCCACGCAAGTGCCGAAGACACTCGTGTCCGTACTGCTCGTACAGATGAACAATGGTCTCGGTGTCGCATTGAGTTCTGAAGCGGTGGCCTGAAGCGATAAGCCTCTCGCGCAGCGCCGCATGGTTGTAGATCTCACCGTTAAATACGATCCAGATCGTTCCGTCTTCGTTGCTGATAGGTTGATGTCCGGTGGCAAGGTCGATGATGCTGAGACGGCGCATTCCAAGGCCCACGCGCCCCTCGACATAAAGCCCCTCATCGTCGGGGCCTCGATGTACCATGGCGGCACACATCCTCCGAAGAACACCGGGAGCAACCCGCGCCTTCTTGTCAACCCTCAATATGCCCGCGATTCCGCACATTCGCTTTGCCGGTCCTGGTTACGGAAATTGTCTGGGGAGAACAAACCTTTCCCTACAAAACGGCGCCCCACTCACCGCGTCCTGAGGAGTACGCCGGAGAAAAAACATTGCGGACAACCCCGCGGGAAGATCCGCGCCGCGCGATTTCCTTCGGTCGGCCGAAGTATAGCAGGCGGTGCCCACGGCGATGGTTACGAATCAATGAAATCAAATGCCCATCGAGACTTGAAAAACATTCTTCAAGTTGGTTCTTACCAATCCATGACTGTCCTGATTTCTGTTAGCTTAAGACCATCGTGACTGCCCCTGCCCGTTTGATCTCTGTTCTGAAGACAGTTGCCACTCTACGGCTCTACGCTCGAAGGATGGTCGATCACTCCGATATGTCCCCAATAACGATCGATTGCCGATCCGATGTGCTCATCTTTGATCTGCAGTGGCGGACCCCAACTTTGATTTCCAACGAAGTCGGACTGTAGAGATTCGCTGGTTTTTCACCAGTTCTTAACATTCCCCAGGTTCGGAACTGCTAAAGTTGTCCCCATTAGTTGAACGCCTGCTTCGTGCTTAACCGCCTTTTGCAGTTTATTTCACTGCGATTTCAGTTTCTTGAGGGAAGAAATTGGCATTGGATCAAGAGCAGGCAATGGCCGCTGAACCAGAAGCAAGGCCAACCGCACTCGTCAGTCCCAAAACCGCGGTCTCAGTTGAAGAGGTGGACCGGTCCCTAGCGAGTAGTGTGGCGTGGAATGCGATTTGCGACTGGGGTAGCCAGATCGTTAGCTGGGCCTCCTTCCTGGTAGTCATGCGGTTGCTGACTCCGGCGGATTTCGGCATCGCCGCTCTCGCTGTGATTACCCTGAGCTACTTGGGACAGATCACAGGATTCGGGATTCAGCGAGCCGTTGTGACGCTGCGCGACCTCACGTCTGAGCAACTGGCACAATTGAACAGTGTCAGCTTCGGTTTGGGAATGCTCTGTTTTGCCTTCGCGGCTGTCTTCGCTTGGCCTTTTGCAGCATTCTTCAAAATGCCGCCGCTCGCCCCGCTATTGATCGTAGCCTGCTCCTCACTTGTTCCTTCGGGACTTCAAACGGTATCGACGGGTCTGCTGGCAAGGAATATGCGATTCCGTCTGCTTTCCCTATTGGGCGCCGCGAGCGCTCTGGTATCGGCCGTAGTGACTTTGGGCGCGGCCTATGCAGGGCTAGGCTATTGGGCATTAGTGCTGGGAAACTTGATCAGCACCACCGCTCGGTCGATTGTAGTGCTGTGCAT
The DNA here is from genome assembly GCA_049673585.1 of Candidatus Sulfotelmatobacter sp. Taxonomy (GTDB): domain Bacteria; phylum Acidobacteriota; class Terriglobia; order Terriglobales; family Acidobacteriaceae; genus Sulfotelmatobacter. The sequence goes on along the minus strand of JBATXV010000017.1, from coordinate 218,933 downwards.
TATCCCCTGCAGACTGGCGTGGCCAGATTTCCAAACGATCCGTGAACCGCTGAAGTTCTGTCGCAGTTTAGTAGCGTCGACATTTGCGTTCTATTCCTATGAACAGACAGATAATCTGGTTGTAGGCAGGACGCTCGGGCAAGCCACGCTAGGTCTCTATGGCACAGCTTGGGAACTGGCCAATGTACCCCTGGAAAAGCTTGTGACGGTGCTCGTGACGGTCGTCCCAAGCTATTTGGCCGCAGTCCAAAATCAGCCGGCAGCACTTCGGCGTTATCTCCGCGTTCTGACTGAGATTGTTTCTCTGTCCGCCTTTCCGGCAACGATAGGCCTGGCACTTGTGGCGCATGAAATGGTTCCAGTAGTGTTCGGGCATAAATGGGATGGAATGATTCCGCCCCTGGAAGTATTGCTTTTCTACGCTGGCTTCCGCTCGATCGTGGCCTTGCTACCGAAAGTTTTGATCGCGGTCGGGAACGCTCGCTTCGTCATGTGGAATGATCTGACGGCATTGCTGGTTCTTCCGGTCGCCTTCTACATCGGCAGCTTTCACGGTACGGTCGGGGTTGCCTGGGGCTGGGTGGTGGCGTATCCGTTGATTGCGTTTCCGCTGTACCGCAAGACCTTCCAGACAATCGACATGAAGATAGGGGAGTACTTTCGCGCTGTCCGTCCGGCGTTGGAAGGTAGTCTCGCGATGATCGTATGCGTGGAACTCCTAAGAGCAACCCTGCCTTCGATGCAGAAACTCGTGGTTCGCTTAGGTCTCGAGGTGGCGGTTGGAGCATTGAGCTATATCGGTGCCTTGATGTTGCTGCACAAGACACGCATGCTGGTGTTGATTCAGGCCCTGTACCGTCTCAGGTCAAGTAGAAGTCAGGTTGAGGCCTGAAGAGCATTTTGAGACTCCCTTCACAAGGTGCAACAAGAACGCCTGCAGGGACGTGCGTCCCCCAAAAACGCGTGCTTGCGGTTTCAGCGTTTCTTTTTGTCATAGCGTTAGCCCTGCGAGTGAGCCTGGTGGTCGCGCTGCCGGGCTATCGCTCTTTGCCGGCACGGGAGATGGAGCGTGCTGCTCAGTCGTGGGCCAGCACCGGTGTGCTCGCGAATCCGTATGCGACCCCTACAGGACCGACCGCCCACGTTGCTCCGGTTTACCCCATTTTGCTCGGCACACTTTATCGAATCTTCGGCACTGGTCCAGAGGGGCAATTCGCGCAGTCAATACTTTCCTGCGTGTTGTGTGCCCTTCGGAGTGCCCTGGTTCTGCCCCTTGCTCTTCAACTCGGCCTTACATGGCGCGCCGCGGTACTCGCCGCTTCGCTAAACGTTCCCTACATCAGTGCGTTCAATACGGAACTTCATGGTGGATGGGAAGCTCCGCTAGCCGCACTGCTGTTAATCGCAGTGCTTTGGATTGCCTCCCGGTTTTCGCGGCGGCCCTCGTTTAACCTCCGGAACGCTGTTTTGCTCGGCTTATTTGTCGGGGCTACCTTGATTACCTGTCCAGCATTTCTTCCAATGGTGGCTCTGCTTGTGGCGACCGCAGGTTTTCTTTCGAACTCTAGCCTCAAGCAGTTTGCATTGTGGCTCGGAGCGTTAGTAGCATGCGCTGGAATGGTGTTGGCACCGTGGACGCTGAGAAACTTTCGAGTCTTGGGAAGCCCCATAGTCTTCCGCAGCAATTTCGGACTTGAGCTGTCTCTTGCATACAACGATCGCGGCTACACTTCGGCCCTGGATGAGCACATCCTGGATCTGCACCCCGCCGTAAATCCCGAGATCAGCCGCCACGTGGCCACTCTCGGCGAGGTTGAATTCAATAGGCGAAAGGAACACGAGACATTCCGCTGGATTCTTGCGCACCCTTACCAGGCCGCGCGTCTTACTGCGATCCACATCGTGGACTTTTGGTTCCCACCCGTCGAAATCGTTGCGTTACGGTTCGTGTTCGTTACCCTGACCCTCGTCGCGTGGCTGGGATGGCTGGTGCTATGGCTCGAGAATCGGCGAGCTGCAGGTTTGCTCGGCATCGTCTGGATCGGATTCCCTTTTATTTATTACATTACCTACTGGTCTTCGCGATACCGTTATCCGATGGACTGGACATTGTTGTTAGCGTCCGCCGTACTCATTGATTCTGTGTGGACCCTCTTGGTGAATCGGCGCTCGGACCGGGCCCCCGACTTCTTGCCGGTCTTGAGATAGGCCAAACCAGAAGAGGGCCAAATACTGGCCTAGAGAGTGTTGCGGGGAGAGGGCATCGGTAACTGGTCCAAAGTCATACTCAGGTTGCGGCTGGAAAGCAGAGAACTGCTCCGCACAACGGAGAAATTAACATTCTTATTACATTCTGTTCATATTACTGGTTCATGCTAATGCTTACGGGAAGAGCCGCTGCGGGCGATCAAATTCTAGAGGGGTCCTTACCTACCCGACGGCCGCCCAGCCGGACCGGGCGCCGGCGAATGTTGAACAAACGAGCGTGTGGTCTGAGGAAGGACAAGCGAAAGCATCTTTGGTTGTTGGCAATGTTAGCCGCTTCGGTGACTTCGGGCTGGGCCCAGACAGGGCAACCACCGGATAGCAGTACTGCCGCGACCACTTCAGCAAACACTGATCCCAAAGCGGATGCACGAACGGGAGACATCTCCGACGAGGCCGGCCAAAAGTCGGCAAATAGCCCGTCGGATATTGACCAGGGAAACATGGATCCAACATCAAACCGACGGAGTTTCTTCTCAGCGGGCGCGAACGTTGTTGAAGGTACGGAAACCAGTGTGGGAAGCAACAAGGGGAGTTCTTCACAGACCTCTTCCTTCACGACTGCTTTGGGAAGCCTTCACCTGCTATCGTTACGCCGCTACTCCGATACGGCCATCGATTATTTGGGAGGGGCCGAACTTTACGGTGAGTCGACAACCACGCCAATTCAACAGCTGAATGCAACCGATCGAATTCGCTGGCGCCGCGGGCAGTTGATCCTGGCGGATGAATTTGGCGACCTCCCCGGCGGGGGGTTTGGATCAGAATGGTTTGGAGGAGCTGCGGCGTACAACCTGGCGTCAGCGGGCGTCAACGCCAACCCTCCAGCGCCACCGGATCTCGCTGGTCTGTTGGGCTCCATTAACTATACAGGAACAGGTATCAGCAACGTCTCGCTGGGGGAGCTTGCGAAGACTCTTACCCCGCGTTCCTCGATCACCGCCGCGGGCGGATATGGATTCACTGACTACTCTCTAATCTCAGCCGGCGAGAGTCTGATCAACAATCATGGAACGGCGGCACAGGCATCTTACAACTACCAGATGAGTCGACGGAACCAGATTGGCTTTCTGTACGGATTCCAAGATTTACAGTTCCCAGAGGCAGGTCAGGGAAGCGTACGCACAAACCTAGGGGAAGTGCTTTATAGTCGCCAGGTCTCCAGCCGAGTCGATTTTAGTTTAGGCATTGGTCCGGAGTTTGCCAAACTCAGCAATGGTGTGAGCGGATCCTCCAGCCAGATCAACGCCAGCGGATATGTATCACTCAACTATCGTTTGCGAAAGGGCGGGGTCGCATTTTCGTGCGACCGCCTCGTCACCAACGGTTCGGGATTGTTCGCGGGTGCGAACACTGATGCATGCCAGTTTTCGTTTACCCGTCCCACGCGCTATTGGTCCACCAGCTTTGATGCGGGATATCTAAAGCTGAGCCAAATCGGACAAGTTCCCGCAGCGGTCTCGTCCCAAAACTATCAGTATGGATTCGTGGGCGTGGCTGTACAACGGCAGTTGGGGGGGCATCTTGGAGTTTTTGGTAGTTATCAGTTCAGTGACCAAAGCCGTGGCAATTACATTTGCACTCTTTCCGGCCCCTGCGGTTTTAGTGGAGGGGTCCATTCGTTCTCAATTGGGATTAATTTGGTCGCCCCCCCCCAACTGCTCCGATAATATCAGTCCGCGTAGCGCAAGGATGGCCTGACCAGTAAGTTTCGTTAGTCAGTTCTTTAGACCCAGGGTGCAAATGTGATTCGCCTCTTTAACGTATATTATTCCCTTCGAACCTTGATTCTGGTGCTAGGTGAAGCGCTACTGATTTGGACTTCACTGTTCCTGAGTGTGGCATTAGGGCCTCGCGGGAACCCCTACTTCGTTCATAATCTCGAGTACGGCTACTACACCATAATCTTCGCGGCCACCATCGTCACTATTCTCGTCTTACTGATCTTCCACTGGCTTGACCTCTATAATCCGGTCACATCCGCTGGCAAACGTGAGTTCTATTCTCGGCTGCTGCTAATTCCGGGAGTGCTGGCGCTCGGGCTGGCTGGAGCGGAAACCGCCTTCCCGAGATTGATGGTGAATAACTTTCCGTTCATACCAGGCTTATGCGCGATTACGGTCGCGCTGCTGGGGTGGCGAAGCGCGTACTTGTGGCTGGCGCGGAAACGGTATTTCCGGGAACGCGTTTACGTGCTGGGTAGCGGAGAGCGCGCCAAGAGATTGGTACGAGGTCTGCAGGAACGTTGGGAGCTGGGAGTTGACGTAGTCGGATGGTCTGGAGAGATGGAGGGTGTCCCGACGCGAGAGAAGATAGACTCACATCTATGCGAAACAGCTAAACTCCACGCCCTTCACCGCGTCATTGTGGCAATGGAAGATCGTCGCGACACTATGCCTATGGAGCGGTTGCTGGACCTAAGGCTGGAGGGCGCGGTGCACATCGAAGAGGCGACGTCGTACCTGGAAAAAATCTATGGCAAGATCGAACTCGAAAATCTCGATCGGAGCTGGATCATTTACTCCCACGGTTTTCATCTTCATGATGCTTTTCGGCTAGTTCGTCCTATATTGAACTTCGTAGTGGGTTCGACCGGTCTGATTTTGTCAGCCCCGTTAGTCCCACTGATTGCGCTCGCGATTCGCTTGGAGTCTCCCGGGCCAGTCCTATATCACCAGAAACGCGTCGGCCGGAGAGGCGACCATTTTACTTGCTATAAGTTTCGCACGATGTGCCAGGATGCGGAAGCAGATGTCGGACCGACATGGGCTGACGACGATGATCCTCGCATTACGCGAGTGGGGAGATTCTTGCGTATCTCACGGCTTGATGAAATTCCGCAATTATGGTGCGTGATGTGGGGGGACATGGCGTTCGTCGGACCCCGGCCCGAGCGCCCGGAGTTTGTGGAATCGCTGAAAAAAAAGATCAAATACTACGACCTGCGACACCTTGTGCGACCGGGCATCACGGGTTGGGCGCAGATTAACTATAAATACGGGAATTCCGACGAAGACGCCAGGGAGAAGCTGCAATACGATCTGTTCTACATCAAGAATGCTTCAATTGGGCTCGACTTGCTGATCATATTTCAGACAATAAAAACTGTGTTGCACCTTCGGGGCGTGTGAATTTACCGCACCCAAGTTGCTTTGCGCCCAGTCACAAAATTGGCGAAGGCTACAACTGCCGCCGTGTTGAGCAGCACAAATGTAAATGCGGCGTCAACGACTCTGGCAAAAGGACCAATCTTTGTTCTCAGTAACGTGAGGGCGCTTAGAGCGTAGAAAGCCACCTGCAAGGTCAGACCTACTCTGTAAACAGTTCCAGGCAAGCGGGAACATGCAATCAATGCTGCGACAAGAGCGAAGGGCATCACCAATCTGAGCAGTTTGTGACATATGAATTCAAACCGCGCGGGGTTAGCGCTTTGCAATAACCAGGGAGACAAACGCAGCAACTGATAGTTGCCGGTCAGTGTCCTTACCTTTCGGGAGAATTCTCGCCTCCTACCTTGGTTCGGCAGATCCCAAGCGCGCGCCCTCGAATCAAACACGACGCGCGCTCCCTGCTTGAGCACGTGCATGGGAAGAAAAACGTCGTCCAGAATTGTTTCTGGGGGGATCGCAACTACAAGGTCGCGCCGTACGGCATACAGCGCACCCGTGGCTCCCATGACCGATCCCGAGCCGGACTCCATCTCGCGAATCCACTTTTCGAATTTCCAATACAGTCCCACACCCGCGCTCGTTTCGCCCGAATTGGGATCTCCCAGCATGAGTTCACCGCTCGCACAACCTATTTCGGGATCGGCAAAATTCTCCAGGAGAAGTCTGACCGAGTCTGCCTCGAGCCGCTGGCGAGCATCAGTAAATACCACGATGTCTCCTCGCGCCAGACTTGTCGCCTTGTTCAACCCTTCAGCCTTGCCGCACGCTTGGGAGTTCAAGAAAACCCGCAAGCGGGAACTCTTTGCAGAACTGGACAGGATGCGGTCGGTGTCATCAGTGGAACCATCGGAAACCGCTAAAATCTCCATTCTGTCGGCGGGATAAGTCAACTCCAGGAGATTTCTTAGTTTGCATTCCAACACAGACTGCTCGTTGCGCACTACCAATACGATGGAGATAAAAGGGAAGAACGGTCGGGTTCGTACCTGCTGAGGCCACTGGCGGCAGCGGATCCACAGCCATAAGGCATAACCAAAATAGGTATAACTAATTGCGAAAACCGCTCCCCAAAAAAGCCATCTCATGACGCTTACCAGATCGGTTCCCCCGTACAACAGGTTCGAGCATTAGACATCCCCTAGTGAGGACGCAGGCTCCTAGGGACCATAGTGCTGGGGATGCGCCGAAAACCCGTTCGTGATCGCATTCAGCACGACGCCCACCAATTGGTTTTCGCGAAATCGATCTCGTGCCTTCCGGGCAACATCGAAAGGAGTCGAACCTGAGCGCACGACCAGCAACACACCGTCACAATTGCCGCTAAGCAAGGAAGCATCAGAAACCGGAATTGCTGCGGGGGAGTCTACGATGATCCAATCGAATAACGGTTCGACTCGTTCGAGCAGGGATCTGAGACGGCCGCCGGCTAGAAGTTCGCTCGGCCCAGGCACCGACCGGCCGGAAGGAACAAAAAAAAGGTTCTCAGCGAATCCTTTTTGCATAATGCCAAATTCTTCGACCTCGTCCAGCAAGTATTCTGACAGACCAGGCGCCGAAGAAGTTCCCAACATTGAGTGCAGCCTCGGGCTGCGCATGTCGCCGTCGATCAGCAGTACCCGGCATCCGGGCTGGAGAGCCAAAACATGGGCCAGGTTACCCGCAATGTAAGATTTCCCCTCCGCCTGCAACGCACTCGTGATTAGAAGTGATTTCATGGGATGGTTTTCTCTAAGGCGGTAGAGTCGCGAACGCAATGAGCGAAGTTCCTCCGTACTCTGAGTTAGCTCTCTCGTCAGGTCTCTCGCGCTCAGAAAAATCATGCTCGCCGGGTCAGGCTTCCACTGGATCCGAGGACAGCGAGTCAGCAGAGATTCAGGGCTGGTCGGGTCAGGCAGCGTTTCCGAACTCGAAACTTGAGGATCGGTACTTTCAGACAGAGGCGCATCCGGCCTGAGGTCTGCCCGCCCCATGGACTCTGCGTCTAGCAAGTCGCGCTCTTGCTCAGTTCTCTTCAAAGAATCGTGACCTCGACTCATGCATTTCCCTTTTCCGTTGGCCAGGACCCCATCCACTTGCAGGAGCGCTAGTACTAAACAGTTTCGCGTTTCCCCAACAACGACGTAAACAAACCCTTTACGGGAGGAGTCGCCCCGGTCCAGGGCACCGCTGCCAGCATAGGCAGCTCCAACCCTGCGTGCACATCACCCTCGTTGCGGAGGGACTTGTCTTGGAATTCCAGCCAGAAGGCAAACATGCCGCCAATCCCCAGGCCTGCACATAGCCCATATGCAGCGAACATCCAACGGACCGGAAAACTGGGGGCAGACGGTAGGCTGGCAGGATTCAGCAATCTCATCTGCTCTCCCTCTTGTCTGCGCTCCACCTCGGTTTGCATTTCAGCCTGGCTCTTATTAGCCAGGAGGTCAGAGTAAATCTTTTGCGCGGTATCGTTGTCCCGGGTGAGCTGTTTGTACTGTTCCTCGACGTCCGGACTTAGTGCAAGCCGACTCTGGTAGAGTTCGATCTCGTGCTGCAGCCGCTTCTCCTCAAGGGTCGCCCTCGCCATGAGGTCTTCGTTCAGATGTATCTCTTGACGCAATTGCATAATTTCTGGCGGTTCCGTTTTGGTTCCCGAAATTTTCTGGTTGTCCTTCTGGTCTGCTGCCCCCTTCATCTCTTCAATCTTCGCCATTAGTCCGGCAATGTCCTTCTTTGTTTTCACAATATCCGGATGCTGTTCCGTATAGCGGTCACGTAAAGTGACGAGCTGGTTCTGAAGGGCTACGAGCTGCTCCTCAAGAGTTGGTACATTAGGAGTTGCCTGTAAAGATTTCCACGCGGCTAATTGTTGCGCGAGTAGAGCTTCTTCAAAGGACTTATCCTGTTGAGCACGGTTGAGGGCTTGGCTGGTGGCATCCAGTTCGGATGTCTGGCCCATCAGGATCTTCAGGTTGTCGTCCACATCGGTAGGCAACTGACCGAAGTGCTCCTTCTTGAACACGGCCAGCTTGCTGTCTTGCTCATCCAAGTCGCGTTTCGCCTCGTCAAGCTGCCGAGACAAAAGGTCAGTCGTGCTACTGATGATCTGCTGGCGAAACTCTCGGTTTTCCGCCAGGAGCATAGAAGCAATTTCGCCACAAACTTGCTGAGCGTCCCGAGCATTATCGGTCGTGAAGCTCACCGAGAAACCGGGAACATCGTCGGTCGGGCCAGGCTTCTTCCGCCTTACGGTGAGGTAATCGGGCGTGGGCGAAGGCGGAGCGCCGGGATCCATGATCGCAACCACCACATTCTTTCGAATTTCATCGATCACGGCGTCCACGCTCCTGCCTTTTCTTGCGATACCGAGGCGTTCGACGAGGGGTCGTAGCCGGTTGCGGCTAAGCACCTGCTCCTCCAGCGTTGTCATCCGGTCGCTGACGTAGTCAGTGACCAGAGGCTTCACGTAACCGGGGGGGACTATCTGTTCCTCGACCAGCAAAACCGCTCGAGACGTATACTTTGGAGTAACGGCGAAAGAAAACAAAAATCCAGCCAAAAGACCGACCAGGGCGAGGACCAGTAGCCGCTTCCACTGCCGGCGGCAGATCGCCAAATAATCATCAAATTTAAGTACGCGATTTGTAATCATGGTCTTGGTGTCGGCTGGTAGATCGCGATGCGAAGGGGGGAACTAAGGGACCACAATCGTGTCTCCCGGTTTCAGGGTAATGTTCTGTGATGGGTCTGCTCCCCTTATTACCCGCCTGTAGTTGAATGCAATCTTCTGTTGCCGACCCTTATCCGTACGCAACAAGTAAATGCCCTTGGTGTTCGCAAACGGGGTTAGGCCAGCCGTGGCGATTGCTTGCAGAATGGTCATGTTGGGAAGGAGAGAAATTGGCCCAGTGTGCGACACCTCCCCGAGAGCGTACACTCGCTGTGGTTTGATCTGAGTCACAATAACCGTAACGCGCGGAGCTTCCAGGTACTTCCTGAGCTTTTCTGTCAATACGCCAGCCAACTGCATGGGAGTTAGGCCAGCCGCTGGAACATCGTTCACGAGGGGTAACGATATCATACCGTCGGAGCGCACGGGCAGCGTCATTGTGAGCTCTGGTTCTTTCCAAACTGCAACGTGCAGCATGTCTTCGGTGCCGATAACATAAGTTGGACCCGCCTCAGAAATCGGATGGTTCTCATCACCGGAGGCTGGAGCAACAGCTACATTGGAGTCCCTTGAAAGAACATTGCTAGTCGCTGCCTTGGGAGGTCCGGGGGCATCCTGGGCCAGAACTCCGGGCAGGAATGGCACGAGCAACAGAGTCGTAATTAGCAGTTGGCGCTTCATAGAGTTTTGGAGTGTACTGTTCAGACGGCCAACTTTCCAGCCAAAACGACATCTCAACGCACAACCCATCGACGTTATCGATTGTAAAGTCAGGCATCGCAATGCAATTGTTAAAGAATGGCTAATTTTTGGAGGGATCCCCTGGATCCGCCACTGATCCCATGACTAGGAAGTCTGTAGTGTGAAAGAACTTGCATCTATCTATCGCGAAACACCCTTGGGATTCATCTTTCCCGGCGGTTGGAGTCGACTTTGCCTCGGCGGAAAGCACGTCCGCCGGCAATCGAAGGCGGATTGCCTCCGCATGGCAACTTTTCCACAGTTCTTTCCCAGAAATGCAAGAGTTTTCACGCACTCTTCATGTTTTGTTCACGAGAGTGTAATACCGCCAGCATAGGATTTGGCGCAAATTGAAACTGGTGAGCGGAGTGCGGTTTCTCCTTAATTTTCGGAAACTTGCATGCCAGTCCTTTCAGACGCCGATGGAGCAACGGGTACCATCTCGATGCGAATGTTGTGAGGCCAAAAAGGCGGGGATCGATATTCAGGAGGTCGCGAATTTATGACGATGCTTAAGGCTCTGTCAGCTTGCCTGATTGTGCTGTGTGCTTCGATGATCGCCTATGCCGACGATGTTGTGCTCACCAATGGTGGTGGCACGTTTACCACGAACACTACCGGAGCCACAGGGACAATCGGTTCCACCACACTCACCCTCTCTGGTTCTTACCTGATAGGGATTAGCGGACTGGCAGGTTTTGGAATCTCCAATCAATCCGACTCTTTCCCTGGTTGTGGTGCCTGCCTAGGATCTGTGACCCTTACCACTGGAACAATGACCAGCGGCGTTTTGAACCAGTCTGGGTCCGGCTACACTGGCCTTGCCACGTTCGCGGGAGGAGCGGGCACCTTTTCGGCAACTGGACCCGACGGCCTGGTCTTTACGGGAACTATCAGCACTGCGACTTGGTCCAAACCGGCACCTGGTACTTTCACCCTGACCGCTACAATCGTGAACGCGATGCTGACCATCGGTGGAACTACCTATGCCATTAGCGGCGCCGTCAATATCGACCTCACCACCATGGGATCAGGCGAAATTACTAATGCCAACGGTACAGTATCTTTCGCTAACGACCAGGGCTTTACGAATTTCCTTGCCCCTGTCCCCGAGCCGAGCACATTGGCTCTGCTGGGAACTGGATTGATCGCGATCGGAATTGTTGTCAGGCGATTCGCTACCTAGATTGGCCTGGCAACAGAATTACACCGGCAGTTGAGATTGGCGAAACGACGAATGACACCTGTGGCGGGGCGAATTGACCACGAACTGTTGTGCATGCTAATCCAGACTCTAACCGCCTCAAGTAAAAGAAGTTGCATTACCCCCTCTCCAGCTTTACCATAACCTCGCTTTCTCCCATTGCTCATGGATTAACCATGAGTCAACAACTGGAAACTGATTTGCCGGGCGGACCTCGTTTGTCCGCAAGGTGCGGATCTGCATGTCTCTGGCAGCTTGCCATATTGGGCGTGCTTTGTGTTTGGCTTTACGGACCAATGCTGGCGCACCTTGTCGGCCAGTGGTGGGACGATCCGAATTTCTCCCATGGGTTCTTCGTTCCATTGTTCTCAGTGTTCGTGGTGTGGCAGGAGCGCGCTCGATTGGCCAGGCAGTCGCCCGATCCTTCCTGGTCGGGTCTGTTAGTACTGGGCTTTGCCGCCTGTGTGCTTATGGTCGGCCAACTGGGAGCTGAGTTATATCTGGCACGATTCTCACTGCTGCTCGTGTTGGCGGGATTGATCGTCTTCTTCTTGGGATGGAATTTCTTCCGGGCCATCCTGTTCCCCTGGGCGTTTCTAATTCTGATGATTCCGATTCCAGCTATTATCTTCAATCAAATCACATTCCCACTTCAACTGCTGGCCTCCAGCCTTGCGACGGCGACGCTTCGCATGTTTGGGGTGCCTGTATTACGCGACGGCAACCTCATCGTCCTCCCTCAGATCACTCTTGAAGTGGCTGAAGCCTGCAGCGGAATTCGCTCTTTGATGTCGCTGGTGACGGTTGCAGTCATCTATGGTTTCCTCGCCGAGAAGCGCCTCTGGGTACGATGGCTACTCGTTATCTTTTCGGTTCCGATCGCTGTAGCAGCAAATAGCATCCGCATTATCGGCACGGGCATGGCGGAGCAGTATTGGAGTGTCAACAAAGCGGACGGTGTTTCCCATGCTTCCTGGGGTTGGTTCATCTTTGTCATCTCGTTGTTCATGCTGTATGCGTTGCACGGCCTCATACGCAAGCTGTGGCCTGAAGGGCCCGCGGCATCATGACCCATTCCACACTGCGTTTCGTCGTGGCTGCGTTGCTGCTCGCCTCTGCGGCGATTTTCCTGCGCAGAGAGCCGCCCGAAGAATTGCCTCATCATCTTCCTTTGAGACTGTTTCCCCTCCAGATAGGCCCGTGGCGGGGAACCGATGTTCCAATCCCCCAGGATGATCTCGTAACCCTGGGACATGGTGACTTCCTTAGGCGCAACTATCAGAACGAAGAGCAAACGCAACCTTCCGCGGAACTGTTCATTGCCTTCTTCTCCAGCCAACGCGCCGGTGACACGATCCACTCGCCCCGCAACTGTCTGACTGCCGAGGGCTGGACTCCGATCGAGTCCAGCCGCATGGTGTTCACGGTTCCCGGTCACACTTCGTTTCCGGTTAACCGTTACATAATCGCCAGGCGAGACTCCCGCAAGGTCGTTCTCTACTGGTACTGGGCGCACGACCGGGGGGTCGCCAGTGAATATCTGGCCAAATATTATCTCGTTGCAGACTCTATCCGGATCCACCGCAGCGATGGCGGCATGATTCGCGTCAGCACAGAGATCTATCGCGGGGAAACCGCTGACGCCGCCGAGCAGCGTATCCTTTCCTTTGCCGTGAGCCTTGTGCCTCTGCTCAACAGCTATATTCCCCAATAGACCTTGCATTGAACCCACCGCCTAGAGCGGGGATCCGCCGTATCAGGATCAAACCGCGATGCGGCTCCGCGGATGCGTCCGAACTTGTTTCGCAATCTTGTCTGTGTTAGGTTCGGAGCGAATCGTAGCGGAAGGGGCTGCATTGCCACCAAATAGCGGCGCAGGCGCAAAACAAGGGGAATATTTGCCGCTATTGTCATGGAAAGGGTGGCGATCCAAGCAAGTCCTCCTTATTGTCCTCGTACTTCTCGGATTTGGGTTGCGGATCGGGTATGGAGTCGCCCGGTATCGGGGTCAACTCAATCTCTCCCGCGACGGTTTCGTGGGTTTCTGGGATTACGACGCTCTGGAACATGTGCTGATCGCGAAAGCTTTGCTTTCCGGCAAGGGCTACGTAGTGGACGATACCCGACCCGCGAACGGAAAACACGCGGACTATTCTGGTCAAGAGGCTCTGTTCAAAGCGCCTCTTTACGAATTCTTCCTGGCTGGATGCTTCTCGATCTCCGGCTTCTCTTTCAAACTGTTTTTCCCCCTGCAGGCTTTATTAGGCGGTTTCACTGCCGGACTTGTTGGCCAGATTACGTGGCAGAGTTTTGAGAGAATTGATGCAGCGTGGCTTGCCGGTATCTCAGTTGCCCTCCACCCCATCTTGGTAAACTCCGCTTCCCAACCTTACAACGAGAACCTGTTTTTTTTCCTATTTGCAGCTTCGATCATGAGTTTTCTGCTTTGGCTAGGCAGCTTGGATACTATATGGGCTCTGATATGTGGCGCCAGCACTGGTCTTTGCATGCTCACAAGAGAAAACGGTTTGTTGCTGCTGGTCTCTGCTGGAGCCATCGTTTTGATTTTTCGATCTCACAGGCTTCGGACATGGCTGGGATACGGTCTCATTGTCGTTACCGCGTTCGGGGTCGTGGCTCCCTGGACACTGCGTAATTACGAGCGTTTTGGTGTTTTTGTGCCGGTGGCCAGCATCATGGGTGAGGACCTCAATGAAGGCAACAACGAATGCGTTGCAAAAGAGGGCATGCTGGTCCCTTATTGGGCGGAAGGCCGGTGCGCCGCGGTTGACGAACAACGGCGGAATTTGGCTCAAACCATGGCTTTCGATCCTAGAACCCCGGCTGCGGTGCGCGACGATCGGATTTCGCGCCGCGTAGCCCTGGATTTCATAGCGGCGCACCCAGGGTCTTACGCCAAGCTGGTATTCCGCAGACTGTGGACGACGCTACTCCCTTTCGACCCCAGAGGAGATCAGGGGCTGACCGAGAGGATAGCCCTCTCGATATATTGGGTTGGGCTCTATCCCGCCGGAATCTGTGGTGCGCTCTTGTTGACGGGACGACTCGATGCGCCCCGAGCGCTGCTAATCTTGCTGGGAATCGTGAATCTTCTTTCTATGGCAGCCGTACTTTATTGGTCCGACCTGCGTTTCAGAGTTGCCATTGATATCCCTTTGGCGTGCCTTGCCGGCTTCGCATACTCGGAATTGTTTTGGGGGGCCGGCCTGTGGGGACACAAGGTCGGCTCGAGCGGCGCGAGCTTCAGGAGGACCTGATGATTCCACCCTGCATCTTGTCCCCGAAGAGCTACCCCAGCAGACGCATTCGCCGAGTGTTGCTTGAGAAAGTGAGCGCGGTGCTGGCGCTCACTTTTCCGAGGATCCCCGACCTGAGGGTCACTATAAGCCAAGCGCCCGTCGTCGGTGATTCATCAGAAATTCACCGAGCTATAACCATTCTGTAACATATCCGACCTAAAAGAATCGTACCTTAAAAACGCCTAAGGTTTAGCACTCGATCCCAGTGCTCGGAGGAATCCTTGTCGGATGCATCGTACAGTCCGGCAAAATGCCATGTTCTTGCCGACTTCCTCCGTTTGGACACGGGATAGGGAGAGACTGACGAACAGCAGTTCAGCCAAACACGGTGGCCGACCGTGTGTGCAATTTGATCTCACATTCGCAATCGCCTCGCACTGATGAGGAACAAGGAGAGAGCATGAAGTACATTCTCGGTTCATGGGTAGTTCTGTTCTTGATAGCAGTCTCTGTGGCGCAGACCTCAACTACGGCAGTTCCCAAGAAGAGGGCTACTGGAGTGGCGGAGCTAGCAGCTGAGCTAAAAGAATTCAGAAATGTCCTCGCCGCCCAGCAGAAGCAGATCGAGGCGCTGCAGCAAGATAACAGACAGCTCAAGGACGAGATGCGAAAACGAGATGCGGCCCTGGAGCAAGCTCAGGCGGCGGTCGTCACAGCACAAGGGAAGGCTGAGCTAGCTGCATCGCAAGCCACGCAGCAAGAGCAGACAGTCGCGGCTCTGCGTACCGATGTTACGGACCTGAAACAAAACGCGGGCAACGTGGCCATGAGTCTGCAAGAGACCCAGAAGAACATAGAGGCCAAGCTGGAGAACCCATCGACCTTGCGTTTCAAAGGTATCAACATTACACCGGGTGGTTTCCTGGCGGCAGAAACGGTTTGGCGAGCGCATGCCCTCGGCTCCGATATCAATACTCCGTTCAACTCGATTCCGTTCGACGGCGCGAATGCAAGCGCGCTATCGGAATTCTTCGGATCTGGCCGTCAGTCCCGTCTCTCCATGCTGGCGGAAGGCAAGCTCAGTAGCGTGACGCTGAGAGGTTACGTGGAAACGGACTTCTTGTCTTCCCCCATCACGGCGAACAACAACGAGAGCAACAGCTACGGCCTCCGCCAGCGGCAGGCGTACGCTCAGGCTGCGCTAAACAGCGGATGGACTTTCACCGGTGGCCAGATGTGGAGTCTGGTTACCGAGACGAAGAAGGGAGTGGACAACCGAACCGAGGCAACGCCGCTGACGATCGACCCGGCATATACCGTCGGCTTCAGTTGGGCCAGGCAGTACGGCTTCCGGGTCGCCAAGAAACTGAGCGACCAGCTGACGTGGGCCGCTTCAGTGGAGAACTCTCAGGCCACGCTTGGCGGAACTCTCGCTCCGGGCCAAAACAACTTCGTTATTGGGTCGCAAGGGACCAGTGGAGGTCTCTACAATCCGACGGCAAACTATTCCTTCAATCCTGCGCCGGACTTCATTACCAAGTTGGCCATCGATCCGGGCTGGGGGCATTACGAAGTTTTTGGCCTGGTTAGCGACTTCCGCGATCGTATCTTCCCCTGCGGCGGCGTTATAACAGCGACCAACGGAGTGTTGCCTCCGCCTGTTCCGTGCGGCTCGGGCAACGTTCCAAACTCAAGCGGGGCTTACAACAGCAACAAGATCGGCGGCGGCGTTGGTTTGAACGGGCGCGCGACGCTGGCTCAGAAGTTCGACGTGGGAATCCATCTTCTCGCGGGCGATGGTATCGGCCGATACGGCTCGGCCGGCCTGCCCGACGTCGTAGCGCGTCCAGACGGCGTTCTGGTCCCGGCCCGCAATTATCAGGGGCTCGGCACCGCGGAATATCACTCGAAGCGCCTGGATTTTTATGCCAACGTGGGCCTCGAGTATGAATCGAGGGTGGCGTACGTTTCCGGTGGTAAGGGCGCAGGCTATGGCTCGCCTTTGTTCAACAATTCGGGTTGCTACAATGAACCGGCTCCTAGTTCCACTACGACCAACGTGAACACTCCGACTTCTTCCGGCACTACGGGCAGCGGCACGGTGCCGGTCGGTGGCTCCGGAGGAACTCCGCTAACTCCTGGGTTTAACCCGGCGAATCCTTCGAATTGCAGCGGCAATACGCGCTCCATCATAGAAGGGACCGTCGGATTCTGGTATCGCTTCTACAATGGTCCGAAAGGCCGACTCCAGTGGGGACCACAGTACTCTTACATCGACCGCAACACCTGGGGCGGTGTAGGAGGCAACCCGAACGCCACAGAGAACATGTTCTTCACCTCGTTCCGATACTACCTGCCGTAGAGGGAAGTAAGTTATTGTTCTGGGCGCCAGCTGTGGGCTGGCGCCCTTGTCCTCGGCGGAAGTGCTTACAGCGAAAGTCACGGTTATCTTGATGCTCTCCAGTGGCGCTCGGCGCAGCCGGGCGTGTCAATGAGATTGGGCAGAGGTTAGGAGTTGTGGGTTGAATCTATCGATCAGCATTTTCGGGCTGGGCTATGTGGGTTCAGTCAGCGCGGCTTGCTTCTCCCACTTAGGTCATCGTGTAACCGGTGTCGACATCAACCGGGCCAAAGTTGAAATGCTCGAGTCGGGCCGGAGTCCGATCATCGAGGCCAGGATGGATGAGCTTGTCGCCGAGGGTCACGGGGCCTGCCGACTCCACGCCACTACGGACTCTCAGAGCGCAGTACTTGAGTCCGACATCTCTTTCATCTGCGTGGGGACGCCCAGCCTGCGCAATGGCAAACTCGACCTAAGCCACGTCCTGCACGCATCGAACGAGATCGGAGTGGCCCTTCGAGAAAAAAAACGCCAACACGTAATTGTACTGCGTAGCACCGTACTTCCTGGCACGACTGAGTCCTGCGTCGCACCAGTGCTGGAGAGAGCGAGCGGTCTTCGGGCCGGTATAGACTTCAGCGTTTGCTACAATCCAGAATTCATCCGCGAAGGAAGCGCAGTCAGCGATTTTCTAGAGCCGCCCCACACCATTCTAGGCGCGGGCGCGCCCCATGGACTCACCATCCTGCGCGAGCTGTTTGACAGCATACCTGGTGCCACTTTTGAAACAACCATACCGGTTGCCGAGACAGTGAAGTACGTGTCGAACGCATTTCACGCTCTCAAGATCGGATTCGCGAATGAGATAGGCACACTTTGCAAAACCTTAGGGGTGGATTCGGAGGCGGTGAGTCGCATTTTCGCCTCGGACGCTAAACTGAACATCTCGTCAGCCTATTTATCACCTGGTTTTGCTTTTGGCGGTTCGTGTTTGCCGAAGGACCTGCGGGCCCTTACTTACCGCGCCAGAGAACTCGACCTCAGTCTACCGTTGCTGGAGTCGATCGAGCCCAGCAATGCTGAACACCTCGACCGCGCCGTTGAAATGACTCTGCGATCTGGGAAGAAAAAAATCGCTATGCTCGGCCTGAGTTTTAAGGCCGGGACGGATGATCTGCGAGAAAGTCCTCAAGTCCGATTCGTTAAGCGGTTGTTGGGCGAGGGCCGGCAAATTAAGGTCTGGGATAAGAACGTTTCTCTCGGATGTCTGGTCGGATCCAACCGCCAGTACATCGAAGAAGTGATTCCTCACATTGGTTCTCTGCTCTGCTCAAGTATCGAGGAGGCAGTCAACCAATCGGAGATTATCGTTGTCGGTACGCGGGAACTCGATGGCAACGTCTTGCGCCAAAACCTGAGACCAGAACACGTCATCATCGACCTTGTGAATTTCGAAAAAGCTCGCCGCGTGGACGGGACCGCCTCGTATGAAGGAATCTGCTGGTGACGAGATTACGACTGTTCTTTCGCGAAATCCGTCACGGTTCATTGCCGACCGGGGTCGTTGCCCGCCTTGGTGGCAGCTGCGTTTTCACGGACCCACAGCCACGTGAGTACGCCGATTTACCGGTTGGATGGGTGTCGCGACCGAGGGCAGCCCTTGTGTGATCATAAACTCATGATTTGGCCGCGTGAGCCCGAGTCGGGACCACTATGACGGGTAGAAAGTGTCTACAGATCGCATCTCGGCTGGCGCAGATGAATCCGCACGAATTGCTCGATCGCAGCCGACAGGAATTGTCCAAGCGTGCCGACGTAGTTCTCTCGCGTCTCGGACTCGATTTCCCACAAAGCACAGTTCATACAGCAAACATCAGGTCTCCGCAGTTTTTCTTCACATCAGCGTCGGTCGAGTCTGTTCTCAAACTGCTTCGTCAACGACTTCCGCAACAGGCCAAGCAAATCGTTCGACAGGCCGACAAAATCTGCTGCCACCGGTTTGATCTTCTCGGTTACGAAGATCTGGATTACGGCGATCCAATCCAGTGGCATCTCGATCGAGTGCACGGCAAACAGGCTCCTAAGAAGGCTTTTTACAAGATCCGTTATCTCGATTTCGACGAAGTGGGGGATAGCAAAGTCACTTGGGAATTGAACCGGCTTCAGCACATGGTCACCTTGGCCAAAGCTTACCTGCTGACGGACGACCGGCGCTATACGGATGAGATCTTCAAACAATGGCGGAATTGGCACGCCGAGAATCCCTTCGCTATCGGAATCAACTGGACAAGCAGTCTGGAGGTGGCGTTCCGCAGTCTTTCCTGGATATGGATGTATCAACTTCTGGTGGATACGCCTGCGCTACCTCCAGAGTTTCACAAGGAGTGGCTCCAGGCGCAGGCTCTGAACGGACGTTATATTGAGCGGCACCTTTCGACCTATTTCTCACCCAACACTCACTTGCTGGGCGAAGCTGTGGCGCTCCTGTTTCTAGGGACGCTATGCCCGGAACTTTCTCGGGCGGAATACTGGAAATCTCAAGGTTGGGGAATTGTTTTGCAGGAAGCACGCCGTCAAGTCCGGGCTGATGGGTTCCACTTCGAGCAGTCGAGCTATTATCACGTCTACGCGATCGACTTCTTCCTGCACGCGGCTGTGCTCGCCCGTCTCAACGAGCTAAGTGTTCCGAGTGAGTTCGAGGAAACGCTGGAGAAAATGCTGGACGCTCTGCTGCTGCTCGGACGTGGAGGTACGCCGCCGCGCTTGGGCGACGATGACGGAGGGCGACTATTCGATCCGAGACGCAATCGAAGCGAACATCTGTTGGATCCTCTCGCAACCGGAGCTGTCCTTTTTCGCCGCGGAGATTTTAAGGGCGTGGCAGGAGAACTGCCCGAGGAAACCATCTGGTTGCTCGGAGAACGAGGTGTTGCTGAATCGGATCGTCTAAAGACGCAGCCACCGGCCATGCATTCCGCTGGCTTACCCTCCGCCGGGCTGTACGTTCTTGCCGCTTCAAGTCCGCCGAGTCAATTGGTGGTCGATGCCGGTCCCCAAGGTGGCCAGGGTGCAGGGCATGGCCACGCGGACGCACTTGGCATCTTCCTGCAATCGCAAGGGCACTCGATGCTAATTGATCCGGGCACCCTCGAGTACGTGGGTGACGGTCCGGAGCGTGACTTGTTCCGCGTTACAGCGATGCACAACACACTTACGGTAGACGGCGTGAGCCAATCTGAGCCTGCAGGTCCGTTTGCGTGGAAGCAGCTCACGAACTCGAAAACCGAGCGATGGATCACGGGGAAAAGCTTCGATCTCTTTGTCGGAAGCCACGACGGCTATAGCCGGCTCGCTTCTCTGGTCCATCATCGGCGCTGGATCTTTTCGTTGCACTCTGGCTTTTACCTGATACGTGATCTCGCTCAAGGCAAAGGCAAACATCGCCTCGATATTGCCTGGCATTTAGCACCCGAGATGCAGTTGCGCGCTGAACACCTGTTCGGAGTGAAAGGGAGTTCACGTGGATTGGCGGTTTTGTGCGCCGATGGGCATGGATGGTCTGAAGAAGTTCGACAGGGGGGATGGTCGCCTGTCTATGGTAAACGCGAGCCTGTCACCGTTCTTAATTTCAGAAGCGTTACGGATTTGCCAGCCGAAGCCGTCACGTTGCTGGTTCCCTTGGAAGAAGTTTGCGGAATTCCGGGAAAACTGACTCAGGTGAGGGGAGAGACTGGTACGCGCGTCAAGGCATATTTCTATAGCACCCCGTTGGAAGAGTCCTTCTTCTTCTTCGCTGACGAGGGACGACCGTGGAACCAGGGAAGAGTCGCCAGCGACGCCGAGTTCGTCTGTTGGCAAAAGAAGCGCGCCGGCGCGGACCAGTTGTTGATCTTTTGTAACGGCAGCTACGTGGAGATCGATGGCCAGCGCGTTATAGGATTCGAGCAAACGATATCGAATTGTGAGATGTTCAGCCACGGCCAGAGGAGAGAAGTTCGCTCGTCCGAGCCTGACCTCACCTCTTGGTCGTAGCGACGTCGATCAAACATCATCACCGGTGCTTGTTTAGGATGCTTTGGCAAACTTAAGGCCGAACTTGGTTCGTCTCATTCGGTCCAGTTCAGCGTAGAGCGATCGGATCCTCGTTGAACGGGCACCGTAGTCGAGAAGCTCGGAGGAATTCAGAGGTGAGTCTCGTCTCAAGGTCTCAATTTGCAAATCAATCAATTCCTCAACTTCACGTTTGATAGCGGAGGCTGGATCCGTAATCATACGTTTCTCCAAGGACGCATTGTAGCCCATCCGAAACGGCACCTCAAACTGCGGATCGGATTCCGGGCACCCTCCGGGCACCCAGACCGATGTCCCGTTAGCATCTCATTGATTTTGTTGTGTCGTGCATGGAGTAAGCTGGACGTGCAAGTTGTTGTTTGTAATTGGGTTGGCGTCCCTTTTAAGGCATGGGTCGCAGGTTCGAATCCTGCCGCGCTCACCAAGATAAGCCTTTTCAATCCAGCACGGATCCTAGTTGCGACATCGAGGATAACAACCAGCCCCGCGCTCCTGGTGGCTTCGGCACTTAGGTCGCGCGCTCGGCGGAGATCGAACGCACGGGCAAAATTGAGCCTGCAATAAAAAACCACGAAGGCGCTGGATCTCTTAAGGGTGCCGCGTTCGCGCCTGCCTAATTCCCAGTGCGCACTCAGTGCTCTCACGCGGTTTCTAGTGAGCAGGGCGATTCGCCGCCGGTTATCCCAGCCTCACTCTTCTGTCCCGAATTTCTTCAGGTCCTCTGGTCCATCGGCCAGTGCCACGACCTCTTTGCCCTGGGCCATCTCCCGGACCTTTTCCACCGCGTCAGGATTGGCCAAGGTCGAAATATCCCCCGTACTCATGTTGTTCGAGACCGCTGCAAGAACCCGGCGCATGAGCTTGCCGGATCGGGTTTTTGGCATATCCGGAACGATAAGAATCCTTCGCGGCCGGGCAATTTTGCCGATCATGGTTTCAATCACTTTGTTAACCTTTTCCACGATGGCAGGGCCGGCCGCGACGCCCGGCTGCAGGACAATGTAGACTTCGGGCACGCGCCCTTTGATCTCATCCACCACCGGCACCACTGCCGCTTCCGCCACCTCGGGAACCGTCAGGCACGCTGACTCGATTTCCTTTGTGCCCAGCCGGTGCCCGGCCACATTAATAACGTCATCCACACGTCCCAGGATGCGGAAATAGCCGTCCACTGCGAGCACAGCTCCATCGGCCGCAAAATATGGCCAGTCATGCCAATCCTTGCTCTGGGGATTCTTGCAGTACTTCCTGTAGTACTGGTTGACGAAGCGCTCGCGATCGCCCCAGATGGTCTGCATGATCCCCGGCCACGGATTCCGGATGCAGATATTCCCGGCCTTCCCCGACCCAGCCGGGAGTGGTTCGT
Source organism: Candidatus Sulfotelmatobacter sp. (assembly GCA_049673585.1). Lineage (GTDB taxonomy): Bacteria > Acidobacteriota > Terriglobia > Terriglobales > Acidobacteriaceae > Sulfotelmatobacter. The sequence goes on along the minus strand of JBATXV010000017.1, from coordinate 196,866 downwards.
TGTTTTCGTCATAAATTGTCGGATAGATTCCAGGCATCCCCGGGCCCGCGCTGCCCGGCTTCATGGGATCGAGTGCCGGCTTCGTGCTGCACAGGAATCCTCCGTTTTCGGTTTGCCACCACGTGTCGACGATCACGGCTTCACCTTTGCCCACAACGTCGTAATACCAGCGCCAAACCTCCGGCTCGATGGGCTCTCCCACTGTGGTCATGTGCTTGAAATGGTAGTTGTACTTGGTGGGTTCATCGTGACCGGACTTGCGCAACATGCGAATCGCCGTCGGCGACGTGTGAAAAATATTGACATCGAGGCGTTCGGCGATTCTCCAAACTCTTCCCGCATCGGGGAAGGTAGGGACGCCTTCATATAGGACGCTGGTAGCAGCCAGCGCCAAAGGACCGTAAACAATGTAAGAGTGGCCCGTGATCCACCCAATGTCCGCCATGCACCAGTACACATCCTCGGGATGAATGTCCTGAATGTATTTCGAGGTGCCGGCCACATAGGAGAGATAGCCGCCGGTGCGATGCTGGCAGCCTTTCGGTTTTCCGGTGCTGCCGCTGGTATACATCAGAAACAAGGGCGCCTCCGCATCCATCGGGACGGGGGCGACCAATTGTCCGGCATAATTCGGGAGCACTTCATCCACGAAGACATCGCGCCCTTTGACGAATGGCGAAGCCGACGCGTTCTTGCCCGGGTGCCGTCTCCACACCAGCACCTTGTCCACCACCTGGCCCTCTTTCTTCGCAGTCTCCAGCGCGATATCAGCGCCTGCTTTGTGGTCGATCATCTTGCCGTTGCGATAGTAGCCATCCATCGTGATCAGGACGCGGCTGCCCGAATCGGCGGCACGCATGCCACACGCCTCGCCGCTGAAGCCTCCAAACACAACCGAATGGATGACGCCCAGGCGGGCACACGCCAGCATCGTGATCGGCAACTCCGGCACCATCGGCATATGAATGGTGACACGATCCCCGCTCTTCAGGCCGCAGAAATCTCTGAGCAGCGCCGCGAATTCATTCACCCGCACATAGAGTTCGCGGTAGGTGACAGATACGGTTGCTTCCGATTCCGGCTCCGGCACAAAGATCAACGCCGCTTTGTTTTTGTATTTGGCCAGATGCCGGTCCACGCAGTTGTACGAGGCGTTGAGCTTGCCGCCCACGAACCATTTCCAGAACGGCGGATCGCTGGTGTCGAGCGTTGTGTGCCAGTACTTGTCCCAACTCAGCAGGTCGGCATACTCTCGGAAGCATTCGGGGAAATTCTTTTCGCTGAATCGTTCGGTGACGCTCGGGTCGGTCAGATTCGCCTGGCCGATAAATTTCGAGGGGGGATAGTAGTATTCTTCCTCCCGCCAATGCACTGCAATCTGAGCCTCGCTGGTCTCGACCGCCGCACTTTGTGTCTGAAGAGTTCGAGCCATATCAGTCACCTCTTAGGTTTTGAATTTGTGCTGCGCCCCGGCGGTTCTTCGCCAGCGTTTACTGGGTCGACGGAGCGCGCCCTAGCGCTCCGTGCAAACCCGTATATGATGGAACATTCTTTGCAGCGCCGCAAGCGCGGTTTCGAAGTCGCGCTCTCGGCGTGCTGTTACACACGCGTGATCCCGCGAATCTAAGAAAGTGGAAGAACCTTTCTCTTGTAGACTGTGTTCGCCAGTGTCGCCGTGGCAATATACCAGGCGACCAATCCGGTGAGGAGGATCTCCCACCCAGCCACGGCTGCCGGACATTTGCCCAAAACCACGAAGTCCAGCAGAATGAAAGCCAGCAAAAGCAACCAGAAAAGGACCGACAGAAACTTCCCGACACCCTGGACCGCAATGCAGAAAGCCAGTGTGAACAGGGTCCACATCAGGAAGAAACCAAATTCCTCGGGATGGCCTGCCGGGATGCCCGTCTTCGGCTGCACGTAGAGCAGTACGAAAAGGGACCACCAAAAAGCGCCGTAAGACATAAAGGCCGAACCACCGAAGATGCTGCCTTTTCGCAGGTCTACGATGCCCGCAATGAATTGCGCCGTGCCTCCAAAGGTGATTGCCAATGCCAGGGTTGGTCCTGCGCTCCAGTAGCCGACGTTGTGCAAGCCCGTCGCCATCGTGGTCAAGCCAAAGCCCATCAGCCCGACTACGGCCGGGTTTGCCCACCACTCCTTCAACATGCCGCTGTCTGTCAACTCTGCCATATCGTTGTTCTCCTTTTCGGTCGTGTGTTCAGCCATCGCCTATAACCGGTGGCTGGCGGTGCGCTTGCTGACTGAGCCCACAAATCCTAAACCTTTCTGCAATCGCAATCTAAGGCTGTGTCTTCTGCAGAATGGCCGTTACATTCACTACTCCTGAACCTGCCTCCACTGTAAGTTCCCGCTTCCACTCGACAAAACTTGGCATAGAAAAGATCACGACATGCGTGCCCGCGCCCACCGCGATTTCCGATGGCGTGCTGCCCACATACTTTCCGTCAAGTGTGATTTCCGCACCCGCCGGCGTGGAGCTGAAATTACACCTTACCTTCTCCACTTTCTCGGAAGGCATTGCCGGCACAGAGCCAACTGATGGAGCCGGCGCCGGTGAGGCTGGCGCGGGGGATGGCGCCGGCGCAGGAGAACTCTGCCGTGCCGCAGCTGAGGCTGCGACTGGCTGCGCCGCAACCGCAGCCCCCGGCAGACCGGCTTTTCCGCTCGCGTCGACCAGCGTGTACAACTGCTTTCGCTCTTTGCCCTTGTCATCCACGTAGTACACGGTGAGGCCGCGTTTCTCTCTTTTAGCGTCGAAGCTTTCGCCCTTGGGCAGCGGAATGCATCTCGAGTATCTCGATTCGATCGTGCAACGGATTCGGAATGGCGGCTCATTGCCCTCCCGCACCAGCAATGTACTGATCAGCGGAGGGTTTGTTGTCGAACGGCAGTAGGCGTCGTAAGTGAGTTGTTCGCAATTCTGCGGCACGCCGTTATTGCCGTCGGCAGTCGACGCCCGAGTCACAGAATCCAGCACCGTGATCCGGACCGTGTCTTTCTGCGAGGCGGCATTCGCGAACATGGCTGCCAGCAAAAAGCCCATCTGCACAGCCGCAATTCTACGAATACTCATCAAACCAGACCCTCCAACAAGCACCGGCGCATCAGTTGCGCATCCGGTTCTCCGCGCGATTCTGCACGTCAGTTGCGCGGTTTCGGTACATTACAATCGTCGGCCTCGAAACCCCAGCGGGCCGGTCTTGGCCCGCAGGAGTTCGACGCTCGATCTAGAACGTAAAGATCGGTCCGAATTCGGTTCGGTGATCCTGCCATTCGTTGGATGGCTGTCCAGCAATGGTGTATACGGTCGCATGGTCCAAACCACGGGTGGCGTAGACCGACTGCTCGAAAGCGAACTGGCACCAGTTGTTGAATTTGTAGTACACGGTTCCAATCGCTGTCTTCCCCATCAAAAGTGGCAACGGGGCAGTGCCGGCGCCGTTGTAAGCGGCAACAAAGCCAGGATTATTCAGGTCGTGATCATTCACCTGGTCCTTGCCCATGGTAAACAGAAGCTGCCAGCCCGCGTTGTGGCCATGCGGATCGGCTTTGAACCAGCGGGAAAGCGGCAAGCCAAGCTGGACGAATCCGCCAAACGCCCGGATGGGCCGCTGCGGAGCAACTACAACTGTGCCCCCACAGGTTCCCGGAGTGACCCCGTTCACCGGTGCCCCTGTGGCCGTGAACGCACCCAGGCAACCTAGAACGGCGCCACCGGCCGCAGCCAGCGGACCTCCATCGAGAGTAGGGAACGGTCCCTGTATGCCAGTCAGCCCGCTCACATCGGTGGCGAAACTGTTGATCTGGCCGCCGAAGTAAAAGCGCAAGTCAGCTCCTTGATAGGCGCTGGCCACCACGGTAAACCAACGGGTAGGTATTTGCGCCACGATCTGCTCTCCCCATTGATTGCTGGACGCCTCAAAGCCATTCGGGAAGGTATTGCAATAATTCGTTGTCGCACACAGCGTGCCGTACGGTGCGGACGAACCGACTGCGGACAAATTGTAAGCGATCGATGTGCGTCTGGAATGGAATCCAGCGAGCGCGATTTGAGCTGGGGCGACACCCTTGGCAGGGTCGAGTTGGTAACTCAAGGCCACTCTGCCTTCCTGCTCGGGACGGTCGGAGTCGGCGCCCTCGCGCTCACCTTGGCCGAGTTGGCCCGCGAGACCCAGCGTTCCGAGCTTTAGGATCTGACCCGTGCTCGGCATCATGATCCCAAATTGGGGCTCGAGGTTGACGTGGTGCGCCTTATCCAGCGTCCAGATAAAGCCGCCCCGCATTTGCGGCGAGCGCTCCCAGGTGTTGCCCCAGAAAGCGCCGTTGAATGTGGTTTCCACTATATTTTCCAGCGCGCCGGATCCGAAAAGCGTCCAGTCCTGCCCACCGAGAAAGAAAACGTCGAAGGCGTCGCTGGCGTGGTAATCGAGGCGGACATATGCCAGACGCAGTTGCGGTTCATTGCTGCGAATCGATGAAACGTCCCGGTTGTCGACTTCACTGAAGTTGCCTTCGAAGTCTCCCTCAATCTTCCCGGTCAGCGTCAGGTTCTTCGACATGTCCGGCCATTCCAGGTTGAGCCCGAAGCGCGTGGACCGCGCCTTGATGTGCACTTCGGGATCCTGGGTCGGGCCGGTGCTCAAAATATTCCCGGAATTCAGCCAGATGCCGGGAAACGGAAAATCGTCGCCATCGGGATCGCTGCTGTCATGGACGAACGTCGCCTTGATAAAACCGTAAGGCGCAAGCGTGATCGGCCCGGCTTTAATCCCAGCCAAACCACCGGTCTTAGGCGCGTCGACCGGGAACACCCGGACCGGAATCACAGCCCCTACCACCGTTGCTGGCGGAGGCGGCAGTTCGCCCGCTACTCGGGACGGAATTGGCGTCTGCGGCTGGACTTTAGGTTGGGATTGCGGCGAGGCGTCAGCCTCTCGACCATCCCGCGACGACGACGATGCCGGCTCCCGCGCCTCAACCGGCGCGGCCGCCGGTGATGCGGGTTGCGCCGCTGGGTTCGCAGCTGCCGACAAATCCGCCGCACTCAATACTCCCTTGCGGCTGAGCGCTTCTACCAGAAGCTGAAATTCAGCTTCCGGCGCGGCGTTCCGGATGGCGTCAGCTTCTGCCGGCTCGAGCACTCCCTTCTTCACCAGCACGCCCAACAGGGCCGCCACGTTTGCGTTTCCAGGGATCGCACTCAAGTTTGGAGATGGGTCGGGATTCGCCGCGGCAGCCGCCGGTTCAGCCTTGGCTGCGCCTCCGGTTGCTGGTTTCCCATCGCTGCTTCCCGCGAGAACGGGTACTGCCGTGAGGGCCAGCATTATCAGGCTCACCAACCACGTTTTCATTTTCAACATAGAGGGGCTCTCCTTATCCTTGCTCGGCTCAGGCTTGGCACATGGGGGGCAACTTACGTCGTATTTGTCAATAGCGCAGTGACGCCGGTCACATGATTGCGTGATTTGCCTCCATCAGAAGTTCCCGAATCGAACTTCGATAAGCTTCACGCGATGCTCGGCTTTGCTTAGTTTCCACGCGTACGAGGAGTGCTGGCTCCGAAGGATGAGACGATCACAAGAAGGCCGTTGGAGGAATAGTTGCAATTCGTTCGGAAGCCCAAATGCGCAGGCCAAAGCGCACTGAAGTTATCTTAAATTGAGAGAATGAGGCACAGTCCAGGTAGGGAGTTTCCGCGCAGGCCAAGCGGGATCAACGTCAGATATTGATTTCAGGCGCCGGCGGAGCGTTGCTGTGACTGCGCCTGAATCTTGGCCGCGCGCGCCGCGAGCTCCTGAATCGTCGGCACCGATTCCGGAGCAATCAATTTGCTCTCCGCTGGTTGAGATCCAGTGCGGATTGCCTCCGTAATCATTTCCAGCGCAAGATCTGTATTCGGACGAATAAAAATTGTCGCTGCCAGCAGGCCGCTGCGCACCCAGGACTGGCCCGTCTTCGGTAACCCGTCGCAGCCGGTGAAGGGTATCTTCAGCCATCGTTCCCGCTCGCCCACCGCAATTTCGGCGAACGCCTTCCTTGCCCCCGCCGCCATGCTATCGTCCTGCGCTCCTACCAGATCGATAGACGTCTCTTGCGAAGTTCGCAGTCGCAGCCATGAACTGACGGCGCGGTACGCGCTCTCTTCGGTCCAATTCGCTCGCATCGTCTTTACTTGAATGTTCGCAGGCTTCGTCAGCTTCATTCCAGCAGTCCGCTCATGCGACGCCGAACTATTCGCCGGCCCCTCGATGTACAGGATGGATCCGCCCTGCGGCAACAGCGCCGCAAACTGTTTTCCCTGGATCTTGCCCACTTCCCCGTGATCGGAGCTGAGTGAAAACACCGGCACATGGCAACTCTGCCGCAGCTGTTTGAGATAATCCGCCTCGTGGTTCAGCACGACCCAGCCAATATCCGCGGCCACCGCGGCGCGAGCCACCTGCGGAAACCCCGTTCCCCCCGCGGGCTCGAACACTATGGCATCGGGCCGAGCTCCGGCCGAACCTTGAATGTAGTGCAGCAACTGCTGGCTTTGCGTGACCGCGTCATTGTTGGCGTGGACGATCTTCAAGTCCACACCCAGACGCCGCGCCGCCTTCTCTGCCGCCGCCTGCTGCTCTTGCTGATAGTCGTTCTCGTTGTTCGTGAGGGAGACCAGAAAACTGAGTTTCTTCATGGCTTGTTCCAGTCTCGATCATAGTTCAACTTCGAAAATGTCTGAGGTAACCAGAGTAACCAGGTTTCACCAGAAGAAAGTCGTCGGCTGAATCACGCGCCTGGCTTGAATCCACGCTCGCGAAAGAATTCCGCGCGATACTTTGCATCGCGAAAGGCCTCCGTTCCTCCGGGCCGCGTGGTAGAAAAAGCCCCTGCCAGATTGCCGGCGGCCAGGCACGCCGCCAAATCCGCTCCCCGCACGTACTCATGCAGAAAACCCGCATCAAAGCTGTCTCCCGCCCCCACTGCGTCCACGGCTTCCACTCGAAGTGCAGGGCTGATGAACCTTTCGTTTCCGCGTTGCGCCATTGCGCCCTCGCGCCCCAGCTTCACCACCACCAGCGGCACCATGGCAGCCAGTTTCTTCACCGCGGTTTCCAGATCGCTGACTCCCGCCGCCTTCGGCGCCTCCCGTTCATTCGGCAGAAAGATGTCGACATATTTCAGCGCCTCATGCAGCCCGCCCTGCCACCGATCGTCGGGATCATCATTGGTGTCGAGAGACGTGGTGAGTCCCGCCTCTTTCATCTTGCGGAACAACTCCGCCACGCGCGGCCGTAGCCCACCCTGCAGATAATAAGAAGATACGTGGAAATGACGCGAGTCGGCGAGATAGGCCAGGTCAAGATCATCCCACGTGGTCTCCGCAATAGTTCCGGAATAAGTCACCATATTGCGCCACGCCGCCCGCTGCAAAATAACGGTGAGACCAGTCTTCACGTCGCCCGGCACGCGTCGCACCTGCGAAACATCCACCCCGCTCTCCCGCAACCGCTGCAGAGCAGTCTCACCAAGATCGTCATCGCCAATGCGCGTTTGAAATCCCACGCGGCTGCCCAGCGCCGCCAGATTGTGCGCCAGAATCGCCGACGATCCCCCCAGCGTCAGCATCATCCGATCCGCCAGCAACTCACGTTCAGGCGGAAGCTCGTCAGGAAGCCCGTACATAATCAGATCAAGATTGAGCTCACCGGCAATAGTGATGTCAAAACGCGGCATCTTCAAGTTCGGCATTTTCCTCCAAATTATTAGTGTGGGGACGGGGCGCATTCGCCCGTCCAGCCGAGCGCAGCGAGGCTTCTTGGCCTACGCCACCTCCGCCTGTACTCCGACCGGAACCGCCGCCCTTCGCAGCGGCTCCGCGATAGCCTTCATCACCCTCTCAAACCCCGCGAAATCGAGCGACTGTGCCCCGTCGGAGAGCGCCCGCTCCGGGCAAGGATGCACTTCAATGATCAGTCCATCCGCTCCCACCGCAACTGCTGCTCGCGATACCGCCGCGATCAAACTTTGCTTGCCCGTCCCGTGGGAGGGATCGGCAATTACCGGCAAATGGGAAAGATCGCGAGCCAGTGCCACCGCCGCTAGATCAAACGTATTCCGCATTTCGGTTTCAAACGTCTTGATCCCGCGTTCGCAAAGCACAACCTCGCTGTTCCCGCCTGAGAGCAAATACTCCGCCGCCAGCAACCATTCCTTCACGGTCGCCGACGGACCGCGCTTCAAAAGCACTGGCTTTTTGATAGTCGCCAGCCGCCGCAGCAGCGCGAAGTTCTGCATGTTCCGCGCGCCGACCTGGAGCATGTCCACGTGTTCACAAATGATGTCCACATCCTCGGTGCTCATCACCTCCGTCACCACCGGCAGTCCTGTTTGTTCCCGCGCCTCGCGCAGAATCTTCAACGCCTCCAGACCGAGTCCCTGAAAATCATAGGGAGAAGTGCGCGGCTTATATGCGCCGCCGCGCAGCATCGTAGCTCCGGCTCGTTTCACCGCGCGAGCCGTGCTCAGCAACTGCTCGCGCGATTCCACGGAGCAAGGTCCGGCAATCACCACCACCCCTGGTCCTCCAATCGCGGCCCCGCCCACGTTCACGATGGTTCCTTGCGGCTTGACCTGCCGGCTCACCAGCTTGAAAGGCTGCGCAATGGCCACCACGTTGTCCACGCCTGGAGCCACTTGCAGCGCCTCAATTTCGTGCCGCCGCCCGTTCCCCACGGCTGCTACAATCGCGCGCTCCACTCCCCGCGTCACATGAGGGGTGTATCCCGCCTCGCGAATGCGCTCGATGATGTGGGCAATTTCCTGCTCAGTTGCCTTGTCCGACATATTCACGATCATTGGTTATCTCCTGAATAAAGCTTCTCACCATGGAGGCGCAGAGACACGGAGGAAACAAACAAGCCAGAAAGAAATATAAAAGCAATTTTGAGATATTCTCCGTGTCTCCGCGACTCCGTGGTGAAAGCCCTTCCTTTTCCAAAAGCAAAGGCCGCGATCCTAAATCGCGGCCTTTGACGAACTTGCTTGAATCTAGTCGATCATAGCTGACTCAATCTCCCCGCAAGCCCCGCCGCAGCCGCTACTCCGGTAAACCGGTAGTAGCGAAACTGCCCGGTAAATGAGAAAAATCGAGTCATGCCTGAAAGCCCCACTTTACGTTTCTGAATTGCGCCCGCGCCCGCCGGTCCGGCTATTGCATTGAACTGGCTACATTGGAAAAGGCGTTGTTGGCATTGGACCCGATCAGTCGTATCGTGCCCACGACCAGAACTAGGATCACTGCCAGCATCACCGCATATTCAGCAATATCTTGTCCCGCATCTTCCGACCAAATCCGGCGTATGAATTCGGACATGCGCTCCCTCCAGTCCGTAATCTGCTCTCTGCAACAAAAAGTACTGCAATTTTACGCACCCATAATGCCCCACCGTGCAGCCCTTGTCAATTGTGGAAATGGATTCAAAAGCCAGTTCCCAGTTCCCAGTTTTCAGTTCTCGGTTACCCGCCCCAGCCCGTGCCAGAAGGCCAGATCGCCCTGGTATCAGTTAAGACGCCCCAACCTGCGACGAGCATTGACACCCACCTGTGCAGCTTTTTGCATTTCCGAGAACCGAGAACCGAGAACCGAGAGCTGAGAACTGAGAACCGAGAACTGAGAACTGAGAACTGAGAACTGAGAACTGATACCCTACTCCCGTGCCCGTCCTCCACAACCTCCGCGTCACCCTCGAAATGATCAAGTGGGAGCACTCCATCTTCGCTCTCCCTTTCGCCCTCTGCGGAGCTATGCTGGCCGCCTCCGGCCTGCCCACGGCTCATCAACTTCTCTGGATCGTAATCGCCATGCTCGCTGCCCGCTCCGCCGCCATGGCCTTCAACCGCCTCGCCGATTCCGCTCTCGACGCCGCCAATCCCCGTACCAGCACTCGCGCTCTCCCCGCCGGCCATCTCTCGCCCGCCTTCGTCACTACCTTCGTCATCGTCTCCTGCGCCATCTTCATTCTGGCCGCTGCCCAATTGAATCGCCTCACCCTCTGGCTCTCTCCCGTGGCGCTCGCCGTCCTGCTCCTTTATTCCTATACCAAGCGCTTCACCCGCTGGTCGCACCTCGCGCTCGGCTTCGCCCTCGGAATCGCGCCCGCAGCCGCATGGATCGCCGTTCGTGGCTCCCTCGATCCTCGCATCCTTATTCTCACCGCCGCCGTCACCTTCTGGGTCGCAGGTTTCGACATCCTCTACGCCTGTCAGGATTTCGACTTCGACCGCCACACCGGACTCCATTCCATCCCCCGCCACATCGGCATCCCCCGCGCCCTCTGGATCGCCCGCGCCTTCCACATAATTATGCTTCTGCTCCTGATCGCCCTGCTTCCCGCCTTCGCACTGGGAAAATTCGCCGTCGCCGGGGTCGTAGCTGTGGCGCTGCTCCTGGCCTACGAACACTCCCTCGTGTCGCCCCGCGACCTCAGCAAACTCAACGCCGCATTCTTCACCATGAACGGCGTAATCTCCGTAGTTTTCGCCGCATTCGTAGCCGCAGACCTGCTCCTGCGAAAATAAAAGCGGGGGCTCGAAGAAATGAAGCTGGTAACAATCATGTGGGGACAGCCGCCTCCGCTGTCCCCCGAGCGCAGCGAGGGACCTCTCTGCCGCCGCCGCAGAAAGGCAAGCGCGAGAAAGGCAAGCGGGTGGAGCAGGCCTTCGAGGCCTGCGCCTAACGGACTGCATTTTGAATTGGGCGTTAGCCTGAGGTCTAGGTGTCGCCGCAAATCAAACCGGCGTCCCCACCCCCTGCGGTGGAAACGCCGGTTTCCCCATTCCCTCATGATGACGGAGGGCGTGAAGATCAACGACCCGCGGATTACCGACCTGCAGAATCAACGATCAAAAGCCCCGACCCTCGCCGCACCCTCATCGTGCCCAACCCCGCCATAACACTTGTCAGACCGATGTAAACAATTTGTAAAAACGAGTCGATCAATCGCCAGCAAGCATTCCTTTCGTAACCTCAATTCCGCACCGCGAAACTGGTAGCATAAAGACTCCTCGTCATCAAAATCGTGCGCACATTAGTCCAGGTCCGCATCCTCTTTCTTGCTCTTCTGCTCCTCGCTCCTTACGTCGACGCGCAGAGCGACGCCGGAGAACTGCGCCTCAAAGTCACCGATCCCGACGGCCTCGCCCTCAAGACCGCGGTTCAACTCGTGAGCCAAGGCAACCAGTATCGCCACACCTTCACCACCGACGATCAGGGCAACCTCGACGCCAAGCGCCTGCCCTACGGAATCTACCAACTTCAGATCCAGTCGCCGGGCTTCGCTGCAGTTTCCGAGCCGGTTGAAATACGTTCCGCGCTGCCCCTGGATCGCATCATTCGCCTGAAAGTGGCTGCCGCGTCCGAATCGGTGACAGTCAGCACACCCCGCACATTGATTGATCCCTATCGCGCAGGTTCAGGGGACGAGGTAGGTTTGCAGACCATCGAGAATCGTTTAACTGCGCTTCCCGGCCGCTCCATGCAGGACCTGGTAAACTCTCAACCCGGCTGGCTCTACGAAGGGAATGCCGTTCTCCACCCCCGCGGCTCCGAATATCAAACTCAATTCGTCATCGACGGCATCCCGCTCACCGACAACCGTTCGCCCAGCTTCGGCCCCGAAGTCGAAGCCGACGACGTCGAATCCTTAGAAATCTATACCGCCGGCATCCCCGCCGAATACGGCAGAAAAATGGGCGGCGTCGTCGAGGTCGATACCCTGAAAAGCGCCGACCCCGGCCTTCACGGACAACTCACACTTTTCGGCGGCACCTACGATACCGCTGGCATCAACACCCAGGATCAATACACATCAAATAAGAACACGTTCGGCCTGAGCGCCTCCGGCAACATGACCGGCCACTATCTCAACCCGGTCGTCCCAGAAAATTACACCAACACCGGCACCACCGGCAGTTTTTCGCTGAGCTATGAGCGCGAACTCACCCCGAAAGACCGCATCACCCTGATCGTTCGCCACGAACTCGCGCGCTATCAAATCCCCAACGAACTCGTGCAGCAGAACGGAGCATATCTGCCGGACGCAAACAACTCCGTCGGCTGTCCACCCGCTCCCCCCGACGATGAGCCCAGCGACTGCGTCTTCGTTCCCGGAGGCCAGCTTCAAACCGGCGACAACTTTGAAACCATGGGCAGCATCGCCTACCAGCACATTTTTTCTTCCGACTCGATCGGCGTACTGCGGGGTATGTCTCGCGATAACTCCACCGACTTTTCTTCCAACCCTGCCTCCTGGCCCCTCATTGCCACCCAGCACAACGACTTCAAGGAAATCTATTTCAATGGCAGCTTCTCCGTTCATCACGGCAGGCAAGAATTTAAAGCGGGCGTTGAATCCGATGCCATCTTCCTGCACGAAAACACAAGCTATGTAATCCCCGACTGTACAGATCCCGCCGATCCACAGTGTCCTATCAATCTGGGGATCCTGGATTCCGGCGCAACCACCTTCGCGTTCCAGGGCCGGCGTCCCGATCTCGAGCAAGCAGCCTATGTTCAGGATTTAATCCGCCTCGGCAATTGGACCGTCAGTGCCGGCCTTCGCTGGGACCACTACCAACTCTTGCTGAATCAGAACGCTGTCAGCCCGCGCCTTGCCGTCTCTCGCTATTTCCCCTCCGTCGGCTTAAATATTCATGCTTCCTATGACCGCATCTTTCAGACGCCTTCTTTCGAAAACATACTTTTAGCCAGCTCTCCCGCTGCGGAGGCCATCGACACCAGCGTGCCCGCATTGCAGTTGCCGGTCCAGCCTTCTCACGGAAACTATTATGAATTGGGAGCTACGAAAGCCTTTTTCGGAAAACTGCGGGTCGATGCGAATATGTTCCGTCGTCAAGTAAACAATTACGCCGACGACTCCCAGCTGCTAAGTACCGGGATCAGTTTTCCCATCGCATTTGACCACGCCATTCTCTACGGCGCCGAAGGCAAGCTGCAACTCCTGCAATGGAAGGGGTTCTCCGGCTTCGTGAGCTACTCCTACATCGTCGGGAACGCCTGGTTCCCAGTCACCGGCGGACTGTTCTTGGGAGATGATGCGATCAACCCGACCGCCGGGCATTTCCCGGATTCGCAAGACCAGCGCAACAGCGTGCGCACCCGCATGCGTTATCAAGTCGCCCCGCGCTTGTGGATCGCAGTGGGAGCCGAGTACAACACCGGACTGCCCTTTCAACCGGATTTGACCCCGCAGCAATACGCCACGGAATACGGTCAAGTCGTGGTGAATCACCTGAATTTTAATCGCGACCGCATCAGCCCCTACTTCACGGAGAATTTCTCGGCGGGAGCCGATCTCTACCAGCACGAAAAACGCTCGCTGCGATTTCAGGCCGACGCCCAGAACCTGAGCAACGAACTAGAAGTAATCGACTTCGGAGGCCTCTTCTCCGGCAACGCCCTAGGCCCCTCCCGCCAATACACCTTCCGCCTGGTAACCACGTTCTAAGAGCCAGCGAATTAATGCAGGGACCTCTCAGGATCTGTCATCCTGAGCGAAGGATGATCGTCTGAAAGACGATCATGCGCAGTCGAAGGACCCCTTTCACGCCGTCGTTTCCATAAGCCTCGCAAGGACTTTCCACCACACGCCCACTCCGCGCTTACACCACAAAATACTTAGCCCCCGGATGATGCACGACAAGTGCGGAAGTACTCTGCTCCGGCTCCAAAAGAAATCCCGAAGTCAACCGCACCCCAACGTTCTCCTCAGGGCGAAGCAGCGCAAACAACTTCGTCTGATCCTCCAGATTCGGGCAAGCCGGATACCCAAACGAATACCTCGACCCGCGATACTTCTGATGAAACAAATCCCGAATCGCAGGAGCATCCTCGCCCGCAATCCCCAACTCCTCCCGCATAGTCTTATGATGGAGTTCCGCCAAAGCCTCAGCGGTCTCGACGCTAAGCCCATGCAGATACAAATACTTCGTATACTCCCCACCCTCAAACAACTTCTGTGTCTCAACCGACGCCTTAGCTCCGATCGTAACCAAAGAAAATCCAATCACATCCATCTTCCCGGAATTCTTGGCGGCAAAGAAATCAGAAATACAAAGCCTCCGCCCCTCCCGCTGCCGCGGAAAAGTAAACCGCAACAGTTCGGCACGGCTCGTGTGGGGACGGGCGCTCTCGCCCGTCCATGCCGAGCGTAAGCTCGGCTGCCCCTCCACAGGCTCATACACCACCACATCATTCCCATCACTCTGACAAGGAAAATACCCGTAAACCACCTTAGGCTCAAACAACCCACTCCCAGCCACTTCCTCTTCCAACTTCTTCTTGATCGGACGAAACTTCTCCTCCACCAGCCGCACATAGTCCGCCTGCGAAGCCGTCTTCAACTGCCACTGATTCTTGAACAGCGCCGTCTCGTTGACGTAAGGAAACACATCCCGCACGTCATACTGCTTAACGCGCACTCCCCAAAACGGAGGCTCAGGAATATTCGGCGCATCCGTAACCACCACGCTGCGCTCCGCAAACACGGGCCCAGTCTCCTCATCCACCGCTGCCGCTTTCGCGTACTCCTTCACCGTCCGCCCATCCAGCAAGCGAGCCTCGCGCGCTCCATCCACGGTGATCAAATCCTCCATCACGTGCAGCCCGGCAAACGCATCCTCTGCGTAAAATACGGCATTTGCATATTCCCGGCGCAAATCGTCTTCCACGTATTTGCGCGTCAAAGCCGCCCCACCGCATATCACGGGGAACTCCAGCTTCTGCCGCTGCAAATCCTGGATCACATACTTCATCTCCAGAGTCGACTTCACCAGCAACCCGCTCAGCCCAATCGCATCCGCCCCATGCTCCTGCGCTGCGCTGATAATTTTGTCCCCCGGTTGCTTGATCCCCAGGTTCACCACTTTGAATCCGTTATTCGACAAAATGATGTCCACCAGATTTTTCCCAATGTCATGGACGTCGCCCTTCACGGTCGCCAGCACAATCGTGCCCTTCTGCGACCCGCCTTCTTTCTTCTCCATCTTCGGCTCCAGATAAGCCACAGCCTGCTTCATCACGCCGGCCGAATCGAGAACCGAAGGCAGTTGCATCTTGCGCGCACCAAACAGATCGCCCACTGTCTTCATCCCATCGAGTAGAACGGTGTTGATCAACTCCAAAGCCGAGTAAGACCCAAGCGCTTCTTCCAGCAATTCCTCCAAAGATTTCTTATGCGCACCCTCCCCCACCGATTTTTCGCCATTGATGATGGCAAACTTCAGCTTGTCCTCAACCGACAGCGTATCAACGTGCGCCGTGGTCGAAGCCGCCGGCTTACCCTTCAGCCCCGCAAAATGATTCATGTAAGCCTGCAGAGGATCGCCCGCAGACTCGTCCCGGAAAATCAGCTTCCGCGCCAGATCCACTTCTTCCTGCGGAATCTTGTACAGTGGATAAATCTTGGTGTAATTCACGATGGCCATATCCAACCCGCGATTCACGGCCTCGTGCATGAAAACCGAATTCAAAACCCGCCGTGGATAAGCATCCAGCCCAAACGAAATATTGCTCACGCCAAGAATGGTCTTAACGTTAGGCAGTTCTTTCTTGATTTTCTCGACAGCCTTCAAAGTCTCAATCCCAGCGTTCCGGTACTCCTCCTGCCCGGTAGAAATCGGCAAAGTAAGCGCATCAAAAATCAGATCCGTCCCGTCCAGCCCATACTTCTTCGTAGCCAGGTCGAAAATCCGGTGCGCAATCGCTGCCTTCTTCTCCGCCGTCAGCGCCATCCCGTCTTCATCAATGGTCAAAGCAATCACCGCTGCCCCATACCGCTTTGCCATCGGCAGCACCAGCGAAGTCCGCTTCTCCCCATCCTCCAGGTTGATCGAATTGATAATCGCCCGCCCCGGAATCCGCTTCAGCGCCTCTTCCACCACATCCGCCTCAGTCGAATCGACGAGAATCGGCGCCGGAACCCGTGTAGCAATCTTCTCCAGAATCGAAGAGATATATCCCTTCTCATCCTCGCCCACAATCGCGCAGCACAGGTCGAGCATATGCGACCCGTCGTTCACCAATTTCTTGGCCAGCGCCAATATGTCGTCGTATTTCTTCCCCCGAACCAGATTCCGGAAATGCTCAACCCGCGTAGTCGAGTTCATTTCCTCGGCGACGATCAACGGCTTCGGCTCCAGATCGAGCGGAACCGAAGTGTAAGCGCTCGAAGCCGCACCCACGCGCTTCACCTCGCGCTTCGCCGGCTCCACTCCAGAAACTGCATCCACCACGGCTTTCAAATGCGCAGGCGTGGTTCCGCAGCACCCGCCCACGATCCGCACGCCGTAATCCACGACAAAATGTTTGTGATACTCCGCCAGTTCGTCCGGGGTCAGCTTGTAAACCGCGTGCCCGCCTTCGTTGTGCGGCAAGCCGGCATTCGGCAGGATCGATATTTCCTTTGTAGAATTCAGCGCGAGATAGCGGACCGCATCATTCATCTCCTTCGGCCCGGTAGCGCAATTCAGTCCCAGGATGTCGACATCAAACGGCTCCAGCGCCGTCAGCGCCGCGCCAATCTCGGTGCCGAGCAGCATCGTCCCGCTTTCCTGCAACGTCACCTGCACGGCGACGGGCAGCCGCTTGCCCGCTTTCCGCATCGCGTCGAGCACACCGATCGTCGCAATCTTCGCCTGCAACAAATCCTGACAAGTCTCGATCAGCAGCAGATCCACTCCACCCTCGATCAGCGCCGACGCCTGCTCCTCATAAGCCGCCGCCATCGCTTCAAACCCGATGTGCCCGAGCGAAGGCAGTTTCGTAGTCGGACCCATCGACCCCGCGACAAACCTCGGCCGATCCTTGGTCGAAAACTGCTGTGCCACTTCCCGCGCCAGTTGCGCCGCCTCCACATTAATCTCGCGTACTTTGTCAGGAAGATCGAACTCAGAGAGCACAATACGCGACCCGCCAAACGTGTTGGTCTCCACAATGTCGCAACCCACACGAAAGAAGTCCGCATGAATATCCCGAATAATGTCAGGACGGCTCAGCACCAGAATCTCGCTGCAGTTCTCCTTGCCCCAGTAATCATCCAGAGTAGGATTCCGCGCCTGGATGTTAGTCCCCATGGCGCCGTCATAAACCACAACGCGTTCCCTAACGGTTTGTAAGAAATCAGTCATCGCTTAATCACAATGCACAAACGCCGGCCCCTGAGGACCGGCGTGTCATCGAAAACGAAACTCGGAAACTCTAACTCCCCGCCACCATCTGCGCCGGAGCCCCGCCATCCACATCGGCCTGATTGAATATGACGTTGTCTCCCATATGCGCTGGCCGGGGCGCCAGCATCTGCTCTTTGCGGTAAATCAGATTGCTGGCGTTAAATGTAGCCAGCTCAAACCCATGCCCATGCGTAATCGCGTCAGTAGGGCAAGCCTCCACGCAATACCCGCAAAAGATACATCGATTGTAATCGATGTTGTAGACTTTGGCGTAGCGTTCGGCGCCGCTTACGCGGCGTTCAGCGGTGTTGTCGGCGGCTTCGATGTAGATGCAGTTCGAGGGGCAGTTGGCGGCGCAGAGGAAGCAGGCTACGCACTTTTCCAGTCCGTTTTCGTCGCGCTGCAGCACGTGGGCGCCGCGGAAGCGAGCTTCGAACATCGCTCCCTTCAACGGTCCTTTGCCGTCGGGATAATTTTCTACCGTCGTGGGCTGGAACATCTCCATAAAGGTGATGCTCATGCCTTTGGCGATGGCGGCTATGTTTTTCAAGACCGGCATACCTTTTCTAGTATACCGAAAGGCAGTGGTCAGTGGTCAGGGGCCAGGGGCCGGGACTTTGTTTTTCACTGACCGAGCACAGCTGAGTGCCGGGACCGTCCATCGCTCGAACAGCCAAAATCTTGTCAAGACCCTAAACGCGAGCATTGTTGCTTAAATCACTGATTCGCCGGGAAATATAAACTGCCGAAAGATGGCGGGTTTACCCCCTTCGATTTGATATTCTGAATATAGGGATCAATAAATGGCGACGGCCGACGGGACTGCCCCCACTCAAGCCAAAGGGCGGCTTGAATGCGCCCCGTTCCCAGAATCTTGTCAAGACCCTAAACGTGAGCATTTTTGCTTAAATCATTGATTCGCTGGGAAATATAAGTTCACCGAAGATGACACAAATACCCCCTCTGGTTTGATATTCTGAATATATAGAGTCAAGAAAACGGCGGCGCAGGCCTTTTGGTCTGCGCCGTTTGTGTTTCTGGGCGGGACACCTGCCCCCTGAGGAGGTGCTTCGGAGCTAAGGTCAAAGTCAAACGCAAGATCACAATCAAACGCAAGATCAAAGTCAAAGGCAACGGACAGGAGTGTCCGTTCCACACGTGCAAAAACCAGGATCATCCGAGCAATGAGAAAACTGGGGTAGGAGTATGAGTGCGGTTAGACGGTTGGGGTGCGCTTCGAGGTTGGGGTCAAGTTCAAAGTCGAGGTCAAAGTCAGAGTCAAAGTCGAAGGCAGCGGGCGGGGGCGCCCGCTCTACATTTACGCGGTCAGGGCGTGCCGCCAATGTGACCAGCAAGCAGCGTGGTGAATTGGCGGAGATGATGTTTATGGTGAAGGCTGCGAAGAAGGGATTCGCTACGGCGAAGCCTTACGGGGACAGCCGGCGCTATGACTTCATTGTGGATACGGGGAGGCGGTTGTGGAGGGTTCAGGTGAAATCGTCGTCGAGGCTTTGCAAAGGAGCCTATCATGTGTCGGCGAACCGGCATTCGAGCGGGCGCACGATGGCGTATCGGGCAAGTGAAATCGATGTGGTGATTGCTTATGTTGTGCCGGAGGACTCCTGGTTTGTGATTCCGGTGAAGGCTTTTGCGCCTCGCAAGAGTCTGCGACTCTATCCCAAGGGCGATCCGAGGGGGACTATGTATGGGCGCTTTCGGGAGGCTTGGGGGTTGATGCGGTGAGCGGAATCGAATATCGAAGTCAGAATCCTGAGCGGTTCGCAGTTGGGAGTGTCCCATCCTTTGCAAAAAGCGCCAAGGATGGGCCACCCAGCCCGCTGATGCCTTGCGGGAACTACTGCTGCAGCAAGATCGACACCGTCCCGTCCGTTAGGTTCACAACGGCAAGATCGAGCTTGCCGTCGCCGTTGAAGTCTGCCGCCGCGATTGCGAATGGGCCTTTTCCAACAGCATAGGGCGAGCCAGGCGCCGGCGTGAACGTCCCATCACCGTTGCCAAGCAGAAGCGTGACAGTGTTGTCTCCCATGTTGGCGACGGCCAGGTCGAGGTTCCCATCGTTATTGAAATCTCCTGCCACGATCGCGTCGGGGTCGTTCCCGACCGTAATCGCGGTTGGCGTGCCGAACGTTCCGTCACCGTTCCCGAGCAGGATGTATACGTCATTCGCACCCGAGTCTGTAACCGCGACGTCCAGCTTGCCATCGCCGTTGAAATCCGCGACAACAATGGCATCAAGGTTCTGCCCGAAAGAAATCGGAGAACCATTTGCCGGAGTAAATGCCCCGTTCCCATTCCCAAGCGACACGCCCAGTCCCGAACTTCCAAGTCCGGCCGAGCCGCCGCCACCGCCTGCTACGATCGCATCCAGCTTCCCGTCGCCATTGAAATCCCCTACGGCGATACCATTCAGGAAGCCGGTAGCGTTGAGACCGCCCGCCGCGTTGAAAGCACCTCGTCCGTATCCCAAAGTAACGAACGCCGAGCCATAGATCTGGTTAGCGATGGCAAGGTCGAGGTTCCCGTCGGCATTAAAATCTGCAGACTCCACAGCGGATGTCGTCGGATCGCCCGTGCTGGCGAAGGACGCAGACGAGGAGACAAAGGTTCCGTCCCCATTGCCCAACAAGATGGCTGCGGCCTCATTTTGGATTAGCGCAACCGCGAATCCGAGATGACCGCTGTTGTTGAAGTCGCCTGCGGCGATGGGTCCGGTGTAGGGCGAACCAAAGTCGTCGTAGGGCGGGCTCGGCACCGGCACGGGAGATCCCGAGGCCGGTGTGAACGTGCCGTCGCTATTTCCGAGCATCACATAGACATGGCTGGGTCCTGCGACGGCCAGGTCTGGCTTCCCGTCGCCGTTGAAGTCCGCCACGGTCAATCCGAACGCCTCGATAATCGACAGCGGAGAATTTGCAGCATTCGCGAAATTGACAGTCGTTTCCGGCGCGGCGATCTGGAAATAGGCCACGTTGGACGCGCCGCCGCCGGGCCCCGGATTCACCACCGTTACTGCTGCAGTGCCCGCACTCGCGATGTCCGCCGATGGGACGGTCGCAGTGAGATGCTCGCTACTCACGAGCGTTGTTGCCAGCGGCGCGCCATTGAAATCGATGGTCGCGCCGGAAACGAATCCTGTCCCGCTTACGCTGAGAGTGAACGCGGAAGCGCCCGGGGAAACTGCAGTCGGTGCGAGCGGCTGGTTCAGGAACGGAACCGGATTGCCCGGTGTGGCCGTCGGATTGATTTGGATGCTCAAAGGGTTGAAACCGAAGGCGCCGGTCGCATCCGTTACCGTGGCCTCGAAATACCACGTCCCGCCTCCGGTCGGCGTACCGCTGATCACTCCGGTTTCGGGATTGAGTGCCAGTCCGTCCGGTACCGATCCGCCTACGTAATTCCCGGTGATGATCGGCCCGTTGTACACGCTCCATTGAAACGGAGGGGTGCCACCGGTGAACGCGACGGTTTGGCTGTAGGCCGCGCCCACCGATCCGCTGGCCAGCGTCTGAAATGGAATCTGCGGGTACGGGTTCACGGTGATCTGCAGCGACGCGTTCTTCGTTAGGTCCGCTGCGGACGTGGCCGTGACCGTCACCGTTTGCGCGCTGGTGAGACCGGTCGCGGGCGAGGTATAGGTGACTGATGATCCTGTTGGATTGGTAAGAGAACCAGGGCCGGTCAGAGCCCACGAGACGCCTCTGGAATACGAGTCATTGGCCACGGTTGCTGTGATCGCGAGGGTCTGGCTCTGATCAATGGCCTGCGCAGAGGAGGGCGACAGAATCACAGAAATCGGCGGCGACGAACTCGAGCACCCGCCCATACCCACCACTATCGCCAGGAGGAACAGAGCCGCGCCGCAAGAGCAAATCCGAGACATCGCACCGCCGCTGGTATTCTCTGAGGACGGAAGTATCGCACAGATTCTGTGAGTCGGCTAGCGGTGACGGGCGAACCTTGGGATGATACGAATCGGCGAGGTCGGGGTCCGCGGCGCCCAGCTTTGCAAAACCGGCAAAGTTGAGGCAGCCTCTCTCGTGGTGGGGTAGGCGGCGAACATTGAGGACGGCCCAGCCCCCCGGTGTGCCGGTTGGTGCGACCGAATCAGGCAGCTTGTGCGTAGCGGCTATCGGCGGAGGCGAGGAGAGCCATCATTTCATCGAGTGTGGCGATGTCGAACTCTCGCATCGAACTGGCGCGCTCCAGACTTTGCCGCACAGATGTGCGGGGATTGAATAATTTAAGTCGAATGTCGTGGTCGAGGGTCCAGCGCTGCAGAAAGACGAGCATGCCCAGACCTCCGGCTTCGAAGGCGGTGACTTCCGAGAGATCGAGGATGATGATTCGCGCATCGCTTTGTAAGTTGACGGCTTTGCGCAATTCGAACGCCGCTTCGCTCCGTACGATTCGGCCTTCGCATTCAATGACTGCCATTTCGCCGATGTTTTCAATATGGACACTCAGCATATTCTTCTCCCGAACCAACCGGCTGTTCTGATTGCACGTGTCGAGCCATTCGTTTGCGTCTTGTGTTTGGTGCGGATAAGCGGGGGATCGGCGGGAGTATCGAGAGTTTTTGTCGAGGGACTAAGAAAATTTGGGCTACAGGGAATGCTGTATGCATTATGAGCTGGAACGTCCCGCGCCCCACTCAAGCCAAAGGACGGCTTGAATGGGCCACCGTCATTTCAGTCCTAGCTCTTTGGCTAACGCTTCCCACTTGCTGTCGACTAACGCCTTTGTCTTTGCATCCATCACAATTTCATCGGGCCAGGGGCGGGTGAAGCCCTCAGCCGGCCACTTGCGGGTGGCGTCGATGCCCATCTTGGAGCCGTAGTTGGCGAGGCGACTTGCGTGGTCCAGCGAGTCGATGGGGCCGAGCGTGAATTGAATATCGCGCTCGGGGTCGATGTGGTTGAGCACCTTGAGCGTGACGTCGGCGAGATCCTGCACGTCCACGTCTTCGTCGACCACGATGATTACTTTTGTGAACATGGCTTGACCCAGCGACCAGATGGCGTTCATCACTTTGCGGGCCTGGCCTGGATAGGACTTGCGGATGGAGACGATCATCAGATTGTGGAAGACGCCTTCGATGGGTAGATTGATGTCGATCAATTCAGGGATGGTGAGGCGCATCAACGGGAGGAAGACGCGCTCGACGGCTTTGCCCATGTAGGCGTCCTCCATGGGTGGCTTGCCGACGATTGTTGTGGCGTAGATGGGATCTCTGCGGTGCGTGATGCATTGCACGTGGAAGACAGGGTAGAGATCTTCGAGGGAATAGAAGCCGGTGTGGTCTCCGAAAGGGCCTTCGGTGCGGAGTTCGTCGAGGTTGACGTAGCCTTCGAGAACGATTTCGCTGGTGGCGGGGACTTCGAGGTCGACCGTCTCGCACTTTACTAATTCGACTGGGGCGGCGCGAAGGAAGCCGGCGATTAAATATTCTTCGACGTCGGGAGGGGCGGGGACTATGGCAGAGAAGGTTACGGCGGGGTCGGTGCCGATGGCTACGGCGACTTCCAGGCGGCCCTTGGGATGATTTTTCTCGGAGAGCACTTGGCCTCCGGAGGTGCGGGCCATTAGATCTACGGCCGCGGAGTTCCCACCTTTCGCAAAAGACGCGAAAGATGGGGCACCCTCTTTCGCGGTGGTAGCGGCAGGTCCCCTCCCAGCATTTCTTAGGGATTGACGGTAGTGTTCGGCTGCTACTTTTTGCCGTTGCCAATGCGCGCCCGTGGTTTTTGCGTCGTAGACCTGGAGGCGGTACATGCCTACGTTGCGTTTGCCGGATTTCGGGTCTCGCGTGATTACGCAGGGGAGGGTGATGAAGCGGCCGGCATCTTGGGGCCAGCATTGCAGGATGGGGAAATCTAGTAAGGAGAAATTGTCGCGCTCAATTACTTCTTTGCAGGGGCCGGTGGGGACGGTCTTGGGGAAAAACTTTCCGGCCTCGGTCAGGAGCGGGAGCATTTT
The DNA here is from genome assembly GCA_049673585.1 of Candidatus Sulfotelmatobacter sp. Lineage (GTDB taxonomy): Bacteria > Acidobacteriota > Terriglobia > Terriglobales > Acidobacteriaceae > Sulfotelmatobacter. Next base: position 173,616 of record JBATXV010000017.1, on the reverse strand, counting down.
TAGTTTGTCAAGGAAACCTTGGGGAGATTTCACGTCGAGGAACATCTTGATGCGGTCGGCGAATTCATCGAAGGATTTTACGCCGAGGGCCAGTTTCATGCGGGCTTCGGAGCCGAATTGGTTGATGAGGAGTTGATGGTTGGGGTATCCCTTGATGTTTTGGAATAGAAGGGCTGACCCTCCGGGTTTTCCGGTTTTTGATTTGCTCACGCGGTCGGTGATCTCGGCGATTTCGAGGATTGGGTCGGCTTCAGTTTTTATGCACTTTAGTTCGCCGGCGCGGTCGAGAGCGGCGATCCATTGGCGGAGGTCGTCGAAGGGCAAGGGGGTCTCCTGTGAGAACGATGATTATAAGAGGTGCGGTACGTAAGGTGCCAACTGTCTCCGTCCGGGTCCCGTGCGCGCGGAGATCCTTCGCTTCGCCTGAAAAACGGCTCCGCTCAGGACGACGACACGCGCGGAGCTTGATGCCTATAGTTTGCTGCGGAGCATGGTGATTACGTCGTCGGAGGTAATTACGCCGGCTAGTTTGTTGTGTTCGTCGATTACCGGGAGCGTTACGAGATTGTATTTGTCGAAGAGCTCGGCGACTTCGTTGTCGCTGGTTTCTTTGTGGGTAGAGACCAGAGGGTCCTGGATCAGAGACAGGAGTGGAGTATCGGACTGGGCGAGGACTAACTTCACGAGAGGGACGGCGCCGACCAGGGTGCCGTGGGAGTCGACGAGATAGATGGTGCTCACTGTTTCGATGCCGCCTTCGAACTCGCGCATTACGCCGATGGCGTTCTCTACCGTGGCGGTGACTGGAAGGGCCAGGAACTCGGTGGTCATGCGGCCGGCGGCGGTCTCTTCTTTGTGCTCGAGGAGTTCGACGACTTCCTGACTGGCCTCGGGCTCCATCTGAACGAGGATTTGTTCGGTGCGATCCTGCGGGAGATCGGCGAGGAGATCGGCGGCAGCATCGGGATCCATTTCTTCGACGATGTCGGCTGCGCGTTCGGAACCGAGGGATTCGACGATGGATTTCTGGACGCTGGGCTCGACCTCTTCGAGAGTCTCGGCGGCCACATCTTCATCGAGAGTGCGGAAGACGGCTTCGCGCTCATCGGGAGCAAGGTCTTCGACGATGTCGGCGATGTCGGCGGGATGGAGAGTGGCGAGGCCCTCGTTGGAGATCTTGAGTTTGACGCGGCGGGCGGGATCGGTTTCGATGAGATCGACAAAGCTCCAGGGAATGGTGCGGGGGGGAATTCGCTGGAGCAGGACGTGGAGAGCGGCGCGGGGCGCGAGCCCGCGGAGAAGGCGGCGGATGGCGCCACGGGCGCCGATATCGACGGATTGGACGCGGAGGATGGCGTGAGGGTGACCGGCTTCGGTGAGAGAGTCCACTTGCAGGTCGACATCGTTGACGCGGACGACTTTGCGTCCGTGAACATCGATGACCTGCTGATCGAGGAGATCGCGCTCGAGAAGAAATAATCCTTCGGCGCCGTTGGCGGCGGGCCATTCGGCGGGATTGGTGGAAGTGTGAATGTCTCCGTTGATGGTGGTGACGGCGGAGAAGGGAAGCACGCGGTTGCCGGATTTGGTTTTGACGATGTAGGAGGCGATGCGGTTGCGATCTTCCTGAGGGGCGAGAGTGACTTCGCGCACATGTCCGGTTGCCGCGCCGGACGGGTCATACACCGTGGCGCCGAGAAGTTCGGAAAGAGGCAGCGTAGTCATCCGGGGTAGAGAATAGCGGAATTTTGCGGGGGAGAGAAAGGAAATGTGCGGGATGGGTGAGAAAACTCTGGGGATTATGCCTTGCCCGATTCGTTTCTTGCGGTGAGGATGACTATGTTGTGCGTTCGCGGCAGTTCAGGTTCGGCGGACATTTGGTGATGGCAAGGGCAGCACCCTTTTCAGTGGAGGGTCCTGCCTCTATGGCATCAATCAGGGCACTCGGAAAATCACGTTGCTCGACAGGGTGCCACCGGGTGTGGTGACCACAAGCGGACCTGTGATTGCCCCGGCGGGGACGGTGGTTTTGATCTCGGTGGCCGAGACCACGGTGAATGTGGCCGGGGTGCCATTAAAGGTGACGCTGGTTGCGCCCGTCAGGTCGCTGCCGAGGATGATCAGGTTGTGCCCCACGGCATCGCGAGGAGGAACGGCTTCGATAAACGGGCCAAGGCCCATCGATAAGCTGTAGATCGTCCCGTAGCCCGCACCGCCGTTGTAGGTCGTGCCATACAAGGTTCCGTTGGTCGCCTGCACCAACCCCCCGATAGGATTTGCGCCGTCACTTCCGGAAAAGCTGTGCAACACGGTGAACGCGCCGGTGGTGGTGATCTGGAAAATCGTACCGCACTCAGAGCCGGGGGTGCACTCGTAGTTCAAGGCACCAGCCGCGGTCCCATAGAGATTTCCGTCAGTGGCTTGCACCAGGGCTGATTGGGGCTCTGAGCCATCGGTGCCGTCGAAGCTGTGGAGTACCGTGACTACGCCGGCGGGGGTGGCTTCGAAGACTGTGCCGCAACCCTGGAAGCAGGTGTAGTTGACGCCTCCGTAGGTCGTGGTGCCGTAAAAGTTGCCGTTGCTGGCTTCCACGAGATTGGCCTGCGGGTTCGCACCGTCAATACCCTCGAAGTCATGCAGCACAGTCAGGACACCCGCGGGAGTGATTTTGAAGAAGGTGCCATAACCATTTGCGCCGCCCAGAGCCGTCGTTCCGTAGAGATTTCCGTCAACGCCGAGCGCAACCCCGCTGTAGGGACTTTCGCCATCGGGACCGTGGAACTCGGCGAGCGTGGTCACGGTGCCACTCGGAGTTGCTTCGAAAACTGTTCCGTAGCCAAAGCCTCCGCCTTCTAGTGTTGTACCGTAGAAGTTGCCGCTACTGGCCTCCGCCAATCCCCCTCGAGGGCTTGACCCGTCATAACCGCAGGCGAAGTCGTGCATCACGAACACGGTGCCGTTTGGCGTCATCTCGAAGAAGGCACCACAATTGAACGTGCCGCCTGACGACGACGTTCCATAGAGGTCCTGGTTGGGGTTTTGAACCAGGCCACCAACGCAACCGAGAGTGTCACATTTGCCGTTCACCAGGGTCGCTGTGCCGGAGGGGGTGACTTTGAAAATGCTGTTAGCTTCCCCGTAGAGGTTTCCGTCAATGGACTGGACCAGAGGCGATTGCGGCCTGGAGGATCCAGGGATTGAAGCGTCCAAAGTGGTGAAGGTTTGCGCGGGCGAAAGATTTGCGGTCGCGGCGCAAAACGCAAGGACGATGCAAGCTGTTTTCCAACCGTTCAGTTGAGTCATAATTTTCTCCTTCCGATCCGTCTGATTTAGCTCTCGGCGAAGTGGGCTTCCCAAGTCTGAAGCGGGCGTTCGCGCTGAAGACGCCAGGGTGGGTGTCGCCATGTTGGCTCTGCAAAGATGCGCTGTCAAGATGAAGGATTTTGCACAACCCAGCCGCGAACGAGTCAGAGTTCGGCGGGATCGAGGGCGGAGCTGGCTGCTGGTTCTGACGCTACCGCGGCGTTGTGCCAGTCGCTGATTTGCTCGACGGCCTGGGCTAGCGAGGCTACGACGCGATCGGGACGGGTGCTGCCGAAGCGCTCTTTGGCTTTGTCGAGGTCGCCCGAGAATCCCCAGATGCCGGCCATGATCCTTATTTGCGGCAGGTGGATGCGGATGCGCTGGCAGAGAGTGCGCGCCTGGGCAAAGGCGAAGGGCGGGACGGCGGAGATGCAGACTACGTCCTGGGGCTCGGGGAGAAGATTGGTCAGGATTTCTTCGACGGGAGAAGCGACGGGGAGCGAGAGGACGCCGTGGCCGGCGCGCTCGAGCAACTGGGCGAGCATGGAGGAAGTGATTTCATCCGCTTGATCATTGGCTGCGAGACAGAAAATGCGGACGGTCGAGGGCGCTGGCTCGGCCATGGTCGAGGGCATGTCCGGTCGCTGGGTGGATCGCCAGCGCGATCTCAAGCCTCTGCGCTTTGGTGCTACTTCTTCCGGGCGGTAAACGGCCAGCTCCGACACGATTTCGCTTACGCTCAGAAACAGGAAGGACTCGCGGGCTTCGTCCAATGCGCCTTTGTGACGGTCTTGTTCGGCCAAGGTCAGCGCGGGAACGAGGACTTGATCGTAGAGGCTCACAAGTGGGTGGGTTTGCAGGAACTTCAATGCGATGGCACGCGCGTCTTCCTGGTCGAGAGCCAGCAGGCGTTGATAGAACTGAGCCTCGACAGAGAGAGCAGTTTCATCGCCCAGCAGGATGTGCAGGAAAGAAAGGCGTGGGACGTGACGCCCGAGCACGACGGCAACAACGGTGAGCGGCACGGCTAAGACGAGGCCGGCCCATCCCCAGAGCATGGTCCAGAAGACGGTGGTTACTAGAAGAGCCAGGGCGGAGATTCCGGTGCGCGCGCCGTAGAGCAGGGGCTCGACGAGATTGGTGGTGATCAACTCAAGCAGCACGAATAAAAGGATGACTAAGACTGGCGGTCCCCAGGTGTCGAATAACGCGAGAGACAATACCAGAGGGAACGCGGTCGCGGTGAGGACTCCAGCATAGGGCACGATGCGGAAAACGCCGGCGAAGATTCCCCAGAGGATGGCGTTGGGAATGCCGATCAGGAATAGGCCAGCTCCGAAGCAAAGGCCGTAGCTGGCGTTTACCAGGAACTGAACCACGAGGTAGCGGCTGACGCGGTTGGCGGCGTCGTCTAAAGCCAGCGTCATGGTGTTCAACTGGGCCACTCCGGCGAGGCGCAGAACACGGTTGCGGAGGTCGACCTGCGTGACCAGGATGAACACGGTGAAGATGAGAACCATGCCTGCGGTGCCGAGCGGCACGAGAGCTTTGCCGAGCATCTGGCTGAGATATTGCAGACCGCTGGCGGGAGGCACGACAACTTGCACTGGCACGGGCGCCGACGCTGCTGGCTGCGACGGGGTTCTGGCCGGGGAAGCTTGCGCAGTCAGGCCGGCGGGCGGAGTCGCGGGAGTGACGCCGGAGCCGAAATCCTTGCCAATTTCGCTCACGCTGTCGGCGGCGCGGCCGAGCGCACTGTCGGGCGGGAAGTGAAGAGCCTCGATCTTATTATGGATATGCAGGCGATATCTGGGGAGATTGCTCGCGACTTCGAGCAATTGATCGGTGACCACCCAGCCCACGCCGGTGACGACGGAGATGGAAATCAGCATTACCAGCGCGACCGCGGGACCGCGCCGCAAACCAAGCTTTTGGAACCAGAGGACCATCGGAGTCAGCAGGAAGTTGAGGGTGATGGCGAGTGCGAGAGGGATGAGGACGGCGCGGGCAAAGTAGAGAATCAGGATGACGCCGGCCAGGACGACGAGCGGATTCAGCGCCGGCGAATCTGGTCGGGATCGACTCATATGCCTTGGAACTTTACTCCAAGTGCGGGCTAAAAATCGCGTGGAATCGGCGTTCTGTCTGCATTTTGGCGGGTTTCGCCTGAGCATTTCCGGCAAGTCGTTGGCAGGACTGGGAGCAGGTCGGTGGACTCCGGTTACTTGTCTCACACCCGATTTCGCGGTGGAATTGGCGTTAGTTAGAGACATGGGGAGGGACACATGGGCCGCGTGTTTGGTTTTCTCAGCCTGGTTATCGCGTTGGGGGTCGGGATGTACATTTATTCCCGGCAGGCGCAGAACTCATCGGCTGCGGCAGGGGCGAACAACCCGAAGGCTGCCATCAACATTACCGGGGTGAAGAGTGACCTGATCGGGATTGCTTCGGCGGAGCGGCTGTACTTCGCCAGCGAAGGGAAATACGCTTCGCTTGACGAGTTGATCGCGAGCCACGCCGTTACCATGCGGCAGCGTCCTCCTTATACTTATGAAATCGAGACCAGCTCGAGCGGATTTCGCGTGGTCGCTATGCGGTCCGGGGACGACGGCTCGGGCACGCCGGCAGAACTCTCAGTGGATGAGAATATGGAGTTCAAGACTTCGGAGTAGGGGCTAGTGGGCTCAGTTTTACGCAGATCGCAGTTGATAAAGCTCTTTACGTATTTCCTCTAAGCGGTCCTGCCTTCGCAGGTGTTCGATTCGAGCATCATGAGTGGCATCCTTGCGTTGCTCCCAGTAGCGGCGGTCGGCAAAGTAAATGGCATTTATTTCCTCATCGAGGGCGGCGATCCTTGCTCTCCTTTCGGCATCGGGCTCCATGGGCGATATTCCTCGGTGCCTCGATCAGCTTCCGGAGACACTTGAATGCGGCATCCTGCTTCTGATTTCTGGCGTTTGATTTGCCTGCGCTACGATGTGCCGGGACGCTGTGCCTGCTTTGACGCGTGCACGGAGCTGGGGCCGGCATTGATACCAAGTTTCAGGAGATAACAGTCGTCGTGGGCGGCTTGCCCAGCTTCATCTGTCTTGGCGGTTTCAACCGCGACTGGCTTGCCGCAGATCGAGCAGTTTATTCCCGGCCCCGGGAGTGCCGCGGTTAGACGCGCTTTCGGTTGCCTGCCCAGCGAAGCCGAGCGCTGTGGCCTCGACCTGCTCGGCGAAGTTCCTGTAGTCGCGCTGTGGCTTCCGGCGACGTCGTCGTGGAACTCTTCGGTAATCTTTTTCACGACCTCGACTGGAATCTGCTCAAAATGCGGTTTTGAACTCTGCATGACCATCGCTCCCTTTGCTGCTTTAAACGGTAGCAGACTGGAAGCCTTACGGGTCACATGGTTAGGCCGACGATTTTTTCTTTTGCGCGACCTAACCTCCTGAAATAACGTGCCTTTCGGTAGAGAGCTTTCACGGCACCGCGTCGCCACGTCCGGTGGGGAGTGAATAATTTTACTTGCACGAGTCGAAGCTTTGATATTACGATTACGTTACGTTAGGTTAACGCAAGTGGAGGGAGGTGTCGATGACCCCTCGATCCCAGAAATCCCCGATGAATTTCCGCACGATGGCGCAGATCGATGTCCCTCAAGGTCGAAATGGCAAGCACAAGGAGATCGTCACAAAGATCCTCTCGGATCTCGATCAGTTAAAAGAGGGTGTGGCACTGAAGGTGCCGTTGGCTGATCTGTCGGAGGGCAAGGACAAAGTTCGCGCCGCGTTGAATCGCGCCACCCACAAAGGCGACCGCAATGTTGCCACTGCCACTGACGTGAATTACTTGTACGTCTGGAACCAGAAGCAGTAGCAGCCATTAACCGCCCGCTCTTACTCCATCTGATGTACGATTCCATATGAGGAGAATCGGCGCCTTCCTGCGGACTCTCAGTGCGCTTGTGCTGGCCGCGCTCGTGTTCCAGGGATGCAATGCACTCAATCCCTTGTGCGGCAGTGCTCGGCCAGCCCCCATCATTGGATCTCTTTCCGCCACCACGATTACTCTCGCTGAAGTAGAGCCCGGATTTGTTCTCAACGTGTATGGTGCTAAGTTTGTGTCGTCTTCAGTGGTCGTTATCAACGGGACGAAGCTCAGCACGGTAGTCACAAGCAGCACGCAGTTGCAGGCAACGATCACCGCCGCTGTGATCTCCGCTGCTGGAACAGCCGATGTGGCAGTCGACACTCCCGGCGGAAACTCAGGAGATTTGGGCTGCACCAGCGGCGGGACCAGCGGCAGCCTAGTGTTGACGATTACTTAGAGGAAACCTGGCCCTACCCTTTGCTTAGAATTTCTCGCGGAGAAATTCGAAGAGGATGTAACCGATGAGTGCGGCGACCATGGCGATCTCAAAATTGGCCATCGTAAACACATCTCTGATTGCCCAAGCTATGCCCTTCTTCTGGCCCATTCCGGAGCGCTCGAATTCTCCCATCAAGAGATTGGAATAGAACAGGAAGACGATAAACGAGACTTCGATCACCGCTCTCCAGAGATGTTTCATCGCAGACTTTCCTAAAAAAGAGCCTTGATCCGCAGCCCGTATAATACAGAAGTGCGGCTGATTTTCGACATTTTCGGGCAGACCCTGCGGACGCTGTGGGGGCACAAGCTGCGGTCGTTTCTGACCATGTTTGGCATTGCCTGGGGAGTGTTTTCGCTGCTGCTGCTGGTGGGACTGGGCGAGGGATTCCGGTCGGGAAACAAGAGGCAGTTCGACACGCTGGGCGAAAACGTAATGTTCATCTGGTCGAGCCGGGCTCCGATGATGCAGGGGAGTTTCACGGCTCTGCGGCAGTACTACCTGACGGACCGGGATTACCAGGACATTTTGTCGCAGGCTCCGAGCGTGGGAGCGGTGGCGCCAGTGATCCGGCGCAACGATATTCGCGCGGTGAGTGATTACTTCCAGTCGAGCGGCGATCTGATGGGAGTGCCGGCGATGTTTAACAAAATCCGTTACCTGCCGATCAAGGAAGGGCGCTGGCTGAATGCGATGGATGTGGCGCAGGCGCGGGCGGTGATTGTGCTGGGGGATGAGACGCAGCGGACGCTGTTTCCTGGGCGGCCGGCGGTCGGCAGCACGATTCTGCTGAATGGGCAGCAGTTTGAGGTGATCGGAACGCTGCAGCGCATTGGACACGGCGATAACAATACGCAAAATCTCAAGTGCTTCATGCCGTTCAGCTCGATGAGGGAATATTTTCGGCTGACGAACGTGGGGGAAGCTCCGGATGTGATCAGCATGATCGAATACCAGCCGAAGACACGGGCGTTGCATGAAGCGGCGCGGCAGGAAGTGCACCGGATCATTGCGCGGAACCACGGGTTTGATCCTAGTAATCCGGATTCGTTCGACGAATGGGATACGGTAAACACGGTGGACCAGGTGGGTAAGATTTTCGACGCCATGAATGCGTTTTTGGGCAGCGTCGGCCTGGTGACGCTGGGGCTGGGGGCCATTGGCATCATCAACATCATGCTGGTGGCGGTGGCCGACCGCACGCAGGAGATTGGATTGCGCAAGGCGCTGGGCGCGACGAATGCGAGCATCATGTTCCAGTTTTTTGTCGAGGGCGCGTTTCTGACTTTGCTGAGCGGGGCGATTGGAATTGGCCTGGCGGCGGGGCTGATGGCGTTGCTGTCGGGTGTCAATCTGGGGGGTGGATTTGATCCGCCCAAGCTGGTGGCGTCGACGGCGGCGCTGGCGGTGGTGTCGCTGGCGGTCGCGGGAGTGGTGGCGGGATTGTATCCGGCGCGGCGGGCGGCGATGCTGCAGCCGGTGGAGGCGTTGCGAAAGGAGTAGCGAGTACCTAGTAACGAGTACCTGGTACCAAAAGACCTTTCGCCACGGATTCACACGGATCAGAATCAATCCTTCACACCAGGGGGCACGGGGTTAAAAAGGTAAATCTTTTATGCATCGGGATTTGTTGGGACAGGCTTTTGCGGCGATGCGGCACGATTTGCGCAAGACTACGCTCACCATGGCGGGGATGGCCTGGGGGATTGCGACTGTAGTGCTGCTGCTGGCGTACGGGAACGGGTTCGGGCAGGCAATCACCAATATTTTTCAGAGTTTTGGCGCGACTGCGGTGGGAATATTTCCGGGGCGAACGTCGGAGCAAGCGGGAGGGGGCAAGGCGGGAGTCGAGGTGCGCTTCACCAATGATGATGTGGAGTTGCTACGGAACAATGTGCCGCTGTGCAAGCACGTGGTGCGGATGTCGCAAAAAGATGCGACGGTCCAGAACGCAAACCGTGCATTCACGCTGCCGGTGTTGGGCATGGATCCGGCGATCCAGGAGATCTGGAATCTGGACATGGATCAAGGGCGCTTTCTCGACGAGGAAGACAACGAGCGGCACCGGTTGCTGGCGGTGATTGGGTCGGAGGCGAAGGACAAGCTGTTTTCGGGGATGCCGGCCGTGGGTGAGGAAATCCGGCTGAATGGAGTGGAGTTCCAGGTGTTGGGAGTCGTAAAGCCGCGGATGCAGGAGGGGGACGACGACGATAACCGGACGATCTACATTCCATATAACGCAATGAATGTGCTGAAAGACAATCATTATCTCGATGGAATCTGGATGGATTCGCAGGGGCTGAATCACGACCGGCTGGACCAAACGATTCGGGATACCCTTTCGGCAGCGCACAACTTCAAGAGTGACGATAAGCGCGCTCTTTTTGTATTCGATGCGCAGAAGCAGCTCTCGCAGTTCGGGATTATTTCACTGGCGCTGAAAGTTCTGCTGGCGTTTATTGGGACGCTGACGCTGGGGATTGGCGGAGTGGGCCTGATGAACATGATGCTGGTGACGGTGACGCAGCGGACGCGTGAGATAGGAGTGGAAAAGGCGCTGGGAGCGCGGCGGCGGGACATCCTGTTCCAGTTTCTGGCGGAGGCCCTGGTAATTACGGGGGTGGGAGGAGTGCTGGGAATTCTGTTGTCGTACCTTGTGTCGGTGTCGGTGGGGCGGCTGACATTTTATAGCGCGCTGGCGAAGCATGCGGAGGCGGGAGACATCCGCCTGATTTTGTCGCCGATGATTCTGGTGGTGGCAACGGGGATATTGGCCCTGGTGGGAGTGGTGAGCGGGATGGTTCCGGCGATGCGGGCGGCGAAGCTCGACCCGATCGAGGCGCTTAGATACGAGTAGATAGTACCCGGTACCCAGTATCGAGTATCGAGTGCCGAGTCCTCAGTTCCGAGCGAACATGACTTCTTCCGATGACATTTTGAATTTGGCTGCACCTCGGGCTGACGCTCGGGTGGCATATGGCGGGGATGGGAATCAGTTTTTAGATTTGCGGTTGCCGATAGGTAAAGGACCGCATGCAGTGGCGATCTGCATTCATGGCGGGTACTGGCGGGCTAAGTACGATCTGGGGTATATGGGACATTTGTGCGGGGCGTTGACTGGGAAGGGAATCGCCACCGCGAACCTGGAGTACCGGCGGGTAGGAAATGTGGGCGCAGGCTGGCCCGCGACGTTTGCGGATGTGCGGGCGGGTCATCAACTTCTGTTACAGAATGCGCGAAAGTATGAGTTTGACACGCGGCGCGTGGTGGTGATGGGGCACTCGGCCGGAGGGCAGCTTGGGCTTTGCCTGGCGGCGCACGAGACCGGCGTGAAGGCGGTGATAGCGCTGGCAGGGGTGATCGATTTGCAACAGGCGTATGCGCTGCATCTGAGCAACGATGCAGTGGTGGAGTTTCTGGGTGGGACGCCGGCGGAGGTGCCGGACCATTATCGTGAGGCCGACCCGATGAAGCTGGCAATCAGCGCGCGGCAGTGGCTGGTGCATGGCACGGACGATGATGTGGTGCCTCCGGCGTTCAGTCGCGATTATGTTGCCGCGAAGCAAAAGATAAAAGAGGTTGCGCGGCTGGTCGAGATTGCTGGGGCGGGGCATTTTGAAGTGGTCGATCCGCGGTCCGGGGCATGGAAGGCTGTGGAGAAAGCGGTAATGGACGCGGTGGAGTAAGGATGGCTCCGCCATCTACCTTGCACGCAGGAAACGGACCACATCAATTTCATCGACTGTGATCAGCAAGTCACTTCTGATCGTTTCCAGATGGCTTCCTTGGCCTCCGCGCCCCAAACCGGATTCGGCGCGATCGACACTATGTAACACAAGCCGTAACCAGGCAGGTCTGCGATCCGCACGATGCGTCCTTCTTCCTGAGTGGTCTTGTTATGAACTGTATCCCCAACTTCGAATTGCATGACAAACAATAAATTCCCACAAGCTAAGATTATTATTTCAGCGTATAACTTTAGATGCACGAGCGATTGATTCGGATGCAGGCAGGATGATCCTTACTCTTGATGGGAGAAACTGGGGACCTACTTACTCGCTCTATCTCGGATTGCTCGTTCCGTCTCGACCGCTTGCCGGCGCACGTCGTTGGAAATGTCCGGCAGGTCGCGCTCGTAGGGACGAATGGCGGGTAGATCGTCAGGTTGGCCGATAAGATAGAGTCCGCGCAGGGCTTCCCAGACCTGGTCGTTGGCTGGATCGACTATCGCGACTTCCGCTCCGGCGGCCAGATTCGCTCCGATTCCGGCTACCGAGCGAATGCGGCCGGGAATGGGAGAGCGGATTTCTGCAATCTGCTTGTTCCCGAATTGCAGCTTGGCGATCAGGCCGCCCTCGCGGATGGCGGTGCCGGGGCGGTCAGCGTCGAGGATGCGGCCGGATTCGGGGGAAGTAATTTGTGCCGGTTGCAGCAGCGCGAGAATCTGCGGACGACCTGTGGCGTCGCCGAAGCGTACGAGCGACAGCGCGGCGTTGCCGCGAACCATCTGCGAGGGGTCGGCTAGCATTTTCAAGAGAGTTTCGTGAAATGCCGCGAACGTCGTGTCCTGGCCCATCACCCAGGCGTCGGTGTTGCGGACTTCTTCGATGGGATCGGCGGCCAGGCGCACCAGGTCCGGATACCATTGTTTCGCAGTTGAATCCTGGCGCGTGATGCGCTCGCCTACCTGGACTAACGCCTGCTGGATGTGACGCGGCTTTTTCGTGTCGTGCAGGTATTCGGTCAACTGCTGCTCAGAGAGCTTGCGGCCGAACCAGGTGTTCCACCAGAACAGGAACGGCATGAGGCAGATCAGCCAGGCAGTGACGAAGAAAAGAATTTTCTGGTTGCGGGACATGCCGGGTTTCTTGGGGATGTCCGGGGTCGGCGTGGCTGGAGTTGGATTCGCGGACATTCTTGTCGGCAAGGGAGCTGGAGCTGTCATCACTACTCTACGACATCGGCATCGAGTACGCGGTCTTGCTCCAGATAATGCGAAACAGCGTACTGGGCCAGGAGCGGCGTCTGGAGCTTGATTTCGGCACCGATCCAGGCGCCTTTGGGGTAGGGCTTCGGCTTTGGGTCGCTTAGCAGCGCGGCTGAGGCCGTGGCCACAGGACTCGCGGAAAGTCCGCCGCTGCCGAACTGAGGGCCGAAGTTGGCGCTCTGGATTTGGTCGAATTGGTTGATCTCGCGCCAGGCTTGGTCGCCTGTCGTGCCGGAGACATCGATTTTTAGTCTTACGATCGACATAGGCAAAAAATCATTTCACCACAGAGACACCCTTCGGCTTCGCTCAGGGCAGGCTCCGTCACGGAAAAAATCTTGAAGCTTGTTTTCGTTTTTGTTCTTCTCCGTGTCTCTGTGCCTCGGTGGTTAAAATTAGCTGTGCGGGAACCATTGGTAGAGCATGAAGTATACGAGCACGCCGGTTACGCTGACGTACATCCACAGCGGCCACGTCCAGCGCGCAATGGCGCGATGACGAACGTATTGGGCGCGGAGACCGCGGCTTAGCGTGATGATCACCATGGGCACGATCACGATGGCCAGGGTTACGTGCGGAATCAGGACGATCAGATAGATAACGTGCCAAAAGTGGTCGCCGAGAAAACGGATATCGCCAACGTGATAATGAAAATCCAAGTAGCAGGCCAGAAAAAGCGCCGACGACACGACGGCCGCGATCATGAAGGCGCGGTGCACGGCCATGCGTCCGCGGGCAATCGCGTAGCGGCCGGCGAGGAGCAGAACTGCGCTGGCTCCGTTGAGGCTCGCGATTAAAGCAGGGAAGTAGGCGTATTGTTCAGCGATCATATTTTGGCGATGATATCCTTGCGATCATGCGGCAGGCCTCGTAGTGCGGCGATTGGCCATCAGGAAAGCAACTCCAAACATTACCAGCGAGAATAAAAGCAGCGTCGCGATCGAGGAAGGCAGCGGGAACTTGCTATCCATCCCGGGGTAAAGCAAGTCGCGCAGGGCTTCGACTCCATAGGTCAGAGGATTCAAATACATGAGGACGCGAATCCATCCTGAGGCGCCGGACAGGGGGAACAGCGCCCCCGACAGGAGCCAGAGCGGAATCAGAAACAGATTGATGATGCCGTGGAAGGCCGATGTGGAATCCATGGGCCAGGCGATGGCGAAGCCGAGCGCGGTTAGCGCAAACGAAACCAGAAATACGACCACGGCCACCGACAAAACCATCAGCAGATTGAGATGCACACCGGCGAAAGGCGCGAAGACGAGGAAGATCAACCCTTGAATTGCCGCCAGCGTGGTGCCGCCGAGAACCTTGCCCAGCACGATTGCCGAGCGCGGCACGGGGGCGACCATCACGGAGAGTAGAAAGCCTTCCTGACGGTCCTCGATGAGCGACATCATGGCGAAGATCGAGGTGAACAGGACGATCAGGATCAGAGTGCCAGGATAGAAATAATTCATGTAGTGCTCCTGAGCTTGCCCGGCGCCGGAGCGGAAAGAACTGCCGAATCCAGAGCCGAGGACAATCCAGAACACCAGCGGCGAGGCGAGCACGCCGACGACGCGCGACTTCTGCCGGTAGAAGCGCACGATTTCGCGCCACCAGAGCGTGAAGGCTGGCAGCAGGATGCCCGCCGAAGTCGGCGCGGCCGGTCGGGACAAGGCGGCGGTTTGAGTGGCCACGAAGTTAGCTCGCTTTCCCCGCGGGAGATTTCGGCGACGGGGCCGCCGCTTTCTTCTTACCGAGCAAGCCGCGGTCGCGCATTTCCCAGTAGGCATTGAGCATGAATGTTCCGGAGAGCGCGAGCAGGATCAGGCTCATGAAAAGGCCGTCTACGGTCGCCGATAGCGGCGACAGGGTGATCATGCCACTCATGAAAATCCACACTACGCCCAACAGAGGAAGAATGCCGAGCGCCAGAGAGATGACCAGCATCATAGAAAACACATTACCTCCTTTTGCGATCTGCTGAACTGGATTGCGCCTCTTGGTTGTGGTGATTTTCTTCGCTCCAAAATTTGTGTCCGGTACGGCGAATGAATACGTCTTCGAGCGCCGGCTTGCTCACCGAGATCGCCTCGATCTCTCCCGGGAAAGCCTCGACCACTTCGGTGACGAAGCGGTGGGCGGATTCGCGCTCCATGCGAACCTGATTTTCCAGGACTGTAGTGTCCACGTGAAAACGCGCGCGAATCCGCTCGGCCAGCACTCCCGCGTCGTGGGCGGCATCGAGCAGGATCACGTCCCCGCCGATTTCGCTTTTCAATTCCGCCGGTGTGCCGAGAGCCACCAGGTTGCCTTCGTTCATGATGGCGAGACGGTCACAGCGCTCAGCTTCCTCCATGAGATGCGTGGTGACGAGCACCGAGACATGTTCCTCGTCGCGCAACGTCCGCAGGTATTGCCAGAGATCGCGCCGGGCGCCGGGATCGAGGCCGGTGGTGGGCTCATCGAGCAGCAGAACTCCGGGATGATGCAACAATCCTTTAGCCAATTCGATGCGGCGCTGCATACCGCCGGAAAAAGTTTCGACCAGCTCCTTGCTGCGATCGGCCAGGCCGACGCGGCTGAGGATTTCTTGAATCCGGTTCTTCAAGGCGGCGCCGCGCAGGCCGTAGAGATGTCCCTGATGCCAGAGGTTCTCGTAGGCAGTGAGTTTGAGGTCGATGCTCTGGGCTTGAAACACCACGCCGATTTGGCGACGCAAACGCGCCGGCTCGCGCGCGGCATCGCAACCCAGGATGGTGGCGCGCCCAGCGGTCGGAAGCATGAGAGTGGAAAGAATGCGGAAGAGTGTGGTCTTGCCGCTGCCGTTGGGGCCGAGCAGTCCGAACAATTCCGCCGGACGCACGTCGAATGAAACGCCGTTCAGAGCCGTGCGGTCGCCGTAGCGATGCACCAGGTCCTCGACGGAAATGACGGGTGCGAGGGAAGGCGGAGTGACTTCCGGCGCGGCGTCAGCGAATGCGGAAACTTTCGATACCAAGAGGCGTCCTGAGTTAGTTCACTAACAGTTTACGACGAGATTGCGTTCGACATCACGAGAAAGAGCAGTGGTCGCTGAGATCCTTCGCCAAGCAAAAACCGCCTGGCTAAGGACGACTGTTGCCGGGCAGTGGTCGCCGCTCGAAGGCAACCGCTTACGCGACGGACACGTTCCTTTGCGCCTCCGGCGTACGCTCGGCCAGCGCCACCGGGACGTTCCGCCACACTTGAATTGCAAGGACTACTGTAGTTGCGAGCAGCAGTGCGCCGACAGCTACGTGCGCCACGGTGGCTGCGACCATGGGCAGCTCCGGTTGAGCTGCGCCCTGTCCCCACGCAACGCGCGTTAAGAATGCGGCGAAGCCGAGGAAGAGTTGAGTGATCAGCAGCGACAACATCACGATTGCCGGGCGGCGGACTGCGTCAATGTTCGAGTATGCGGAAATCGCGCGGATTCCGGTCCAGGCGAGCACGAACGAAACGACCATCGCATTCAGCACGTGCGGCCACCAACTCATGCCGTGATGGCGAAACATCCCCCCGAGGATGAGCTGCACGTACAGCACGAAGATGGAAAACAAAGTCAGTGTGAACAGGCTGGGGTGGCGCGAGTCGACCTCCACACGAGGTTGTTCTTCAACCCACTTGCGTCCGGTAAAGAGCGCGATGGCCACCGCGATGCAGAAAAACGTTTGCGCTACCGTGGCGTGAGCGGTGGAGACCCACGGCGGCTGGAATAATAGAACGGTAAGGCCGCCCAGCGTTGCCTGCGCGATCACCGTGCAGAAAGCACCAACGGCGAGCCAGCGCATCCAGCGGCGCTTCTCGACCAGCAGAGTCCAGATGGCGATGGCCAGTGTCAGCGACACGAGTGTGCCGGCCACCATGCGGTGGCTCCACTCGTAACGGACGCCGCCCACGAAATGCGGAACCTTCACCAGATATCCGAAGGAAGTTGGCCAGTCCGGAACCGAGAGTCCAGCGTCGTTGCTGGTAACCAAGGCGCCGGCAGTGATCACGACCAGCGTCGCGCAGGCCACGAACACGGCGAAGGTGTGATGGGCTCGATTGTAGGTTGCCGGGATCGCTTTCAGAGTCGCTCCCCTTGGGTCAGCCGGGATAGGAGTCCCTGCTTTTGTGCGCGGCCGGCCGCGCCGAGTGGTCCAGCCCGCCATGCCGAACAGCTGATTTTATCAGACCATGTCGTGCTGACTAGCTCCTCGAGCGCAGCCTACTCGACTGCGGCCTTGAAGCTTTCATCCACGGTCTTGGTTTCTTTCGGACCGACGGTTACCTTTTGGTCTTGCTCGCCGAGTTTTTCCTGCACGAAAGCGATTGTGTAGTCGCCGGGGGGCAGTCCCTTGATTTCATATTTCCCGGACTTGTCGGTGACCGCATAAAACGGGCTCTTCACCACGTTGATGTACATCTTCATCCATGGGTGCTGGTTGCATTTCACCGGAAGCATGATCTCTTCGCGGGCGAAAGTCTTCTCCAGCGGTGCGGTCGCCGGAGGCTGCGATTCATTCCACTCGCGGTTATCTTTCGGAGTGGGATGAATGTTGTGCGTAGTCTGATCGTCATTCTTGATTTCAACGGTCTGTCCCGCCATCACGCCCAGCACGTGCGGATGATATTTGCAACCCTGCTGGTCGAGCATGACCGCGTCTTTGGGTACGTCGAAGGTGCGGTTGCCGAGTCCGTCTTTCACGTAGACGAAGACGTTGGCGAGGTCGCCGTTGTCGACGACAATGTTTTCGGCTTCGTTCATGCCCTTGCAAGCAGGATCCTGGCTCATGTCGATCTTCGCTTCTTTGGGCGCCTTGCCGTCAAACTTTACGGTGCCGTCGATGGTCGCGACGGTTGCGGGATCGATCGGCGTCGCTGCGGGGGCCATTGCCGGTTGCTCCGACATAGTGTTCGCGGGCTGTTCCTCTTTCTTGTTGCAAGCTGCCGTCAGCAGCAAGCCGCACAGAGCCAGCACGCTGACCGATATCATCCAACTGGTTTTCTTATTCATGATGTCCTTCCTTCTTTCTTTCTCTTATAGTCAGCCAAAAGCTTTTGTCATCCCGAGCGAAGCGAGGGATCCTGGTCCTTGCCTGAGCTGCCGGTGTTGCCGCCGCGGGCAAACACCAAGATCCCTCGCTTCGCTCGGGATGACAGCTCCTAGCGGGATGACCACCTCGGGGTTGACGACAATCCGATACTAAGGCAAGCCGCCATCGAACCCGCCATTTTACCGCGAACCGCCGCTCGCCGCTGGATGAGATTCCATCGCCGCCTGCTTGCGATCGCTCTTCCGCTCTACTGCCGCTTTGGCGTGCGGCATGGATGCAGCCACCCTCCGTTGTTCTTCCGGCGTTAACTGGAAGATGTAATCCGTGAGCAGCTTGCGATGATCTCCCGTGTAGCCCTGGAACGACGGCGGCGTCGGTCCGGCAAACACCCACTGATTATTCTGCTGCTTGAAAAGACCCGACGGCATGGAGGTTCCGGGGCTGACCGCTTGGGGGTCCGTGATCCAGCGCTCGACCCAGTCGGGTTTCAGACGTTCTTTCGCCAGCAGGAAGTTGGGCGCGGTCGCGATCTTGTCGTGCGAGGGGTCGCCGGTGGCGTGGCACTTCAGGCAAGGGGCAGCGGAGCTCGAGAACAGACTGCGAGCCATGTCGGTTTCCTTACTTGTGAGGACTGGCACCTCCTCAGGGATGTAGGGCATGGGCTGCTGCGAAAGGGCCTGGAAGAAGCGCACCAGCTTACGAAGTTCATTGTCGGAGAACGAGAACGTGGGCATGCGGACCTTTAAATAAGGACGCACGCCGTCGCGGTTGGTGTCGGTGGTGCTCAATGCCGGATTCGACAGGAACTTTCGCAGCCATTCGGGATCAACGCGCGCGCCCTCAGTGAGAAGTTTCGGAGGCAGTTGCTCCTGCGCATCTTGATACTGCTTCAACCCCATCAAGACCGTCTGCTGGCCGGGGATGAACTGGTGACAGCCCATGCAGTTGTACTTCTTGACGATCCACCAGCCTTCCTGAATGTCGTGGCGCGCGTCACCCGGCTTGTATAGATAACTCGAGGGCAGCGAAGTCTCTTCGCTTCCCATCAGGAAAGTTGTGAGATCGAGCACCTGTTCTTTCGTCAGGTGCAGGTTGGGCATGCGGAGCGCTTCGGTTTCGGTCTTGACCATGCCTTGATCGAAAACGTTCGGCTCGGCGAGCTTGTGTTCGAAGAATCCTTTGTGATCGTACCAAGGATCTTTTGCTGGACCATCGGGCAGGCGCGCGAGATCTTCCTTGTCTTTGATGGGCTCGGCGTTTTCGCCGCCGCGCTGGGCTACCGTAGTGAACAGAGCGAAGTCAAGACGCTCGATGGGCTTGCTGCCTTCGTAGGTGAGTTCGGTGCCGATGCGGCCTTCGTCTTCGAAGCCGGCGATCTCGTGGCACCCGGAGCATCCGAAGTGACGAACCCATTTCTTGCCTTCGGCCTTGAGCGCAGGATCATCCATGTACGGAGCATCTGGATACGATGACGGGTCCTTCTTTTTCTGCGTCATCAGATAGGTTGCAATGTCTTCGGCATCCTCCGGTGACAGGCGCAGGCTGGGCATGACGGTCATGTTCTGCACTTGCAGCTCGTGGCCATCGTTGGGACAGCGGCTGTGGTCAAGATCGAATAGGTAGGGAAGACCCTTCTTGGCGTAATCTTCGGGACCGATGTCTTTTTTCTCGTAAGGGCAATAGGGCCGTGTGCGCTGGCGCGCGTTGTGAATCCATCGGACGAGATAATCGTAATTCGCTTTTTCGCCGACGCGGCTCAGGTTCGCGGCGAACGTGCCGCCTTGCATCTGGTCGCCTTCGCCGATCGAGTGGCAGGCCAGGCATCCGCGCTCTTCAAATAATTCTTTTCCGTGTGCCGCGTTGCCGGGTTTGTGCTTGGGAAGCGGATCGGTAAATCCCGATTGCCAGATGTAGGCGGAAATAGCCTGGATCTGATGATCGGTCAGGCGGAAGTTCGGCATCTTGGTGGTCGGGCGGAAATCCGTAGGCTTCTTCAGCCACACTGGAATCCAATTCTTGTTCAGCTTGAGCCGAACATCTTTCAGGTTCGGCCCAACCTTCTTCATGTCCTGCATCAGGCTGTGCGACTGGTAGTCGAGCTGTTGCAAACGGCCGTCCAGCTTGCTGTTTGCGACTCTCAAATCGACCGCCTGGGTATTCAGCTTGTTGGCTTCTTCGTTCGACTCGGCCGCATCCGCCTCCTTCATCAGATAGGCGGTTTGCTTCAGGTTGTCTCTTTTCTGCGTCTCGATCTGCTTGATCTGCTGGCTGACCGAGTTCAGATCTTCGGGCTCCTTGTCATATCCCTCGTAGCGATGACAGCCCATGCAGCCTTTTTGTCGGAAGAGGTCCTTGCCATTGTTGATGGTCAGCCACTGCACGTCGCCGCTGGCCAGAACCATGTCGGCGGCATGACAGTTCTGGCAGCCTGCCTGCGAGTTTTCCTTGGGGAACAGCGGCCACAGCCAGTGCTCGTAGGTGCCGTGTCCCTTCTCGATACTCGTGGTCGCGCGTCCATTGCCCTGGTGGCAGGGCGAGCAGCCGAACTTTTCCGGATCGTGAAGCTGTAACAACTCTGGCTGGGGATGGCTTACGAACGCCTCGGCATACTCGTCTGGCTTCTTTTCGCCTTTCGCCATCATCGAGACGGCGGTGATTTTCAAGGGCTCGCGCGCGTTCATGTGGCAGGATTCGCAGCGGTCGACGATGTTGGCCTCGGCCACATTAATCTGCACAATCGCTGGATCCCATTGGGTCGCCCGCCTTTTCAATCCATCGATTTGTTGCGGCGTGAGATCGACCATGTGGTCGGTGATGTATTGATCCATCTTCGCCTTGGCTGCGGTTACCGGCTTGAGCACCTCGCCGAGGTCGAGGCTTAGTTTCGTGCGCTCATCGCGAATGTCGTTATAGGTCTTTTCCAGTTCGTCGAAGTCGTAGGTCTGCTTGCTCCCGTCGGGGAACTTGACGGTTGCTTTCTTCTCTTTGTATTCCTTGATTTCGGTCTGCTTGCTCGCCTTCGCCGATTTGCTCTTGCTGGTTTCGAACTCGTAGGTGAGCGCGTTCACATAGGCGCGCCGGTCGGTGAAAACACTCTGAACCGCGAGCAGGCGGGCGCTGGCATCGTCCAACTTCTTGCGCGCTTCTTCAGCCTGGGCTTTCGAATCCTGATAGGTCTTGGAGTAGGCCTGCTTGAGCGCGACGTAATCGGGATTCTGCTCGACGTCCTTTTCCGATGTGGCCGATTTCGACCGCGCTGTATTCAGGAAAGCGCTGTAGCGATCCTTCCATTGTTCCTGAAAAGCTTTCCAGGGACGCTGGGTCCACGCCTCATCCCACAAAGCCCAGAACAACGTCGCCATCAGAATCACCATCGCGACCAGATAATAGGCGGCGTACGACTTGCTTGTGATCGGATCCTGCTCGGGGTTGGGTTGTTCAGGCACCGCTTCCTCCGAAAGTGTTTGTCATTCCAGTCTCTTTGTCATTGCTCGCGAAGCGAGGGATCTACTCCGCGCCCGCTTCACTGTTTCACGGTGCTCCTAAACGTTGAACCAGGGAGTAATCCACACGTACTTGATGTGCCACAGCAAGCGCAGCCCCATCTTCAGCGGCAAGGCCACCATGGTCAGCAAAAGAAACTGAGTGATAGAGAATTGCAGCAGGCTCATGCGCTTGAAGTCTTTCGCCATGAATCGCCGGAACAGCGAATAGACGATAAAGCCGCCAAGCAAGTAATAGCCGCCAACGACGACCGCGCCGAAAATTCCCTTTGCCAGGTTCGACGTGATGCCGAAAATATCGGGCAAGTCGCGGTTCACCTCGTAGATCAATCGGTTGTGATCCCAGGTTTGCCCCGGCCAGAACCACTGCCAGCCAGGGCCGCGAATAAACGTTCCGATCAGGATCATCGAGACCCACAGAATGATGAAGCCGAACAGAAACGTGCCAATCGAAAACTTGCGCTGCTTCCAAGTGTAGTAGCCGCTGCCCAGCGGGTTCGTATCAATATATGGAATCACCATCAGGCCGACGATGATTACCGTCGGCATAACCACGCCCGCAATCCAGGGATCGAAATAGACGAGCATCTCCTGCAGTCCGAGGAAATACCAAGGAGCTTTCGCCGGATTCATGGTCAGGTTAGGATTCGCGGGTTCTTCCAGCGGGGCGTTCAACGTGATCGACCACACCATCAGAATGATGGTGACGATGATGGCGGCGAGAAATTCGATGCGGAGCAAGAACGGCCAGACATGAACTTCTTTTTGCCAGCCCGGTTTGAAGGGCCAGGCCTTGCGATGATGCGTCTTGGCTAAGGCGGGATCGGCTTCAAGCTGCGCGATGAGCTGGTCGTTGGCGTGCGCCTGCTTCCACGCCAGATAAATGTAGAAGCACAGCAGCGGAATCAAGCCCACGATCGGCACGTTATCCGGGGCCGAACAAATTTCCCAAAGTTGTCGCCAGTCCATAAGTTTTCTCGGTGTCGATTACTAAAACAATTTGTCATTCCGAACCGGGCTGAAAAGCCCGGTGAGGAACCTGCTTTTTCATTGCGCCGCTACTCGCCCGCGGCTTTCGGTCCTCTTCGGGGCTTGTCGGCCTCCGCTTCCAGCATCACTTGCGCGGGGCCGGAGATTCCACCGTCCTTCCGCACCCGCCAGAAATGCACGATCATCAGGATCGACGCCACAATCGGAATTCCGATGCAGTGCCAGATGTAGGAGCGCAGCAGCGCATTCGCATCCACGATCGAGCCGCCGAGCAGGCCGAAGCGCACGTCGTTGTAAGGCGTCATGCCGAGCATCGACCCGAACGGGCCTTCATGCCCCAGCAGCGGCGTGGCGCGCGCCATGTTCGTGCCGACCGTTACCGCCCAGAATCCCAGCTGATCGTCGGGAAGCAAATATCCTGTGAACGAGAGCAACAAAGTAAAAACCAGCAGCAGCACGCCAATGTTCCAGTTAAATTCACGCGGCTTCTTATACGAGCCGGTTAGAAACACGCGGAACATGTGCAGCCACACGGCAATCACCATCAGGTGAGCGGCCCAGCGATGCATGTTGCGCAGAATTTTTCCGAAAGGCACGTCGTGCTCGAGATAGAGCACGTCGCGGAACGCCTGCACCTTGCTGGGGTGGTAATAAAACATAAGCAACACGCCGGTGTAGGTGAGGATGATGAACAGAAAAAACGTAATCCCACCCATGCCCCAGGTGTAGCTGTAACGCACCGCATCGCGATTAATCTTCGCTGGATGCAAATGCAGGAACACGTTGGAAAGCACGCCCAAAGCCCGGTTGCGCGGAGTGTCGTCGTGCTTGTGGCGGAAGATCGAGGTGTAGACCTGAGTCTTGGTCGGATCTTTCAGACCTTCGATCTGCTCCTTCGCCTTAGTGGGGATGTCGACCTTCATCGCCTGAATGTCATCTTTGACGCGGTCGACCAGGCCCACTTTGCCATTCTTGCCGTTATTTTCGTCAGCCATAAGAAGTCCTGAACACTAAATCAATTCAAGCAGATTAAATCGCTGAGACAATCAAACTCCGGTTTCTTAGCCGGGCAAGTACGCTCCCGGGTCATTGAAGTGCGACGGCTGTCCCTTCGGCCACTGGTAGAGCCGGGAAGTATCGACGATGATCTGCCCATCAGGCGCCAGTTCCACGTGGGCACGGTCCATGGGACGCGGAGCCGGACCTTCGAAGTTGATGCCTTCGCTGTCATAGCCGCTGCCGTGGCATGGACACTTGAATTTGTTCTCGCTCGGTTTCCAGTCGGGAGTGCAGCCGAGATGAGTGCAGCGCGCATAGATCACGAACACGCGGTCGGGAGTGCGATCGACCCAGATGCGGTATTTCTGCTGGAACTTGGTGTCGACACCGAGAGCGAACTCAGAGGGATAGCCAATCTTGAAAACCGTGTTGGGTTCGAAAAGAGTGCGGGGAAGAAAGAATCGGAAGAAAGCCAGGAACCATGCAGTCAGGAACGCAGTTACTGCGACCCACACCAGACGGCGCCGGCGGCGGTCGATCTCCGTATTCGACGGTCCGGGCGAGGATAGTCCGCCAGCCGACGCCGCTTTCGAGGTTCCGATCGCGGGCGTGCCTACGTACTTCGTAGCATCCACCGCGCCCGCGGCGGCTGGCTTGGCGGGCTCGGGATTCGGAGTGGGTTTCGCGATCTCCGGTTCCGGCATGAGTCTACCTCCTAAATTCTTTACTCTTTTCTACTGGTCGAACAAAATTTTTCCTCGAACAAATGCGCGGTTAGTCAGCCGCGACTAGTGCCGCTAGGGCCGCCTGTCTTCTTGATTCGCAAACCGGAACGCAGGCGTTGACCTCTTCGCCCAAAGCTTCCGTCACCAACTGCGCCAACGCCGAGATAAATTTGGGGGAATCGTTCAATCCCGCGCTCATCTCGAATTGCGTGATGCCCAGCCGCCGCGCTTCCTCGCGAGCCTCGTGATCGATCTCGCCGAGCGTTTCCACGTGATCGGAAACGAACGCCACCGGCACGATGCAAACTTCCCGCACCTTCTCAGCCCCGAGATCGTGTAGCGTGCGGTGCAGCGAAGGCTGCAGCCATTTGCTGGCTCCGACCTTGCTCTGGTAGCAGAGCCGGTGACGATTCCGCCATCCGCCGCGCTCCATCAGAAGTCTCACCGTTTCCTCAATGTGCCGCTGGTAGGGATCGCCTTTCGCAATCACAGAGAGGGGAATGCTGTGTGCGCTGAAAACAATCTCAGCGCGTTCCGGCATTGGAAATCGTTCGAGCGCCTCTTCGATCTTTTCGATCACTGCGTCTAAGTACATGGGATGCCGGTAGAAGGCGTCCACGTTGTGTACAGGAACATCGCCGGGGAACAGCCGTGCCCACTCGTTCAGGCTGCTGCCCGTTGTGGTGGAAGAATATTGTGGATACAGCGGCAGCAGGACCACTTCGTCGCACTGCGCTGCTTCGAGTTGCGCGATTGCCTCGCGCGTAAAAGGATGCCAATAGCGCATGGCCACAAAACATCGAGCTTCCAGACCCTGATTCGTGAGTTCGGCTTCGAGCGCCCGCGCCTGGCGCTCGGTGAAGCGGCGGATGGGAGAGCCTCCGCCAATGGTGGCGTAGTGGTGCTGCACTTTGTGGGCGCGCGTGGTCGAAATCAATTTGGCCAGGGCTTTTCGCCCAATGCGGGCAAAGGGAAAGTCGATAATATCGGGGTCGCAGAAGAGGTTATAAAGGAAAGGCTCGATCGCAGCCAGCGTGTCAGGACCGCCAAGCTGAAAAAGAATTACCCCCACACGCCGTGTTGTGCGCGCCATTCCCCAGATTCCCCAGAACGGGCGAATCTACTCTCATCTGCGGCGAGAGTCAATGGCGGAAATCGGTGATGTGTCAAATTAGTCGCGGGGCGGGCGCGCTTGGGCCGCTTACGGCAACCGCAATTCGCCGTGCTCAGGAACCACGATCTGATGCCGCTCGCCCGCAACAAAATATAGAACGCGCAGAAATTTGTGCACCTCGGGATCCGGATCGCCACCCATGCTGCGGTTATCCACTACCACAAAGAGCTGGCCTCCGTGCTTATAGGTGCGCAACTGCTCTGTCACGTCGACGAAATGCCCGCCGCCGCCATAAAAGGCGCGCATGATGTGAAGTTCGCGATCATGCCATTCGTATCCCCGGTCGGGATCGAGAGCCAGACTTACATGGGAATATTCGGGAAAGCGCAACTCTTCGACGTTGCCGTCCCAATGCCGGATGCGGATGAAAAGCTCTTTGACGTGATTTCGGGCCGGATCCACACCGAGGTTCCGGTCGTTCACATCGAACTGCAGGATGCCGTCGTGCAGAAACGACCGCACTTGCGGAGTCACATCCACGCGCCGGTCGTGGTCGCCGTACTCCGCCGCCACCAATGCGCCGCCCTGCGCCGCCGCGGCGCCTGCGAAAAGAAACCAGCACGCCACACCGCTGACCAAACCTGTGACTAACCTCTGCTTCATAACGCCCCTTTTCTGCCTCACCGACTCGCAAGGCCCGAGCAAAACAATGACGATATCTTAATGGATGGCGGCTGGCGCGGTCTTCGCTTTTTCCATTTCTTCAATTACGGCGTCGGCGAATTGCGATGTCCCCGCCTTGCCGCCGACATCTTTCGTGAGCTTCTCAGGATGGCGATATACCTTTTCTAACGCGTTCCGAATCTGCAGGGATGCGTCGTACTCGCCAAGGTGGCGCAGCATCAGCAGTCCGGAGCGCAGCAGGGCGGTGGGGTTCGCCAGATTCTTTCCCGCAATGTCAGGCGCCGAACCATGCACCGCTTCAAAGATTGCACAATGGTCGCCTAGGTTGGCGCTGGGCACAAATCCCAGGCCGCCTACGAACGCCGCGCACAAATCTGAAATGATGTCGCCGTAAAGGTTTTCCATGACCAGCATGTCGTATTGATACGGATTCATCACCAGCTGCATGCAGGTGTTGTCGACAATGTGCTCGCCGTAGGTGATCTCGGGATACTGCTTGGCCACAGTGCGGCAGCAGCGCAGGAATAAGCCATCCGAGAGCTTCATGATATTGGCTTTGTGGATGGCGTGAATTTTCTTGCGCTGATTCTTGCGGGCATACTCAAAAGCAAACTTCGCGATGCGGGTCGAAGCCTTCTCGGTGATGATCTTCAGGCTTTCCACTACTCCCGGCACCACTTCGTGTTCCAGCCCGGAATACAGACTTTCGGTATTCTCGCGCACGATGATGAGGTCGACATCCGGGTAACGAGTGGGGATGTGCGGCAGATTGCGGATTGGACGGAAGTTCGCGTACAGTTCAAACTTCTGGCGCAGCGCAACGTTGATGCTGGAAAAGCCGCCGCCAACGGGCGTGGTGACCGGTCCCTTCAACGCTACGTGCGTGCGCTCGATCGATTCGATGACCTCTTTTGGAATGTATTCGCCGTGCTTCTCGAAGGCGTCGGCGCCCACGGCGAACGACTCCCACTCGAACTTCACCCCAGTCGCTTCCAGAATCCGCACCGTGGCCTGAGACACTTCGGGGCCAATGCCGTCGCCGGGAATGAGAGTTACTCTGTGTGTCATATCAACGCCGTCTCTGCATAGAAGGGCTACCGGTTCATTTTCGTATAAACACTCTTCAGATCATTCGTGCGCTGTCTTGTGAGCCTAATCACGCACATAGCGAATGCATTCGGCCCACCGCTGCCTTTTCCCCATAAGCCGTACTCAGCTTTGCACGCTGCATCTCTGTATGCGATCCACTTCTGCTCCGCATCCCTAAGGTTCTCAACGTCCTGATCGCCGAATCTCTGCGTCAATCTCAAAGCCTTTTGATAGGTCGTGCTGAGTTCCGCGTCGACCTTATCGTGAACTTTTGAGAGGCAAACGGACATGTCGTAGGTTGTGCAGCAGCACTTCGTTTCCTCGTCTTGCGCTATGGTGCCCGTCCCAAGGCCAATGAATAAGAAAAGTACGACAAACGCTTTCATGGTGCCTCGACCCGATCAGCTAGCTTTTCGCTGTCTGTTTCGTACGGGGCTCAGTTTCTTTCGATTTCACCAGATCCGTCAGCTCGTTCATGAACTCTTTCACGTCCTTGAAATCCAGATAGACCGACGCGAAGCGCACATAAGCCACTTTGTCGTAGCGGCGCAGGCGGTTCATGATGAGTTCGCCGATTTCGCTGGTCTTACGCTCGCGTTCCTGCGATTCGATGACGAACGATTCCGCCTCGTTCACGATCTGCTCCAGTTTGCTGATCGGCACGGGCCGCTTCTCGCAGGCCCGCAGCAGGCCGTTCAGAACTTTCTGGCGGTCGAACTTTTCCCGGCGGCCGTCTTTCTTGACCACCATGTAGGGGATTTCGTCGATGCGCTCGTAAGTAGTGAAGCGCTTGCTGCACTTCAGGCACTCGCGCCGGCGGCGGATCGATTCCGCCTCTTTGCTCTCCCGCGAGTCAACTACCTTGTCATTCGCAAATCCGCAAAAAGGACATTTCATGGCGCTGATGTTGATCGAAAACGAATCTGTCTAGCTAACTCGAAAGGTCGGGATCAATACAGAAATTGTAACAGGGGAGTGAGGCCGCGCCTTGCAGTGCGTACCTACGTAATAGACAGCAACCGCCTTCATGCCGTTGGCCCGGCAAGTTCCGCTTCTTCGGCTTGATGGCTTTCCTTCGACAACTTCCGCAGTGACAATCTTTCATGGTGCGCCAGCACCAAGCCAAGGGGCACGACTGCCGCGAACGTCACCAGCCACAGCAGAATTCCGCAGCTCGCCGCCATCTCCGGAGGCACGTCGAACACGCTGGACAACGCGGCAATGGTCGCCATCTGCGAACCGCCGCCCACCGCCGGCAACTGCAGCATCGAACCCACCATGCTGGCTCCCATGAGAATCAGAATCTGCGACACGGGAATTTCCAGCGCCGCCGTGCCGTAGGAGTGCGTCACTTCCTTATAGGCGAGCGCGATGAGGTACCACATCCCGACCGAAACCAGACTCAGCCAAAACATTGACGCGGGTCCATGAATGGTGTCAAGTCCCGCGCCGAACTCGCGTACCCTCTGAGCCAGCCGGTGGCCAAAGTTCGACGAGAGGTGCCCGAATTTCTCTTCCACCCACCGCGCCACCGCGTCTCCGCTACGCCGGATTACGATCGCGGCCAACGTGGTTACCAGCACGATGCCGACCAGAAAAAAACCGCCTTCCTGGAAGCGCCGGTAGTACTCCGGATGGGGAATCGCGGGTAATGCACTGGGCAGAAAAATCGCCAGCACGATCAGTACGGTGAACGCGCCAATATCAAAAATGCGTTCCACCGTCCACACCGCCAGCTGCGAGGAGAAAGGAAGGTCAGCGCGCCGGGCAATCAGATAGGGACGGATAAATTCTCCCGCGCGCCCGAGCAGAGCTAGTCCAGTGAATCCAATCAAAGTCGGAGACACCAGTTCCATCGTCTTCACTTTCGGTCGGACTGGTTTTAGAAAAATCTTCCAGCGCAACGCCCGCAAGATATATCCGATGTATATCCACCCAATCGCGCGCAATACTTTTACTTTGTTGATCCGGTGAGTCTGGCTCCAGAACGTACCCCAGTCGAAGCTCTGCCAGTGACGGTATTGCAAGTAAAGCAGAACGGCCAGGATGAGGAACACCACCGTGCTGGCCAGAATGCGCTTTTTGTCCATGAAGGGGCAGCCTCGCGCCGCGACCTTCGCAACGCGAAGCGGAAACGGCACTCTCAAGGTAAATGAGCGGGAGTGGAGGGTCAAACAAAGGCGTGGTTTACTGGCTGGGTGCGGGGGTCGCTTTCGCCTGGGTTTGCGGAACTGACTTATGCGGTTTGGCCGCTCGAACCGACGTGCCCGTTGCCTTGCTTCTCGAACTTCCCGGAGTTGCGGGTTGGGCGACTGTTTTCGCCGCGAGTTTCTTTTTGTTGAAGTCGCGCACGATGCGCGCTACGTAGGCTTTAGTTTCGTAATAAGGAGGGACACCGCCGTATTGTTCCACGCGCTGCGGGCCTGCGTTGTAGGCGGCCAGCGCCTTGATCAGATCAAAGTCATAGCGCTCCAGGAGTTCACGTAGATAGCGCGTACCGCCTTCCACATTGGCTTGCGGGTCGAATGCATTTTGCACGCCCAACTCTGAAGCGGTCTGGGGCATCAGCTGCATCAGTCCTTGCGCGCCCTTTGGCGATACCGCTCGCACATTAAAGCCGCTCTCGGCGCGAATCACGCTGCTCACCAGATCCGGATCCAGATGGTAGGTTCCACTCGCGGTTCTTACTACCTCGTTTAGATCCGTCGAAGGCTGGAAGCTTTCTGTAGGAGATTGCGAATGTGCGGGATTGTGTTTAGCCGCTTCGTGCGGCGATGATTCCGCCGGCAGAGCTTCGAAGTGGTCGATCTCTGCAGTTGGCACATCCACAAAACTCGAGTTGTCACCATCGATATACAGTCGAGTGACGGTGCCAATGACCTGCCGGCGCTCGTGGCGAATGGAGAATCCGTTCCGCAGCACGGCTACGTCGGCGGCTGAGCTGGGAAGCACCGTTGCGGCGAACAGGGCGACGACGGCTGCCCATTGCACGATCTGGATTGGCTTCTTCATGCGAGAGATCCTAGCTGCCCACTACGTCTGCAACAGCCGCGGCTACGCCGCAGCGATCATTGCCCAGGGTTACGCTCCAACCGCGCCCGCGCAACTCTTCGCAGGCATTCCCCATGATAACCGGATGGCCGGCGAACTCAAGCATTTCCACATCGTTGTGGTTATCACCGATGGCCATGACCTGCTCGCGCTTATAACCCCGGTGCGCGGCCCAGCGCTCGAGGGCGTGGCCTTTGGAACAGCCGGCATTCAGCACATCGATCATAGACAAATCGCGGTTGGGATATTCTGTGCGCAGCACCGTGATCCGTCCTTTCATGCCGTTGGCTTCAAGCGTACGCAACGCTGCGCTCATCCGCTCCATGGAGCCGCAGAACATAGCCTGCACGGGGTCGCTCACCAGCGCGTTTTCGATGGGCACCACGAACTCGATGTAGGCCATATTCTTTTCCAGCCAGCGCCGGATGCTGGCGTTCAAGTCGTCCAGGTGTTCGAGCACAATTGCGCCTTTGGATTCTTTGTCAAAGGTAAGAACGGTATTGCCGCGGAAAGCTTGCATGGTCCCGCACAACTCAAGGCAGATCCCGCGCGGCATCAGGTCGCGATGGAAGGTTTCTCCGGCCAGGGAGCGAGTTACGGCGCCATTCGAGCTGATCAGCCATAGATCGAAACCCAATTGTTTTGCGATGGGCAGGGCGAAGGTGTGGCGGCGTCCGGTGACTAGTACGACTTCTATGCCGGAATCATGGGCTTGGCGAAGTGCTGCGAGGTCGTCGTCGGAAATCTGGAATTGTGGATTCAGCAGAGTGCCGTCAATATCGGAAGCGAGAAGCCGGATCGGGCGCGTGAAGGAGTTGACCACCGCTGATTCTAGCATCCGTGAAGGCCCGTGATATTCTTCGCTGTCATATCGCGTTGACCATGGGATCACTTCTCTTTTTTCTCGGCGGGTGGGGATTCATTCTGCAGGCGGTGGCGATTGTTCACTTCATTCGCCGGCGGCCGGATACTTACTGGATTTTTATCATTGTGTTTCTGGGATGGATTGGGGCGCTGATTTACATCGTTGCGGAAGTGATTCCCGATGCTGGGCTGCTGCGCGGGTCGTTTCAGGCGTTCCCGCGGCGGCGGCGGATTCATGAACTGGAGCGGGCCATTCTGGATAATCCTTCGGCCGGCAACTACGAAGAACTCGGCCTGCTCTATCTTGACGACGGGGATTTTGCCCGGGCGCGCGCTTGCTACGATAAGGCCATCTCGTCGCGAACCGATTCGGCCGATCCTTTCTACCGCCGCGGCATCGCTGAGGTCGAACTGGGCGATTTCGCTGCGGCGGTTCCTGATCTTGAGC
Source organism: Candidatus Sulfotelmatobacter sp. (assembly GCA_049673585.1). Taxonomy (GTDB): domain Bacteria; phylum Acidobacteriota; class Terriglobia; order Terriglobales; family Acidobacteriaceae; genus Sulfotelmatobacter. Next base: position 142,460 of record JBATXV010000017.1, on the reverse strand, counting down.
GCGCGGTTGCGGCTGATCCTAATTACGATTTTCAACGCGCGAAGGGGCTGCTGGCTCATGCCTACGCGCAAACCGGACAGGCGGAAAAGACCGAGGTGCTGTTTCAGCAGGCGACGAAGATTTCGACGAGTTCGGAGACTTACTACAACTACGCTCTGTTCCTGCAGTCGCAGGGCCGTGCCGAAGAGGCTCGAGCATGGGCACAGAAAATTCTCGACAAAAGACCAACCATGCCGGGGTACCAGCGCCGGAGAGAGCGTCCGTGGTTCCGCAAAGCGTATGCGCTGCTGGCGAGGTTGCGGCTGCAAGCCTAGTAGGGGCTGTGAAAAACATACGTCGAAATTGAGTCTCGTTTCAGGAAAAAGGCTGTTTGCGTTCTTGTAACTAGGGATACCCCCTCCCCCTTGATCTATTGAAATCATCATGTTGGCGAGAAAATGCAAAGTAATCTCTTGCAATCAATAATTTGCGGGCAAAATCTTGACTTCATGGGACTTGGCTCTGCATTGAGCGCGAAAAAACTGCATTCGCGCAATGTCTCCGCTCGCATGATCGGATTAGCAGGCTGTGGATGACAAGGTTGGATGTCACAATGGGCTAAAGCCCGGTTGCTTTTTGTGACGCTTCACGCGGCGCTTAAGCGCCGCTCTTCCATGGTATCCCTGGCATTCACGAGTTTTCTGCGCAGGGGAGTGGCACCCAGCTAGTAGCGGTCGTCGGTGTTGATGTTGAAGCCGAGGATGGCGTTAATTTCGACCGGGCGCGTGCCGCGCATGGCTGGGCGGAACTTCCAACGCGGCAGGGCGGCCATAATCTTTGCAGTCATCATAGCTGGCCCGGGTTCGAGGACCTGGAGATTCTGCAGTTTGCCGGAAGTGTCGAGTCGGCATTTGATGACGACCCGGGCGTGGGGAAGGTTGGGGGGCAATCCCGTGACATAGCCTCGCGGGCCAACCAGCGTTTCAGCGTCAGAGTGTGCGGCGGGATTAACTTCGGCAAATTGCATCACGACCGTGCCGAGAGAAGTATCCACATAGACGGTGTAGTTGTCGCCGGGGAGCTTGCCGTAAAAATCGAACGCTCCGCCGGAGCGCGAGGTGGCGACGATGGTGATGGCCGGGCCTTCGTTCGGCATTGCCGGGGAATGATCGGGAGAAGTGGGAGCGCTGCTGTCCGCTCCGAAGCTGGGGAGATTGACGACCGCTGTGCTGCCGCCGCGAACGTCGACGCCGGGAACGGCGGGAGAACCGGTGGCGGCGTTACCTGCGCCTCCGGGGCCGGGCGTGGGAGAAATTCCGGCACGGACGTTCTTGTTGGGATCTGAACCAACGCCTGTTCCAGTCTTGCCTGCGCCTGAGCCTGCTCCATTCAAACCGCTGCCGGGACCTTCGCCGTGACCGATGCTTGCGCCTCCGCCGGATCCGCCGAGGCCCGGCTTGTCTCCACCGGATGGCGACATGGCCAGTGACCCTTTGCCGCCGCCCGGCATTCCAACCTTGGAGCCGGGTTGGGACGAGAGGACGATACCGGAACCGTCGTTGCTTCCGGCGTTGCTTTTGGGAGGAGCGAGAACTGAGCCGGTATCTCCGGGGCCACCGAGGCCGGAACCTTTTCTGCCGGAGCCGGAGGGTTCAGAGCCTGAGCCGATTGACGGGGGTGGTGGAACCACATTCGTCGCCAGCAGCGGGGCGCGGCCCGAAGCGCCGGAATTTCCGCTTCCAGTTGGGGAGCCGCGGCTTGTGCCTGAGCCTCCAACGGACGGAGCTGGAGGAATGACGCTGGATGCGCCGAGCCCTGGGGCTCTTCCTGAGGTCGAGTTGCCGGAGCCCGCGATCGACGGCGGAGGCGGAACGATTTTTGCAGTGAGCGATTCGCCCCGCGCTCCGTCGGCTTTGCGGGCAGTTGCCGAGCCAACGGTGGGCGGAGGGGGAACAACCTTGGCAGCGAGAGCGCCACCCGGTTCACCATTACGAGAAGTTCCTGATGCACCTACGGCGGAGACGGTAGGCGGAGGCGGGACAACATCCTGGGTGCCGAAAAGCTTGCCGATGACGGTGCTCACGAACGATCCATTGCTTGCTGGGGTGGGAGGGGGAGGAACAACTGCTCTCGAGGGGCCTGTGCTGCCGCTCTCCAGACGCCGCAGATCGTGGACAGAATCGGCCGAGGGCGGGGGCGCGACCACGGACGGTGCGGGCAGATTGAGCTTCGCATCGCGCGCAGAGTCGCGTTCCGGGGCTGACACTGGCGGAGGCACAACTGCGACGTTGTTCATCTGCACTCGCGTAGGCGCAACTTCGCTGCCGACGGTGGCTGGAGCCGGCGGAATCACGCTGGCATTGAGTGCGGGAGCGGGGCGCGCCTGGCCACCGGAAACGCGAGTAGTCGCCGGTGCGACCACGCTTGGGGTCAGTGAAGGTGCAGTCAGCGCGCGTTCCTGGGAAACATGGGGCGCCGGGGCGATGATGCTGGGGTCGAGCGCGGGCGCGAACAAAGTGTGCTCAGAGCGGACGCTGGGCGCGGGAGGCACGACTGCCGCATTCAGAGCTGGAGCGGATCGAGACTTGTCGGAAGAAATATTCGGAGCGGGGGGAACGACAGAATCTAGGGTGAGCGCGGCGCGGGACTGATCGCGAGTCGCGCTCACAGGCGGGGGAGCGATCACGTTGATGGGAAGACTGGGCGCTACCAGAGAAGAATGCAACCCCTCCGACGGAGGCGGGCCGGGGCTCGTGGCTTTGAAGGCGAGTAGATTCGCCACCGCACCTGCGGTGGACGGAAGTTTAAGGTTGGGAGCGTCAACAACTTTAGGAGCGAGCGAGCCCCCGCGAGCTACGTGGATGGTCTGGGTTCGGTGATGCGCATCGTGACCACCGGCGCGGCCGGTGGCTCCGGCCTGTGCGCCGCCCAGGTCTTCGGTGCGCGGCAGTTCGTCGCCGGAATAATAGATCACTTCATAAGGACGCACTTTGGGTGCCGCGTAGGGGCGCAGTTTATCAATCTCGCGTGGAAGAACTATCACAACAAAGACCAGGAAGGCTTCCAACAAGAGGGCGGCAAGCGTTCCTCTGTAGGGGAAAATACCGTGAGGGGCTTCGCCGGCCAGGCGCGCACCGGAGCGGGCGAAGGCGGGGCGGATGGAGGTGACGAAGTCCTGCCACCGCGGCGACCACTCGATCAGGAGCTTGGGCGCATCGTGCAGATGACGAAGCTGGACGGCGTCTTCGAGTTGGAGTGTATCGGTCACTGAGGGTTTTATCGCCAGAGGACTAAAGCAGATCCCACCTTCGTTAGCTGGTGCGGCAGGAGTCTAGACGGCCTCCTTTACTTTGATCTCAATTCTATCGCCGAGAGCAGTTCCTGTTGAGGTTATCGTGTTTTGGGGCAGTTCCAAGACTGAGGCTGCCTGCAAACGGATCGGTGCGATGCGCCAGGGCCGTAGGGCGCGCTCGAGGTGCACGACCGTGCCGGCGGGATCGAGGTAGACCACGTCGATGGGGAACCGCATAGCTAGAGTATGAACGCCCCGGCAGGGTCGAATCCAGAGGCCGCAGCCGTTACGGAAGTCATCTTCGGAGGCTCCGAGCAGGCCGACCAGGCGGGACCAGTGCGTCTGAGCCGTGGCGAGGCTGGTGGCGAGAAAGAGCTGGCGAGTTTGGTTGAAAGCCTGATGGGAAGATATGACGCTTCGTTTTCCGAGTCGGCCGGAAATCTCGCGGCCCAGGAGGAACCACCAAACGGTTCCGATTGCGAAATAGCAGAACGAGGCGAGCTCGGGGTGACTTCTCCAGGCGAGCCAAATTGCGATGACGGAAACCGGAAAATCCAAAAAAGCCAGGACTTCCCAGCCCAGAGCTAGATAAGGCCAGTTCGGCGTGAAATAGCTGGTTGCAGAAACTAGGCAGAAGCAAAAGTGCAACCCTGCCAGGAAATATGGCAGGCGCCGGGCTGTCGATTTCGTCGCACGCATCACTTCAGAGAGATTCTATTTGCTGACCAGCGAGTGATAAGCCTGGATGAGTGCCGGTCCAACCGTCACGAAGAGGAATGGAACCAGAATGAATATCACGAGGGGAGGGACCATCTTAATGGTGGTCTTGGCGGCTTGTTCTTCGGCCCGCTGACGGCGCGCCGTGCGCAGAGAGTCGGAATGAACGCGCAGAGCTTGGGCGACGCTGGTGCCGAAGCGGTCGGTCTGGATGAGCGTGCCTACGAGCGAGCGAATGTCGTCGACGCCGGTGCGGTCGACAAGATTGCGCAGGGCTTCGGCACGAGGCTTGCCAGCGCGCATCTCGAGATTGACCAGGTGAAATTCATCGCTGAGGTCGGGATGGGCATGATGCAGGTCTTTGCCGACGCGCATTAATGCCTGGTCGAGCGCCAATCCGGCTTCGACGCAAATTACGGTGAGGTCGAGAGCATCGGGCAGGGCGATGCGGATGCGCTGCTGACGGTCTTTGATCATGCGCTTCAGGAAAAAGCGGGGAAGGAAGAAACCGAGCGCGGGCACGCAGACCAGCAGGCTCAGGCTGGTGAAACCGGAGAAGAGCACGACACCGGCGAAGCCGAGAAAAGCCAGCATCAGGCGGGCACCGAGGTAGTAGCTGGCGTGGCGCGGCTCGCGAAGTCCGGCCTGGATCAGCCATGCGCGGGTGCGGGAGACGTCAGACGGTGACAGCGGAATGGCTTTGCTCAGGGGATCGAGCGCCTGCTCGAAGCGCTCTTTCATCTTCATGGCGGGCTTTTCAGGGGTCTGCAAGCCCTGTCCGCCCAGAGCGCGCAGGCGGGCTCCCAGCACGGAGCTGGGCGTCACCACTGCCGCGCCGAAGGCAAACACTACCAGCACGACGGTGACAAATACGACGATGGCGAGAATCATTGACGGCATTTCTTAGCCTGGTATCGCTTAAACCTAAGTTCTTACTCAAACTTGGATCTTAATAATCTTCCGGATCACGAAATAGCCAATGGTTTGCAACGCAATACTCACCACCAGCAGGGTATGGCCGATTGGATCATAGAAAAGCGGACGAACGAATTCCGGGCTGAAGACCGCGAGAATGGCGACGACGGCGGGTGGCATGGCCATGAGCAAAGCCATCGTGAGGCGGCCCTGGGCCGTGTGAACCCGCACCTGGCGCTGAATCTTGAAACGCTCGCGGATCACGTAGGACAAGTTGTCGAGGATTTCGGCGAGGTTGCCGCCGGTTTCGCGTTGCAGCATGACGGCGGTGACGAAGAACTTCACGTCCACCAGAGGAACGCGCTCCGTGAGGTTCATGAGGGCGTCGCGTACCGGCATGCCGAACTTTTGTTCTTCGTAGAGTTTGCGGAACTCCCCGGCGAGGGGCTCGGTGGTTTCGTTGGAAATCATTTCCAGGGCGGTGGTGAAGGCGTGTCCGGCGCGGACTGCGCGGGCCAAAGTGTCGATTGCCTCGGGAAAAAGTTCTTCGATTTTTTCAAAACGCTTCTGCCGGCGGTACGAAACTGACGCATAGGGAATGAAGGCGCCGATGATCAGAGCGGCCCAGGTGATGGCGGGATTGCGGCTCCAGACCAGCGCGGCGAATCCGACGACAGCGCCGGAGGCCAGGCAGAGCACGAGAAAGTTGCCGGCGCGAAACTTCATGCCCGCCTGAAGCAGGGCTTCCTGCATAGCAGAAACCCGGGCGGAGCGGCGCAGGAGAGTATCGAGGGCGGGGATCTCGCTGAGTTGCTCATCGCGCAGCAGCGCCAGTTCCTCGTCCGGCTCGCGTTCCGGCGCTTTCTGCACGGTTGCCAGACGATCTCGGATGAGCCGGGCCTGGGCGCGGCGCTGATCGACCAGCGACAAACCCGCGAAGGCTGCGAGCGCGACCACGACGAACACCAGAAAAGTAATCAACAGTGCAGACATAACTGACGGCTTTCTAACTCATTCTGGAACAGCGTTCTTCCTAAACCTCAGTCTTCGATTCAAACAGCGACGGGCGCAGTTTGGTTCCCGCATTGGCCAGGCGATCGGCAAACTGCGGGCGAATTCCGGTGGCGCGGAATGCTCCGCGAACCTTTCCGTTTTCATCAATGCCGCGGCGGTCGAACACGAAAATATCCTGCATGGTGATGGATTCCGTATCCATGCCGGTGACTTCGGAAACCGAGATGACCTTGCGGGTGCCGTCGGAGAGGCGGGCTACCTGGACCACGGCGTGAATGGCGGAGGCAATCTGATGGCGCACGGCGCGCTCCGGAATATTGAGGTTGGCCATCGAAACCATGTTCTCGACGCGGGCCAAGGCGTCGCGCACCGAGTTGGCGTGGACCGTGGTGAGGGAACCCTCGTGGCCGGTGTTCATGGCCTGCAACATGTCGAAGGCCTCTTCGCCGCGGACCTCGCCCACCACAATGCGGTCCGGCCGCATACGCAGGCTGTTGATGACCAGCTGGCGCTGGCGGACCGCACCTTTGCCTTCGATGTTGGGGGCGCGCGTTTCGAGGCGCACGACATGCTCCTGCTTGAGTTGAAGTTCGGCGGCGTCTTCGATGGTGACGATGCGCTCCACATTGGGGATGTAGCCGGAGAGCACGTTGAGCAGAGTCGTTTTGCCGGCGCCGGTACCGCCCGAGATCAGCAGGTTCAAGCGCCCTTTCACCATGGTGGAGAGCAGTTCGAGCATGGGCTCGGTGAGGGTGTGGTTCTCAAGCATGTTGCGGGCGGTGACCGGGTCGCGTCCGAAGCGGCGAATGGAGAGACAAGCGCCGTCCAATGCGAGGGGAGGAATAATGGCGTTCACGCGGGAACCGTCGGCGAGGCGGGCATCGACCATGGGAGAAGATTCATCAACCCGCCGGCCCACGCGGGAAACGATGCGCTCGATGATCTGCATCAGGTGCTGATTGTCTTTGAAGGCCAAATCTTTCATCAACTCCAGCTTGCCAGCTCGCTCGATGTAGATCCGGTCGAAGCGGTTTACCAGGATGTCAGAGATGGTGTGGTCCTTGAGCAGGGGTTCGAGCGGACCCAGGCCGAAGATTTCGTCGAGAATTTCCCGCGACAGCCGCTCGCGCTCGGTGAAGCTGAGGGGAACGACTTCGCTGTTTACCGAGTTGCGGATGAGGACGAGAACTTCCTCGCGGGCGGAGTCGCCGGTGGCGCGGCCGAGTTTCTCGAGGTCAAGGCGGTCGAGGATCTTGCGATGCAGATCCGCCTTTACCTGCTGGTATTCGCCGTGCTCGAAGGTTTGCAAATTGGCCATAACGTCTAAGTCGTCTTAAGCCTACATCCTTTCAAACACAAACCGTTAACCTACACCGTCTTAAACAACGACCAGGCAGCGCGCTTCACATCGACGTCGTTGCGGGTCAGTTCCTGGGCCAGCCCGGAAAAGCAGCGGGCAATCTCGGTGTGGCTTTGTTCCATCACCGGCGTGCCCCGGTCAATGGCGGAGGAGATGGCGAAATACTGATTGGGAACGCGCCACAACAATTTAACTCCGGCGGCGTTTTCCGCATCCGCCTCGCTGAAGCCGGGAACTTTGCGGAAGCGATTGAGCACTAGCCGCAGGCGTTCGCGGTTGCCCGTTTCTCCCAAGTACTGCTGCACCCGCGCCGCACTCCAGAGCGAGGCCACATCGGTGCAGGCTACGAGCAGGACGCACTCTGACAGATTCGCGACCAGACGGCTGGCGGCGTCCAGGCGGGAAGAGTTGTCGACGACCACGTAGCGATAGTGCGTGACCAGCATGTCAAACAGACGGACGAACTCCGCGGTCGAGGGTTCGATAGCGGCGGGGGCATTGGTTCCCGCCAGCAACTGCAGACCGCCGCTGTGCCGGGTCATGAAGCTCTCGAGCAGGGAACTATCCATGCGGTGCAGATTGCGAGTCGCGTCGGCCAGGGTGAACAACGGTTTGAGATTCAGATGTAACGAGCTGTGACCGAGGGGCGCGAGGTCGACCAGGGCGGTGTGGCCATGGGCTGCCTGCAGAGCGAGGGCAAGGTTCACGGCTACAGTGGTCGCGCCGCTGCCACCTTTGGCATTGACCACGGAGAAGACTTTGCCGCGCGGACCTTCCTTCTTAACCTTCCGCTGGGCCGTTGTCAGGCGGACAAAGGCTTCGAGAAGATCGGTGGTGGTGGTGGGGCGTTCGATGAACTCGCGGGCGCCGGCACGCATCGCACTCACGATGACTTGCGGCTGATTGAGACTTCCGATAGCGAACACAGCCGAGTCGGGGAGTTCCTGACGCAGAAGTTCGACGGCGCGCATGGCTGTGGTGGGATTATCGGCGGGAATGTCGATCAGGAGAACGTCCGGGCTGGCGGCCTGAACCCGCCGCGTGACCGGATCTGAGGCAGCCAACGGGAAACTGGCGCAGGTATGAACCGTGCGGGCTACGCTGGTGCCATCCACCAACACCTGCAGCACGGTGCGCTGCTCGTTATCCGTGGCCACAATTACGACGGAAAGCTCGGCCATAACTTATGACTTCTCCACTCCCCAAAAACCAGTTGCCAGTGCCCAGTGTCCAGTTGCCAGTGCGATCATCGCATCCATAGAAGTTTACTTTCCCGACGGCTTCTTTCCATCGAACTTGTCGTTGTTGATGAAAGGCTGGGGATTTTTTGGGGTAGGCGGCGGTTCGGTATTGGGCGAAATCCGGTGCACAGTGCAGAGCACCATGAGTTCGGAATTGCTCTTCTGCAGGCTCTTACTCTTGAAAAAATTGCCCAGGATCGGAATATCACCCAGGCCCGGAACCTTATTCCAAATGTCGGTGACGCGATTATCGATCAAACCGGCGATCACGAAACTTTGTCCATCGCGCAACTCGAACTCGGTCTCAGCTTTGCGCGTGCTTAACGCCGGTATGGTGAAACCAGAAATAGTCAGAGCATCGGCGAAATCGAGAGTACTTACTTCCGGCGCGACGGTGAGGTGAATGTTGCCGTTGGGCATGATCACGGGAGTGAACTCGAGCCTTACGCCAAACTCCTTGAAGGAGATGGTGACGGCGGTGAATCCCTGCCCAGGTTGCACGATGGGGAAGGGAAACTGGCCGCCGGCGAGGAAACTGGCCTTCTTACCGTTGACGGCGATGAGATTGGGCTCGGCCAGGATCTGAAGGAGGTTCTTGGTCTCGAGCGCTTCGATCACCGTACCCAAATGCACGTTAGGCTGAAACAGAAACAAATTGAGCACGTTGCTGAGAGTTTGAGTAGCCGTAAAGGGAGGACTTTGTCCTTGGGTCTGAGTGATCGTCGGCGCCGTGAAGCCGCCGTATTGCCCGGTGGTTGTGGTTCCGACCAGGTTGCCCGCGCCGGTGGAAAAAATGTTGGCGCCCATCTGCGTAAGAGCAGTGCGGTCAACCTCGGCGAACTTTACTTCCAGCAGCACTTCCTGAGCGCCGACGGGACCGAAAGTGAGCACATTGATCACGTTTTTCGAATAGGCGGAAGCCAACTCTCCGGCGCGCTTGGCGACATCCTCAGTGGTAACGTGGCCGGAGAGCACGATGGCGGCGCGCGAAGGCGTGACCGAAATCTGTTCGTCGGGGAAGACGCGATGTTCTTCTTCGGCGCAGGCGCTGACGTCGACATCGACGCGGAGATCGAAGCTGCGCGAGCGTTCCAGTTCGTCCCAGATGAGCAGAGAGACTTCGCCGGGGGCTCGTCCGTGAACCAGGATCTGGGTGGGAGTAATTACCGTGGCATAAGCAACCGTAGGGTCGGTAACCGAGATGCGCTTAAGACGCTCGGTGGTGTTGATGAGCAGCGACTTGTCGACCATGACGCGCAGCGGAGCCGAACCTGTGGGCTGGGACTGCGGCGGAAGCGTGGTCTGGTTGGCGGCCGGCGGAATCGGTTCCTGGGGCGCCTGGGCTGCGGGCTCCTGTAGCAATGCCTCAGCCAGCCCGAAACCCGGGAGCAGGAAAAACATTGCGACAGCTGCGAAAAGCGTCGTACGAACCTTCATCGTTTGATTCCTCTCCACGGGAGGAAACCTGCTACGCAGCGTATCCAACGCGCAGGGCGAACTTCTCTCCGACTACTTGGGCTCTTCACCATTCTGTTCCGGGAACTTGACGACGTCGGGCTTCTTATCACCCTGATAAACCTCTACGCTGAGCACCGAAGGAGAGGTAGGCGGCGGCTCAGTTTTTTGTCTTACGGGACGAATCGTTACCCGCGGTCGAACCGCGACTGGCGTGCCGCCCATGTACAGACCCTTGGCATTCGCCGCTTCCACGGGATCCTGATGGGTGTCGAGCGGGTTACGCAAAACCAGTTGAATCTTGCCTTCGGCACTGGCCAAGGTCAGGCGTTCCGCGTCTTCGGGGGAAGCCAGAAGTGTGATCACGGGAGTGGTCTGAGCTTCACCGGCGGCATTTCGTTCCAGACGTTGGCCGGATGCAATGACGGCAACATTTTGGAGGACGGTGGTGGTTTGGGACTCGGAGCTGCCGTCGGGCGTTCCGGTAAGGAGCACATCGACTCGGGTACCAGGACCGACGAACCCGGCGACCGAGACCACTTCATTCACCCGCACCGAGACGGCGCGCATGCCTGGCGGAATCAGCGCCGGCAAACCCGCCCCGGCGTTTTCCGGAGCCAGCTTGCTGGGCAGAATAAATTCGCCTTTGGAGATGGGAATGATCACGCCGCGGCCCATCACCTGAGACCTCTTGGTGTAAGCTCCGGGCGGCAGTCCAGAGGCCGGAAATCTGGCGATTCGCACGTCATGCTCTTCGACCCGGGATCCTACCTGAATGTCGTCGGCGGCTACGATGACGTCCGCACCAGCTTCGACGGTTGCCGGCCGGCCCACCAGGTTCTTATAGACGAAGAGGCTGACAAAGGCTCCCAGGGCCAAGGCCACGATTCCGATCATCAACAAACGAGTGCGGTTCATAATGCATTGTCAGGACAACAGAGGCGGGTATCCACGCCGTATCTAAGGCGCATTGCCCCCTTACGCTGCGCCCCTTCCCGATCCTTTACTGAATCGAACTGGCGACGTTGGAGAAAACATTGTTCGCGTTAGAGCCGATCAGACGAATGGTGCCGACGACGATCACAAGGATCACGGCCAGCATCACGGCGTATTCCGCGATATCCTGTCCTTCTTCATCCCGCCACAATCTCCAAAGACGATCCATAGTCTCCGGCCTCCTTAGAAATATCAAGGTTCTGAAACAAGCATTCAAAGCAGATAAAAGAGCGCAGGCCTCGGAGACTTGTGTCCCATTAGCTCGCGCTGCTCTGCAGGGAGATTTAATCTCCCTCATAATAACCTGCAAAATGCTTTAAGAGGTGTACTTTCTTGCATACCGATGGTAACTGCTCTGCGGCCTTGGCCTCGACCTGTAACCGACGGTGGTTCTAAGGATTTGGCTTGGCAATGGACGGCTTCGCTGATGCGGGCTCTCTCGGGATCGCATGGGGAAGCGCAGTCAGCACGACGGCCTGCGGGTCTTCATAGGAGACGGTCCAGTCCGGAGAACTCCGCAAACCCGTTGCCAGGGAGGAATCGGTGGGGACAATTACGGTGTCGATGCCCCAGCGCCGGAAGGGTTGCTGCCAGTCGCCCTTGAACTGATAGGTTTCAGCGAACTGGTCAAACAACTGTTGCCCATAGAGATCGGCCCGGCCGTCGATGAACACCGGGGTGGAGGGGTGGAGCTTCCAGATGAGGTAGCCGCCCCAGTCGTAGAGGTTGAAGATTCGACCCGGGGTCGGATGATTCTGCAAGAACGCAACCGCGTTGGCGGGAAAGCGCTCGATCTCGACCTGCGGCTGGCGCTGGATGACCTGAGCGGTATGGATTCCGGCGAAGGCCACGATTGCCAACAGGAGCAACCCGTTGAGCAGGTTGCGAGCTACGGGTTGCGGACGGCCATCACTTCGTGGCCAGTTGCCGAGCCGCGCGGCGACCAGCGGGATCGCGATCAGGATGAACAGCGGTATCAGCCGGATCGAAACGAGGGCCGCGTACAAACTGGCGAGCAGGAGAAGCAAGTCGCGCAGCCGCAGCTCGAGACGCGACCAACTGAGGGTGGCAAACGTGGCCAGCACGACAAGCAGGAATGGCCAGTACTCGGGACGGTGAAAGTTAGGCGAGGCCCATTCGGCGATGTATTTTTGCATAGCAGTGGAGCGGAGGGTCTCAAAGGGGTAGGAGAACATTCGCAGGCCGTTGGGATTCAGCGGCACGATCAGAACATCAAGTAATAGGATCAGCGCTGCGAACCGAAAACCTGACGGGCGCTGCCGCGAGCGGCCTAGCGCGCGTTCGATCCATTCTCCAAAGAGGTACAAGAGTGAAAGAGCCAAGCCTACGGCGAATCCGGCGTGCAGATTCACCCAGAGAAGAGTGAGCGGGAGAGTCCACCACAGGAGCTTGGGATTGCGCTCGGAGCGGTGGAGAATCAGCAGCCACAAGCTGGTGAGCAGAAGGGAAAGAATCTGCGGGCGCACTCCCCATACAGGTACGGTGGCCCAGGCTGCGACGAGCGTGGCCACACCTGCAACGTAGGTCGCGGGTCCGCAGCGCAGATACAACAGGAAGAACGCCGCAGTCAGGACTGCAGCAAAAAACAGGATTAACCCGCCCCACCCCGTGGTGTGGTCAATCTCGTACATGAAAAGCTCACTGAGCCATTCATGCGCCACCCAGGGCTGTCCCGCGCGGGTGTAGGAAAACGGATCGGTGTGAGGAACGCTTCTGTGCTGAGCGATGTACTGCCCGGTCTTGAGATGCCACCAGACGTCAGGGTCGGTGACATCGCGCGCGGCCATGGCGAACAGTCCGACGAACAGCGCCGCCAGGAAGAGGTTTCTCGTCCGCAAGAGTTTCTTCACGGTGGCATGGATCATACCGCGCTCGGGGCGAAGATATAATCCCGAACATAAATCAAGAAGACCAAGGAAGAAGACCAAGGACTAAGTGAGCCGAAACAGACTCAAAACGTGGATCGCTTTGCTGATCGTCGGCATGCTGTGCATTCACGGCGTGCTCTTCTGGAAGGCGCGAGTCCTCATTCGGCAGGGCTACCCGGATTTCACGATTTTCTATACGGCGGGAAAGATGTTGCACGAGGGTCTGGGGCACAGTCTGTACGACGGTGCTTTGCAGTATGAGGTGCAGCAAACTTTCGCTGCGGGAGTGCGAATCCGGAAAGGGCCGCTGCCTTACAATCATCCGCCCTTTGAGGCTTTGATCTTTGAGCCGCTGGCCTCGCTCGACTATCCCACGGCGTACCTGGCATGGAGCGCGATCAATCTCGCGATCCTGGGATTTCTGCCTTTTTTGTTGCGACAACATATTCCAGCGCTTGCGCATTACCCTGCGTTTATGTGGCTGCTGGTTTTTTTCGGTTTCTTTCCCGTGCTGGTTGCGTTGCTGCAGGGGCAGGATGTGATTTTGCTGCTTCTGCTGAATGCCTTGGCATTCGCGGCTTTGAAGAGAAATGCAGACACGCTCGCCGGATGCTGGCTCGGTCTCAGCGTGTTCAAGTTTCAGCTCATCGTTCCTTTCGTTCTGATTCTGCTGTGCTGGAAGCGGACCAAAGTCCTTCAGAGTTTTGTGGTTATCGGCGGCGCATTGGCTGCCATCTCAGTTGCCATTACCGGCTGGACGGGGGCGTTGCGCTATCCCGGGTTTGTCTTGCACGTTGAAAAATTCATGGAGCGCGACCGGATCGCCGTGGACATGCCGAACCTGCGCGGATTGCTCGAGGGTTGGTCTTTCGCTCGGGAATTCACCGCCGCGCATGTGATTACCATTGCACTTTCTATCGCTCTGCTCGTGTGGGTCATTTTGAAAGGACAGAATCGGGCGCATTCACGCCAACGGTTCGACCTACAGTATTCCCTGGCGATGGTGGCGGCAGTGCTAGCCAGCTATCATGCATTTCCTTATGACCTCAGTCTGCTGCTGATTCCGGTGCTTGTAATGATTAACTACGCGATCGGAACAGCTTCACTTCAGCGTTATAGAAACTGGGCTCTCATGGTGCCTGTGGTCTTGCTCTTCGTCACTCCGACTTACATGCTGCTGTGGCTGCGCTTCGATCACTTCAATCTGTTTGCTACCGTGTTGCTGCTGTGGACGTGGGGGATTGCGCGGGAGTTGTCATCCCGCGTCCATTCACTGGAGACTCAACGACCTTGACGAGGAAGGTTCAGATCGGCTCGATTCTTGCTCTCGTCGCCGCAGCGAGCATGTGGTTTTATGTGGATCGAATCCTCGTGGGCTTTCAGGTTGCGGATGCTGCAGCGCGCGAGCGTCCGCGCGGCAATCTGTCTGACCTGTATCCGCGGTGGCTGGGGGCGCGGGAACTGCTGCTTCACCACCGCAATCCGTACGGCGATGACATTACCATCGAAATCCAGAAGGGATATTACGGGCGCGCCCTCGATGCCTCGCGGCCGAACGATCCCAAAGACCAGCAGGGGTTCGCTTATCCCGTCTACGTGGTGTTTCTGCTGGCGCCGTTTGTCAGATTTCCGTTTCATTCGGTGCAGCTTGTCTTTTATTGGACGCTGATCGTGCTGACCGCAATCAGTGTCTGGTTGTGGCTGCGCGTGCTGCGATGGCGGCTGCCGGTGCTAGCCACCGCTAGTTGCATCGCGCTCACGCTGGGAAGCTTTGCTGCGGTGCAGGGATTGAAGCTGCAGCAGTTGAGCCTGCTTGTGGCGGCGCTTCTTGCCGGCGCGGTGGCCTGCGTGACCGGAGGTTTCCTGTTCTGCGGCGGAGTCTTGCTGGCAGCGGCAACCATCAAGCCTCAGCTGGCGTGGCCTTTGGTGGCTTGGCTCATCGTGTGGACGTTGAGTGACTGGCGAAATCGGAGACGCTTTCTGTCCGGCTTCGGCCTGGCGATGGCGCTGCTGCTCGGTGGCGCAGAAATTATTCTGCCGGGTTGGTGGCGGCTGTTTCTCCATGCTCTGGGGCAATATCATCGCTACACTCAGAACCAGTCGGTGCTGCTGGTTCCGTGGGAGTATTCGGGAATTTTTATAGCCGCTGCCGTGGTCGTTTGCGGATTTCTTCTTTGGAAGCTGCGCGGGGAAGCTGCCGATAAGCAAACCTTCGGTCTGGCTATTTCTCTCGTGCTGGCCTTGACGGTGCTCGTCGTGCCGATGTACGCGCCCTATAACCAGGTGCTGCTTCTGCCGGCGATTCTGGTGCTGGTGCGGGATCGAAGATTGTTCACGTCGCGGCCGCGCGGAGTTCGCTTCCTGTTTCTGGCGGCGGCTTTTGCTCTGGCGTGGCAGTGGATCGCGAGTTTGAGTTTGAGCTGCGCCTATTTGCTGGGATGGCGGGCGTGGGCGATCAGCGCCTGGAAGGTGCCGTTCTTCGCGACCTTCAGTTTGCCGATATTCGTGTTTGCAGTCATCCTTCTTGCGGTGCAGGGTGCGCGGCGGCGGGCGGGCGTCGGGGAGAGTTCCGGTTAATCAACCGCACCAGCTTCTTCTCGCTGCGGAAGAAACGCCACGCTCAAGAACAAGCCCAGCAAGGGAAGACTCATGAGCGCATACACGCCCGCTCTGAGCGTCCAGAGATGGAGCGGAGGCAGAAACAAGATTCCGAGCCAGCCGAAGGTTATCCAGTGCGCTGGACTCCGCGCGCCCGGCCTTCGCCCGGATGAACGGCGGAAGAGCAGGGCAATCGGCAACAGCAGAACGCTCAGGTCGTGCGGGTTGAGGTGATAGCTGACCAGCAACGCAAACAATACCGTGTTAGCGAAAGCCAGATCGAACTCGTCTTTGTTGTTCGGTGCCACTTTCTTCCATCCAGACAGCGTCATGATGAGCGCGGATGCGCAAAGGATCGACAAACTTATGACGGCGCCTGAGGATTGATTGCTGCGAAAGAAGAGATGGATCAATCCCCGGAAATTCGCCATGGCCTGGGGAACGACCCCGGCGAACGGCTGGGTCTTGAGATGCAACAGAAATTTCGGATAGATCAAGAAGACAGACCATCCGGAAATGGCGGCCGACACTCCGGCAAGCGCCACCGCAGCCACGCTAAAGCCCTTTACCAGCCCGGTTCGGACGTTTCTGCTTTGGGTCACGATAAGCACCAGCGCTAATGGCAACGCGAATTGAAACTTGAAAAGTCCGAGGCCCAGCCAGCAACCGGCGGCGAACCCGTGGCCGCGCCGCAGAGCTACAAAGGCCAAGACCACCAACAACAGCAGGAGCAGAGAATCCTGACCCTGCAGAAAACAGAGCAACGTCGGAGCGAAGGTGAGCGAAGCCGCCAGCAATAAAAGCCAATCCCAGGGCAGGATTTCTTTAGCCAGGCGGC
This sequence comes from Candidatus Sulfotelmatobacter sp., assembly GCA_049673585.1. Classification (GTDB taxonomy): domain Bacteria; phylum Acidobacteriota; class Terriglobia; order Terriglobales; family Acidobacteriaceae; genus Sulfotelmatobacter. The sequence continues at coordinate 126,166 of JBATXV010000017.1, read as the reverse complement.
GCACTCCAACTCCGAGAAACGTCAGGTTCAGCAAAGACCACAGCAGATAGGCGTACCGCAACGGCAGCCACGCCACGGCGAGATAAAGTACGGCTTCAAAAGGCGGGTGAATGTAGAGTGTGCCAACTCTTTCTGCGTAGCGGGCCTGATATTGGCGCTGGAGGTCGGCATCGTAGAGTTGGTGTCCGTGGCCCGCAGCCAGCATGCGCGCGGCGCAATAAAAATCCGGGAAATCGGTGCCCCGCAGGAAGGCCGCGGAGCGTGAAACGGCGAAGACCGCGAGCGCGGACACGAAGACACAGGTAATGAAGGTTTCGGCTGCTGAGCTGAGAACCGGCTCGCGACTTGAATCCCGGGAGAACACGCCGCCGCAGTCTATCGAACCGCCGTAGGAAGCGCTACCGGCAGTCTCGACGAAAGAGCGTCCCTCGGGGCATAATTCCTCTGCATTATTCTTATTTGCGCTATTTCCGTGTAGTCTGGGCAAGGGGCAGCGCCACATCCATGGTCTTAAACGCGATAGGCCGACCGCAGTCGTCCGCTTCGGGCGTGTTTCCCGGGCTGGTGCTGGTGCAGGGCAATGAGCAGAAGAACATCGTGCTCAACCGCACGCCTTTCAGCGTGGGACGAAAAATCGATAAAGACCTGGTCATCGCCGATCCGCGAGTCTCGCGCGATCACGCGCTCATCGTGCTGGAAGAAGATGGATTCTTTCTGGTCGACCAGGGCAGCAAGCACGGAACGTTCGTCAACGGGGAACGGATTCAGCGGCAAAAGCTGGAGCGCAACGACCGCCTGGAATTTGGGGCGCGCGATTCCGCATACGCCATTTTCAATCCGGCGCACGGAACTTCGAACACGGCGCGCGAGTTCCTCAGCCAGATCTCCGAGATTCAGATCTCGCAGGAAGCCAACGACCTCGAGAAGCTGACTCTGTTCCTCGAAGCCGCGCGCAAGCTGAACACCGCCGGCGTGCTCGACGAAATCCTCATGACCATGCTGGAGGTCACGCTGCGGCTGACGCGCGCCGAGCGCGGCTACGTCTTTTTGAAAGACGACGACGGCAGCCTGCGGCTGGCCGCGGGACGCAACAACAAAGGCGAGCCCCTGCTCGACGACAAGACCATTTCGCATTCCGCGCTGGAAGAATCGCTGCGTTCCAATTCCGAATTTCTGTTGACGGATACGGGAAGTTCACCCGAGCTCGCCGGCCGGCAGAGCATTGTCGCCTACGACCTGCGTACCGTGATTTGCATTCCTCTACGCAAGCGCCAGGTGCAGGCCAAAATGCGCGAGCAAATGACGATGGTCCCCGGCGCGCCGTCCGCCGAAGTGACGGGAGTTTTGTACGTCGATTCGCGCTTCGCCTCGCGCGAATTCTCCGGCGTCGGCCACGACATTCTGCGCGCGATCGCGACGGAAGCGGCTTCGCTGATTGAGAACGCCCGCCTGGTGCAGGCCGAGGAGGAATCCCGGCGTTACCAGCAGGAACTCACCATTGCCGCCAGCATCCAGCAGCGGCTGATGCAGGTGAAAATTCCCGACGTGCCGTTCGCCAAGTTGCGCGGAAAGAACCTCTCTTGCAAAGAAATTGGCGGTGACTTCTTTGATGCGGTCCATACCAAGGAGGGCTTGGCCGTAGTGCTGGCTGACGTCAGCGGCAAGGGAGTTTCGGCGGCCCTGCTGGCTTCCACCTTGCAGGGCATGATCTATTCGCATTTGAGTTCGGGCATGCCTTTGCTCAACGTGGTCTCCGCGGTAAACCATTTCTTCAGCGAAAAGCTGGTGGGAGAAAAATACGCCACCGTCCTGCTGGTTCTTCTGCGGCGCGACGGCGATCTCGAATATGTCAATTGCGGGCACGTGCAGCCGTTGCTGGTTTGCGCTGGAGAAGTGATGCGGCCGCCACATGGCAACGTGCCGGTAGGCTTGCTGCCCGACGCAACGTTTGAGAGCGCCCGTTGCCAGCTCAAATCGGGTGACCGCTTTATCCTGGTTACCGATGGCGTGACTGAAGCAGAAAATGCAATGGGCGATTTCTTCGAGGACTCGCGGCTGGAAGCGACCGCGGCCAAGAATCCTACGCTGGAAGGCATCTTTTCCGCAGTTTCGGAGTTCTGCGCCGGAAATCCTCTCAGCGACGACTGCACCGTGGTGGAACTGATTTACTCGCACGCTGGCCCAGTGTCGGTGGTCTAGATCACCGTAACTGTGTAGTCCGCACCCTCCCAGCGATTCTCCTGGGTCCAAAGAAACGTAAACACGATTTTGCTTCCCACGGGCAGCGAAGCTGTCGGCAGGTCGAGTATGTGGAGGCCGAGGCCAGTGTCGCGGGTGTTCGTATCATGCGCACTCTCCCAGCCGTCGATGCTCCAGTGGACCAGGGCGGGATCGAGCAACTTGATGCGCAGCATCTTATGCTGCGGGATGGACCGCGGCTTGTTATTAATCCTCCAGCCAGAAACTTGCCGCGTGGGTTTTTCCACCTGGTAGCGTTGCACGGTCTGCGGGGGCTGGTCGAAAATCTTTCCGTCGCGCAGGGAGCGGCGCAACTTGATGTATTCGGAGTGAGCCCAGACCAGAGGACAGGCGGATCCGGTGGGTTTGCCGCGGAACAGTTCGAGGCTGGCAATGTCGTCGGCATCCCAGACCTGCTCGGAGAGCAACCGGCTGTGCCCCACGGTGCAGTTTTCCATCATCGTAAGCAAAGCGTCGGCTTCGCCGGCGCGGCCGGCGGCAATTTCATAGTGAGCGCGTTCCCCCGCCAACAGGGGCCAGGGGCGGCCAATGCCGGTGCCGTTAAACGCCGAACCATCCTTATGCTCGCCGTAGCCGTCTCCGTTGTAGCGGTACCAGCAGGGTCCGTGTGGCAGTTGCACCCGCAGCAGAGCGTCAACCGCTTTCACGGTATTGAGGATGCGCGGATCGTCCGGGGCGCGCAATCCGAAGCGCACCAGAGCCAGCGCATCCGGGCTGATGATGTGAAAGGCACGTTCCGGATTATCCCCGGGAGGGCGGTTCTTGATTGGTACGAAGCCCTGCGTTGGCGAGGCCGCGCCATCGGTGTCCGGCGGAGCTATGCGCACGTAGTAACCTTCCACTCCGATTTGCCGGGCGAGTTCGCCGCCCGTCGCATAGACCCAGCGTTCGATGTTGTCGTTCCAGGCATCGGCAGTGTCGCGCAGGGTAGAGGCGGCATCGGAGCGGCCAGTTAATTCGGCAATCTCTGCTGCGGCCAGCAGCGCGGAAATTTCCGCCGCCAGCGTGAAGGGAGAATAACCCGCGTCTTCTTCCCAGCGATCCTGCTGCGTAACCGGGCCGTTGCGCAAAATAAAACTCGCAGCTTTGCGCACCATGGGCCACCAGCGCTCGAGCTTGCCCAGGCCAGGCGCGGCTTTACGGCGCAGCAGATCGAGCAGCAGGATGGGGAAAGCGGTTTCGTCCATCTGCACGCCGCTCCAGTAAGATCGCCCGTCGAGCCAGAGATTCTGCGCCCAGTTGCCGGCGGCTTCCTGCGTGGATTCAAGGTAACGAAGCACCTTGACGGCATCAACAGCGGCGCCGGCCGCAAGCAGCGCTCCCGCAGTCTCGACCAGGTCGCGCGGCCACACCAGGTGATAACCCCCGAGATCTTCGTCACCTTTGTCGAATCCCCAGGGGATCGAAAGGCTGGCGATGATCCCGCCCAGAAAGTCCTTGGACTCATGCGTGCGCAACACTCCCGTCGACGCGCGGTAGAGATCGTACTCGCGTTTCGGTTCGTCGAGCTTGAGCAGCGTATCCTGCCAGTTTTTCCAGTGAAAGACGTAATGCTCGCGAAGCTCGCCGTAATCTTCCTGCAGGCTGGATCGCACTTGCTGTCCCGCCTCGGTCGACTTCGCTCCAAAACCCAGCGCCAGCACGAACTCCCCATTGCAGGCTGCAAGGTCAATTTCTCCAGTGCAGGCGAGGTTCCCATTTTCTGCGCGTTCGTACTCCCACTCCATCTGGAAGTGAGCCGAGATGTCCTGCCATCCGTCGGAGGCGCCCACGAATCCGACCGACATCTTTTTCCAGGGGGCCGAACTGCCGAGTGCCAAAGCGGCTCCGTCGTTCTCAGCGAAGAACAAGGGCAGCCCTTTGTAATCGCCGACCCAACCCGTGTTGTGGTAACCGCAGTTGGCGAGGTGGGGCGAAAGCAACGCATACAGATGATAGTCGGAGAGCTGCCCCCGCAGCGGCTCGAAGCGGATTTTCTGCAGCAGCACGTTACGGTAAGGATCGGTGAAAACTTCTTTGTGGACGCGATAGCGGCCGCCGATTTCGGTGTTCGTCAGTTCAAAGGCAGGAACGCCCGGCTCAAACGGACGGTTCTCAAACGTGCAGTGGCGTTTCTCTTCAGAAAAGAAAGATCGGCCATCGGTGACTATAAGGCCTAGATCGCGAGTGCATGCCTGGTCTACCCGCGGGAAATACACTTCGTTTAGAATGCCGTGGCTTAGCGTGAACCAGACTTTGCTGTGCTGGTTCAGCGCGGTGCCAACGCCGGTTTTGGCGCTCGAGGTCCAGCGGGGTGGAATGCCCGGCCAGCCCGGGGCGTAGCGTACAGAATCACTCATGAAATTTTCGTCCTGGGAGATTCCGCCGGATTGCAATGCAATCGCAAAACACGGATACTCCGGGCCACTCCCACCATAATGGGATGGGCTCAACGCTAATTAGTTGCATCGCAGCAGGTAGTGCGAAAAGTAAAGTTGCATCATCGCGCAAACCCGGGATAAAAGAAGAACACCGCCAGACGCATATCACCTGCTGCCTGTCGAGGTCGGCGTTGCTCCTAAATTATGGTAGCAGTCTTGTGGCTTGGCTTGGGATCGTGCGCTACTGCGAGCGACGTGCGGCTGACGGTTCGCCTGCGCCCGCCGATTCCACTACCGCGCCAGATCTGGATCACGGAGTGTCGGCCATTCACCAGAAATTTATCCGTTTGTAACCATCCTGTAACATTGCGCCGATAGAAACGAGGACATCTATGTTTAGGAGGATTCATCGAGCCATGCGCAGAATCACCCTGCTTATGTTGTGCGCCTTTGTAGCCTTACCGGCAATAGGACAGACGACCCTGAACGGAGCGGGAGCAACGTTCCCGTATCCCATGTATTCCAAGTGGTTCAGCGAGTACCACAAGCTGCATCCTGAGATTGAGGTCAACTACCAATCCATCGGCAGTGGAGGCGGCATCCGTCAGGTCACGGAAGGCACGGTGGATTTTGGCGCAAGCGATATGCCCATGACCGATGGCCAGCTCGCGGAAGCTCAGACCAAACTGAAGACCAAGGTTCTGAACATTCCCAGCGTACTGGGAGCGGACGTGCCAGCTTATAACGTTCCAGGAGTTAGCGGGGAAGTGAAGTTTACTCCTGATGCGCTGGCGGGAATCTTTCTGGGCAAGATTACTAAGTGGAATGACAAAGCTATTACCAGCGTGAATCCGGGAGTGAATTTTCCCGACAAGGACATCATCGTGGTTCACCGCTCCGACGGCAGCGGCACCACCTTCATCTGGACCGACTATCTGTCGAAGGTCAGCTCGGAGTGGGAGAGCAAGGTCGGCAGGAACACCTCGGTGCAGTGGCCGGTTGGGCTGGGTGGCAAGGGCAATGAAGGAGTGGCCGGTTCAATTCGGCAATTGTCGGGGGCGATCGGCTACGTCGAGTTGATCTACGCCGTGCAGAATAATATTCCTTTCGGCGTCGTGAGGAACTCCGCGGGAAACTTTGTGAAGGCTTCCCTGGAGAGTGTTACGTCTGCGGCCGCGTCCGCTCCCAAAATGCCGGCGGATTTTCGCGTCTCCATCACCAACGCTCCGGGCAAGGATGCTTATCCTATTTCCAGTTTCACCTGGTTGCTGATTCCCGAGCAGTCGAAAGATGCTGCCAAAGCGAAAATTCTCGTCGACTTTTTGAAGTGGATGATGACCGACGGGCAGAAGATGACGGCTGCTCTCTCCTACGCTCCGCTGCCCGAAAACGTTGTCCTCAAAGAGAAAGAGACGATTAAGCTGATCAGGTAGCGAAGCCCGGCGCATTCGACGGTCAAAGTAGCCGCCGGATGCGCCGCATTCTTTTTCCGCAGAATCTTCATCCCGCATGTGTCCCTTTGATTCGCCGTGCTGCGCCCGGCAGGGCGGATGTTTTATACTGGAACGTCGCAAAGGCGTTTCCCCTCGGCAACAGAAAATTGCGCGAATGAAGGCGTTGTACCCTCGCACATGGCCCGTATTTCTTTGGAGAATCCTGCGTATTATCTCAACCGCGATACCTCCTGGCTCGCGTTCAACCGGCGTGTGCTCGAAGAGGCCGAGGATGAAGGTAATCCGCTTCTGGAGCGGCTCAAGTTCCTGGCCATTTCCGCCAGTAATCTGGATGAGTTCTTCGAGATTCGTGTGGCCGCCATGGTGCAGCAGATTGAGGATGGCTACAACGAGGCTGGTCCCGACGGCTTAACGCTGACCGAGAAGCGCGAAATTCTAGCGCGTCAAAGTCACAAATTCGTCGATGACCAGTACGAATGCTGGAACGCTCTGCGCCCTGCCTTGGCCGATCATGGAATTCGCTTGCTGAGCCTGCACGAACTGGACGCAGAGGCCCGGCGGTTCGTCGACCAATACTGCGAAAAAGAACTGGATCCTCTGCTCACGCCGGTTACGGTCGATCCCACCCATCCCTTTCCCCGGGTCATCAACAAGGCGCTGTGTCTGGGATTTCTTCTGCGCCGGCGTCGCCGCTCCGCGCTCACCTACACCGGCGTCGTATCGGTGCCCCGCGCGTTGCCCCGTCTGGTTCGCCTGCCTTCGGACACTACGACTGACTTTATCTTTCTCGCCGACCTGGTCGCGCACCACGCCCAAAACATGTATCACGGTTACGACATTGTTTCCTCAGCGCCCTTCCGCGTGACCCGCAACAGCAATCTTTATCTGCAGGAAGAAGAAGCGCGCAATCTTCTCGAATCCGTCCGGGCGGAGTTGCACAACCGGCGCAAAGGCGACGCGGTTCGCATGGAAATTGAGGCCGACGCCGATCCTGAAATCATCGACCGCCTGCGCACTGTATTCGAACTCGACCCCTGGCAGGTTTTTCCAGTGAACGGGCCGGTAAATCTTTCGCGGCTGTTCAACGTCTACGAGCAGGTTGAGCGTCCCGATCTGAAATACCGCAGCTTTGCTCCCCGCGAGTTGCGCCTCACCGCCAAATCGCAAAATCTCTTCGAAGAGCTGCGGCGGCACGACGTTCTGCTGCATCATCCTTACGATTCCTACGACGCGGTCGTGTCGTTTATCGAGTCGGCGGCGGAGGACGAGCACGTACTTTCGATCAAACAGACTCTCTACCGCACCAGCGAGCACTCGCTGATCGTTCCCTCGCTCATGGATGCGGCGTCGCGCAAAGAAGTCACCGCGGTGGTCGAGTTGAAAGCGCGTTTCGACGAAGCTCACAACATTCGCTGGGCGCGCGAAATGGAAGATGCCGGAGTGCAGGTGTTTCACGGACTGGTGGGGTTGAAGACGCATTGCAAACTTTCGCTGCTGGTGCGCCGCGATCCCGATGGGGTGCGCAGCTACGCACACATCGGAACCGGCAACTACAACGCGACGACGGCGCGCATCTATACCGATCTCAGTCTGCTCACGGCGAATCCCGAGATTACCCGCGCCGTGCATGACGTTTTCAGCTTCCTCACCGCATACGCCGAGAATCCAAGCTATGACCCACTGCTCGTGGCCCCGCTTGATCTCGCGGAAAAGGTGATCGCCCTCATCGATCGCGAAGCCGAGCACGCGCGCCTGGGCCGTCCGGCGCGAATCATCGCCAAGATGAACGCCCTGCTCGACAAGAACGTCATACAGGCGTTGTATCGCGCCTCTCAGGCTGGGGTGGAAATTGATCTCATCGTGCGCGGCATTTGCGCTCTGCGGCCAGGCGTGCGCGGCGTCAGCGACCGCATCCGGGTTCGCAGTATCGTGGGGCGCTTTCTCGAACACAGCCGCATTTACTACTTCGCGAACGGCGGCGAGGAAGAAATTTACATCGGCAGCGCCGACTGGATGCCGCGCAATCTATACGAGCGCGTCGAAGTTCTGGTGCCGCTGCGCGATGAATTCCTGCGCGAGCGCGTGCATCGCGAAATTCTCGACGCCTACCTGGCGGATAACCGCAAGGCGCGCATCCTGCTGCCCGATGCCACCTACATTCGGGCCTGGCAACCGTTGCACGGCAAACGTAATCGCAAGCCACCGACGGGCGCAGCCGCCTTCAGCGCGCAGGATTTCCTGATCGGCGTAGCGGAAGGCAGGCAGCCGGCGGGTTTTGCTATCCCTCAGCTCCCGGCGCCCAAGCGCAAAGCTCTTGCCGGGAGAGTACGATAGCCAGGGAACGATAGCTTCTCATGATTATTTATTTCTTACGTCATGCCAGTGCCGGCGAACCCTTCGCTAGCCCGAAGAAAGACGAGAAGCGCGCCCTCGATAAAGATGGCATCGAGCAGTGTGGTTACGTCGGCCGCGCCCTGGCCGCGATTGATGCGCAGGTGGATTGCATAGTTTCGAGCCCGCTCAAGCGCGCTACGCAAACCGCTTCGCTGGTGGGCAACGAGATGGGTTACGAAGGCAAGCTGCAGATCGAGGCCGCGCTGCGTCCCGGGGCGAGCTTCGCCGACTTTCGCCGCCTGCTGGAAAAGTACGCGAAGCAGGAATCGATCATGGTCGTGGGACACAATCCCAACCTCAGCCAGTTCCTCGGCACTGTAATCAGCGAGTCCGGCTGTGAAGCTTCGGTGGAACTGAAAAAAGGAGCCGTGGCCCGCGTCGACATGCGCCGCAGTTCGGGCACGCTGATGTGGTGCCTCACGCCAAAAGCGCTGCGCACCCTCTACACAGCGGCGGTCGAGAGTTCCCGCCCGAACACTTCGCGGAAATAAGCGCGGTCCTTCTCGATTGCCCACAGTTCCAGATCCACTCCCATGCGCCGGCGGGGCACCAGGGTCAGACGAATTTCCGCAGCGCGCTGGCTCACCCGCACCTTTTGCACGGCGCGGCTCCGGCCAAGGTTCAAGGCGCGCGCCAGGCGCAGCAACAGAATCGCCTTCTGCACACCAGCGCGTTCCGCTGGATCGATCGCCTTGATGGGGCCGTCTTCCACCGTCGGCCGCGACTTTCCCAGATAGCGCGCGATGGCCGCGATAATCCGCCGCTGCTGCGGCGTGTAACCCAGAATCTCCGAGTTCGAAATGATGTAGTACGTGTGCCGGTGATGAGCGTTGCGGTTCACGTAATCGCCCACTTCGTAGAGCATGGCCGCCGCTGAGAGCCACTCCCGGAACTCCGGCGCCAAGCCATGCACCGAACGTAGGGCAGAGAACAAGAACATGGCGGACTCGCGCACATCGAGCGCATGCTTCAGGTCCACCTGATAGTGGGCGACGGCTCGCGTGATCGATTCCCAGCGTTCCGATTCGATTTGTTTTCCCGAGCGCGTGCTGCGGTCATGCTCAGCCGCCATCTGCGCCAGCAATCCGTCGCGCAGGCCCAGCGGAGAATAACGAAAACCCTTGAGATGGCAGCGATCCAGCAGTTCGTGATAAACGATCGCCCCAGCGACAATGATTTCCGCCCGCCGCGGACCGATGCCCTCAATCTGTTGCCGTTCGTCCACCGGCAGGCGCGAGAGTTGCTTGGCGATTCGCGTCATCTCCGCGCGGGAAACGACCGTGCGCTGGCGGCTGCCGTTTTTCCGCAGATGGCTGGCCGCGGCCGCTAGCGCCGCGGCGGTTCCCGACGTGGCAATCACATTCTTTACCTTGGCCGCCACCACGCGCGACGCGATGCGGTTCACTTCGCGCGCCACGAACCCTTGCAGCCGTTTGAGTTCACCCTTGCGCGGCGGATCGTGGCTGAGAAATTCGTCGGTGAGGCGGACCGCTCCCAACGGCAAACTCACCATGTCGCGGATGTGTCCGCGCCCGGACACCGTCAGCTCGCAGCTTCCGCCGCCCAGATCCATCATCAACGCGGGCGAACTATCTACACGGAGATTGGCGACCAGTCCCAGATGAATCAGGCGAGCTTCTTCTAATCCCGAGATGATTTCGACCTTCCACCCCGTCGCCGAGCGCACCCACTCCAGAAAAGCTTGCGAATTGCGGGCGTCGCGAAGTGCGCTGGTAGCGACGACGCGGACCGGATCGGTGACCACTTGCTGCGTCGCGCGGTGAAAGCGGCGCAGAACTTTCACCGTCTCAGCCATCGACTCGGGAGTGAGGAAGCCGGAGCGAAAAACACCTTCGCCCAGCCGCGTGACTTCGCGATCTTCGTGGATGGAACGAAGGCGTCCGCGCGTGAGGCGCGCAATCTTCAGCCGAACGGAATTGGAACCGATGTCAACCGCGGCAAAAGTTGGCATGAGGCAAGGCCAGTTTACATGCGAACTGCCGCCCGGTCATCCTGGCTGATGTTGGAGCAGAGCTGTCTTAGAGGGCTGCTTCACGCCGCCGAGGTCGCTGGGCCGGTCGGCTTTGCTTTCGCTCGAGCGAGCGGTTGGGCAGGATTTTCGGGAGCAGGAACTGGCTGGGCTCGCATCGGCGAGAGCGCTGCAACCGCGTGCCGGAATTTTGCTCCGGTCACGTTATGCAGTTCCGCCACCAGCGGCGACTGCTGCACTTCGCCGAGATGCTCGGATGCGGTTTGTGTGAGCGTGAGCCAGTCGTGCCAATCGCCCAATGCGTCTTGCACGCGTTTCACTCCAGCGATGAACTGCTTCGTCTTCGCCGAGGGCTCGGCGAACTCGGCAGCATAACGCGCGCGCTTGCTTAGGATTCTGTATTGGTGCAGCAGCGCTTCGGTGACCGGAGCTCCCCCTCGGTTGATCGCCGCCAGCATTTCTTTGGCAACGGTCAGCGGATCCCGGCCCGCTTCGGGCTTGAAGTTCTTCGCAGTGCGTTCCAGTCGTTTGCGGATCTCGCGGACAGTGTCTGCGTCAACTGCTTTCCGCAGCTTCTTTTCCTGCTGCGCCCGCAGTTCGATAAGATGGTTTACGAGTTGTGTCTTGCGCCGTGGTTCTCCCGGGAGTTTCAAGCTGCGCAACGCCGTTAGTTGCACGTCGAGATCGCGCACCTTGCCGGCACGCTTGCGAATCCGGGCCAGCAATTTCAGGAGTTTTTTCTGATTCCGGTCCATCTTGGGCGACAGCTCACCCAGCAGAATTTGCAAGCGGCGAGTGCCGGTGCGGAAACGGTGCACATTTTCCGCGCGAGGTTTCGAGGAAAGCTTGACCAAGTCCTCTTCAAGCCTCTGAAAAACCACACGGCTGCGCTTTGGCGCGATCGGCATAAAGAAGAAAAGACAACCGAACCGGGAGATGAAAATACAAGCTCGCGGGGGAAAAGGCAACCCGAAAAGCTTCTGATTTTAACATCCTGTTAACAGGATTCTGTTACGGTAGAGCGCGAATGGCCTTTTCCGCATTACCTCGGCCTGATATGCCCGCTCCGCAACCTGTTGAAGCGACGAAGGTTAGTAACCTCCCTCCAGCGGGGCGGCAGGACGAGCCTTTGCTTCGCGAGAGCCGCGGCGAAGTGGGCGACCGGGTGTTCAAAACCGCCATGCTGCTATGCGGCATCGCTGTGCTCGCAACTCTCGTACTGATTGTCTGCGAACTGATGTTGCGTTCCGGACCTTCGTGGCACGCGTTCGGGTTCAAGTTCTTCGCGGGGCGTGAGTGGGATCCGGTGAGCAAAGAATTCGGCGCGCTGCCGTTCGTTTACGGAACCTTGGTCTCTTCGTTGCTCGCCTTGCTCATTGCCGTGCCGCTCTCGATTGGAGTCGCGGTGTTCACCACCGAGATGTGCCCCAAGGCGCTGCGCGGCCCACTCTCATTCTTTGTCGAGTTGCTGGCCGCGATTCCGAGCGTGGTGTATGGGCTGTGGGCGATCTTTGTCCTGGTTCCCATCCTCAGCAACTACGTTGAGCCCTTTCTAGGCCGCACCTTGGGCTGGACCGGCTTCTTCGATGGGCCGGCCTACGGCATCAGCATGCTGGCGGCGGGAATTATCCTCGCCATCATGATCATCCCGATCATTTCTTCAATCACGCGGGAAGTGCTGGTGGTGGTGCCGCAGCACCAACGCGAGGCCGCGCTCGCCCTGGGTGCAACGCGCTGGGAAATGATTCGTGTCGGAGTGCTGCGCAATGCGCGGGCCGGAATCATGGGCGGCATCATTTTGGGCCTGGGTCGCGCGCTGGGAGAAACCATGGCTGTGACCATGGTGATCGGCAACCGGCCGGAGATCGCGAAGTCGCTGTTTGCGCCGGGCTACACCATGGCCAGCGTACTGGCCAACGAGTTCAGCGAGGCCACCGGCGATGTTTATCTCTCCGCTCTGATCGAGATCGGCCTGGCGCTGTTTCTGGTGACGATCGTGGTCAACGCTCTGGCGCGATTGCTGGTGTGGACCGTCACCCGCGGCCAGCCTTCGAGGGCCAATGCCTGAGGCCACGCATACTTCCGCACTGTCCGCTGTTCCGCCCATCTCTTTGCGGCGTCGCATCACAGACCACGTCATGACCGGCGCGGCCGTGCTCACCGTCATCCTGGTGCTGGCGCCGTTGTTTGCCATCTTCGCCTACCTTGTCTACCGTGGCGTCGGGTCGATCAACTGGGCCTTCCTTACGCAGACTCCGAAGCCGGTAGGCGAAGCGGGCGGCGGAATGGCCAACGCCATTGTGGGTTCCGCCTTCATTCTGGCCCTGGCCAGCGTTCTTGGAGTGCCGGTCGGGGTGGGCGCCGGCATCTACCTCGCAGAATACGGCCGCAACCGCTTCGGCGATGTCATTCGGTTCACCGCTGACGTTCTGAACGGCGTGCCCTCGATCGTGATCGGCATCGTGGCTTACGCAATCGTCGTCCTCACCCAGAAACACTTCTCCGCGTTGGCCGGCGGTGTTGCCCTGGCCATCATGATGATCCCAACCATTACTCGCACCACGGAAGAGATGCTTCTGCTGGTGCCGCAGGCTTTGCGCGAAGCCGCATACGGCCTGGGGGTTCCGCGCTGGCGTACCACGCTCTCCATCACCCTGCGCACCGCGACCTCCGGCGTGATTACAGGGATTATGCTGGCCTTTGCGCGGGTAGCGGGCGAGACCGCTCCGCTACTCTTTACCGCGTTCGGCAATCAGTTCTGGAATCTGAAAGTGAACGAGCCGACAGCCGCGCTGCCCTTGCAAATATTCAACTATGCGATTTCTCCGTATGACGAATGGCATCGGCAGGCGTGGGCGGGAGCGCTCGTACTCATCATTCTCATCGTGACTGCGGTCGCGGCTGTGCGCTTCGCCGTACGCCGTGGTACCTTCGGAGCGGCATAGTTTATGGGCGTTGGAATCCAGGTCGAAAACCTGAATGCCTGGTACGGCAAAACCCAGGCTCTGTACGACGTCAAGCTGACGGTGGCGGCCAACCACGCCACGGCGCTGATCGGACCCTCGGGCTGCGGCAAGTCGACGTTCATCCGCTGCCTGAACCGCATGCACGAAACCATTCCTGAGGCGCGCGTAACGGGCAGCGTCCACATCGGCGAAATCAACGCCTATAACGGTACTTCGGCGACCCAGTTGCGCCGCCGGGTTGGCATGGTGTTTCAAAAAGCCAATCCCTTTCCAACCATGTCGATCTACGACAACGTGGCTTCCGGGTTGAAGCTGAACGGTTTTCACGATCGCGGCAAACTCGACGATATCGTGCATCGATCGCTCGATTCCGCCGCGCTGTGGGACGAAGTGAAAGATCACGTCCACAAGAAATCGGGCGCCAGCCTGTCCGGCGGCCAGCAGCAGCGCCTCTGCATCGCCCGTGCTCTCGCCGTCGAGCCTGAAGTGCTGTTGATGGATGAGCCCTGTTCTGCGCTCGATCCTATCTCCACCGGAAAGATCGAAGAGTTGATCTTTCAGCTGAAAGAGCGGTATACGATAGTGATTGTGACGCACAATATGCAGCAGGCTGCCCGCGTCGCCGAGTTTACCGGGTTCTTCCTGCTGGGCCGGATGATTGAGTTCGATAAGACGGAAAAGATTTTCACCAAGCCGTCTGATAAGAAGACGGAAGACTACATCACGGGCAGATTTGGATAAAGTTTTTCAAAAAGAAAGGTTCGTATAATGCGCACGCGTTTTCAGCAAGGGCTCGACGATCTGCGCCAGAGGCTGCTCCGCATGGGCGGACTGGCAGAACAGGCGGTGGATCGCGCCCGTCAGGCCTATGTGGATCGCGATCTCGCCCGCTGCCAGATGGTTCTCGAAAGCGAGAGCCTTATCAACACCGCAGAACGGGAGATTGACGAGGCCGCTTTCGACCTGCTGGCGATGCAGCAGCCGATGGCGGTCGATCTGCGCTTCATCCTCGCCGTCACCAAGATCAACTCTGACCTCGAGCGCGTCGGCGACCAGGCGGTTAACATTGCCGAGCGTGTGATGGACATGGTCGAGCTTCCCGCCGCAGATTTACCCGTCGATATCGCGCGCATGGGCGCAGCTGTGAGCGCGATGGTGCGCCGGTCGCTGGAGTCCTTCATCGAAGGCAAGGCAGAGCTTGCCCAGGCCGTGCTGGAAATGGATAGCGTTGTCGATCGCATGAAAGACGATGCCTTCATTCAGTTGGTGAAGACGATGAACCAGCGTCCGGAAGTGGTGCGCCAGGCCCTCGACGCCTTGCTCGTGGCCCGCAACCTGGAGCGCGTCGCCGACCACGCCACCAACATCGCCGAGGATGTCATCTTCTGGGTGCAGGGTGCCGACGTCCGCCACAACGCGAGTACAGAGGAGCATTCCGAGCACCACGAGACCCCGACGCGAGCCTCCGGAGCCTAGTTACCCACGCAGCTCTGTCATCCTGAGCGGAGCAGATTGATTCGCGAAAGCGAATCAGTCCGCGGATTCGAAGGACCCCTTGCACCCCTAATGCTAGTTCGGCCTCGCCGGGCGTTTCTATCACAGGGGTTCTCGGCTGCCTTCCTTGCCTCGGGCTCTTTGACCACAGAGCCGTGCCTGCATTACGCTCATCTTTCTCCAACTGTTACAAACAAGAATTCCGCGGAGGTTCCGTGACTCGATCTCTCGCAATAATTTTTCTGACTGCCGTTCTTGCGGTTCACATCGCGCTTTCAGCGCAGGAGGCCAAGCCCGAAACCTCATCGATCCCTCTGCCCACCAGCAAGCGCCTCACGATCCCCACGCCCGGCCGCATCGGCGCGACCAACAGCTTTCCCGCCACCATCACGCTGAGCCCGGATGGCCGCTACGCCGCGCTCTTGAACAACGGCTACGGCACGCAGGAAACGATGGCGATGCAATCGATCGCAATTCTCGACTTGAAGACGAATCAGATCACCGAATTTCCCGACAAGCGCTTCGGCGAAGATGTCCACCAGAGCTACTTCCTCGGTTTAGTCTTCGGCTCCGATGGTAAACATCTCTACGCCTCCGTCGGTTCAATCACGGATCCAACGGGAGAGAAGCCGGGAAACACCGGCAACGGCATCGCGGTTTACAGCTTCGCCGACGGCAAGGTCGCGCCCGATCGATTCATCGCCATTACACCACAAGCGCTCGCCGCAAGAAAAAAAGTTGCTATCGGTCTGCGGAAGACGGCACCAGGCACAGCGATTCCTTATCCGGCAGGACTGGCCCTGGTTTCCGCCGGAGGTAACAACAAAGACCGCCTGCTCGTGGCCAACAATCTTTCCGACAACGCCGTGCTGTTCGATATCACAAGCGGCAAAGTGCTCGAGCGCTTCGACCTGAGCACAAGCAATCTCGTCCCGTCTTCGTTCCCCTATACCTGCGTAGCCACGCGCGACGGCCGCCGTGCCTGGTGCAGCTTGTGGAATGCCTCGCAGGTCGCCGAACTGGATCTGAACAACGGCAAGGTCGTGCGCTGGATCAAGCTCAAGGAGCCCGATGACCCGATTGCCCCCGGCTCCCATCCCACGGCCCTCCTGCTGAGTCCCGACGAGAAGACTCTCTACGCGGCCTTGTCGAATGTAGACGCAGTAGCGGCAGTCTCGACAGAAGATGCCTCGGTTTTTGCCATGCTGCCGACGACAGTTCGGGCGCAGGAGTTCGCGGGAACATATCCCATGGCCCTGGCGCAGTCTGCTGATGGCAAGCACCTGTTCGTCGCCGATGCGTCCCTCAATGCGGTCTGCGTGCTCGGTACGCCACGTTTGCTCTCCGGCTCCGAGTTGCGAACGGTGCAGGAGGGTTTCATCCCCACCGATTGGTACCCGAGCGCGCTCGCTATCCACGGCGACGATCTGCTCATCGCCACCGCCAAGGGCCAGGGCACACGCCCCAACAAGGGTCCGGGCAAGACTGCATGGGAAGTCAGGCACCGCGAGCATCCCTACATTCCCACGCTGCTGCGCGGCTCGATCGCGCGGCTGAACATCCCCTCGACGCTCGGCAGGCTCGATGAACTCACCCGCGTCGTCGAGCACGACAACCTGCTGGACCGTGATCCGTTAAGCATGGATCCCGGAACCATCCAGTTCGCCGGCGGCAAGAATCCCATCAAGCACGTCATCTACGTCATAAAAGAAAACCGCACCTACGACCAGATTCTCGGCGATCTGAAATCGGGCGACAAGCCGGTGGGCGATGGCGACCCTTCACTCACCATGTACGGCACCGACATCACGCCGAACGAGCACAAGCTGGCCCTGCAATTCGGCGTGCTCGACAATTTCTACGACAGCGGAGAAGTTTCCGGCGACGGCCATCTCTGGTCGACTGCCGCCATCACCAGCGACTACAACGAAAAAACCTGGCAGATCGCCTACCGCGGTAAAGAGCGCACCTATGACTTCCAGGGCACGGTCGCCGATGAATTTCCCCTCGAGCACAACCAGCCCGATATCGACGATCCCGGCACCGGCTACCTCTGGGACAACCTCGCCCGCAACCACTTCTCCTATCGCGACTACGGCGAATTCGTGAATGCTGTGTGGTGCAATAAAACGCGAAAGGCGGCGAGCCCCAAGCAGGGAACTCCTTCGGCGCAGGAAGCCGAATGCCCGCGCACCGAACTTCAGCAGGGAGATCCTCTGCCGCCCAACGTCGGCGATCCTCACGCCGGGCCGAGTCCGTTTCCGTGGACAGTTCCTCTTTTCAATGGAGTCAAGCCCACCAAGGCGGAGCTGCGCGATCACTTCGATCCTCTGTTTCCAGATTTCAACACGGACTATCCCGACCAGCTTCGCGCCGACGAATTTCTCAACGAGTTCGAAGCTTATTCCCGAGCGCGCAAGGAAAACGAAAGCGCCGAGTTCCAGTTGCCTGCATTCATCCTGCTCTACCTCCCCGACGATCACACCGGCGGCACGCGGCCGGAGCACCCGCGTCCGGCGGCTTCGGTAGCTGATAACGATCTTGCCCTGGGCCGCGTCGTCGACGCCGTTTCCCACAGCCCGTATTGGGATGACACCGCCATCTTCATCCTCGAAGACGACGCGCAAGACGGCGGCGACCACGTCGACGCCCACCGCTCCATCGCCTTCGTCGTCAGCAAATATTCGCCGGGAGCCGCGGCCCAGCCTTACGTCGAACACCGCTTCTACACCACGGTCAACATGATTCACACCATGGAAATGCTCTTAGGCCTGCCGCCGATGAACCAGAATGACGCCTACGCTCCAGCGATGGGACCAATGTTTTCCGGCGCTGGCGACCAGCCCGCATTCAAAGCGGATTATCGCAATCTGAAAAACGGACTGATCTACGAGATCAACCGGCGCGACGCCCGGGGCGCGAGCGAATCGTCAAAGATGGATTTCTCCCGTCCCGACGCAGCCGGCGCCGCGGCTCTGAACAAAGTCCTCTGGCAGGATCAGAAAGGCGACGCCCCCGCGCCAGCACCCAGGCATGCAATTTTCCCGGCCAGCGGCGATTAGATCCCCCTACTACAACCGGCTGAGGCCGCGCCCCCGACGCCGGTCCCTATTGCTCGCCGACCCGGAATGGGAAGATAAAGGCCTACGTCCAAATCAGAACTCACGCCCGCTTGTGAACTAATTTAAATTCTTGCCGATAGATTGGAATGAGCGCAGTTCTATGCCCGAGTGCCGCACGCCAGTAATGACCATGGTGGAAGCATCATGGCTAGACCAGAGTGGAGCATTGCGGACAGTTCCGGCGCGTATGGAAGACAAATCTCCCGGAGGGGCATGTATACGGATCAAGACACCAATCGCGGTGGGATTGAAGCTGCGAATTCAGTGGCGCTTCGAGCAGTTTTCCGGCACTGCCAAATACTGCCGCAGCGAGGGGAGGGAATATCTGGTGGGGATTCAGCGCGACAATACGAAGAATCCAGTCCCCGGCGAGTCTGTCCCGGCGAAAGCTCCTACGGCCGAAGCGGAAAGCATCCCGAAGCTGCACCAGAGCAAGCCAAACGAAATTGCCTCAGCGGCGATGAATGCGGAACCCGCGCCCACGGCAGGTGGTGCGGCCCCTGCGGAAGTAACGCTTCCGCCCGTCCCCAGTTACAAAATGGACGACGGGGAAGCGCGCCGCGCTTCGCGGTTAGAGGAATTCAATGAGCTGCGGCGGAATCAATTTAAAGCGAAACAGCTTCCCGGAAGAGCGCACGCTGGCGAGGAAAGGAAACCTATGCGACGCAATTGGTTCGGACTGACGCCCAAGAGCGATCAGCAAGACGATCTCAGCGCAAAAGTCGACACAGCCGGCAACAAAAACGGCAAAGGCACAGGCACAGGCGAAGACGCGAAGGAGAATCGTATGCCCCCGGTAACTTCATCCCCAAAGAAGGTCCCTTCGGCGCGAGAGGTGCCCACCTTCCAGGTCGAGCTGTCGCCCATGGAGGATATTTACCGCGCGGCCGGCATCCTGCTCCCGCGGAAGGGATACAGCATCAACAAGGTGGTCGAAATGGTGAACAGCGAACACATCCGCAGCTTACCGAAGGAGATGAAGCGCGTGGCCCTGCTGATGGCGCTGGACGCGGCGGGCGTTGCCATCGACGAAGTGCTGCGCGACGCCAAAGCGCGCCGCGATGCCCTTGATACCTACGAGGCCCAGGAACGGAAGCAGATTGAGGCGGAGTGGGCGCGGAAGGCGGAAGAGAACATCCAGATTCAAGCGGAATTGGAGAGCGTAAGAGCTCATTACACAGCCCGCATCGGCCGCAACCTCGAAGGTGTGGCGCGGGAGAAGGCCACGTTTGACGATTGGCTCGCACTGAAGCGGCAGGAATGCCAGAGCATGGCCGATGCCGCGGAGCTATGTGTGAAATCGCCGCAGCCCGCCATCGCCTCGCCCTCAGAGGTCAGCGTTGCACCGGCCAGCGCCCACCCGGCCTCGGAGCCGGTCAAGAGTTCGCTCCCGCACCTCAGCGCAGCGACAGCAGCCGGCGCCAAGCCGATGTAATTCCATCGCTAACCATGCCGTGCAGGAACCGGCCGACTAAGAGCCGCGAAGCAACGCCATTCATTAGCCCCGCACGCGAGTGCGGGGTTGAAAGCCGGAGAGTAGCAGAGTCGCCAATCCGGCGTAACTCCATCCCCTGACCATGCCGCGCAGGAACCAGCAGACTAAGAGTCGCACTCCCTGGAAACGCTCGCCCGAATGGAAGCTCCAACTTCCGCCCGTCATCGTTTTGAGTGTTAACGCCTGGTTACTAAAGTTACTGTCGTAAGCCGCAAATTTGGCGCGCGGATGTTTTAATTCCAGGAGGGCGGTGAAACATGAACGGCGGGTCCACGAAGTCCTTCGTATTGGTTTCATGCCTGTGCCTGTTCGCCCTCGCCTGCGATAATCGCCGCGAGCCCGTAAAGAACATACCGCCGGACTTGACCGGGTTCTGGAAGTGGCGTTGTTCTGACGCATGGGGCGTTCAAATTAAGAAACAGACGGGAAGCTTATTCTCGGTCTCGTTTTGTGGGCCGGGCGGCTGCTTTGAGCCGGGAACATGGATGCCAAACACGCCGATAGTGGGAGATCCGCAATACCGCTACATCAATCCGGCGACTCTCGAAATTCAGCATGGGGACGGCTGGCAGACACTCACAAAATGCACTGCCAACACCAATCCGCTGCTGGACTATTCGACGATGCCCTCTCAGTCGCCCAGCACAGAGGAGCAGGGCAGCGCGTATGCTGTCTCCCAACGCAGCGGGGAGATACCTAAATCTGATTGTGGCCGAACTGCAAAAATGCGAGTCTATTCGGACGCCTATCTGTCAGAGGAAACTGGTGATGTTGGTGGAACTGAGTTGGCGATCAAAGAGAAGAAAGACTCGAAGGTGGATGCGCTTTTGTTCCTTTACGAAGGCGAGCCAAATGACGAAGCCATACCACTGTCCGGCAGCACCGCAAATAAACACCTCACGTTGCAGGGCAATTGGGTTGAGCACCTAGTGGAATATCCTTCAAAGAAGGAAGTCGTTCAAACGCACGTCGTAACCGTGGGTGGAACGCTTGACTCGGCAGCGTTTCAAGGCGACCTGAAGGTTGAGGGTTTAGCCTTCCCAGTCAAAGCTCGGCTTAAACGGGTTCCCCAAATCTGGCTGTGCAGAAAACCCACCCCAGCGCCGAAAGAGCCCTAGTTGTTGATAAATCTCCATTACGCTCACTACCCGAATCCTCTCCTCACTGCGCGGTTTTCCTTGACTCCCATCCTCAACCATGAGACCCTATTTCTATACGCATCAGCTCTTTGAAAAGAAAATAGCAATGAGCTAACTCCCGCAAATGCAATATTTTGCGAGCTGGCCGCTGATTCCAGGGCACTTAGACAAGGCGAGATCACCCAAGTCCTTTGAATAGAAGATTTTACGAGCAAGTTCCTTGTTTTCAGGATTTTAGCGGGATTCGACCCGACCCCAAACACCGTAACCCACTGATTCCAGATATTTTAGCCAGATCAATCTGTGTTTTTTTTGATCTGGATCTCGCACTGATGCCAGCCGACGCCCGAAGCCCGAAAGCCGAAGTCCGCACTCCTGCTTTACACTAATCATGTGAAGATCGCGCTCGGCCAAATCAACCCCACCGTCGGAGACTTCTCCGGGAACGCGGCCAAGATCGTCGAGTTTTCCCGCCGCGCGGAATGGAACGGCGCCGGGCTTATTCTGTTCCCCGAATTATCAGTGTGCGGCTACCCGCCGCGCGATCTGGTGGAGCGTCCATCCTTCGTCGCGCGCAATCGCGAGACTGCCGAACAGATCGCTCTTGAAACCCGCGGCATCTCCGTGATCTGCGGCCTCGTGACCCCGGCTCACTCCGAAACCGGCAAGTCCGCCATGAATTCCGCCGCGCTGTTGCAGGATGGCAAAATTGCTTTCCTGCAATCGAAGATGCTCTTGCCTACCTACGACGTTTTCGATGAGATGCGCAACTTCGCCCCTGCCAAGAGTCAGGATCTGTTCTCCTTCTGCGGCAACCAGATGGCGCTTACCATCTGCGAAGATGCCTGGAACGACAAGCTGTTCTGGCCCAAGCGCCTGTACACAGTCGACCCCATCGAAGCTCTGGTCCGCGCTGGTGGAAACTTCGTGCTCAACATTTCCTCGTCGCCGTTCTGGATCGGCAAACGCGAACTGCGCCGCGACATGCTGGCCGCCATCGCCCGCCACCACAAGGTTCCAGTCGCGCTGGTCAATCAAGTCGGAGGCAACGACAGCCTCGTCTTCGACGGTTCCAGCATCGTGCTGAATGCCAAAGGTGAGGTCGTCGCGCAGGGGAAGTCGTTCGAAGAAGATCTCATCTACTTCGATTCCAAAACCCTCACCGGCGAACTGCACGAGCAGATCGAAGGCGAGGAAGCCAGCGTGTACGCCGCGCTGGTATTGGGCACGCGCGACTACATGCGCAAATGCGGATTTCAGAAAGCCATCATCGGCCTGAGCGGTGGAATTGATTCGGCGCTTACCGCCGTCATCGCTGCTGATGCTGTCGGAGCGGAAAACGTGATCGGGGTGGGCATGCCCGGCCCGTACTCATCGCCGGGTTCCATCGACGACGCCAGTGCGCTGGCGAATAACCTTGGCATGCGCTTCGAGTTGCTCTCGATCGATCGAGCGTTTGAAGCATACCGGCAAACTCTGCAGGAAGTGTTCGCGGGTAGGAAGGAAGATGTTACCGAAGAGAATATCCAGTCGCGCGCCCGAGGCACGCTGCTGATGGCGCTGTCGAACAAGTTTGGCGCGATCGTGCTTTCCACCGGCAACAAGAGCGAGCTGGGCGTGGGCTACTGTACACTTTATGGGGACATGGTCGGCGGCCTCGCGGTCATTTCCGATGTGCCGAAGACCATGGTTTACCGGCTGAGTCATTATGTGAATTCACGCCGCGTCGTCATTCCGCAGGCTACGCTGGAGAAGCCGCCATCTGCGGAGTTGCGGCCTGACCAGAAAGACAGCGATTCGCTTCCGCCTTACGAGATTCTGGACGCAGTGCTGGAAGATTACGTCGAAGACGCGCACTCCGCCGAGCGCATTGCGGCCGATCGCGGTTTCGACATCGAGGTGGTGCGGCGCGTGGTTCGGATGGTGGATCGCGCCGAGTACAAGCGCCAGCAGGCGGCCCCGGGTATTAAAATTTCTCCCAAGGCCTTCGGCTACGGCCGCCGTTTTCCCATTGCTGCAAAGAGCGAAGTTTGAAAGGGAGATGTCAGACGTTGGCATCAGAGTTTGATCAGACAATCCCCGTGTGTCCTGTTCCAACTTAAGGCCGAATTGAAAGGAAACCATGCGCAGTTCTATCAACCTGATTCTTGTGCTGATGTTGGCGTCCAGCCTGACCGCAGCTCAAACCCCGGCCAGTGCGAAGCCTGCGGGCGCGAAAGTCGCGGAGAAGGCGTCCTTCGGAGTGGCGGTCAATCTTCCTTCGGAATCCACCGTGGACTCCTTCATGCAGCAGACGTTTGGGTATGAGCCTCAGGTGAGCTGGAAGATTTCCAGCATCAAGCCTGCACCCGTGCCCGGGTTGGCTCAGGTCGACGTGATTCTGGCCACGCCCCAGGGTCAGTCGGTCAGCCGGTTCTACGTCACCGCGGATGGGGAACATGCCGTGCTTGGCGAGATTATTCCGTTCGGGGCCAAGCCTTTCGATCCGGCACAGAAGATTCTGGAGAAAGGCATTACTGGTCCCTCGCGCGGACCGAAAGATGCCGCGGTTACGATTGTTGAGTTCGGCGATCTACAGTGTCCGGCGTGCAAAGCGGCGCAGCCGGTAATCGAGGGACTCGTTGCCGCGGAACCCACCGCACGCTTCGTCTTTCAGAATTTTCCTCTCGAGATGCACAACTGGGCTGTAAAAGGCGCGGCTTACGCTGACTGCGTGGGACGGGCGTCGAACGATGCGTTCTGGAAATTCATCGCCAAGACCTACGAAACGCAATCCGACATCACGGCCGAAAACGCCGATGAAAAGTTGACGGCGCTGGCCGAGGGCGCGGGCCTGAAAGGATCCGACATCGCAGCGTGTTCGCGCACTCCCGCAACCAAGGCCCATGTCGAGGCCTCCGTAGCCCTCGGCAAGGCCGTCAACGTGAACGGCACGCCAACTCTTTTCATCAACGGCCGCGCCATCGGAAATGTCGATGGGCGAATGGCCGATACCTATAAGAGTCTGGTGGATTTTGCCGCGAAGCAAGCGAAGTAAATCGCTTTTGCCGGCCGAGTGGAAAGACTACTTCTCGCTTAGCCAGATCTCATCCGTGGTCCGGTCTGGGTTAGCCAGCACGTGCGGCGTGATTACGATGAGCAGTTCATCCTCTTCTTTCATCCGGGTGTTGTCGCTCGCGGCTTGATTCAAGAGCGGAATCTCCGCGACGCCGGGAATCCCCGCCATGGAGAGCTGATCGTTCGTGGTGATTTCGCCTGCGACCACAGCCGGCTCGCCATCGCGCAGCCTTATTCCGCCGTGGTATTCCGTGTTGGAAAGCACCGGCACCCCATTCGTGCTCTGCCCGGTCAGGGAGCGTACCTGCATCTCGAGCGCCAGGGTTACCTCGTTGTCGCCGTGGATGACCGGCTTGGCCTTGAGGCTCAGGCCCAGATCCTCATAACTCACGGATGGAACGGGTGGGACGTAGCTCTGATTCCCCAACACGGCAGAAATCGCCGACGAATTATAGAGGGGTGCGTAGGAAGCATTCAGGATAGGGTAGCGCTCGCCCAGATGGAACGTAGCCTCATTGCCTTGCGATGCGCGCAGGGTTACGCGACTCAGGCTTCGGGCCCACGATTCGTTGAGGGAAAGCGCGGTCGTAATGTGATCCAGGCTCACTCCTGAAAAGCTAAGGCCATTGCCAAAAGTGGCCAGAGGCTGGCTGAAGATTCCGCTGGTCTGGTTCTGAAGTTGGGCCAGAAGGCCAGACAGCGCCGAGCTTCCAGCGGCGTTGATGCCGCCGGAAGAGATCAGCTGATTGGCAAGCGACTGCAGGTTCTGTCCGCCCAGTGCCGCCACCGCCGCCGCTATCGCCGCCACTGGAATGTTGTACACGTTGAACGTATTCGGAATGTGCATCCCGATTTCGCGCGTGAAGTTGTGGCTGATCTGGTAGATCTCCAGATCGAGCGCCACCTGCGGACGATCGTTGGTCAACTGGTGAAGAAGCCGGGTACAGGCCTCCAGTGTTTTTTGCGGGGCGCGCACTTCCACGGTTCCATTTTGCCCGGAAGTGATTTTCTGAAATTCGCAAACGGTTCTCAGCGAAGAGACCAGCTCATTGACTTCCTGCGGGGTGGTCGCTCCGGGTACAGAAAAAGTGGCGAGCGCCATGCGGTCAAACTGCTTGTGATTCTGCTGAGTGTCCTTCGCGATGAATACCTGGTGGCTGTCAAGCGGAGTCCACATTGTCCCGCTGACCAGACACGCCAGCCGGAGAGCGGTGAAGAAATCGACATCGTCCACATAAAAGCGTACCGGCCTCGGCGTAACTGAATCGTCGAATTCAGCGCTCACTCCGTAAGCCGCGGCCAGTTCGTAAAACAGGCCGCGGATATCGCCGCGGTAATGAAAGGTCGCAAGGTACTTCTTAGGCTGGAGCTCGATTTCGCTAGCATCGGCGAGAGTGGCAGACAACTCGCCCAGCCGCGAAGCCGCCGGACCGCGCAACGCTTGCGTAAGACGCTCCTCGACGTAAGCATCGTCGGGGTCAAGTTTGAGCGCGGCGCGGAACTCAGCCGCCGCTTTCTCTGGCTGAGCCATGGCCATAAGTGAGTCGCCGCG
This sequence comes from Candidatus Sulfotelmatobacter sp., assembly GCA_049673585.1. Lineage (GTDB taxonomy): Bacteria > Acidobacteriota > Terriglobia > Terriglobales > Acidobacteriaceae > Sulfotelmatobacter. The sequence goes on along the minus strand of JBATXV010000017.1, from coordinate 100,884 downwards.
CTCGGTGCGCTGATACACCAGCTGCGACTTGGTTTGTTCCTGCGCCGAAAGGAACGCCATGTCATCCGGCTCCAGCCGCGAGGCTTCGTCGAACTGGGTAAACGCCTCTTCCAAACGATTTTGACCCTGCAGTTTCAACCCACGCCCATAAGCATTGCGGGCTTCTTTCAGATCCTTCTTCGTGGGAGCGCAGTAGACGCCGCCGGGAATGCCGTTGCCGCAGGAGATGATTGTCGCGTCGACGGACGCGTTGTCCGCGGCGGACGCCGGAACTGCCGGCATTGCCGCCAGAAGACAGACTGCCACGATGATCCACATGCGATGCATTGATTTGATTTTAACCTGAGGCCTCATCCTCGCCGAGAGTTAATAGTCTCCGTACCTTCGATTTAACGGGGGATGGAGCGTAGCGCCAACGGTGAGAACGTGTGGAAGGCGCTTTCTTGCTGAAATGTTGATGTAAGTGTTTCGGTGGTTACCTTGCACTCAATCCGGCCAATTCTCGATGAGTGTGAACGCCTGTTTTCGCCCAATTTACGGGTTACACGCCCTTGCCAGTTGCACCTGTGGGTAGAATGTTGGCGTAGCAGTCGCAGAGTAGGCCATGCAAATCTCAACCAAGACCCTGTTTCTCGCCACCGGCTTGGCAGTAAGCTGCATGGGCTTCGCACAGGATTTGAAGCCATCATTCACGATTTCCATCAGTGCCCCAAGCACCCTGAAAGCCGGTTCGTCGGCCATACTGTATATCACTCTGACCAACATATCGAATCGTTCGATTACCCTCAGCACCGGGAACGACACAGAGGGTGAAATGAACTTCGACATCGATGTTCGTGACTCTGAGGGTAAACGCGCAGTGTCTAGGCCCGAAGCGTGGCCCCTCAGCGGCCATCTCGGACACGTCAATTTGAAACCCGGTGAAAAGCTGAAGTCGAGTGCGGATATCGGAAAGCTCTTCGACATTAAGCCCGGCACCTATCGAATCCAACTAAGCCGATCTGAGGGTGCTGACCGTCTCCTTCCGCACGATCCCGCGAGCGTCGATCTGCAACAGCCCGCTCCAATTGGACCTGTCATCAAGTCGAACACGTTACCAGTGACGGTGGTTCCGTAGGAAGCGCGGCGAAGACTCTGCTCATTCGAGCTGACGCGCAACAGGGGTAGTTAGTTGGTGTTAAATCCCGATTACACTCATTGCCCCAACCGACGGCAAGTCAATTGGATTATTAGGAGGTAGGCTGGCCGGGCCCGCCGTTCGATCTAACTCAGCATCAGCCGCTCAATGTCGCGGGCCTTGCCGGTTTTCTCGTCGCAGTCGATCACCACTGCGCACAGCCGGACGTCGCCGGTGGCGGGCTCAAAACGCACCGGCATGCCGTTGAGGAACTTGTTGACCACCAACTCTTTCTTCACGCCGATGACGCCGTCATAAGGACCCGTCATACCGACATCGGTGACATACGCGGTTCCGTTGGGCAGAACGCGTTCATCGGCGGTCGGCACATGGGTGTGCGTGCCGACGACCGCGGTGACGCGTCCGTCGAGATACCAGCCGAGTGAAATCTTTTCCGAGGTGGCCTCGGCGTGGAAATCCACGAAGATCACTTTGGCCGTAATCTTTTGCAAAAGCTGGTCGGCGGTGCGAAACGGATCGTCGTTCGACGCCATGAAGACGCGACCCTGAAGGTTCATCACGGCGTAAGGGATTTTTCCCTTGTGACCCTGATATAAGCCCCAGCCGGGCATGTCCGCGGGATAATTTGCGGGACGAAGCACGCGACGTTGCGGACCGTGGCCATTGCCTTCGACCATTTGAAAGTAATCCAGGATTTCGCGTTTGTCCCAGACGTGATTGCCGGTAGTGATGACGTCGATATTCAGCTCAAACAGTTCCTCGGCCAGCGCCGGAGTGATGCCGAAACCAGCTGCCGAGTTCTCTCCGTTCGCGATCACCAGGTCGATGGCATGGTCGCGGACAATGCCCGGCAGACGGTCCTTGACGATGGTTCGTCCCGGCCGCCCGAAAATGTCGCCGATGAAGAGGATCCGCATGAAAAGAAAGAACGGAGAGCCGGCGAGACGCCGGCGCTACGCCCGAAGTTCGATGGTAACACGCGAACTTGGCAGCTTAATTCTTTGCCGGTGCCAGCTCGGCTGTCCGCAGAAAATCATAGTTTCCCGCCGGATTGAGCTGCAGATTGCGCACTCGTTTGTTGTGCACGAGAACGTTATCCAGATACCACAGATCGATATAAGGCAGCTGCTCAGCCAGGATGCGTTGGATCTCGGCATAGATCGGCTTGCGCACTTTGGGGTCGACTTCGCGGCGCGCCTGGTCGATCAGAGCATCGATGCGGGGATTCGAGTAGTGGCCGCGGTTGGCTCCGTTCGGTGGGAACCTCGACGAGTGGAACACGTAGAAAATATCCGGGTCTTCATTGCCCCCGACCCAGCGTAATCCATAAAGTTGAAACGCGCCGTGGATGACGTCGGCAAAGAAAGTGGCTGACTCGAAGCTGCGAATGTCGAGTGCGATTCCCACCTCGCGAAGTTGCTGTTGCATGACGGCAACCATCAGCCGGGTGTTTTCGTCGGTCGAAGTTTTCATGGTGATGTGAAAGCGCACGCCGTTTACAGGGAGATAGCCGGCCGCGTCGAGCAACTTCTCCGCTTTGGCAGGATCGTGGTCGTAAGTCGGCACGTCGCCGTTGTATGCCCAGCTTTGCGGAGGAAGAACGCTGCGCGCCGGCTGCGCCATGCCCCGCCACAAATATTCGATCATCGGCCGGCGGTCGAGGGCATAGGCGATGGCCTGCCGCACTCGCACATCCTTCAAAATCGGATCACGAAGATTGAATCCCAAGTACTGCACTTCCGTGCCGGGGGCATGTTCGACGGCAAGAAAGGGCTCGCGCCCGAGGGCAAGCACCGTGTCTGGCGTAAGCGCGTTGATGGCCAGGTCGGCGCTGCCTTTCCGCAGCTCGAGCGCGCGCGTTGTGGCGTCGGGAACCACTGCGAAGCGCACACGGGCGAGCTTCGCCTTTTCGCCCCAGTAATCTTCGTTGCGCTCGATGATCACATCTTTGTCAGTTTCAGCGCTCACAAACTTGAACGGCCCCGAGCCGATTGGATGTCGTGAAATCTCATTCCCGCTGCCGTCGGGCACAATGCCCACGGCACCGTCGGAGATGTTCCAGAGCAGGGCGGCGTCTGGCTCCTCCATGTGAAAGACCACGGTGAAATCATCGGGCGCGTCGAGATGATCGACAAAACGATACGCTGCCGCCTTGGTGCTGCGAACCTTGCCAGCCATCAGCGAGTCAAAGGTCCACTTCACATCGCGCGCGGTGAGCGGGCGACCATCGTGAAACTTCACGCCGTGGTGCAGATGAAAAACGTAAGTAAGCGGATCGGGAATCTCCCAACGTTCGGCAAGCCCCGGCGCCACATCGAGGTTATCGCCGCGCGAGAGCAGGTCGTCGAAAATCAGGTTGTCGATGCGCTCCGAATAGGCGTCGATTCCAACGCGCGGGTCCAGATTCGTGGGGCTCGATTCGATCATCATCACCAGCGTGTTGGGGTCGGCCTTGCTCGAGCAAGAAAGCAGGGAGGCGATTAAGGCCAGCGCTGCGAGCGCCGAGAGAACTGAGGCAGGCCGGGCCATCAGCGGCAGTCCCGGCACATCTGATGGAGGCTGTTCACGGTTTTCCAATTGCGAGTTGTCGTGACTACCGATAACACGCCATCGAGTGGATGCTTCCACAAACTGCTGCCGGATACTCCATTCGGAAAATACAGATAGACTTCGCTGCCGAGACCGCGAGATTGGTCCGGCTTCAAGGTGAGCTGCGCCAACTTGTTCAAAGCGGATGGCGCAGGAGTCGCCGACAGAAACGCGACGTGAAGTTTCCCGGGATTGATTCCCGGCTGGTTCAGGAAGGGATTGTTTTTGATCGTATTTGCGATTTCGTCCGCTGTCCTCGAAATGACGGAGACTGAAAAACCAAAGTCGCCGAGAATTCGCTCTTCAATTCGCTTAGATAATACGGCTGAGGAAGTTTTTCCGGCCTTGAAGACCACATTTCCACTCTGGATATAGGTGTTCACCTGCTCGAAACCCAGCGACTCGAACGACTCACGAAGCCGGTCCATCTTGATCCGTTTGTTGCCGCCAACATTGATTCCGCGAAGCATCGAAATGTAAATCGGCATAACTTGATCAGTCCGTCCGTATAAGTTACTGCGCTCAAGACCTAAGGGTAGGAAATCTTGCCCAACACCGCCGGGCGTTTCGCTCCCGTTGCCGAAGGAACGTCCGACGCTCGCCGGTGCCAGGTTTCGTGCGCAAGAACGGCAAAGGCCACAGCTTCTTTCGCCGCCGAAGGCAGGCCGAATTCGTCGGAGAATCGCAGCTGCAATCCAAGTAATGCAAGTTCGCTCTTCAACATAGCCACAAGCGTGGAGTTTTTTGCTCCGCCTCCGGAAAGAATCATCTCCCTAAAACGTGCCTTGCGCGCGGAGTTTGAGTTCAAGGCAAACCGCCGCACCGCATCTGCAATCGACTTTGCGGTTAACGCCGTTGCAGTCGCTACCGCATCCTGCTTTCGGCTACGTCCACAGCTCCGCAGAAACTCGCGGACGAACTCCCGGCCGAATTCCTCACGCCCCGCGGTCTTGGGTGGCTTTCTCCGGAAGAAGTCGCGCCGCAATATTCCGCCTATGACTTTATCCAAAACTTTTCCTGAAGCCCCGATTTTACCGCCTCGATCGAACGGCTTCCCGAACAACTTCTCGGTGACCGCATCGATCACCATGTTACCCGGCCCGGTATCGAACGCGGCCAAATCGCCTGCTGCCGCGCCCGTGGGAATTATTGTCATATTCGCGATGCCTCCGATGTTTTGCACGAGCCTGCCCACGTGCCGATCGCGAAGCAACAAGTAATCGAGAAACGGAACTAGCGGCGCGCCTTTACCTCCGGCGGCCATATCCGCCGGACGAAAGTCCGAAACCACAGGCACAGCAACTCGGGCCGCGATGATAGCTGCCTCGCCGGTCTGCCAAGTCGCGGCTACTTTGCGCCCGAGAAAAAGCTGAGGCTCGCCTTGATGATAGAGCGTTTGTCCGTGGCAGCCCACCAACTCAACCTTTTTTCGAAACTGCCGCGCGGTAGCCAGCACTGCATCGGCATAAAGTTCTCCTAACAGGAAATTCAGCCGGGCCAGATCAGCCACGCTAGCTCGCGAAGCATTCATCGAGGCTAGCACGAGTGCCCGAACCTTCTTCGGGTAAGAGTATTCAGCGTGGCCAATCAGTTCGAAAGGTATTCGAGGACGGCCGTCCACCCGCACCACGGCCACGTTGATGCCGTCAGCAGAAGTTCCGCTCATCACCCCAGCGACAATCATGTCTCTCTTCATCATCTCCGGAGCCGCAGGTTCTCCGCACGATTCAGAGCTTCCAGCCGCACCTGCTCGCTGAATTCCCACAGCTTTCGCGAGAGCCTTTCGGCGGTCGTGGCAGATGGTTCTTTCCCCCTGCGCAGTATTTTGGCTGACTTCTTTTTGAACTGCAGCACTCGCCGTATCGATTCTTCGACGCGCGTGGCAAACTTGGGATCGCGCTCTGCTGTCTTTGAGATCCCCTCGAAAGCTTGCGCGATGTAGTCCTCGCGATGGCAGACCAGGCACAGATCTCCGCCGGCTCGAACGAATTCAACCGCCGCCGGTCCCACGGGCGCGGCCGACAAGACTCCTCCCATTTCCAGATCGTCCGACACAATCAGCTTGTGATATCCAATGCGCTTGCGCAGGATATCGGTAATCCAAACCTTCGAGAGCGACGCGGGAGTCCTTTCTTTCGTGACCTGCGGATACGCGGCGTGCGAAATCATTATCATCGGCATCTGCGCGCGGAGCGCGCGATACGGCAAGAGATCCTCAGCCCAAAGCTTTTTCATCGGCTTATCGATTACGGGCAGCTCGTGATGGCTGTCGAGCGTGCCTTCGCCCAAACCCGGGAAATGCTTGCCACATCCCAGTATCCCGGTGGCCCGCAGGCCAGCAAGAAACTCACGAGCGTAGGCGATCGTCTGTTGCGGATCAGCCGAAACCGAGCGCGTACTCATCACGCGGCGCGAAGCTTCAAACGCCAGGTCGAGCACGGGAGCGAAGTCAACGTTGAATCCCAGCGTACGGCAATTCTCTCCGATGATTTCCCCGTGTGTGCGGAAAAGTTTGCGACCGCCGGAGGCGAACACTTCCGCAGCCGCGGGAGTTGGCCCCAGCACGTCCCGAAATCGGTCCACGCGGCCGCCTTCGAGATCGACGCAGGTAAACAGTGGCGTCGAAACACATTTTTGGCAATTCCGCAGCAGCCGCCAGGTCTGTTCGGCAGTCTTGATATTCCGCCCGAATAGGATTACGCCCGCGGGCTGGAGCCGCGTGAGCAGGGAACACAGACGCGGGGTCATTTCCACGCCATCAAAGCCGACGATGAGAAGTTGGCCGACAGTTATCGACGACGAAGCTCCTTTCATCGATCCTCACGCTCCGCGGGAGATGGAGGGGCCCAGCGGACGACCGTCCTGAACCAGCGAGCGATTGCGACCAGGAAGGTTACGAGAGAAATCTGCCTTACGATTGAGTCTGCAAAAGCAAGTGTGGGCAGCGCGGTCGGCGAAATGCGGAGATAGGTCAACGCGAGGGCGAGGCTGAAATGAGCCGCTAAGAGGGCGCCACCGATCCTCACTAGCCGGTTTGGCCATTTAAAGACAAAGACAAGACAGTAAACAAGGGCAAGGGCAGCACCAAGGCGATTAAGCGTCCCGCCGATCGCAATCTGGTTCGGGGCACTCCACAGAATGTGCCGGATGTCACGCATCAGCATCAGACTGAGGACAATGAAAAGCACGGCTAGCAGCATGGCGGTCGTAAGATCGCTGTCCACCGTGATTTCGCCAAAGCGTGTAGATCTGCCACTCATTCGATCTGCCTCTTCAACTCCGCCAGCAGGTTCAGTGCTTCCAGTGGCGTGAGCCGATTCAAGTCTACTTCTCGCAGCTTTTCCAGAACTGGCTGCGACAACGGCGTGAAGATGGTTAACTGCGTGGGCGGAGGTGTGGCACCGGGCGAGAGATGATCTGTCGCCAGCCGCTCCACGGATTCATGCTCGGCCAACACTTCGCGTGCGCGCGTGATGACTTCGTTAGGCAAGCCTGCCAGCTTGGCTACTTCGATGCCATAGCTGCGATCGGCCGCACCTGGCTCGACCTTGCGCAAGAATACAATGCCGCCTCCGGTCTCTTTCACCGAAACGTGATAGTTCTTCACTCCAGCGAGCTGCTCGGCCAATTCCGTGAGCTCGAAATAGTGCGTAGCGAATAAAGTTTTGGCGCGCACCCGCGCATGCAGATACTCGATGGCCGCCCATGCAATTGCTAATCCATCATAAGTGGATGTCCCGCGGCCCACTTCATCGAGCAGAATCAGCGACCGCGCGGTGGCGGTGTGCAGAATCGCTGCTGTCTCCGTCATCTCGACCATAAAGGTCGAACGACCGCGCGCCAGGTTGTCGCTGGCGCCGATGCGGGTGAAGACGCGGTCGACCACGCTGAGCCGCGCCGAGCGCGCCGGGACAAACGACCCCATTTGCGCCAGGATCACAATCAGCGCCGTCTGCCGCAAATAAGTCGACTTGCCGCCCATGTTCGGCCCGGTCAGCAGCAAAATAGTGTGTGTGGACGCGTTCAGGTAAAGATCGTTGGGCACGAAACGCTCGCTGCCTCCGGCCATCTCCTGTTGCTCGATCACGGGATGCCGTCCCTCGACAATCTCCAGATCGCCGGAGTTACCAGCCGTCGTTGCCGTGCCCGTTGAAGATATGAATTGCGGCCGGCAGTAGTTGCGCAGGGCCGCAATGTGCGCCAGCGAAGCCAGCACATCTACCTCGGCCAGCGCCAATGCTGTCTGCCGGATGCGCCTCGCCTCGGATGCAATGGACGTTCGCAATTCCGTAAACAGACGCCGCTCGATTTCGACAATCTTTTCTTGCGCATCGAGAATTTTGGCTTCATATTCCTTCAACTCTGGAGTGGTGAAGCGCTCGGCATTCACCAGAGTCTGCTTGCGTTCATAATCCTGTGGAACGAGATGCAGGTTCGGCTTCGAAACTTCGATGTAGTAGCCGAAGATGGAATTGAATTTGACCTTGAGCGAGCTGATCCCGGTCCGCCCACGTTCCCGTTGCTCGATCTGGGCCAGCACCTGTTTGCTGTTGCGCGAGAGTTCGCGCAATTCGTCGAGATCACGATCTACGCCTGCGGCAATCACACCCCCATCGGCGAAACTCAATGGGGGCTCGGGCACGATCATCTGCTCAATGCGATCGCGCAGGTCTCCGAGCTCATCGAGCAAGCTGTGCAAAGCCTTGAGCCGCTCCGCAGCGAGTCGGCCCACGGCAGCCTTGATTCCGGGAACCTTTGCGAGCGATGCCGCGAGGGCCAGTACATCGCGCGGATTCGCGGTCTCGAGGGTCACCCGGCTCAAGAGCCGCTCCAAGTCGAGCACGCCGTCGAGAGCGCGGCGCAGTTCCTCGCGCGCGATGACGTCCTTTACGCCCGCCTCCACGGCATCGAAGCGCGCATGGATTTCGGCCAGATCGAGCGATGGACGCAGCAGCCAAGCCCGTAGCAATCGCTTGCCCATGGGCGTAACCGCGGCATCGATCGAGCGAAGCAAAGTAACGCCCGTGTCCGCTCCGGCAAACAGCGGCTCGATCAATTCCAGATTGCGGACCGTGACCGCATCCAGGACCAGGCAGTTCTGGCGCTCGTACCAGCCGATGCGGTCGACGTGATCAAGCGACCCCCGCTGCGTTGAGCGCACATAATAGAGAATTGCCCCAGCCGCGGCCGCGGCCGCGGTCCGCCCGGCCAATCCAAATCCCTCGAGTGACAACACCCCAAAATGATTTTCCAGCAGCGGGATGGCATGATCGGGCGCGAAAATCCAGTCATCCAGCGGAGTCTCGGCACAGGTGACTCCCGGTGCGCGAGGCTGGGGAGTTTGTGCGGGCGGTGGCTGCGTAGTCAATGCGCGGCTGGCTTTAGTTTCAAACAGCGGAGCCGCCGACCCATACAACAACTCTTTCGGCCGCAATTGCTCCAGCTCTTCCTGCACTCGACGCAGCGCATTCTCGCCGGAAAATTCCGTTGCGCGAAACTCTCCCGTGGAAAGATCCAGCGCGGCAAAGCCCACGCGCTCTCCCACTTGCGCCAGAGCTGCCAGAAAGTTATTTTCCTCCGACCCCAGCAGCGAGTCGGCGGCCGTCCCGGGCGTGACCACGCGCGTCACTTCGCGCCGCACGAGTTTCTTCGCAAGCTTCGCATCCTCCATTTGCTCGCAGATGGCCACTTTGAAGCCTTTGCGGATCAGCTTGCCAATGTAACCTTCCGCCGCGTGGTGAGGCACTCCGCACATGGGCACGGCGATGCCTTTCTCCTTGTTGCGCGAAGTGAGCGTGATCTGCAGTTCCTTGGCGGCGACAATCGCATCATCAAAGAAAAGTTCGTAGAAATCTCCCAGGCGAAAAAACAGCAGCGCGGTGGGATGCTCTTTCTTGACGGCAGCATATTGCCGCATCAGCGGAGTGGACGGCTCGGTCATTGTTTCAGCGCGGTTTCAGCGCGCTTGGCGCGGATTATAGCAAGTTCAAAGTAGCGAGGTTTCAACGTTTCAGGGTTTCAAAGTTTCAATGTCCCAAAAGTTGTGCAGTATGTCCTAGAAACCTTGAAACTTTGCAGCCTTGAAACCTTGAGCTTTGAAACCTTGCTTGACGCCGCTTCACCCACAGTGTTTACCTACTACATGGAACTCCGGAAAGATCCCATCACTCGCTCCTGGGTCATGACGGGAGACGACGCCACCGAGGCCACGCCGCGTCCTCCAAGCGCCTGCCGTTTTTGCCCGGATGCCCCCGATCCTACTCAGGTGATCGCCGCACTGCCCAGCGCTGCCGGCTGGTCGGCGCGCTCCATGGTGCATCCCGCTCCGCTCTATCACATCGAAGGCGAGCCCGGCCGGCGTGGCGACGGCATTTACGATCGGATGAATTCGGTGGGCGCTCATGAAGTGCTGGTCGAGAATCCGCGGCATGACCGGCAACTCTGGAATGCCAGCGACGATGAAATCGGGATGTTCCTGCGGCTTGCTGCCGAACGAATCCTCGATCTTAAACACGACCCGCGCATCAAGTACGTCAGCCTCTACAAAGACTACGGACCCAACGCTGGGCAGGAGTTCAGCCATCCTACCTCGCAGCTCACGGCCACTATGTTCGTGCCCCGGCGCGTGCTTTACGAATTGCGGGCGGGACGCGAATACTTCACAGAAAAAGAGCGCTGCGTTTTTTGCGACATTCTCAACCAGGAAGAGCGTCAGGCTTCGCGCGTGATCGAGGCCCGCGGCGATTATGTTGCGCTCGGACCCTACGCGCCCCGCGTCCCTTACGAAACCTGGATTCTGCCCCGCAACCACGACGCGTCGTTTGAGCGCACAGGATTATCGAAGCCAGGATTGCGTGTGAATCTTGCCGCGCTTCTGCGCCGGACGCTGCAGCGCATTCGCACGGTCACGGAAGGCTTCCATCTCGTGCTGCACACCTCGCCCAACAGCCTGCATCCCTCGAAAACTCTTGGCTACTGGAAAACTATTGATGACGACTATCACTGGCACATCGAAATCATGCCGGTCCTCACCGCGAAAGCCCGCTCGTATACTTTTAAGGAGGTTTACTATTCGCCAGTGAGCTCGGAGACTGCGGTCAAGCAACTGCGGGAAGCGAAGATTGATGGTTGAAGCTGCGGGTCGGACTTCTGTTGACTGCGGTCGCGATGTCCGATAGGAATTAGGAGGCCAAGTTGAAACGCGCGCTCTGTGTGGTGCTGTTCCTTGTGGCCGCATCTGCAGCCCAGACTGCCAGCGGTCCATCTCCGGGCGCTCCCTCGCCCGGGAAGCAAAAAGTCCTCTGGCAAAAATTGGGGTCGACGATCCATGACGTCGACGACCATCTCGACGGAGTGATAGGTGTGGCCATCGAAGACCTCAACACGGGCGACCAATTCTTCCTCAACGAGAACGAAGTATTCGCACAGGCCAGCTCGATCAAGATCACCGTGCTCGCCAATCTGTATCTCCAAGCGCAGCAAGGCAAGCTGAAGCTTAATGATCTCTACACCGTGCAATCTTCCGATCTCGTTCCCGATAGCGACATCATGGGTGGGCTCACGCCCGGAGTCACCCGCATTACACTGCGCGATCTTGCCACCATGATGGTCGCGGTCAGCGACAACTCCGCGACGAATGTGCTGATCGACCGTGTGGGGATGGCGAACGTCAATGCGATGCTCGATTCGCTCGGACTGACGCACACTCGGCTGCGCCGCAAGATGATGGACGTGGAAGCCGCCAAGCAGGGCCGCGAAAATATTTCCACGCCGCGTGAAATGATGACCTTGCTTGAAGCCATCTATCGCGGAAAATTGCTTAATAAGGAATCGACCGCCGACTTCTTCAAAGTCCTGAGCACGAATAAGGATTCCTGGATTCCCCGCGACCTTCCAGCCGATGTGAAGGTTGCCAACAAGCCGGGCTCGCTCGAAGCCGTGCGCAACGATTCCGGCATCGTCTTCGTCGAAGGTCGTCCTTATGTGATTTGCGTGATGACTGCATTCCTGGCCAACGAACGCGACGGCGAGCAGGCCATCAGCAAGATTTCGCTCGCCGCGTGGCGCACGTTCGACCGTCTCAGCCGTGCTTCGGAATACGGCCGGGTTGTTTCGCCGGGCAACGGCGCCCGGTAGTCGCACGGGTCGCGGCCGTTTAAGCCAATCAGTGTACGAAGTTGATCGCCACCGCCGGCGTGACCGTGGCATTCGTGTTGTGGCTGGGCGGAATCACTCGTGTGCCGAGCAGCACGCCCAGGTTGGGCTTCCAACTGTATTCAACTGCCGGCGCCAGAGCGAACGCCTCGCTTGAACCGGAGTTCTGCAAGACGCTGGGATTCTCGGCGTTGCCGGACTCCGCGTTGTACCCACTCACACGCGTGTTCCAGTTGTGGCGGTAAGTGAGATCGATCGCCAACACCCATTTCCGAGTCACACTGTATTCCCACGAAGAGTCGGCGAGGAACGAACTTCCGGGCTTGGCGTTCCCGCGGAATCCAGTTGTCGTGCCGTATACGCTCACGTCTTGCACGTTCACGTTGCTCGAGAGCGCCTGCGAGGCATCGAAGCGCATGCGCAGAATGCGGCCGTTCGGCAGCCAGAAATAAGTCTGGGTGTAAAGCGCCAACGTCGTTGTATAAGCGCCGCTGCCGAGGCCGTTCGGCCGGTCGCCCAGCCGATCGTACTTTCCGGTCGGAAACGTTTCCTGCACGACAATCGAAGTTGTCGGAATCGAACTGCCTTCATGAAACTTTGCGAGCCGGTACTGCGCCTGCGCCGTGAGATCGCCCAGTTCGATACAGGAACTGCTGGGGCCGCTGTCCTCAAGGTTGAAGCCGGCCGTGGGGATCAATCCGACCGTCACTCGATCTCTGAATCCATAGTTCATGTAGGTGAGCGACCCCAAGCCGTTCGCGTGCGCGGAGATCACATCGTAGAGATAGGGTTCAATCAATAAGTGTCCGCGCGGTAATGTGGTGGCGTTGGGCGCGAGCATGGGACCGGTCCACCAGGCATCGTCGAGCGACTGGCGCACCGCAGTCGATGATGGCGCGGTATCTTGGGCTCTCGCAAGGCCGGCTGTCACCACGAGCACGAGGAGTGCTCCTTGAATCGCTTTCTGGAAGATCACCCGTGCTGTCCTCTTGGATGGTTTCGCGGCACGAATTCTGAGATGTGGTTCTTAGCCTCGCCGCTCGATGCGCTAGGCCCATTGGATTTCGCGAGGCGACATCGGATGCAGCTTTCAGCCGAGGAAATTTTGCGATGAACTCTTCCTCGCGGCCAGTACCAGCTAAGGTCGGCCTCCAGCGCGCCGCAACAAACGAATCACTTCAGTATTGTTTCGGACCTGGGCCCAGGTTAGAGCGGTATAGCCGTTTCGGCTGCGGAGGTTCACATCGGCGCCAGCCGCCAGAAGTGCCTTCACAAGGTCAGGGTTTGCCTTGGGATTTCTGCAAGCGAGGATCAAAGCAGTTTGCCCGCTCTGATCCAAACCATTTACGCCTTGGGCACTAACGCCTACTGCATTTACTCCCGCGTTCACGGTGGCGCCCGTTGCGGCGGTGAGCAATTGCTGCACCGCCTTTAAGTCTACCCGCGCGGCGGCTCGCATCAGATCGGTTTCATCCGGATCCTCAAGAGTTTCGCCGCCGCTCCCCAGTTCGATGGGCCAGGCGATCGGAATGATCCGGACCACCTTGAGGCTGATATCCCCATTCATCTTCTGAAAATCGTTGAGCTTGAAATAGCTTCGCAGCAGGGGCTGAATCTGTATCCCAATTGTCGACTGCCATGCCTGACTTCCCACCGGACGCCAGACTCCCGCCGCCTCGTCCCACGCTTGCAACCGGAACACATTGAAGCCATCGGCCAAGTTCCACTCAAAGTGCGCATCGAGATCGCGCGTGAAACCGGCGGGGCTAATCCAGACGACCGTGCAAACCACCAGTAGACCTGCTACGACGTAGGGCCACGCTCGCCGCCCCGCGAAACGCGAGACCACTGCCGCCGCCAGCCCCACCAAGGCTAACGCCTCAATCAAAAAGCCCGCAGCGATGAGCACCTCACCAGCGATGTTCCACCAGCGCAGCCGCCAATCCAGAAACCCGCCGTCATCGAAATGCCAAAACGGATTGAGGTAGAGAACTACCAGGCCGGCGACGAACAGCACGGCCCCTGCTTCCAGACCATAGAGCGTCCAGGTGGTGCGGCGGATGTGCTTTGCGTTTGGAGTGAGCATCAATGTCTGCCGGCGTCATGCAGACCAGCAAGAAGAGTATAGACACTGCGCGGGAGGCGGGGAATCAAAGCCGATACTATGAAGGATAGGTTGAAGGGACAACTGAAGACCGTTTTATTGCGCTCCCACCACTTTCGCATTCGGGACCGGCATCCGCTGGCGCAAAAGCTGCTCGGCTGTGTTCGCCTCCACTGGCGGGGAGAAGAAATATCCTTGCCCCTGTTCGCAGGCCAACCCGTGGAGGTGATCGTACTGCCTGCTGGATTCAATACCCTCGGCAATCACCTTCAATTTCAACTTGTGCGCCAGCAGGATAATCAGTTCCACCATGTCACGCGTGCCGCGGTCAATGAGCATTCCGGCGATCAGGGAGCGGTCGATCTTCAACGCTTCAATCGGGAACTGCGTCAGTCCGCTCAGAGACGAATTTCCCGTCCCAAAATCATCCAGGATCACGCTCACGCGAAGTTGCTTCAGGTGCGAGAGAACGGTTGCTGTCAACTTCGCATCGGCAGCCGCGACGCTTTCCGTCATTTCCAGATACAGCCGCGATGGGTCAATCCCCGTCTGCCGCAGGGTCGCTTCCAGCCCGCCAGCAAAGCGTAGATCGGCCAATTGCCGGGCTGAGACGTTCACGCTGACGCTGACGGGCGGCAATGGTGAATTCTCACTCCCAATCTTATTGTCCCAGGCCTGCAACTGTTGACACGCCTGCAGGATCACCCACTGGCCGACCGAAACCAGCAGCCCGGCGTCTTCCGCTGCGGCCAGGAACTTGTACGGCGAAATCAAGCCCTGTTCCGGATGCTGCCAGCGCAGCAGGGCCTCGAACCCTGCGATCTGCCTGGTTTCGAGTTGCAGGATGGGCTGGTAGTGCACGCGAAACTGGCGTTTCTCGAGCGCTTCGCGCAACTCGGATTCCAGCTTGAGGCGGTTGACGGCACGGGTGTGCACGGCCTCATCAAACACTTCACAACGTGACCCTCCCATCGCTTTGGCGCGGCGCATGGCGATGTCGGCATCCACCAAAAGATCCTCGGCGCACTCGTGGGTTGGCTTGCTCAAGGCGATGCCCACGCTCGCCGAAGCGTGCACCTCGCGCCCTTCCACGAGAAAAGGCTCGGCCACGGCAGAAAGGATTCGCTCGGCGACTCGCATCGCATTGCTCGGATCGCTCACCTCTTCAAGCAGGATGGTGAATTCATCACCACCCATGCGAGAAAGCACCGCATCGGCGGTAAAGTTTTCGGACTGCAGGCGGGACACCGTGTCGTCATGCCGTAAACAGCCTCCCAGACGCTGGCCCATCTCAACGATCACGCGATCGCCCAGCGCGTGACCCATGGTGTCGTTGAAGGTCTTGAAGCCATCGAGATCTACAAGCAACAGGGCGTGCTGCCGCTCGGGGTTGCGCCACGCGCGGGCATACAAGTGCTGCAGGCGATCGAGGAAGAGACGGCGGTTGGGCAGCCGGGTCAGAGCATCGTGAAAAGAGTTGTGTTCAAGTTCTTCTTCGGCTCGCTTGCGCTGGGTCACGTCGCGATTCACAATGACCAGCTTCGCAACCTCGCCCTTCTCGTTTCGGATGGTGCTGGCCATCGACTCCAGCACGCGCCAGGTGCCGTCTTTGTGGCGGATGCGGTATTCCAGCTTTTTCCCGACGCCCGTGCTGCGAGCTTCGCGGGCCGCCTCCAGCACCTTGAAGCGATCCTCTTGGTGGATCTGCTCAAAGGAAGAAGTCTCGGAGAGTTCCGCCGCCGAATAACCCAGAATTCTTTTATAAGCGGGGCTATTGTAGAGTCGATGCCCCTTCAAATCCACGAGCGCAATCATGTCCGCAGCGTTTTCGGTAATGATCTGAAATAGCTCTTCGCGTTCTTTCGACTCCCGGCGAGCCAGGTACATCCGGAACTGCTGGTACATCACGAGGATGCCGAGCGCAGCCAGAGCGATCCCATTCCATTGCAGCATGGTTTTACCTGAGGGCTGAAAGGAAGATCGCCCGAGCCGACCTTCAAGGACGCTATCGGCAAATACAGGCGGGACGATTAGCCGGCTGAGCGGCTGCTCTGCTGCTCCAGGGTTCAACCAAAGGCCGTCTATGCCGATGGTGTGCTGCCTCGATTGCCGAATCATCGCCACAGCGCTCACCGGCCAGCCGTCAATTGGTTATAATCAGGCGAGAGGTGCAATATGCCAGATATCAAGAAGGATTCCGCAAGCTCGCCGCAGCAGTCATCAAACGAACGTCGCTCCGAAGAAGCCGCCGTCTCCAAGCGGTTGGAGAAAGATGCAGATGAGATGGCGGTTGAGGCTCAGAAGGTCGAGCAAAAATATGACCAAGACCACGGTATCTTTACAAAGTGAGAATCAGGTGACCGCGTGTCCAACGCGATGTTCTTGAGGCACAACATCACCTTCGACGCCGACTAGCGCGAGCTTTGCTTAACGGGCAGAGCGACCGCGCTGCAAATCATCCCGGATTCGGAGAACGAGCATGCGGCGCAATCGCCGGCACGCGCACAATGGCAGCAGCACCGCAAATCAAAAAGGGCAGCTAATTTAGCAGCTGTCCTTAATTTATGTATCAATCTCGACTTTGTATTGTCTAAGGGTTCACCACGATCTTCCCAAACATCCGGCTCCCCTCCAGGTACTCATGGGCTGCCCGCAACTCGCTGAGGGGAAATACCCGATCAACCACCGGCTTCAGATGGCCGGCGAACAAGTGCCGCAGCACTTCATGCAACTCGCCCATGGTTCCCATATAGGAGCCGAGCAGCGTCAATTGCCGGGCGAATAGATGCCGCAGATCAAGCGCGACGTTCTGCCCCGTGGTCGCTCCGCAAGTCACAAGGATCCCGCCGCTCTTGAGAGATTTCACACTCTCTTCCCAGGTGGCGGCGCCCACGTGCTCGACCACGATGTCGACTCCCTCTTTATTCGTGATCTTCCGCACTTCTTCGGAGATCTTCTGCTGGTAGTGGTTGATGCCGTAATCCGCACCCAGTTCGCGGCCCTTGGCCAGCTTCGATTCGTCGCCCGCAGTGGTGATCACGCGGCAGTGAAAAAACTTGGCAATCTGAATGGCGGCGCTGCCCACCCCAGAACCTGCCCCCAGCACCAGCACAGTCTGTCCAGGACGAATGCCGCCTCGTCCCACGAGCATGTGCCACGCGGTCAGAAAAACCAGAGGCACGCTGGCTGCCTGATTGAAATCGAGCGAGTCGGGAATAGGAATCACATTCGCCGCGGGAACCGCGATCAGTTCACAGTTTCCTCCATCCACGCCATTGCCCAGCACGGTAAATGCGCGGCACTGATTCTGCAGTCCAGCAACACACTTCTCACACTGTCCGCAATAATGCATGGGCGCCAGCAGCACGCGCTGGCTAGGTTTGAATCCGCCGACGTACTGGCCTACCTCGACCACTTCGCCGGCGACGTCGCTGCCGAGAATGTGTGGCAGCTTCACTCCCGGAAGACCCTTGCGCACCCAGATGTCGAGATGATTCAGGGCACAGGCGCGCACTCGAATCAGCACCTGATCATTGCGGACCTGTGGATCGGGCACATCTTCGTAAATCAAAACTTCCGGCCCGCCGAATTGATGAATGCGGACAGCCTTCATAATGTTCTCCCAGGAGCCTGAAATTAACACAAAATGGGTTGCGTTTGACTCTCTCCTGTTGACCGACTGATAATCAGACCTGCAAGCCGTCGCCCGGCCCTATGGACATCTACGAGCAAATCGTTCAGCTTCGCAGCGACGGACGCCGCGGCGCCGTTGCTACCATCGTGAACGTGCGCGGCTCGATCCCTTCGTTTAAGACTGCGAAGATGTTGGTGCGCGATGACGGCTCGATCGTAGGCACCATCGGCGGCGGTTGCGTCGAGGCCGACGTGTGGCAAGCAGCGCGCGAAGTCATGGAATCGGAAAAATCCCGTACCCTCACCTTTGATCTGAATCAGGATCCGAAGTACGACACGGGCCTGGTGTGCGGAGGCACGCTCGAAGTTTTTATCGAGCCCATATTACCTCCAGCATTACTTTATGTATTCGGCGCAGGTCACGTATCTATGAACCTTTGCCAGGTCGCGGCTAACGCAGGATTTGACCCCATCGTTACCGACGATCGCACCTCCTACGCGACCAGGGAACGTTTCCCAACCGCCCGCGAAGTGCGCGCGCTCGATTTCGATGAAGCGACGAAGCAGCTCGATCCTAACGAAACTTCCTACATCGTCATCGTCACTCGCGGTCATCGCGACGACATGCGGCTGCTGCGCTGGGCAGTGCAGACCCGCGCCCGCTATATCGGAATGATCGGCTCGAAGCGCAAAGTGATCGGCATCTTTAAAACCTTGCAGGAGGAAGGTGTGCCCGCACATCTGTTCGACCGCGTCCACGCACCAATCGGACTCGACATCGGAGCCGTCACGCCCGAGGAGATCGCCGTCGCAATTACAGCGGAGCTGATCGCTTTTCGCCGGCATGCTGGCGCCAGCTTGCCGCACATGAGTTGGTTCGGGTCGCGGGAAGCGCAGAGTGGACCGAACCGAACAGATGCGCGAGAAGCCGCGCTCGATGACCATGAATAGATTATCGATTGATAAGCGTCGAACGAAATCTGTAGCCATCAATCAGCGGTCAAAGATGAACAGTTTTTTGCCGTTCCCTGCTATCTTCGCAGTATGATCCGCGCTTCCACATTCGCCGGAGTGATTCTTGCCGCAGGGGACTCTTCGCGCATGGGTCGGGATAAAGCACTGCTGCCGTGGCCGCCGCCGGTGGCCGGGCAGGCGATTTCCAATGACACGTTCCTTTCGGCCGCAATTCGTTCCCTCTTGCTGACGACTGATTTCGTGGTGGTTGTGGTCGGGAAAAACGAAGCGGCGCTGGCCCCAATTATTTATGCGGACGGAGCGTCCCTGGTGGTCAACAAAGACCCGACGCGCGGCCAGTTCAGTTCATTGCAGATCGGCCTGCGCGAAGTGCTCAACCACGGACGCGACGCCGCGATGGTGACTCTGGTCGACCGCCCTCCGGTGGGCCCCGCTACCATCCAGATTTTGCATGATGCCTTCGAAGCCGCCGATCCGAATATCTGGGCCGTTGTGCCGGAGTTCTCTGGCAAACACGGGCATCCCTATCTTGTGGACCGCGGCATGATTGAGGCGTTTCTCAGGGTCCCGCCTACGTCGATCGCCCGCGATGTTGAACATCAGAATCAGGAGCACATCCAGTATGTGGCGGTCGACGATCCTCTCGTTGCGCTGAATGTCAACACGCCGGAAGACTATGCGGCGTTACTGACACGCTCCTGCTGACCGGCGGTACTGGGTCAGTTTGACCCAGTACCTGACCGGCCCGCGCGTTGCGCGATTGCCTCATCCACGTTATCGTCGATAGATGAACGCTGCCGAGTCCGAAACATTTCTTCCCATCACCAACGAATTTCTCGATTCGATTCTCCGTCTCAAGCTGCGCATCGCTGCCTTCGATTGCGATGGCACGCTGTGGTCGGGCGATGCCGGGGAGCGCTTTTTCGATTGGGAATTGAGAGAGGGCGAGCTTATTCCGCGGGACCTCGAACGTCCTCTACGGGAGCGCTACGCTGCCTACAAGCGCGGCGAAGTGGATGAAAGCACGATGTGCGGCGAAATGGTGACGATGCATCGCGGCATTCCAGAGGTGAAGATGATGGACGCCGCCACCCGCTTCTTTAACCAGTTTTTTGTCGCGCAGATTTTCCCCGAGATGCGAGAGTTGGTGCGCCGCCTGCAGGAGAATGGTTGCGAAGTCTGGGCGGTGTCGTCTTCAAATGAATGGGTAATCCGCGCTGCGATGAAGCATTTTGGCATCCCGGAGAGCCGCATACTTGCTGCCCGGGTGGAAGTCGAGCGTGGCGTCGTTACCGATCGACTGATCCGCGTGCCTTCCGGCGCCGGCAAACCGGAGGCTCTCCGCGACGTGGTCAAGAAAGAAGTCGACGGCGCTTTCGGCAATTCCCGCTGGGATCGGGACATGCTGGCAATGGCGAAGCATGCCTTTGCGGTGAACCCGAATCCCGATCTCGAGTCTGCAGCGCGCGCGGGGGGCTGGCGGATTTATTTTCCTGAGGGAGCGTGTTCGCGGAGCTGAGTGTGCTGCCCGCTGCCTGCCGTTTACAATTGAACAGCCAAATGTATTCAGCGCAACTCCTCGATCATTTCCAGAATCCTCGCAATGCGGGAGAAATTGCTAACGCGGACGCCACCGCAGAAATCGAAAATCCCGCCTGCGGGGATGTGTTGCAGCTGACCCTGAAAGCCGCCGCAGGCCGCATTACCGGGGCCCGGTTCAAGGCGAAAGGATGCGTGGCGTCCATTGCCTGTGGCTCGGCGTTAACGGAATTGATTGTGGGGAAAGGGCTTAACGAGGCTCGCGAATTGCGGCGCGAGGACTTAATTGCCTCGGTTGGCGGCCTGCCGCAAGCTTCAACCCATGCGGCGCAGTTGGCTCTCGACACGCTTTCGGCAGCGCTGAGTCAGATCGGAAAGTAGTGCAAAGTTCATGCCCTCCTCGCACACGCCGCGCCGCATCGCCTGCCTGCAACCAAGCGCGACCGTTATTCTCGCCGCCGTTGGCGAACTCGACCGCGTGGTCGCCTGCACGAAGTATTGCGCCGATGTAGTGCCTGAAATCATGGCGCAGCCGCGGACCATCCTTGCCGACTCCTGGACGGCTAATGCCGCGCAGATTATCGCGGTCGAGCCCGACCTCGTCATCGCCTCCGTGCCTTACCAGGAAAAAGCGGTGATCGAAATAATCAAGTCTGGAACATCGTTTCTGGGGCTTGCGCCTAAGAGCCTAGCCGATGTTTACACGGACATTGCCCTCACTGCCGGTACGGTTGGGGCGAATGAACGCGGCGAAGAAGTGATCGGTCGCATGCGGCAGCATATCGAGCAAGTCCGCGCCCGCGCCGCTGGAGCAGGTCGTCCAAAAGTCTTCTGCGAGGAATGGGGCAAACCCCTAATTGCGTCGCAAGTCTGGGTCGCGGAACTGGTGGAAGCCGCCGGTGGTGAGTTTCTGGGCGCTCCCGGACGGCAGATTTCCGCCGAAGAAGTCGCCCAGATGGATCCCGACATCGTGGTCGCCGCATGGTGTGGAGCGGGCGACCGAGTGCCGCTGGAGAAAGTCGTCGCCGAACGCAAGTGGCAGGGAACCCGCGCCGCTCGCGGGTCACGCATCTATTGCGTGCGGGACGAGCATCTGAACACGCCTGCCCCCACGCTGCTGCGCGGTCTCGACGCCCTTGCCTTTGCGATTCATCCCGAAATCTTTGCCCGCACGGAAGGAATCCGGCAGATTACTTGTGTTTCGTCTTCCACAGCCGCGAATCTCCCGCTCTGAGTTAAGATTCTCCTCATGCCCGTCACCACCAGGATCGAAGAGGTTCGCAACGAGATCACCGCGCTCGCGCAAGCCGCGCCTACGGCCAAGGACCTTATGCAAGGCGTTTGCAAGCTATTGCATGAGCGCATGCTGAAATACAACTGGGTTGGCTTTTACATGCTGGAAGCCGGCGCCCAACCGCCCATGCTGGTGCTAGAGGCGTTCGTGGGCGCCATGACTCCGCACACGCGAATTCCGCTTAACCAGGGAATTTGCGGGGCTGCCGCATCCAGCGGGAAGACGATAGTGGTCGACGACGTCAGCAAAGATCCCCGTTACCTGGCCTGTTCTCTGGAGACGAAATCTGAAATCGTTGTGCCCATTTTCATTAAAAGGCAGGTGGCCGGCGAACTCGACATCGACAGCCATTTCCCTGCGGCGTTCGGCGTGGACGACCAGAAGCTTGTCCAGTACTGCGCTGAAGTTGTCGGCAAGAAACTGGAAAAGGGTCGCTGAGCCTGTTTTTCTGTAAGCCGCGAATTCAAACGGGAACTCATTCGTCTCCCGGAATCGGCAATTTATGAAACGGGTGGTCGCAGCCGTGATCGAGAAGGATGGCAAGCTGCTGGTTTGCCAGCGGACGCGGCATCAGACCATGCCGCTCAAGTGGGAATTTCCTGGAGGAAAGATTGAAGAAGGCGAGCAGCCTCGGCACGCCCTGCGCCGCGAGTTGGAAGAGGAGTTAGGAATTAACGCCAAGATCGGCGACGAAATCGTCCGCCTAAAGCATACCTACCCGAACGGAGCCATGGTGGAACTGCGATTCTTTATTGTGCGCGAGTACGACGGCGAAATCGAGAATCGCATTTTCCGCGATCTGCAGTGGTCCGCGCCCAAGGATCTAGGCAAGTATGACTTTCTCGAAGCGGATGCTTCGCTGGTTAAGGATTTGGCCGCGGGGAAACTCATATGACAGGCAACAAAAGTTATTTGTGGAAAAGTTCGGAAGGTTCTAGCCTCCGCCTCGCAGCGTCCAGAACCACGCAATCGTCAGCCCGATCATGATCACGGTAGTACCCCAAGCAACGACGTTGAACAAGCGCGTGTTCACGTACTCTCCCATAAGTTCTTTCTTGTTGATCAGCAGCAGCATGAAGATCAGCACGAACGGCAGCACCACGCCGTTCACCACCTGCGACAGAACCGCGATCTTCACCAGCGGCAGGCCCGGGATTAGAAGCACGGCGCCACCAGCCACAATCAGCAGCGTATACAGCCAGTAGAAAAACGGAGCCTCGCCGAATTTCTTGTCGACTCCGGATTCAAAGCCCAGCCCTTCGCATACGGTGTAGGCCGTGGAAAGCGGCAGAATGGACGCGGCAAAGAGTGACGCGTTGAACAGACCCACTGCAAACAGGATATAAGCGTACTGCCCGGCCAGAGGCTTCAGAGCCTGAGCTGCGTCGGCGGCATACTTGATGTCGCGGTAGCCGTGCAAGTATAAGGTCGCGGCGCAGGCCACGATGATGAACCACGCCACCACGTCGGTGAAAATGCAGCCTACGATTACATCCCAGCGCGAAGCATGGAGCCCCCGCCGGGTCACGCCCTTTTCCACAACCGAGGCCTGAAGATAAAACTGCATCCAGGGCGCGATCGTTGTCCCGACCACGCCGATTACCATGTAGAGGTAGGCCTGTTTGCGGAACGCAGCCCACTCCGGCGGCTTGAAGGTTGCCACCGTCGCGGCTTTCCAGGCGGGGTGCGCGAGCGCCCCGGCGAAGATATAAGTGATGTAGAAAAAAGACGCGGCCAGAAAGACCTTCTCCACGGTCTTGTACTGGCCTTTTACCACGATTAACCAGACGATCAGGCCGCAAACCGGGACGGTCACGTAGCGCGAAAGGCCGAATAACTCAAGGCTGGTGGCGATGCCGATAAATTCTGTGACCACGTTGCCGAAATTCGTGATCAGGATTCCAAGCATCATCAGAAATGTGATGCGGAGCCCGAACTCTTCGCGGATCAGATCGCTCAGCCCCTTGCCGGTCACCGCGCCCATGCGGGCGCTCATTTCCTGCACCACGATGAGCGCCAGCGTGACCGGGATCATGGTCCACAGCAGGAGAAATCCGTATTGCGCGCCGGCCTGGGAATAGGTGAGGATGCCGCCGGCGTCGTTGTCGACGTTGGCGGTGATGATCCCCGGCCCAACTACAGCAAGGAACAACAGAGTCCGGCCTCTCCAGCGTCTCCAAAGCTTCATGCGCACATTTCGCCGACATAGGAATTAGAACAACCTGGGACCGGCCTGCGGGCTCCGTTTCGCGGCGCACATTCCGTCTCAAGGCGGCATAAGAATACATGGGGAGCGCGCATCCGGGGTAGACGAAAATGAAAAATTGTCACGAAAAGAATCGAAAGCGCAAACAGTTTAAGATGTTTCCAGGCCGGACTTTGCGGCTAGAGGAGCAGGCCAAAACTCCGAATGACGAAGAACTCCGCGCGCGTTTTTTACTTGCTGATCGCCTTTATCGTTGTTTTGCTGGACCGCTGGAGCAAGCACATGGTGGCGCTGCGCATCCCCCTGTATTCGCATATTCAGGTCATCCCCGGCTTTTTTCGACTCACTCATACGGAGAACACGGGCGCGGCCTTCAGCCTGTTCGCCGACTCGAACGCGCATTGGAAAGCGGCCATGCTGATCGCGTTTTCCGTGATCGCACTGACCGTGGTGTCGGTCTTGCTCTGGAAGAACAACCACGCTCATGTGCTCACCGGCATTGGCTTGTCGCTGATTATGGGAGGAGCGGTGGGAAATCTCTGGGATCGCCTGGCACACGGACGCGTGGTCGACTTTCTGTTGTTCTATGTGAAGCGGTATCAGTGGCCGGTCTTTAATCTGGCGGACAGCGCGATCGTGATTGGGGCGGGGTTGCTGGTTCTGGAAATTGTGTTTCACAAATCTTCCGGGCACGAAGCGCGGCCCGCAGGAGGATAGCGATGGGATCCCGCACGAGGACAGCGAGATCCAGGTTTCTTTTGGCGGCCGTTTGTGGGGTGGCATCCTGCCTCGCGGTTTGTCGCTCGGGGCTTGGGCAGCAGGTCGCTTACCCTGAGCAGGAAGTCCACGTTCAGGATCTACCGGCGCTGACGGCGCGATCTGCGCACGCAGCCGAGGTGCTGGCGACGGCGCTCGAAATACTTTTCAACGACAAGGAAGTGTGCTGCGGAAAGAATTCTGCTCTGGAAGACAGCCTCGAGTCAGCGGATCCGAAATCTTTGAAAGACATTGCCAGCAAGCTGCAAGGAAGGCATCTTCTAAGCGATGGGCGGCCTATCATGGTCACGACAGAATATCTGACGCCAGATCAGGTTAATGCGGGTCATTTAATCGCCATGATTCGGACCCAGCGTCCTGCGCTGATGATGTGGAACTCTCGCGTGTATGTGCTTTACGGCGTGACTTATGTCGGGACGGTTGACTACTCCTCGAATGAGACCGCGTATGCGGTCCATAAGTTTTTGCTGCAGGATGTGCGCTTTTCTGATTCGCGCCGGGCAGCCACTTTCGATCGCTTGACCGAGGACGCGAGTAAAGTGCAAGGGTTGTTGTTTGTCGAAGCGTCGCGGCCATAGCACGGCTTCTGTGGGTTCCCAGGAACCTGGCCTTGCGCGGGTTCGCTTGCGCGCTCTCGTCGCGGTTTATGCGGGAAAAATCCCTAAGTGGTTTTCTTATAGTGATCGGGATAGAGGCGCTTGGCACAGTCCGGGCAGATGCCGTGGCTGAAGTCGGCCTCCGTGCGGTCGCGGACGTAGATCTCGATTGCGGTCCAATGGCCGGCTTCATCGCGGATCTTCTTGCAAGAGGAGCAGATGGGCAGGAGACCGGAGAGAGTCTTGATCTTCGCTGAGGCATCGGTTAATTCGTTGAGCAGGCGCTCGCGTTCGGCCTCGGCGCTTTTCCTTCTGCTGACATCGCGAATGATCATGCAGGTGAATTCGTTGCCGTCGGCATCGGAAAAGATGACTGAGGACATCTCCATGGGGAACTGAGAACCGTCAGGGCGGCGGGCCGTGAGTTCGCCGTGAACCTTGCCCCTCCGTTTGCGTTCTTCGATCATGGAAGCTAGCGCAGGATCACCGGTGTCCAAGAGGCCCTCGCGTCCGGCGGCGACGATCTGCTCCCTCGTCCGCCCCAGGATGGCGCAGGCGCTGGGGTTGGCATCGAAGATTCTGCCATCCGGCGCAGTGAGAAGAATTCCATCCATGCTGTTCTCGAAGAGCAGGCGGTAGCGGATTTCGCCGTCGGGCACATGGCGCGCGGATTGTTGTCGAGATTTCATTGTCGAGATGAAGGTCGAGAATCTATCTGGTCTCTAGTAAGAACCTACGGCGTCCCGTAAAGCTGCCTGTACACACTGGCGTTGCGCAGGATGGCTTGCACGTACTCGCGGGTTTCGGTGAAGGGAATCGATTCCACGAACTCTTGCGGATCGCGATATTGGCCCTGACTTAGCCAGTCCTCGACGCGATCAGATCCGGCGTTATAGGCGGCCAGCGCGTACTCGAACGATCCTCCAAACTTGTCGACCATGCCTCGGAAATAGCGCGTGCCCAGCTGCAGATTTACTGCAGGCGTGTACAACTGGCTGGAGTTATAGCGCCTCATCTTCACTTGCCGAGCTACCGTTTTACCCGTCTTTGGCAACAACTGCATCAAGCCCACGGCGTTGGCTCGTGAAACGGCGTTGGGATTGAACTCCGACTCCTGCCGAATAAGTGACGCGACGAGGTAGGGATCCAGCCCATTGGCTGCGGAAGAACGTTTCAGGTCGCTCCAGTAGGCTTTTGGGAACAGCGCTTCCCAATATTTCCGCGGAAGGTCGGGAATATCGAGGGCAAAATAATTCGGCGTGGAGTGCTTCATGACCTCGATCGCCTGATCGTAATGACCGGATTCATCGTAAAGCTGTGCGGCTTCCGCCGGGCCCCAGCTGCCGCCGTCGGCTGCAGCTGCGGCCTGCAATTCGCGCACTGCGAAATCGACGAGTCCGCCATTGCCCAGAAGCTCGGCTTTCTGCACATGCAACTCGTCTGATGGGGGGTCTGAGTCCGCTACCTTGCCGCTGTTGTCGAGAGGGGGGACACGATCGAGCAAGGCGTAGTGAGTCATGGCATCGGCTGCCACTGCGGGAAGATGTTTCAGCCTCTGCCGTCCCAATTCTGCGTAGTAGAAGTTGCAGTAGCGATCCGAAAGCTTCTGATAAAACGCGCGCGCCATGAGGGGCTGATCGTCTTCTTCGGCTAGACGACCGCGCCAATATAAAGCTGCGGGAGTTTCTGCGCCGGAAGGATACAGCGCAATCTGTTCTTCGAAGGCTTTCTCGGCATCCTGATTGCGTCCCTGCCGCAAGGTCAGCCATGCTGCTTTCCAGTGGGTATAGGAAGCGCGCGCACCGTTGGGGAAGCGCTGTTGCGCTTCGCGAAATGCGTCGAGGGCCTGATCGTATTCGTGATGAACCAAATGCAGGTTAGCAGCGGAGATCAGTGCCTGCTCCAGCCATGGGCTTGCCGGCGCGGCCTGGCGCAGTTCGTCGACGGTGCGATAAAAGTCGTTGTTGTCGCTCGAGGCGAAGTCGACTTGCCCCAGCAGATACAGGCGATGCGCATTGATTTCGCCGCCTTCGCCGCCGAGCAGGGC
Source organism: Candidatus Sulfotelmatobacter sp. (assembly GCA_049673585.1). Lineage (GTDB taxonomy): Bacteria > Acidobacteriota > Terriglobia > Terriglobales > Acidobacteriaceae > Sulfotelmatobacter. Next base: position 73,832 of record JBATXV010000017.1, on the reverse strand, counting down.
GAGGACCAGCTTGGCGTCACGGTTTTTACCGTCGCGATGAAGCGCGTCGGCCAGGTCGAGTTGGATCGCGGACCGCTCCGTACTATTAGCATTGGGGCTGATTTCGCTGATCAGATTTCGATATTCCTCGGCGGCGTCGGCATAGCGCTTTTTGCTCATCAATCCATCGGCGCGGGTTTTGAGCTGGGAGGCTGTTGGAGGCGGCACCGACGGCAACTTCCTCAACTCGGCATAAGCTGCATCGGCATCGGCGCTGGCCGGCATCGTGTAATAAATGTTGGAGAAGATTTCGGCCGCCTTTGCGCTCTGGGACGCCGCGGCATAGGCGCGTCCCAACGCAAGTTCCACGTCGGAGCGCACGGGGGTGCGATCTTGCGCGAGCAGAGTTACTGCTTCCGCCGCCCGACCTTCTGCCAGGAGCACGCCGGAATAGCTGACGTCGGCGTCACGCACCAGCAGCGAATCCGGATGGTTGTTGGCAAAGTCGGCCAAGGTCGCCAGCGCCTCGGCCATGCGCCCAGTCTGCAGGTACGAAGTTCCAAGGTAATAATCGACATAATCGCCGAGGTCTCCGGCATGGACTTTGGCACGGCTCAGCGGGTCGATGGCTTTGGCATATTCTCGATCCAGCACGTGGGCGTAGCCGACCACAAGCCAGGCCAGAGCTCCGGCATCTTCTTTGGCGTGGGCTCGCGCGTAGGCTTCAACCCCGGCGTAAGCAGCGAGCGAGCGATCCTGCAAAAGCTGTTGCGCCATGGGCCGCAGGCTGGCCGAAGCCACAAAGGCCTGGCGCATGCGCCGAACGCGCGGGGAAATCGCCCGCCGGTGAGCGGCGACGGTACGACGCCTCACCCGGGCTGCGGGCTTTTTTGGCGCAAAGGCTTTGTCGGTTGGGGCGCTGGTCGCGGCAGGAGCAGCGGTTTGGTCGGCCTTCGGGCCTGCTTCCCCGGCCGGTTTCGACGGAGGTGTGCCTGCCTCGCTTTGAGCGGAACTTGGCTGAGGTTGCGGCAATGACTGGGCTGGAAGCAGAACGCCGGAGACGCCCCAGAGGGCTAGGGCTGCCAGCATCGACCACCTCGAACCTGATTGCACTACGTTTGTTTTCTGCGAAGACACGCTACTGCCAGAACCCTTCCGCAAATCTAGCGGCGGAAATTTGAACCCATAATGGAGATGTCGTCCTCGGCCAGACTGCGCAGCAACTCGCTCTGAAAGTAGTCAGCGCTGGCGGCTGCGGTATTGCCGTACCGCTTCTGAAACGTACCGCGGCTCTTGTCGATGTCTTCTTTCAGCCGGTCATACAAATCCTTATTGCGCCGGCCCTCAGCCACTTTCGCCTGGTTGTAGAGTTTGATTTCGTCCACCAGCAAGCGGGCGAAGCGCTGCGCTTTGCGATGGACGTCGGCATCTTCCGGCGACAATCCGGCCAGAGGATCCGTGGCTGTGGCGGGTGCGGCTGCGGCGCGTGCCGAAGCCACTTCCACCACTTCAGCCGCAGGTTCGGGCTCGACAGCAGCTTTCGCAGGCATATGCCGGGGCGCGTGGGAGGCGAAGGGATCAGAAAACGAAGAAACCGTTTGCACTGGCGGAGTCTCAACTCGGCTCACCGGTTCGCTGTCTTCTCGGGCCACTGCCTGCTTGCGCAGTGATGTCACTTCGAGCCACGCGCTGGTTGCGACGACCAGCAATTCCAAGGCGTCTCGATCGAGTTTTCCGGTGTCGCCTCCATCGGCATAAACCAGGGCCGCTACTTTGTCTTTGAGAGCGAGGGGCAACACCAGCACCTGTTCATTGGCGGGGCTGCCAAACTCTTTCCCGAATTTGCGGCCCATCTCCGCGATGTTGCCGGGCGTTGCTACTCGATTCTGGTAGGTGTGGGCAACCGGACCGGCGCTTAGATCGAGGGCAAAATCCTTGACGACTTCCTCATCCCCGAAACCGCGGGATTGCCATCCTAACGCGGCTCCCGCTTTAACTACGAACAGCGCGATACGCGCACAGTAGCCGCTCCCGGTGTCCAGCAGCGCTCGCAGAATTTCCTTCTGGCTCGAGCCGGCATGAATGGCAGCGACTGCTTGAACCAACGCGCCTGCATCAGGAGCGCGCGCCACAGAACCTTCGCTTGACCGCGCCGGCAGAGCGTCGAGCACCTGTTGCACGATCTGCGACTGCAGTTGCGGCATCTGCGCCTGCAGGGCTTGCGCCACCGCGTGTTCGATTACCTGCCGCACTTCATTCTGTTTCTCGTGCCCCATGCTAGAGAACCGTATCCCTTCGAAACACGCACCGCGGTAACATCCGCGCGAGCCTAGCCCTAAGTGCTGATTATACGGCACTTGTGGGGACGCCCCAGAGTACGCAAGGACGTGTTCGACCGCGCACCTTCCCCAATCCCCGACTCTACCGCAAATCTTGTACCGCTTGAAACCGGAAACTCGATTGGGCAAACACTTCGGTTACCAAGTAGAATAACAGCTTACTTTCGAGGGCCGCGGTTCGGACCGCAAAATACTGCATCGTCGATAGAATGGGAGCCATCCAAAACAAACTAGAAGGGCCTGTCAGTGATGAACTGACACTGGTCCGAGCAGCCAAGCAGGGCGACGATTCTGCCTTTGAAGAGTTGGTGCGCCGCTACGATCGAAACGTTTTTCGGATCGCGCAACACATCACGCAGAACCGCGAGGATGCGGAAGATGTGGTGCAGGAAGCGTTCCTGAAAGCGTACGGCAACTTGGCGAAATTTCAGGAGCAGTCGAAATTTTATACCTGGCTGGTGCGCATCGCCGTCAACGAAGCGTTGATGAAGTTGCGCCGCCGCAAGCCCGAGCGTACCGTTTCGCTCGATGAGGACATAAAGACCGAAGATGATTCGCTTCCCCGCGAAATCGCGGATTGGAGTCCTAATCCGGAGCAGCAGTATAACCAGGCTGAGTTGCGGGAGATTTTGAGTAAGACGATCCAGGGCCTGCCCCCGGGCTTCCGGACCGTGTTCGTACTAAGGGATGTGGAAGGGCTTTCGACCGAGGAAACCGCGGCCGCTCTGGAGTTGAGCGTACCCGCAGTGAAGTCGCGGTTGTTGCGGGCGCGCCTGCAACTGCGCGACCGCCTGGGAAGGTACTTCCAGAAACGCGAGAGTGGAGATGGCGACCAGTGAAATGTTCTGAATTTCTGCACGAGCTGACCAATTATTTGGACGGCGTTCTCGACGAACCTACGAAAGTCGAGTTGGAGAATCACCTTTCCTGGTGCCACAATTGCTATGTGGTTTGTGACACTACGAAAAAGACCATCGAGATCTATCGCGACTCCCAGCTTTACGAATTGCCCGAAGACCTTCGTTCCCGCCTCCGATCCGCCATCATGACGAAATGTCAGCAGCATAAGAAGCGCGGCCCGGAGAGCGTGTGAGCCTCGGCCGGCCAGATTACGAGCGCTCGTCTCGCCACTGCCCAGCGCACTGCCGCGAAACTCGGAATTCACGAAAATAGCCTGTGTGAGGTGGACTCCTTTGGCGGTGAGCATTCCTTTCTAGTGTCCGGCCACCATGACGGCGCTATAATAAGTGCGAGTCGGCCTGGGGTAGTTCATGGACCGTGTTCGCGCTCTGCTGCTCATCACCCTCGTAACCGCCACCACGATTGTGCTCGTGGGCGAAAATTGCAGCGCGCAATCCGCCGAATCAAATTCGCAGGGACAGCTCCGCAAAACAGCTCAGCCGGCGTCGTCCTCCTCGGAACAACCCGTCGTTCCTCCGATTCCCGCCAACGCGCCGCGCATCAGCAAACAGAGTCGGTATCAAATCATCCGCGAATTTGAGACCCAACTGGTCTATGCGCGCACGTCTTTCCCGATGGGCTCCAAAGGGCTGCTGCTGAAGGACGGCGTAATCAGTCCGAATGGCGAAGAATTGCGCCAAGACTTGGCTCTCTGGGGACCAGCGGTCAAGCCCGGCGATCCCGCGCACATCTCTTACGTTCAGATCAAGGATGACCACATTCATTTTGAGATTAACGGCGGACCCACCCGCCACAAGAAGTGGTATCAGCGCGTGGAGGTTACGGGAGCTTACGGAACTCCGGTTTCGGGTGGACCGGATGATGCGCAAGCTAATCCGCACGGTACGTTCGTGGACCTTTATTTCGACAAGCATGTGCCCGAGATGACGGTGGCGCAAGCCCGGGCATTGCTGTATCCCGTGCTTGATTTCAATGCCAAAAATAAGGAGCAGGCTTATCTGGACAGTGTGCCGCCAAAGGTGAAGGCGGCCATTCAGACGCACCACGTTCTAGTGGGGATGAATCAGGAGATGGTGCTTCACGCCAAAGGCAAGCCGCCAAAAAAAGACCGCGAACGGGATGGGGAGACGGAATACGAAGAATGGATTTACGGCGAGCCTCCCGCGGATGTTGACTTCGTCCGCTTCGTGGGCGACGAAGTTGTGCGCGTGGAGATCATGAAGGTGGACGGCGAAAAGATTGTGCGCACGCAGAAAGAAGTAATCTTGGAGCCGTCGGACACGGATAAGAATAAAGAAGCAAAGAAAGAACCAGCCGAGCAGCCTGCGACCCCCCCCACCCTGCGGCGTCCTGGGGAAGACTCACAAGATGTGCCGAGACCGGCGAACGGGGCCTCACCGGTGCCGCCCATGCCGCCGCCGGACATTCCTCAGCCTCCGGGCGATCCGAATGGGATGCTGCCGGCGCGCTAATCCTGCGCAAGGCAGGGCTATCGCGCTGCGACAGTTGCTCCAGCATCGGCGAACGAGAAAGCCAGCGCCACATTCGAAAACTCCTGGCCGTCGACTTCCACGTAGGGGTAGACGAAGTAATTCAGCGGCTTGCCCTGCTGCGGCGGGTTGAGCCGCAGGTCGCGTCCCATGCTGAACTGCATCCGGTTCACGTCGTGGGAGCCGAAGAAGTAGTTGCGCTTCTCCGGATGCTTCCAGGCCTCGGAAATGTCCACGGGAATCCATCCCCGGCCGTCAATCCAGAAATCGGACCAGCAGTGGTATCCAGCAATTTCGGCGCTGTGCTTGTCAGGCGGTAAAGGGAATCCGATCTCGAAGCGGGCCGGGATGCCTTGGGACCTGGCCATGGCAATGAAGAGGGAATGGAAGTCAGTGCAGTTGCCTTTCTTGGCGTCACAGGCATAGAGGACGTCGCCGTGTCCCCAACCGGTTCCGGTTTTGTCGTAGCGCATGGTGGTGAAGACATAATCGTAAATGGCGCGAGCCTTGTCGAGTTGATCGGTCTTGCCTTGAGTTACCTTGACCGCAAGATCGGCGGGCAACCCGGTCACGGGAACGAGTACGTCGGGCTGAAGGTCTTGATGCTTTTCGGTGGATGAGAGTGAAACGGCCACCAAGCGAGGCGCAGTTTCTCCCAGAGCGACACGTTCATGGCGCGTCACGTCATATTCCACATCGAAGTGCAGTTCGGGCTTCGCCGAATTCGTTTCGGCGTAATAGATCTGGTTGCCATATTTCGATTCGCTGGTTTTCTTCAAAGGCACATCGCCCTGCGCTGAGATGACTTTTACCTCTTGATATGCGTCCGAGTGCGCTGCAGGCATCCAGATTCGGACTTTCTTCCCGGCGGGAAGATTTCTTACTGTGAAAGCGTAGTGAAACGTGAAGTGGCGCGAATCCTGGGCAAGGGCGGACAGGGCAAAGGCGAGAAGCAGAGACGACAATATGCAAAGCTTGCGCAGCATGGGGGAAATCCTTTCAGGTTCTCAATGAAGAAAGAGAACCATGACCTGATTGCCGTTTGGAAACGACGCACGGGCAACTTAGCCGGAATGCGCTTTCAAGTGAAGCCGCGCCTAGGTGTGCGCATGGAAGTGGAGATGCCGGAACTGAATCCAGCAATGCGCTATTTTAGCAGAGCGCGAATGGGAACCGAAACCTCCGGGACGTGCTCCACGTTGATCCGATAGAATCGAACCGTGGCCACAGCGATTCAATGTCGCGATCTGCGCAAGACTTACGACGGCAAGGTCGAAGCCGTGCGCGGGCTGAACCTTGAGATTCAAGCTGGCGAATGCTTCGGTCTTCTGGGGCCGAACGGGGCGGGGAAGACTACAACCATCGAAATTCTTGAAGGCTTGCTGGAGCCGACTTCGGGCGAAGTATCGATTTTCGGGCACTCCTGGCGCGAGAATGCGCGCCAGATGCGGGAGTGGCTCGGGATTTCGCTGCAGGAGACACGGCTTTCCGAGAAACTTAGCGTACGGGAAACGGTCGAGCTGTTCGCCAGTTTCTACCGCGAACCGCGTTCATCGGACGAAGTGCTCGAGCAGTTGCAACTTACGGAGAAGGCCGACGCCTGGGTGGGAAAGCTTTCCGGCGGACAGAGGCAGCGGCTGGCGGTGGCGACTGCGCTGGTGTGCAATCCGAAAATTCTTTTTCTTGACGAGCCAACAACGGGCCTCGATCCGCAGAGCCGGCGGCAGTTGTGGGAGATCATTCGCGAATTTCAGCGCGCCGGCGGCACCGTGCTGCTGACCACGCATTACATGGACGAAGCTGAGCGTCTGTGCGACCGGCTGGCGATCGTCGACCACGGGCAAATTATTGCCGAGGGTTCGCCGCCAGATTTGATTGAGCGATTGGGCGGGCATCACGTAGTGGAATTTGCCGTAGGGGTAAGAGCGGCCGGCAAGTCGGATGGCGCTGTGCTTGAGGCGTGGCGTGCACTGCCGAGCGTGGAATCGGTTCGCGAGGATGACGGCATGGTCGCGTTGAGCGTGAAGGAGCCGCATCTGACGATCCCGGCGCTGCTCGAGGCAGTCGGGAAGCAAGGAAGCGAGTTGCAGCATCTGACCACGCGACAGGCCAGTCTGGAAGATGTGTTCGTGCGGCTGACTGGACGGCATCTGCGGGAAGAGTGACGCCGAAGTGAAAGGACGATTGTTGTGAGAAGCATGATTCGCACTGCGGCCTTGGTTGTGGCCATAGCCTGTGCTGTTCGCTACGGTGGCGCTCAGACACCCGCTTCTGGCTCGGCAATCAACTTTGCACCGCTCGTGCAATGGAAAAACGCCGTACTATCTGGCGACCACGCCGGACTGAAGTTGCTGTACAGCACCGCCCCTGCGGCGCGAGTTGCAGTGCCGCCGGCTGAAAGCACTCCCGACGCGGATGTGGACTTCTGGACCGGACTCAAAGCGCGAAGCATCGATTTGGATATTCTGCGGAATGCGTCACCTCAGCCGGGTGTTCAGGTCGTCCGGTTTCAGGCTGAGATTCAGTCCGGCATCCCCCCAGAAACCGAAACTCTTTTTGTAAATGAAGGCCAAGTGTGGCAGCAACAGGGCGGTGGGTGGCGGCTCGTCGTGGTGCAGCGTACGAATGCGGCTCACCTGAAGCAGCCGATGAACCAGGACAAGAATATTTATCCCGCAGACGCCGATGCGCGCGCTGAGATCAAAGAAGCGGAAGAAAAGGCTGCGCAGGAGCACAAGCGTGTTTTGCTGGTCTTCGGTGCGAACTGGTGCTACGACTGTCATGTGCTCGATCTGGCGTTTCAGCGGCCCGACTTCGCGGCGGCTATGGCGGGCTACGAGGTTGTGCATGTGGATATTGGGCCAGACGGAAGAAAGAACTCAGACCTGGCAAAACAATTCCAGGTTCCTCTGGATAAAGGTGTTCCAGCCCTAGCGGTTGCTGACAGTGCCGGCAAGGTATTGGTAAGTCAGAAGAACGGCGAGTTTGAGAATGCGCGTGCGATGACGCCGCAAGCGCTGCTTGAGTTTCTGAATAAATGGAAGCCTGAGGTGCGGGAGTAATCGTTTTTATGAGTGTTGCCGAGCAAACACCTGTTTTAGAAAAAACGGTTCCGCAGAATCAGCCGCCCCGGCGGAACGGGCGCTGGGCCGGATACCGTCATCTGCTGATGGCGCGCATGCTCGAGCTAAGGCGTGAGCCCGAGGTCGTGTTCTGGGTATTTGTGTTTCCGCTGTTGTTGGCTTTAGGACTCGGGATCGCCTTTCGCAATAAGCCCGCCGAAGCATCCTCGGTCGCGATTGTCTCCGGAGCGGGAGCGCAGGAAGCTGAGGCGCTTCTGCGAAGTTCTCCGAAGCATGCCTCATTCAAGGTCGACGTGCTCGGCAGCGATGCAGCGCGCAAGGGTTTTCGTCTCGGGAAATACGATCTCGTGATCGAACCCGACGGCAGTGGAGGACTTCGGTATCGCTATGATCCGGCGCGGCCCGAGAGCGTTCTTGCCCGGGCTGAAGCAGATGACGCATTGCAGGCTGCCGCCGGTCGCAGAGATGTGGTGGCGACCTCCGTGGTGACCTCGTCGGAGCCGGGTTCGCGCTACATCGACTTTCTGATTCCCGGATTGCTGGGCATGAACCTGATGAACTCCGGGATGTGGGGTATTGGATTCGCGCTGGTCGACATGCGGCAACGCAAGCTGCTCAAGCGCTTCGTGGGTACGCCGATGCGGCGCAGCGATTTTCTGCTGGCCCTGATGTCGAGCCGCCTGGTGCTAATGATCATTGAGATCGCATTGTTGCTCACGCTCGGCGTCCTCGTATTCCACATGAAAGTACTGGGATCTCTGTTCTCGATTCTTTTACTGGGCGCAGCAGGCGCGCTGTGCTTCGGTGGGGTGGGATTAGTCACGGCGAGCCGGGCGCAGAAGATCGAAAGTGTTAGCGGCCTGATGAATCTGGTAATGATGCCGATGTGGATTTTTTCTGGAGTGTTCTTCTCTTATGAGCGCTTTCCCGCGGCCATTCAGCCACTGATCAAGGCGCTGCCCCTCACTGCGCTGACCGATGCGCTGCGGGCGAGCATTCTGGAAGGTACGCCGCTGATCCATCAATGGCCGCAACTCCTGGTCATGTTTTTGTGGGGAGGGATCTCGTTCGTGCTGGCGCTGCGTTGGTTTCGCTGGACTTAGTTTGGCTTGAATGTCGCACTGTGCCGTCTTATTGGGGCGGAGAGATGAACCTATTGGAGAGATGGCAATGACGAAAGAAGGTGCTTGGACTCTGGCTAACCATTGGGTTGCGGCTTGGAACGCCCACGATCTGGACTTGATCATGCAACGCTATGAGGACACAGTCGAACTGACGTCGCCGGTGGCCGCGCAGTTATTGGGGACGCTAGATGGCAAGGTGGTCGGAAAGAAAGACTTGAGAGATTACTTTCGGCGAGGGTTGGAAGTCCATCCCGAACTCCACTTTCGCCTCGAGGACGTGCTCTGGGGCATAAATAGCGTAGTGCTCTACTACGCAAACTGGAAAGGGACACGTACCGGAGAGTTTATGGAGATTTCGGCGGATGGGAAGGTGGTACGAGCCATCGCGAACTATAGCGAGTAGTTAGGAGAAACGTCCTTGATTACCTTCCGAAGCTTCGGCCTCGTCCGCAAGTCTTGGGAGAAGTTACGAACGAGGCCGGCCGCGGTGCTTGCGAAACATTACTCCACTTAGGACTTCACTAACTTGCCTGCCGCCTTTCGGACTTTTGCCCAGCGTAGTCTTTGCGCTGCGGCGATTCGTCTGCGGGCGTCCTTGCTCAAGGTACGGCCTGTCTTTTTGAGCTTTTTCCCGCCGGCATGGCCGAGAGCATCGAGCGCCTTCCCTACCTGTCCCATTTCTTTTTCGAGGCGGGAATACTCCTTCTGCAGGGAAGCAACCACTTTATTGATTATCATTGAATACCCCCTTGCGATAAGGCTAACACGGGAAGACATTTGTTGAGACCTCCCGTTGACTCCAAGTCAGAGTTAGCCCGCGCCGATTGTAGACAAGAAGCGCGGAGCCTGGCGAGCCTTTGTAGTTTGTTCGAAAGCGAAGGCCCGGCGGATGAGAACCGGCTCGGTCCAGGCGCGCCCAAAGAATGAGATACCGACCGGCAAGCCGGAAATAAATCCCGCAGTTACGCTTACATTAGGATAGCCCGCGACGGCTGCGGCGTTCGAGCTTCCGCCAGCCGCGTGGTCGCCATTGATCAGGTCGGTAAGCCACGCCGGTCCGCCGGTGGGAGCGACCATTGCATCCAGGCGGTACTTGTCCATGGTGGCATCAATACCCTTAGTGCGGGCCAGTTGATGGTTCTTGTCGAGCGCGTCGATGTAGGCTTTTTCAGTTAGAGGGCCTTTGGCCTCCGCCTTCAGAAATAAATCCTGACCGAAGTAGGGCATCTCCTGCTGTCGATTGCGGTCGTTGAAGTCGATGATGTCTTTCAAAGTGTGCATAGGAGCATTCGGGCCCAGGCGGGCGAGATAGTTATTGAGGTCGGCTTTCAGTTCGTATAGGAAAACCAATAGCTCGCTCTCATCGAACTTACCCAGAGTTGCAACGTCAGCGGGATCAACCAGCGTGGCTCCCTGTTTTTTCATGGCCTCGAGGGATTGCTCCATGAGAGCGTCGACGGCATCGTTGAAGCCGAAATACTTTCGGGCGACGCCGATGCGTGCGCCCTTGAGGCCGTTGGAATCGCAGAACTGAGTGTAATCGGTGTAGGACTTGCCCGCGCTCGTGGCGGTCGCTGCATCGGCAGGATCGACTCCGGTGAGTGCGCCCAATAAAATAGCCGCGTCGCTGACGGTGCGGCACATCGGCCCGGCGCTATCCTGGCTGTGAGAGATGGGAATGATTCCGTCCCGGCTCACCAGGCCGACGGTGGGCTTGATGCCGGCAAGTCCGTTCGAAGAGGACGGGCAGACGATTGAGCCGTCGGTTTCCGTGCCGATTCCCACCGCGCACAAGTTGGCGGAGATGCCGGCGCCGGTGCCAGAGCTCGAGCCGCAGGGATTGCGGTCGAGCACGTACGGATTTTTCGTGAGGCCGCCACGGCCGCTCCATCCGCTGGTCGAGTGGCTGGACCGAATATTCGCCCACTCGCTGAGATTAGTTTTGCCCAGGATCACGGCGCCGGCGGTGCGCAGCTTTTGTGCAACATAGGAATCTTGCATCGGCTTCGAGCCGACCAGCGCGAGCGAGCCGGCGGTGGTCATCATCCGGTCTGCGGTGTCGATGTTGTCTTTGATCAACACGGGAATGCCATGCATCGGGCCGCGCGGGCCTTTCGCCTTGCGTTCTTCGTCAAGAGAGCGGGCAATCGAGAGAGCGTCCGGATTCAACTCGATGATGCTGTTGATCGCGGGACCGTGCTTATCTTTATCAATCTCTTCGATGCGTGTCGAATATTTTTCCACTAGAGAGCGAGCCGTGAACTTGCCGGAGTTCATGCCATCTTGCAGGCCAGAGATGGTAATTTCATCGAGCTCGAAGGGTTTGATTTCTGGAGGGGAGGCGGAGCACGCAATCTCACGCGCGGCGCCGAATGCGGGATACAACGGGATCAAAGTTGTGGCCGCACCGCTGAACAGCGTGTTTTTGAGGAATGAGCGGCGGCTGGCGGCAATCCTCGCAGCTTTTCGGCGCATGGTTGAAGAGTCCTTGTAACGCGATTGGGATTGGCGAATCGCAACCGACCATAGTAATCCATGCAGTCGAAACGCCGTAGCGAGGGTCGATCGGACAAGGTGGAGGGACAACCGGCGGCGCAATGAAGCTATGCTTGTTTCCTGCTGGGCCGCGATACAAGCGTCCCGACTTCCGCCTTGGCCGGCTGCTTGATTGCACCGGCCTTCATCGCAGCCGCAAACAGATGTTGCCCGTCGTCGTAGGGATTGTAAGCCTTGTCGGGATACCAGGCGCCGGCGAAAAGATCGCCCTCCCGCGTGACAGTACAGCGCTGCACATGGACGCTATCGACGAAGCTGTGCTTGATTTCAGGAGCGCCCCAGTCGCCGCCCCAGATAAGCCCGCTGCTGTGCGCAAGCTGTCCCAGGAAGGAGAAATCACCTTTCCAGCAAGGCTCTCCAGCCGCCACGCGGACGATGTCACAAGCCAACCCATAGTGATGAACACCCGCCGTTCGAAGTCTTGTAGCGCCGTTATTGAATAGTTCCTGCTGGCGATTCTGGCTGCGGTATGTTTCGTAGATCATGACCTCGATTCCCATCTGCTGGGCGGCCGAGACTACGCTCTGCACGAGTTCGCGAGTCGTGGGTTCGAGCAGGGAAGGGTCGCTGACTCGTGTCAATGACGCAAACCGGGCGTCTTTGCAGATCACGTCACTATAGAAGTTTCCCATGGAAATACCTTCCTGCGCCTGACGTTACACAAACCACTGAGTCGCGGCGCGCAAGCATGGCTGGACGGGTGGCTCAAGCTAATCACGGAACGGTGGGATGTCCAGCGGAAACTCGGAGAAAGTACGGGAAAAAGCGTCGTTCGTTCCAAAATGGAACTGCCAGGTTGCGGCGAGATTTCCTCGAAATCGAGCCTGGCGCAAGATCTGAGGTGGTTTCTTGCTTCCTGGTGTACAATAGTTATAGCTAAGTTTGACTCACGAGCAATTGAAGGTCGGTATCGCCAACCAGCGTCACCCCCTCACTAGCAGCGAATCTTCTCAGCACAATCCAAAGAACAGAATAGGACTATCAACAATGGCAGAACAAGGAACAGTGAAGTGGTTTAACGACGCCAAAGGCTATGGCTTTATCAGCCGTCAAAATGGCGAGGACGTTTTCGTGCATTTCTCCGCGATTCAAGCAGGCGGCTTTCGCAGCCTGCAAGAAGGACAAACCGTGCAGTTCGACGTGACCAAAGGCCCTAAGGGCTGGCAGGCGGAGAACGTCCAGGCTGTCTAAGCGAGCGCTTTTGCAGTGAGAACAGAGTGCCCGTGATTCGCAAGAATCACGGGCATCTTTGTCTCCGACGAGGAGCAATTCTCAAGCCCGACTCGACGCTAGGGCTGTCGCCGCGCCTGCTGCACCATCTCCACCAAAACTTTCCTAGCTTGCGCCGGATCGCATGCTTCCCGCAAGAACGCGATGCGCGCGCCTTTGATCCCCGCTGAAGTTTTCAAGCGCACATGAAAGCCGAGTCGATCGACGGCCGTCATCGCCGCTTCCTGAGACTCGATGCCGGCAAACACCTTGCCCAGCAGGATGAGCGCTTCCTTGTGGTCGGCATTCATGTGTTCGATAATTCCAGCCGCGGCCTCGGCCAGCGGGTCGGGTTGAGCGACCCCGTAGTCGGCAGCCTGCACCCAGCCCATTACTCCGAAGCCGCCCACGTAGTAAACATCCAGTACGTCCATCCGGTAGAAAGAAAAATCTTCAAAATCCACCCAATATTTGCTGTTCTCGTAACGGTCCAGGTAGAGTTTGCGGGCGTCCGGCAACTCGGACTTTGGGATGGTCAGAACGTTCCCCATCACCGTCACCCGGGACGCGCCTAGCGGATCTCCGCCGGCGTCAGGCTGCGTCACCAGCAGGCTGGCGCGCGCATCCGCTTGCAGATTCTGCGTGTGCATGGCCATGCTGCTGATCAGGAAGATGGGACGACCGCCCGCGTCGAGTGCGTAGGGCATTACTGAGCCAAAGGGGAAGCCCGGTTGTTTGCGGGAAAGAGTCGAGAGGCTTCCGATACGCCCGAGGTACACGAGCGTTTTCGCCCGCTCCGAGAATGAAGGTTCAGGGACTGTGGCTTGATCACCGCCAGCGCTCGGGCCCGCGTGTTTTCTTGAAAATGAGGATGACACAGTTCCGCTCATCAAGCAGTCTAAACGAAACCGGGCTCCCGGTGGCCGCAACAAGCGCGTTCCGACAAAATTGTGCACGCTTGAAACTGAGATGTTGAAGCAGCATGGCCCCGCACCGCCCGTTGCTCACGCCGTGCAAGTCAGGACGGGACACTTAGCGCCGCATACGACCTCATGGATGAGATCCCACGGCATATGTGAGGCCATTCGCGGTGAGAACGTTGGGTTCGCACCCATTACGATCAACTCAGTCCTGTGTTTGGCCGCCACATCCAGAATCCCCTCCGGCAAGAAATCCATGGCGGCTATGCATTCTGGCTCCGCCACCAGGTTCGTTTCGGGCGGAAGCAATTCCTTCAATCTTTTTCTGCTTTCTTCTCGCATCGTCTTCTGCCAATTCGTGTATTGGTCAGCAGCGTAAGTCGATGGGCCGTAAGCGGACGGTCCTAGATTCGCGCTGGGCATTGGCGGCACCATATGCAAGAGAAAAAGCTTCGCACGATGGTCTTCTGCCAGTGACAAGGCGTAGGGGAAGGCTCTGTTGGCGGCCAGGCCGAAATCGGTGGCAAATAGGATCCGCTTAAACTCGACCGGGCCCGGGCCTACAGGCGGGGCGTGCGGGCCAATCGTGAGAACCGGACACGGAGCCAGGCGCAAGGCTACTTCTGCAACCGAACCGAGTGCGAGCTTCTTGAGTCCGCTCCGACCGTGGGTTCCCAGCACAAGTAAATCCACGCTTTCGCGTTGAATTAGCGAAGCCAGCACATCCCACACTGGACCTCGTTCAATCAGTTCGTGAAGGTTGAGATCATCAAACCGCATGTTCTCGACGATTCGCTTCATTTGCTCCTCCGCGCCGGCTTGGCGGCGGTTCAATCCCCGGGGCAATGTCTCCAGCGGAATTGGGTCCCGCGGCTCTGGCGAAATTGCGTGCACGATAGAAAGAGCGGAATCGTACCGCCTGGCGATAGCGACTGCATAGGCGAGCGCTTGCTGTGAGGCATTCGAGAAGTCCGTGGCTATTAAAACGTGCTTGAATTCGATTTTCTGGGTCTGATCATGTATTTCGGCCAGCGTTGGCATAAGAATACCTCCTGTATAGGTCAAGCAAAGTCCCATGGGGTCGCTGCAATTTCACAGTCGTCGCAGTCGGGTTGGGACTCAAGGGGAACAACTGCGACTCCGGCTCGGGTAGAGATGACCTTCATCTTTTTCGAGCATTCGTCACAAAGCCAGAAACGCTCGCGAACAGGGTTATCGGGATTCTCCGGGTTTTCAGCTGCAACGGACGCGACTACCAGGTGGAAAAGTTTTCCCTCATGCAAATAGCGGAAGGTGGTCGAACAGGCGGGATTCGCGCACTTCGATAACATAGCCGCCCTCCAAATTGCGCTTTAACGTCAGGGCAATTAGTTGGAGCGCAACTTGCGTCTTCTATTAGCGACTCTACTATTCGATCGAGTGAAATAACGTGATCTGGATCACGGTTGCGTGTGATTTTGGCCAGCCAGGCAAGAAAAAGAGAACGGAACTGTTACGTGTTTACTCAACCAGCAATCCTCGGAACAAGGCGCTGGGTAGCGATTCGGCCGCTTCCGGCGGTGAGTGATGCTGTTCAGCAGATTGTTTCCAACGAGTTCGAGTGCTAGACTTTGATTGGCTGAAGGGTAGTATTCCGCATCCTTGCCAGCGAGCGGGAGTAGTTCAGCGGTAGAACGCCAGCTTCCCAAGCTGGATGTCGCCGGTTCGATCCCGGTCTCCCGCTCCATCTTTTCAATCATTTACGCTTGACACGCTCCAGCTACTCAGCAGACACTCAGCAAATGAAGTCTCAGGATGGCTATCTTACTCAGCAGTCCGGCAAGTGGCTGGGTCATTTTTCTCGCTGGGTCACCGACTACAAGACGGGTGAAAAGAGGCGTCAACAAAGGGCCTTCGTCATCGGCCCTGTCAAACAGTTCACTAAGATCAAGGCACGGGACGCCCTGCGTGAGCGTATGGTCAGTGAACTTGGTCTGACTGCCGACAGGCGAGTGACGCTCGAATGGTTTATCAAGCAACGCTGGCAACCGATGCGGGAAGGGAACTGGCGAGCCTCCACCAGACAAACGAATCTCGAACTGCTCAAGGTCATCAACGCTCGCTTTGGCAGCGTCGCTGTGGAGGACATGGATGGAGTTGCGATGCAATCGTGGTTGAATGCAATCGCTAAGGAGCGCAGCGGGTCAGCGGTCAAGCACTTTCGAATATTCCTACGCAGCATCATGTCTGAAGCGGAGGAGCAGGACTACGTTCGCAAGAATCCGGCACGCTTGTTGCGTGTTCCTACGGTCAAGAAAGTGGATCGTCCCTACCTGACTCTGGCGCAGATCAAGAAGCTGCTCAATGCTGCGATGTTCCAACGCCGTGAGCGTGCGCTTCTGCGCTTGATTCTCGTGACCGCCCTTAGACCTTCTGAACTCTTCGCACTCAAGTGGAAATGTTTCGATTCTGAGAAGGGTACACTGACCATCAGCGAGACCGTTTACCGTGGGGTTCTGCGTCCATACACGAAGACCACTGCGGAAGGCGACGTGCAACAGTTGGTAGTGCCTGCACTTGCCGTGACCGCGTTGTGTGAGTGGTACGCTCAAACTGAGCGGAATGGTGAGGAGGATTACATATTTCCGAATGCGGACGGCGGATTCGTCCTCAAGGAAAACTATCAGCAGCGAGTTTTGAACTCACTAGCGGTGCGTGCAGGCATAGAGCGATTGAACTGGCAGATTCTACGGCGCACTGTTGCAACGCATGCACAGCATCTCGGCAGTCCCAAGGACATTGCGACTCTGCTGAGACACAAGAAGGTTGAGACCGCGCAGCAGCACTACATCCAAGCCATAAATGAGACGGTCAGGGAGACTGGGGAACTGTTAGCCGCTAAGGTGCTGAAGAAGTAGTTCTCATCAAGATGCTCTGCCACTGACCATCTTCGCGCCGCAGTATCCGCAGCGGTTCTTCGCGGGTGTGCCATGGTCATCCATGCGAAAGGAGTGCCAGTAAATCTTGAACGGCGCGTGGTGGACGCCACACGTGATGCAATATTCATTCCAAGTGGCTTGAGTGCTGTAGTGCCAGCAGGTAACAAACATCAGCGCGGGACAGCGCGGAGGGATTCGTGAGTCATGGCCGTTGGGGCATCGCGGTTCGCCCAGTTCAGGCTCGGCTGTAAGCGGGGTCGTGGCTTCGACTGCTCCTGATTTCACTTCGCCCTCGGCCTGTCCCATTCCACTTCTGCGGCATGATTGGCTATCGTCTCAGCGGTCAGCCCGTCAGTCGGGAGAGAGAGAACGACCCCCGGCCCATCCAAGTCGTCCGTGAAATGCACCTCGAAATAGCATAGCCCGTCCCGAACACCGCGAAATGCCACGTCTGCGTTCATGCAGGCAACGAAGGCGAGGCGGCTCTGCCGTTGCTGCGGTGTCTCATCGCTCCGAGTATTTGCCATCGTCCACCTCCCGGTTACTGGACCAGTTCAATCGGGGCAGGGTTTTCTTTCTGGGGTTCAGCCCAGAGCAACTCATCACCGATAACAGCCCGAATGGCTCGTTGTGTTGTCACATAGTCTCCGATTGATCCCCACTCGCCTCGGAGCAGGAACAGTAGATTCAATACCGCAGCTAACGAAAGATGGCCGAACGCGCCCTCTGATGAGCCGGGGACTGCCTGCTCAAGCCTCATACTGGCAGTTTTGAGAATAGATTTGTACACTTTCTGTCTTGCGTCTTCTGATGGGTTCATTTTGCAGACTCCTTATCTGCCGCATCTGCCTGCTAGGCATTCCACCGTGGCGCTTTGCGCTCGGTTGGCGAAGTCGCAGCACGTCCGACTCGCTCTTGATGCTGAATACATGATACGGGAACACGGCGCAGTTGCCCAGCAGTTCCCATGGACAGGGTCAATGAGCGTAAACGCCTGTTATCAACAGTTAGCTTCCGAGTTGCCCGTCACTCAGGGGCAATCCCCAGGGTGTGAGGAAGCCACATGTCTGGTTTCCTACTTATTACGAATCGGCTGTAAAGGCTACGCGGCAGAGCTGTTGGGTAATGTCTGAAATGCGAAGCCCTTTTCAGACACTACCAGCTGTTGTGTGCCGCTTGGCTATCGAAAGAGCTCTCCTGGTGCAGGAGACCATGAAGAGTGGCCTGGCAAGAGTGTGCACTTTTGACCGGAAGACAGCCAGCGCGACTGTTAAGGTCGAGATTGAGGATAGACGTAGCCCGGGATTTGTAATCGGCGCGCCACCGCTCGTTCTTTGACACTTGCGAATCTGAAACATCGCAAAGGAGTTGAGTATGGTCGGCACGTCAGGACAAGCGAATGCGCCTTTCAACGATCGCAACGTCTCCCTCGAGGCGCTTGCCGAGAGTGAGCAGAGATCTCGGACACTTGTGGAAGCGTTACCTGATGCCATTCTCGTTCATAGCGAAGACAAAATAGTCTTCGTGAATCCATTCTGTGTACGATTACTGGGCGCCGCTGGACCGGAGCAACTCCTCGGTAAGGACATTAACGAGATCGTCAATCCTGACGACCTGCCGGCAATAAGAAATCGAATCCAGGATTGTTACGCGAGCGGAACGGCGTCTCCTCCCATGGAGTCTGTTCTGATCGCCTGTGATGGTTCTTCCGTGGAGATCGAAGCCGTTGCGATTCCGATTTGCTGGAATGGCGCACCGGCGATCGAGGTGGTAGCACGCGATATCAGGGATAGGAAACGGGCAGAACGAGCAGTTCAAGATTGGCAAGAACGCTTGGTATTGGCACAGAAGGCGGGCCTTCGGATTGGACTGTGGGACTGGGACGCAGTGGCCAACACGGTGATTTGGTCGGACGAGACCTACCGCCAGTTCGGATACACGCGGGATACATTTTCCGGTCGGGTTGAAGAAGCTGTTACAAGGATTCACCCGGAAGACCGGCCTAGAGTAGAAGATGCGATCCGAAAGGTGATCGCGGGCGGAGGCGAGTACGCACAGCAGTATCGACTGGTGTGGCCCAACGGAACTAAGTGCTGGGTCGACGCGCACGGCGTGATGGTTCGTAATGGGTCCACTCACATGCTTGGCATAGGAGTGGATATTACCGACCTCAAGAAAACTGAACAGTCGCTTCAGGAGAGTGAAGAGAAATACCTGTTGCTGTTGAACTCGGCCGCAGAAGCGATTTATGGCCTCGATTTAGAGGGAAATTGCACATTCTGTAACCCTGCATGCCTGCGTCTGCTTGGCTACGGGGCTCCCAAAGACCTGCTCGGAAAGAACATGCATGGCCTCATGCATCACACGCGGGCGGATGGGACCCCCTATCCGGAACAAGATTGCGAAATCTATGTAGCGGTCCGCGAAGGTCGGGCCAGTCACGTCACCCATGAAGTGCTGTGGCGCGCCGATGGAACGAGTTTCCAGGCCGAGTATTGGTCTTATCCAATGTACAAAGCCGGTGAACTGGTCGGTGCGGTGGTCACTTTCCTCGACATATCAGATCGCAAGCGGGCAGAACAAGCGCTGCGACAGTCCGAAGAGAAATATCGGGAGCTGTTCGAGAATGCAACCTACGGCATCTTTCGATCACAATTGGACGGCGCTTTGTTAGACGTAAACCCGGCTCTGGTAGCCATGCTGGGTTACAGCTCAAAAGAAGAATTGCTCACGCGGAACCTGAGCCGTGACCTCTATGACGATCCGGCCGATCGCAGGTCGATTCTTGACAGCTACGGCCCCAGCGGGCGCGTGAGCGGGTGTGAAGTCAATTGGAGACGCAAAGATGGCAAGATCATCGTCGTGCGTATAAGCGGAGGAGCTTTCCGCGCACAGGATGGCTCGTTCAGCCACTTCGAAGTCATCGTGGAAGACATTACTGGACGACGGAGCCTGGAGGCACAATTCCGTCAGGCGCAGAAGATGGAAGCCGTGGGGCTGCTGGCGGGAGGAATTTCGCATGACTACAATAACCTTCTGGGCGTCATTCTCGGAAATGCTGACCTGCTCCTCGAAACAGCGCCGACCGGAGCGCAGCAGCATTACACGGAGCAGATCAAAAAAGCCACTCGGCGTGCAGCCGAATTGACCCGGCAGTTGCTAGCCTTCAGCCGTAAGCAGGTACTTTACCCGGTCATACTGGACCTGAATGTGGTCGTTCGCGACGTCGGAAAGATCCTGCAACGCCTAATAGGCGAGGACGTGCAGATTGTGACCGACCTGGAGACGAGCCTGGATTCAACCCGGGCTGATCGTGGACAAATCGAGCAGATCCTCATGAACCTGGCCACAAATGCGCGCGATGCTATGCCCAACGGTGGCAAGTTCACGATCCGAACTGCGAATGCCGAACTGGGGCCAGACGATGTGGCCCTCTATCCCTATGCCAAGCTTGGGCGGTACGTTCGCCTCTCGGTAAATGACACGGGAGTGGGAATGACGGATGCTATACGGCACCGTGTGTTTGAGCCGTTCTTCACTACGAAGGCAGAGGGGCGCGGTACGGGGCTGGGATTGGCCACGGTCTATGGAATTGTTAAGCAAAGTACCGGATATATCTGGGTTTCGAGCGCGCCAGGAGCCGGTGCCACATTCGAAATCTATTTGCCGCGGGTGGATGAAAAAGCTCCGCCACTGATTAGCGGCCTGGAAGAGCGAAGCGCGTATCCACGAGGCACAGAAACAATTCTCCTGTTGGAAGACGAAGAATCTCTGCGGCAAGTGACGTGCGAGTGTCTCACCACGAACGGCTACAACGTCCTGCAGGCCGGTCGCGGAAATCATGCCATCGAGGTGGCCGAGCAATACAAGGGACCTATCGCTCTGATCGTCAGCGATGTAGTGCTGCCTGACATGAGTGGACCCTCAGTTGCGGCAAAAGTACGGGCGTTGCATCCGGAAGCCAAAGTCTTATACGTTTCAGGATATGCTGAAGTTCCCGTGGCTCAACAACTCATCGCGGAGGGGGCCGTCCTCCTGCAGAAGCCACTATCAAGAGGTGACCTTCTGAGCAAAGTGGATGAGATGCTCCATCTCCGCACTTCGCTCGGCTCCCGATAAGCGCTTCCCCTCGGCAATTAGATTGAGCAATATGCGATCGTTTCCGGTTTGTCGGCAAACCGAAAGTTATCTGAGGCTCCAACATGGTGTACGCAATCTCATCAATTGGTGAAAAATCCTGATTACACTCATTAACCGGGATTTCCCGTTCCCGGGGTCAATGAGTGCAATCGCCTGGGTACGTCAGTTATTACGATTCTGAGCCCGAGACTACGTGTTCACAGGGGCAATGAGCGACGGTTCCTTCGCACCCATAATCAGCAGCCAGAGCATGGCGGCAAGTTCGGCCATAAACACCGGCTGGAAATAGCGGAACAGAGCGTCCGTGTGATTCGGAGCGAGGAACCAGATCGTACTCAAGAGAACCCAGGCAATGCCGTCGAGCAGGAGCCAGTACCCGAGCCAGCGCGGCAAGAAGCGCGACCTCAGGACCAGCCATCCAAAAGGCAAAAGCCACAATCCCCAGAACATCTGGTTGATGCCATTCGCCTGGCCATGCATCCGGATCAGCAGCATGCCGACCGCCTCGCGAGTGTGGCCGTCAAAGCCGGCGAAGGCATCGCCTCCGCGAAAAACCAAGAGTGCGGCTGCACTGAACACCACGCTTATCAGGCCAAGGGCAGACGAAACCAACACAAGAGCCACAAGTTGTCGCGCGCGGCGGCGGTCCACATCCTCGAAGAGCCGATAAAGCGCCAAGCTTAGGCCGATGAATATGACCGCACCAAGCGTCTCGGCAAGCATGCCCCAACGGTAAAGCGTCTCGTGGGTTAGGATCCGGGCTCCGGTGGCGGTAGCGTCGTTGTGCACGACTGTCTGCGAGGGGACATAAAGCAGGTAGAATGGCCCCAACGTGAAGCCCAGATACCACAGGCCAGCGATGCGAGCCGTTCTCTTCAGAGACGTCATTCAGACCTCCAGCATTGGTAGTCCGCGATAAGGGCTAAGGTTTCGGGCAACTCACTGCCATTACAACTCTATCTAGCAAAGACAATCCGGGAAAGGAATTCTTGAATGCCCGCCGAAGTGATCCATTACACTCGTTGACGCCAAGGTCCGGCCAATTCTCAATGAGCGCAATCGGCTGTTATCAGCAGGTAACTTCCGGTTTGCCCGCTAACCGCCAACAATCCAAGAGCTCCATTGATGGATTCCGCTCGGGGCGTGCCTGCCTCGTGATTAAGACGCTCTGAAAGTTTTGTGGAACAAGATGAAGATGAAGGACGTAGAACTACGGCAGAGTGTGCACAATCTAGTTGGCAGGAGTTGTCGAATGCACGATCCCTGGTGGATGCATCTTCTCCTCGCTTCTCATATTGTTTCTGGTGTAGCAGCCTTTGTACTGGCTCCACTTGCTCTGATCACGGCAAAAGGTGGAAAGGCGCACCGTCGCTGGGGCAAGTTTTATTTCTGGTGCATGGCGGCCGTGGCTTCCACGGCGCTGGTGATGGCTCTCTGGCGACCCGTTCTGTTTCTCGCCTTGGTCGCCATCTTCAGTTTCTACGCGGCTTTCGGAGCGTACCGTGTGCTCGGGCAAAAGGCCGCGTCGAGGGGGGAACCGGTTGTCCGCGCGCTGGACTGGTCGGCGGCCATCCTATGCCTCGGCGCGAGTGCTGCCCTTGTGATCCTGGGAGCGATCCGGCCGCAACTGGTGCAAAACCTGAGGATTCCATCCATCGTCTTTGGATTGGTCGGTGTGCGCATTTCCGCGGCGGCGATACGGCGCTTTACCCATCCGCCCACGGACAAGATGTTCTGGTGGCATGTCCATCTGCAGGGCATGATCGGCAGCTATATTGCGGCCTGGACCGCTTTTTGCCTTGTCACTCTTGGCCCCCTCCTGCATGGCGCCTGGTGGCTGTGGCTGCTTCCGATATCGATCGGATTACCCGCCATCCTTGCCACAAAAGCTTATTATCGGCAGAAGTTTCGTTCAGGGCCGAATGCGCTGCTGGTCTAGAGCCTCTGCGAATACACTTTGTTGTTGCCAACAGGGAAGCGCCCATAAACAGGTTCCGACCTGAAAATTACCCCTCAGTTGGTGAAAAATCCCGATTACACTCATTGACCGACGGCCAGACAAACCTCAATGAGCGTAATCGCCTGTTAACAGAAGCTGAGAATCGGTCGTGAGGCTTGTGTGCTAGTCTAGCCTCGTGGCTGGTCTCTGGAAGTACCGACAATCGATTACGGCGGTCGTGTTCTGGGTATTGTTTTTGGGTTCTTTCGCTTTCAGAAACCGCTATAGAACCTTGGATACCATCTGGGTCTCTGGAGCCTACCTCTTCCTATTCATCGTGGCGGTTTTCTCTGTCGTCCAAACATTTCGCGACCGCAAAAAGACGGGCCAGTTTTCCTATCGCGGAGTGCCACGCTGGCTGACACGCTTTCTCGGCGGAGACGATCCCAAGCGTTAGTTGACGTGACATCCCCATTACGCTCATTGACCCGACGCCGGGGGTTTTGAGTGTAATCGCCTGATTACAACAGTTAACTTCCGGGTTGCTCGTGATCCGAGAATTGTGTAGTCAAGGAAGTCGGGATAATTTTCGGTGGCGGGATTTCGTCAGCCTGACCTCGCGTTAGGAGAGAGGCATCAGGCTACAGGGGGTCCAGGTTGGCCTCCCTCAACATCTTAAGCGCCACGAGCGTAACAGAAACCACTACAGGTCCGATGAACAGCCCAAGGGCCCCGAACGCCTTCACACCTCCCAAGAGCGCAAAAAACATGAGTAACGGGTGCATGTTCGCTCGTTGACTAATGACCCAGGTGCGGAGCAGATGGTCAATTTGCGCCACTACCGCTGCACCCCAAAATAACAAGATTAAGCCCTTTCCCCAGTGTCCGGAAATGACAAGGAACATCGTAGCGGGTCCCCATACCACAAATGAGCCAACGATCGGAAGCAAAGAACAGAGAGCAGTTACCAGTCCCCATGAGATAGGAGACGGCAGACCAAGCACCCAGAAACCCAAGCTCATTAGGATCCCCTGCGACGCGCCCACAGCCAGGCAACCGTCGACATTGGCGACGATCGAATTGCTGACGCCGGTGAACAGACGCTCGAATTGATGGGCCCTAAGTGGCAAGAACGCCGCTAGCTGCAGTTTCAACGACTCGCCTTCCCGGAACAGAAAGAAGAGGGTAAAGAATGCAATTATCGCTTCCACAAAAAATGAAACGATGTTGCTGAGGAAATGCGTTCCCCAGGAAAGCAAGAAATTGCTGATCTGCTCCAGCCAACGAAGTAAAGCGCCTCGCAAATCAAGTTTGGAAAGGTCAACGTACTGTCCCGCCCAGCCGGTAAGGCGATCCACGAAGTGCATCGCGTACGGATTCCAACCACCTCGTTCTGCGCTCTTCTCGCTCAGCAACTGATACAGCCCGCGGACCTCTTTAGTAACGCGCATGCCAAGTACAACGGTCGGAACAACAACTGCCACCAGGACCAGGATTGTAGACGTGAGTGCTGCCAAATTCCTGCGGTGGATACGTTGTTGGAGCCATACATGGACAGGATGAAACACAATCGCGATCATCACCGCCAGAAAAATGGGATTTAGAAAAGGCCGTGCAATCAGATAGCAGAAGTAGAGAGCGAGTGCTGCCAGAGCCAACAAGAAAAGAGTGGAAGCTGGCGGCTTCCTTTCCGCTGCGATCGCTGTGCTTTCTGCAAAGTCCGCTTTAGGCACTAATGGCTTATCAGACAAAGGTTCCACCACGACTAACAATTTGACACTCTTCGTTCAGGCATGCTCAGTGACTGCTTTTCTCAGACGGCAATTCAGTTCTATGCTCAAGGTTCTCTCGGATGCTATTCAGCGCCTTTTCCAACGATGAACGAGTCTTATTTACCGCGACAGTGCGTACCAGGCCGCCCTTGACGCCCGTTAGCCCCGCCTGCCGCGACGCCTTGACGGTGATGAGATAGAACCCGTCTTCTGCGGACGCGTTGAATCTCTGAACGCAAAACGATAAGTCAACCGCTGTTTGAAAATAGTGCGTTGCATACAGTTGCTTAATGGCAAGTACGTAGACGCGGTGCACTGGGCCGGAAACACGATAAACAATCCCATGATTGACGCGTATGGTCGGTTTCAGGCCGAAATTTACTTTTTCCCAATAGAAAAAGTCTTGTGCTCCATCCGGCTTGGAGTGCGGGTATTGCAGTAGGTATTCATTCAGATCGGGCAGGTACTCGGGAAAAAATCCAACGCGACTCAGAAGGGACTGAAACTGTTCCGCGATGGGTACTGGGTCTCGTTTGTCGCGATATGTCAAGAGGGCGGCGTCGCCGCTCTTCTGGTAATCATTCAGAAGCCGGAGAATGCGGCCTTTTGCCAAATTATTTACTTGTTCGGCGACGTTGCGCGATTTCCAGTTGATCGAGGCACGGGCGGCCTCCATGGATTCTTCAGGCAACTGCACTTCACAGTTGCCCGGCCGACAGTTCTTCAGGTCTTCGATGTCGGCTTGTTCAACCGAGAGTCCGGCCATGTCCCCGAATATCGGCGGTGTACTGAACTCGCCCACACCGAGATAGCCAGAGACCTTTTTCAATCGATTCATGTCCTGCATGAACTGGAGGTAGGCCACGGGCTTCGCATGGATGTAGACAGCTCCGAACACATAAATGTCCGAAGGTTTGGAAGAAGGAAGGATCTTCGCCACTGCCTTACCGTTCTGAACGTCGGTAATCTGGTCCGGCGAGAGTTGCATCTGCTCCCTGAGAAACTCCTCAGGCGATGAGGCGTTGGTAGAGGCAAAGAGCGAGACTGCTATCACCAACACGATCGAATTGAGCTCTCTTGTCAATGGGATCCTATCCCGCCCAAGTGTGCCGTGATCGAGGTACACGTCGAGGGAAATGAGATTTCGCTTTCATTGAGTGGTAAAAGCGTGCGAGGACAGCATGACGTTGACAACTGCCTTTCCGACTCCGATATTCGCTCTGCTCCTCACTGAGCCCGACATTCTAACGGAAAAAACCTGGTTCCGACTGTCTCATTGGATGTCAGCACTCCCTCTGACAAGACAGTTGCAACGGGAGATCCATGGCCGATCGAGTCAGGATCCCCCGTGTTACCCTCAGAGCGTAATCGAGCCTGCAGTCTCAAGCCACCATGCTCTTTGCCTGCTCCACCCATTGCTCGTACTGTTTCTTGATCTCAGTTACGCGCGCATCGATGGCGGTTTTGGCATCGCCCTGAGCCTTAGCGGCTTTTTTCTGCAACGCCTGTACCTTGGCTTCGGTCTCATTCTTGATTTGCTCCGACCGTTGCCGGGCCTGCTGCAACTTCGTTTGCAACCGGGTATTCAGCCCATCGATCTTGGCCTGTAATTTGGCCTTATGCTCCGCTTTTGCGTGAGCATGCTCGGCTTTCAACTGGTCAATCTCGGCTCGCAGCTCGGCGACTTCGCGGGCCCGTTGGGCTTCTTCGAAGCTCTTTTTGGCTGTGCGGAAGACAAAGCCATTGAGTGCTTCCATTCTGGCGTCCACCGGGGTTACCCATTCTTCGCTGATATCCGCGACGATCGCGTACTTGCCCGGGGTGAGTACGTTCGAAACTTCGGCCAGGAAATCTGAGCCGACTCCGGCCACGAACAGGTCAGCAAGACTTCCCGCCATCGTGCCGGCCAGTGCCCCGACTGCGAGACCAGCCGGGCCGCCCAGCAAACCGATGAGACTGCCGATCGCTGTTCCGCTCACCGTTCGAACAGGAAAATCGCCTTGGTCCTGTTTCACAGTGACCGTCCCATCACCGGTTTTGCTGATCACAGCTTCGGCGTGAATCGTTATGCTTCCCTCGGAATCGAGTTGATTGAGCGCTCGCGATCCCTCGTACGCTTTGATTTCATTGTCAAAAACTACCACTAGCATTTTCTCCATAACATCCTCCTTTTCTATATGCTCGCATCCAGCGAGTAGCTTGTTGGGTTTAAGGTTAAGCAGCTCTTTCGAGTGCCAAGTTGGGCAGGCTGTGGATCGCTGTGGCAAAGCCAATCAGCGACGCCCCGTCGCAGATCAGATCCACGCCAATGGCGAAGCCGATGAACCAGACGCTCGACACCGGCATTTGCGCCAGCAACAGGATCCCCAGCACCAGCGAAACAATTCCCGAAAACACAGACCAGCCCCACCGCGGGAACTTCAACATTCCTGCCCCAATGGCGCGAAAGAGACCGCCTACAATGAAGAAGGAAGCAAGGACCAGAGTGAGGCTGGCTGCCCCGGCGAGAGGATACCGGATCAGCAGATATCCGGTGAACCCCCGGAACAGTGCGCTGAGCAGAGACAGCAGAAAGCCCTGCCAGCTGTGAGTGCGAAAGGCATGCACCAAAGCGAAGATGCCACTGAACAGCAGCATCCACCCGAAGACCAGAACCGTGGCAAAGGTAGCGCTCACGTTCCCGATCACGCATACTGCGCCAAGAAGGATGAACAGAATCCCAAGGGCGAGAAACCATCCCCAGGAACTGCGAATTTCCTCAATTCCCGCTGCGAGCGGGTTAGACCCAAACTGCTTGGCTGACATTTTATTTCTCCTTTTTCTATAAATTGATATTGAGTTCCATCATTCCTGTTAACCCATGGATCCGGGGCTGATTCATTTCACTCACGTCTTGCGAGCTCAGAACGCTCCCTTCGAATCCATTCACGAACAAACAGCGGACAATTTCGAAGTTCTGTGCCGGCTGCTTCTGCCGCTGCCAGGAAGCGAACAGCATCAGCATCCACCAGCGTTACTTCACCGAGTTCGAGAGCAATGGGCGACGAATGAATTTGCATTTGCATCCTCAAATCCACAAGACTCTCCGCATCGATACGCCCACTCACTCGTAGAAGGTGTGACTCCCGACTTTCTTCAAGTCTCAACATTTCTGACCTGAACTCGCTCACTCACGCCGATCGGTATAAGTGCAAATCGGATGCCATTCGCAAACGAATGACAGCATTGAAGATGGCAAGAGTTTCTGGTGGCGAGATCTCGCGAATCGTCGAGTTTTCGACAAACGCCGCTGCTACCGGACGGGAGGAATTGAATTTGAGCTAGGTGGACCGAAACCTTTGCTTGTTAATGTTCAGACTTTTAATTCGGGATTCCAGAGTTGAGGGGGGAACGCCCAGGCGGGTTGCTGCACCAAGACGACCGGACACCCGTCCCTGGCTCTGGGCCAGTGCGTTCTCGATCATTTCCTTTTCCTGATCGGCAAGACAGGCGAGAGCAACTCCACTTGGGGCAGGTCTGGGCGATGTCCGCGGCAGCCAGTTCTCATCCACCGCGAGCGTTGCTCCCTCGCACAGGATGACGGCTCGTTCGATCACGTTTTGCAGTTCCCGTACATTTCCAGGCCAATGATAGGTTTGAAACAGCTCCAGGGTCCTCTTATCGATCGCATCGATCTTCTTCCCCATCTTGCCGGCATAGCGCTGAGCAAGGTATGCGACGAGCAGAGGAATGTCTTCGACACGCTCGTGCAACGACGGCATGCGAATTGGGAACACGTTCAGCCGGTAGAACAAGTCGCGCCGGAATGAGCCCGCGTCCACCGCGGCCTGCAGATCGCGGTTGGTGGCGCCAATGACCCGTACGTCAATCGGCACCGGGTGGGTGCCACCCACTCGCTCTAGTTCACGCTCTTGTAGCACTCGCAGCAAAACGATCTGGGTCTCAGCCGGCAAGTCGCCCACTTCATCCAGGAAGATTGTCCCGCCGTCAGCAACTTCAAATCGCCCCAAGCGCCGTTGGGTAGCGCCTGTGAAGGCTCCTTTTTCATGGCCGAAAAGTTCAGAGGCAATGAGAGAAGGGGGAATGGCGGCACAGTTGACTGCAACAAACGCGTTCCGTGCGCGGCGCGAGCGTTTGTGGATTGCACGGGCTGCAAGTTCCTTTCCGGTTCCCGTTTCACCCGTGATCAGCACGGTGGAATCGGTCGGCGCAACCTTGCACAGAATAGCGAGAACTCGTTTTATTGCATCCGATGCTCCCACAATTTCTTCGAACATGGATGCCTGATCAATCTCTTCCTTGAGAGCCAAGTTCTCCTTGTGCAGCTGGTCTTTTAGCGTTTTGATTTCGTCAAATGCTTTCTTGAGCTCTTCCTCTGCACGCTTCCGATCGTCAATCTCGATACTGGATCCATACCACGTCACGATGTTCCCTCGGTCATCCCACTGGGGAACGTTGCGATGCAGAAACCAGAGATATTGTCCGTCGGCACGGCGCACGCGGGTTTCGTACTGGAACACTTCTCCGCCGGCACGGCAAGCATTCCACGTTGTCAACATTCCCTGTAAGTCTTCAGGATGAATGAAAGCAGTCCAGCCCCAGCCCTGCAGATCTTCTTCAGTGACGCCGAGGTATTCAAGCCAGCGTCGATTGAAAAAACCGTGATTGCCGTCAGGATCAGAACTGTGCAGAAACGCAGGAGTGGTGTCTATGACACGCCGCAGTAGATCTTCGGCAGGAGGTGCTGGGTGAAGCTTACCTGTATCGCGTGTCGCCGTAATCGACCTCGTTTCAGGCGCACTCTTGGTGAGTAATTGTAGGACATGGGGCCCATGGGTCAAGCGAAACCTATGGGTCACTGGTTTCTCTCCGCTGATGCGGGCGTGTTCGGTCCTGAGTCCAGGTCTGTGAGTGAAGTTCCGGCCTCATTGTCCGCAACTCTTCCCTAAAGCTCAGCGGAGGTTCGTCCATTACTAGAACGAACCCCCGGTGCGTAGATGGTCGGCAAACCGGAAGTTTATCTGAGGCGACAACTGGTACGCGATCTCGTCAATTGGCGAAAAATCCCCATTACACTCATTGACCTCGACCAGCCACCTCCCTCTGATCACTGTTTATTCTTCAGGTAGCGATCAAACCAGTCGACAGTTCTCTGCATGGCGTCAATCTGATTCTCGCGCTTCGCGAAGCCGTGACCTTCGTCGGGATAGTAGTGTGCGTCCACGATCTTGCCTTCCTTCTTCAGAATCGTTTCCGCTTGCTCAGCCTCCTCTTTGGGGTCACGAATGTCGTTCGCTCCCTGCAGGATCAGCAGAGGAGCTTTCGCATTCTTGAAATACTTGATGGGCGAGGCGTCTTCATAAGACTTGCGATCCTTTACGGGATCGCCCAGGATCGATTGATCGTATTGCTGAAGGGCAGGTTCTTCGTGTTCCTGTTCAGTAAGCCAGTCGGTGATGCCAAAAAGTTCGACTGACGCCGCCCACACGTCGGGCGTTCGACCGATAGCGATCATGGCCATATATCCGCCATAAGAGCCGCCGGTAATGCCGATCTTCGACGGATCGACATAGCCGGTGGTGGCAAGGAAATGCGCAGCGTAGACTTCATCTTGCAGATCGCCGCCGCCGAGATCTTTGTAATTCGCCCGCTGAAATTCCATTCCGTAGCCGGTCGAGCCGCGAACGTTGGGCGCAATACAAACGTAGCCGCGCGACGCGAGGGCGGCAGCGGCCTTGTTGAAACTGTCCACCGTCTGCCCCGTGGGACCGCCGTGCGGAAGCACGATCCCGGGGTTGGTTCCGTCTCGTTTGAGATCGAACGGCATCCAGAGAAATGCGCTGATGGTTTTTCCGTCAAATGTCTTGTAGTGCACCAACTGCGACACGGGCAGGCGTGAGGGGTTCAAGCTGCCCAGCGCAGAAAATGTTAACTGCCGCGATGTGTGAGCTGCCAGGTCATAGACCCACAGGTCAGCGGGCTCGGTCGAACTCTGGTGCGAAATCAACAGGCGATCACCCGACGGCGAGTAGGCCCGCGGATTGCCCGCGGGAACTGTGATGCCTGCGGCGAACCGCAGCACTGAGGCCCGGCCCGAGCTGCGATCCACCGCATAAATGTCAGTGCGGCCGTCGGCGTTCACTACGTAGGTGAAACTCTTACCATCGGGAGAAAATTCTCCGGCACTAGCCTTCCACTTCAGGTCGGTGACCCAGCTTCGCTGCTTGCTAGCCGCATCCACTAATGCGACGTTGTCGTATCCACCTTTTTCGTTCGAAGTGATCAACAGTGTTTTGCCGTCAGGAGACAGGGACGATGCGGTGTTCACGACGTCGCCTTGGTGGGGAGTGAGATTCTCCACCGTGCCACTGGCTACGTCAATGCGATAAACGTCAGAGTCAGTGAAGCCGGCATTGGCGCGGTTGGCGTAGATGGTCTTTCCATCTGCACTCCAGATCGCTCCATACCATTCGCGGTTCTTCGTTTGCTCGTTCGTGAGTTTGCGGACTTTCTTTGTTTTCCAGTCGAGCAGCGCAATGTCTACGTTCGATGAAGTCTTCGGCCTGTATGACATGGCGATCGCGCTGCCATCGGGGGACCAATGCGCACTGCTCTCCGAAATGTCCGGCGTGCTGGTGAGGTTCACGACCTCACCACCATCGCTTGAGATCGCGAACAAGTCATACAGTTCGCCTCCACCAAAGTCCTGCTCGAAGACGATCCATTTTCCATCCGGCGACCAGACCGCGCCTGATTGCCGATCATCCGATTGCAAAAGTTGAATCGGAAATCCTCCCGCGGCCGAAACCTTCCAAAGATTCGCCCGACCCGTCAGATTGGTGGTGAATACCACGTCGCGGCCATCGGGAGACCATGCCGCGCCATAGGTGCTCCGCGTGTAATAAAGCTGGGGAATCGGCACCGGCCCTGCCGTTGCGTTTGAAGCGGAGACCACCGATTTGGGATCGGTCATCTGCCGGTCGTCCGGCGAGTTTTGGGCCGACAACGAACCGGCGCACAAACTGATGCCGGCAAGACCGATCAACATCCGACAGCCGATCCTGGGGAGCGTAATTGTTCGCATAGTTCCACCTTCGGCAAAGAATCTTAGGGATGCGCGGAAGCGAAAGTCAAAGATGTTTTTGAGATTTTCAGCTCAGATGCCAAAGTTTATACCGTGGCTGTTGTTTTGTTGTTGAGAAATCCAGATTACACTCATTAACCAAGCCAGATGGTTTTTGAGTGCATTCACAGCACGTACACCCGAAGCATCCACCACACAAGGAATATCGCCACGATGGCACCCGCGATGTGAACTATCCAATCGCCAACTGTTTTCGGTTTCCCAAAATTGAACATGCGCCAATGGTAGCAGCCCCGCATGGTTGACGTAATATCCCGATTACACTCATTGACCCATGGTGGCCAGTTCTCAATGAGTGCTAACGCCTGGTTTCGACAGCTACGGGCAAACCTTCGGTGTTTCGGTTGGAAGCTCCCTCATGGCTCCTCGAAGTCCAGCGCATAGACTTCCTGGGTGCCGGTGTCGCGCATCAGGAGGGGGGAGCCGTCAGGGGTGAGGCCCATCCACGGAAAGAACGGCAGGATGACGCGCCGAAGATTTTTCAGGCTGGCGACAGTTTCCAGTTTTTTGTCGGAGACATGAACGCGGTAGATGGCGGGATCGGCGTTGGATTGGGTATCGAAATAGACATACTGACTGTCGTAGGACCAGCGGATGGCGTTGACATTCGCTATGGCCAGTTCCGACCAGTTCTGGGATGACAGGTCGAAGAGCATCAGCTTTTGACCGTCGATGGGAGTGGCGGCGATGTAGTGCCCGTTCGGGGAAAGGGTTGCCCCGACTTGCGCCGCAGACGCCGGGACGCTCGTCGTTTTCATTGTTTTCACGTCTACGAAGCGGAAGGAGTAAGCGTCTGCCTTTTCCAAAGTAAGAAAAAAAACAGAATTCCCATCGGGAGTCCAACCGCCGCTACGCGTATTCGTTTCGCCTTCGGCCACGAGTCGCGATTCTCCAGACGAAGTGGACACGACGAAAACGTGTTCCTTTTCCCCTGGCTTGAAGGCTGTGAAGGCGATTTGACTGCCATCGGGAGACCAATCTACCGACTCCACGACCATAGGCGACACGGTGAGTTGAAGTTTGTCGCTGCCGTCGATGCGGCAGCGCCAGAGATCGCTGTCCGGCCAGGTGACGTAGGCGACCCACTGTCCATCCCGCGAGAAGGTTACATAAGCAGCAGAAATGTCGTTCAGGTAAGCAACAAACTGCGCCGACCTGGCGTCATAGCGAACCAGTTCGGCGCGCGGCTGGGATCCCACAGCGAAAATCTTTTTCCCGTCGAGGCTGAGTTGCGGGGCTTCCAGGTCGAGCGGGCCGGATGTCAAAGGCACGGGCTGGCGATTGATTTTGTGCCACAAATCGCCTTTTTCGCGGACGGCGAAAAGATCATCGCGCCCGCTGCGAGTGGCCCGAAAGACAAAATACTTGCCATCCGGAGTCCATACGCCATTCCCGGGTTGGGGGATGTCAGGGATGCCGTTTAAGATCTGATGAGGGTTCGTACCATCGGCAGCCATCTCCCATATTCTGTCGCCGACCGGGCTGTTGGTCGTGAAACGGAGAGTCTCGCCGTCTGGGGACCAACGCAGCCAATAGATGAAGAGGTCCGATGGCAGGGATGCCAGCTTCTTCTGATTGCCGTTGCCGCTGATCTCGATCAACTCATTCGCCCGCGCGAGCAGACGATCTCCATTCGGCATCCAGGCGGCGTCGTCGCCTAGTGGTTCGGCGAAACGCCGCGGAGAACCGCCCAGCGCCGGTACTACCCACATGGGTTGAATATCCTCTGAGCCGGTGAAACTGCTCACTAGCAATTCGGATCGATCCGGCGAAATGTTGTTCAGCGAGACGTTGGGAAAAGGAATGGGCAAGGGGACAGTGTCGCCACCTGATGCCGAGACCTGGGCCACAACGTAGTGTCCATTGACGTTTTCCTGAATGTAGATGCGGGAGCCATCGGTTTGCAGTTCGGCGATGGCCTGACCCGCGAAACTCTTGGGAAATCCATCGTGCGTGAGCTGGGTGTAGCCGGTGATTCGGGGGGCCGGCAGCGTGGGACGCAATTCGTAAGCGGCGAACGCGGCTACCACAACGATCGCGGCAGAGAGGATCAACCACCTGGCGCGAGAGCGAACGCTGGCTTGAACCGGAGGTTGGGCGGCGGCAGCGACTGAAGTCGCGACGCTGCCGGTTCGGCCGGAGTCGATCTCGCGCTGTAGGCGTCTGAGATCGACCGCCATTTCCGCGGCGCTCTGATAGCGCAGCTTGCGATCTTTCTCGATCGCCTTATTGATGATCTGTTCGAGCTTCGGGGGTAAGGCGGGATTCAGTCGAACCGGGGCGACCGGGGCACGGTTGAGAATACCGTCGAAAACCTTGGCGGTCGTGTTGCCAGAGAATGCGGGGACGCCGGTCGCCATCTCGTAGAGCACGGCACCGAAGGAGAACAAGTCGGTGCGCGGGTCAAGTTCGTCTCCGGAGGCTTGCTCGGGGGACATGTAGGCGATTGTCCCGACTGCGGTGCCGGGGCTGGTGAGATGAATCTCGCTCATGACCGTGGGGGCGGCGCCGAGCGAGGCCGGAGAAGAGTGCGATTCGGCGGCGACCTTGGCTAGCCCGAAGTCGAGAATCTTGGCGTGGCCGCGGCCGGTCACGAAAATATTTCCGGGCTTGATGTCGCGATGAGTGATTGATTTGGCGTGGGCGGCGTCGAGGCCTTCGGCGATTTCAATGGCCAGGGTGAGGAGGCGGTCAGTCGGGAGTGGGCGTCCGAGGATGGTATCGCGGAGAGTCTTGCCATCGAGCAACTCCATCACGATGAAGAACTGGCTGGCATGCTTGCCGATTTCGTAGATCGTGCAGATGTTTGGATGATTCAGAGATGAAGCAGACCGGGCTTCGCGCCGAAAACGTTCCAGGGCCTGCGGGTCTTGGGCCAAGTCGTCCGGCAGGAATTTCAGCGCGACGAAGCGGCCGAGGTCCGCATCCTCTGCCTTGTAGACCACACCCATTCCGCCGCCGCCGAGTTTCTCGACGATGTGGTAGTGCGAGATGGTTTGGCCAATCACAGCCGAAGAATGTTACGTCGAAAGAAACGGGCAAGTCAATGAAAGCGACGGAGTTGGCGGTGGCCTAAGAGGTCAGTTGGCGAAAAATCCCCATTACACTCATTGAGGTTTGGCGGGTTGCCAGACCGGCCTCAATGAGTGTAAACGCCTGATTTCGTAAACTATCCAGACTCGTGTCCCAGATGGGCTTGTGGATTACCGTCGCGGCTTGGATTTTGGCGCAAAACGCGCAAGATACTCATTCGCAGTCCGCTGAACCTTCGGATTCGGCGCGTGCACCGCGGCGCGCATGAAGCGTGTCACGCGGGGGCGTGCGGTATCGGACAACATCACCACGATCTTCTCCATGGTCTCCGGTGGAGGGCTCGACTGGTATTCCGCGATCAGAGCCTCCACGATTCCCGACAGGTCGATTTTGTCTTCGCGTCCTTTCCATGACCCGAACCACTGTTTCGTCGCTGCGCGAATGTGCTCATCAGGATCGGTCGCAGCAGCGGACGCCAGCCGGATATCCGCGTTCAGCACGCTGTCTGGGTCGGCCTCTCCCAACGCCCACTGTAGCCCGGGACGACCAATCTCGCGTTTGCAATCATCGTCGCTCAGGAGCGCTTCGATGATGAACGGGACACCAATGTTATCCATGTCTGTCAGCACGCGCAGCTGCCCATTCTGGATAGCCTTCACCAGTATCTTCGCACGCGGCCAAAATAGCTTGAGCGGCCGGTGCGCCGAGATGCGCGAGCTGCTGCCCAATTTGGAAGCTGTCGTTGTCCGAATGAAACGGCTTCAGGAGCGACAGGAAAACAGGGAGCTTGCTCGGGTCGTCGTACTTAGCCAGTATCTCTAGAAGGTCGTCGCGAATGGCTCCGCGTGAGGATGGCAATGCCTTCAGCAAACCGGAGAGTAAGGTTGGATCAGGATGCTGCAAGAGTTCCACTTTGGCCGCGCTGCGCATGGCTGGATCGGAACTGAAGAGGTGGTCCAGGCGGGTATCGTGTTCTGCCTGCCGTGCTGTAGCCAGCGGCTGAAACAGCAACACAAGGACAGAAATGGAGCAGACCGCTTTCCATGCGGGGTTTAGAGTACGCATGCACACAAGATTACGCCAACAGTACAGGCAAGACGGAAGGCTCTTCTGGGACTGAAAATGTGAGTTGGGGGTTAAGGTGAGTTGCTGGTTGTTGCAAAATCCCGATTACACTCATCGACCCCAGAACCCGGCGGATTTTAGCAAACTGGAAAGGCATGATCTCTTAGAGACTTCCGTCGCAATGTCACCATGAGCGCGGTAATGAATCGTGCCTCAGGGCTCATATCGCCACAGGTCGTTGAGGTAGCCCAAGGTGCCTGTCGAGTCGAGACCGTAGCCGCTGAATATCCAGAAGTTGCCTGACGAATCGACCCAATCGACGGAATGTTGTCGCGCGCCGGGGACGCTGCTAGAGCCAGGCGTTCCCAGGGTTCCGTATGTTCCTGACTGTTCTGGCGAATTTGAGCCGCTCACCCACGTCCATTGCCCAGAGCCGTACTCCCACAAGTCGTTGAAGTGATCGATCACTCCGCTCGCCTCATTATGGAAATATCCACCGAACAGCCAGAAGTTGCCGGAGGCATCGGCCCAGCTCGTGCCGCCGTTTCGAGCACCGGGACTGTTTCCCGCAGCGGCCGTTCCCTGCGTACCGTAGGTGGCAGGTTGGTTGACTAAGTTCGACCCACCTACCCAAGTCCATTGCCCCGCGGTGGTGGAGTACTCCCATAAATCGTTGAGAAAACCGTAGGCAGCGGTCGAGTCGTATCCGTTGCCACCATAGAGCCAGAAATTTCCCGAGGAATCGGTCCAGGCATACGCCTGCTCTCGCGATCCGGGAATATTGCCCGTGGCAGCGCTTCCCTGCGTGCCGTAGACTCCGGGCTGGTTTGTGATGCTGGACCCGCCCATCCATGTCCATTGGCTGCCGCTGTACATCCACAAGTCGTTCAGGAAAAGTTCACCCGTATTGAGCTGGATGTTCCCGCCGAACAGCCAGAAATTGCCCGACTTGTCGGTCCAGCTCACAGAGTGGAATCGTCCTCCGGGAATATTGTTGGGCTCGGCCTGGCCCTGGGCTCCGTAGACGCCCGATTGGTTGGCGATATTCGAGCCACCCATCCACGTCCATTGGCCGGAGCTGTACCCCCACAGATCGTTCAGCGTGCCTAGGGTTCCGGCGGAGTCGTAACCACCGCCACCGAACAACCACAGATTTCCGGAGTTATCGATCCATCGCACTTCGCTATTTCGGGCGCCGGGCATGTTGCTGGAGGAAGCCACGCCTAGACGTCCATAGATTCCCGATTGGTTGGCAACAGCCGAACCACCCGTCCAGGTCCACTGGCCACCGCTATACCTCCACAGGTCATTCAGGAAACCGTTCGTTCCTTCCGAGTCGTAACCGTCGCCGCCGAAGAGCCAGAGGTTCCCCGAGCTGTCGATCCAGCTAATGGACTGTTCGCGCGACCCAGGAGCATTGCCGGAACCTTCGGTGCCTCCGGCTCCATATATTCCGTTTTGGTTGGCCGCTTCGGCGCCGCCCATCCAGGTCCACTTACTGGAACCTCCGGTCTGCGTGAGACTCCCAGAGCTGCCACTGCCGCAGGATGACGAACTAAGAATCGCGACCACCGCAAAAGTAAGAGTGCACCATTTCATACAAACGTCCTCGCAGATCTTTTGACCACGTATCCTTCCTGGAGTCTTCCTTTTGACTTCAAAAACGGCTCCATTGTACGCCGAGCTTTCTGCCCGACATACTTTGACAACTTTTTCATTCGCGTTGCTAGTTGTGCAGACGAAGTATAAACCCCACAATCAACGAGAACACGCGATGTCAACTGTCGCTATCGCAGTGGCACGTAGAGGTGGCAGCCTAGAACCGTGACCATGGGCTTCCCAATGCTACGGCTGCCGGGAACGACTTGAGAACTGTGGAGAAAGCTCAGCTGACGATAAATCCCGATTACACTCATTGACTCCTGGCTGAGGGGTTTTGAGTGTAATCGGCTGTTTGCAACAGTTATCAGAATGTTGCACAATTCCACGACGAGGAGACGCGCCCGTGCTCAGAAACCATTTTCTGCTTGCCGCTACGATCTTCTTCTCGCTATCCGCGACTTGTCACGGACAGACTCACAACACCGTGGTCGCAACCATCAACTTTCTGCACGCCGTCCACGACAGTAATGAAGGCAAGAAAGAGTTGCCTGCGATTGGCACGGAAGTATCCCAAGAGAGGCAGCAAGAGATTAAGCAGACCATACAGGCCATCCTTGTCAAGATGGCTCCCGTGGTTGCTAAATTCGCAAAGGATAACGGATTGGGAGTCGTCACTGACACGTCAAAGCAACTGCCCGAGCCCGTACTCTGGTCCAAGCAACCCGGCGGGGATATTTTGCGAAAACAAGTGGACATTACAAAACTAATCATCGATGACTACAACGGAAGGTCAGTCCATCTCCCGCCCGTGAATGGCGACCAGAGTGTAGAACTCATCAACCTTGAACGAGCCGCCTTCAAGACTGATGAAGGTAAACGTGAGTTGGCAGCCATTGGCGACAAGGCCACACCAGAGCAGAAGCAGGAAATATCGCAGCGCATCCTCGTCAAAATGACTCCCTTGATTGCTAAGTTTGCAGGGGATAGTGGAGCCGACATCGTAATTGATATATCGCAGCAGTGGCCTAGGTGCTCGGTTGTGTGGTTCGATAACCGGCTCGACATTACGGAGCGAGTCGTAAGTGCTTACAATGGGCAGTAACGGAAACGGCCTCGGCGACGGCTTGCTCTTGCTGCCCGCCGCGATGGTTGGCGAAAAATCCAGATTACACTCACTGACCGTTCGCCCGCTCTCGATCAGTGTAATCGCCTGATTTCAACGGTTGAGATTTGACTTCCGGTTTGCCCGTAATCCGCACAGAATCGAGGCCGGGTGACGAGATCACTTTCTACTAGCCGACTTCCCGTTACCAATCTGGCCAACTTCCTCGAAGCCCGTTTCTGGCCAGTGTCGGGCACTTGTCTGATTGCCGCAGTTGATGGTTACTGTTCGCTGCTGGGAGATCGCGACCTTTTTGTGCATCACAACCAGGAATCCAAGCAGCGTGTTGCTCCTGCAAACTGATGAGTCTGGCCCCTTCAAAGGTCGAAAGGACTCTGAGATGCAGACCACTTGAAAACCTTTGGAACAATCTGGCCTCTAGGTGATCCAGAACCTAGGTACTTGCCGTATTAGGCACGGGCAGCTCAGTCAAAGAATCCCACGAGAAGCCCCATGATAGATTTTCTATATGGTCTCGGTTCGTCTGGCTCTATTGTCACTGGTGGCTGCTGCTTGGATTGCGCCGGTGGTTGCGCAGACAGGTGCGGCTGAGCCGCGGTCCTCATCATCGCAGCCTCATGAAATGACCGCCCCAGACGCGGGGAGGTACTTGGAACGCTGCATCGCAGACCTGAATCTACTAGCCTGCAGGCACGCGGAGAAATTGCTGTTGAGCACGAAGGAAAGATCCCAGGTCCTCACCTATGAATTCATAACCGAACCACTCGGCCCCGAATCGAAAACTCTACTTGATGATGCGATCCGGCTCGACCCGCAAAACGCGCTAGCGTATTTTTTGCGCGCCTCCTGCTGTACCGACAAACCGGAAGAAGCAGTGAAATCATATCGGAGAGCGATTGAACTGAATCCGGAATGGAAGCGCTATTACGTGGACGTGGCCATTCTGGCCGATAGCGCCGATAGTTATAAAAGCAGCGACGAAGGGTTGAGACTATGGCAGATCGCATTAGAAAGTGCGCCCGATGATCCGCGCTCATATGCGGGCTATGGAAACGCATTGAAGTCGCGCGGAAAAATTGCCGAAGCAGAAGCAGTGTTTCAAAAAGGCCTCATGGCAAATCCTTACGATGCGCGGTACGCGTCTGGATTGTGTTCGCTATACATCGAGCAAAAGAATCTGACGAAGCTCCGTCCAAGTTGCACGACAGCAATTCGGCTCGATAGCGAACAGCTGGAAACCCTGGCGTGGCAGCTGAACGGAATCAAGGAGTATCCGCTTGCAGAGTCGGCATATCGGAAGGCCCTGGAGCGAGGCTTCGATCCGCAGCACACATTGGAACTGAACCTCGCCAGCACACTGGTTGTGGAAGGCAAAGCAGCCGAAGCGGCAGAGATCTATAAAGGGTATCTGGCCGGGCATTCCAGCGATTTTCTATACAGAGATGCGTATGCATCGGCGCTCGAGGCCTCTGGTGATCTCAAGGGCGCAGAAGAACAATATATAGAGGCTGCCGATGAGCACAGTGATTGCACGACGAACGGCTCTCTTGGGCTCTTCTACCTGCACCAAAAAAGATATCAAGAAGCGTTCGGTCAGTTCGATCAGGCTTTCCAGGATCAATGGGACTGCTCCACCCCTGTCTATGCTCTGACGAACGAGATGAAATCCTTCGGCCCGGAGCAACAAAATGTTTCGCGATTCGAAGAGAGAATACTGGCAAGGGTACATCCGAAGGAAGACGAGAAAGTGGCCAACACCTGGTACCGCTTTGCCAAGCTCGCGCATGACTTCGGCCGAAACGATGAGGCGGCGACGGCGTACCGCAAGGCAGCCGATTTGAGTCCCAGGCAAGCGTTTCCGCTCGGAGGACTCGGATGGGCATTGTATGACGCTGGCCGATATCAGGAAGCCATCGCCGCTTTCGAAGAAGCCGAGAAGCGTCAGCCCGGGTACCTAAAGAGCGCGCCAGATGTAGAGAAGCGATACCAGGAATCACTCGCAGCAGTCAAAGGACAGAAGCCATGAGGAAGAGTGTGCTGCTGGCGCTTGCTCTAATTGCCAGATCAATGGCTCTCGCTGCGGCCGCTACTCCGCCGGACCAGACGACCTCAAAATTCGGATTCTTGTTCGCAGTTGTGCGACCGGACTGTGCCTCAGAAAACTCATGCCGAAGCCAGTTTCAGACCAGGCTAGTGGTGATCGAAGGCAGCAAGATGAGTGTGGCTGTGAATAGTCCGCATCTTTACTTTCCACGTAAGAGCGGATTCTGGGAAATCGGAATCACTTTGCCAAAAATGGCTTCTAGCGCGCAGCCGCAGGCGAACGAGCAGGCAAACGACGAAGAAGCGCAGCAAGTGGAGCCATCCAAAGAGCCTGCTTTGCAGCTATGGGCTGCGCCCGCGGGGGTTAAGCCGACCTTCTCTGAGCCATCGGCCAGGCCGGAAGCGACTCCGCAAGAGGACGACGATGAACTTCGTAGCTTGTCGTTGAGTTGGGTGGGCACCGACTATCTTTCGGTGACCGAACAGATCGGAGAGTACACTTCCAGCCCGCTGATCTTGCCGATTGATGCGGTGGCTCGAAACGACGCGGAGAACCCATGGAGGCCAAAAGCCCCGGACGCCGTGCTTCGGAAAGATCTCGAAAACTGCGTGGATGAAAAGAGCGATTTCAATAATCGGGAGTTTCTCGAAGACGCGGACCAGGCATGGAGCATTGCTCGTGGAAGGATGGCCTGGGAATTCGAATGGACCTTCAGTCACAGTGGCCGCGCACTACGCGGGTATCAGGCTGCCTGTGCGACGTCTCTGCGTCCTCCAAGGGCGCTCGTCGGTAGTGACGCCCTCGAGGTTGGCTGGAACCAGGTTCTGGCCCGAGTCCCGGACGCGCGTACGGCGTTTGCCTCGCCCGATCAATCCTTGGTCCTTGTTTTCACGAACGGCCAGATCCTTGCGCTCAAGCGCGAAGGGACCACGCTCGGAGCGCCGTTCGCGCGGGTGTTTGTGACGAATAGCGAGATTATTTCAGGACAGTGGGCCGTTGGCAAAGACGCGGACGCGTGGGCCGAGCAGCTTGCCCACTCGAAGTCCTGGACCGACAAGACCGAGTCGACTGATAAACGCTGAAGCTATGGTTTGGGAACATACCCATTAACTGAGCTTTCGCATGATATTGTGCGGCTTTGTTCGCCAATGCACACGCATTAGTCGGCTGACTCTCCAGAAGTCGGCTTCTGGGAAGTTTGCCGGGATCGATACTGATAAACGCGCAGATGGTCAGGAGACAGATGAGTGGTTAACGCTGTTGCCACGGCTTGAAGGAGGCCGTTGCAATGGCGCGAAAGGCAAAAGCGAAACTGAAGCGGGCCCCCAAAACCATCTTGAAGCTCCCCGATCTTGAACAGTCGAAATCGGCTGTGCTCAACAGTGTCACCTCGCCAAGCTCTCAGCGTTCGTACGATCATGCGATTCGCGAGTTCATTGAC
The DNA here is from genome assembly GCA_049673585.1 of Candidatus Sulfotelmatobacter sp. Classification (GTDB taxonomy): domain Bacteria; phylum Acidobacteriota; class Terriglobia; order Terriglobales; family Acidobacteriaceae; genus Sulfotelmatobacter. The sequence continues at coordinate 31,990 of JBATXV010000017.1, read as the reverse complement.
TGGTATTGCTCGGAGCCACGGCTGGCATTTAACAAAACCGTCGTGACGCGATATCGAATTTCATTGGAGCAGCGGCATTACGCTCCGTCGACAATCAACCTGCGATTGGCAGCAGTACGTCGGCTCGCCTACGAAGCCTCCGATTGTGGCTTACTGAGTCCCGATCTGGCCGCCGGAATTCGCAGGGTGAAGGGCGCTCGCCGGCTCGGCGTTCGAATCGGCAACTGGCTGACCGCCGAAGAGGGCAAGCGACTGATCGGCGCATTTGGCGCATCGACTCCAAAGGAACTGAGGAACCAAGCCATGATCGCTCTCCTGATCGGCTGCGGCCTGAGAAGGGCGGAAGCTGCAGCCTTGAAGCTGGAAGATGTTCAACTCCGAGAAGGACACTGGGTGATCGCAGATTTGAATGGAAAAGGCGGTCACATCCGCACGGTCCCGATGCCCGACTGGGTGAAGAGAGCAATCGACGAATGGACAGTGTCCGCTGGACTGACTTCAGGCCCACTTTTCAGAGCCATCAACAAAGCAGGTCGGACGTGGGGAAATGGGTTCACGCCAAAGGTGATTTGGTCGATCGTTAGAGAGGGAGCGGCGAGCCGCGGCCTGACAGGGCTCGCTCCACACGATCTGCGTAGAACGTGTGCCCGACTCTGTCATCAGGCAGGAGGTGAGCTCGAACAGATCCAGTTTCTCCTCGGACACGTTTCCATCGAAACCACTGAACGCTACCTGGGCTGCAAGCAGCGCCTTCAAAATGCGGTAAACGATGCCATCGGACTTGAACCGGGAGCCTCATGAGCCTGAGGTCATCACTACCGAACGGCCGACTTGCAGGGAGTAATCTCCTCCAAGCCTGTTTCTGGCTGATTTGAGCGATTCAGTTTGACCCGGAGCTTGCGCTGCTCGGCTGCAGCGTTGCCGTAGGCAACTCAAGTTGGAAGGAAGCGTTGTAGTCCGTGTAAGTAGTGCGCGAGTGCTTCCAGTCTACGGTCATTTCATAAGGCAGATGATCGTCCAGGCCAAGGCACACGGTGTCATGCTCCAGCCGGCTGGGACCGCCTTTCATGGTTACTTTCCATTCGCGGCAGCGCACTCCGTTCACCGTTTTCTTATCGCCTTTCTCGATAATCCCGCGCTTGATCATGGTGGCGAGATCGGGCAATAGCTTGCTGTCTGCACCCTGCGCCAGCGTCTGACAAACGCCACTGGGTTTTATCCCGTTCGCATATCCCGCTTGCCAGGAATCGTCAGACTTGCGCACATAAACGCTCGGTCCTACATGAAGTTCTTCGAGATTCAGCTCCCCGGCATTCGTTGGACCGGACTGTACCGCGTGCAGCCGGTAACGGTAGGCGTCCTGTGCACAGACCAGGTCCCAGGATGCTTCCATGTGCTGGGTCGGGGTGGTGTCGATAACGTCGGCAACGCGTGCGCTGCGCACCTGCTTCATCGCGTCCAGCGCCTTTTGAAACTGCCTTTCGCCGCTGCCGCCAGGAATCAGATAGGTTGCCGCCCAGCCTACAACAATTATCGCGACAACCAAGCGAGCCCCGAGCCAGAGCCAATAACGTCCTTCCATGAAAGGTCCCCCAAGTTGCAGCTTCCGCTCAGGCTAGCGGCCGGTAACCGCGCGAACAAGTTACGGATGTAATTTTGTTGTTCAGCCTCACTCTAATCAATGGGCTTACTTGCGTAATCTGGGAGAGTCAGGAATGCCCCGGTAGTGTGGAGAGAGCACACTCAAATTCCGATGAGTCTGGGCGTCCGGAGCCAAATGCTGATGCAATGCCACGCTAAGGACGAGCGAGTGATCGGAGTCAAATGGGCGACTCCCCTGCTGCTTGCGCTTCTATCTGTCCCCGTGGCTGCCCAAACCAGTGCACCGCCCGACAGCGGCCAGACCCAACTAGGAGAGGTTCAGGGCGGACAAGTCCAGTACAGCCAGGCTCCGGCAGAGCAGCCGCAAGAACAGTCCCAGAGCGGACTCGCAGATGCGGCGCGGAAGGCGCGGGAGGAGCGAGAGCAGCAGCGCGCCAACCGAACGGCAGATTCCGACGCCGTAAACGCGATGGCCGCCGAACTCGCGGAAGGCTCCGAGCAAACTGCGCCTGCTCCCGTCGGCTACCGCTGGTACAGCTTTAAGGCGGGCGATTACTCGATTCTGGTGCCGGCGGATGCGGAGGTCGAAGGACGGAATTCGTATGGCCTGAAGCTGCTTTCTTCAGAGGCGATGGGGTCGCGCACGCTGGTCATCCTGGGCGATCCAATTCCTGCCCAAGGCGCAACACCGGACGAGATGCTGAACAACGCCGCGAGCCGGTACTTCTACGGTTGCAGAACGACGGGAATCATCACCGCGGGGCAGCCCGTGAATGGGCATCCGGCCGGCTCGGCTGGCAGTTTCAGTCTTTGTCCCCTGCACAATGACGTGCTGGGTTTCGTGCAGTTAGTTGTCGGCGACGGCTTTGTCATGCCTGTAGTGTGCGGTTACCCGTTGGCCGCGGAGGATCTGCACCCAAGTCCGAACCGTCCGATCGCAACTGTGATCAAGGGCTATGATCGGCAAGCCAACGGATATCGCGCGTGCAACACAATCCTGCCCTCATTGCGCTTTAATGAGCACGGCTCGCAGTGGCATTCGAAAACCGAGCCGAGCCCGCCGAAGAAGGTGGAAGTCACAAATGCTCTGCTGAACTCGAACTCCGCGCCAAGTCTCACAGAAGCTCAGGAAGGATCTCTGGCCGCCGTTGCGCGTGCACAACCGAAGAAAGCTCCTACCGAAGTCATCACGGAGATCGCGCACGCCGCGCCCGGCTATTCTTCTTACGGTTTTCCCTATTGTTCGAAGGATCGGTGTTTCAGGGCGTCACTTCAAGTCCCAATCAAGGCTCGCAAGGATGAACAATTCCAGACTGCCTATACAGGACTCTTTGAATTTCAAGTGCCGGTCGGCGATACCACGGCCGTGATTCAGGCCAGCACAGGAGCGCCCACTAAATTGGGGTTCCTGACCAGGGAGCAATTCATCAATACGAAAATCGATTGGTGGATTGACAATGTGCCGGCGGTTTATTTCAGTGGAGCGGGTAAGGCCGAAGTGTACAGCGAACAGCTGACTGAGTTGTCGGGCATGCCGGCGCGGCTGGCCACATTCCGGTCGCCTACCGCCTTCCAGTCGGTGGTTACGCAACAGGCGGCTTACATGGCCCCGGGAGTATTTGTACAAATTCGGTGCAGCGTTCCGGAAAAAGCTTACGCCGATGCTCGGGACATGTGTGAGCACGTAGTCCGCTCGCTTGAAGTCCCGTTGCAAGAAGGCACTCCATGATCCTCCAACCTCAGACCCTGCGATCTCAGCTTCCACATCCTCGGATCTCGCCGCCGACAAAGTGGGTAACAACGACAACCACAATGTTGGTTAGGGCTCACCTGCGGCGGCTGTTATGGATGGCCTTGTGTGGTGCGGTCCTGGCGGCCAGCGCATGGGCGCAGGACCCCACTGACCCCGGCAATCAGACTCCGCTGGGCGATGTGGTACGCCGGCAGCACGAAGAGCAGCAACATTCGAAGACAGCCAAACGAGTTGTCGGTGACGACGACATTCCCGCAAGCCACATGCACTGGACACGCGATCAGGTGGCGGAGTTCAAGATTATTCCCGCCGTCATTATTTCGGCGCTCGTCCCCAACGACGGCCCCGCGACACCGACCACTTTGGGGATGAAGAACGATAAGATTTATGTCTATTTCGGACCACACTTAGGGGAAGCCGATTGCAGTAACAGTCTGGACTGCGCTGAAGAGGAGCTTCTGCGGAAGTTTCAGCAGGGTAAGTGGAAAGAGAAGGCGCGTATTCTGTTTGATTCCGACGAAGTGATCCAGGAGTACGATGCCCGCGTCGCGCATTTCGAAGTCGTGCACGATGTGCGAGGAAAAATGCAGGGCAGTGCGGCATTCATCGCAGCCGGAGTGGCTACGCTGGTGGCCACATGCATGTATAGTTTCCAGGACCGAGTGGAAGCGGAACCGGAGTGCGATGCCTTTATTTCCTCTCTTCGAATCAACGTTCCCCCCAAATACATTTATGTCGGGCATCCTTAACGACCGCAAGAACTGTCTGCAAGCGGGACCGGTCTTTCTATTGTTGCCGATCCTATTACTGACTATACCGCCGTGCCGGGCGCAGGGGGCCGCTTCCGCTCGCGCGACAGCTTTGGTGGCCCGATTTGTTCCGCAAGAGAGCCTGCGATATGAATTCGAAGGTATCGTTCACCTTGCCTCTGGACATGTTCAAGGCGTGACGCTGAACGTTCCCGATGACTGTTCCTACAGATTGCGCGCCGTGTTGAAGTTCGATTTCGATCCTGCCGGTCCGGACGACGCACTCAGCGGCCGCGTCCATTTCCAAGCCGTGCAATACAACAAGCCTGGATGTGCGATTCCGCCGAAGTCGGATCTGGCCAAGGCTGCACAGGATCTGGAAATGAACGGGACGACCTTTAAGATTAATCCCGCAGGAGATACTCGTCTGGGCAAGCCCCCGGCCTCAGCCGAATGCGAAGGGGTCAGCGTGTTGCTGAAGGCGGCGTGGGACCTGCTTCAGGTACGTCTGAGCGATAACCCGATCTCCCCGGGGCCGGCTTCCGTCCCGAGCAAGCATTTTCTCTACTGGCCAGACACGTTCGTAGAGAACATGGAAGTAGCGGCTGCCTCCATGCAATACGGGCAGGACGCAATCGTAGCCGGGCATCCTTACGCCTGGCTGCAATACAAACAGGTGTTCTCACCCGAGGATATGCCCGCGTACGTTGAAACCCGCACCCGGGCTCGCGACTTTACGGGAACGACTTTTGTTACCGGCAAGGGACGTGTGTCGCTGCTGTTCGACCGCGCCACCCAGCGTGTAGTCTACCTGCATCGGGAGCGCAGCATCGACAACCGCACTCTTCTGGAATATGAACCCTCGGAGACTTCGGTTCCGATTGCGCGGTATTCGATCGAAGAAGAATCCACGGTGCGCTGGCTTCCCGAGAAGAATTCCGAAGCCTGGCTGGCGGAATTGCACAAGTTTGAAAGCGAGCCGCCCGAGAAAGTCAAAGCGCCTTCGTCGAGTAATGCGGAATCCGGGCTGTCACTGGCCGATTTGGCAGCTGCCTCCCGTCACAAGCCAACGGCAGGAGCATCCAACCGTAACGAACTTTCGGATTCGCTGGACCGCGCACCGCGAGGCTTTGAGCGGTGGCAAAGAAGTTACTGCAGCGGTCCATATTGTTTCGAGTTGTCCATTGCGGTGCCAGAGCAGACCGGGGTAGTAGACCGCACACAGACTACTACGCTGCTGCTGAGTGGTTCCGGAGAGCGCACGGTCACAGTGGCCGTGGGGCCAGTGCTCGACCGGCAGTATCAAGGCCTCAACGCGGATGAACTGCTGCAGCAACAAACTGCCAGGTTCATCGCCAATGAGCTGTGGTTTGCGGGGCGGTCAGGCCAGCAGCTGAACTCCGAGATCAGCAACGTGAGGGACCGTCCGGCAGCATTTAGTGACTTCACGGCGACGGCACGGGACCTGACGCCCATCCGCGGGCGGCTGGTGATGGTGATCGGTCCCTACGACAGATTGGCGCCAGTGACGTGCTCTTATGCCGCCGCAGAGCAACAGGCGCTCGATGCAATCTGCCAAACCGTCACCGGGTCGGTGGTGATTCACTAGGGCATTCCAGCTGCCAGCGGCACTTGAAGTTGGCAGCTTTTTCGGGATTGGTACCGACAAACGCGCATCTCGTCAGCGCTTGATTTCGTGACGAGATGCCGACTTATCGGTGCTGATTGGCGGAATATCCGCTCGCCCCAGCACCCACCCCTGGCGCGGATTGAGCGCAGACTCTCAGGGAAAGTTCGTCACCTTCGGCGTCACCCGAGGATGCATCGCGGTCGCCTCGCCTGTGTCGTCGATCACATGGCTGATCCCCCCGTGATTGCCCAGAGCCACGGTGATCATGTCGTGAAATCGTATCTCCGGGCTCATCGGCGTCTCGATTGCCCGGCTCAGCACTATATCCGGATACCGGAAGACGCTGTACACACCCAGCCCCCATGCCTCATGACTCGTTACTCCATCCGCCACCTTATAGGAGGCCCAGCCGTTCACTCCCGGCGCACTCGTATAGCTCGCCTGGTTCGGAGGATCGTAAGGAATTTCGGACTGATAAAAATAAGTCCGCCCGCCATTCCCATTCCAAAGAACCTGGAATTTCTGATGATGCTCCACAAACAGGCCGTAGATTGTAACGTCGTTTCCATTCACGACCAGCCCGTTCTCGCTGGTATTCACATTCCAACCGACTCCGGCACCATGGTCCGCTCTCCATATCCAGGTATGATCCACGAGTGTGTCGTTGCTATTGATCCTCAAATTCACCTTGGCTCGACCCACAGCCGCGCCGCCAACACGAAAGAAAACATCGTGCAGCGTAATCGGGTCTTTCTTATGGCGTGCCCGCCTTTCCTCCGGTCCCACTTCCAGCAGCACGGCAGACTCGATCGGCCCCGCATCGAATAGCAGCCCCGCAATCTCGATGCCGTCAGCGTCGGCTGTCGTCATCGCCGCCGTGCCTTTCACCGGACGCAGCGTAGCGAAGCCGAGTCCCAGCACCACCGTACGCGGCCGCGTCACCCGAATCGGAGCGGTCAGCTCATAGATCCCCGGCGTCAGAATCAGGTTCTTGCCTAGGGCAAGCTGCGCGTTGATCGTCTCCGCAGTATCCACATCCGGGCGCGCAATGTAAAACCGCTCAATCGGAATCGTTTCTCCCGCCGTTTGTCCGCCGCGCCACGTAATCCCGACGCTGTCGCTGTACAACTCCGGAACCCGCACGCTGAACTCGCCTGCGGCATTCACTTGCAGGAACGGTTCCTCCCGCACCACCGGCGACCGCGCTACTTTTGTGTACGGCGGCGAAGGCCATGCGCCTTCCGGCGGACGCACTACACCGACGAACACCATGTTCCAGTTCGCGCCAGTCCAGCTCTTCCAATCACAGTTGCGTGAGATCCACTGCTGCTGGCTGCCGGAGTCGACATTCCCGTCCACAAGCGAATCCGACATCCAACCACCGCTTGCCCACCCGTGATTCTGGTGCAGCACCAGGTCACCGCGCACATGCATACGCCGCAGCGACACCGCCTGCGAGACCGCCCACTGCATCGTGCCGCCCGACGGCTTTATCGAGAGCCCTTCCGCAGCTCTCCAGAAGGTAGTCGTCGCATTGTTGTGCCCCAGGTTCGCATCGACATGCACTCTGCCCTCAATCCGCGTGGCATCTGGGGACGCGCCCAACCCTATCACCTGTGTGTAGAAACCTACCGGCAAGTCCACCGCATAGCTTCCGGGCAGGAACAAAATCGCATTTCGCTGTGGCCCAAACTCGTTGTGTTGCTGTATCGCGTACACCGCATCGATCTGTTTCTGAATCATCTGCGATGGCATTGACGGATCGAAGATCAGAACATTGGGTCCGAGCATAGGCTTCGCGCCCTCCGCTGCAAGGGCCGACAGAGCCGATGCCAGAAGTCCCGTCGTGAATCCCAAACGCGATAGAAGCCGAACCGCTCGTCCACTAGACATAAGCCTCCACTGACTCCGAAGATATTATCGTTTGGAAGACCTTTCCGTGTACTTGTCAGACCGGGTATTAGCGGTTGGAGGATCGACCAGATTCCGGGATCGGTACTGCTAAACGCGCTTGTGGTGATTGACGGGCCTACACCCAGATGGTCAGTTGGTGAAAAATCGCCATTACACTCATTGACCCCTCCTGGGCCAATTCTCAATGAGTGTAAACGTCTGTTAACAGAAACGAGTTGCTAATCTGCGGTGTCGACTATTTCGTAGGGAGTCGTGATGTGGGCCCTCCAGAGCTCAAGGATGCCGCCCTTGACTTGGTATCGCCTGAACTCTACCTCTTCGTGGGGGAAATTCTTGTGAGCATCGATCTGCAGTGCAAATCGAAAGGCCAATCCGCCTGCGACGGAACGGCGCTCTCCCGTGAATGACATAATCTCGGTGGATGTTCTTAAAAGATCGAAGGCAGTCCCACACTTTGGACATTTTGTGCGAATGCGCTGCGATGGAATGCCGGCAAGAGCCCCCGTCCAGTAAGCAAGCTGCTCGCCGCAGTGGCACTGTGTCTCCGATTCGGGGAAAGGCATCACATTCTCACCCGTCCAGTAAAAGTACTCGTGTCCGACGATGAGTCTTACTCCGAAATATGTGTGGCCGGATTCTGGGTATGGGACAAAGGTGAATGGGAACTGCACGCGGGATTGTGTTGCGTCGTTCACCCACCATTCAAAAACCAGCTCATGACCTGAGTGAAAGGCTACCCAGCTTGGCTCAAAGTGAGTCTCCTGAAACAGCTCCGAGCGGCAGGGCTTTTTCCCGATCGGACCACCCCCCGGCAACAACTCCAAGAGCTTCGATTCTTGTGCGTCTGCATCGGGCTGCGGAACCCATCCACCCTCGCGCAGCGCATTGGCCAGCGCTGCGATTTGTGCGGCATTGGGTCTAAATGCGCGATCCTTCGGTACCAGCCATACGCGATAATCAACGCCCATTCCACTATGATATTCGTAACTGGCGAAATATCTCTATTACACTCATTGTCCGTGAGAACAGCCTGCGAATGGCAACGCACTACAGGCACCCCGTACGGTTCTCACCGGATACCGCGTACAGAACGGAAGGCAGACAATTAGAAATTGGGGCAAGCGGTTTCCGCCCACGAGCGGCGCTCGGACTTTCCCCCCTTTAGGGTGCGGTTCGTTGCCGCTAACCGTTTGCCCTTCCTGCTGATTCATGTAACCCTCACCCTTGCAACTCTAATTTTATGTGGTCGAATTCTGCTTCGCTGGCCAGCATCTCATTGTGACTCCATTGCGGAGCACCGCTGCCCAGCACTGGCGTTGCGCCTAGCAGACATCTGAATTTTCCTCTTAATTTCATGCACGCTTTTGTCTTTACGCGGCCGCGGCGACTGTTGTTGGGCTGCTGTTGTGCAACGGTTCGTATACTTCTCCGCTCACCCACAGGCGATGCAACAACACCGCCAGCTTTCTGGCGGTCGCCACGATGGCTCGCTTCTTGCCGTTTCTCCCACCACGTTCTGCTAGTTTCAGACCCCAGCGCCGGAGATCACAGTCCGGACCGAACGGACCCAGAATGTGCTGCGCGCCTTGCCAACAGCGTTCGCAGATAGGGATCGCCTTCCTTGCTGATGTGCAGCTGCGGCTGGCTCTGACCAGAGTTCCTTCGTCCCGGCTGCAGTCCCAGATAGCAGCCCACGTCGCGGCTCTTGTGGAAGCGATGCGGATCTTCCAACGTCAGTAAGAATGTCAATGCGATCAGCGTGCCTACGCCCTTGATCTGCTTCAGCAGTGCCACCTGCGGATAACTCTGTTGCGCCTGCTTCTCGATCCGTTCGTTGTACTCAGCGATCTGCTCACTCACCGATTCGAAGCACGCCAGCAATGGCTCGAGTGCAGCTTGCAGCTCTGGACTCAGGCCTTCGGCTTTCTCCGGATTCATATTCCGCACGTTGCATCCCCGCAGCCGCTCCCCGTAGCTCTTGGCCAGTCCACGTGCCGTGTTCACCAGTGCGGTTCGCGCCCGCACCAGCCCTGCCCGTGCCCGAATCGTCATGAGATCGGCTTGCGCCTGCGCGCTGCAATGCTTCACCGGATACAGCAACTCCGGATCGATCCGGGCCAACCGCGCCAGCGTCTGCGCATCCAGCCGATCGTCTTTCTTGCGGCTCTCCCCGATCAACCGCACCTTGCGCGCATTCCCCACGATCACTTCATGCCCCAACTCGCTGAGCAAGCGACTGATCCAGGGCGAATGCGTCCCGATTTCCAGCCCGATCCGGCTGGGCGGCATCGCGCCGAAGACTTCGCGCAACGCTTTCGCGTTCGTGCGGACGCACCGCTCCAGTTGTATCCGGCCGGATTCGTCCAGCACGCAGTACCAGCTGTTGCGATCTCCCAGATCCAATCCAACGGTTAACTTCTGCTGCGAGATTTTCTTGCTCGGCTTTGCCGCTACGGTGCTAGTCTTCTTCATTGCCTGTCTCCTTTTTATCTGTGCTTCGAGCACGTCGATAACTTGGGAGCGTACACCGCATCCCGCCGGAGACCGGCCTTCTCATCCCATCTGTTTACGTCAGGTATCTTGAGACACGCCAGCCCTCGACTTCCTAGAGGACCTTGTTTTGGTGGATATCGGTGGTCAGTCTCCCTTAAGATCGTTTCTCCAAATTCGGAGAAGACCGTGAGAGAACGTTTGCGATGCTTTTTCGTGCGCGAGGATACTCCCTACGATGAATTCGTAGCGAAATATCAGGCGCGAACGATGGGCGGCAAGCTCTTCTATTTATTCATGCATTTGGTGCCAGGATTGATCGCTTATGGGCTGATCAACGTTCCCTGATCAACGTTCCCCCAGTGCATGCGGCGGGGCTCCGGCTGACGGGTTGGTCGGATCCGATTTATCAGGGGACGTGTCTGATCGGAGTCGTCTTCGCGTGGCATGCGATCGTTCCCCTGCTGGTTTTGCGTTGGGCAGATGGGCTCTCGTTTCGCGAATCGCTCGCGTTTCTGAGTTTGCGAAAGTTTGACGCCAAAGGCTTTTTTGTTGTGATGCCCGTTATATTCGTGGTCTACACCCTCGTCTCACTACCCTACATGCAGTACCTGTTTCCAGTGCTGACGGACTGGGTGGCTAGGATTCCGGGACTTGATCCGCCCGGCTACAGCATTTTTCGCGACCCGAGCGGGGTTTATGCCTTATTGCCCGCATGGTTTTTAGCTTTCGGGCTGATTGGTAACTTTCTTTGCGAGGAGCTTTACTTTCATGGATATCTGATGAAGAAGATAGGGTTCCTGGGACGGTGGGCGTGGGTAGTGAACTCGGCGTTGTTTGCGCTGTACCACGTGTGGCAGGCTCCAACGACATGGGCGCTGTTCGCACTGGTTTTCTTTTTTGGGTTGCTGATGCAGTGGCGGAAGAATCTTTATCCTCTAATTGCTTTCCATTTCCTGGTCAACATCGTTTGGGGCGCGATCATTGGAGCGGTACTGAAATGACCGCCAACATGTATCGTGCTAGCCGTCGTAACATCCCCATTACACTCATTGACCGGGATTCCCCGCTCGCAGGGGTCAATGAGTGAAATCGCCTGATTTCGTCAACCAACTTTCCTGCGCCTCTGCGTAGTTCCGTTTCACACTCGAAAAACAACAACTCAGCAGCTTAGGACGTTTTATGGGAAACTTCTGGGCATGGTGTCACGCGGACGGACAGGAATCATCCGCAGAATCAATAGCAAACTAGCGCCTAAGGGGAAAGTTGTGTTCAAAACGCAGGGGAAGGGAGTGCACGGGACAGGCCGAGAATATCAGTTGCTAGATTGCCAGTAAGGTACGAAACGCTTTCTTGGCCTGAGCGAGGTCTGGGATTTGGCGCAAGAGTTGGGAGTGCTCGTGATCTCGCGGCCGCCAGGATGAGGCGTAGGAACCTGGCCTAATATCCCGATTTCACTCATTGACCACTAGCCCCAGTTCTCAATGAGTGTACACGCCTGATAGCGTCAGTTGAACTGAGCTCAGTTTCTGGAACTGGGAAAGTCAACTTTAATGGTCGTCTCGACCTCGGCGGCTTGTTCGTCGTTCAGCATCTCAACGCGGTATTGCCACCACCGCACGGCATCCATCGCTGCCTGTACCAACTGCGTAGGCCCGGATATGTAATCGAGTTCCCGCGGACGGCCACTGGTATCGATGATTGCGTGAAGCAGGACCGTGCCGCGTACATTCGCTGCATCTGCCTCCGGAGGAAGCTCTGGAGCCACTCGATAGACCAACGATTTTGCCTGGGCCTCACCATCGACAAAAACGCGGAGAGGCGCGGCCTCTAAGGAGCGGGGCTGCTCCTGAGTTTCTGGCAACGATGCGTCCACGGTCCGCTCCTCGGCGGAGGGTGCGACCCAAATGGTGAATGTCAAGTCGGCATCCTTGTAGTGTCCGTTGATCTGCCAACAGCCGAATACCGGAATCTCGATGCCGCCCATGATCCCTTCACCGGAATAATCCGGCCCGAACCCGCTGCTCTCCTCAGTCTCGGTGAACTCCGGGGCAGGGCCGTCGAGTCGTTTGCCTGTAACGGTAAGCGGATCGTCTCTTCGGCGAAACGGTGGATTCGTACGCCCCCACGGAAGCTTGTTGCCGTAGGCGAAATCGTGCGGCCCTGCCGCACCCGATCCTCTCCAGACTCCGCCACGGGGTAACACAGTCCACAGCTTCTCCGTGCCGTACCAGACGCCACCACCAAACTCCCTGCCATACCATGCCCCACCCGAGGACAACTCGCGGTGACCTGACGTCGAAAGCTTTGGAGCGAATTTTCCATCCGGCAGGGTGACGTGGCATGAGGCCGGTGGCTTGTCGCCCGTGGCACGCTGAGCCGTGTTCGCGTTCGGTTCCTGCCCCGAGGCGACCAGCGCTGTGGAGGCGAGGACAATAATCGTTGCGCGTGTGGCGAGGAGCATGAGTGCCCCCTTGGAAAAATCGGAGATACAACTGTAACTATAGATGATCGCGGCACCAGTTCGTTAGCAGCCGGTCACTGACTGTCTCTGCGTTTGTTAGTCAGTTCTTCTGACTGAATCCCGATTACACTCATTGACCCCGGTCTGACCAGCCGACCAAGCCTCAATGAGTGTAATCGCCTGGTTTCGCCAGTTGAGCTTACCTATTCGTGGCCGCCGTGCTGGCGAAGCAGGGTCGCAATGTCGGGGTGCCCCGTGTGTATCGCCCACGCCAAAGGCGTGCCCTTTTTATCTGCCGCGTTGACATTCGCCCCGTTTGCCAACAACACTTCTGCAACATCCTTGTAGCCCTTCCCCGTAGCGATGATCAAGGGAGTATTTCCATCCACGTTCTCTTTGACATCAGGGTGGGCACCGTGAGTCAGGAGCAGTTTCACCGCCTTCCCATTGTCCGCCAGAGTCGCGTAGTGCAACGGCGTTAAGCCGTTTGTGTCTGCTGCATTTACATCAGCTTTATAAATAATCAGCAGTTCCAGCAGATCAGTGTGCTCTCCGCCCGCTGCTACTGCCTGATGTAAGGGAGTACTCTGGCTATTGTCCCTTGCGTTGACATCTGCTTTGTTGGCGAGCAGTAATTCCGCCATTTCCTTGTAGCCGCTTGCAGCTGCAAGGTGCAACGGAGTGAAACCATCCTCATCCTTACTGAAAACCAGATCAGGACTGTCTTTGATTAGGCTCCTTACCTTCGCAAGGTCGTTATTCTTTACTGCGTCGTGAATTTCTCCGGCCAACGCGAGATTGCTCGATGAGAGCACAAGCAAAAGGGTGGCGAAACGGAAGGTACGCAAACTAAAGGGCCGACCAAAGATTCTGACCATCGCTCGGTCTCCTTGAGACTGCTAAGTATATCCGGCAGGGTGATGGTTGTTGATAAATCCCCATTACACTCATTGACCTGGGTCGGCCAATTCTCAATGAGTGCTAACGCCTTCCATGAGAACGCCGGTCGGAGTCAAGTCGATTCTTCGCTGGCTGCGTTGAACAAGGTTTTCTTCCTGCCGAGTGGCCGCTGTCGCCGTGCTTCCATCCGCACTCTCGAGGAGCGATTCGTTCGCTCGGTGCACATTGGGCTAACCGCCTCCAGCACAGACCCTGCCGCAACGAAAAAGGAGCCGCCTCCCAGCGGCAGAACGCCTCCTCACTTTCCCGCTATTCAGGACATTTCTTCAGGATCTCGAACACCGAACCGTAGTTCAAGGCGCCGTTGGCAGCGGTGCCGAAGAGATTGCCAGCCGCGTCCATGATCACGGCTACGGGATTCCTTTCGTAGCTCGTAAAGGCGTAGAGCACGGTCTCGCTCCAAAAACCGCTAGCGGTGGGTGTGAGCTTGAACACGACGCCACCGTTGTCATCCATGCCATCAGAGAGGCCGCCCTCACTAGCGGTGCCATAGAGATTACCAGAGGCATCGAAAATCAGGCCGGCGAGGGGCTCGATCCCGTTCTCGGCGCTACCGTTACGGAGAATCTTCTCCTTCCAGCCTCCGCTAGCTGTGGGGGATAACTCAAAAATAGTCCCGTAGTCATTCGCCCCTCCCTGGTACGTCGTGCCGTACAGATTGCCAGCGGCATCGAGTATCAAGCCAGCATAGGGAAATGCCCCGTCCGTGGCGGTGCCTTCGAAGCTATGCAGCACGCTCTCCGTCCAGGTTCCGTCCGGGTGGGGCATCAGCTTGAACACTACTCCACAGCCAGTCCCTCTGCTGCAGCCGGTGACGTCGGGGCCGCCGGCGACGGTCGTGCCGTAGAGGTTGCCGGAAGCGTCGAATATCAGGCCGGCACTGGGAAAGGAGCCGTCGTTGTTATTGAAGGCATGCAAAACCTCCTCCTTCCAGCCGCCGCTGGCTGTGGGCGACAACTTAAAAACCGTCCCCAGGTCGTAGGCGCCGCCGTTCCCGGTCGTGCCGTAGAGATTGCCGGAGGCGTCGAATATCAAGCCCGCGAAGGGACCGAACCCGTCCTCACCACTGCCGAAATTATGCAGAATCTTCTCCTTCCAGTCTCCGCTGGCTGTGGGCGATAACTCAAAAACCGTACCCCCGCTATAAATGCCGCCAGCGCCGGTCGTGCCGTAGAGATTGCCGGTCGCATCGAAGATCACCCCGCCATAGGGAACTCCCCCCTCCGTGGGCGTGTCCGAGAAGGTATACAGCACCGTGAAGGTCCAGTCCCCGCCCGCTGTGGGTGTCAACTTGAACACTGTACCGTTCGAGGTCAGGGATCCTCCCTCGGACGTCGTGCCGTAGAGGTTGCCGGAGGCGTCCATGATCAGGGTTCCGCTGGGAAGTTCTCCGTCCTCGATCTTCGTGAATTGATATAGGATCTTGAACATACTAGCCGAAGCGGAGGTCGCAAACACCAGCGTCACGATTAGCGTCATTGTCACGGCCGTCAAAGCCTTGCTCACGGCGGTCCAGAATTTATTGTGGGTCACAGCATCTCCCTCCTTTCAAGGGAACTATGGGAAGAAATGAATTGAGGAAATAAGATTCTTCCGCCGAGTTGAAGACGGCGACCTTCGCATCTCGCATGTTTGCCTTCCGCCACGTCACTGTGGCTCGTCAGGATTGGTTACAGTCTGGATTTCGAGGCGGCCCGGGAATCCGCCCGACGCGAGCGATGCGGAGCTTCATGGGAGATTTCTCCTCGGGAAATTTGCGAACTTCAGATTCCAGATGGATCGAATAGTTTGAATAGAAAGCCGGTGAAGAAATTAGACTCCGAGCAGCGGAGAAAGGGCAGAGGTGCCCAAAACTTGCGAGAGATTATGTTCGGTTATTGTTGCCTTGTCAATGTGCAAGAATTTGCAGTCGTAAACCGTGGTTGGCGGTGGCTGAAAGGGATCGCTGTCGCAAAATCCCCATTACACTCAGTGACCAACGCACGGCCATCAGTGCTCGTGACGATGATTGGAATGGTGATCTTCTTCCAACCATTGGTTCGGCGACGCTCCAAACGTTGTTCAATGACTACGGTGTTGGGCGATTCCGACCAGTGATGCGGTGGTTGGCGAAATATCCCCATTACACTCATTGACCCCGGTGAGCCTGCGCCTCATTGACTGATCAGGTAGGCGGAATTTTCACTTTGCTGGCCGTTCGGAGGATCACCCAAATCATGAACAGGCTAATTGGCAGTCCTATAAGAGCCTGTATTGGTAATTCTCCTCGGGCGATTTCGATCATTCCAAACAGCGCTCCAAAGACGTAGATCATCGCTCCACGAATCAGCCGACGACGCAGATATTTCGGGTCGCGCTCCATCCGCTCGGTTGAGCGAAAGAGCTGCCACATCAGCCATCCCATCACCGCCGTGGCGACCAATACACCGACGATGACGGTCGCGATTGTTGCCGGAGTTGACATATCGACGCCGCTCGGAATTACGTTTGATTTCTATCACATAAAGGCTTGGTTCGCAGCACCAGTACAGTCCCTTGGCGATAAATCCCCATTACACTCATTGACCTTGGCCGCCGACCCTCAATGAGTGTTAACGCCTGCTTACGACAGTTGTCCCCATCCAGTTGTTCGGAGGGGCTCGTTTTGCCCAGATTGAATGGTGGAATTGCCACCGGATGCGAGCGACAAGGCAGATCCCATCCCCGTTCGATTGACTGCGCGTCATTCGCACACGCAGACTCTAATGCCTCAGTATGCTGGCAAGCACTCCGTTCAATGAATCCTGCCACGCATGGGCGATCATTCCAGGGCGAACGCTTCCGCGCCAATAGGCCAGAATCCCGAACATTGCCCCGTACAGTCCGATCAGAATCACCATCCGGTAGCCCTGGTACGCGTGAGCCGCGCCGAATGCGGCGGCAGAAAGAAGAATGCCGGCGGGAGCGCTCTTAGTCAGGGCCATGAACTGCCGCTGTAGGTAACCCCGAAAGATCGTCTCCTCGCAAATACCGGCGGAAACTGAGAGCGCTATCCATAACGTCAGTTCGATACCTCGCTGCGGGAGCATGGACACATTGCGACCCAGTGCGGCGATGCGCAGGAGCCAGCCAAATATCCAAAGGAGCACCCACGTAACGATCCAGAACCCAGCGGCAATTCCAATATCCCGTACCACCTGTCGGACGGAATGCCAATGATCTCCGAGAACGATGAGGACAGACGCGCCACTACGCCGCACGCCCGCCACTACCAGAACGAACAAGACCCATTCAAAGAAAAGGGTGACTACATAAAAGCGGACGCGGTTGGGATTAGCCGCCGCGCTCAGTTGATCTGCAAAGCTCTTGTGCCAGATCGCCCAGCCGCCCAACGCGGCGAGCACCAAAATCGTGTGGATTGAGCTAGCAAATTGGGAATAGCGGTCGGATGCGGACTGAGCAAGGGCAGGAGCCTCCATGATTACCTCGTCCAGCCAGACTCCCGCCTTCGAGCGCTTTATCAGCTCTTGGATGCCGCGATTCGGCGATAGGAGTCCCACGGTAGCACTGGGCCTGTCGGTCGTCTGAGCAAGAGTGCTCACATTCAAAAACCATATGCAAACAAGACCACGTTTGGGCCGTGTCGTCCAAATAGCTGTTGTAACATCCCCATTTCACTCATTGACTCACGCGCAGCGCTTTCGATGGTTTCTTCATCTTCGCACATAGCGACCGCGGGCGGGCGGGCGGGGGGTAGCCGAATTTCCCCCGAAAGGTACTACCCCGTCACGGGGGTTCTTGTATGGCGACGGCAAAAGTTGCCCCCTGCCGTTTTGGGGTCTGGCGGGCCTGGACTGTGGGACAGGGGCGCGGGGGCGGATTGACGAAAACGAAACATCAATGCAGGAAACAGGGCTAGGCAACAGGTCGGCTCCGGTGCGGATCGCCACTGGATAAGCCCTTCGGCAGAACTGAAGCATGCTTTTCACTGCTAGTGTGGGCGGCGCAAACGAAGTCCTCATCTCCGTGTTCGTTGACTTCTAGATAGTCGGCGATGTCTTCGCAGTTCGAGCGATTGCAAAGAATCAGTCGATCCCGTGGATGGTCTAGGCGAAAGTATTCCGTGAAATCCTCCAGCGATGGTGAGTCCGTGAAAATTGGACAGGCAAAGTGTGAGGCCCTGATCGGATGCCAAGCTTCGATTCAAATGAAAGCTGGCCGTACCTGTACGGACACTAACTCTGGAATGCGCCGGGAGTTTTGGATAGATTTGACGGCGTCTTCGGCCGTGAATTTTCCCATCACCAGTGCCAGCTTACGGTTGAGGGTCATTTGGATGGGACTCCGATCAATCCGCTGCACGTATTCAGGTGCGCGAGTACCGCCGCGGTTCACTCTTACAACGAATTTGATGTTTATCATGATTTTTCCTGCTCGCTCGGGGGTGAGAAACAAATGGGAGCCGACAGTCAGCCGTCTCCCATTTCTCTCGCTAGTTAGTGGTTTTACGCGGCCTTGCCATGAACCTTGGCTTCAACGGTCTTCTCACTGCCAACATTCACCTTGATCTGCTTAGGCTTGGCTTCCGCCTTCTTGGCCAAGGTGATCTTCAGCAAGCCCTTTTCATAGTTGGCACTCACTTGCCCAGGATCTACCGAACTGGGCAGCGTGAACGACCGGGTGAACTCTCCATACTGCCGCTCGACCCGACGGAAGTTCTCCTCTTTCTCTTCCTTCTCGATCTTGCGCTCGCCATGGACGGTGAGGGTATTGTTCACGATTTGGACATCGATGTCCTTTTCGTCGATGCCCGGGACTTCCATCTTCAGAGTAATGTTGTGCTCGTCTTCATAGATATCCACCGGCGGTGCGTAGTTGGTGGTGGTTAACGCGTCTTCCGGGCCTTCGGGGCTATACGACTCACGGAAAAGACGGTTCAGGCGGTTCATGCGGTCTTGCTGAGTGGAAAACTCACGGAAAGGTTCCGGACGGGTCAATAGGGTCATAGCGTAGTTCCTCCTTGGAGAAATCTAAGGGGAGAAAAGCTTCAGATGGGCTGACTTAGTTCAGAGGACCTGAAAGAGTAAGAAGAGGTACTTGCTCAATTACAAGGCTAGGCTTCTGCGCAACCATTGTCAAATCGCGGCTGGAACCGATTTGCGTTGGCCACCCGGGAGAGAGCTGTTCAACGCCCCATGACTCTGACCGGAGTCTCGGCTTGCTGTGTGACCACCGTTCAAAAGAAAGTAGATGTGGCGCAGCGAGTGGATGAGCTACTTTTCCTGTATACAAGTATACGGCTGCGCCTCCAGAGGAACGAGACAACCGTGGGCCGCATCGTTCCTTCATATCTGCTAAGAAATTACAACGGTGGCCCACTTGGTAACTGGTCACAATTGCTCATCTTTCAGAATATAAGTGTCCACGCTCCGGGAGCCCTGCTCCCGGTGAGCAGTCAAGGAAGGTGCGCAGTTTTGACCAGTTTCTCGAGTGCAATTTCGTGCATGCTTGAAATTGTGGGGAATTCAACCTGCGGACACGAACCCTCGACTCGTCCGCGGTGTTGTTTCATACGAGGAACGACGAGATGCATAGCTGGTCCAAAACGTGCAAAAGACTTGCATCATCATTGTCTGTGAGACTGATACGCAACTCCCTAGCCCTGACCCTGACTACGGTCCTGCTCGGCGTACCGGCACGTCCCCAGTCCATTAGCAGCCCAGTGTCGGCCAACGACCTCGCGCGACGTGTAGTCACTAACGAACTAAACTTCCAAGATGACCACAGCAAGTGGATGTACCGATTGGAAAAAGAACAGAACGGGAAGAAGCGGGTCGAGGAAATTGTTGAGACCAAAGAAGGCTCTGTCATTCGACTCCTATCCATTAACGACCTGCCTCTTACCGCGAAACAACAACGGGAAGAAGATCAGCGCGTGCGGGAGTTAATGACCAGTCGAAGTGCGCAGCAGAAATTGCGGCGAGCTCTGGACGCTGAGACCCTACAAGGGATACGCTTGTTCAAGATGCTGCCGGATGCATTTGCGTTCAGCTACGCGGGTGGTGACGGAACCCTGGTGAAGCTGAGCTTTCGGCCAAACCCGAGTTTTCACGCGCCATCGATGGAGGCCCGTGTTTTCCACGACATGGAAGGCGAGATGTGGATCGACTGCAAACAGGAACGACTGGCTGGGTTTGATGGCCATCTCACGCAGACCGTGAAATTCGGATTTGGCCTGCTGGGACACCTGGATAAGGGAGGCCGCTTTGAGGTTAGGCAGGCAGAAGTTGTCCCCGGCCATTGGGATATGACTTCCCTGAGTTTGGAGATGACAGGGAAAGCTCTCGTGTTTGCGACCATCGGTGTGCAGAAGAAGGAAAACCATCGGGATTTCCACCGGGTATCCGATGATCTGACGCTTATGCAGGCCACGGACATACTCAACCGACCGGAAGTTGTAGCGGATAATCGCTAGTTCATGTGGCAAGAGCTACAGCGACAACGCTCTATCGCGGCTCGAAGGGTATTTGACGTTAAACCGAACCATCGAGAAGGAATGTTCCCTAATCGCTCTTCCACGGATTCCTTAGCTTTTCGCTCCTCCCCTTCTTTCTGCATTTGGTCTACGCGGCGGTCCAAGCCCTGCTTACACTTCAAACAGTATGCTTCATCGGCGGAATGGCGCTCTGTTTCTTTATAGAAACTGTATGGTTCATTGCCAATCCAATGTTCTCCCAGTACGCACCATAGTCTTTCGGAGATTTCAGCGGGTGGATTCCCAGTGGGGGACTCCTTGTTGAAATGGCGTTCAAGCAACCAATAAAACGCCGTGGCGATGCCCAACAGTGTGCCAAGCAGCAAATGGCTCACCAAGACAAGCAGCACAAAAACGCACCAATAAACTTCTTCCAAGACCAATTCACGGAAGGATTCTAAGAGCGGGATCGACTGCGACGCAAGCCAGCTTAAAAACTCCTACTCTTGCCCAAAAGTCGGCCTATTGGGTTCGTCCGCGATAGGACGGAAATTCCCCAAGGCCCCGGTTGATTGGTTACATTCCCAGACTTTCGGGCCATTCCAATGGATCGTCGACGCAGGTAGAATGCAATTAGCATCAGGACAGCGCGAAAAGCGCGACCAACCGACGGGGACGCACGGTGGTTTGCCGAAAGGCGATGTGGCACAAACTGCAAACAGTCCCACGAGCCGCCTGATTGTGGGCGGCATTTATTTTCGGTAGCACCTGATGCCCATTTAACGCAAAGGAGACATGGGCATGGATACAAGTTCGCTGGCACTTCCTGAGAACGCCACAAGACAGAATGTGTACCAACATATCTTGAAAGCTGCCAATAAGAGACTCGAACAGGCAATCCCCGGCTCCGAAGGTGCCTTCGCTCATCTATCCTTAGGGGCAGTCTTGAATCTATTGTTCCTGATCAGAGGTGATTGGGGATCGATTGGGGATTTTGTAACGACACATCGAGCACTTCGAGCAAGTATCGGCGATGAATTGCTGTGGGCTGACCCCCAGAAATCATCGCCTGCTCCCATTGAATTGGTACAGTAGCGACAGCTGACGCACTTTACGTACGCGTGATCTGCTGGAATCGTCGCGCGTGTACGGCGGGGAAAATTCCAAGGCTGACTTCGCAGGATGACGGGTGCTCGCCAAGCGGATCGCTGAAGATTTTCTTCGGTGAAATCAGGTGAGCGGGAGATGCGACGGAAGGCCGCGCCTATCGGGGGAAAATTGTAGATGATCGTCCCCAGAGTCGAAGAAGGCTCGTGGTTTAGGGGTGTATCCGGGCCTCGGTTTCCCAATAGGATTCGCCCATTGCCTCGCCGTTCGTTCAGCGGGACTCAGAAGAGCACACACTGTTTATGCGTGGCGTAGAAACGTAGCCTTCGCCACGCCAGTGGCAGCCGCGATTCGACTCCACGATAGTCCCTGAGCACGTAGACGTTGCACCTTCGCCGTGGGGATGCTCACCGTTGGACGACCAAGCCTCTTGCCTTTAGCGCGAGCGTTCCGCAGTCCTGCATGCACACGTTCCTGAATGGGGCTTTTTGAACTCTAAGAACACGTCAATCGTGCAGGATTTACGGGCCTCTCGGCTCGATGACGGCGATGATGTCAAGGTTGGCGTCCCTCTCAACAGCGTTTTTGAACACCTGGACGCCACAATAGCGGAAGCCACACCACTTTACGAACTCTGCACCAGCCTGCTAGAGCCAGCGCCAGGTTCCAGGTGAACTCGTCCCTTATAAGATTCGAACCTATGACATCCACCGTATGAAAATGAACGGAACGCTTTACTAACCCCTGATCTGCCTTGTTTTCTGCGTTTCCTCTGCACAAAACGTGTTGCAAACGGGTGGGTTTTGCTCTCAAGTTGCTCCCAATTTCCGGACATTCATCTTCCCCCGAAGCTGCCCTATGGGTACTTCGGTTAGCTGTGTTTGCCTCGCATGATTCGTAGTAGGCGCGGGAACGTCCGTCAAGAGCGGCAGATCGCCCGATTCGGAGCCATTTTTTAGCGCTAGCACAACTGGTCGAGATGTCGGCGGATGGGTCAATGAGTGTAATGGGGATTTATCGCCAACAATCCTTTCAAGATGCTGCCGACCCCATCGCTTTCATTGACTTGCCCGTTTCACAGACGTAGCATTCTGCTGCAATGATCGGCCAGACTATCTCGCACTACCGCATCATCGAGAAGCTGGGCGGCGGCGGCATGGGTGTTGTCTATAAGGCTGAGGACGTAAAACTCGGTCGCTTCGTGGCTCTCAAGTTCCTGCCGGATGAAGTGGCCAAAGATCAGCAAGCTCTCAACCGCTTCCAGCGCGAGGCCAAGGCCGCCTCTGCCTTGAACCATCCCAACATTTGCACCATTCACGAGATCGATGACCAGCATGGCCAGACCTTTATTGCTATGGAGTTTCTGGATGGTGTGACCCTGAAGCACCAGATTGCGGGCCGGCCCGTGGAGATTGAAACGGTGCTGGCGCTCGCCATCGAGATTGCCGACGCCCTCGATGGGGCTCACGAAGGAGGAATCGTTCACCGCGACATCAAGCCGGCCAATCTTTTTGTGACCAAGCGCGGCCACGCCAAGATTCTGGACTTCGGTCTAGCCAAAGTGACGCTGCGCAGCAACCGGGTTCCCGAGGGCGCGACGGCGACAGTTCAAGAAACGTTGCCGAGCGAAGAGCACTTGACCAGCCCCGGCTCGACGTTGGGCACCGTGGCATATATGTCGCCGGAGCAGGTGCGCGGCCGGGAGTTGGATGCGCGCACCGACCTGTTTTCCTTCGGTGCAGTTCTCTATGAAATGGTGACGGGCGCGGTGCCGTTCCGCGGAGAAGGTTCAGGCGACATTTTTGATTCGATCCTGCACAAGGCGCCGACGGCTGCGGTCCGGCTGAATCCGGAGGTTCCGGTCGAGTTGGAACGCATCATCAACAAGGCACTGGAGAAGGATCGCGATCTGCGCTACCAACACGCGTCGGAGCTGCGGGCCGACCTGAAGCGGCTGAAACGGGAGACGGAATCAGGCAGGGTGAGCCCCGAGTCAGGATATGCGAGTGGTCCGGCGCAGTCGTTGTCCTCTGCGTCCGGCTCTGCGGCGACAGCGATTCCATCTTCAGCCTCGTCGTCGTCGAGTTCGGTGCTAATCGCCGAAGCGCGGCGGCACAAGGGCAAGCTTATCAGGGGGGCAGCGGTGGTCGTGGTGCTGTTAATTGCCGCCGCGTTTGGCGCTTACAAGCTTCTGAGCGGGAACAAACCCGCGATCGATATCCGCGACATCAGCGTCCGTAGGCTCACCGATCATGGACAGGCTATATATGCTGTCATCTCTGCCGACGGCCGATTGGTGGCTTATGCTAGGCGGGAGGGCGAACGCAGTCTGCGAGTCAAGCAGGTGATCACCGGCAGCGAGGTCACGGTCGTGCCTGCACAGACCGGATTCTTCTACGGGCTTACTTTCACACCGGACGGCAACTATCTGTACTACACACACGGCGACCCGGTTAACGGAAACAACACGAATCTCTATGTTGTGCCAGCTCTAGGGGGAGTGTCGCGACAGATCGTGAGTGACGTGGCCGGTTCGGTGGCGTTTTCGCCGGACGGCAAGCGTATGGTCTACCAGCGCACGATTCAAGACAAAGGTGAAGATCAGCTATTGATGGCTAACGCAGATAGCAGCGATGAGAAGATCATCTTCCGGCATCAGTCCGGAATCATGGGCCTAGCCACTGATCCTTCATGGTCGCCTTCGGGCGACCTCATTGCCGTGGGTGCCCATGAGTTCGGGAAGAAAAACACCCTTGCATCCATTCTGGTGCTCACGCCGCAGGGTAAGATGGTAAAAAGTTTCGCCCTCCCCATGGTCGTTGGCTTCCTCGCATGGCTGCCCGACACCTCTGGGCTGTTCTTCATCGGCTGGGGGAAATCAGACCTGCGTCGGCAGATCTGGTTTCAGCCTTACCCGGCTGGGGAACCGTCCAAGATCACCAACGATTTGAGCGACTACGCCTTCCTCAGCGTTACAGCTGACGGCAAATCGTTCGTTACCACCGAGCAGCGCATGCAGGCGACGATTTATGTGGCCGATTCGCCACCAGTCATGAATGACAAAGTCGACTGGAAGCTAATTCCAATCTCGTCGGAACAAGCGACCGGATTTTCCCTCTCCTGGACGGCCGCGGGCAAGCTCCTGCAGCAAGATGGAGAGGGGCACATCTATGTTACGGCCGGCGATGGCAGCGCGCGGGTTCGCTTGCTAGAGAACGACGAGGTTGATTCCGGACCCTACGCCTGCGGCTCAGGTGATGTAGTCGTTGTCTCCAGGCTTCTCGAAAGCAACACACTCAACCTCTGGCGCCTTAATGTCGCCACTGGCGACTTGAAGCAGCTCACATTTGGGAAGGACGATGAGGTCGCCTCCTGCACGCCTGATGGCAAATGGGTCGTGTACGGGGGAATCCAGCCGACGGATAACCTTCGGCACATTTTCAAACTTTCCATTGATGGCGGCGAGGTGTTGGAATTGGCTAAAGGACAAGTGTTTGATCCAACCGTGTCCCCAAATGGCACATCAGTCGCTTACCTAAGGGTGGACGGGCAGGGAGCCAGCGCGAAGTCGAAGTTCATTGTGCAGAAGCTGGAAGGCGGAGGACCCGTACAGGAGATCGATGCACCCACGGGCAGTCTGCAGGAGCAGTGGCAAGGAAGCCTTAGGTGGACGCCGGATGGGCACGCAATCACTTATTTACACCATACGACGGGGAATACGATAAATGTGTACATGCAGCCACTGGCGGGCGGCGCACCCGTGCAGTTGACTCACCTCAATTCTGACCCGGCTCGTGTTTTCGCCTATGCCTGGTCACGCGACGGCAAGAAATTTGCGATCACCCGCGCTCGCTACAACGATACGGATGTCGTCATGTTCAGCGGTTTCCGTTGACACTCCAGAAGTTCTGCCGGACACAAAGAAAGAAAGTTAGAAGACTTCGTGATCTCATGTTGCGCCCGAGCGACGGGCTACTTTAAACGTAACTGTTGTAACCAGGCGATTTCACTCATTGACCCTGGGAGCCGGGAATCCTGGTCAATGAGTGTAATGGGGATGTTACGTCAACTACCGGCGGCGATGCTCGAATGCCCGTTCAACCATAAGGCAGAGACGATGAGGGGCGTGAGGACGAGATGACGCTGAAGGATCTTGAGGTCTTATTCGATTACGGGTACTGGGCAAACAAGCGGCTTTTCGGGGTGTTGTCGCACCTCTCAGAAGAGCAGTTTACGCAACCAGTGGCCGGCAGTTAGCGAATCACTAGACAACTGTGTTTGGTATCGAACAGTCCTCCAGACTGTCGAGCAAGACATCACTATGTCCTGCGCGATGCGGTTAAATGTCGCTGACAACGATTACAAGTAGTGCGAACAAGACAATTGTTCCCAACAAGCCAAAAACTAGCATAGGCCCCCCGTGAAGAACGAAGGCCGAGTATCCTCGAAGGTGATGAGGCATTGCTGTTCAATTTTGCTCAGCCCATCGCCGAGTTTGAGTTGTCTGGCAGTTGTCTAGTAATGCAGTAGGGTATAATTCTAGCGCAGTCAGGTCAGATTCTTCGGGCAACGGTAGTTTTGGAAACCGCACAAAAGTGAGCAATATTGGACAGCCCCGTTTTGAGACTTCGGGCTAGCATTTGCGGATTATGCTTGATCCAAATGTCCGTGTCGCCGTCGAGCAACTCCTCGATTGTCTCGCCAAAACGCCGCAGCCCACACAATGCGACAAATGCTCGTCCCCTCTGATCAGCGTGGACGCCACGCTATCCGCACCGAGCGGGAAGAGCTTTAATGTCCCCTTGCCAGTCTGCCCCCGCTGCGATCTAGACTGCTAGGGCAAGCGAGAGAGCTTAGACCGCGGCATAATTGGTCCAGTGATAGACCATCTGCACGCGACGCGCGTTTCGCACGTCCAGAGAAGTTCATAGAGCGCGGATAATCACCACGATTACTGCGATCACGACAATCGTTCCCAACAATCCGTAACCTAACATAGTCCCTCCTGAGAATCTGTACCAAGTATGTCGGAAGACGTGAGGCTTAGCTGCTCAGTTTTGCTCACCCTTGAGCATCACCAATCCGGGATGCCCGGCGTTCCCGGTTGGCACTAGCCCTTGTGCTTTCCTTCCTTGCACAGTTATCAGTGCAGGACTATAGTTTTCGGCGCAAGGCAAGACTGAGGTCCCGATAGTCTCTGGGGGAGAGAAATCGGGACCTTTCTATTTGTGTGCAATATTGAACAGCCACCAAGACCGCGCAGCGGATATTCTGCTGGTAGCTTCACATAGACGGAACACGGTCATGGGTTAGCGACTGTACGTCATTCGACCCTCACGACCGGTTCAAACTCCGGCTGGACTCAACCCCTTGAGTCTGGCCTCTTTTCTTACCGACGCACCCGACGTTTCTCAGCCCACCTGCCTGCCATCCACTTATCCGGCCTGCTATGATCTTCACGGGTCAAAGGGGGCACCAATCAATGGGGAACGTGTCGTCAATTGTGAAGCAGATGAAGAAGGAAAAAGATAAAGTGGAGAAGCAGTTGTCAGCACTGAATCTGGCGCTGTCTGCCTTTGTCGGTTCGTACTACGGAGCCAAACCCAAACCAACATCCATCCGCAAACGCCGAAAGATGTCAGCGGCGGGACGTAAGAGAATCGCGGCGGCTCAACGTGCGTGGTGGGCGAAGATTAAGGCGAAGAAGAAGGCTGCCTAGATGTTTTCAAATCGCGCCGCATTGACGTACTGGAACCCTCATTAGACCTTACGGCACCGCACTTTTAGGACGTACCGAAAGTTCCGGCCAGCCACGGGGTTTACTCCTGCGGTGGGATTAACTCATCTATTCAACAAACTCGGCAATCCTCGACTCCCCAGTGGGCTTACCGAGTTGATTCAATTGGATGGCAACGCGGCTCTGACAAGCGGCGCACCATCCATACTCAACCGCACCCTTTTTCTTTACCGGATGCTCGAACGAGTGTTCACATCCCGTGGTGTCTGGAATCCACTTCAAGCTCGACATGGCCTAATCCTTTGCGGTCAGTCGGCGGTCCCGATGCGGAGAGGTGCGGGGCTCGCCAGTGCCGAGTTCACATTTCTCCCCCGGCGGAGCGCCGCAAGTCGGACACCGAACCGTGAGTACCTGTTTCAGCCTTAGTTCTTTTGTCATGGCGAAGAAGATAATGCCTCAAGACCGGAGCGCAAAAATGGTCAATTTTGATCACCGCGTTGCCACGCTTAGTCGGACCCTTTTCGCGCAAAGTGCTAGCGGGGTCTGGTCTTTGTCAATGAGTGTAATGGGGACGTTACGTCAAGAATTCGTTTGACCGCGCTGCTTGCTACTGCCGCGTAACACGAAGCCCGAGACTAGCTGCTTCCCCCAATACTGTTGTGCGAGGTTCGTTGCGATGAGTCGCGTCAGCCAATCGGCTTTTTGCTTGTCTGTACCGCCTTTGAAAAATAGTGGCGGGTTGCACTGCTTTTTCTTAGCGATTCCCCGCATGAGCAGGCTACCTCTCTGGTGCAATGATAGCTGTTGGAACACAGGCAATTCCAATCGTTGAGATTTGGCACCGAGGTCAGTGAATGTAATCGGGATTTATCGACAGCTGGCCCAGCGGTGTCGTCACGTGGCACGCAGGAGCTATTCACGAAAGTTGTTACGGGGGACTAGATTTGAATTCGAGCAGTGCTTTGGGGAGGGCTGTTCAACGAAAGCGTCCCGTACTCGAAAGAGTTTCGGGCGCTTTCGTTTTGTGGGGCATTCCCACGATCCCGTCAATGAGTGAAATGGGGATTGTTCGCCAACAATCCCCTCAGAGCCGTGCATCCTCACTGTGCCTTCGGTCCCTTGCGCTGCCAAAGTCGGCCTCGACCCAGCTGCGCCAATGACCGCACGAGCAGCACAAGAGTAGAGCGACTCTGCACTCTCCTCTTGCACTTTGCAGTCCTCGGTCTATAATCCGTCGCCGGGAGGGTAATGGGGACCGGGCAAGCTTGGGAACTTTGACCTGCGGTGTTCTGCCGTGTGCTGAGCACGAACTTTCGGCCCTGATCTAATTCAGTGTTGCTGGTATCCCAATTTCTTTTTCAGCCACTCCCGTTCCTCGCTCTCTTCTACGTCAGATTCGATAAGCTCTTGGGGCTGGGTGATTCCAAGTTTCCGATTAAGCTCATCAAGTCTTTTCTCCTTTTCGGCATTGCTCATGGCTCGCAGCCGTCTCTTTGTTTCACTTTTCATTTCGGACCTCTTCAGGGAGGGGCGCGTTGGCTGCTGAGCGGTTGTGGCACTATTCGTTCCGAGCAATCTTGCGGCAGTCGTCGCAAAGATCATCCGTGAACCGCTGCCCGCGTTCGGGCACAGCGCTGCAAATCCGACAAACCCATCCGCTTTCTCGGCACAGGTCTGCCCACACCCGGTCTTTCTCGCGCTCGGTGTCCTCCATGACGGAGAGAGTATAGCTCGCATTTTTCCGGGTCAACGAGTGTAATGGCGATATCGCAACAGTTATCCGATTCATAGCCCGAGATGACACTCCACACTGATGAAGGACCTCGCCTTGCAGCGTTCCTAACTCTAGTCATGCAGGACGACATTAAGCAGCGAGCTGTGAACTTGCATCCCGCCGTTGTAGTGAATAAAGCCCAAGTTTCTGAATCGGTTCATGAAAAAGCTGACCCGCGAGCGGGTTGTGCCTATCATTTCCGCCAGTATCTCCTGACTAATCTTGGGAACAACGGTCTCGGGTGTGCCTTCCTTACCAAAATGAGCCAGCAGCAACAGGATTCGGGCCAGCCTCTTTTCGCTCGAATTGAAAAGCTGATCCACCAGATCTTCTTCGTAACGAATGTTCCGCGACAACAAATACGCCACAAACAGGTCGGAAAAGTCATGTTCCCGATGAAGCGCTTCCATCATGGCTTTCTTGTCAATTCGCAGAAGAGCGCAATCCGTCATTGCGGTTGCAGAGCCCATGCGCACAGCTTGTCCGGCAAGCGAACCTTCGCCGCAAAAGCTTCCCTCACCCAATATGCCGATCGTTGCTTCCTTGCCAGCTTTCGAGACCACGGTGAGTTTTACCTTGCCGGCCTGGATATAAAACACCGCATCAGCAACATCCCCTTGGGCAAAGATTGTTTGTTTCCTCCCGAAAGCACAAAGTCTTCTGCCCTCGCCGATGGTTGCGAGGAATGCATCGGGATCGAAATAAAGCCTCTTGTTGGGCACTACCGTTGCACCTTTGGCATTACCGTCGGCGCGGATGGTCGGCTCGATCGGAGTTTGGAGGGCGACTTTCCTTTTGCGTGGAGAACCGTCGGGTTGTCGAGCTGGAGACATGGAGTGCCTCCTTCGGGCCAAACAACGCCGTTATGATTTTATCGCCCTCTTGTGCTGAATAAATAGCCGAAAACTACTAGCTCGCCGTGCGTTGGATGGTTCCATGTCAGAGGAAGCCCGGATTCAGGGGGGAACACTCAACTGATGCAACCAGGCGATAGCACTCAGAATGCAGATCAGGCTGCCTCGTCTCTGAGAAACTGGGCGAAAGAACGGATTGATTTCATCTTCTCTTCCCGCAATCCGAGTAGATCTTCCTTGCCGAGTCGATTTTCGTACAAGAGTGTCCCCAAACGAGGCGCGAACCGCGAAAGTCGTACTTGCGATTGATCTCTTTACAGCGTTCTGTCAGGTAATGTTCCAAGTCCCACAGATCCGACGATTGCTGGATCTGGCTGGCCATCTTCTTTGCTTCCTGAATAACCTCGTGAAGCTCTCGCCCCAAGGCAGCGTCGAAGGCTTTGCGCGCAAGGGCCTTTTCTGACTCGACCAAATCGGATCGTTCTGGTTGGGATAGCTTTGTTGAGTCGCAGACGGGCTGTTCATGGTCCGATCCTCCGTGGCGGCATTCTACCCCTCGTCGAGATGCCTTTTCCACAGGGTCGGCAGATTTCGCTGTGGGAGATTCACCATCGTGTTCATGCGGCGGCCCGTCCGTTCTGAGTTCAAAAAGATCATTCACCGGATGTCCGAGATTCTGTTTGCAGCCGAGATAGCGTTCCGTGGTCTGCACCGATGCATGCCCGAGCAAGAACTGAATCTGCTCCAACTCGCCACCGCTCGTGTGGCACAGCTTGGCACAGGTTCTTCGCAAGTCATGCGGTGCAATATGCTCCAAGCCCGCTCTCTCGCAGCAGCTCTTCACCACGTACCACACGACATTCTGGGAGATGCCTTTCCCCCACACCTTTCCTGTCTTGGCGACGGCTCGAAAGATCCGTCCTTCCCCAACCCCGGCGGCGACCATCCACTGATCGAGTGCCGCTTTGACCCATTGTGGAATGGGCACGGTGCGGATGTGGCCGCCCTTGCCGATCAGGTCTACCACTGCCCAGTGCCCCTGGCGCATCTGGATCTCATCCAACTCCAAGCCGACCAGCTCCGATCTACGGAAGCCACACCCAAACAGCATGGCCAGCATGGCATAGTCGCGCTTGGCACGCATGCTATCGCCGCAAGGGTGTTTGAGTACTTCTGAGCTTTGCTCTGTGCTCAACCAGTTGCCGGCTCGAAACCCGAGCTGCTTGACTCCTTTCACTCGGCTGATGCCGGCAGCCAACTCGAAACTCAGCAAGCCTGAGTCGGCAGCTTCGTGCGCCAGACGGCGCACCGCTGCAAGCTGCTGGTTGACGGTGTTGGCGGCCAGATGACGCGATTCCAGGTACATGCGATAGCGCACAATGACGATGCGGTTGAAAGCCAGCCGAGGCTCGGAGCAGTACCAGGCGATGAACTGGTCAATGGCGTACTCGTAGACTCGGCGCGAAGCTGGCGAGCCGAGGCTATTGAGAACTGCCGATTTGCAATGATCCAGATCCGGCAGCCGCAGCACTCGGCGACGGTAATTCGGCTTGATTCTGTGTGAGCCCATGGCGACGGCCTCCCATGCCGCACCATTGGGACTACGGTAGACCGTAGGGGCGATGCAAGCGTGAGCACGAAAGGAGGGTTCAGGGGTTTTGAGTGCTAACGCCTGTTCTCGACAACTGGGCCACACTGTTCCGGAACGATCGACGCACAATTGCTTACGCTTGGAAACACGTCAATATACCTGCCGTCTTACCTGCTAGTGCGATTTTGCTTGAACCCGCCATAGGTCAGGTAGACACCGAGGATGAGCGAAAAAGCCCCGTACGATAGAAAAGTTGTCGGTAGTGAAGCTGCTCAAGGAAGAGTCCGGCTTCCATCTCAGGCGGCAGGAACAAAAACAATAGGCTCTTGACGAGCGTTATCCAACCGACAAGGGTGACCACAACTACGAGCACACCCCCCGACCAGATATTATACGCGAGAACCATCGCCAGCCCAGCGGCGAGCGTGATTACGCCGAGGATCAACATGATCGATGGGTTTTGAATAAGGGCGGTGACGGTGTCCACGGTCGCTTGCTTGCGAGTCATCATGGACAGCGCGACTAGAATGCAGTACAGCCCGAACAGCCTGCTGAGAAAAAGTGTGCGCAGCGACATAGTGCCCTCCATCTGACAACTCTTCGGAAATTCGGGTCATTCGCCTCAGTGGGTGTGCGCTTCAACGGGCGGAACTGCTCTTCGGAGAGGCGAGACACTCTGATAAAAACACAAATGAGGTGTGTTTTCGGTGCGAAGAGTCACACCCTGATGTGTGCCAATGGCCAAAGGCAACCATGGCAAGTCTGGTCAATTGGCGTAATATCCCCATTACACTCATTGACCAGGATTCCCGGCTCCCAGAGGTTAATGAGTGCTAACGCCTGGCTACAACAACTACGCCAATGGATGGGACTGCGTACGGGATTGTGAGCAAAACAAAACGCTCATGCAA
>JBATXV010000016.1:0-498992 GCA_049673585.1 Candidatus Sulfotelmatobacter sp. | reverse complement strand
GCGCCCCGCCCCCACGACTCACAGCCGGCAAGATGCCGCCGCTAACTTACAGACCCTTGCCCGCGATGTAGTGAATCAGATCCCGCACCCGGCAAGAGTATCCCCACTCGTTGTCATACCAGGAGATCACCTTGACGCAATTGCCACCAACTACGAGGGTCATGGGAGCATCAACAATGGAAGACCGCGGATCGCCTTTGAAATCCGACGAAACCAGTTCCCCTTCTTCAAAACCCAGGTAACCCTTCAGCGGCCCGCTCTCGGATGCTTTCTTCAGCGCTGCATTCACTTCTTCTTTGGTGGTCTTCTTTTCCACCCACACCACCAGGTCGACCACAGAAACATTCGGCGTCGGCACGCGCATGGCAAAACCATCGATCTTCCCCGCCAGATCGGGAATCACCAACTTTAGCGCCTTGGCGGCGCCTGTTGAGGTCGGGATCATGTTGATCGCCGCAGCTCGCGCCCGGCGCAGGTCTTTGTGCGGGAAGTCGAGAATGACCTGATCATTCGTATAAGAGTGAATCGTGGTCATGGTCCCGCTCACAATCTTGAAAGCATCATTGATTACTTTGGCGATTGGGGCCAGGCAGTTCGTAGTACAAGAGGCGTTTGAAATGATGTTGTGCTTGGCGGCATCGTACTTCTCCTGATTCACCCCGAGCACTAGCGTGACGTCCTCATTCTTTGCGGGAGCCGAGATGATCACCTTCTTCACTGAGCCCCGCAGGTGCTTCTTGGCGTCGTTCGCATCGGTGAAGTGTCCGGTCGACTCAATCACTACCTGGGCGCCCACGGAATCCCAAGGCAGCGCGCCGGGATCCCTCTCCTTGAACACTCTGATGGTTTTGTTGTCGATCGTGATGCTGTCTGCGCCTGCTGAAATCTTGTTGGGCAGGTTCCCAAGAATGGAATCGTACTTCAGCAAGTGTGCCAGCGTCTTCGGGTCGGTGAGATCGTTTACCGCCACGAATTCCAGGTTAGGGTCGTGGAGCGAGGTCCGCAAAACGTTGCGGCCAATGCGTCCGAATCCGTTAATACCAACTTTGATTGCCATAATTTCTCCGTTCTTATCTTCTTATGAGTGCGACATCAGAAACCTTCCTGAGCCGGTAGACAGACAGATGATGTTAGCAGGACAGCGAACCGGCGTAAATGATCTGGCCGTGCATTGAGAAGGTTCCATCACGGAAACCTGTGCTACCGGTCCTTGACAGGCGGTTACGGGAAGCTTAATTCCAGAAAAGCATCCGCCCTGCTAAAGGGCGATGACAGCCGGGCCAACAAATACTTGCGGTTGATGGTCTGCCGTGCGTGGGCTTGCTCTTCCGGCGGCAGAATGCGTGCGATGGCCGCGATCTCAGGACCAGTCAACTTTCCCCGCATGGTGCAGGGAGCCACCGTAACCTGCGGATTGTTGCGAATGCGCTTCGTCTTGCCCATCTTGCTGAGAGTCATGACGTAGAGCTTGCCGCCATCTTCGCCGAACCACACTGGGGTTGCGACCTTGACCCCGCTCTTGCGGAACGTGGCGAGGGAGATATATTTCTGGCCACTGATTGCTGACGGGATTGGCTGAGCCATGGTGAGACTTTAACGGAACTCACTCGGCTGTCGCGCGTGGTTCGCCTCCGGTCCGGCCGATTGATCCCGCCCTCTCTTCTGTGTTAAAAGCCTTGCATGCGTAAATGGATGCGCGAGCGCCTGCAGCGCCGCAAAAAGACGCCGGTAGAGCCCTCCGACCAGCCTGCGCCTCCGCCCTTGCAGCCGGCCTATTTTGATGCGGAACAAGCGCCCAGCACCCCTCCCGACGCCGAGAAGACACCATCTGAGGATGCCGTTGCATCAGCGCCTGCGCAGGATGTTCGGCCGGCGCGCAGATCGCCTTCAGTGTTTAAGGAGCAGTCTTCCGAAGAACCTTCGTCAGACGCGCCGGCAGCCGAGGAGTCTGCTGCAGTACGAACTCCAAACACCGGACGCGGACGCCGCCGTCGTGGTGGGCGCGGACGGGGTGGACGCGGACGCGAGCAGGCCGTTGCTCAAGCCTTTGCCCCCGCCGCAGTAAAGGGAAGCGTTCCGGTAGTGCCGGTCGAGCCGGCGGACGAAGAGTTTGCCGAAGCTGCAGATGCCGGAGCAGAAGAACCAACAGTAACTCCTTCGGTCGCGGCTGCGCCGAGGGTTCCATCTGCTCCTGCCGCGCCGCAACGTCCGCCGAAAGGCGTGGTCGTTCTTGCTATCGGGCTGCCGGGCTCGGGCAAGAGTTCATGGTTCAAGCGCCACAACGTGGTTCCACTTTCCAGCGACATGGTGCGCTCGCTGCTCTTCGACGATGTCCGCGAGCAGCGTTTTCAGGATCTCGTGTTTTCCAATCTCCGCTCCATGCTCAAGGCCAGGCTCATCGCCAAGCGTCCCATGAATTATGTGGACGCCACTAACCTGACGCCGCAGGAACGGCAACACTGGATCAAGCTAGCTAAAGATTACCAATACGAAGTGCACGCAGTCTTTTTCGACGTACCGCTCGAGGTCTGTGTCGAGCGTCACCAGCGCCGCGACCGCGTCGTTCCCGAGGATGTGATGCGCCGCATGGCCGCCAAGCTGAAGCCTCCGGCATTCGAAGAGGGCTTCGCCAAGATCACCGTTGTCCGGGTAAAGAAGAAGGATTCCGAGGGCTAACGCATTTTTCGGGGATGCCCTAGGCCTATTCCTGTCATCCCGAGCAAAGCGAGGGATCTTGGTTCTTGCTTGCGCAATCTGTGTTGCCGCTGCGTGCAGACGCGAAGGTCCCTCGCTTCGCTCGGGATGACAATCCTTAGGGGTGGCCGAATCTGCCAGGACCTTCATTCCTTCAGATACGGCAACATCTCCTTGAATGCCGGCGAAGACGAGGACCGCATCAGTTCATAGATCATCATCTCGGTAGAAGAAATTACCGCGCCCGCGTCACGCATTCTTTCCAGGCCAATCTTCCAATTCCACTCTGTCCGCGAACTCACCGCATCCGATGCAACGTGCACCAGATAGCCTCCGCGCAGCGCCGCCAGCGCAGTCTGCATCACGCAGATGTGGCTTTCCATGCCGCAGAGCAACAGGGTGTTCTGGTTCCCCGGCAGCCGCTTGAGCAAAGTGCAGAAAACATCGCTGCCAAAACAGGAGAACCGATCCTTGTCGATGGCTTCGGTTTCCGGCAGCAGGGAAGCGATCTCCGGCACAGTCTTACCCAGCCCCTTCGCATATTGTGTGCTGACAATCGCCGGAATCTTGAGTACACCTGCGGCGCGGATCAAAAGCTTCGAATTCCGCACCAGTTGTTCCTTTTGAAAAATGGGCGGAAGAAGTTTTTCCTGAATATCCACCACGATGAGCACGCACTGGTCTGACTCCAGGTTGCGGCGCGCAATTTCGGTATATTCGGTGGAGATGGCAGAAATATTCTCAGAGACGGCGACCATAAACACTCCTTGAGGCGGTGCAACGGACAAAGTGCCGCAGACAAACAGAGTTTAACGCGAACCTACCCGCCGGAGCACAGGACGGTTGACCGCGTTCCCGGCACGTTGGATAATGAGGTGACTGCCCCCTCGTTCAACGGCTAGGACACCTGCCTCTGGAGCAGGTTATCGGGGTTCGAATCCCTGGGGGGCAGCCAGATGCTTTCGAGCGACTCTCTGCTGTGTCCTCCGACAAGCTTACTTACCGAGCCCATCCAAATCCGCGGCAGCGGAATCAACAAGCGCAGCTTCGTTTTCGAGCACTTTGGCCACACGCGCGATCTCAGTGTCGGCCTCCTGCCAGCGGCGTTGCTCGATGGCCTCACGAATTCCCGGCATGGTTTTTGGCCCGTATCCGGTGTAAACGCCGGGAGCATAAATCATGTGCTTGTACCAGGGGCGGCGGGGAAGCCCCGCAGGATCGGTGAGCCGGCGCTCGCTCTCGAGCAGTTTCTGGTTCAGCGTCGCGAGCTGCTTGTCGCTCCCAGAAAATCCCGATGCTTCGGCTTTGTTGAAAGCGATCTTGTAACGCTCCGCGCTCTTACTGAGTGTTTCCACAGCATTCTCCAGAGGCGCAAAGTTCAAGTGCGGTGGAATGTCTTCTGGTGGCGGCGCGACGGTCGGCTTGCGGGGATCGAGTGCGGCTTGATACGCACCCTCCTTTAGCTCTAGGTCGCGTTCGCGAGCTTCCTCCTGCTTATTCTGCAAGAGCTTTTGCAGGTCTTTGTTGTAACTCTGCATGGTGTCGGCGAGATCGGTGAACTCGTAAGGCAGAACGTCGGCGTCTGCCATTCGCATCACCGCAGTGCCGATGGTCTGCGAGAGAGCTACACCGTAGGCAAAATTAGTATCGGAGAAATGCGTGTACCAATAAAAGTCATCGTAGATGGAGTGGTAGATTCCGGCGTCGTCTTCACCCCCGTAGCCAAGGTTGAGAGATGCGACTCCAAGGTGGTCGATAAACGCTGTGTAATCGGTACCGGAGCCAAGAGCATTCATGCGCAAGTCAGCCCGCTGGCGCAGCCCTTTCCGTTCCTCGTCAGACTTGGCCTGGGTAATGTCGACCAGACGGTTGCGTTCGAAAACTGAAAGCTTGCTCTCCGGATCCTCGATACTACGAGCCACATTATTCATGAAGTGCTCCAGCGAATGGGAGCCCTCTATGAACAGGTAGCCGCGATCGTTGCTATCGGAGTTGATGTAGACAGCGGCGTGTTCCTGTAACTCGTGCCCGTGAGTTTCGGCCCAGGCAGTTGAACCCAGCAGCATCGGCTCTTCGCCGTCCCAGGCACAGTAGATGATGGTGCGCTTCGGCTTCCACCCTTGCTTCAGGAGTTCCCCAAACGAGCGGGCTTCTTCGAGCAAAGCGACCTGGCCTGAGATGGGGTCCTCGGCGCCGTTCACCCAGCCATCGTGATGGTTGCCGCGCACGACCCATTCATCGCCTTCGGTCGAGCCGGGAATGCGGGCGATGACATCGTTCACGTCCTTCACGTCCCAATTCGCTTCTACCACCAAATGAACCTTTGCAGCGCCGGGACCGACGTGATAAGGAATCGGCAGAGCCCCGCGCCATTCTTCGGGCGCAAGCGGGCCGGTGAGAGCGGCCAGCAGCGGCTGAGCGTCTCCGTAAGAGATAGGGAGAGTTGGAATCTTAGTAATGCTGGGAGCGTTATTGGGAGTCATGCGGGGCGCTTTGGGATCGCCTCGATCAGGAGTCAGCGGATCACCGGGATAAGAAGACGCAAAGTCCATCACACTGCCGCGCTGCACACCTTGATCGGGCCGCATCGGGCCTTTAGGAAAAACGTCGCCATAAAAATAGCCGTCGTCTCTCGGATCAGAATAGATCAGGCAGCCCACAGCGCCGTGCTCGGCGGCAACCTTGGGCTTGATGCCGCGCCACGACTCGCCATAGCGCGCGATGACAATGGCGCCCTTCACCGAAACGCCGAGCCGTTGTAGGCGGTCGTAGTCTTCGGGCAAGCCATAATTTACGTACACCAGTGGCGCGGTCACATCCCCATCGTGGGAATAGGCGTTGTAAGTAGGAAGCTGTTCGTCCTGCTGGCTGGAAGTTGGATCCTCGGCTAAAGCAGGTTCCTGCAATTTAGCAACATATCTTGTGGGTGCAATCAACTCGACCAGGCGGCGCTTGGGCGTTGGGAAAAGTACTTTGAAGCTTTCAATATGGGCATCCAACCCCCACTCTTTGAACTTCGAGAGGATCCACTCGGCGTTTTGCTTGTCGTAGGCAGACCCAACATGGTGCGGGCGGGCGCTCAGCAATTGCATGTAGTCGCGCTGCTTCTGAGCGCTGGGAAGAGCGCGGAATTTGCTTTCCCACTCTTGCTCGGCACGCGCATTTTGCTTTGAAAATCCGTCGAGCGTGGCATCTTGATTCGGTTCCGGAGAATCTGCCAGAGCTGGGTGCAAAAACAAGCTCAGAAACAAGCTCAGAAACAAGCCAACGATGAGGACTGCAAGGATCGAGCGCCGCATAGGCCTCCTGAGATTTACGACCGACGAGTATGCCACGGAAGAGCCTTGTTTTCATGAGACCCCAAAATTTTGTGTTAGTGGGTCCCTGTAGGAGCGTCGGCAGGTCCTGACTCGCCTTTTTTTCTCACGGCTGGTCTGTTAGGCTGTTCGCCGTTTCACGGGAGGCAACGTGATGAGACCCTACGCCCTGAGACTGCTTGCGGTTGTCCTTCTCCTTTCGATTCCGAGCAGCTTCGTTTATGC
The DNA here is from genome assembly GCA_049673585.1 of Candidatus Sulfotelmatobacter sp. Lineage (GTDB taxonomy): Bacteria > Acidobacteriota > Terriglobia > Terriglobales > Acidobacteriaceae > Sulfotelmatobacter. The sequence continues at coordinate 492,756 of JBATXV010000016.1, read as the reverse complement.
CCAGCAATCCTCCGCGCCGGCCCCGAAGCGCATCGCGATTCGAGCCGGACGCCTGATCGATTGCAAAAGCGACGCGCCTATTTCAAATGCCATGATCCTGATCGAAGGCGACAAGATTCTCAGTGTAACTCCTGGTGGCTCCCCGCCCCCGGGCGTCGAACTGATCGATCTCTCGAAGGCCACGGTCCTTCCCGGTTTTGTCGATGCCCACACCCACGTTTTGCTGCAAGGGGATATCACTGCGGAAGACTATGATAAGCAACTCTTGAAGGAGTCCATTCCGTACCGCGCCATCCTGGCGGCGCGCAATGCGCAGGTCGCGCTCTCCCATGGCTTCACTGTGCTCCGCGACCTCGAAACCGAAGGCGCAATGTTCGCCGATGTTGATGTCAAGAAAGCCATCGCCAACGGCGAAATCCCCGGCCCCCACATGCAAGTGGCCACCCGGGCTATGGCTCCGACCGGCATGTACCCGCTGCTAGGCTATTCCTGGGAACTCCATGTGCCTACGGGCGTGCAGTACGTCGATGGCGTGGAAGAAGCCGTTAAAGCGGTCCGCGAGCAGGCGATGTTCGGCGCAGACTGGATCAAGTATTACTCCGACCACGGTTACTTCTACGGTCCGGATGGTGTGCTGCATAGCCACGTCAATTTTACTGACGCAGAGGCCAAGGCTATCGTCGACGAAGCGCATCGCATCGGAAAGAAAGTCGCCGCGCATGCCATCGGCAACGACGGCATCGCCGCCGCATTAAGAGCTGGCGTCGATTCCGTTGAGCATGGTGACGGGCTCAGCGCGCCGCAAATGGAAGAAATGGCGCAGCGCGGCATCTACTGGGTTCCCACCATCGCGGTGGGCGCGTATGTCGCCTCCGGTCGCCAGGGCAACTGGCCGAAGATGGTCGAGACCGAAAAGGCGGCGTTTCAACTAGCTCGGAAAAAAGGAGTGAAGATTGTGTTCGGTACCGACGCTGGTGGTTTCGACTGGAGAGACTTGAATGAAGCCAAAGAATTCGAATACTACGTCGACTACGGCATGACGCCGCAGCAGGCCATTCGAACCGCGACCACCACGGCCGCCGAACTCCTCGGCTGGTCCGACAAAATGGGCACCGTCGAAGCCGGAAAGTGGGCCGATTTGGTAGCCGTTTCCGGCGACCCCTTAAAGGACATCACTGAACTTGAGCGCGTCAAATTCGTGATGAAGTCTGGTGCTGTCTTCAAGAACGACTACAAATGAACGCTAATCCGCCCCGGCTCTTGGAAGATAACTTAAGAAGTAGCCACAAAACTTTACAGCGCCAGGCTGTGCAGAACGGTATGATCCGAGCAAGACGGCACCGCACGTCTGCGCTACGCTATGAGGAGCTCTCGCCTCTACATCCTAAGTTTTGCAGCATTCAAGGAAAAGCTGCGTCCTGAGTCTGTCTTTCAGTTCCTCTTCCTGCTGCACATTATCGCGTTTCACGCGCATTTCTTGCGGGCACAGGCTGCTCCCCAAGCTACCGCGCCAACGGCGGGATCGCGAGCGATCCACGGCGTGGTGAAATCGGGAAATATGCCGATTCCCGGCGCTGAAGTTTCCGCAGAGAATGCCGCTACCAAGCAACAAGTCAACACGTGGACGGATGTCGACGGAAGCTATTCGCTGCGAATTCCCGCCGACGGCCGCTATACCGTGCGAGCGCAGATGGCGGCGTTTGCCGCAAGCACGCAGGAGGTTGTGCTGGACGAAACTCATCCGGACATCCAGGCGAACTTCGAGTTGATTCTGCTGTCGCGAGCGCGCGAAGCCACCAACAAAATTGAGCAGCGGCAGGCGAACGCCGGCGGACGAGGTTTCCAGAGTCTTTCCGTGTTTCAAAGCGGAGCGGGGCAAGATGCGACTGGTGGCTCCATGAGTGATGTTGTTCCTTCGGGCATGCCTGTTCCCGGGATCGCGCCCGACAGCGCCACGGAGTCTGTGGCGGTTTCGGGCAACACTTCAAATTCCTTCAACGCAATGAGCGCCGACGAAATGCAGCAGCGCTTCAACGACGCCCGTCAACAAGGAGGAGGATTCGGCGGCGGCGGATTTGGTGGTCCAGGAGGCGGCGGGTTCGGTGGTCGTGGTTTTGGTGGCGGAGGTTTTGGCCGGCGCGGTTTTGACATCAATCGCCCGCATGGATCGATCTATTACGGCATCGGCGATTCGGCGCTGAATGCCGCGCCCTATGCACTGAACGGCCGGGTTACGAATCCATCCTATGAGCAGAACAGTTTCGGGGGATCGGTGGGCGGGCCGCTGAATATTCCGAAGATTTATCACGGCGGTACGAAGACATTTTTCTTCGCGAATTACAACGGCAGGCGCGGAGAAAATCCCTTTGATCAATTTTCGACGGTGCCCTCGCTGCTCGAGCGGCAGGGGAATTTTTCGGCTCTATGCCTGACTGGCTTCAATAGCGCAGGTGTGTGCAATGACGTGAACAGCAGCGGCCAGACGATCGATCAGATTTATTCCGTGAATCCGGTCACCGGGAGCACGCCATATGCGGGGAACGTGATTCCAGGATTTGCCTCGCAAACCTGCCCGTGGAATGCCGCGTCTGGGCCGGCGAACATTGCGGCGGGGTTGCTCGAATACATTCCCTGCCCGAATCTGCCGGGAGATACGCAGAATTTTCACTACGTAACTTCGACGACCAGTGACAGCGACGACCTGAATGTACGCGTGAATCACACGATCGGCGCCGCACCTGCAGGCGGCGGCCGGCGCGGTGGGGCAGGACGCCGGCCAGGCAACAGCCTGACGTTTGGTTTTCACTACCACGGGTCGAGCGCGAACATTACGAATCCGTTCCCGAGCGTCGGCGGCACCACGGGCGTGCGCAGCTTCGATGTGCCGATTGCGTGGGTGCGAAGCATCGGGAAGCTGACCAACAGTTTGCGCTTCGATTTCAATCGCAGCCGCACCAAGACCCAGAACCTCTACGCGTTTACAGATGACATCGCCAGTGCGCTCGGAATCACGGGAGTTTCGACGAATCCATTCGACTGGGGACTGCCGAATCTTTCTTTTGGCGATCTCACCAGTTTGTCGGATACGAATCCCCAGCTGGTGCGAAACCAGACCTATACGTTCTCGGATTACGTGGTGTGGACGCACGGCAAGCACACCTGGCGGTGGGGCGGAGATTTCCGCCGAGTGGAGCTCAATACGGAAGCCAGCAGTAACTCGCGCGGGGCGTTTACATTCTCTGGCGTCAATACTTCCGACATCGTGAACGGCAGCCAGGTTATGGGCACGGGATATGACTTTGCCGATTTTCTGCTGGGATTGCCGCAGTCGACCGCGGTCGAGTTCGGAGAAGACAACTATCACTTCCACGGCAACTACTGGGATATGTATGTGCAGGACGAGTGGAAGATGCGCGGGAATCTCACGCTGAATCTGGGCGTGCGCTACGAGTATGTTTCGCCGCTCACGGAAGAAAATAATTTGATTGCGAATCTGGATCTTTCGCCCCAGCTCTTTGTTGCAGGCCCGTTGCTGCCATCGTCGGCGGTAGCTGTGGTTACACCAGGCGAGCCCGGCCCCTACAGCGGCAGTCTTCCCGCCAGCCTCGTAAGGCCGGACCGCAAAGGCTTCGCGCCCCGCGTGGGAATCGCGTGGAAGCCGTTTTCGAAAACCGTGGTGCGCGCCGGGTATGGAATCAACTACAACACGAGTGCGTATCAAACGATTGCGCAACAACTGGCGTTTCAGCCGCCGTTTTCGACGGCAGAGACGAACATCCAAAGCAGTCCCGGCGCGCTCACACTGCAGAATGGTTTTCCGTCGCCGTCTGCGGGCATCATCACCAACAGTTATGCCGTGAATCCAAACTACCGGTTCGGGTATGTGCAGATTCGTAATCTCGATATTCAACAGCAGATTCGCCCGACGCTACTACTGAATATCGACTACACGGGAACGAAGGGAACGAACCTGGACATTCTGGAAGCGCCCAATCGAACGATTTCGCCGACGATGGGAATTTCGACGCGGATTGCCGAAGTGCAGGCCTTCACGTTCGAGAATTCGATCGGCGATTCGGAGGCTAACGCGGGATCAGTGCGGCTGCGAAAGCGGCTGGCCCATGGATTTTCGATTGGCGGCATATATACGTTTTCGAAGTCAATCGACGACGCATCTTCGATCGGGGCAGGTGCGACGAGCACCGCGAGCGCTCCTGGTTTGGGCGCAGGAGGAACCGGGGCAGCGGGAGGCGGCGCGACGGCATCGGCGGGCAGCGGGGCGAACAGCGTAGCGCAAAATCCGTTTGACATTTCGGCGGAGCGCGGGCTTTCGAGCTTTAATCAGACGCACAAATTCACCGCGGATTATCTGCTGGAGCTGCCATTCGGCCATGACAAGCGCTGGCTTACAGGCAATACTCCGATGCGAGCGATCTTTGGCGACTGGCAGTGGAGCGGCGACTGGACGATCGCGTCGGGGCTGCCGTTTACGCCGCGGCTGCTGAACACTTCCTGTGAGGTGAATGGAGGGACCGCCGGGACGCTGCGCCCGAACCTGGTTCCCAGGCAATCGATAAGCTCCCCAAACCCGTCGATCGCAGAGTGGTTCAATACCGCGGCATTCGTTGCGCCGGCCACGTGCAGCTATGGCAACGCGCGGCGCAACAGCATTATCGGGCCTGGCAGCAAAGTGTTCGACATGGCATTCACAAAAATCTTTCCGCTCAAGGAATCGCGGATGCTGGAATTCCGGGCGCAGGCCACCAACATTTTCAATATAGTTAACTATTCCTCGATTGATACCAGCCTCAACTCGCCCACCTTTGGTCGAGTAACGGCAGTTGGGGGCATGCGGCAGTTCACCATGACGGCTCGGTTTCGATTCTAAGGATTGCCATGACATCCATTCCAATCCGATTCGCTGACCGGGCAGTTGCAGTGCTCCTGACGGTCGTACTCCTGTGCGCGGCCTCGCCTTCGCAGCAGGAATCGGGGTATGTGCTTCACGTGCAGTCGGAACTCGTTCTTGTGAATGTGACGGTGCGCGACAAGAACGGTAACTTTGTGCCGGGGTTAAAACCGGAGAACTTCACAGTTCTCGAAGATAACAAGCCGCAGAAAATTCTTTCCTTCGACGTCGAAAACGTGGATGCCGCTCCGGCAGCGGATGTGGCCCAGGTGAAGCCGTTGCCGGAATCGCCGAAGGAGCCCAGTCCAGCAGTTTCCCCGGCGACTTCGGCGGACCAGTTCAAAGACCGGCGCCTCATCGTCTTGTTCTTCGATCTCTCTGCCATGGAGCCAGACGAAATCGACCACGCGGTTACCTCAGCCGAACACTACGTCGATACGCAAATGGCGCCTGCGGATTTGGTTTCGATTGTTTCTCTGGGAAGCTCGCTGCTGGTAAATCAGGATTTTACGACTGATCACGCGCTGCTGAAAAAACAGCTGGACGCATTCAGTTCAGGCAGCGGCCAGGGCTTCGAAGAAGGCACCACCGGAACGACAGAAGGCACGCCCGACACCGGTCAGCCATTTACCGCCGATGATACGGAATTCAACATCTTTAACACCGACCGCCGCCTGGAGGCTCTCCGATCAGTGGCAGAAAAGCTTTCCCACATTCAGCAGAAGAAATCGCTGATTTATTTTTCCAGCGGCATGGACCGCACCGGCATTGAGAATCAATCGGAATTGCGTGCGGCCGTGAACGAAGCCGTGCGTTCCAACCTGGCGATTTACACCATGGATATGCGTGGCCTGCAGGCACTGGTGGCCGGCGGAGAGGCGCAGAGCGCCAGCCTGCGCGGGGTTTCTGCGTACTCCGGACAGTCGACGCTCAACGCGCTCAATTCCAACTTCACCACGCAGGAAACGCTGGTGACCCTGGCCAGCGATACCGGCGGCCGCGCCTTTCTCGATGACAACGACTTCACCAAGATCTTCAAGGGCGTGCAGCAGGACACCTCGACCTATTATCTGCTCGGCTATCACAGCACGAATCCCGTGCGGGACGGGCATTACCGCCGCATCGTAGTGAAGAGCAATGTTCCCGGCGTGAAGATCGATTATCGCCGCGGTTACTACGCGCCTGCGGATTTCAAGCATGCCACTCAGGACGACAAAGAGCGCCAGCTTGAAGAGGAACTGGCTTCCGAACTGCCGGCTACAGATTTGCCGCTCTATTTAGGCGTCGCCTATTTCCGAATGGATGGCAACAAATTCTACGTTCCCATGTCGCTGGTGGTGCCGGGATCGCAGATTCCATTCGTGCGCTCGAGCGACCTCGACAAAGCGACCTTGGATGTGATCGGGATGGTGCTCGATAACGAACACCATCCTCTGAACCGGTTCCGCGATACCGTGAAGCTTGCCGTCAACACTGCAAAAGATGTTCATAAGAAGAATGTGCAGTATGACACCGGGATGAGCCTGCTGAGCGGCAAATATCATCTGAAATTCGTGGTGCGCGAAAATCAAACCGGCCTCATGGGATCATTCGAGACCGACATCGAGGTCCCGGACTTGAAAACGCTTCCGCTGAAGATGAGTTCGGTGGTGCTGGCCAGCCAGGTTCAACCGGCCAAGAAGAGTGCCAACCCAAACCCATTGATTCACGACGGTTCCGAAATCGTCCCGAGCATCACACACGTCTTCTCAGCCTCGCAGCATCTTTTTGTTTATTACGAGGTATACGATCCGGCGCAGTCCGCCGTAGCAGCTTCCGCCGGAGCAGGAGCGCACAAGCCTGGCATACGGCTTTTGACCAATGTCGCTTTTTTTCAGGGCAAAGCCAAGGCCTATGAGAGTTCGTTGGTTGAGTTGACCGAATTAAACGCACGCGAGCGCAAGGCCGCAGTTTTCCAACTGGACGTGCCGTTGACCTCGCTCAAACCCGGCTTTTATACCTGCCAGGTAAACGTGATCGACGACGCCGGCGGCCACTTCCTGTTTCCCCGGCTCGCCTTGTTGATCCGCGCGGAACCCAAGGCCTGACGTGCGACAAGAGTTTGAAGAACTACCGCGTCACTCAACTTCCCACGTACCGCGCATACAAGCTGCGCGCCACCCCGGTTTCCGTGGTTCCCTTGATGATCGCCCGCCCATCGGGAAACAGCGTCATCTCATAGGGCTCGCGCCAGAACTTCAGCACGAATTCGTTGTGCCGAACCACGCCGTGCGCCTCCAACCGCCGCTGCATCTCGTCAAAATCAATCGGCCGCGCGCGCTCGTGAATCTGCACCGAGTTGCGCCCGCACATCGTGATATGCGGACGCCCCTCGCCCGCCAGATGTACAAAATCCCGCTCACCGCACGCCTGGCATCCGGGCCGAGGATGAGCCGCAGCAATCTCCGCGTGCTCGTTCTGCCAAACGTCGAACGACCACAGCGTTTTCCTGAGCTGCTCCGCAGCCGCGCCCCCGACCAGCAACTTCACCGCCTCCGTCGCCGCAATCGAGGCCACCAGGTTCACCGCCGTATTTAATATTCCAGAGGTCTCGCATGTTTCCACCATTCCGGTCGGAGTGTCTGGAAAAATGCACGCGAGACATGCAGTCTTGCCCGGCAGGACATTCAGCGTCACGCCATAACTGCCCACCGCCGCCGCATAAATCCACGAAATGGAGTTGTTCACTGCATAATCATTCACCAGGTAGCGTGTTTCAAAATTATCAGTCCCGTCGAGGATTACATCCATTCCATCAAGTAATACATTAATATTCCCCGGGACTAGATCCTCGACCCGCGCCTCGACCACGATCTCCGAATTGAAGGTGGAAATCTTTCGCGCCGCGGCGATCGCCTTGGGCAACGATTCAGCCGCGTCCTTTTCCTCAAACAGCGACTGCCGCTGCAGATTGCTCGCCTCCACGTAATCGCGGTCGATAATGCGCAACGTTCCCACGCCCGCCCGCGCCAGTAATGACGCCAGCGCCGACCCGGTCGCGCCGCATCCCACGATCGCCACCCGACCCGCTGCCAGCCGCCGCTGGCCCTCCGCGCCGATTCCCCCGAACAGAATCTGCCGCGAGTACCGTTCCTCGAACTTTTCCTTCTGCGTGCCCTGCCTCAAAGAGGTCACCAGTTTTCACCCGCAAAACCTTTATTATAAGTGTCTGGACTGCTTCAGCCGCCAGGATGCAGACAACACCGGCCTTCCGCGCTTCATCGAACGTAAGCAACAGGCCCAAGGACATTTTTTGCTGAGACGGTACGCCTCATTCGTGATGGTGATCATTGCTTCACTTGTCCCACCCGCCCGCGCCGGCTCGTCCCCGCCCGCCGCTGCCGGCTCGTCTGAGAAACCCCAAACCGCGCAGTCTGCCTCAGCTCTTTCCGCTATGGCTGACTATGCCGGGCGCATCGTCGAATCCGTTGAACTGCCCGGCGTGCCGGACTCCGGCCATTTGCTACAAATCCTTCCGCAGAAAACTGGCCAGCCGCTCGACCGCGACCAGATCCGCGAAAGCATCCGTGTCCTCTTCGCCACTGGCCTCTTTGCCGATATCCAAGCTGAAGTTACTCCTTCTGGCGCGGGAGTGGTGCTCACTTTCGCCACCTCGCTCAACTTCTTTGTCGGAGCTATCGACGTAGAAGGCGCTCCCGCCCATCCCAACTCTAACCAGATCGTAAACGCTACCAAGTTCGACCTGGGCGAGCTGTACACCACCGACAAACTCGAGCGCGCCCTGCGAAACGTGCGCCAGCTCATGCAGGAGAATGGCTATTATCGCGCACGCGTCACTGCCGAAAGCACTTCCAACGCGGCCAATCAGCAAGTCAATGTTCTCGTCCACATTTCTGCTGGTGAACCCGCCCACGTCGGCGAGGTCAAACTCACCGGTCACGCAACCTTTTCCCAGGCACAGGTTGAGGACATTGCGAGGATGCACCCCGGTGATCGCATTACCGCTGCCCGCATCACTAATTCTCTTCAGCGCTTGCGAAAAAAGTTTCAGAAGCAACAGCGCCTCCTGGCTCAGGTTTCTATTGCCGAGCAGAAATACATTCCTGAATCGAACGCGGTGGACTATACCTATCTGATCGAGCCCGGCCCCGTAGTTCTCGTCCGTGCCGAGGGTTTTCACGTCGGCCGCGGCATCCTGAAAAAAGACGTTCCGGTCTACGAGGAAAATGCCCTCGACGAGGACTTGCTGAATGAGGGCAGGCGCAACCTCCTCGATTATCTCCAGAGCCGTGGCCACTTCGACGCCACGGTTGACATCCAGAAGGAAACTACTCCCGACATCGTCCACGTGACCTATCGCATCGATCCCGGCCCCTTGCACAAGTTCGACCTGATCGAGATCACGGGAAGCAAGTATTTCTCCCGGCAAATGCTCCGCCAACGCCTGCAGATTCAGCCCTCCGGCAGATTCCTTTCCCATGGACGTTACAGCGGTGAGTTGCTGAAGGGCGATGTCGCCAATCTCCAGGCCTTATACGTTTCCAACGGATTCCGTGACGTCAAGATTCAGACCAAAGTCGACGACAACTATCACGGCGCGGAGAACCACATCGCGGTTCATATTCAGATTGACGAAGGCCCGCAGACCGTCGTCGGTTCGCTTAAAATTGTAGGCAACCAGAAGATTGATGCGAAGGCATTCCCTGAACTCTATACTGCCGAGGGCCAGCCTTATTCGGAGCAGAATCTGGCCAACGATCGCGAGTCCATCCTCAACTACTACTTCAATCACGGTTTTTCCAACGCCAATCTCGAAATCACCACCAAGCCTTCGCCTGGCCACCCGAACCGCGAAGATGTTACCTACAACATCCAAGAGGGCGAGCAGTTCTTCGTCAACAAGGTGATGGTTGCAGGTCTCGACCACACCCGCAAATTCGTAGTGCAGCGCGAAATTCAAGTGGTTGCCGGCCAACCCCTTAGTCAGGGAGATCTTCTTGATACCCAGCGCAAGCTATACGACCTCGGCATCTTCAGCCAGGTCGATACTGCCGTGCAGAATCCAGATGGCTCCGACTCCCAGAAAAATGTTCTGGTCCAGGTGCAGGAAGCGAAACGTTACACCTTCACCTACGGATTCGGTCTGGAATTCGAAACCGGCCTGCCTGCCGGATCCACTGCTCCCACCGGTTCCACTGGTGTGAGTCCCCGCGTCGGATTCGATATTACGCGACTTAACATGGGTGGCCGCGATCAGACCCTGACCTTCCAGTCTCATGTCGGGCGCCTCCAGCAGCGCGGCATCGTCAGTTACGAAATCCCCAAGGTCTTCGACAACGACCGTCTTAAACTTTTCTATACCGTCTTCTACGACAACAGTCTTGACGTCTCCACTTTCACCTCGCAGCGCTGGGAGGGAAAAATCGACCTGCGCCAGCAAATCGGCCAGCTGCTGCCTAACTACTCCACCTCCATCACCTACCGCTTCGAATACCGACGCGTGAAGGCCAGCAGCATCGTTTCCGACTTTTCCCCCGCCGAATTTAGTTTATTTTCCCTGCCCGCACGCGTGGGCGGTCCCGGCTTTACGTTCATCCGCGACAAACGGGACAACCCTCTGGAAAGTACAAAAGGCCAGTACTTCACTCTGGATGCCTTCGCCTCATCCAGTTACTTTGGGTCTCAGGCTGATTACGGCCGCGTTCTCGGTCAAGATGCCACCTACTATGCCTTCGGGCGGCCCAATCACAAGTTTGTCATCGCTCGCTCCACCACCCTTGGCCTGGAACAGGTCTATCACGGTACTGTGGTTCTGCCGCCGGGAGCATGTGAAGTCGTTAATCTGGTCAGCTCATGCCCCTCGGGCATTTCCGTGATCCCGTTGCCCGAGGTCTTTTTTGCCGGCGGAGGCAACTCCCATCGCGGGTTTGGGTTAAACCAAGCAGGACCCCGCGATCCCGACTCCGGTTTTCCGATTGGTGGTACAGCACTGTTCGTCAACAGTGAGGAATTGCGCTTCCCGCAGGTTAGCTTGCCTTATCTCGGAGACGGCTTCGGCTTCGCCATCTTTCACGATATGGGAAATGTCTATACCGCCGGTCACGATCTGCTCAAGGCCACGATGCGCTGGCACCAGCCAGATCCTTCTCAGTGTTTGCTAACAAACCCGGGCGTAATCATTCCGGCGTGCGAGACGTATTTCGATAACAGCGGTTACGACTATACCTCGCATGCGGTTGGCCTCGGATTGCGCTACAAAACCCCCATCGGCCCTTTGCGCTTCGATTTCGGGTACAATCTAAATCCGACCTACTATTTCCAGGAAATTCCCAATTCATCGAATTTTGAGACGCAGCGTATGCGTCATTTCAACGTATTCTTCAGTATAGGGCAGCCATTTTAATGACATTCCGAACCAACAGAACGATGACCCAGATCGCGCTGGCACTCGTGTTCTCGGCCCTGTGGCTCGCGGCTGAGCACAGCTCGGCCCAAGTCATCGACCGCATCGTCGCGACGGTGAACGGACACGTCATCCTCCAGAGCGACTGGGACGAAGCACTCTGCTACGAAGCTCTGCTCACCAACCGAACCCTCGCGCAGTTTACCGACGACGACCGCCGCGCGGTTCTGGATCGTCTTATCGACCTGGAGCTCCTTAGCGGACAGATGAAATCCGCGGACTTCCCGCACGCCACCGATGCAGAGGTCGCTGCCCGTGTGGCCGATGCTCGTAAACAGTACCCTCAGGCCACCTCAGCGGAGGGGTGGCAAGCTCTTCTGGCCCAGTACCACCTCGCGGAAAAAGATCTGCTTGCTCACGTCCGGCAGCAGATCGACGTGATGCGCTTGGTCGACGCCCGTCTTCGGCCCACCGTCGAGATTGATTCCAAATCCATCGAGGCGTATTACCGAGACAAGTTTGTCCCCAGGTTGAAACAATCGGGAGCGTCTGAGGTCCCTCTCGCCGAGGTTTCCGGCAAGATTCGCGAGTTGCTCACCGAGGAAAAAGTGAGCGAGTTGCTCGTCTCCTGGCTGCAAACTCTGCGTTCCGAAGGGCAGATTCGTATCCCCGGCGTCACTCCCTCTGTCAACGACCCGGGAGTCCGATCGCAGTGACTGAAGCGTCTCCCAAACCTACGGGCCGGCGCTGGTGGAAATATCTGTTGGGCCTGGTTGCGGTCGGCCTCCTGACCACGCTTGGCCTGCTCTTCTACGTCAACACCGACTCATTTCAAACCCTCGTCCGCCGCCGTCTCATCGCCGAATTAGAGCGCATCACCGGCGGCCGCGTCGACATCGGCAGCATTCACACCGCCCCCTTTCGTCTGCAGGCCGACGTGCGCGATATTACTGTCCACGGCCGCGAGTCTGCTTCCAACGTGCCTCTCGCCCATGCGGACCGCGTTGTCGCCCGCCTGAAAATCAGTTCTCTTGTCCGTTCCGAGTTTGGCTTCCACGAAGTCGTTGTCGAGCAACCCGTCGTCCACGTGGCCTTCTATTCCGACGGCACCACGAATTTTCCGCCGCGAAAAGCCACGCCGGTCACCGGCCAGAGCCTGGTCGAGCGACTCTTTGCTCTCTCCATCGATCACCTCGAACTTAGCCATGGCCGCATGCTTTGGGACGACCAGGTAATCCCGGTTGACTTCACAGTGCGCGACGCTGCTCTTCAAATGGACTACTCGTTGCTCCACCGCCGCTACGACGGACGCCTTCGTCTCGGCATGGTCGACACCAAGCTTAAAGACTGCCGTCCCTTCGCGTGGATGGCCGAACTGGAGTTCCGCCTCGGAGCTAACTCCGCCACCGTCTCCTCTCTTAAGTGGAACTCCGAACACTCGCATTTCTCGGCCAGTGGAGAGATCACAGATTTTAGCCATCCCCGTCTCCAGGGTTCCTACGATGCCCAGTTCGATCTCACCGAGGCTGCGTCCATTGCACGCCGCCACGATCTTCGTGCAGGCGTTCTCGACCTCAAGGGGAGCGGCGATTGGTCGCTTGATCAGTTCGCCACCAACGGCCTTCTCACGCTTCGTGATTTCGTGTGGAAGGATGAGCGAGTCTCGTTCTCCCGGGCATCACTCAACACCGGCTACACCGTCACCGACCAGCAACTCAAACTCTCTAAGCTGCAAGGAAATATTCTCGGTGGTAGCTTCACTGGCGACGCCGAGTTGAATCAATGGCTCGCGCCCGCGCAGCACCTCTCGCCCGCCGCGAGAAAAAGCCTTGAGACTCCTGTCATTTCAGCTGCCCGCCCTCCGGGAAAATCGAGCCAGAAAGCTGCCAACCATAAACCGCCGGCGGTCCAAAGCGCGCTCGTTTTTCTTCGCCTACGCGACCTCTCTGTGCAAGATCTGATCACCGCCTTCACTGCTGTCGTCCACCCCCTCACCCGTCTTCATCCCGCCGGATCAGCCTCCGGAACTCTTGAAACTCGCTGGAAGGGAACTGTCCGCGATGCGGAAACCCAATTCACTCTCGATCTCACTCCGCCCGCGCATCCTGCCCCGGCGGAACTGCGGCTCAGCGGGCACGCCACAGGTGTCTACCGTGCCGCCGACGCCACGTTGGACCTGCCGCAGTTCACGCTTACCACCCCCACCTCCCGCGTCACAGCCTCCGGCACACTGTCTGACACATCTGCGGTCCGCCTCTCCATCGACACCTCGAGTCTTGCAGACTGGCTGCCCTTCATTGAGGTGGTTCGCGGTCCCGCGCTGTTTCCCGTCTCACTGAACGGCAGCGCCACCTTCAAGGGCAGCATGACCGGTTCGCTTTCCTCACCTCAAATTGCCGGCAATCTGCAAGTGAACGATTTCGACGTCACACCGCCCTCTACTGGCAATACCCGATTGCCTCAAACTCACTGGGATTCTCTCTCCACCTCGATCCAGCTTTCCTTCTCCGCCATCTCTTTTCGCAACGCGACTTTGCGCCGTGACGACACTTCCGCGGAGTTCGACGCCTCCGCCACTCTCCAGCACGGTCATTTCAGCGGAGACAGCACGTTCAACCTGCGCGCCGACCTCCAGAACGCCAGCCTCGCCGAACTCGAAGCTTTCCTTGGATACAACTATCCTATCTCCGGCAAAACCGATCTTTTCGTCCACGCCTCCGGCAGTTTTTCCGAACCGCACGGCGCGGGAAAGATTCATCTGACCGAGGGTTCTGCCTACGGGGAAATGATTCAGCAGTTCGATTCCACTTTTCGCCTCGGCCAGGGCGAAATCACTTTCGACGATCTACACCTCTTCCATCACGATTCAGTTACCACCGGGAACGCCGTCTACAATCCTTCCACCCACGCCTTCAATCTCGATCTCACCGGGAGCAATTTCGACCTTGCTCTTGTCCGCCAAATGCACTCCAATCGTCTTTCTGTTGAAGGACGAGCGGACTTCGTCCTGAAAGCTTCCGGCACTCCTGACGCGCCTTTAATCAATGCAGACGTTCACCTTCGGCAGCTCACCCTCGATCAGGACCTGGCGGGTGACATGGACTTGCACGCGGTGACCGAAGGCAGTCAGTTGCATCTGACGGGCAATTCCAATTTCAAACAGGGCTCGTTACTTCTCAGTGGCAACGTCCAGTTGCGCGATGGCTATCCCGCCGAGCTCACTTTCAAAATGGAGCAGCTCGATCTTGACGCCTTCTGGCGCTCCTACCTCCGCGGCCAACTCACAGGGCATTCCGCGGTTAGCGGTTCTCTCGATCTGCGCGGCCCACTCCGCCAACCCGGGCAACTGGCTCTGGAGGGCAATCTGACCTCCGTTTCGCTCGATGTCGCGAATGCTAAGGTGCATAACCAGGATCCCATCCTCTTCTCGCTCGCCAATCAGTCGGTCAACATCCAGCAACTCCACTTTGTCGGGGAAGGAACTGACCTCACGGCGCATGGCTCCGTGCAACTCTCTGGGGACCGCAAACTCGATCTCACGGCCGAGGGGCACCTTGACCTCAAACTGCTCTCCAGCTTCGATTCCAACGTTACCTCCTCGGGTCTCGCCACTTTGAACCTGAAGGTCGGCGGTACTCTCGCCGATCCCTTTCCTCATGGCCAGCTTCAGATCGCCAGCGGTTCGCTATCCTATGCTGGGCTGCCCAGCGGCTTGAGTGAACTCAACGGCTCGCTTATGTTCACTCGTGACCGCGCGCTCATAGATACGCTTACCGCCCGTACCGGAGGCGGCACACTCGACCTCAAAGGCGATGCCACTTACTTCAACCAGCAACTTAACTTCAATCTCACCGCCACTGGTAAAGATGTGCGGTTGCGCTATCCTCCCGGCGTCAGCTCCACCGCAGATGCCGAACTGCATTGGGTGGGCACGCGCTCCGCGTCTACCGTCTCCGGCAACATCAGCATCAATAAGATGGCCGTGACTCCGGGCTTCGACTTCAGCACTTATCTGGAGCGCAGCCGCAATTTCTCCACCGTTACCACCGCCAACTCCCCGCTCAATAATGTAAAGCTCGATATCCACGTCGTGACCGCACCCGAACTCCAGATGCGGACCGCGATCGCTCGCCTTTCGGGGGACGCCGACCTGCGGCTGCGTGGGTCAGTGGCCCGGCCCGCCGTCCTCGGCCGGGTCGATGTTCTCGAAGGTCAGGCCACTTTCCACGGCATCCGCTTCACCCTTGAGCGCGGCGACATCACTTTTGCCAATCCGGTTGCCATCGAACCCCAACTTAATCTGCAGGCCTCCAGCCATGTGCGCAGCTATGACCTCAACATTACAGCAACCGGTACGCCCGACCGGCTCAACCTTAATTACCGCTCCGAACCCCCTTTGCCTCAGTCCGATATCATCGCTCTCCTCGCCCTCGGCCGCACCAACCAGGAATCTTCGCAACTTCAGGAGCAGTCCGGCCAGGGCGCGTTTTCTGACCAGGCCAGCGCTCTCATCCTCAGCCAGGCGCTGAACTCTACCGTCAGCAACCGCCTCGACCGTCTGTTCGGCGCCAGCAATATCAAGATCGACCCTCAGGGACTTACAACCGAGACCAATCCCATCAGCAACGGCCCTCAAATCACCATCGAACAGCAGTTCTCGAATAATCTATCCCTCACCTACTCCACCAATGTCTCGCAGAGTTCGCAGCAGATTATCGAGGGGGAGTACTATGTGAATCGCAGCGTTTCTCTCGTTGGCAACCGCGATCAGAACGGTGTGGTCAGCTTCGACGTGCGCATCCGCCATCGCAAACAATAAGGTCGACCGACCCGCGAAAGCTACAATCCATGTTCGACCCGACCGCCGCCCGGCAACTCATGGTCGACTCCCAACTCCGCGCCCGTGGCATCTCCGATCCACGTGTCCTCGAGGCCATGCTTCGCGTGCCCCGCCATCAATTCGTCCCCGAAGCTTACTGGAGCCAGGCCTACGAGGATCATCCTCTGCCTATCGGTGACGGCCAAACCATCTCTCAGCCTTACATTGTTGCCCGCATGCTTGAGTCTCTCCAACTCACGCCCTCCGACAAGGTTCTCGAAGTTGGGACCGGTTCCGGCTATGTCACGGCTCTGCTCGCCGAACTAGCGGCGCAGGTATTCTCCATCGAACGTCACCCATCCCTGGCCGACCGTGCCCGCAAGGTTCTCGCCGAACTTGGCTATGCCAACGTCCGAGTTCTCACCGGAGACGGTACGCTCGGCCTTTCCGCCGCCGCGCCGTTCGATGCCATTCTCGTTTCCGCCGCTGCGTCTGACCTGCCTCCCGCGCTACTCGCCCAACTCAGCGATTCTGGACGGATGATCATTCCCGTCGGCTCTCCCGGCTCTCAGCAGTTGCAGTTCATCCGAATGCAGAACGGCCAGCTCACAATCTCACCTCGCGAACTTGTGCTATTCGTTCCCTTGGTGCACGATCGCGGTTGAAATTTGCAGATCGGGATACTTCGTCGCTACGATAGTTCAGGGTCCTGCTTTTAGAGTTTTCCGGGAACCATTGAAACAGCTGTCGAAGCTGAAGTCTCGGGCGGAGCCTGCTCGACCAGTTGCTGAGCGGAGTCTTGAGCAAATTGCAACACGCGGTTGGGGAGTACTCCCAGATAGATGGTCGCGGCCAGGCAAGATGCCAGCGCAACACCCAGCGCGAACGGAACCGGAGTGACCGGCACTTCTTTCCGCGATTCACGCATGTACATCATCACGATGATGCGCAAATAGTAGTATGCCCCTACTCCGCTATTTAGGACGCCAATGATCGTGAGCCAGATCAAGTTGGCCTTCACCGCCGCGCTGAACACATAGAACTTGGCAAAGAAACCGCCGGTCATCGGGATGCCGATCAGAGATAGCAAAAAGATGGTGAGCGTAGCCGCCAGCAACGGAGAGCTGCGCCCCAGGCCTTCATAGTCTTCGAGCGTGACATAGCGCTCGCCCGCGTTGGCGAAGTGGCTGACAACTGCGAACGCACCCAGGTTCATGGCGGCATAGGCTGCGGTATAGAACATCGCAGCCGAGATCCCCAGAACAGGGGCCGCTGCGAATGCGACCAGCAGGTAGCCCGCATGCGCAATCGAGGAATAACCCAACAGCCGCTTCACGTTGTCTTGCACCAAGGCGCCCAAATTACCCAAAGTCATGGAGAGCGCTGCCGCAAGCCAGATCACCCAAACCAGTCCGTGGACGTCGATCACGAAAACGACGCGCAACAAAACTGCAAAGGCCGCCGCCTTAGGCGCAGTCGACATAAAGCCAACGACCGGAGCCGGTGCTCCTTCGTACACGTCGGGAGTCCAGATGTGGAACGGTGCGGCAGCTACCTTGAAGCCCAGGCCCACGAACATAAGCGCGACAGCGACGAACGCCAGCAATGGCACCGGGGCCGCCCGCAACGTGCTGCCGATCTGATCGATGTTCGTCGAGCCCGTGGCCCCGAACATCAACGCCACTCCATACAAAAAAAATGCCGTGGCAAATGAGCCCAGCAGGAAATACTTTAATGCGGCTTCGGCGCTCGCAGCCTCGTGCCTGCGAAATCCCGCCAACACATAAGAAGAGATCGATGAAATCTCAAGCGCGATGAAAATCAGCACCAGTTCGATGGCCGACGACATTAGCGCCATGCCGACCGTACCGAACAGAACCAACGCGTAGTATTCTCCGGCGCGAATCCGCTGCACCGCCATGTATTCGTATGAACTGAGAATCACCACCGCGGCAATCGCAATCACGAGAACATGGAAGAAAACGCTGAATCCATCCACCTTCACCATGTTCCAGAACGCCAGCCCCGGAGCCCGTGCCATGAACCAGGTGGCTCCAAGCCCCATCAGGGTGCCCACAAGAGCGATCAGTCCCAGAATCCGCTGACCCGTCTCTTCGTCGAGCAAAGGTTCGAGCAACATCACAATCATGCCGAAGACAGAAAGAACAATCTCAGGCAGGATGCGGACATAATCTGCGCTCTGCGGCAGCGGCAGCGAGTAGCCAGGGACGACGGACGCTATCGGCATCATTGCCCCACCATCCTGCTCGCCACTCGCACAACGGGCATGAGCGCTGCCTGAACTGCCGGGTCAATCGCCGCCAACCAAAGAATCGGTGCAACTCCCATCACCAGCGCCACTGCCGCGCAAGGCCAAATCGCGGTCTTCTCGAATCCCGAAAGATCGCGCAAGGAATTGTTTACTGAATGTGTGACCTTGCCGTAGAACACTCGCTGATACATCCAGAGCAAATAGACCGCGCTCCAAATGATGCCGGTCGCGCCCAGTATTCCGTAAACTCCTTTGTCCTGAAACGCCCCGCTCAACACCAGAAACTCACCGATGAAGCCATTGAGAAGCGGCAGACCCACCGACGCCAGAACGATCACCAGATAAGTCGCGGCATAGACCGGCATGGGCGAAGCCAGTCCCCCGAACTCGCGGATCTCATAAGTGTGGCGGCGTTCGTGCAGAATTCCTGCCAGCATGAACAGCCCGCCCGTAGAAACTCCGTGAGCCAGCATCACGAACATCGCGCCATTCAGTCCAGCCTGCGTGAAGCTGAAAATTCCGAGCACAACGAATCCCAGATGGCTGACCGATGAGTACGCGATCAGCTTTTTCATGTTGGGCTGCACCATGGCCACCAGCGCGCCGTAAATAATGCCGATCAAGGCCAGCGTCATGACCCACGGAGCATTCTGCCGCGATTGCTCAGGAAACAAGCCCAGGTTAAAGCGCAACATTCCGTAGGTGCCCATCTTGAGCAAAACTCCGGCCAGCAGCACCGACCCCGCCGTCGGCGCCTCCACGTGCGCATCGGGCAGCCATGTATGGAAGGGAAACAGAGGAACCTTCACCGCAAACGCCACGAAGAACCCAAGAAACAACCACTGCGCAGCCGCGGGAAACTTCGGCACAGCCCCGCTGGCGATCACATCGCGAATCACAACAAAGTCAAAGCTGCCAGTATGCGCGTAAAGCCAGAGGATCGCCGCCAGCATAAACACCGACCCGATCATGGTGTACATAAAAAACTTCACCGCGGCATACACCTTGCGCTCATGACCAAACATTCCAATGAGCAGCGCCATCGGGATCAGCGTGGCTTCCCAGAAGAAATAAAAAAGGAACAAATCGAGAGAAGTGAAGACCCCGATCAGAGCAGTCTCCAGTATTAGAAGCAGAATGAAGAATTCCTTCACCCGCTCACGAATCGACTTCCAGGAAATAAGCACGCAGAGCGGCGTGAGAAATGTAGTGAGCACCACCAGCCACATCGAGAAGCCGTCGATGCCCATGTGGTAGTGGATATTCGGAGTGGAGACCCACGCCTTGTCGACCTGATACTGAAAGTCAGTTTGCCCGCGAAGAAAATAAAATGGCAGGTGCAAAGACAAAACAAACGTCAACAGCGTAATGACCAGAGCGAAAATGCGAATGTCGCGATCGCGGCGCGGCAGCAGCATCAGCAAAAGCCCGCCTGCTAGCGGCATGAAGGTGATCAAGGTAAGGATGATCGGGCTGAGATTATCAGTGCTCATCGCACCCCCATCCAGATCATGAAAGCAATCACCGCCGCCGAGCCGGCCGCGATCCAGCCTGCGTAGGAGCGGATGTTTCCGGATTGCATCTGCCGAACTTCGCCGGAAACCTGGCGCGCCCCCTCGCCCGAGTCATTCACTGCAGCGTCGATAACCTTCCTATCCACGTCCTGCCACAGGATTCGAGTCGAACCCTCCACCAGCGGCTTCACGAAAAGCGCCGCATAAATTTCGTCGACGTAGTATTTATGCACGACTGCCTGGTAGAAACCCCCGAGCGAATCTGCAATCTTCTGCGGAAGCTCGGGGCGGCTGCAATACAGGACGTACGCCAAAATCCATCCCAATGCAGCCAGAACTACAGACACGCCCATCAACAGCATTTCGGTGCCGTGGCTCGCGGCTTCGACTGCCTCGTTCGTGCCGAACACAGGAGCCAGAAAATGTTCAAAATGGTTGCCGATCCCCACTAACCCGCCGACCAGCGATAGCAGCGCCAGGATCATGAGCGGCGCCAACATCACCATCGGGCTCTCATGCGGCTCGCCGTGTCCATGCGCGTCGTGCCCGTGAGAGCCGTGTCCGTTCTCCTGGCGTCCGCGATAGTCGCCGAAAAACGTCATATAAAACAAACGGAACATGTAGAAGGACGTTAGGAACGCCGTGAAAACGCCGATTCCCCAATACACCCAACTAACCTGGTAAGCCTTCCAAAGAATTTCGTCCTTGCTCCAGAAACCGGCAAACGGTGGAATTCCAGAGATCGCCAGCGTCGCAACGCCCATCGTGAGAAATGTCCACGGGATATACGATCGCAGGCCGCCCATTTTCCGCATATCCTGTTCGCCGCCGACCGCATGAATCACCGAACCAGCACCCAGAAACAGCAATCCCTTGAAGAACGCATGCGTCATCAGATGGAAAATTCCCGCGGAAAAAGCCCCAACTCCGCAAGCCATGAACATGTAACCCAGCTGCGAAATGGTTGAGTAGGCGAGAACTTTCTTGATGTCGGTCTGAGCAATGCCGATCGTCGCCGCGAAAAATGCTGTCAGCGTTCCAATGATTGCCACAACCACCAGAGCTGATGGGGCGCGCTCAAAGATCACATGCGAACGCGAAACCATATAAACCCCGGCAGTCACCATGGTAGCGGCGTGGATTAACGCCGAAACCGGCGTGGGACCCTCCATCGCATCAGGCAGCCAAACATACAGGGGGATCTGCGCCGATTTGCCGCAGGCGCCCACCATCAGCAAAATGCCGACGGCGGTGAGCAGTCCTCCGCCTGCCGTCTCCACGCCGAGAGCAGAGACGCTCTGAAACACGCGCTCAAAATTCAGCGAACCGAAGTGCTTTATCAACAGAAACAACGCAATCAGAAATCCGAAATCGCCGATGCGGTTCACAATGAACGCCTTCTTGCCCGCCGACGCAGCAGAATCTTTCGTGAACCAGAATCCGATCAGCAGATACGACGCTAGTCCCACGCCCTCCCAGCCAATAAACATCACCAGGTAGTTGTTCGCCAGCACCAGCGTCAGCATGAAAAACATGAACAGGTTTAGGTAGCTGAAGAAGCGGGAGTAGCTGGGGTCGTCCCACATGTAACCAACAGAGTAGATGTGGATCAGGAAACCCACGCCGGTGACCACCAGCAACATGACCAAGGATAGTTGGTCAAGATAGAAAGCAAAGTCCGCCCTGAAGCCGACGATGCGGATCCAGTGCGCAACAAACTCCTGGTAGGGAAGTGACAACGACGAAAAGCGGGCCGCAACCCACAGCGCCATCGCAAAAGCCGCGCCGCTGAAGAACAGCGCGACCGTGCTCACGGCTTGCCGGGAAGACTTCTTCCCGAGGAAACCGTTGATCGCAGCCCCCGCCAGCGGCAGAACCGGGATCAGCCATAAATTGAGATTCGGATTCATAGCTTGAGCAGGTTCACCTGATCCACATTCAAAGTCTCGCGCGTGCGATAGACCGCAATGATGATTGCCAGCCCCACGGTCGCTTCCGCCGCCGCCACCACCATCACAAAGAAAACGAATACCTGACCGGCTAGCGCGTGCCAGTGCGCCGCGAACGCCACAAACGAAAGATTCACCCCGTTCAACATCAGCTCAATCGACATGAAGATGGTGATGATGTTGCGCCTGATCAAAAATCCGACCACGCCGCAGGCAAAGAGGAATCCGCTCAGCAGCAGGTAATACGATAGCGGCACGTACGAGGGAGCCATCAGTCCGCCTTCCCCGCCGGCGTTTCCGGCTTGCTGGCCAGAACCACGGCGCCCATGATGGCGATCAGAATCAATACCGAAGTCACTTCAAAGGGCAACAGGAAATCGTGAAAAAGAAGCTGGGCAATTTCGGTGGGATGTCCCGGCAACGCTCCGATCGGCACAACTTCCGCGCCGGATTGCCGCAGCACCACCCAGGCCACCAGCACGCTGCCGGTCAGCACTCCGGGAACACCCAATAAAAGTGCAACCCGGCTGCCATTCGTGTGCTCTTCTTTGCCGGCGTTCAGCAGCATGATGACAAAAACGAACAACACCATGATGGCGCCAGCGTAGACGATGACCTGCACCGCCGCGACAAACTCCGCCCCCAACAGCAAATATTCGCCGGCCAGCGCCGCCATCACCGCAATCAGCGACAGCGCACTGTTAATGGGATGTCGTTGCGCCAGCAGGTTAACCGCCCCCGCGACGCAAACCGCTCCGAACACGAGAAATAAAATGAGATGCATCGTTGACTTCTCTGTTCTCAGCTCCCAGTTCTCAGAAAAGCCTTCGAAGGCCACTTCTCAGCAGGCGTTCTTGGGCCGTTACTGAGAACTGAGAACTGAGAACCGAGAACTGAGAACTTGTTTTTTGTCACCAGGCAACGGCAATCGCCGTTGCCACCAGATTCGCAATCGCCAGCGGCAGCAGAAACTTCCAGCCGAAAGACATCAGTTGATCGTAGCGGAAGCGCGGCAACGTCCCACGCACCCAGATATAAAGAAAGAGAAAACAGAAAACCTTCGCCCCGAACCAGAACACCGGCAGCACTGCCCGCACCAGCGGAGGCCCGGCCAACGGCCCATGCCATCCTCCGAAAAACAAAAGCGTAGCCAAACAAGCCACCGTAATCATGTTGGCGTATTCCGACATGAAGTACATGGCAAACTTCATCGAACTGTACTCAGTGTGGTATCCCGCAACCAGCTCGGTTTCTGCCTCGGGCAGGTCAAAGGGAATGCGATTAGTTTCGGCATACGCCGCCATCAAATAAATGAAGAAGCCGATGAACTGTCCATGAAAAATATTCCACCGCGGAATAAAGCCCAGAAACCGCCCTCCCTGCGCATCGACAATCGTGCGCAGGCTGAAACTCCCGGTTTGAATCAGAATCCCAACCAGCGAGAGCCCGAGGGCAATTTCGTAACTCACCATCTGCGCGCTCGATCGCAATCCGCCCAGTAGCGAGTATTTGTTGTTCGACGACCACCCTGCCAGCGCGACGCCGTACACTCCCAGCGAGGTGATGCCGAGAATCATCAGCAACCCAATGTTTACGTCCGTGACTTGCAGCGGAATACTGTAGCCCGCAATCGTGATCGAGTTGCCAAAAGGGATCACGGAAATCGAAGTCAGCGCGAAGATCAGCGCCATCATCGGCGCCGCCAGAAACAGAGGCTTGTAGACGTGCGGCGGCGTCAGGTCTTCTTTAAACAGCAACTTCACCCCGTCCGCCAAAGGTTGCAGTAGTCCAAACGGCCCAACCCGCGTGGGTCCCCAGCGATTCTGTATGTGGCCCACCACTTTGCGTTCCAGCCACACCGTGTATGCGACCGAGGTGAGCAACGCGACCAGGACGATCACCGACTTGATCACCGACACGAGTATGAAAACGCCAACCGACAATGTCTTGCTCTCCAAAATGCCGGAATCCTAATGCTCGATAATCAGTCCGCTGCGACCTCGGCGGCCTTGACCTCGTGACTCTCCATCACCGACTTCAAAGTGCGCGAATAACGTCCCAGGGTCCCAGAACTGAAAAGATCATCATTCGCTGGAGCAATCGACTCCGCCCGATGCGCCACCCCAGGCCCAGCCAGGGCCAGCGACGTATGCTGACTGTTCCCGGCTAGCAGATTCATGCGAGACACGTCATAGCCCGGAACCAGCCGCTGAATTTCGTCGAGAATCGCGGTCGGATCGAACGGGCTCATTTTCGGCTCCAGCCCGTGCGCCTCAAGCCACACCGCATGACGGTCGGCCTCGCCCGATTGCGCTCCCCGCGACTGTCCCATGTCGGCATATGTTCCGCCGCCGAAGGGCACCAGCCGGCGCACATCGAAGCCCATCGCATCTGCGACGCGCACCATCATTTCGAAATCAGTTTTCGTGTCCGTGACCTCGCCCGCTTTCTTCACGAGTTGCAAGTCGCCGCAAGTGTTGGTGAATGTCCCGGACTTTTCGTAAGCATTCGCAGCCGGCAACACAACATCGGCCATGATCGCAGTCTCAGTCAGAAACATGTCTTGCACGACAACGAAGCTCTTCGAGAAAGCGAAAGGATCGATCTTCAACCGGCCAACAGGATTTGACCCCACAACATAAAGAGCCTTCAGCTTACCCGCTTTCCCGGCTTCCGCCATGCCATCCAGATCGAGGCCGGTGGCATGTGGAATCGATCCCCACTCCTGATGGAACTGGCTGCTTCCAGTGGTTGGGTGATATCCCGGCAAAAGATCGGGATACAAGCCCATATCGGCGGCTCCGCGCGAGTTCGCGTAGTCCGCCAGACAGACAAACTTGACCCCAGGAATTGCAGAACCGAACTTCACCAAACTCGCAAGATCGTCGCCACGGAGTTCAGATCCGAAAACGATAACCAGATTCTGCTCGCCCCGCAGCTTGTCGCGCAGCGCGATCCACGCATCTTTGCCGGCGGATGAAGAAATGAACGAATCTGCGGAGGCGTCGCTGCCTGCAAGAAACGCAGCAACTTGTCCTTCGCTGCTGCTCGGGATCTGCATGAAGCTTGTCGCCTGCCGCCGCAATTTGATGGGCCTCGAGTTAATCAGGTAGAACCGCGCCCGGTGCAGACGCACGTTGTTGCGAATCTGCCAGGCCAGCAGCGGGTGTTGCTCGGTAGGATCATTCCCAATCAGCAGAACGGCAGGAGCAGTGAACACGTCCGCCATGCTGGCCGTGGCATCGCCTTTGCCACGAAGGGCAGCCGCCAGAGCAGGGAAGTCCGCTGTGCGGTGGTGATCCACATTGTTCGTCTTCAATACGACGCGCGCGAACTTGGAAAGCAGGTAAGCTTCTTCGTTGGTTGTGCGAGTCGAGCCGATCACCGCAATTGCCGCACCGCCATCCCGGTCGCGAACCCCCGCGAACTTTTTCCCGACCAATTCAAACGCTTCTTCCCACGTCGCGGGAGTCAGCTTGCCATCTCTGCGGATCAGCGGACGCGTCAGCCGCTCTTCATGATTCGCAAAATCGAACGCATAGCGCCCCTTGATGCATAAGAAGTCGCCGTTCGTTCCGCTCTTGTCGCGGTTATCGCCGCGCACAATCTCCATGCCAGCATCGGAGCGGCGCACGCCCAGCGTGGTTTTGCAGCCATCCCCGCAATGCGTGCAGATCGTGCCCACATGCTTCATCTCCCACGGCCGCGTCTTGTAGCGATACGCGCCCGAGGTAAGCGCGCCCACCGGGCAAATGTCGATGCACATGCCGCACTCTTCGCACTCCAGGTGATCCTCTTTATTCGGCGCGATGATCGAACTCACGCCGCGGTTCCGCACCCCCAGAGCCCACACGTCCATCCCTTCGCCGCAGACGCGCACGCAGCGGTAGCAGAGAATGCAGCGCGGCCGGTCGAAAAACACCACCGGCGACCACTGCTGCTCGTCTTTATGATTCTTCGCCTCCATGAATTTCGATTCCGCCGCGCCGTAGGAGAACGTCATGTCCTGCAGTTCGCATTCGCCACCGGCGTCGCACACCGGACAATCCAACGGATGGTTCCCCAGCAGCATCTCCAGCATCGACTTACGCGCCTGCTTGATCTCCGCACTATCCGAAGTCACGATCATCCCTTCGCTGATCACGGTGGTACAAGCAGTCTGCAGCTTCGGCATCTTCTCAATCTTCACCAGGCACATGCGGCAAGCGCCCTGCAAAGAAAGGTTGGGGTAATAGCAAAACGAAGGCACTTCAATGCCCACGGTCTTGCAAGCCTCAATCAGCAGCGTCCCAGCCGGAGCCGTGACTTTCTTGCCGTCAACTGTAAGTGTTACGTCAGCCATAAGTAACGCCAAGTAGCGCCGGCGTCCCGCCGGCTCTCGCGAGGGCGTCTCGCCCGCGCTACCATCATCAATCCAAATCCCGCGGACATTCGCCCGCGCTTCGAGGCGGCGCTACGCCATTACTTCTTCCGCCACGCCCGTCTCCTCATACTGGCAAGGCCGGCCTTCCAGGTGATCTTCAAACTCTCTGCGGAACTTCTTCACGAACGCGATCATTGGCATCGCGGCCGCATCGCCCAGCGGACAAAACGTTCGCCCCAGCATGTTTTCCGACAAATACTGCATGTTGTCGATGTCCTTTTTCACGCCGCCGCCCGAGTGAAAACGCACCAGCGTTTTCTTCAGCCAGTCCGTTCCCTCGCGGCAGGGAATGCACCACCCACAACTCTCATGCTGATAAAACTTCATAGTCCGCAGCGCAAACTTTACAATGCACTGCCGGTCATCGAGCACCACCACGCCGCCCGAACCTAACATCGACCCAGCCTTCGCCACCGAATCGAAATCCATGTTGACATCAATCTCGTCTTCGGTGAGGCAAGGCGTAGAAGATCCGCCGGGAACCACCGCTTTCAGCCTGCGCCCATTCGGAATACCGCCGCCAACCTCATAAATCATTTTCTTCAGGTTGTAGCCCATGGGCAGTTCGTACACGCCAGGTTTCGCCACATTGCCGCTGAGGCAGAACAGCCGCGTGCCGCCGTTCTTCGGCGTGCCAATCTTCGCATACCACTCAGCTCCGCCCAGCATGATGTGAGGAACGCTAGCCAAAGTTTCCGCATTATTAATGACAGTCGGACCGCCCCACAAACCAACGACGGCGGGAAACGGCGGCCGAATTCGTGGAATCCCGCGCTTGCCTTCGAGCGACTCCATCAGCGCCGACTCTTCTCCCACTTCATAGGCTCCCGCTCCGCCGTGCCAGTAAATATCGAAGTCGCGCCCGCTACCAAAAATATTCCTGCCGAGAAAACCCTTGGCATAAGCATCGCGAATCGCCTTCTGCATGATCACTGACAAATATCGATATTCGCCGCGGATGTAGATGTAGCCGCTACGCGCGCCCACCGCCAGCCCACCGATCATCACTCCTTCGATCACGGAGTGCGGGTCATGTTCAAAAATCAGCCGGTCCTTACAAGTTCCGGGCTCGCTCTCATCGCCATTGCACAGCACATACTTCGGTTTCGCCGACTGCTTGGGAACAAACGACCACTTCATCCCGGTCGAGAACCCAGCGCCACCGCGTCCGCGCAGCCCAGAATTCTTCACTTCATTGATGATCGCGTCCGGCTCCATCCCCAGCGCCTTCCGTACGGCCTTGTAACCGTCCAGTTCGAGATAGCGGTCGATATTCGTCGCACCCTGGCCGAAGCGCCGGGAGACGACCTTTACCTCATCGGGATGGGACACCAAAGAAGCCATTTTGTAATTTAGTGATCGGGTAATTTGGTAATAGAAAACTATGCCGGATCAGTGCGGTTCAGATTTCAAATTACAAAATTACCCGATTGCAAAATAACCAAATACTCTCTACTGCGTTCCTTTTGCCCGATACTCATCCAGAATTTTATCCATCTTCCCAGTGGTCAGGTTCTCGTGAAAATCGTAATTCACCTGCGCCGCCGGAGCCCAGCTGCAAGCTCCAATGCATTCCACTTCCTCGAGCGTGAACAGCCCGTCACGCGTCGTTCCCTTGTGGCCCACGCCCAGCTTCTCAGCGCAATGATGCAGGATCTTCTCGCCCCCGCGTACCAGGCAACTGATGTTCGTGCAAACCTGCACGTTGAACTTCCCCCGCGGCTTCGTAGTCAGCATCGAGTAATAACTGATCACGTTGCGCACTTCGAGTTCGGTCAGATCAAGTCGTCCAGCAAGTTCGGCGATCACCTCATCGGACAAAAATCCAACCTCATCCTGCGCATAAAGCAAAGTAGGCACCAAAGCCGACCGCTTCGTCGGATAGTGCGGCACCATCTCCGCAAACCGCGCCTCGAACTCGTCAGAAAACCTCATCGATCGATCTCCCCGAGCACGATATCGATACTCCCGATGGCCGCCACCACATCCGCAATCAACCCGCCCTCGCACATCTTCCCGAGCGTCTGCAAATTCGCAAAGCACGCCGATCGCATATGCACGCGATAAGGCTTGGCCGTCCCGTCGCTGACAATGTAGTAGCCCATCTCACCCCGCGGCGACTCCACCGCCTGATAAACCTCACCCGCCGGCACAGCAAAGCCCTCAGTAATAATCTTGAAGTGATAGATGAGCGCTTCCATCTGCGTCTTCATCTTCTCCCGGTCGGGCAGCACAATGCCTGGAGCGTCCGCCTTGATCCGCCCTTCCGGCATCCCATCCAGAGCCTGCTTCACAATCTCATTCGATTCCCGCAGTTCCCGCACCCGGCACATGTACCGCGCGAAGACATCACCTTCCTGCAACACCGGAACCTTGAACTTGAAATTCTCATATCCCGAGTACGGCATATCACGGCGCAAATCGATATCCACACCGCTTCCACGCAGCGTCGGCCCGGTAGCCCCTAGAGCTATAGCGTCTTCCGCAGTCAGCTTGGCCACGCCTTTGGTCCGCATCATCCAGATTGGATTTCCCGTGAGCAGGTTTTCGTATTCATCCACTTTCTCAGGAAAGCGCCCGGCAAATTCGCGAACCCGTTCAAAGAATCCCAGCGGCGGTTCCAGCGCCACTCCTCCCACGCGAAAATACGAGGTCATCATGCGCTGCCCGCTGACCATCTCAAACATCTTCAGCACTTCTTCGCGCTCGCGGAAGCAATACAGAAACACGGTCAAAGCACCAATATCCATGGCATGCGTGCCCAGCCACACCAGGTGCGAATTAATCCGCGTCAACTCGTTCAACAGCACCCGCAGCCACTGCGCCTTCGGAGGAATCTCCAGCCCCAGCAGCTTCTCCACCGCCAGCACGTAACACAGGTTGTTGGTCATGGGGCAGAGATAGTCGATGCGGTCCGTCAACGGCACCACCTGCTGGTAAAACTTGGCCTCGCAGGTCTTTTCGATTCCGGTATGCAGAAAGCCAATGTCCGGCATAATCCGCACCACCGTCTCGCCGTCAATCTCCAATAGCACGCGCAGCACGCCATGCGTCGAAGGATGTTGCGGCCCCATGTTCAGGATCATGGTCCGATCCTGGCCGGGTTCGAGCACGGGCGTGGGAGCAAGGTAAGCCATGACGAAGCCTAGCGGTAACCCTCCACCGGATAGTCTTTCCGCAGCGGATAACCTTCCCAATCCTCCGGCATCAGAATGCGCCGCAGATAAGGATGCCCGGTAAAGCGGATGCCAAAAAGGTCAAATACTTCGCGCTCAAAATAATTAGCCCCGGGCCAAAGTGAAGTAAGCGACTCAAGCGCCGGACTCGCACTGTCGAGCCGCACTTTCAGCCGTACCCGCTCCTTCTTGGGAATCGAAAGCAGGTGATAAATCACTTCAAACCGAGGCTCCGCCGGATACCAATCCACGCACGTGACATCCGATAAGAAGTTGAAGGCGCACTCCGCATCATCCCTCAGCAGGGCGCAGGCCTCGCGCAGATTCTCGCGATCAACATAAATCGTCATCTCATCGCGGTCGAATTTCACTCCCGTAACCGCCGAAGGCTTCCACGCCAGCAGCCGCGCCACCGCCGGATGACCCTTCAGTTGCTCCAGATCGGTGATGGCTGGGGAATTGGCCATCAAAATTCTCCTCGCCGATCCCTGGCCGGGCCCCACTCCAGAACGCCCTTCTTCCAGACATAAAAGAAGCCGACCAGAACAATGCCGATGTAGACGAACATTTCCCACAACCCGAAATGTTTCAAATCGCGCAGAATCACCGCCCACGGATAAAGAAAGACGGCCTCAACGTCGAACAGAATGAACAGCATGGCCACCAGGTAGAACTGCACCGAGAAGCGCCCCCGCGTGTCCCCCACCGGCGTCATGCCGCATTCATAGGCAGACATCTTGGCCCGGGTCGGTTTACGCTCCCCGATCAGCCACGAAAGCGCGATAATGGCGGTCGCAATTCCGGCGGCAAGAAAAAGGTGGATCAGAAACGGCAGGTAGCCAGCGAAATAATTGTCGGGCATAGGACAGGCTATATATAATTCGCGCGAAGCATCGATTAAACATTCTAGATTAGGTGCTACTCTGCAAGGGTGTCAAGGGATTCGGCCACGCATTTGCTGATTCGGCAAAAAGGATTTCAGGATCCTCATGATTTTTGGATTTAACACCGATGTAAAACATGTCGACACCATCTACCACGTGCAGAGCGAGGCGCGCGAGAGCGAGAAATTGCTTCAGACTCAGGTCTTCGTCCGTGGCAGGTGCATAGGCAAAAGGGCGATCTCCTATGCGAAATCAGCCGCCGAAGTCGGATTTGGCGATCCTCAAAAAGAACAGCAACTCCGCGATCAGCATCGCCTCGTGCTCGAAGCCATCCGCGAAGGCAAGCTGGAAACCGTCCTCGACCGCGCGGAAACCGACGCCCTGGCCGGCATCAAGCAACTCGATGTCCAATGGGAAAATGCCGCCTCGGTTCACAACGATCGTAATCTGACCATGCAATTGCGTGTCACCGAAGACGGCGCGGCTGTGCCCAGCGCCCGCCTCACCTTCCGCTTTGCCCGTCCCGATGCCGCCCCTTTCTACACTCAGGCGGTCACCGATTCCGGAGGTGCCGCCCAGATCTCAATCGAGGTCGAGGAATCTGCCTTGGCCGACGCCTCCGTAATGGTGCAAGCCAGTCACCAGGGCCGCACGGTAACCCGTAAGTTCGCCCTACGCAAGGCATGAATGTAGCGCCGCCGTCCCGGCGGCCGAAGCATGTGGAGATGGCCCACGTGTCCGCGCGCGGACGGCCGCCTCGAGAGCCTGCCCTGAGCGAAGCCGAAGGTCCAGCCGAGCGCAGCGAGGCGTCGTCCCGCCGCGTGAGACAATACGGCTCACAGAGATACAGTTCTCAGCGGTTCTGGTTGGAAATGAAATGAATCTGCACATCAACGGAGAAGAGCGCAACTTCGCCGCACCCGGGCCCACCGGCGACTTCACGCTCGCGGTGCTGATCGAATCCCTAGCCATGAAGCCCGACCGCGTAGCGGTCGAACTCAACCGCGACATCGTCCCCCGCGACCGCTGGCTGCAGACTCACCTCAAAGACGGCGACCGCCTGGAAATCGTCCACTTCGTCGGCGGCGGCTGTCCGTCCGCACTCTTCTAGTTAACCCTCCCTCGCGAATCTCCGTTGACACCAGCCAGCTCACGTCTAGAATGTTTCAAACATTCGGCTCGCAGACTGTTTCAAACAGATTGCCCAGGAAATGGAACGGGGATTCATGCAAGATAGTTTTTCATCGCAGGAGGTGATCGCTCTGACCGGCGTAACCGCGCGCCAGCTCCAGTGGTGGGACGAGCGGGGAGTGGTCAAGCCGCAGCGGGTCGGACATCGCCGTGTGTACTCTATGCAGAACCTCACCGAAATGGCTGTCATCTGTGAACTGCGCCGCAAAGGTTTCTCCTTGCAGGGAGTCCGCAAGGTGATGCGTTTCCTCCAGCGTGAGTTCGGCAAAGGCCTAGCCGAAATCGTCGGCCGCAACTCCGAAGTTCACCTGCTCACTGACGGCAAGCATCTCTATCTGGAAACTTCGGCGCGGCAGATCGTAGACATCTTGAAGAATTCCAGTCAGCCCATTCTAGGAATCTGCCTCAGCGACGCCGTGCGGCAAGTGCGGGCTGACGTGGTCGCCAGAAAAACGAGTACCTCCGTAACATCGCCGGCGATGCGTCGACGTGCTAGAAAAGCTTCTTAGGCAAGTGCGAGTCGGGATTCGGTCGCGGTAGCGGAACATAGGAGGAATGCATGGTCGGAGAACTTGACGTTCTGAACGAATGGATTCCCGAACAGATGCAGCCCGGAACAATTTTTGTCCTCGAAAACGCCGGCGAAGTTGGCGAGAAGGAAGACCCTTACTGGGCCGTGCTTGCCTGTCCATCCTGCGGCATGCTGGGCCTGATTACGCGGCGGCAAATCAACGGCTTGGTGCCCGTCATCTGCGGCTCGGGGGACTGCTCGGCGCAGTTCTTTATCCGCGAGAGCGAAGTCGTCGTGCGCAAACCGTTTTAGAAAACCGGCCGCGCCTGCGGCCTTTAGTTTTTTCCTGCCTTTACTCCGTTCAATTCCACTGGCACCTGATCGACGATTTCTATTCCGAAACCTTCGAGCGCAGCCACACGTTTGGGCCTATTTGTGAGCAGACGAATGCGCCGCAGATTCAGGTCGGAAAGAATCTGGGCGCCGATTCCGATCTCGCGTTGCGTCTGGCGTTCGTTGTCGAGCAGTGATGGAAGTTTGCGGCCGCGATGGAAGCTGAGGGCGCTGCGCTCGCCGGCTTTCTCGATCGAAAATCCCTTTGAGGTTTGGTGTAAATAAATAAGAGCGCCGCGTCCTTCCTGGGCGATCCTACGCAGCGAGCCTTCGAGCGTGGCGTGACACTCGCAGCCGGTTGCGCCGAACACGTCTCCCATCAGGCAATGGGCGTGCATGCGGACCAGCACTGGCGCGTCGTTCTTCTCGTCTTTATTTTCTACGTCTCCTTTAATTAAGGCCACGTGTGATTCGCCGCCATCCACCTCGCTCTCATAAGCTATGAGGCGGAACTCGCCGAAGCGGGTGTCGACTAAGGCTTCGCCTACGCGATGCACGTAGCGCTCGTGAGCCATGCGGTAGCGGATCAGCTCTGCCACCGTGAGCATCTTCATGTTGTGCTGGTGGCAGAACTCGATGAGGTCTGGGACGCGGGCCATGGTGCCATCGTCCTTCATGATTTCGCAGATGATGCCGGCGGGAATCAGTCCCGCGAGGCGCGCCAGATCTACTGAGGCTTCGGTTTGTCCGGCGCGGACGAGCACTCCGCCTTTACGGGCGCGGAGAGGGAAGACGTGGCCGGGGCGCGCCAGATCTGCGGCTTGCGTCGCCGGGTCGATCGCCACCTGAATCGTGCGGGCGCGATCGTAGGCGGAGATGCCGGTGGTCACTCCCTCACGCGCGTCGATGGCTTCGCAGAATGCGGTGCCGTATTGCGACGTGTTCTCGGCGCTCATGGGGCCGATGCGGAGGTGAGCGAGGCGCTCCTCGGTCATGGTGAGGCAGACCAGGCCGCGTCCATACTTGGCCATGAAGTTGATGGCTTCGGGCGTGACCTTCTCGGCGGCGAGAGTGATGTCGCCTTCATTCTCGCGGTCTTCGTCGTCGACGACCACGATCATGCGGCCGGCGCGGATCTCCTCGATAGCGGTGGGGACGTCGGCGAAAGCTTGCGTGCTCATGATTGACTCACCCCTTCCTGGCCCGCTGCGGACCGTGAGCCCGCGACAGATACTGCTGATCGAGCGCCTGGCGAATGAGGGTCTTAATCACTGCCTGACGGCTGACGTTCAGTTCCTGAGCGGCCCTGTCCAGCTCTTCTAACATGCCGGGCGCGAGATCCACGTTCACCCTTTGGATTGGACTCATCATCTGGCCCTTGTTGGTGAAGAACCGGGAGACGTCCCTGCCCCGGTCGGCCAGCCGCGCAATGGTTTCCGCGGATGCTGCCTTTCGCGTCTTATGAGTGCTCTTCATAAAGTTGCCGCTCCTGCTTTGTGGCTTTCCAGAGCGTCACAAGGTGGTAATACTCTCCTTGCTCGTCCTCCCGCACCTCGAAGATGACGGAGTACAGACCGTCCCCGACCCAGCCGATGGCGCGATACTGTTCGGGGCAGTCCGAGCGCTGGTCGAGGTAGTAAGGGCGGTCAAACAGTCCCTGCGCCTCCTCGAATCCGATTCCCCGTTTCGGATTGGCTCTTAAACGCTCACTCTTGCGCTGATCGAAATCAAATCGCATGAGTATAACTGTTATACCACATCAGCGGGGGGTCCGTCGAGGCCAAAATGCGCATTGTCATCCTGAGGCCCGCGTTCTTTGCGGTCTGAAGGACCTCTGCACTCGCCGGCAGCGTCGGCGCCGCACGCGAGTTGCATAGGTCCCTTCGGCAAGCTCAGGGCAGGCTCTTCGTTGGGAGCCCTCGGCTTTCGCCGAGGACTCCGCTGCCTCAGGATGACAGGGGCTGAGTAGCGGAGGGCCGTTTCCCGCGTAGCTGTGGATTTCTGCTGCAAATATCTTTTTCCGGGGCTGCGTGGAACAGCTTTCTCTGCTCCGTTTGATGCTTTGATTTTGAAAAGATCGTTGATACCCCCTCCCCCCTGGGTCTTGGGGAATCATTGGGTTAGCGAGAAATTCCTCGCAAAATCCGGAGCTTAAAGAACTTAGAGATCAAAATCTTGGAAGCAAAGGAGTTACGGCTTGGCTTCGTTCGGCTAGCTGTACTTCCTCTGCTGGGGCAATGATGAAGGAATTTGGGATGGGGCGCAAGGTTAGATGTCACAGGAGGGCTGTGGAGAATTACTCGGGATCAAACCCCAGGAGGGTTAGGGTCGTGGAATCCCACTTCTCGCAAAGGACGCGAGAAATGGGGCACCCGCGTTACAGAAGCTGGAGGCGTTTGGTGATAAGTCGCTGGTAGGCCTCGGAGATGGCTTGGAAGGCCTACCACAGCGGCCCAGGCCTACGCGGGTGACTGCAGGCCTCGGGTCGGCGACTGCAGGCCTCGGTTAGTGCGCCGTCCGCCAACCCCATCGTGCGCTGCGGCAATACACCGCCGGATGCCGGGTGCTGCCCCGCATCGGAATCAGCATCCTCTGCGAATTTCCACAGGCTTATTTCTTTCGATGTTCACATGACCTTGCCTCTCATTCCGAAATGGGAATACTGGAATTAGCAGGCGCTGAAGCGCGGCTGGTTTTGAGGGGACTTAGCGGCACGACTGAAGTCGTGCCCTTCCCGAGCCTTCTCGAACTGGAGCGTTTCAGCCTGCTTGGGGCGAAACTTACGATAATCCTGAATCTCTGAAGGCAGCGGAGGGCGGTCTCTATTTGGTTCGATCTCCGATGGTTTCGGGGTAGAGGTGTGAGGAGAATATGGGGCTGGAAAATGTGAACCGGTGTCAGCATGTGAAGGTGAATGGGACGCAGTGTGGGTCTCCGGCGCTGCGGCGTCGGCGGCTTTGCTTTTTTCATGTGCGTTGCCAGGAGCAGCGGGCGCGGATTATGGGGAGCCAGTTCGGGCAGGCGCGGTTTGTGGTTCCGTTGCTCGAGGATGCGAATTCGGTGCAGATGGCGCTTATGCAAGTGATGCAATTGCTCGGCACCGGTCAGATGGAACACAAGACGGCGGCGCTGATGCTCTACGCGCTGCAGACTGCCAGCTGCAACTTGCGAAATACGGAGTTTGAGGCGCGGGATGCGACGGACGTTGTGATCGACCGCGGCGATGTGAACAGGACCTGCATGGGGGGTCCGCAGTGGTTTGAAGAGGACTTTGATGATGAGGGTGATGAGGTGGAGGACGACGAGGTAGACGCGGAGGAAGAAGAGGGGATCGCTGCGCAGGAGGAGGTGGTTGCGGGGCAAGCGGGAGTTAAGGCTCTTTCAGCGAAGGCAACGGGACACGTCACGACGGAGGAGGCCCGGAAGCAGGTGCGGGAGGTGGTGATGGATTGGGTGGTGGAGACGGTTAGGGCAGAGGCGGCGCAGCGGCCGGGATAGCGAGGGGTGAGGTTCAGCGCTACGGCAAAGTCAAAGGCAACGGACGGGAGTGTACGTTCCACACGAACAGTGACGCATCCACATGGAGTCGACCTCTCTCGACGGACAGGTGGGGGCGGCTGTCCCCACATCTACTGACTGCTGAAGCCGGCGGGACGCCGGCGCTACAACTTATCCTGCCAGCTCTTTTTCTGCGCCCTGAAACAAATTGCGCATGGCTTGGATTACTGCTCTTGCCAGCAGGACTATTACTGCTACCAGGGCTAGCGCTATTGTGGCCGCGGCGTAGGGGTGGCGGGTGGCTAGCCAGGTTAGGGAGATGGCCAGGGCGTCCTCGGCTAGGCTTAGGGTGATGTTCGAGACGGGCTCGGGGCTGGGGGTTACGGCGGCGCGGAGGGCGGTTTTGCCGGAGTGGGCGGCCAGGGCTATGGCTGCTCCCAGGGCGGCTGCGAGGAGTTGTTCGTCGGGGGTTAGCTGGCGGGTGGCTCCGTAGGCTAGGAGGGCGGCTACGGGGACTCGGACGAAGGTGTGGAGGGCGCTCCAGATCAGGTCGAAGGCGGGGATTTTGTCGGCGAAGAATTCTATGGTGAAGAGAACTGTGCTGGCCGCGATTATTGGCCAGGTCTGTAGGAGTTGAAGGGCTGGCGGGAGGGGGACGTGTCCGAAGCGGGCTAGCAGGCCTAGGGCGGCTACTGTGGCGTAGACGTTTAGGCCGGCGGCGAAGGCTACGGCCGCCAGGACGGCGAAGAGTTCGGGGAGCGGGATTTTGAGGAGATTGAGCATGGGCATCTTGCTTCAGGCGGGGGCTGGGGAAGGGGTACACAAAAAGCAGGTTCCTCCACTTCGCTCGCTAGCGCTCCGCTCCGGTCGGAATGACAAGTCTGCTTACCGGCTATCGCTTCGGTCGGAATGACAAGAGTTTTGCAGAACATCGGCTCAAAAGCAAAAGGGTCGCATGTGCGACCCTTGAGAAATCCTTACGGCTACGGTTACAGAGTGGATTCGATTTCGAAACCCCAGGCTTCCAGCAGCGGCTCGGGGATGTACTTTGAATTCTTGTTGCGGCGGGCCCACTCGCGCAGGCGCGTTGAGCGCAGATACTGGTCGGGGGTGAGCTTGTATTCGCGTACTACCTGCTCAAACTCGGTGATGGTGGGGACGATCGGGCCGATGGGCTCGGGCTTGCCCCAGTTGGGATTTCCGCGACGCTTCGCCATGCAAAATGCCTTTCCTACAAAGGGGGAATGAAATCTATCGATTGCTCTATCTATATGATTCTCCGGAGGCTATTGGGATTCATGGAAAAACACAACCTAGGCTTGCACAGCTTGGCGTGCTCCTACCTACTCATCCTAATGCTGTTCGGAGACTCAGTATGTTAGGGCAATCTTTGCTGGAAGTCAATCAGAATGTAAGCGGTATCGCTTTAGTAAGACATTTCTAAGTAATTGTCTTCATTGTTCTTATTAGGTGGCCGCGAGTTGGCTTTGGGCGACGGTCTTGGCGGATTCGGTACCCCTCATCGTGATCTTTTTGTCGCAGATGTGAGTTCACATCCGAGCTGAAGGTTGGCTCCTTAATCTGTAAGCCTCAGAGGTTACCCCCGTAACTTCTGGCGCCAAGGGGCCATTGAATGGGCTTTTGGAGCGGCTTACAGTGTGAGTGGGGGCCGTGTCTTGCCCGCATTCCGCAGGCGAAACATGCCCGTTACGGCTCAGGTTGCGGGACTACGACCGGGCCGGAAGGATTTAAGACCGGGCCATGAATCTGAAGTCGCTTCTGCTTTGTTCCGACGACAAGATCGTGCGTGTGCTGCGCCGGACGCTGGGCGATCTGGACATCAGCGTAGAGTTGTGCGCTAGTTCGGAGATTGCGCTGCGCAAGCTGACTCGGGAGCGGTTTGAGGCGATCATCGTGGATTGTGCCGGGCCCGGCGCGGCAGCGGTGCTGCGCAGCGCGCGGGCGGCGCCGTGCAACAAGCGGGCCATCGCGGTGGCGATTCTGGATCCGGAGGTTGGGCTGCGGTCGGCATTTGAGATTGGAGCGCATTTCATCCTGTACAAGCCGGTGTCAGTGGAACGGTCGAAGTCGAGTTTTCGCGCGGCGCGGGCGCTGATGAAGAAGGAACGGCGGCGGAACTCGCGGGTGTCTGTGAATATTCCGGTGGAGATGACCAGCCGCGAATCGGATACCCACTTCAAGGTCAACACCACCGATCTCGGCGAAGGCGGCCTGGCAGTGAGCCTGCCGCGGCGCAGCCGGCGATTGGGGCGCTGGACGCTGGTGTTTACCCTGCCGGGTTCACCTAAACCTTTAGAGGTTCACGCGGAGTTTGCGTGGGAGGGAACGGGGAAGCAGGTGGGTTTGCGCTTCGAGAATCCCTCGTCGGAATTTACGCAGCAGTTGCGGGAATGGCTGGGGCGAAATTCTCCGGATGCAGAAAAGGACGACCCGCCAGCGACTTGCCAGCTTACGGATTTGAGTTTGGGTGGGTGCTATCTCGAGATCAGTTCGCCGTTTCCGGTTTCGACGCGCGTGACCTTGTCAATGCGAGCGGGCGGAATCGACTTGAGAACCGAAGGCGTGGTCCGGATCATGCATCCCGATAAGGGGATGGGAGTGGAGTTCACCCAGAACACTCCGGAGCATCGCGCGCTGCTGGAAAAGTTCTTGAGCCTGCTGACGGAGCATCGCGACGTGCTGCCGGAGTTGCTGGTGGAGCCGGAAGGGCTGGAAACTGAGTCTTCTAATGCACCACCTGTCGCCTCGGCAGATGGTGAAATCGAAGATATGTTGCTGGGACTATTCCGCAGCCAGGCTGCGCTTACCGCCGACGCGTTCCTGGCAGAGTTGCGCAAACAACGCGGGCTGGCGGCTTCGTCAGGCGCATCGGCTTGATTTCGCGGCGATGCGACGCGAACCTCAGGGGCTGAAGCCCATCTTCAACGCTACCTAAACGGCACGGCTGAAGCCGTGCCCTTCCCGAGCCTTCGACTCCCAAACATCGATTTCCCTAGAACGTCTTGCGGAAGAGCCAGAATAAGGATCCCGACAGCATCATGGCTACGGGCAGGGTAAGAACCCAAGCCAGAGCCAGATTGCGTACCGTAGACCACTGAATTCCGGAATGGTTGGCCGCCATGGTGCCGGCGATTCCCGAGGAGAGCACGTGGGTGGTGCTGACGGGGAGACCGAATCCGTCGGCTGCGCCGATCGTTGCCATAGCGGTGATTTCGGCGACCGCGCCCTGAGCGTAGGTCAAATGTTGCTTGCCGATTTTTTCCCCGACCGTTACTACAATGCGCTTCCATCCAACCATGGTGCCGAGACCGAGGGCCAGGGCTACGGCGACCTTTACCCAGAGAGGTATGAAGCGGGTGGAGTGATCGATGTGCTTTTTGTAGTTGGCGAGGATGGCGGTGTCAGCAGCGGAGAAAGTTGGATTGTGATTCTTCTGCATGAGGCGGATGGCCTCACTGATGAGATACATGTCGTTGCGGAAGTTCCGGACGCGGTCGTTGGGGATGTTCTTCATCTCTTTGTACAGCGCCGTCTCGTTGCCGATGTCGCTGACCAGGGTGCGCAGGGCGAGCATGGTGTTGGGAGTGAAATCCTTGGTCCGAATGTAATCGGTGACATCTTCATGGGCATCGCTGATGGCGGCGTTTGGGCTGACGTATTTGGTGAGGGCGTCGGCGGCCTGGAGGGAGACGGCGATGAAATCCTGCGAATCCTTGTAGGTGACGGCGTGATTGAGAGCATAGGCGGTGGGAACTGTGCCGATGAGGATGAGCATGATCAGGCCCATGCCTTTTTGTCCATCGTTCGAGCCATGGAAGAAGCTGACGCCGGTGCAGGTGAGAATGAGCAGGCAGCGGATGTAAAAGGGCGGCGGTTCCGTGCCTTCGGGAGCACTATAAAGTTTGGGATCCTTGATGAGAGCTTTGGCGAGGAGCAATAAAAGCCCGGCGCAACCGAAACCCACGATGGGCGAGAGCAACAGCGATTTACCGATGCTGGCGGCTTGACCCCAGTCGACGCCGCTGGTGCCGCTTCTGGCGTTCATCAGTTGATTGGCGATGCCGACTCCGATGACGCTGCCGATTAGCGTGTGCGAACTGGAGGCAGGCAGGCCGAACCACCAGGTGCCGAGGTTCCAGATGATGGCGGCTACCAGTAAGGCGAAGACCATGGCGAATCCGGCTTTGCTGCCGACCTGAAGGATCAATTCGACCGGCAGTAGCGAGACGATGGCGAAGGCTACCAGGCCGCTGGAAGCGAGCACGCCGAGAAAATTCCAGAAGCCCGACCACACGACGGCAATGTGAGGTTCGAGCGAGTGAGTGTAGATGACCGTGGCCACGGCGTTGGCCGTGTCGTGAAATCCGTTGACGAACTCGAAACCGAGAGCGACCAGCAGAGCAACCCCCAGAAGCACGAAAGGCAGGACGGATTCGTTGTGGATGGTGGAAAGATCGTGAAGCAAGCTGGAGCCGGCGTAGGCGACGCCGATGACCAGCACGATACCGAAGACCAGCATCCCGATTTTGCCCGGGGAGCGGGAGAGTTTTTGGTCGAGTAGAGTCTGTGATGCAGTGGCCATGGTTGCTCCTCAGGTCGCTAGGGTTTGAAGTGGTTGCGAGGTGCTAAAGGTCGCCACTATACGGAAGGATTGTTAAGGGAGTGTGAAAACCGGGCGGTGGGTCGTGGCATAGTTTGCCGCGAAGAGGTCGAGTTTCGCTCGACGGACAGCCGAGGGCGACTGTCCCCACATAAACATCTCCGCCTGATCCCGTTGCGACACAACCCTCGCGGGGAGTGGGGCCATTGTTTACAATAGGAGATTCGTCCACCTTGGTTCAGAATCGCTGTGGGACGAAGCATATTTTGGGACGGTCAAACCACTTGGAGCCTTCAAACCATAACCCTCGCGTGCCGTCCGTCGCGTCCCCTACCGTGTACTGGCGGGTGGAAGGGAGCCTGCTTGACCTGACGGTGGTGCAGCCGGTGGCCTTCTTTACGTGGAACGCGCAGACCTTCGCGGAGCGGTTCCGGCGGCGGGGGCTGATCTTCCTGATGGCGGCGCTGCGTCCGTTTCTGTATTCGACGAACCGGAAGTTTGCGACCCGAGGGGTGCATACGACTCTGCGAGGTGTGACGCGGGACCGCCTGGATCTGCTGGGCGAAGAATATTTTCAATACAGATTGAAGCCTGAGCTGAAAACGCATGGGGCGGAGCGGGTGAGGGAACTGGTGCGCTCGGGTGCGGATGTGGTGCTGGTGAGTCAGGCGCTGGAACACGTGATGAAGCCGCTAGCACAGCATCTGGGAGTGAAGCGGATTGTGGCGAACCGACTGGAATTTCGCGATGGCGTGGCTACCGGGCGGTTGCTGGAACCCGTGATCCGGCCGCGGGGAGCATTCGCGCGGATCCGGGAGCAGAGTCCGGATGGACGGCGAGCGCCAAAGACGCTGGCGCGGCAACTGGATATCACAGTGGACGAACTGCGGGCGGCGACGATTGGGTCGGGGCGAGAGCCGGCGGTGCGGGAAAATCCGATCGTGCATTTCGAGGGGCAGAGGCAGGCGCAGGAATTTTCCGTGCGGCGGGCTTTGGCGGGCAAGCACGTGATGCTGATCGGAGTGACGGGGTTCATTGGGAAAGTGTGGCTGGCGAATACGCTGATGGAGTTGCCGAAGATTGGGCGGATTTATCTGCTGATTCGGCGGCAGAAATCAAATCCGGCGCAGCAGCGGTTCGAAAAGATTGTGGAAGAGTCGCCGGTTTTCGATCCGCTGTTTGAGAAGTACGGGGCGGGGCTTGCGGAATATTTGCGCGATAAAGTGGAGGTGGTGGAGGGCGACGTCACGCGGGCGGGATTGGGGCTGAATGAGGAAGTGGCGAGGCGGCTGCAGAGGAATCTTGATCTGATCGTGAATAGTTCAGGATTGACCGACTTCAATCCGGACTTGCGGGATGCGCTGGCGACGAACACGGATGCGGCGATGAACATCCTGGAGTTTGTGCGGGGCGCAGAACACGCGGGGCTTCTGCATCTTTCTACTTGCTACGTGGCGGGAGAACGCGATGGGCGGGTGACGGAGAAGCTGATTCCGAATTACACGCCGCATCGCGTGCCGAACTTTGATGCGGAACAGGAGTGGCGTTCGCTGCATGATGTGATTGCGCAGGCGGAAACGCAGGCCGAGGGCGCCGAAGTGACTGCCGGATTGAAAATGCAGTCGCTGGCGAAGGAGCATGCGGCGAAAGGCTTGCAGGGCGCGGCTTTGGAGAACCAGATCCGCAAGAACCGCATCCGGTGGTTGAAAACTTATTTGACGGAAGCGGGGACGCGGCGGGCGAAGGAGCTGGGCTGGCCGAATACTTACACGCTGACCAAGAGCCTGGCGGAATCGCTGATGGTGAAGCATGGAGCGGGGCTGCCAATTGCGGTGGTGCGCCCCGCGATTGTTGAGACTTCAGTGGCGAAGCCGTTTCTGGGGTGGAATGAGGGGATCAACACTTCGGCTTCGCTGTCTTATTTGTTGGGGACATATTTTCGGCAGTTGCCGTCAAATGAGAGCAAGCGGCTGGATATTATTCCGGTGGACGCGGTGTGCGCGGGGATGACTTTGATCGCGGCGGCGATTGTGGAGCGGCGGCAGGATTCGCTTTACCAGCTGGCAACGTCGGTTACGAATCCCTGTGACATGGGGCGGTCGATTGAGCTGACGTCGCTGGCGCACCGGAAACATTACCGCGCGCAGGAGGGGTTGGAATCGTGGCTGCGGCTGCGGTTTG
Organism: Candidatus Sulfotelmatobacter sp.; assembly: GCA_049673585.1. Classification (GTDB taxonomy): domain Bacteria; phylum Acidobacteriota; class Terriglobia; order Terriglobales; family Acidobacteriaceae; genus Sulfotelmatobacter. The sequence goes on along the minus strand of JBATXV010000016.1, from coordinate 450,072 downwards.
ATGCGATTCCGGTTTCGAAGGAGCGCTACCAGCGGATGTCGGCGCCGGCGCAGAAGGCGATTGTGAAATCGATTCAGCGGATCATGTCGCCGCTGCCGCTTAAGAAAACTCCACTGGTGAAGGCGGAGAGGAATCTGGAGCGGCTGGAGAAGTTGATTGAGTTGTTCGAGCCTTTCATCCTGTTCAATGAGCACGATTTTGCGGCGGATAACGTGGAAAAGCTGTCGCACGCACTGGTGGAAGACGAGCGTGAGGAGTTTGGATACAAGGCGCGGCTGCTCGATTGGTGGGATTACTGGATCAATGTACATATTCCGGCGCTGCGCAAGTGGACTTATCCGCTGATTGAGGGAAGGCCGCTGGAGGCGCGTCCGGCGCGAAGTTTGCAGAATGGAGAGACGGTGAAGACGGGGACGAATGGCGGGACGTGGTGAATGGCGATATTTCTTACAGGATCGACCGGCTACATTGGGGCGCACGTGGCGGCCAATCTTCTGCGCGATCATGGCGCGTCACTCAATGTGCTGGTGCGGGCGCGGGATGATGGCGAGGCACAAGGGCGGCTGTGGCAGGCTCTGCAACTGCATCTGGAGTTCCCGCAGTTTTATGAATTCCTGCAGACACGGGTGCGGGTTTTCCGCGGCGACTTGACGGCGCCCGGATTTGGACTGGCTCGCGACGAATACGATCGGTTGGTGCACACGACAGATTCGGTGATTCACTGCGCGGCGTCGCTGAACCGGAAATCGGAGAAAAGCTGCCTGAACGTGAATTTGCGCGGCACGCTGGAAGTTCTGACGTTGGCGCGAAGTGCGGAGCATTATCACGGATTGAGACGTTTCAGCCAGGTGAGTACGGTGGCGGTGGCGGGGAAGCGGCACAATGAAGTGGTGACGGAGGATCGAGCGATTGATTGGGAGCGGTCGGATTACGATCCCTATGCGCGGACGAAAAAATTCTGCGAGCACATGATGCGCGTGCTGCTGCCGGAGACTCCGAAGACGGTTTTTCGTCCGAGCATTGTGCTGGGAGACAGCCGCTATGCTCAGACTACGCAATTCGACATGGTCAAGGCGTTTGTTTTTCTGGCCGGACTGCCGGTGCTGCCGTTTCGTCCCACGGACAAGATCGACATTGTGAACGTGGATTTTGTGGCGGAGGCGATTGCGACGCTACATCAGAAGGAACGTCCAGAGCACGATACGTATCATCTTTCGTCGGGAGTGGGGTCGCAGACATTTCGCGAAATAACCACTGCGCTGGCTGCGGCTCAGCAGAAACGCGCGCCGGTGTTTGTGCCGGTGGTGGAGCGTCCGTTTGCGGGGTCGGTGAATTTTCTGGCGAACCGCTCGGGCGCGATCGGCAAAGGCGCGTCGCTGATGAAAGTGTTTATGCCGTATCTGGTGTGGAATACGGTGTTTGATAACACGCGGGTAACTCGGGAGTTGGGGAAGAAGCCGGTGGCGTTTTCGGAGTATTGCTATCCGCTGCTGAAGTTCAGCCGCGAGAATAATTTCGCGTATCAATACCGGCCCTGGCCGGTGGCGGCGGGAGGGACAGCCGCATGATGGACTTTCTTTTGGAAGCCTGGGTGAGCGGGTCGATCGAGCGCGCTAAAGCGGGATGGATGCTGGGCGAGGGCAAACGCTGGCAGCCGGGCGAGAAGCTGAAGCTGTTGTTTGCGGGTTACAACGGCACGCGAAATATGGGTTCGGATGTTCGGGTGGAAGAGATGCTGCGGCAGGTCCGGCATATTCTGGGCGCGGAGCGGGTGGAATTTAGCGTGATGAGCCAGAATTTCGACTTTTCCCGCGGATACTTTGAGGGCACGAAGCAGGTGCACCTGCCGGATATCTTTCCTCCGTTTCTGGCGAATGAAGTTCCGAAGCACGATGGAGTGGTGGCGTGTGAAGGGTCGATGTTCAAAAGCAAGTTTGCCAACGCGCTGACCACGATGATGATTGGGTCGCTGGGAATTGCCGCCGTGCAGAACAAGCTTTCCGTGGGATATGGCGCGGAAGCCGGACATATGGATCCACTGGTGGCGAAGATGTGCGGGCGGTATTGCAAGAATTCGTTTGTGATTACGCGGAATGAAGAGTCGCGGACGGTGCTGCGCGAGCTCGGCGTACCTACGGAGTTGGGGACTGATACCGCGTGGACGTTTGAGCCGCGTCCGGCGGAGTACGGGCAGAGTGTACTGAAGAAAGTCGGCTGGGACGGGCGAACGCCGGTGCTGGTGGTGTGTCCGATTAATCCGTTTGAGTGGCCGGTAAAGGCTTCGGTTGCGAAGTATGCGGCTCATAGTTTGACCGGAGCTTACAAAGACAGCCACTACCGCACGGTTTATTTTCACAACTCTGGGCCGGCGGCGGAGCAAGCATACCGGAAATATTGGACGGCGATTGCGAATGCGGTGGATGCGTTTCGCAAGAAGAAAAATGTTTTTGTGATTCTGGCGGCGACGGAGCGGCTGGATGCGCGGCCGGCCAACCGGATTTCGGAGAAGCTGGGCGGTGTGCCCGTTCTGACGTCCGACGAATACAACATGTACGAACTGGTGAGCATTCTGCGGGCTTGCCACATGATGGCTTCGTCGAGGTATCACGGGATTGTGACGTCGATGCCGGGGCTGGTGCCGTCGGCGGGGATCACGATGGATGAGCGCATTCGGAACTTGATGCGGGAACGTGGACATCAGGATTTGCTGATGACGGTGGACGATCCGGACCTGGAAGGCAAGCTGCTCGTGGCTCTGGAAAAGCTGAGTTGTGAAGGTGAAGCGATCGCAACCGGAATTGCGCAGACTGTCGTAAGGAACTTGAAGGTGATGGCGCGCATGGGCGTTTATTTTGAGGAGGAAGTGCAGAGAAGGTATCCGGAGTTTGAGACGCGCCGGGGCGAGTGGAGTTGGGAAGATTATCTGCCGCCGATGAGTCGAGGGCTGCGAGAGCTGGTGGCGGCCTACAACTAGAGTTGCGTTCTTTGCAAGTGCTTTCTGGCAATTCATATCTCTATCTTGAGCACACTCATTCCATTTGTCGGAGAAATATTTTCGCAACTGCAGGTGGCTGCGGATACGCGGATTCTTGCGGAGATTCGCGACGGCGAAATCACGGGAGTGACCGGTCGCGAGTTGCTGGAACTTGTGCGCAGGGCGAGGACCTTTATCGCTTCCAAGGGACTGCCGAAAGGCGAGCGCTGCGGGTTGCTGGCGGCGAACAGCATTCGCTGGGTCGCGATGGATTTGGGGCTCATGGCCGAGGGGCTGATCGTCGTTCCTCTCTATTCGCGGCAAGCGCCGGCGGAGTTGGTGGTGATGATGAAGGACTGTACGCCGGCGGCAGTGTGCTGCGGCGATGCGGCGTTGCGGGATGCGATTGCGCAAAGTTGGGCGGAAGCTCCGCCGCAGTTTCTGTTTGACGAGATTTTTGCCGGCGTGGAAGGCGTGCAACTGGAGCGACCGCAGGTGGGCAACGACAGTCCCGTAACAATCATTTATACGTCGGGAACATCAGGGGAAGCCAAGGGCGTGGTGCTGACGGCGGCGAATGTGGGCTTCATGCTGGAGCGAACGGCGGAGCGACTGGAACAGTTGATGTCCGGTTCGGCGTCCGGATCGAGATCGGAATCGAGCCGGCAGGACTGCATCTTTCATTATTTGCCGTTTACCTTTGCGGCCTCGTGGATCGCGTTGCTGACATTTCTGAAGCGGCGGAGCCTGGTTACGATCAACATGGATCTGACCAAAATTGCGAATGACATGCGCGTGGTGGCTCCGGATTATTTCTTGAATGTGCCGCAACTGCTCGAGCGCATGCGGCGGGCGGTGGATGAACAGCTTTGGCAGACGGGCGGAGTTGCGCAAGCAATTTATGGGCGGGCGAAAGGTGCGTGGGCGCGGCGGCAGGATGGGCGGGCGAAAGCGGGAGATGCGATCTGGCTGGCGCTGGCGAATGCGCTGGTATTTCCGGCGATTCGGAAGAAGATGATCGGAAGGAATCTGAAGGCGCTGATTTGCGGCTCGGCGCCGCTGAGTGCGGAGACGCAGCTCTATTTCATGATGCTGGGAATTCGCGTGCTGCAGGTTTACGGGCTGACGGAGACTACGGCGATTTGCACGATGGATGATCCGAACCGGGTCGAGGTGGGGCGTGTGGGGCCGGCGATTCCGGGCATGGAGATGAAACTGGGAGAGCATGATGAGATCCTGGTGCGCGGGCCCAATGTTTTTTCGGGTTACTGGAAACGTCCGGAGCAGACGGCCGAGGCGCTGCGCGAAGGATGGTTCCATACTGGCGATCAGGGCGAGGTGAACGCGGCCGGAAACTGGCGGATTGCGGGGCGGATCAAGAATCTGATAGTACTCGGCTCGGGACACAAGATTTCGCCGGAGCCGATCGAGAGTGCGATTGCAAAGAATTTGCCGGAAGCGCAGCAGGTGGTGGTGGTGGGGAACGGACGAGGATATTTGTCGGCAATCGTGACCGGGAATGTGGCCGCTGAGAAGGTGCAATCCGCATTGGACGTGGTGAATCCTGAGTTGCCTCACTACAAGCAGGTGCGGGCGTTTTACGTCCGCGGGGAAGCTTTCTCGATTGAGAGCGGGATGTTGACGGTGAATGGAAAGCTCAAGCGCGACACGATCACAGCAGCGATGAAGGAAGAGATTGAGAGGATGTACCGAGTGAGGCAGGCTGTTTAGTGCAGGCGATGAATGGGAACGCCGAGGATGCCAGAGTGAGCCAAGGGAAATCTGAGCTTCAGTTTCCGAGCAAGTGTGCGGGAAGCGGCTTGTCCTGGAGTATTTCTGACGGCGTGATCGAACTGGCCCTGCATCGAGAGCCTTGCAACGAACTGGGTTCGGCCTCTCTGGATGAGTTGGAGAAATTTGCAAATGCTTTGGCGATGATGCAGGCGGAGGCGCATGCACTCATTATTTATAGCGAGATGAAGCCGGGATTTTGCGCCGGGGCGGACTTGCGCGAGCTTTACCAGCGGTCGCAGGCGATGGAGAAAGCCGAAGCTGCCAGGGGCGTACGGGATTTTCTGGAGCGGATTCATCGCGTTTTGAATCAGATTGATGCTGCTCCTTTAACGACGATTGCGGCGGTGCATGGAGTGACGTTTGGCGGAGGGTTCGAGCTGGCGCTGGCTTGCGATTTGATTATCGCGGATAAGATGTCGCGATTTTGTTTTCCCGAGTTGCGGCTGGGTTTAATTCCCGGATTTGGCGGGATTCCGCGGCTGAAGCGGGATTTGGGTAATGCTGTGGTGAGAGATCTGTTGCTGACAGGACGCAGTATCAATGCCAGTAAGGCGCAGCAGATCGGGCTGGTGAGCCAGGTGGTTGGCGAAGGCGAGGCACTGCGGGCGGCGCGGGCGACGGCAGTGCAGCTTGGGAAGTTTGACCGGGCGACTGCTGCTGCGGCGAAAAAGTTTATCAAGCCGATTCCGCAGGAGGAGTTGCGGCGGGAGATCGATATTTTCTGCGAACTGTTTAGTCGTCCGGCGGTGCAGGCTGGGTTGCGGAAGTTTGTGGAGAGCACGGATGCACAGCCGTACTTGCCGTAGCGAGAACGACGAGTGCCGAGGAGATGGAGATCCTTCGCTTCGCTCAGGATGACAGAGAGTTGTTCGCGAAGACAGCGTACTTATGAATACTGCTGAACAGACGCTTGATGAGATCCTTAGCCTTGCGGCGGCGCACTTCAAGGTGCCGCGGGAGAAACTGCGTCCCGACGACGACTTTTTCAAGACTCTCGGGATTAACAGCTTGCAGACTCTCGACCTGCTGACCAAGCTGGAGAATCATTTTCGCGTCGAACTGCCGGATTATGAGTTGCAAGGGGTTTCCGACTTTCGCACGCTGGCCGGGAAAATTCAGGCACGGCTCTAGCTTCTTCGATTTCGCGATCAACTTGCGCGGGTAGCTAATTCATTAACAAGGTTTTCTCCGTGCCTCCGTGCCTCTGTGGTGAAATGATTTCTTAATGCTCGACCTCCAAAAATATAGCTGCCTGGGCGCGGCGTTGCGCGATGCGATGGAGCGCTTTGCCAGCGAGACTTGCCTGATCGAGGCCGATCGTGATCGCGAAAAGGTGCGGCTGACGTATTCCGATTTTAAGGAAATCAGCATGCCTTTGGCGCGGGCGCTGGAGGATGCTGATTTCGACGCCGGGGATCGCGCGGCAATTCTTATGACGAATCAGTCGAAGTGGCTGATTTCGGCTTATGCGATTTTCTATTGCGGGGGGGTGCTGGTCCCTCTGGATTACAAGCTCACGGCGGGCGAGCAGTTGCAACTCCTGGAGCATTCGAAGGCGAAAGTGCTGGTGGTGGAGTACTACCTCTGGCGGGCGATCATGCAATCGCCGGAATTTCAGAACATCAAGACGAAGCTGGTGCTGGTGACGGAAGCTCCGCTGGGAGCGGAGCTGGCGGGAGGATTCCGCTGGGAAGATTTTCGACGCAAGGGCGCGCCCGATTTCGTCATGCGACAGCGGGAAGACGTGGCCTGCATCGTGTATTCGTCGGGCACGGGCGGACGGCCGAAGGGTTGTGTGCTGACGCATGAGAATTATCTGGAGCAGTGCCGGGCGTTGACGGCGTGGTATCCATTCTGGCCGGGGGTGCGGTATTTGAGCATTCTGCCGACCAACCACGCGATTGACTTCATGGTGGGATTCATTGGTCCGTTTGTGTGCGGGGCGTGCGTGGTGCATTTGCGGACGCTGCGTCCGGAATTTGTGCGGGATGCGTTTGTGCGCTACCGGATTACTTATGTGGCGCTGGTGCCGATGATTTTGAAAAACCTGGAGCGTGGGCTGCGCTCGAAGATCGAGGAACTGCCGGCGTGGAAGCGGGCGATTCTGAAGCGAATGATCGGGCTTAACAAGATGCTGACTCGGGGCAAAGCGCGAGTGAAGCTGAGCCGCGCACTGCTGCCGGGAGTGCACCGGGCGTTTGGCGGGGAGTTGCTGGCGCTGATCACGGGCGGGGCATTCATGGAGCCCTCGACCATGCAGTTTTTCTATGATCTCGGAATTCCGGTGGTGAACGGATATGGATTGACGGAAGCGGGGACTGTCCTCACCGTGAACGACCTGAAACCATTTCGCGCCGACACGGTGGGCAAACCGCTGCCGGGCGTGGAGCTGCGGGTGCTCAGTCCGAATGAAGAGGGGATCGGGGAGATTGCGGCGCGGAGCAAGACCGTGATGTCGCACTATCTCGATGACGCCGAGCTGACGCTGGAAACGATTGTGGATGGCTGGCTTCTGACCGGCGATTTGGGGCGCTTTGATAAGAGCGGGCATCTGCAGCTGTTTGGGCGGAAGAAGAACATGATCGTGACCGAGGGCGGGAAGAATATTTATCCCGAGGATATCGAAACGGTTTTCGACGGACTTCCGGTAAAAGAGTACTGTGTGTTCGCGGCGAACTATGTGTGGCTGCAGAAGCTGGGGCGGGAGATGCTGGTGATGGCGCTGCGGCTGGAACCGAATCAGCGATTCGACAGCGCACTGCTGGAAGAGATGGTTGCCCGCAATCGACGGCTGCCTGATTTCAAACGTGTGGGCGGTTATGTGATCTGCGAGAAAGATTTTCCGCGGACGGCGTCGATGAAGATCAAGCGGCAGGCGCTGGCGGAGGAACTGGGAAAGACGGTGAATCGGGCAGCGGTGGTGGGGCTGTGAATGAGCGGCGGGAATCGTATCTGGCGATTGTGAATCCTGCGGCAGGGGGTGGGCGGAGCCGGAAGCTGCTGCGCCCAGCTTTGGAGCGGCTGCGCGCGGGCGGGGTTGAAGTTGATGTGGTGGAGACGCAGGACGCCGGCGATGCTACGCGGATCGCGCGCGAGGCTTACGGACGCGGGCGGCGGCGGTTTATCGCGGTGGGCGGGGATGGGACTTCGTATGAAATCGTGAACGGGCTGTTCCCGGAAGGTGGCGGCAGTCGCCTCGACACTGGCAAGGCGGGCGGGGGCGCCCGCCCCACACTTGGTTTCTTGCCGTTGGGGACGGGGAATTCTTTTCTGCGCGATTTCAGCGACCGCGGAGTGGAGCATGCGATCGAGTCACTGATTGCCGGGCGATCTCAAGCTTGCGACGTGTTGCGGCTGCGGCACCGCGGCGGGGTGATTCACTACATCAATCTGCTGAGCGTGGGGTTTCCGGCCGACGTTGCGACCCTCCGAGCGCGGCGTTTCAGCCGTCAGGGAGAATTGGGGTACGTCATCTCAATCTTTCTAGGGTTGGCGCGATTGCGCAGGCGGCCGTTTCCGGTGCGCACAGATGGCGAAACGGAATTTGACCGGCGACGTTGCTTGTTCCTCACTTTCAACAACAGCAAGTTTACCGGTGGGACGATGATGATCGCGCCGAAGGCTGAAGTGAATAGTGGGCTCATTGAATATGTCCGCTGGGGAGCGATTGGGAGGTTGGGGCTAATAGGGAATTTGCCGGGGCTCTATGATGGTACGCACATTGAGCATCGTTTGGCTGAGCGAAAAGCGGTGAGACGGGTTGAATTTGATTTGAATGCACCAGTCGACGTGATGGTAGATGGCGAAGTGCTGACGCTGCACTGTGAGGAACTGGATTTGCTGCCCGGGGTGTTGAATGTAGTAGCGTGAGCTCGTGATATAAGAATTGAAATCTCAGCTGGAAGGCAATCATGTCAGAAGAGCGGCGAAAACGCCATCAGGAGCGGGTGGGCGTGCCGGAAGCGAAGGCGAACTCCCGGAACAAACTGATCCTGGGTGGGGTCGTGGTGTTGTTCGTCCTGGCTTACGCCGCGGGCTGGTACCACAGCAATCACCGCTACGACGGGTTTGCGAAGTGCCTGGCTTCGAAGCAGGCGAAGATGTACGGGCTGTACTGGTGTCCGCACTGCATCGAGCAAAAAGAAATGTTCGGGAGAGCATTTCAGTACGTGCCCTATGTGGAATGTGCGATCAAAGGCTCGCGTGAACTGACGCCGGCGTGCAAGGCGGCTGGAATAAAGCTGTTTCCGAGTTGGCAGTTTGGCGCGAATCCGCCGAAAGAGGGTGTCTTCCCTTTGCAGGAGTTGAGCGATAAGACCGGGTGCAGTTTGCCGTGAGCGCGGTGGGAGATCAACGTGACCCGAACGCAACCTCTACAGCGCACAACCGAGGATTGTTCGTAGCGATTGTTGTCTTGTCGGTTGCAGGAATCGTGGTGTCGGCCGTGTCGCTGCAGCGGCATTATGCGAAGTCGGCGACGGCGTTCTGCGACGTTGGCGAAAGATTCAGTTGCGACATCGTGAACCGCAGTGAGTATTCGACGGTGATAGGGATTCCGGTGGCCGCGATTGGGATTGCCGGTTACGGTTTGCTGTTGGCGCTGGCAACGATTTACCGGTCGCGAACGGAAACGCCGACGCGGTTATTGGCTGCCGCAGTCGCGGGGTTAGCATTTGCACTGTATCTCACCTACGTTGAGGGCTATGTGCTGGAGACCTGGTGCATTCTGTGTTTGAGTTCGCTTATTTTGATCGCGACGATCACGGTGCTTGCGGGGATCGCGAGACTGCGAACCGGGAAATCGTGATTGTCTTTCAGGTCGCGCCGGAGGCTGATGTCGTCCTCTGCTAAACCGCGCCTGAACGCGTATGCTCGATGGATCACAGTTGGGGTCTCGACTGTGCTGGCCATCAAGCTGCCGCTTGACTGGATCGCCTACCGCGTCAGGTATGAAGGCTCGTTCCTTAACTTCCACATACTTCTGGCGGTGATTTACATTCCTGTGGCGTTCGGACTCATCTGGCCGGCGCTGATCGGGGTTGAGGCGTGGGTGATGCGGTCCGCAGGCCGGGACCGGAAGTGGCCGGCGAAGGCCGCTGTCATCGTGTTCAGTGTGTCGGCGGTTTGCGCGACGCCCTGCATCCTGTTTGAGCATCGCCGCATAGTAATTCTTCGCGAGGCTGCTCGGGCCGAAGCCGAACGCATGCAGCAATTCCGCATGCAGCAAGGCACATTGGTGCTGGAGGCGGCGGAGGTTATTCAGGCCAATGGCATCACGGCGTTCAGCGAGCCTTTGACAGGACCGCAGATTGATGCTGTTAACCGCTACCTCGACGCGCATCCCGGGAACCTGCAGGAGTTACAAAGCGCCAGCGAGCATTATCGTTATCCCTCGAGCGTGATGATCATGAAGCATCTGTCAGAAAAGAGATATTGCCCGCCGGAAGTGCTGGATACTATTTTTGAAAATGCAGTTGATCTGCAAAAAGCCTCGTCGTTTCCGAGTAAGGGCGATCTCTCGATGGTGTTTTACAACCTTGCGTGGAATCCAAATGTGCCTGTCTCAGTGCTGATCAAAATGCTGGATAACGACGATGCCGGGGCGCGACGAGCGGCGGCGGCGAATCCGCGAACGCCGAAGGCTGCAAGAATTGAGTATCTTCGAAGGGCGGCTGTTTCCCGGAAGATTGTGGAGCGTCAAGAGGCGGCGGAGAACCCGGACTGTCCACAGGATGTACTGAAGCAACTGGCGTCGGACCCCCTCACATCCAGGTTTGCCGCGTCCAATCCAAATCTGCCGCTCGATCTGTTGCAGGCTCTAGCTAACTCCAGCGACCTGGCGACGCGAAACCGGGCGCTGGCAAATCTGGCTAAACGTGAAAAAAGACAGCCCTGAGATGGCACAACTTCAGAAAACAAAAAAATCATCAAATCAGACCGCGGATTTCGTGCGCGGCGGCGGGGCCACGGGAGATTTGCGGCTGCATGAATTTCGGAGCCGCGTCTTCCGGAACACGCGTTTGCTGCGAGTGTGGCTGCCGCCGGGTTATGACGACGCGGAGAATTCAGGCCGGCATTACCCGGTGCTTTATCTGAACGACGGACAGAATTTGTTTGAATCGGCGACTTCCTTCACAGGGGTTGAGTGGCAGGTGGACGAGACGGCGGATCGTTTGATCCGCGAAGGCGCGGTTCCGCCGATGATTATCGTTGGCATCGATAATGCGGGCAAGGATCGGATTCGCGAATACATGCCGCATCGGTCGATGCATCCTATGATGCTGCGGGTGCAGGGGCGATTCTATCCGGATTTTCTGATTAAGGAAGTTATGCCATTTGTGGAGCGGGGCTACCGCGTGGCTGCTGAGCCCGAGAATACTGGACTGGGCGGCTCTTCTTTAGGTGGGCTGATCGCGCTCTACACCGCGATGGTGCGTCCGGGGGTGATTGGGCGGTTGCTGGTGGAGAGTCCGTCGCTGTGGGCGTCGCACCGGCAGGCGATCAAGGAGAGCCGGTCGGTGAGAATCTGGCCGGAGCGAATCTATCTGGGGGTGGGAACGGCCGAGGCTGGAAGTGTGGAACGGAGCCAAAGTGTAGTGGACGATGTGCGGGAACTGGCGGCCATCCTGCGGCGGGCTGTGCTGAGCGAGAAGCGGTTGCGGCTGGTGATTAAGGATGGAGCCGGGCACAACGAGGCGGCGTGGGCGGAGCGATTTCTGGAAGCGTTGCAGTTTTTATTCGGCCAGTGAGAGCGGAATCAACTCGCGTGGAAATTTTCTACTGATCTTCTCTCTTCTGATCGTCCCCCGAGTTGAGTCAAGACATAAAGAATTGCCAGCATCACCGGAACGGTGAGCTGCAGGTGCGTCCAGCGGGTGAGCGGGCCGACCAGCGGGAGAGCATATGCGAGGTAGAGAAAAACTTTGAGTTGAGACGTCGTCGAATCGTCGGGTTGAATTGCGATCCAGTTGGAGAGCAGCAGGAATGCAGGTGCAAGAATAACGAGATCGTAAACTGTGAGATGCGGAGCGACGAGCACGGTAGCCAGCAGCACTGCGGAATAACGCAGAGGCAAAGGCAGGCTGCTTTGCCAGCAGCGGGTGGTGAGCGCGAGCACGAAGAGCGCGGTGACGATGTAGAACGCAGGTGCAAGGTGCGGCCACGGGAGCAGCATCGTCCAGAAAGTACGCAGGCAGTGAGTCTGGTAAGGCTTTGGTTCGAGCAGCGGGAGCAGTCTCGGGAAACGTGAGAGAGCTTGTATCCACGTGCGGAGGGAATCGGGGCCGTAGTAAATCCATGCGGCAGCCAGTTGAACTGAGGCTGAGAGCAGTGCGCCGGCGATCACTCTCCAGCGGCGTGCGTCGACAAAAATAATGGCGGAAGCGACGCCGAGTTGGGGCTTGAAGATGAGGCATCCGAGAGCCAGCCCGGCTAGGAGTTCACCCTGCGCGCGCAGAGCGAAGAAAGCCAGGGTGAAGCAGGCGAGAGCCAGGGCGGAGGTTTGTCCCCAGGCGATTAGATGCCAGAACGCGGGGAAAGCGAGCGCGAGAATGAGAACTGTGAATCTGTACTCGCGCAGGTTGGGACAGGCACGCCAGAGGGCATAACCGCAGAGGCCATAAATCAGGGAACTCAACGTAAGCCAGCAGATCAATGCCGAGGCATAGGAGAGACGAGCAAAAGGCGCGAAGAAGATTGAAACCTGCGGCGGATAGAGCGGCAGATAGCGGATTCCTACGGCGGCCGGAACGCGTTGCGCCGCGAGTTCAGACTGCACTTTCATGTTGTACAGATCGGTGCCGCGGTGGGCCAGGGCGAGCGAGCCGAGAGTGTAGAAATGCAAAAAGTCAGTGCCTTTAAGATTGCCCGAGCGATCGAGCAGTCCGGGCGTGGCCATGTTCCAGATGTAGACAGACCAGAGGCTAATCGCGAGAAGCAGACCGTGTGCGCGCAGACGTTTCGGGGTCAGCCACGATGCGGCTTTCGCTAGCGTCATGTCCATTAGTAGATCGGCCCGCCCATGATACTCAATTTACAAACTCAGGGACGGCGAGCTTTCATGTCTGCTTATCGTTATTAACAAGAGCGGCAGGATGAAGGGCGCAAAGGGTACCAGTAGTGAGGGCAGCAGCGGGAGCTGGCTGGGAGAAGTTGTGCTTGGTGGAAACAGCAGCAATACCAGGGAAAGGATGCTTGGCCAACTCAGCAGGAGGATGAAGACCAGACAGGAAAACCTGGGCAGAGTCTTCCAGTCGTGCAAGAGCAGCAGCACAGGCAGAATCAGGAGGACCTGATTGAATGGAGTAAACAGCGGGAACGTGAGAAGAGCGCACATCAAAAACATTCCGAGGATGGAGGTGAACCGCCGCGAGTCACCTGCCTCTTTTCGATTTTGCCAGGCAAATGCCAGAAGTACGAGTACGAGGATTCCTCCCAGGATTTCTCCCAAGCTATCGCCGAGAGCTACGCGGAGCGAGGACGTCGGCATAGCGTATTTTCGATAGGCCGCGAGACCGGCGAGAAAATATCGGGGCCATCCCGGGAGAAGCAGCTCACCGGCCGCAACGAGCGCAACCATGGTCGCTACAAAACTAGCCGGAAGCCGCCACCTTCTATGCCAATCGCCCACGGCCCAGATTGCGAACCAACACAGAGGCAGAAGCGCCATCTGCGGCTTTATGGTCGAGAGGGCGAGCAGCACGCCGGCGGCAACTACGTGATTCTTGCCCACGCACCATGCACCCGCTGTCAGCAAGCAGGCCTCCACAATCGCCAGTTGCTGAAGGCGCAAGCCCTGAACTATCTGCGGGCTGCCGAGAGTGAACAGCAGTATCGCTGCGACCGTTTCCCAGGGCGGACGCCAATGCAGGATGCTGACGCAGAAGAAAATATTCAGGGCGATCAACGAACCCAAAACGAATGGAGCCCAGCGTTGCACGTCAGAAAACTTTGCATATACGAGGGGAGCGGTGAGAAACACTTCATAAACAGGATAGGCAAAGCGTTGCTCGTCGACTAACTCGACGCCCGGCTTTGTGTACGTCTGGTTGATCGCGTGGCCATAGAAAACGATCTGTATTTCGTGGCTGACCTCAGGGCTGTAGGGATTGCGGCGGTGGAGCAGGAGTTCGCGCGTGCCCACCCAGGGCGAGTACAAGTCGCTGATTTGAGCGACCACGTAACCTTTTTGGAGGTGGAGGTAGCTGGTCCACGGCACCAGGATCCGGTGCACGTACAGCCATGAAATTCCGGCCACAAAGAAACTCAGCAGAAGCCAGAGTCGAACGTTTCCAGGTCGAACGTTTCTAGATCGAACATTTCCAGGTCGAACACTGGTGAGTTGAACATTCTTGCCGCTGCTGATGTCCATGCCGGGAGCATTCTATCTCCCCGCAGGCTCTCGATCGGCTACTTTCTGGAAGAGGCCGTCAACAATCTTGATCATTTCATCATCCACGACACGGTTACGGGAAATAGCCTCGATCAGCGGGATGGAGACGATTTTGTTGGCGCGCAGAGCGGCCATGCATCCAAATTCGCCGCGGTGCACCATGTCGATCGCGCCCAGGCCGTAACGCGTGGCCAAAACGCGGTCGAACGCGCTGGGAGAGCCGCCGCGCTGGATGTGTCCCAGCACCACGGCGCGGGTTTCATAGCCGGTTCGTTTTTCGATTTCGCGGGCGAGGATATTGGCGACGCCGCCGAGTTTCACGTGGCCAAATTCGTCTTTGCCCATGTCCGACAGAACGGGAGCTCCCTGGCCGGGTTCGGAGGAGAACTTCGCACCCTCGGCGACCACTACGATCGAAAAGTAGCGGCCGCGCTCGTGGCGCTGACGGATGGAATCCGCCACTTTGTCGATGTCGAAGGGGCGCTCGGGGATAAGGATGACGTCGGCCCCGCCGGCAATGCCGCTGTAGAGAGCGATCCAGCCGGCGTCGCGGCCCATCACCTCGACGATCATGACGCGGTTATGAGCTTCGGCGGTAGTGTGGACGCGGTCGAGGGCCTCGCAGACGATGTTGCAGGCGGTGTCGAATCCGAAAGTGTAATCCGTGCCGCCGAGATCGTTGTCGATGGTCTTGGGAACGCCGACGACTTTCGCGCCGCGTTCGTGCAGCTTCTGGGCAACTGAAAGTGTGTCGTCGCCGCCGATCGCGATGAGGGCCTGGACATGATTTTTTTCGAGCGTGGCCAGACAACTGTCGATGCCGTCGGGCCGCTTCGAGGGATTGGTGCGCGAAGTGCGCAGGATGGTGCCGCCGCGCGGCAGAATTCCGCCGACTGCGTCGAGATCGAGGGGCATGCTGATGTCTTCCAGCACACCACGCCAGCCTTCCATGAACCCGACGAATTCATCTTCATAGGTGAAGATGCCCTTGCGCACGACGGCGCGAATCACGGCATTCAGGCCAGGACAATCTCCTCCGCCGGTTAACATGCCAATCTTCATCGTTTACTCCAGTGCATGAATTCGGATCAAAATCCCTGGATGCTCTCCGAGCGTAGGCTGGATTCGGCGGCAGCCCGAGACACGGGTTCAGCAGTGGCCGGGAAGAACAAGATTATCACTAAACGCGGACTGGATTGCGCGCGATCTAGCTCTTGAGTCCGATAGCAGCGGTTTCCATCTCATCATGGACTTGCTCAGCGCGCCGGAGCGCGGATTGCACGTTGTCGCAGATGTTCTCGGCGCCGACTACTTCTTCGAATTCCGCCTGGTGGATCAGGCTGGCGGGTTGCTCGCGCGCGCCGCAGAGAATCAGGGTTCGATCGGTCGCGTGCAGCTGGCGGGCGATATCCTCGAGCGCGAATAGTCCGGTGGCATCCAGAGCGTTCATATTGCGAAGGCGGAGGATTACCACCGGCGGCAGCGTGTGCAGATTCTCGGTGACAACAGAGATTTTGTCGGTGGCCCCGAACAGGAATGGCCCGTGGATGCGGAAGATGGTGGCGTAGTAGGGGATGTCTTTATCCTGCAGAATGTGCATGCGGCCGTCTTCGACGTACTCATCGGTAACCTGGGAAACGGTGGTAGTGGAGGCGACGCGGCTGATGAAAAGCAGAGCAGCGAGAATCATGCCAGCTTCGACGGCCACCGTAAGGTCGGCGAAAACGGTGAGGGCGAAGGTAAGCAGCCAGACGCTGATGTCGGTCTTGGTTAGTTTCAAGAGTTGCGGAATCTCGCGCCACTCGCCCATGTTGTAAGCAACCACCATGAGAATTCCGGCAAGTACGGAAAGCGGCACGTGGGCTACAAGGGGAGCGGCGAAGACCAGGATGCAGAGCAAAGTGAGGGCGTGAATCATGCCCGCGACGGGAGATTGAGCGCCGGAGCGAATGTTGGTGGCGGTGCGGGCGATGGCGCCAGTGGCGGGGAGCCCACCGAACAGTGGAGAAATGATGTTGGCCACGCCTTGTCCGATGAGTTCGACGTTGGGATTGTGGCGATCGTTGCTCATGCGATCGGACACCACCGCTGACATGAGCGACTCGATCGCGCCCAGCATGGCGACAGTGAGAGCGGGACCGAGCAGGCCGTGGATGAGGTCGGCGCGGAAACGGGGCACTACGAAATGGGGCAAGCCGGCCGGGATTCCTCCGAAGCGCGAGCCGATGGTCTCGACTGGTAGCTTGAACAAAACCACGGCTGCTGTGCCGAGCAGGAACGCGACGATCGCGCCCGGAATGCGATTGGAGAGGGCGCGGCAGAGAATCATCGTGAGCACGGTGCCTGCGGCCAGCGCGGTCGCGGTGTAGGAGAGCGTGTGGAAGCTCGCGGCCAGAGCTTCCATGCGCTGCCAGAAAACGCCCGGGACCTTGGTGAGTTGCAAGCCGAAGAAATCCTTGACCTGGGTGCTGGCGATCAGGATGGCGATGCCGTTGGTGAAGCCGATGATCACGGGTCGAGGAATGAACTTGACAGCCGTTCCCATGCCCGCGATGCCCATGATCATCAGCAGGATGCCGGCCATCACCGTGCACATGAAGAGGCCATCGACACCGTGGAGTGCAACAATGCCAGAGATGACAACGACGAAAGCGCCGGTGGGTCCTCCAATTTGGGTTTTCGAACCGCCCAGCGCCGAGATCAGGAAACCGGTGACGATGGCGCAGTAAATACCGGCCTGGGGAGTTAACCCAGAGGCGATGGCAAAGGCCATGGCCAGGGGCAACGCGACCAGTCCTACAGTGACCCCGGCGATTACATCGTGGAGAAATTTGTTGGCGTTGTAGTCACGCAGACAAAGGACAGACTTCGGAAGCCAACGTTCATCAAGGAAAGCACGCACCATTCTCCTATTATGCGGGAAGAATCGGAAGGGCAAGGAAAATTGGAGCGAGGCGAACACACTAAGGAACATGGCCATTGCGTCGCGACTTAAGTTTCGGCACAATGCTGCACTGGAAATACGGAAATGAACAAAATGCTAAAGATTCTGGGCTGGGCAGTCGTTGCGCTGCTCGGCGCGGTAGCGGTGGGCACTGTAGCCGTGCATCGTGGCGAACCCATCAACGCACTGTGGCTGGTGGTGGCTGCGACCTGCTGCTACGCGCTGGGGTACCGCTTCTACAGCAGGTTCGTCGCGGTGAAGATCCTTGTGCTGGATGGCCTGCGCGCGACCCCGGCGGAGCGACTGGAGAACGGCCGCGACTTTCTGGTGACTAATAAGTGGGTGGTGTTTGGACATCATTTTGCGGCGATCGCGGGTCCGGGGCCGCTGGTGGGGCCCGTGCTGGCGGCACAGTTTGGCTATCTTCCCGGGACAATGTGGGTGCTGGCGGGGGCAGTGTTTGCGGGATGCGTGCAGGACTTCGTGATTCTACTGTTCTCGGTGCGCCGTGACGGCAAATCGCTGACTGAGATGGCCAAGAGCGAGATCGGGCGCGTCGGAGGATTCGTTGCCTATGTCGCGGTGATTGCAATTCTGATTATTCTTTTGGGCGTGGCGGCGCTGATCGTGGTGAATGCGCTGAAGGCAAGCCCCTGGGGCACGTTCACGATTGCGATGACCATTCCGATCGCTCTGCTGATGGGCGTGTATTTGAGGCGAATCCGTCCGGGAAAGGTTTTAGAAGTATCGGCGCTGGGATTCGTTCTGGTGCTGGCGGCAATCTGGGGCGGGCAATATGTATCGCAGGACGCGGCGCTGGCGCGAATGTTTACGTTCAGCGCGCCCACGCTGGCGATTCTGATCATGGTTTACGGGTTTGCCGCATCGGCTATGCCGGTGTGGTTGCTGCTGGCGCCGCGCGACTATCTCAGTACGTTCGTGAAGCTGGGAACGATCGCGCTGCTGGGGGTGGGAATTGTGGCGCTGCATCCCACGCTGCACATGCCGGCGCTGACCCGGTTTGTCGACGGCACGGGCCCGGTGTTTGCGGGAAAGATATTTCCTTTCGCCTTCATCACGATCGCCTGCGGAGCGATCAGCGGATTCCACGCTCTGATTTCAAGCGGGACAACTCCCAAGCTGATTGCGCGCGAAACCGAAACGCGCATGGTGGGCTACGGCGCGATGATGTGCGAATCGGCGGTGGCGATTATGGCGATTATCGCAGCCTGCGTGGTCCAGCCAGGTGTTTATTTTGCCATTAACAGTCCGGCGGGAATCGTTGGGCAAGCGCCCGCGACCGCAGCGGCAACTATTTCCAGCTGGGGTTTTCCGGTGACCGCAGCCGACATGCAGGCGTTGGCGCATGCTGTCGGTGAGCAGACGCTTTACAACCGAACTGGTGGAGCTCCGGCCTTCGCGGTCGGCATGGCGCATATTTTCTCGCACAGCCTGGGCGGCGATACTTTGATGGCGCTGTGGTATCACTTCGCCATCATGTTTGAGGCGCTGTTTATCCTGACCATTCTCGATGCGGGCACGCGGGTGGCGCGCTTCATGGTGCAGGATGCGCTGGGGCATGTTTACAAGCCGCTCGGGCGGACGAGTTGGTATCCGTCAATTCTCGGCACCAGTGCTTTGATCGTCGCAGCCTGGGGATATTTTCTGTGGCAGGGAGTGAAGGATCCGCTGGGCGGAATTAATTCTTTGTGGCCGCTGTTCGGCATTTCGAATCAGCTGCTCGCGACCGTGGCTTTGTGCGTGGCTACGACCATCATCATCAAGATGCATCGGGCGAAGTATGCTGCAGTCACGCTGGTGCCGCTGACCTGGCTGGTGGCGGTGACGTTTACGGCGTCGTGGCAAAAGATGTTCGATTCCAATCCGCGTGTAGGATTTCTGGCGCAGGCGCGGGCGTTGGCTGCCGGTCCGGCGACCAGCGTCGCGGGTCGGCTGATCTTCAACAACCGGCTGGATGCGGCTGTCACGGGACTGCTGGTCGTCATGGTGACGCTGGTTCTGGTGGAATCGGGGCGGCAGTGGTGGGGAATTCTGCGTGGTACCAGAGAAGCGCCAGTGAGGGAAGCTCCGTTCGTGCGAACTCGGCTGGTGGAGGAGCGGGGATGAAGCGAATCATTTCTGGCTGGCACATTCTGGTGGCGATGCTGCGGGAGATTTTTGATGAGGCAGCGTATGCGCGGTTTCTGAATCGGGCGGGGATGGCCTCGTCGAGCGAGGCATATTCGGCGTTTCGGCGGGAGTTCGAAGAGAATAGGGTGCGCCGGCCCAAGTGCTGTTGAGAAGGCTTTTTACTTCCGCCCGCACACGATGAAATCGCCCATCTTCCACTGCCCCTCCACCGACCTTTCATAGGTCATCTTGAAGGAATCAGCTGACTGGCGCTCATAACGAAAACGCTCTGGGCTTATCTTCTGGTCGAGCATTGTGGCGCGCTCAAAGGTTACCGATCCATCTTTCCAGCCATCGCTGGTGAATAACCTTGCGTTGCCGAAATTATCTTCCACGATTGAGACCAGCCTTCCGCTGGGCTGATCCACGCCCCATACGGCCAGGGCTTTGAATTGACCCGGTGGCCGGTCGGCGTGGCGGTATAGCAGCCACTTGCCGTCAAGCTCGGGGACGAAGCTTAGGTCCGCTTCGATTTTCTTGCCGTTTGCGAATTCACCCGCGCAGCTCCAGTTGCCGGCGAAAAACTTGACCATGGCAGGATCGGTCGCGGGCTGCTGGGCGGAGCAGAAAAGAGTACTGGCGATGATGACAACGAACAAGGTTGATTTCACGGGTCCTCCCGAGTGATTGGACGCACCACGTCGACGATCGTCTCAATCGAAGATCCTCTGAGCAGTAACCTTCTTTGGGAACAGTGAAGTCTATCAAGTGCGGTACACTTTCTGCGTGCGAGTTCTGGGTATTGATTGCGGCGGAGCGTACACCGGGTACGGCGTGGTGGAAATGTCTTCTCGAGGACATCTGGTGTGCCTGACCTGCGGGGCCATCAAGCTTTCGCTGCGCGAGCCGCTGGCGCGGCGCTTGTCGCGCATCTATGACGAACTCGGTGGACTTATTACCGAGCACCATCCGGATGAAGTCGCGATTGAGGGAATCTTTTACGCGCTGAATGTGAAGTCGGCGTTGAAGCTGGGCCAGGTGCGGGGAGTGGCCATGCTGGCCGCAGCCTCCGCTGGGTTGGAGGTGGCCGAATACTCGCCGCTCACGATCAAGTCGTCGGTGGTGGGGTACGGGCGGGCGGAGAAGCAGCAGGTGCAGCAGATGGTGACGCGTTTGCTTGGCTTGGCCGAGGCTCCGGAGCCGATGGATGCTTCTGACGCGCTGGCCATCGCCATTTGCCACTTGCATACCGCAGGCACGCTGGAAAGGCAGAGGGCTGCGGCGCGGTGACGATTCCGGCTCTCCTGATTCGAACCTCTTTGACTCGAGCTCTTCTGGTTCAAGCTTTTCGGAGTCGCTACGCGAGCACCTGTTTCGCCATTGGAGTGGTGCTCATGGCGGCGGTGATGTCTGCGTCCTCGATGGCACAGCAGGCGGCGGACGGCAATGCAGCCTCTGCCGCGACCGTTACTTTCACCCTGGATTTTCCGCAGTCCAATCCTGAGCACTACTCCATCGCCATCGACACCTCCGGGCACGCGCGTTACGAGTGCACGGGGAGGGTGGCAGAGGATTCCGAGGATGAAGCTTACCGATCCGAGTTCCAGGTGTCGACGGGGAATCGCGAACGGGTCTTCGCCTTAGCGAGACAAGCGCGGTATTTCGCCGCGGAGATTGACTCGGGCAAAGGCAAGCTGGCTTTCACGGGTACGAAGACACTGGCCTATCAGGATGGCCAGCATTCCAGCTCCGCGCGCTACAACTATTCGAATCTGGTACCGGTGCAACAGTTAACCACTCTTTTCCAGAACATGGCAGCCACGTTGGAATATGGACGGCGTCTAACCTACTACCACCGTTATCAGAAGCTGGCGCTGGATGACGAGTTGAAGCGCATGGAAACCCAGGCCAAAAATAACGAACTGAGCGAGATACAAAGCGTGGCCCCGGTGTTGCAGGAGATTCTCGACGATTCTTCCGTGATCAACGTGGTGCGTGCCAGGGCTAAGGAGTTGGTCGAGATGGGGAATGGAGCCACAGGGCACTGACGATGAGTGTTATCGCCTGATTTCATCTGTCATGGTGGGTTACAATCTGCCGATCCTTAGTGTGGCGTCGCTGAGGCCGCCATTATTCATCTCGCCCCTTGAGCAGCCGATAAAGCAGTTTTCAGCCCGGACGTTCTCATATATTCCAAAGGGAGGTTCGTGAGTGGATATCAAATCCAGTAGCAAAGGTGGCCAGTCCTGGCGCGAGAGCAGATGGTTGATATTGGTTGAATTTGCCCTCGTTGTTTGTATCTACGTTGGCCGCGAACATCACATCTTGAAGGTTTCCGCCATTCCTTATCTCCTTCTCCTCGCATGGATTTCGCTGCGCGTTCGGAGGGTCCAATGGAAACAGATCGGCTTCACACGATATCGTACCTGGGCGAAGACCCTTCTGCTCGGCATCGCAGGCGGCGTCGGCCTGGAACTCTTTGATCTGTTTGGCAAGCAACGGATTCTGACTCGCCTCCTTGGGAAGCCTCCCGATCTCTCGGATTTTGCGGCGGTTAGGGGACACCTCAAATTCGCGTTGCTCATGATCGCGCTCATCTGGATCTTCGCTGCATTCGGAGAAGAGCTTGTCTTTCGCGGATACCTGATGAATCGAGTGGCAGATTTCGGCTCCCGCACACGGTTCGCATGGATCGTAAGTTTGTTAGCGATTAGCGTGGTCTTCGGTCTCGCTCACTATCACCAAGGCCTGACGGGCATCGTGGAGGAGGGTTCTGACGGGCTGATCTTGGGATTGGTTTATCTTGCTTGTGGGCGCAACCTCGCCGTTCCTATTGTGATCCACGGAGTCTGCGACACCATCGACATCGCCCTGCTTTTCTTAGGCAAGTATCCGGGCTTATAGCGAGTATCCTGCCCACCTTGACAACTCACCCGATGTTGCGCGGCGTTCGAAGTGGCGGAGGGTGCTCCCCCGCCCGTGAATGCTCGGTGCGTTCATCGGCAATGGTAGCTGAGCGTCCAAGTGCTGTCATGATGATTGATGTAATATCTCGATTACACTCATTGACTCTGGCGACAAATCTCAACGATTGGAATCGCCTGGCTCCAACAGCTATGATTGCACTAGAGAGGTAGCCTCCTCATGCGGGGAATCGCTAAGAAAAAGCAGTGCAACCCGCCACTATTTTTCAAAGGTGGTACAGAGAAACAAAAGGTCGATTGGCTGACACGACTGATCGCCACGAATCTCGCGCAACAATTTGCTGGAAGGCAGCAGGTCTCCGGCTTCGTATTACGCGGCAGTAGCAAACAGCGCAATCAAACGGATTCTTGATGCAACATCCCCATTGCGCTCGCTGACCGAGAATCGCCCCTTTTAGCCCCCCGGTTCTTTGGCGCAGACTTATGAATGACGGGTCTGCGATCCGCTGGAGAGCGCTTCACGATGCCAAGTCCCCGGGGCGGAGCAGCAAAAGCATTCTCAAGTCGATGATGGCGTGCAATGCCATGGGCAGCCACAAACTTCCGGTGGCGAGAAAGATCACTGCAATAACCGCTCCCAGCACGGTTGTGCCGATGATGCCGGATAATCCCTGGTAGCCATGGCCCAGCCCGAAGGCGACGCTGGCAACAGCTAGCGCGATCCAAAGGCCAACGTGCCAGGGCCCGTCAGAAAGATATCGGATCAAAAATCCGCGATATAAAACCTCTTCACAGATGCCTGCCGTAACTGAAACCAGCGCGAACCAGGCGCGCTCTTCCTGGGTTACGGGAAGAATGAAAGCCAAGCGTCTGAAGGCCCGCAAGATCTTCTCCCGTGCGCTTGCGCTGCGACGGACGAGAACCACTTGCAGCAGCGAGCCAACCGCAACGGCGACGGCGAAGCCCCATGCGAAGGACGTTCCTATCTTTGGCTGAGTGGTTTCGCGGACAGCCGGCCAGGTAAAGAAAACGCTCGACCGCAAAGCGATCCAGGCGACAATGGCGGTGCTCCATAGGATAAGCAAAATTCTCTGATACGACAGGATCTTCCTGCGCGGATTTGTACTGCTCTTCAACGCCCGGGTTTCGAGAGCATCCCAGATAGGAACGCCAACGAATAGGAACAGTGCCAGAGCGTGCTCGCAGAGAAGCATGGCGTCAATTTATAGGATGGATCGAGCAATTGGCGAGGTGTTTTCTACTCATGGCTGCTACCGAACTACCATGCCTGCATACCCCACGACCAGGTCGCGGTCGCCGGAGACTTCGCCCGAGGTTGCGTATTTGATCAGCTCCGCGGACGTGGCTCCCAGCTTCTTCGCTGCTGTGAGCATAGCCACGGCTGGACCGACGCCGCACATGCTGATGTTCTGCTGCGTAACCACATCGTAGAGGGCGCGGGCGTCGAGGGTGAGGATGGGTTCGATCGCACGGTGGTCCTTCACGCGCGTGATGGCATCGGATTCGTAATGATTCATGTCGCTCGAAGCTACGATCAGGACAGGATTGTTCTGCGCCGCAATCACATCCGCAATGGCTTCGCCGAGTTGCTCAAGAGCCTCGAACTGATGAGTGCCGAGCGCGATGGGAACGAACTTGAGTTGGGGTTGCCGCAGCTGTAGAAATGGCAACTCCACTTCAGCGGCGTGCTCGTTGCGGTGGGCAGAGGAATCTTCTTGCAGAAGCGGGCAGCGCTGCTTTAAAGCAGAGGCGAGCGAGTTGTCGATGAGGACCGCACCGAGAGGAGTCTCCCATGCGCCCTCGCTCATGATGGCCAGGGCGCGGCCCACGCCGGTGTGGTTAGGACACAGCACCAGGCAGAGATGAGGAATCTGTAGTCCGGCGAAGACAGCACCGGCCACGTGGCCGGAATACATATAGCCCGCATGCGGAACCATGCAGCCGACAGCGCGAATTCGCTTTCGCTCTGGAGTCTGTGATAGGTAGGTGCGGACTTCGTCGCGCAGATCATCCGGATCGTTGGGATAGAAGCGCCCGGCAACTGCGGGATGGCGAACAGTTGCGGTGGTCATAGGTTCTCCTATTATCGAAACAACGTAGTCGAAATAATGCTACGAGCCGTCGTGGTGGTCGCGCAAGGCGCGAAACAGGGCAGCGCTTTCTTCCAGAGTCAAGGTCTCGGCGCGGGCGGCGGGGTTCACTCGGGCCTGGGCCAGGGCGGCGCGCAGACGAGGCTCGGGGTAATTCGCCTTGAGATTATTCCATAGCGTCTTGCGCTTTTGTCCGAAGGAAAGTTTGAGGAAGTCGATGAAGCCGTCGTTCGCGGAGCCAGCTCCGATTCCACCGTTCCCGTCAAGGCCCAGATCCTTTTGTCGTGGCGCGATGGTGAGGCGCAGCGCGGTGGAATGCACTTTGGGCGGCGGAGAAAATGCTCCGGGAGGCAAGGTGAAGAGTTTTTCGACGCGGGCGTAGAGCTGCGCGGTGGCCGAGAGCAGTCCATAATCGCGGCTGCCGGGCGCGGCGGCGATGCGATCCGCGACTTCGCGCTGGACGAGAATTACGATGGTTTCAAAGTATTTGGAATAGTCGAACAGGCGCAACAGGATCTCAGAAGTGATGTAGTAAGGAAGATTGCCGATGACCTTTGCCGGATCGGGGCGGAACTCGATGCCGGGCCGACGCAGGCCGGGCTTGGGTCCGAACAGGGAATCGAAATCGATGGAGAGAATGTCGGCTTCGATGACTTCAACGCTCGAGAACATGCCGAACCGCAGCCGAAGTTGCGCGGCCAGCACGCGGTCCAGCTCAACCGCGATCAAGCGGCGGGCGCGCTTGGCCAAGAGCGATGTGAGAACGCCGCGTCCGGGGCCGATTTCGAGCACGGTGTTCTGCGCTACGTCGCCGAGGGCGTCGACGAGCTGCAGAGCAAAACTGTCGCTGACGAGGAAATGTTGTCCCAACTTCGGCTTATGTTGAGGACGACGCGTGGATACGACCTTCGGCACGTTGACCCTCTTTTCCCCGGACATATAGACTGATGATGTCCCGAAACATATTCCATCATAACGTGCGCCCGCGACAAGCGGGTCTCCCGGGAGGGATTCATGCATATTGCTTTTGTGGCATCGGAAGGCGTGCCGTTTTCAAAAACCGGCGGATTGGCCGACGTGGTGGGCGCATTGCCGCGCGCGCTGGCGGCCCTGGGGCATCAGGTAAGCGTTTATTTGCCACGATACCGGCAGACCAAGCTGGCCGATCCCGCGACCGTGGTGCGCAGCATCACCATTCCTTTCGATGACAAGTATCGCTTTGCCTCGGTGGTGACCGGCGGAAGCCAGTCGGGCGTGAAATTTTATTTCGTCGACTATCCCGACTACTTCGATCGCGATGCGCTGTATGGCACGCCTGCAGGAGACTTTCCGGATAACGCCGAGCGCTTCGCTCTGTTCTCTCGCGCTGTGCTGGAGGCGACGAAAATCTTAGGCGTGCCCCAGGTCTTTCATTGTCACGATTGGCAATCGGCGCTCGTGCCGGTGCTGCTGCGCACGGTTTACGCGGAAGATCCGGCGTTCCGCGACGTGGGCACTGTATTTACCATCCACAACATCGGCTACCAGGGACTTTTTCCGCCGGAGACGCTGCCGCTGCTGATGCTGCCTTGGGACCTGTTCACGATGTCGAAGATGGAATTCTTTGGGCAGGTAAATTTTCTGAAAGGCGCGCTTACCTTTTCCGACTTCATTACTACCGTGAGCCGGAAATACAGCCAGGAGATTCAAACTGCTGAATACGGCTTTGGGCTGGAGGGCGTGCTGCGCGACCGCGCGGCCACCGTCACCGGCATTTTGAACGGCGTGGATTATGACGAGTGGAGCCCGCAGGCCGATAAGTTTATCGCAGCAAAATACTCGCCGCAGGATCTTTCCGGCAAAGCCCAATGCAAGCAGGATCTGTTGACCGCGTTCGGAGTGAAGAACGCCGATCCCAAGATTCCCGTGATCGGCATTGTGTCCCGCTTCGCCGCGCAGAAGGGTTTCGACCTCATCGCCCAGATCATGGACCGGCTGGCCCGCGAAGAGATGATTGTGGTCGCGCTCGGCGCCGGCGACAAACAGTATGAAGAAATGTTTGTCCGGCTCAACAAGCAATTCCCCAACAAGATTGCGGTGAAGGTGGCTTACGACAATGCCATCGCACACAAAATTGAAGCCGGGTCTGACATGTTCTTAATGCCTTCCAAATATGAACCTTGCGGGCTAAACCAGATCTATAGCTTGAAGTACGGCACGGTGCCAATCGTGCGGGCGACCGGGGGCCTCGACGATACCATCGAGCCCTGGGATGCGCGCTCCGGCAAAGGCACCGGGTTCAAGTTCACGGAATACAACGGCGAGTCTTTGCTGCTCACCATCAAGCATGCGCTGCAGGCTTATCGCGATCAGACTTCCTGGCAGGCGCTGATGCGCAACGGCATGAATAAGGATTTTTCCTGGAACGCTTCGGCTCGGGAGTACGGGAAGATTTATGAGCGGGTGAAGCAGATGCGAGCCGCCGCGCCGGTGCAGGAGAGGGTGCTGGTGTAGAACCCTTTGTCTAGAATCACCGGTATGACGTGCCTTCGTGTCGACATCGTTGGTTTTGCCGATGAATCGTTTCCGGGGTTCGTTCATTGTAATTTCACCGACGCAAAGGGCAACCATCACACGGTCCTTGAGAAAATTCCGGTCGTGACGACTGAGAATCTCTGGAGTGATTCGACCTACCCCCAACCGGGCATGCTGCCGTGCGAGAGGTTGAGTGCTTGCATGACGGCGCGGGACGCGCTCTTGCTCTCGTTTCCATAAACCCAGTTGGTCCGGGTTACCCGGCACAATTCATCGTGCTTGAATCGCAGCTAGTGAATGATTGCTGAAATTGTCGCCAGGGGAAGATGAGCTTAATGGCGATTTATCGCCAAGTAACCCTCCTAAAGAACCGTGATGCATATCACAGCGACTCAGGCCCCAATCAAGGTGTAATCTGGTCACCCGTTTGTGGAGGTGGTCGTGAAGCGGCGATGGTTGATCGTGGGCATCACCTGCACGGCTCTTATCGGTGCCGGCATAATCGTCCGCACTGTGCGTAATCATCGTCAACTCGCGAAGCGGGCGGCAGCATATCGCATCCGGGCGGAGAAGGGAGATGCGAAATCGCAGTGGGCGCTGGGCGCGATGTATTACTACGGAAAGGGAGTTCCTAAGGATTATGTCGAGGCCGCGCACTGGTACCTCAAAGCCGCGGAGCAAGGAGATGTCAACGGACAATCCTCCATCGCTTCCATGTATTTCGATGGTAAAGGGGTTCCACAGGACAGGTCCGAGTCCGCACGCTGGTGCCGAAAAGCTGCGGAACAGGGTGACGCCCCCGCTCAATATGGCCTTGGCATCTTCTATGGTCGAGGACAAGGAGTGCCAAAGGACTACACAGAGGCTGTTCGCTGGTACCGCAAATCTGCTGATCAAGGTTATGCGAAGGCCCAATACGCCCTAGGCTTTATGCTTTACTACGGTTACGGTGTGCAACGGGATCGCGTTCAGGCAAACGACTGGTTTCAGCAAGCTGCCGATCACGGAGACGAACAGGCCAAGCGGGCGCTTGAGTGTGATAGGAAAGGTATTTCAATCGATCCCGGTGCGGGTCTTCAAGGCCTTCAATAAGTCGAGTGTCATCTTGTTCGGACACAAGGGATGTCAGCTGACGAAATCAGGCGATCTCGCTCACTGACTCCGGATGGCGACGTACGGAGAGATCTCTGCCTGTGGCTCGCGCCTGTGCCCGTATGCGCTCCCTCGGCTGGTAGAATTCATTCGGCATGGCGGCGTCGCACATCCCGGCTTTCGCCCGCACCATCTTCCATGTCGACATGGACGCCTTCTTCGTCTCGGTGGAAGAACTCTACGATCCTTCGCTGAAAGGCAAAGCAGTCGTCGTCGGAGGACAGCGCCACGAACGTGGGGTGGTTTCCGCGGCGTCCTATGAGGCGAGGAAGTTCGGAGTGCATTCGGCCCTACCGCTGCGAACCGCCGCGAAGCTTTGTCCGCATGCCATCTTCGTCGACGGGCATCCGGAGCGCTACCGCGAGTGCTCGGAAAAAGTTTACAAGGTGCTCACGGCATTCTCGCCACAAGTCGAGATGGCTTCGATCGATGAGGCCTACCTCGACATGACGGGCACGGCCCGGTTGCATGGTCCGCCGCTGAAAGCCGCGCACAAACTGCATCAGCGGATGAAGGAAGAAACGCAGCTGAATTGTTCGATCGGCATCGGATCGTCGCGATTGATTGCGAAGGTTTCGTCCGCACAGGCCAAGCCGAATGGCGTGCTGTGGATCGTCCCCGGAGAAGAACCGAAATTCCTTGCGCCTCTCGACGTGCGCGAGATTCCCGGTGTTGGCAAGGTGATGGAGAGCCACCTGCACGAGTTAGGCATCAAGAGAGTAGGAGACCTGGCGAAGCTCGAAGAAGCAGAACTCGAAGAACGTTTCGGCAAGTGGGGTCTGGCGCTGGCCGGGAAAGCGCGCGGCGAAGACGCCGGTGGATGGTTCGACACCGAAGTCGGCGCCGACACCGAAGCGAAATCCATCAGCCACGAACACACTTTTAATGAAGACACCGCGGACATAAACCAGCTTGGTGCCACGCTCATGCGTCTTTCCGAGATGGTGGGGCGGCGCTTGCGCGAGGCGAAGCTGCACGCGCGCACCATACAACTCAAGCTGCGCTACAAAGACTTCACCACCATCACCCGCGCTCACACCTTGTCAGCTCCTACTCAGCTCGACGGCGAAATCTTTGAGCAGGCGCGCACACTTTTTCGCAAGAACTGGAAACCGGGCAGGGAAGTCCGGCTGCTGGGCGTGCAGGCATCCTCATTCGAAGCGCAGGCGGAGCAGATTAGTCTGCTCGAAGGTGGCCGGCAGCAACGCTGGAAAGACGCGCTGGCCGCCGCCGACCGCCTCCGCGACAAGTTTGGCGAGTCCAGCGTGACGCTCGCGGCGGGGATGCGGGGAAGGTTCCGCGAACGCACGCACGAGAATCCCGCAGGCCTGCCGGGGAAGGGTAAGAACCAGTAAGTGCCAGTACCCAGTAGCCAGTACCCAGTGCGGCGGATCGACTGGATACCGAGCACTGGATAGTAGGTACTGTCAGCCGAAAGCAAAAACGAAGGCCGGGTATCCCGGAAGGTGATTCCGGATCCCGGCCCACGTCTTATTGCAACTTGGACTGTAGCGCCGCCGTCTCGGCGGCCAAGGCCGGCCGGAGGCCGGCGCTACAATTGAGTTTCTCAGTTGCCCGAGTTCGAATTTGCGGCAGCGGTGGCAGGCGCGGCACTCGGTGTCGAGGAGCCGAAGCGAGCCAGCCGCGGATAGAAGGGTGTGACTTCAAACGGCATCTTGTCACGCGCCGAGGTGATGGCGACCGGAGCCGTCTTCACCATCTCTGCCTTGTCGTCCCAGGGATTGATCTTTACGCGCCCGCCCAGCGGCAGAGCGGCCACCTGATCCAGTTTGTTGTTGTCCAGCGCCGGACCCTTGGACTCGAGGGCCTGCAAGCGGTCGATGGTACCGTTCTCCGCCAGCGGGTTGCCCAGGTGCGTCGTCAGCAGCGCGCTGAGCTGAGGCGCACGGGCTTGCAGCGCCTTCAGGAACAAGCCAACGTTGTCGAGCTTCTGCGCGTACGGCGAGTTGTTCAGCAACTCGATCGCCTTCTTGTCGGCTGCGGCTTCTTCTTCCGGAATATGTTTGAAGCCCAAATTGCTGTAGGTCGAATCGTCGGAGAACAGCATGCGGTCGTTGAACGCATACTTGCTTCCGAGGTTGTGGCCGAGCACGATGTGCGCCAGTTCATGCGCGAGCACCGCCGCCAGGCTGGCCTCGTCAGGAAGCACGTCGATGAGTCCGCGGCTGATGACGATGGTGTTGCCTACGCTGAAGGTTTCGAGCGGCGCCGTGAGCAGCACTCGAGTGCGCACCGGACGCGGCAGGTCGATGTTGTTGGTGACTTCCAGGTTGTTGACCACGGTCTGAAGAATGTGGTCGACATCGCCTTCGGGCGCGAGCAAGCCGGCGCGGGTGAGGCGCTCAATAACGTTGTCTTCCGCCTGCTGCTGCCATTCCCGCTCAGCCTGCAGCGGAGACGCGTCCTGCGTGGTGGCGGTTTCATCCTTCACGCTGTCCACACGAATCTGCGTGAGTTCGTCGTCCTTGTCGCCTCGCCTGAGGTCATAGCCCCAGATGCGGGTCTGGGCTTTGAAAGCCAGCTTGTTCTTCACCCCGGCGCTGAAGTCGCCCTCTTCGCTGTAGATGTAGGCGGGCACCCAGTAGCCCGGGATCAGGTTCAGGCGCCAGCTATCCATATGGAAAAAGTAGGAATTCCGCGGAGCCGGAGCATAAGTTCCGTTCAGCCGGACGATGTTGAAGTCCTGGTCTTCCACCCAGATGCGGCCGAGAAAGCGCCCTCCCTTGTTGGAGCCCTTGGCGTTCTTCTTAGGGGTGACGTCAAATACGAGGCAACGGATGTCGCCCAGAAATTCGCGGCGGATGTAATGAAACTCATAGTGCGAGCGGTCAAACTCGGTGCGGTCGGCGTAGACCATCCAGGAAAAGCCAGTGGGCTCGTACTGGACCTTGTAGAGCTTGTGGAAGCCGCCCAGCAGACGCGTCTCCATGCCCTGCATGCCGGTGCTCTTATCCTGGTCCTTCAGATAGTCCTTCCGGTCAACCTGGACGCCCATATCCATCCGGCCGAGGAAATAGTGGTCGCCGCTAGGCACGGGACCGAGCTGGGGATCGGCGGTCAGGTCCTGCAGATAAGTCTCAACCACGGGAGTGCGGTTGGAGAGCGCCTTCATGAGATCGTGTTCACGCTCGATGAAGCGATCCACAACCTGATCCATGGTGGTGGGCTGAGGCAGAGTCGACGGGATTGGCGCCGGAGCCGTCCCCTGCTGACCCTGCGACTCTTGCGGCTGAGCCGTCGAAGCCGCTGGTGCGTCAGCGGTCTGAGGTGAGGCCGGTGCCTCGGAGGACGCAGGCGCAGGCGCGGGCGTGACAACGGCAGCATTCGGTTGCGCCGAGGGTTGAGACTCCGACGGCTGCTGCGCGGCAGCGCTCACCGAGACCAGCAGTGCGGCTGTGAACATCCATTTCCAAGTACGCATGACTCTTCTCTCCAAGGTTCCTTCTGAACCAATGTTTCTAGATCGATTGTTTCCGCCAACCGTTCTCGATTCGTCTCGCACATGAAAGGCCACGAAGCGAATCTTCTAACCTAAAATCTGCCGAACTCCCGCGCTTCTAGTACGCCATCTGGAACAGCACGTGCACGATCGCTGTCGAATCCACCGGCTGCCCCATGCGCAGCGCCGGCTTGAAGCGCATCTTGTTAGCGGCCGCAATCGCGGCCTCATCCAGGCCGTGACCCAGCCCGCGTACCACGCGATTCACATGCAGCGATCCGTTAGCCCCGAACATCACTTCCAGCAGTACTTCGCCCTCGAGCTTCAGGCTGCGAGCTTCATCGGTATAAACCGGGTTGGGCTTAAATGTGATTTCCACCGGCGTGGTCGCCGGTCCGGAAGCCTGTGCCAGCTTCGGTCCGCCATGAACCACCTGTTCCGATCCGAATCCTCCGGTGGCAACGCCGGCCCCGTTGCTGCGGCCGTCGCCCTTGCCGCCAGTGGCAATGCCGTTGCCAAAGTCCGCGCTGGCGACCGTTCCCTTAATACCTTTCGCCCCGCCGGATCCGTTGCCCTGTCCGGGTCCCGCGGGCATGTCAAACCCACCAGCTTGCGCGGCATACAGCTTGGCGCCTTGCCTGCCGGTGCCCTTCAAACCGTTGGGATCTCCGAAGCCTCCGGTTTGCACTTTCTCCACCGCTACGTTCACGGTTGGAGCTACGGAGCTGCCGGCGAAGTCGCCCGTATGCAGAAGTTGCGGACGCGCCCCACCCGCCGCGGCCATCTTCAACTGCGGCGCGGCAAACGTGTTCACCACCACTTTGGGCGCCTCTACTGGTTGCGGAACATTGTGATGAACTTCACGAGGTACGATCAGCTTGGGTTGTTCGAAAACTGGCGCCGCAGGAAGCAGCTTCGGCTTGATCTCTGGCTTCACAACTTTGATGGGTTCCGGCTCCGGCCTCAAGCTGGGAAGCGGAATCAATTCCGTAACGCGGTACTGTTTCAGCGAAATCCTGTCCGGAAACAAAAGTCCGATGTTAATCAGAAGCAGCACCATCAACACAAGGAACGTGTAGCCAGTGGCCAGCGCACGCCGGTCGATCTTGCGCTCCGGGAGAATGCCGAGCTTGAAACCGCGTTGATACGTAGCCATGTAATAACTCCAAGGGGACCCAAGCCGAGGGAGCGACCGGGACTGGAGTTTTTAAGATAGGGGAAAAGGGACAGTGGGTAAACGTGTCCACGGCTCTTGACCTAAGGTAACCAGCAGAGCCGCAATGGGACACGTACCGAAATGGGCCAGGGTTGCGGGCCAGCGACCGGCATGAGGGCGGGCCACAAACCCAGCCGAGCCTGACGCCGCCTGCGAAACCAGAAGAAAACCAGAAGAACCGGAACCCAACCGAGAAGGCCGCGACTTTCACGGGTGCCGCAAGTCTGGAGATCGGGAAGGGCACGAGTTCACTCGTGCCGATTAGGCCCTGCTCGTATGGAGCGGACACTCTTGTCCGCTGCTTTTGATCTTGATCTTGCTGGATGCAGGGACGGGCCCGTGAAATACCTAGGAAGAGCGGCGCTTCAGCGCCGCGTAAAGCGCCCTCCGGTGCACAAATCAGAGCCTCACGCAGGGCCACCTTGTTTGTGCTGCGCGGTGGTTCGCCATGGCAAATCCCACAGCCCGCGCGCCGAGAGGAACACGGAGAAGAGAGCAGTCACGCCGAGCGCGAGGAGCGTCCAGATAAAGAAGAAGGCTCCGTGGGATTTAGCGATCGCTCCGCCGACTCCCGCCCCCTTCATGTGGACGACGGGGACGACCAATTCAAGGAGCGACAGGAGGAGGATGATGACGTACCCAGATCGCTTTCCGGCCAGCACCAGCGTTCCGTACAACTGGACGGCAAGAATGGGCAGCACAATCAGGTCAAAAAGCTTTCCTGGCTCCATTCCCCGGACGATGTCGTCCGTCATGTGCAACGTCATGAAGAGAATCGAGAGGAGAGACGCGATGGTTAACGTAACGTTCTGTTTCACTGGAGATCTCCCTTGTTAGACCGAAGCACCCCGGTCTCGCAATGCGCGGAGGATAACACCTTTGGACAACCGGGGACAGACAAGACCGTTCCCAATTCCCCGTCCAGAAAACCGGGGAACTTTCCGTCTGCCCCCAGATTGTCCCTCAGATTTGTCATCCTGAGCCCCGCGTGCTCCCGCGCTGCCCGCACCACCACGCGAAGGACCTCTGCATTTTGTTTACATCGCGACGAACCGAGGAAATGTGGGACGGGTGGCCCGCCTCTAACGATCTTTGCGTGCACCGTTCCCACTGAGGGTGCCCATCCTTGCGTCCTTTGCAAGAGCCCGCCCTGAGCTTGTCGAAGGGTGGGAGGCGATGCTGCGTGTGCTATTTGATTTGTTGTGGATACGTGATCAAAACCACTTGGCACCGGCGTTTCCGACTCCCTCCCCACCGCACAAAACGCGAAGGACAGGGCACCCCGCTGGCGGTAACGCCAGCGAGATCAAAAGCCTGGGCTCCCCGCCTAGTTCCCTGAAGGGCGGTTGGGCCGAACCGCCAAAATGAAGTTTACGCCGTATTGGGTGAGGGCATAGCTGGTCATAATTCCGCTGCGTTCGGATGGTATGGAGACATCCTCGCCGTCGATCTCGTACCTTCTCACATTGCCGGACACGTACTTCACCACCTTTTCAAGAAGGCTCAACCGTTCTATATCATGGAGCATGAGCTCGAAACTCGTCATTTCCTCGAACGCTGCTAACTGCTCAGGCGACATTCGGTCTCTGAAGACACACATCTCTGCGGGACTCGGAGCTCGCAACTTCGGACTGTAGATGTCTAGGAGGCTGAAGTAGCTGAGTTCATCTCTGCCTTGTCGCTTACCAGAATTGTAGGGTTTGGGGGCCGTCACGGATTCCCAGATTCGATCTAGGTAACGGGCCTCCGCCGATGTGATCTGTGAGAGAGTCTGGCCAAACGACGGTAGAACATCTTTCGTGTCGTTCGCGACGTTTTCCAGCAGCGATGCCCAGCGCTCCTGTAACTCATCATCACTTTGCATTGCGGCATCCCGAAGGAGTGGAAGCACCCGTTTGAAACCTCTAGAGCCTAAAGGTTCGCCTTTTCGCTGGACCGCCCACTTCGTGAAAATGCTCGAGAGATTCTGTTCCGTGTAGAAGCGAGCGACGTCGCTGACTTGACCCAGGAGCAGCCCAAGGTTCTTCGTTAACGGGCCCAGCAAATTCCTCACAGGCTCAGAGTCAAGCGTCTTCTCAACGAGCTCGCCCGCGAGTTCAGTTGGATCAATTTCACCGGTATTAACCATCTATCTGCTCCGGTGGGCGGCCCACCTTTTAACGATCTTTGCGCACGCCATTCCCACTGAGAGTGCCCCATCCTTGGGCTTTTTGCAAGGGTGGGCGGCGACGTTGCGTGTGCAACTTGATTTAGTTGTGGACACGTGATCAAACCCGCTTGGCACCGGGTACTGGTCCATTTTTACTTTTCCGACCGCTGGCACTATCACGACTGAGGCTGCCCCACCTTTGCTTCTTTTGCAAAGGTGGGACGCGATGCAGTCTGTGGCCAAAGGATTTTGACGTTCACCCTCGGGGAACGAACCGATCTGCCCACAATAATTTCCACAGCTCGGCTGTGACATCTGACCTTGCGCACAGCCCCAGCTTCGTCCGAGAATTGTCCCAGCAGAGGAAGTGCACGCAGCGCCAGCGAAACGGGGGCAGCGACGAGGAAATCAGCTCGTAACCCCTGTGTTCTCTGGATTTTGACCTCTAAGTCTTTTGTTTGGCGGATTTTGCGGGCCAAAACATGCTTAACTCGATGATTCCAAAGAGGGAGGGGGGGGAGGGGGGTACCCTGTAATCAAACAGTAACCCTGCGCCGCCGGAACCACTCGAACACCGGAACGCCAGCAAGAATTACCAGCAATCCATAAAAAGAATTCGGCCAGTCTCCGCGGAAGGTATAGCAGAGCAGAACAGCGGCCACAAGAATGAACAGCGCCGGGACGAAAGGATAGCCGAACACGCGATAAGGCCGCGCAGCTTGCGGATCGCGCCAGCGGAACACGAAGATCGTGCTGCCGGCGATCATATAGAACAGCCACTCCGCGAAGATGGCGAGAGAAAAAAGTTGCCGGAAGTTTCCTCCCAGCAGCAGAAGAATGATAGACAGCACGGCCTGGAACACGATGGCAACCGACGGAGTGTGAAAGCGCGGATGCACATCGGCGAGAGCCGAGAAGAAATATCCATCGCGAGCCACAGCAAAAGGCACGCGCGCGCCGCTCATAATTGTGCCATTCAACGTGACCAGCATCGAGATCGCCATGCCCGCAGACACAATGCTCGCGCCCATCCGCCCCATCACCAGCGCCACCGCGTCGGAAGCAGGCCGCGGCGAGGCCGCAATCGCACTCGCCGGCAACACGTACTGCACGCCGGCATTAACCAGCGCATACAGCAACCCGACAACAGCCACGCCAGCAATCAACGCAATTGGAATACTGCGCGCCGGATTCTTCACCTCGCCCGCAACCATGTTCAGGTCATTCCATCCGTCATACGCCCACAGCGCCGCCACCAGCGCCGCCATGAAACCGGCCACTCCGCCCTTGGCCCCCGTGAAGGTTGTGGCAAAGTTGCTCCAACCGCGTCCAGTTGCGCTTCCGGCTCCGCTGAAGCAGATCACTACGATGCCGAGAATGATTGCCACCTTCAGCACCGTGAACACAAGTTGGAATTCGCCAGCCTTCTTGACTCCAAAATAGTTCAGAAGGGAAATGAGAACAGCGGCAGAGATCGCCACAAGCTGGCCCCAGGTAACTGCGAAAGGAACCGAAATAACCTTCGCGGGAAAAAACGAAAAGATCGAAAACGTGCCAAGAATGCGAACCAGTCCGATCGCGATCGTGGCGACCGACGCAGGTTTTGCGATGACGAACCACGTCCAGGCATAAAGAAACCCGCCCAGCGGACCGTAGGCATCGCGGACATAAACGTATTCTCCGCCAGCCTGCGGCTTCATGGCACCGAGTTCGGCATAGGTGAGCGCGCCAAAAAATGACAGAATCCCGCCGACCAGCCACGCCAGATACACCAGCTTGGCAGAACCAACGGCTTGCATCATCTCGGTGGGAACCAGAAAGATCCCGCTGCCGATGATGGTGCCTACAACGACCGCAGACGCGAGACTCACGCCCAGATCACGGGCCAACTCCGGACGCGCAGTGGTTCGCTCGGTCAGCTCGGGCATGATGGAAGGGTGTCAGTATACGTCAGAGGCAGTGTTGGTTTTCTTTGATTGCTGAGGCTGAAATAGGCTCGCTATGTATCCCACCGCGAACGTCACGATCGTTCCAATCACTACCCACCAGGTCCAGGGAACATGCGCTCTCCACAAATACAGTTCGGTGCTGAACCCGAACAGCATTCCGACCATCGCGCCACCTTGATTTGCTTTTCGCGTCAGAACTCCGAGCAGGAAAACTCCGAGCAGAGCGCCATACGCTACAGAGGCGATCTGCAACCCTACCTCAACCACGCGTCCCACTTTTTGCAACGCCAGCACTGCCAACCCGAAAAGCACCATCGCCCAAAAGAAAGTCGCCAAGCGGGAGAGCTTCATGCGCGCCTGCTCATCGGTCTTAGGGCGAAAGCGCAGGAGAAAATCCATGATTGTGCTCGACGAAAGCGAATTCAGCGCCGCGCTCAGATTCGACATGGCAGCCGCAAGGATCGCTGCGATGAGTAGGCCGGAAATTCCGTGAGGCATCTGGTTGACGATGAATGTTGGGTAGATGCGATCGGGCTTTCCAAAGTTTGCCGAGGGCACGCGATAGAACGCCCACAGCATTACGCCCACAATCAGAAAAAGAGCAAACTGAAAAAGAATTGCCACCCCGCTCGAAAGCAGGGCGACAGTCGACTGCTTTTGCCCACGCGCCGCCAGCAGGCGCTGGACGATGAGTTGATCGGTGCCGTGGCTTGCCGTGATGAAGAAAGTTCCGCCGATGACGCCCGCCCAAAATGTGTAAGGCAGCCAGAAGTTGGGTCGGAAGTCGAACACCTGCAGTTTGCCCGCGCTCGCGGCCGCGGTATGAATCGCCGTCCATCCTCCAGGCACGAGATGCAGGATCGTCACCAATCCGACCAGGGTCCCACCGACGTAGATCGCGGTCTGCACCACGTCAGTCCAAATTACCGCGGCCAGGCCGCCTTCGAATGTATAGATGAGCGTCAATGCAGTGATGATGGCGATCGAGGCTATCTCGCCTGTGCCGAGCGCGATCGATACTACGATCGAAACGGCATACACACGGACGCCTTCCGCGGCCGCGCGCGTCAATAAGAATAGTCCCGCCGTGAGCGAGCGCAATCCTCGCCCAAAGCGGCGTTCGATCAGTTCGTAAGCAGTATAAAGATCGCCGCGAAAATATTGCGGCAGCAGCACCAGGCTGATCACCACCCGTCCTACCAGATATCCCATGACCACCTGCAGGAAAGTGAGGTTCGAGTCATAGGCAAGTCCGGGGATGCTGATGATGGTGAGCGTACTGGTTTCGGCGGCGACGATGGAAAGCGCGATCGCCCACCAGGGAATGTCTCGCCCTGCGAGAAAATAATCGCGCAGCGAGCGGTGGCGCTTGCGGAAGCGCAGCCCGAACAGGGTAATTCCTATCAAATACAGCGCGATAATCGCGAGATCGAGTTTGTCGAGACCCATTCGTTCTGCCGCTGGACGGTGGTCGCTACAAAATTTCGCTTTTGAATTATGGCGTCAATCGGGATTCGGCGCGAGTGAGTCTTTATGGACATGGCTGGAGAGATGCTTCCGAGCTTTCCGACAGCGGACTCAAGAGACCTCGATCTTTGCCTGTGATAGAACTAACGCGTGGCCTACTATCTGGGCATTGACGGCGGTGGTAGCAAGACGACGTGCGTAGTGGGCGACGAATCTTCGCTTCTCGCGACGGTTACGGTCGGTGGCAGCAATATCACGCGTGTAGGTGAGGCCGGCGCCCGTGGAGCTCTGCATCAAGCGATACGCGAGACGTGCCTTGCCGCGAACATTAATCCTCAGCAGGTGCTCCGTGCGTGTATCGGCGCAGCGGGCGCCGGGCGCAAGGAAATCGCAAGCATTGTGCGCAAGGTGGTTGCTGAAATTATTCCCGGAGAAATCAAAGTGGTGGGCGACATGGAGATCGCGCTGGCGGCGGCCTTCGGCAAGGGGCCGGGTGTGATTGTTATTGCCGGTACCGGCTCAATCGTCTTCGGCCGAGATGCGCAGGGAAGAGTTGCTCGTGCCGGAGGTTGGGGGTTCGCCATTTCTGATGAGGGATCGGCGCACTGGATCGGCCTTGCGGCGGTTCGCGCCTTGCTGCGTGCGGCTGATGAGGTCGGAGAGGATCAAGCCGAGCGCCATTCATCATGGCGCGCCGGGCGGCTTTTCTCTGAACTGAAGACTGCCTGGAGCCTGGAGTCGATCCCGAAATTAGCGCGTGCGGCTAACGCCAACCCGGACTTTGCGGTTCTGTTTCCTGCAGTCTTAGCTGCGGCGGGAGCTGGAGATCTCGTGGCTCGACAGGTTATCGCGGAGGCGTCTTGCGAACTGGCACAACTTGCCGGGATCGTCCTGCGCCGGCTTTTTTCTGCACAGCATTCTTCTGCTTCTGCTGTCCCGATGGCCATGGCTGGCGGCGTCTTTCGTCACGCGGCGATGATTCGCGAACTTTTCTACAATGAGGTGCGCGCAGCGAATCCAGAAGTTGTCTTGAATCCTGAAGTGGTCGATCCGGTCCATGGCGCATTGCAGATGGCCCGGAAGCCTGGGTGAGTGCCGCGATTCATTTATGGATTCGGAAGAAATTCAACAGGAGCATACGCTGCTGCCCGGGGCTGGGCGCTCTGAAAGCTCGCTGTCGGACGCGACTGCCGTTTCCTCCGCCGCTGAACCTACCCTTCCGCTGAGTGAAGATCTGGCTCTCGCGCTGCTCGAACGCCGCGACCTGCCGCTCGAAACTCTTGAACAGCTCGGGCAGAACAGCGTCGCGCTGAAGTCGCGAAAGGTGTGTGTCGCCCTCGCGGCACATCCGCGTGCACCCCGACACCTGGCTCTCCGTCTGCTTCGCCATTTTTACACCGGTGATCTCATGCAGTTTGGGCTGAGGCCGTTCGGTGGCGGCTGATCTGAAACATTTTGCCGCGGAACAGCTCGTCACCCGTCTTCCCTCAGTCACGTTGGGAGAACGCCTGATGATGGCTCGCCGCGCCTCGGAAACAGTTGCGGCGGCTTTGCTGCTCGACAAGGAACCTCGCGTTGCGCATACGGCGCTCGAAAATTCCCGGCTGACCGAAGCTGCGGTGATCAGGGCGGTCTTGCGCCCAAACGCCGGCGCAGCTTTTATCGAAGCCGTGTGCCATCATCCCAAGTGGTCCGCGCGACGCGAGATTCGCCTGGCACTGCTGCGCAGCCCGCACACTCCACTCGCGCGCGCCCTGGAATTTTCCCGCGGCCTTCCTCCGCCGCTGCTGCGCGACATTCTGCATACATCGCGTTTGCCGGAAAAAATCAAAGCCTACCTGCGGGAAAATCTGAGGCAGAGAAATCGAGGAGGCAGTTCTCATTCAAAAATCACCGCCCGCCCCCGACCTCCAGAATAGCTCCGGTCGTGTAAGAAGCGGCGGGAGAGAGCAGCCAAAGCACGGCTTCGGCTACCTCGAGTGCTGTGCCCGGACGCTGCATGGGAATCGTTGACGCCAGCCGAGTCAGCCGATCGGGCGCGCCGTTGGCGGCATGCAGTGGCGTGTCGATCAGCCCGGGAGCGACTGCATTTACGCGGATGCCCTCAGTCGCAACCTCACGCGCCAGCCCAATCGTGAAGCTGTCGATTGCGCCTTTGGACGCGGCATAGTGCACCCACTCTCCGGCGGAACCGATCCGGGCCGCGCGAGAGGAAATATTCACGATCGCACCGCCGGTTCCGCCGTGGCGGGTCGACATGCGGCGTACCGCTTCGCGGGCGCAGAGGAACGCGCCCGTGACGTTCACGGACATGACCTGCGCAAGGGTTCGTGCGCTTACGGAATCCACTCGCGAGAATCCGCCAGTAATTGCGGCATTGTTGACCAAACCCTTGATCGGCCCCAGTTCGCGCTCGGCGGTTTCAAAGAGCCGGATGATATCTTCTTCACGAGCAACGTCAGCTTGAATTGCACAGGCGCGGCCGCCAGCGGCAATAATCGCTTCCGCAAGCGCGCCGGCTTCGGCCTCGCCGGTCGCAAAGTTGACAGCGACAGAAAAACCACGCGCGGCGGCCAGTTTAGCGATAGCTGCGCCAATCCCGCGACTAGCACCAGTGATGATGATTGTGCCGTTGCTCGCTTGCACTCTCATGCCATCTCACCCTTCCTGCGATCAATGTAGCAAAAATGCCTTCTCCCGTCCGTTCACCCCCGCTCTGACGTCCGTAACCGGCTCTCCACAATCTCCTGCCTTCGGTTTCTTCGCACCGGGAAAGTTGCGCTTGCATTATATGCCTGCAGTGCCTACAATAGATGCATGCAATACACCATCCGCAAGGTGCCCGATAGTTTGGACAAGGCGCTTCGCAGAGCCGCCCGCGGGCGGGGCAAAAGCCTGAATGAGGTAGCGATTGAAGCTCTGGCCCGGGGCGCCGGTGTTACTGGCGAACGTGACCGTCAGCGCGATCTTGCCGACATCGCAGGCACCTGGCGCAAAGATCCCGCATTCGATAGCGCGTTGGCTGCGCAGGATGCCATTGACGAAGAGATGTGGCGGTGAGGCTGGCTCTT
The DNA here is from genome assembly GCA_049673585.1 of Candidatus Sulfotelmatobacter sp. GTDB lineage: Bacteria > Acidobacteriota > Terriglobia > Terriglobales > Acidobacteriaceae > Sulfotelmatobacter. The sequence goes on along the minus strand of JBATXV010000016.1, from coordinate 408,826 downwards.
GATACGAACCGCTACACCGACCTTTGCCGCGGCCATGCGTCCGTGGTCGAAACCGTCGAACTCGCCGATGAAGTCTGGTTGCCCTTCATCGTGCTGGGAGAATTGCGCGCCGGCTTTGCTGTGGGCAGTCAAGGACCGCGCAACGAGGCTGTCCTGCGCCGTTTTCTGATGAAGCCCGGCGTCGGTGTGCTCTACGCCGATGAGCAGACCACGCACCATTACGGCGCTGTCTGCCGGCAACTGCGGAAGCAAGGCACTCCCATCCCGACCAACGATATGTGGATCGCGGCCCTCGTGCTGCAGCATTCGCTCGTCCTGTGCGCCCGCGATGCGCACTTTGACGCGCTGCCGCAGCTTCCGCGGGCGTAGGGGATAGAAGTATCCTGTTCAGGGTTTCGCGAACTTCGACTATTTCCGAAAGTGATGGCTGATCGCTTCAGCCTGCACCCGGGTCACGACTGCCGACAGCGCTGACGCGTCTGCCTGCTTTACTGCCTGCACGCTGCCAAAATGTTCGAGGAGACGACGAGTTGTGCTCTCGCCTACGCCGGGGATCTCTAATAATTCAGTGGAGCGGTCGCGCATCTGGCGGCGTTTGCGATGGAAGGTTACGGCGAAGCGGTGGGCTTCGTCGCGAATGAGTTGGATCAGGTGCAGCACCGGTGAGTGATGATCGAGCGCAATCGGATCTTTCTCCTGCCCGTAGACGTAGAGAATTTCTTCGCGTTTGGCGATGGCCGCTAGCGGCTGATTGATAATCTCAAGCGAGTCCAATGCTTCGGCTGCCGCGTGCAGTTGCCCGAGGCCGCCGTCGATCAGCACCAGGCTCGGCATGGGCTTTTCTTCCTGCTGTAGGCGTTTGTAGCGGCGCGTGACCACTTCGCGCATGGAGGCGAAATCGTCGACGCCTTCGACGGTGCGGATGATGAACTTGCGGTAATCCGATTTCTTCATCTTGCCGTCTTCCCAGACCACCATGGAAGCGACCGTCTCCGCGCCCTGAATGTGCGAGATGTCGAAGCATTCGATGCGCTTCGGAACTTCAGGCAGGCTGAGCACATCCTGCAGTTCTTCCTGGATGGCCTTGGCATTGGGTTTGAGCACGCGAAAACGCTGATCGTAGGATTGCTTGGCGTTGGTGCCGGCGAGATCGAGGAGCGAACGCTTGTCACCGCGCTGTGGGACGAGGATGTGAACTCGTGCGGTGCGGGCGTTCTCGCCCGCGACCTGGTCGGAAAGCAAATCTTCTAATTCTTCGCGATCCTCGAAATCTACCGGCACGTAGAGGTTGCGCGGTACATAGGGCTGGGCGATGTAGAGCTGCTTCAGGAGGGCGGAGAAGAACTCTCCGGGGTTGAAGGGGTCAGTGGTAGAAGAGGCAGGCTCGCTGCGCTCGCCTGGACCCCTCGGCTCCGCTCGGGGCAGGCTCACGAAGGCACCCGTCTCCACATCTTCCGTTCCCGTCCCCACATGGTTTGTCTCTGTCCACACGGGTGTCGCGGTGAACTCCGGCAGGTCTTCCCAGAAAAATTCACGGCGGTCGACTACGCGGCCGCCTCGCATGTGAAACAGGTTCACCGCCAGCATTCCGTTTTCATAGTGATAGCCGAAGACGTCGGCATCATCGCCCTCAGCGGCGGCGATGCGCTGGCGCTCCTGCAACTGCTCGACGGTCGAAATCAGGTCGCGATAGCGGGCTGCGCGTTCGTATTCTTCGGCTGCGGCCGCTTGCTCCATTCGCTCGTGCAGCGAGCGGCTCAAGTCTGTGGGACGTCCCTCCAGGAACAGCTTTACGTCGCGGACCGCTTCCTGATAAGTGTCCGGAGTGGTCAAGTCTTTCACGCACGGGCCCAGACAGCGCTTGATGTAGTACTGCAGGCAGGGGCGGGGATGAAAGCGCGTGAGGTCGACCTTGCACGAGGGAATCAAAAAATTACGGTGGATCAGGTCGACGATGCGATAGGCGAGATTGGCAGGGAAGTAGGGACCGTAGTAAACGCTGCCGTCTTTGCGCAAGCGGCGGGTGACGTAAACCCTCGGCCAGCGCTCGCCGAGCGTGAGCTTCACGTAGGGGTAAGTCTTGTCGTCGCGCAGCAGGATGTTGAAGCGCGGCTTGCGCTGCTTGATGAGGTTGTTCTCGAGCGCGAGCGCCTCTTTGTTGTTGGCGACTACTATGTAGTCGACGTCGGCGGCTTCGCGCACCAGGGTGCCGGTTTTTGAATCCTCCCAGCGGCCTTCGTGGAAGTAGCTGGCCACGCGGCTGCGCAGGTTCTTCGCCTTGCCCACATAGATGACTTCGCCTTCGGCATTCTTGTAGAGGTAGACGCCGGGCTCGGTCGGGATGGTGCGGATTTTGGCGAGGAGGTCCATTGCGGCTGTGTGAAAGGTAATTCTATTTGATGACGGAGCTCGCCCGCCGGTGCAGCTCCCCCATGCGGCGGCCTTGAAGGGCGTGATGTCTCAGGGCGGATGTAGGTACCGTGACGAGTGGAGAATTGTCAGGTGTGTTACAATTTTGGCATATGAGTCAGACACTAACAATTCGTCTTACAGACGAGCTTCTCGTCTGGCTGAAGGAAACCTCGCGGCGGACTGGGGTGCCGATGGGGCGACTGGTCCGCGAACAACTCGAGAGCGCCAGGTGCAACGGAGGAAAGCAAAAATTCATGCGGCATGTGGGTGCATTCAGCGGAGGACCCGCCGATCTTTCCTCTCGCAAGGGATTCTCCCGCTCATGAAAAGTATTGCGGACACGGGTTTCATCGTGGCCTTCGCGAGAAGCAATGATCAGCATCACCCGTGGGCACTTGATTTAGGCAAGCGAATCACCGAGCCTTTGCTTACGTGCGAGGCCGTGCTCGCTGAGGCGGCATTTCACTTGGGGTCGAGTTCCTACGTGTTGTCCCTCGTGGAAGACGGACTGTTGGAAGTGGCGTTCGATGTTTCCAGGAACATCGCCCAACTGCGGGAGTTGGCGCGGCGATACGCGGATCGGAAGCCGGATTTGGCCGATTTGTGTCTCATCCGCATGAGTGAGCTCTATCCCCGGCATTCGGTGATCACGGTGGATGAAGCCGATTTCCGGGTCTACCGAAGAAACAAGAGGGAGACAATCCCCCTGATCTGCCCGCCGCGGAGGCATTGACGTTCGGCACCGCTCTCCTAACCAACTGTATAAAATTTCCACCACCTATGTGCGGTTTGCGTTACTAAAGGGCAATGCCATTTTTTGGCATTTGCATTACTTTGCTTGCAACTCATTGACAACGTATATACTTATAGTCAGTAGTCCCCCTTCGGGGGACTGGCACGTCCCGTGCAAAAGTAGGGGCGTACTTGTGAGCATTGAAGACTTCCCCAGGGCCAGTAAGAGGGCAAAATTCCGCGCGCGGAGAATCCGATCGCGATGAAGACAAGAAATTCAAGGAGCTTTTCCAATATGACCCGCACTTCGTTAACGATTTTTCTGGCAGTCAGCATGGCAGCAACGATCGGCTGCACCACCAAGAACTACGTGAAGCAACAAACCACACCGCTCATCAACAAGACCAACGAGCTGGACGACATGACGGCAAAGAACAGCAAGGACATCAAGGACGTTGATGCCCGAGCGCAGGCCGGCATCGCGGCCGTTAACGCCAAGACGGCAGATGTGGAGCAGAAAGCGCAGGCCGCAGGCCAGTCCGCGTCATCGGCGCAGCAAATGGCCGACGCCGCCAACGGACGCGTAGGCGTACTGACCAACACTGTCGCCAACCTGGACAATTATCATCCGGTGGCGGAAACGTCAGTGAAGTTTGGCTTCAACAAAGACAATCTGACGCCCAAAGCCAAGGAAGCGCTTGACCAGTTAGCCGGGACAATCGCCAGCACCAAGGGCTACATCATCGCGCTCGAAGGCAGCACGGATTCCGTGGGTTCGGCAGATTACAACTATGACTTGAGCCAACGCCGCGCCAACTCGGTGATCCAGTATCTGGCCTCGAAGTACAACGTGCCGGCTCACAAGATTTACGTGATCGGGCTGGGCAAGGACAAGCCGCTGGAGACGAACAAGACGGCAGCAGGCCGCGCTGACAACCGCCGGGTCGACGTTCGCCTCATGACTAACACGGTGGGCGACACCGCGCAGCCCGCAACAACGCCGACGACTGGGCAGAATAATCCTTCGTCGCTGTAATCGACTGAATAGCAAATTCTCCTCCCCCGGAGAACTTCGCCAACCAGGCCGCTCAAAACCCTCCCCCTTGAGCGGCCTGCTTTTTTGCCATCAGTCTCTACCTCCGACTGATGGAGACAATTGCTTCCAAACCATCCCGTGACAACGGTAAAATAGGGGCATGCCAGGTCGGTCGTATTTGTATTTGTGTTTGCTCCTGGGATTGAGTTTGGCGGGGTGGGCGCAGCAGAATCCGCCGCCCGCGTCAGCGCCGCCACCCGCTCCTCCTGCAAATCGGGATGCTTCAGGTCTGAGCCGCGATCTTTCCTTTCCAGAGGACACACCGGGGCAGCCAGCTCCGGCGAAAGCACCCGCCAAGCGAGCTCCGAGCATGGAGCCACCCCGCTCGGACAGTGTTCAGGCTGACGATTTGGGAACCGGTGTCGGCGAGAGTTCCAGCAAAGATACGGAGGTGGACTTGAGCCCTCCGTCAGACGACGCCAAGGCGCATCCGCAAAGTTCGGCAGCCGTGGCTGAAGCCGAGGCTGCGACCTCGGGCGGCGAGGGAATAACGGAGTTTCATACCTGGGATCCGCACAAGGCCGCGAAAGACATTGAAGTCGGCGACTTTTATTTCAAACGCCAGAACTATCGTGCGGCGGAAGACCGCTACCGGGAGGCGCTGCGCTACAAAGATAACGACGCAGTGGCCACGATCCGGCTGGCTGTATGCCTGGAAAAGCTGCGAATCTGGGACGATGCCCGTGCCGAGTATGAAAGCTATTTGAAGATTCTGCCCCACGGCCCGCAGGCTTCAGAAGCGCAAAAGGCGATTAACCGGCTGAAAGCGCAGAGCGCCCAGTAGCCACGGTGGCTCGACCGGACCGTCCGCCAGAACGGGCCCCACTGGGCCGGACTGCGGACTTCCGTTTCACGCGACTATTCCGCTTCGCACCGGATTCCGTCCCGCTATCAGTTTCTCCATCGCTCACCTTGCTGTGACTGGCTTCTCCAAGGATCAGGGTTGCTGGCCACTTCGGACCAGAGTGCGCCTTGCCCTTGGTACGGGCGGCCTGCACAACCATGGCTTCGACCGCGTCCAGACACGAATGAATCATCTGCGTGCGCAGCGGTCCGGCGACGCCTCCCCGGATGAGATGCATCGCGGTGCCATGCATCAATGACCACAGAGAAAGCATGAGGCGAGTGTGTTTGCGGGGATCTCCTCCCAGGCGCTCCGCTAGACGGAGGCGCATAAGATTGAAAGAGGGCCAGGGCTCGTGGAGGGATGGAGGCTGCGCAAATCCGTCGAAGAGGACCTCGTAGGCATGGCGATGCTCGAGTGCAAACTCCAGATAGCGCTGGCAGGCTTGCGTGAGCGATCGGGTATGGCTGAGCGCCGCGAAGAGTTCAGCGCGGGTCCGCATGCGTACGGCGCGAAGAATATCATCGCGGTCGCGGTAACGCTCGTAGAGGGTAGGAGTGGTGGTGCCGGCGGCTTTGGCCACTCCGCGCATGGTGAGGGTTTTTTCGCCTCCGCGAGACCACAGCCGGCAGGCCACGTCGAGGATGCGCTGTTCGAGTTGAGGATCTGCTTGTCTGGGCAAAGGCCCCGCCTCCGTACGGCTGAAATTACTGCTTGGCCCGATTGCTTTGACGATGTTTAACTAATATCGTACTACTGCTCTCACGCTAGCAATACAGTGAAACCCGCAGGCTGTGTCCTGCCCATGCCGCCAGGGTCCTTAGGTTTACGACGCTCCATAAAAGTGGCTCCAGCAAGCAGGCCGATCGAACGATCCAACGTTGAGGTGGTCTCAGATGCAAAATGGTGATCGCTTCCGCCAGGCGGAGACTGCTGATGCAACCGAGCGGCAAGAACGCGGCTGCCGTCTGATTTTAAATTTCGGATCAGCCACTATCTCGGCAACCGAAGCCACTCGGGCTATTTCTCCACGCGGATAAAGGCGCCGGTCGAGGCGTCGACTGTAACCGTTAGTTTCGCGGTTTCGCGGGACGCGCCGTAACTGACGTGCCAAACCAGTTGGTTGGTGTTGTGGTTCCACTCGCAGGTATAGATCACGGGGGTGGTGGGATCCTTTTCAAGAATTTTGTCGCCGCCGTGTTTCTGGGCTTCGGCGAAAGCCTGGTCGGTATCCACCTTCAAAAATGCCGGATCAAAAACCTGAGTGGATGCATTGCTGGGATTGTAGACATCCTCGTTGCCAGGGGAAACGCCGCGAGAGGGAGCATCAGGAGCATTGCTGCCCGACCAGAAAAAAGGTTTTACGCCGTGCTGTGTGGCCGAAGCGTAGCTGATGCGCCAGATTGCGGATTTGCCATCCTGGCCGTTGCTCTCGCTTGAGGGTGTCGACTCGATGCGAAAGGGCTTTACGTCCGCGGCATAATTGCGGGCGGCGATAAAGGTCTTGTAAAACGCCGCGCGGCCGGTGAGCAGTTCAGGAGGCTTGGGTTGCGGCTGGGCTGGAGGCGTGTTTGTAGTACTGGAGTTGCAACCCGCAAGCAGAGCAAGAATAGTAACAGTGAAGAGCGCGGCAACGAGGGCAGTTATGGCCGGGACGCGCCCATCGCGCGAGGGTATCAGGGTCGTATCAGTAACTCTGGCAATAACACCTTTATCGACTGCGGTGGCTACGGCGGTCTTTGACGGAACGAAGTCCCGCATCTTCATGGCGACCTTCCTGTTATAAATTGAGTGTTTTGATTGTCGCGCAACATTCTACCTGAAGCGCGCAGAAACACGAGAGTGCTGCGATGGATTCCCGCCTGGAAGAGTTGAAGCGAGCTGTGGAGTCGGCGGTCGAGGGTCTGTCAAATGATCAACTGAGTTGGCATCCCGCAGACAAATGGTGTGCGGCGGAAGTTTTGGAACATCTCTACCTGACTTACACCGGAACCATAAAAGGGTTCGCCAAGGTGCTGGAAGCTGGCAAACCGCTGGTGACACGCGCCTCCATGAAGCAGCGTATGCGGACCTTGGTGGTCGTGGGATTCCAGCACATGCCAGAGGGCCGCCAGGCGCCCGCGAACACCCGTCCGAAAGGTCTGCCAGGAGCGAAAGTTCGCAGCGAAGTGGGGGCGAAAATTGCGGAGATGGATGCGATCATCGCGCAATGTGAAGCGCGATTTGGGCGAGGCCGTCGGGTGCTCGATCACCCAATTCTTGGGCCGCTAACCGCTACCCAGTGGCGAAAGTTTCATTTCGTGCATGGACAGCATCATGTGAAACAGCTGGTCCGGCTCCGGAGAAGTATGGGATCAATGGCCTGAGCAGTTCTAGTCAACCATGGCAGAGGGAACGCCCGCTTTGCGGGCTTCCTCCTGCATATCCGTCAATTTCTGCTTGGCGTCCTCAACCGCTTTCTGTTTGTCGGCGATCTTTTGCTTGTAATCCGCGTCCTGCTTGTCCCACTGCGCGGAGTTTCGCAAACGGTTGCCGGCGTCGGCGTACATCTCGGCGGCGCGGAGCTGGTATTCGCGCTGCAGCACGTCGAGTTCGCGGCTGGCCAGGTCAATCTGATCTTTTTGCGCGCCTAGCTTGGTCTGCCAGGATTTCCAGTCGGCCTGTTTCTTGGCCATATCATCGTCGGCGTTGCCTCCGGCAGCGCTCTTGTCATCCCCAGGAGCTCCGGCATTGTCAGCGGACTTCTCGCCGATCACAGAAAGCTTATCCTCGGTCGGAAGGTTGTCATTGTCGAAGACCTTGGGCTTAGCCTTGGCGGTCCCGGGATCCTTGCGGATTTTGCGGGCGTAGTCGCCGAGGGACGATTGACCCTGTGCCGGAGCCGTAGTCTGTGCCACTGCTGTAGATGCCAGCAGGGCTGTAGACAATGTGAGTGCTAATCCGATCAGCGTGATGTGCTTCATAGGTTCACCCTTTACTTGCACGATTGTTAGAGCTCGATTTTCACAAGCGATCTTCATCAGTTGATTTCACCTGTTGACTCCGGCCGCGCTGGCACGCGTTACCGTGGCTGCGGAGCGTTTTTCGGAGAGAAATCCTCCTATGTGGCGGTCGAGACGAGACGCCTCGCTGGCAATGTCAGCGGCTAATTGCGGAGCCATCTCCGGATCGCGATTCCGCGCCAACTGCTGAGCGTAACCGGCGATCGTGGCCAGAGAGGTGCGAAGCTCGAGCGCCATCTCCGCGGAAATCTCACCATGCAACTCCTGCTGGTGTCGGATGCGTTCGAATTCGCTGCGGTCGTTGATCAGGCAAGCCGCTCCGAGCAAGTTGCCGTCGACGGCAGGGACGGGCGAAATCGTAACCGCGATGCGAATTGTCCTGCCGGCTGGAGTGGCGTAGTCCGCCTCAAGTTGCCGGCATTTGCTTCCCTCGCGCAGCACGGCGTTGATTTCTTCCGTGAGACGTCCGGGTGTATTTCGAGTTCCATCGGCAAGGAGGGTGGAAGAGTTTGTCGAGCCGATCGCGGCGTCGCGAAAAATGTCTTCCACGCTCATGCCCGAGGGGGAATGGAAACCGAGAATCTCTTTGGCGGCAGGGTTGGCTTGCTTCACCAGTCCGTTGACGCCGAACACCAGCACGCCGGAAGAAAGATTAGAGAGTACGGCCTGACTAAAATTTTCAGTGGTGCGGGCCCGGCGCTGTTCGACCTGTGTCTGCACCTGCAGTTCATGTTTCTGCTGCTTCAGTTGCTGAATGACGGTGTTGTAAAGGTGAAGCGGAAGAGTTTCCAAGGTCGGCGTGGCAGCGAATTCGATGTTAGCTTCTTCGGCAATACTGCGGCGTAAGCCGCGAATCACCCAAATGGCGAACACGAATGCGCCAGCGGCGATGGCCAGCACGAACGTTGCGGGCAGAAGCAGCGGATTGGCCGCCATCATCCTTACCACCAGAGCCTCCCATACCAACTCAGGAACTGATTGCCCACGAACAGGGCGAGCAACGCCATGCTGCCCAGGAAAACGCCGAAGGGCATTTGATAATGGCGATAGACCATTTGCGCGGACTGCCAGCCACGGCTCCAAGGCGATTCTTTCGGAGGGTCACGCCGCGCCGCCTGCAGGTTCTCGAGGCGCCGGGTGAAGCGATGCGTGCGCTTAATCCACACTACGAGCATGGTGGTCAGGCCAAACATCGAGCCGACCAGCGAACCACCGAAGATGGTGAAGATCGTGAGTTTCATGCCGAGAAATGCGCCCACCATCGCCATCAGCTTTACATCTCCGAACCCCATGCCTTCAGCGCCGCGCCAGCGCAAGTAGATCGCTCCCGCGCCGTAGATAAACGAAGCACCCACGGCCGCGCCCAGCAGGGAATCGAGCAGGGAAAACAAGCGGGCGGCGAGGTCTGCGCTGAATGGCAGATTCACCATCCCCGGCAGAAACTGCGATGCCATGTCATGCACCGGAACCAGCAAACTGAACAGCAGACCAAGTGCGAGGCCGGGCAGCGTCAGCTTATCCGGCAGCAATTTAGTCTCGGCGTCGGTGAAAATGAGGCCGAGCAGGAGAAATCCGAAGACGCAATATTTCAGAGTGGCGACCGTCAGTCCGGCGTAAGCGTAGCAGCCGAGAAAGAGGGCGCCAGTCAGCAGCTCGATGAGCAGGTAGCGCGGCGAAATTCTGACTTTGCAATGGCGGCAGCGGCCGAGGAGAAACAGCCAGCTGAGAACGGGCAAGTTGTCATAAAAAGCAATCGGGCGCTTGCAATTTGGGCAGGCCGAACGAGGCGTCACCACCGACAACCCCAAGGGCAGGCGATAGATACACACGTTCAGAAAGCTGCCAAAGGCCAGCCCAAAGAGAAACATCGAAGATGCAAGAAACGGATCCACTAAGTCTCACGGGCGTTCGTCGGAAAGCTGCGGCCGCACCGCCGCGACCTCTTCCTAAGAACGCAGATATTGTTGGTTCTTGAGTGGATTATAAGGCGACGAGGGCAGGGAGGACTAAGGTACTGAAGTCACTGTCCAATCGGACAATGGGCAGCGAGCCAATTAGAAGCGTGGGATGCAACGGGTCGGGAATGAGCCCGCACATCACGGGGATGCGAAACGCAATAATTCCCCTTCGAGGGCGACGGCGGAAGGCTCATGAGCGGGAAGCCGTCCTTCCCACCGGGTCCAGCCGCGGGGAATGAGGCGGGTTTCGGGAGCGGGGAGCCGCAGCCATCCGTCGCTGGTCTGCTGCCTCACGAAGACGGAAAAGGCGGAGCCGTTGGCCGCGCCACCCAAGTCGGGTCGAGTGGGCAACGCACTCCACTCGAAAAGGCTTGCCTGCAATCCTTCGCTGATGGATTCTGCGGGATCGAGGCAGAGAATCCAGTCGCATCGTGCCAAGTCGAGATAGTGATCTGCGGTGGAATGGGCGTCTGCCGTTACGATGCGAGCTCCATATTCGCGCGCCACGCGCAGGGTGGCGTCGGCGGAGTGATGGTCGACGACCACAATTTCGGAGCATGGAAGAAGCATCTCGAGCGCCCGGCCCAGGCGTAACGCATCATTCTTCGTGTGCAGGAGCGCTGTGATTGGGGGCATGGAAAAAGATTCGCGTGCTTCCAGAGTGTACGACGAAGCTGATTGGGGCGGCGAGTTCGTCGGTGATTTCAGCGGAAGGATATGTCGATTTTTGAACGGCAGATCCAGTAGCTCGGAAGAGGGTTCGCGGGTCCCGATATCTAGTGGATGAACTTGTAGTCGACGATCGAGGCCGCCAGCAGGCCGGTGCCGTCATCCGCGTCGTTGTCCTGGGTTTCCTTACCCTGCTTGTTCTTGGAGCGCATCACTCGCCCCTGGCAGAGCACGTTCCGATTCTTCTGGCCGGAGATTTCTTCGGGCATCTCAAATACCATCTCGATCAAGGCATTCACCGGCAACTGCTGCGGACCGCGAAACAGCAGCCCACTCTGGCTCAGGTTGTCGATTACGCCTTCATGCCATGCGCTGGTGTTATTGACGCGATACCGTAGCGCCACGTCGAGCTTCAGGCGCCGGGCACGCGGGGTCCAGGACGGCCGCTTTTCCCGTGTGTGGCTGCGCCGGGCAACGGTTTCAGGCTTGGCATGCTCCACGCGCTGGGTGCGCCGCATGGTGGTCCAGTCGTACTTGTACTCGGCCGCGCACAGCAGGCAAACTTGATAGTAGTCTCCATCTATTCCGCGCCGCGGCCAGGAGAACTCGTGGGAGCAGCGCCCGAGCATAAGTACATCCATGATTTTCTGCGGCATGATGGTTACTTCCGGACCTGACAGGAGCGCCCGAAATCCATCATCTCCCGGCTTCGAATTCTTGGGTAGGTTACTTTCGTGTCGGTCACTGGATGCACCGGAAGACAAGCCGAGTCGATGCAGATACTTACGCTGTGGAAAATGTTCTGGAACCGGGAAACTGAGGTTTGCGCGGCTCAGTGGCCGCCCTCAAAGTGTATGATCGTGCCGTGGAAAACGGCTCCGCCCACGATGTGAGTGTCTTCATTCTGGCTGGTGGCAAGAGCACGCGCATGGGCACAGACAAGGCCTTTGTGGACTATGACGGCCGCCCGCTACTGGTGCGGGCACTCGACCTGGCCCGCTCGGTGGTCCCCGGAGTGTGGATCGTGGGAAGTAAAGAAAAGTTTGCCGAGTTCGCTCCGGTGGTTGAGGATGTATTCCGTGACTGCGGACCTTTGGGTGGAATTCATGCGGCGTTGCTGGGTTCGCTGACCGAACTCAACCTGATGCTTGGGGTAGACATGCCATTTGTCTCGCGGACTTTTTTGCAATACCTAATTACTCAGGCGCGGGACGCACCCGAAGCTTCCGTGATCGTTCCACGCAGTGACGGGCGCCGGCAGCCGCTGTGCGCCATCTACCGCAGGGAATTCGCCGAAGTCGCGGAGCGTGCGTTGCGTGCCCGGCTGAACAGGATCGACCGATTGTTCGATGAGGTTCACACGCGAGTGATCGAACAAGAAGAGTTGGAAGGCGGCGGATTTTCATCCGGTATCTTCCGCAACCTGAACACACCCGAAGAGTTGGAGGCTGAGAAACGACGAGCCTGACGGCCCGGCCCAAAGAGGATTGACTTTCGAGAGATCCCAATGCCCGATCCTGTGCAACCCTACATCGAATTCCGTGAAGTCTCCAAAGCTTTCGGCGATAAGAAGGTTCTCGACCGCGTCAGTTTCAACGTCATGCCAGGGGAAACCGTCTGCATCCTGGGCCGCAGCGGTGTGGGTAAATCGGTCTCGCTGCAGCTTATTGTTGGTTTTCTCAAGGCGGACTCCGGCCGGGTGATTGTCGCCGACCAGGACATCACCGATTTTTCCGAACAGCAGATGGAAGCCATCCGAAAAAAGGTCACCATGGTCTTTCAGAGTGGAGCGCTGTTTGACTCGCTCACAGTCGGCGAGAATGTGGCGTTTCCCCTGCGCGAAAGCAGAGATCTGAGCGAAGATCAGATTTACGAGATCGTCGACGGATTGCTGAAAATGGTGGGTGTGCAGGAGATGCGCGACTTGCTGCCCTCCGATCTTTCGACCGGCATGAAACGCTCGGTAGCCATTGCCCGGGCGCTGGCGGCGCGGCCGGAGTGTGTTCTCTACGACGAGCCAACAACGATGGTGGATCCTCTGATGGCGCAACTGCTCGGCGATCTCATCAAGCGGCTCAAACTGCAACTCGGCCTGACCAGCATCGTCGTCACCCACGACATGCGTCTCGCCCAGAAACTGGCCGACCGGGTTGTGTTTTTATATGAAGGCAAGTCGATTTTCTTTGGCACTTACGCGGAACTGGAAAAATCCACGGAGCCCATCGTGCAGGAATTCCTCGAGCTGGACGAGGTGAAGCTGGGAATAGAAACTCAAGGCGGCGGAGTCGCCGAGCCTGAGTGCCTTTCGTAGCCGCTGCAAGTGAGAACCGGAAGGCGCGGATACTTGGCAAACCGCCGGTCCGTAAATGAAAGCTGGCACTGAAGAAACATCGAACCCTTGTCATTTCTGATTCGGCGGGCGCGGGAACACTCGGAGCACAATCCCAGTGACGCCGAGTACCTTTCGTCTTCAGCAGAGGTCATAGTTCGAAGCCGCAAAGGGCCAGTTCACTCTCTCAAAACCCCTGCTGCACTAACTCCTCCACAGTGAGGGCAGTCTCAGCTGGTTCTCTGGCCATCATCTTTTCGACATATTTTGCGATCAGATCGGCTTCCAGGTTCACCGGATCCCCGGGCCGTAGCGAGTTGAGATTCGTCATCTCGACGGTGTGAGGGATGATCGCAACGGTGCAGTTCCTGCCTTCAAGTTTTGCCACGGTGAGACTGATGCCCTCGATCGAGATGGATCCCTTGAAAACCGTATACTTCTCCACCTCGTGGGGCAACTCAACGCGCAACCACCAGTTTTCCGAATCTGCAATGCGCTCGAGGGCGATGAGCTTGCCGACGCCATCGACGTGCCCCTGCACGATGTGACCGCCGAAGCGGCCATCGGCTTTCATGGGTAGCTCCAGATTGACCAGCGCTCCTTCATGGATTCGCGAGAACGAGGTACGCTCCCAGGTTTCCGGAGCCAGATCGGCGCAGAACGAACCGGGCTGGATCTCGAGCGCGGTCAAGCAGACTCCGCTGACTGCGATGCTGTCGCCGCTCTTCAACTCCCTGGCCGCGTTCTCGGCGGCGACGGTGATGCGACGATTTTCGCCGTTTTGTTCGATGCGCGTGACGCGCCCCACTTCTTCCACAATGCCGGTAAACATGAGGACCTCGATGAGTGACGAGACATCATAAACCCACTACGACGAGGAGCGAACTCATTCTTCATATGGATCGCGCAAATACCCCTCTACAGCGAAGTCTTCTGCGAAGCGATGCAGGTGGATGTGCTTAACGTTCAGCGCCTTATCCAGTTGGTGAGCGCCTGCGCCCGTGGCGAAGGGAACCGATCCGGCGCCAAGAATCTTTGGTGCGTAATACAGAAAAACCTTGTCGACCACTCCCGAGGCGAGCGCCATACTGTTCACGGCCGATCCACCTTCGATCATCACACTGGTGATTTCAAGTTGCCCCAGACGACGGAGAATCACGCGGAAATCGGGGCGCCCGTCCGGCGTGTCTCGTGGAAGCTGCTCGATGCGAACGCCGCGCGTCTCCAGTTCGGCTTTTTTCTTTTGGTCGGGTGAGGAACAAAAGACCAGCACGTCGTTCTTGCGGGCGCTTTCATTTCCCACGCTCTTCACCAGGCGCGATTCCAAAGGCAGGCGCAGGTGCGAATCCAAGATCACGCGCAGCAAAGGGCGTCGCCGTGGATTTCCAGTGCGGTCGGTGAGGACCGGATCATCAGCCATGATCGTCCCCACGCCCACCAGGATCGCGTCGCTCTGGTGACGCTGCTGCTGCACGTTTGCGCGGGCAGCTTCGCCGGTGATCCATCCGCCGGCAGGAATTCCTGGCGTGTGTTTCGTTCCAGCCACGGGTGGTGGAGCGATCTTGCCATCCAGTGTCATGGCGGATTTCAGCGTCACCAGCGGAACACCGTGGCGAATGTAGCGCGCGAAGGCCTCGTTCAATCTTCGAGCTTCCGCTTCCAGTCGTCCGATCTCCACGTGGACGCCGGCGGCGCGGAGTTTCTCGAAGCCTAGGCCGCTCACCTTGGGGTTGGGATCGGGCATGGAAGCCACCACGCGACGAATTCCGGCGGCGATTAGAGCGTCAGTGCAGGGGGGCGTGCGGCCCTGGTGTGAATGTGGTTCGAGATTAATGTAGAGCGTGCCCCCGCGGGCCTTTTCGCCTGCGCTTTCGAGAGCGCGCACCTCGGCATGTTTCACGCCATCGTAGGTATAAACGCCTGTGCCGACGATGTTGCCCTGTCGCTCGACGATGACCGCGCCGACGTAGGGATTGGGTGAGGCCAACCCAATGCCCTGGCGCGCCAAATCGAGCGCGCGGCGCAGAAGTTGCTCGTCAATGGAGTGGTCTGTCATTTGGGAGAGGTGAAGGCAAGAGCAAACCCGCTGCGGAGACTCGGAGCCGCAGAGAAGTAATTTAGAGTTGTTTTCTCCGTGCCTCGGTGTCTCCGTGGTGAACCGGTTTATTCGAACAGCGAATCCACAAATTCCTTCGGGTCGAAGGGCAGCAGATCACCCACCTTCTCGCCGACTCCGACAAATCGCACGGGAAGTCCCAACTCGCGCGAAATGGCCACCACCACGCCGCCTTTGGCGGTGCCGTCAAGCTTGGTAAGCACGATGCCGGTAACGCCGGCCGACTCCGTGAACAGGCGCGCCTGCTGCAAACCATTTTGCCCGGTCGTGGCATCCATCACCAGCAGCGTTTCATGTGGCGCGCCGGGAATGATGCGCTGTGCTGTGCGTCGCATCTTCTCCAGTTCAGACATGAGGCTGCTCTTGGTGTGCAGCCGGCCGGCGGTGTCGACGATCACATAGTCTGTCTTCCGCGCCGTGGCCGCCTGCAACGCGTCGAACAATACTGCCGCCGGATCGCCGCCGGGCTTGGTCTTGATCACCTCGGTGCCCGTGCGTGCGCCCCAGATTTCCAGCTGATCAATCGCCGCCGCGCGGAAAGTGTCGGCGGCGCATAGCAGCACGCTCTTGCCCTTCGACCGAAATACCTGCGACAACTTGCCGATGGTCGTCGTCTTGCCGGTGCCGTTCACGCCCACCACCAGAATTACTTCCGGCGTGCCGTCAACTCTTTGGACCGCCCGGGTATTTGCAGCATTCAGAATCGCCAGCAATTCCTCTTTCAGCAGGCGCTTCAGCTCCTGCACATCCTTGATCTGTTTCCGGTCGGCCTTGTCGCGGAGCTTGCCCAGCACCTCCTGCGTGGTCGCATTGCCCAGGTCGGCGCCGATCAGGGTCGCTTCAAGATCGTCGAGCGTATTGCGGTCGATCTCTTTTCCAAAAGCAACAACCTCTTCAATACGCTCGGCGAGGTTTTCGCGGGTACGCGTAACCACCTGCTTCATGCGCTCGAAGAGCCCCGGCTGCGTTTCCTCGGTACTTCCGAACAACGTTTGAATCATGAAGAGTCCTGAGGCTGATTATAGCCGCCAGAGCAGCAGACCGCCGTTGGTTGGGCAACATGGACGAAAAGAATTTAAACGCGGGTTCTTTCGAGGTTAACAGCATCAGGAGCAGAGAGCGCCGGAGCCGGCGTTGCGGGAACATCAGCCGCGGCTGAATCTGGGGCTGCCACAGCTCGCTTGATCGAGAGGCGCTGGATGCGAATTTCGCCCCGTGCATAAACCGCCATCAGTGCTGCCACCGGCTCGGGATCAAGCCGTTTCCCGGCAAGGTTCTGAATGATTTTGAAGGCCTCTTCCGGAGTGTGAGCATGCTGGTAGGGACGATTGGTGGTCAAAGCATCAAACGTGTCGGCCACGGCGATCACCCGTGCTAGCAGCGGAATTTGATCTCCCTGCAGGCCGTAAGGATAACCACGGCCATCCAGAGCCTCGTGATGCAGTTCAATGCCGGGAAGCATCTCGGCAAGCTGGGTGACCGGGCGTAGAATGTTGGCGCCCTTCGTGGTGTGAGTTTTCATAACCTCAAATTCTTCCGCGGTCAGTGCGCCCGGCTTTTTAAGAATGCGGTCTTCGATGCCGATCTTCCCCACGTCATGCAGCTGTGCGGAAATTTGCAGCGTTTCCATGAAATCAGTGGCCAGTTTCAACTCTTTGCCAATCAGCAGCGAGTAGCGCGTCACCCGGTCGGAGTGGCCGCGAGTGTAAGGATCCTTCTCGTCAACCGCGCCGGCCAGCATCTGGATCGAGCCCAGAAACAGGGCGCGATTCTCTTCCGCCGCCCGCTTGAGATCTTCGACGAATTGTTCAAGTTCTCGCGACATGGTATTAAAGGTCTCCGCCAGTTCGCCGATTTCGGTGCGGCTCCGCAACTGTACGCGCTGCGAAAAATCACCCCGCGCCAGAGCCCGGCCGGACCGGGTAAGGATTTGTAACGGATTCGTAATCCTGCGGGCTGCGAAGATGCTGATGATAATGCTCACCAGTACCGCCAACAGGGCCAGCAGGCGCGCCGTACGCTGCATCTCAACGACTCCGCGGTAAGCCTCGTATTGCGGCTTCTGCACTACTACTGCCCAGTCGAGCGCCGTTACCGGGCTGTACGTGCCGAGCATCTCAACACTGTTCTTGCCCTCACGGACGCCGAATTCCTTGGTCGCGGCGAGTTGGGCCTTGTTCCCTTCATCCACAAAATTGCGGACGATTTCCAGGCTCTTCATGTCCTGCCCGGTGACGTATTGCGAGGTCCCGGCGGCCACCAGGCGGCCCTGCGCGTCCACGACATAGGGAATCAGCCCACCACCACTCACTTCCTGCAGCCGGCGAATCAGGAATTGCAGATCAACGACCGCGCCGACCATCCCGAGAAAACGTCCACCGTAGCTAACCGGATTGCTTACCAGCACAACCGTGCGTGTTGTCTTGCCATCTTCCACCTCCAGGGCCTGGCCGTTGTAGGCGCGGCCATCTCGGGCGGCATCGTAGGCATGTTGTAATTCGCGTTGCAGAAAGGCGTCCGGCGCTATGCGTCCCGCCGATATTCCCTTCGCTTCAGAGTTGAGAAGGGTAGCGTAGGCGATTTCGTCCGAGGACGAAACAAAGTTCTCCAGCAGCGCGCGCAACTCCGGCGCTTCGATGTTCTTGCTCCCAATGTCGCCACCGCTGGCCACCTGAATCGCAGACGAGAGATTGGCCAGCATCATCCGTAGCGAACGCTCGTGCTGCGAAAGATCGTCGGCCAGCGAGCGCGTGACTGTGTTCTGCAGCAGCATTTCGTTGGTCTTCAACCGGTCCCGGTTAATCGCCTCCACCTCCGCGGAGTAGAAATACATGGGCACGATGCTGATTACCAGGAGTACGCCGAGGATTACATAGAGAATCGGGATGCGCGCCGGGTTGGGTGCATTGGAAGACAGGTCGCTCCCCTGGCTCAGTGCGGAAGCGCCGTCGATCGAAGTGGCGGCGAATTTCACGGGTATCTATAGAATTTTAATGTCGAAGGAATGCCCGGAGGTGAAAACCGTAAGATTTGCCGTTACCAAAGTACCACTCGAAGTGCACGTCCGGTGCCGGTTTGGCAAGAAAACGTTTGGCAAGAAGACGTTTGGCACGAACGCATCAGATTCTTCCAGCACAGCGATGCGTTACGCCTCCAGAGCTTCGCTTTTGCGGCTGCGGGTCATCAGGTCATGAATCGCTTCGCGGGGAGCCTTGCCTTCATGCAGAATGGCGTGCATTTGCTCCGTGATGGGCATCTCGACTCCCCGAGCCCGCGCCAGCCCCACGGCCGCAGTCGTGGTGAAGATCCCTTCCGCAACCATGCCATGCATGCCGGCGAGAATCTCGGGCAGCTTGCGTCCACGGCCAAGCTCAACGCCTACGCTGCGATTGCGCGAAAGGCCGCCCGTGCATGTCAGCACTAGATCGCCCAGGCCTGCAAGGCCCGCCATGGTTTCGGCTTTGCCGCCGCAGGCCGCCACCAGCCGCGTCATCTCGGCCAGGCCCCGCGTAATCAGGGCGGCTACAGAATTGTGTCCCAGGCCCAGGCCTGCGCAAACTCCGGCGGCGATGGCCACCGTATTTTTCAGCGCGCCACCCAGTTCCACGCCGACCGGGTCGTCATTGGTGTAAAGGCGAAAGCTGGCATGACTGAATTCATGCTGGACGAAGCGTGCGAGTTCCTTGTCCTGCGAAGCGATGGCGACTGCCGTTGGGTCTCCCCGCGCCGCTTCCAGCGCGAACGATGGGCCGCTAAGCGCGCCGATCCTGGGCGCTGGAATGCCATGGTCTTTGACCACTTGCGTGATCACCTCAGTCATGCGCAGCAAAGATTTTTCTTCCAGTCCCTTAGTCGCGCTAACGATTATCGTGTTCCCGGACAGGTGCGGCCGCATCCGCTCAAACAGCTGACGACAGTGTTGCGAGGGCATCACACTCACCACGATGGCCGCACCATCAATCGCTTCTTCGAGGTCGTCGCAGGCTCTAACGCAACCCGGAATGCGCTGGCCGGGAAGAAACAGCTCGTTCACGCGTTGTCGTGAGATCGATTCGCAGACTTCTTTTTCGTGGGCCCACAATTGAATCTCATGACTCTCTTTGCGACCAAGAATGATCGACAGCGCCGTACCCCAGGCTCCCGCACCGATGATTGCAATCCTGCTCACGCGCTCTTCGCTCCCACGCGGCTCTCTGTCCGGGCCAGAAGGCGATGGATATTCTGGTGATGCCGGACGATGATGAGGAGACAAGTGATCACTATGAGTGACATGATCATCGGTCTTTTGCCATACCCGTAAATTGCGTATACCAGAAATGGAAAAGACGCGACGGCAAGGATCGATCCCAGTGACACATAGCGAAAGAGGGCTACGGTTGCGATAAAAATACCCACCGCTATCAGAACTGCCTCAGGGGCGATAAACGCAAACGAGCCCAACCCGGTGGCGACCCCCTTGCCTCCTCGGAACTTCAGCCATACCGGAAACATGTGCCCGACAACGGCAAACAGGGCCGCTATCGAGACCGGTTCAAACGGAAGGACGTCGAGGGCCCCGGTTCGAATGCCCATCCGAATCCATAAGTAATATGACAAGATGGCAGCGGCGGTTCCTTTCAGCGCATCCAGCAGCAGCGTCGCGATTCCCAGGACCGGCGATTTGCGGGAGACATTGGTAGCGCCGATATTCCCGCTGCCACTTTGCCGCACATCTTCGCGGCGAAAAATGCGCACCAGCAGATAGCCGAAGGGAATCGATCCTAGCAGGTAGCTCAGCGCGGCGATCATGAGGAGTGTTCGCAAAGGTTTTCGCTATCCAGTTCGCTTGGCTACCGCAAACCAAATCCCGCCAGCTTGGTATAGGTTGAGCCGCGGGGCGAAAGCCGGCTCCGGTAGAGAAAAAACTCGCGGGCCGTCATGGTACCAAACTCCGGCGAAGGCAGTGCGGTCAGCTTCTCCTGCAAGTGCTGGAGGCAGCGGTTCGGATGGTCGCCCTTTTTCTTGCGCGGCGAACCGGAGCCTCCCGTGCGCCGCGCCAGCGTCAGGTGCGGAGTAAAAGCGTGTTCCTCCTTCGGAATGTCAAGCCGCGCCAGCTTTTCATCCACCGTAGCGGCCAAAGAAGTCAATTTCGGGCCACCGTCAATTCCCACCCACAATACCCGTGGGGCGCGCGCACTGGGAAAGAATCCATAGCCGCGAATGCTCATTTCGAACGTGCCCGCCTCAATCGTTTCCAGAACGCGTTTGATGTTCTCAACCTCTTCTTCAGGCTTCTCTCCGATGAACTTCAGCGTAACGTGCAACGATTCCGGCCGTACCCAGCGCGCCTCCTCCGCAAACCCGCGCACGCCCTCGAGAAAGCGCGTAATGCGTTCACGGATAGCATCGTCGATGTCGACAGCGACAAAAAGCCGCATAAAATCAAAAGCGATAGGTGGGAGCTTTCTTCACATCAGGTTCCTTCTCACCATATCCAGCGCCATGGTCGTCGCGAACCAGCGAATGCGCTTACGATCGCCAGGAAAATTCCGCTCGATCACTTCCGTTCCGCCATCGCCGGCAAGAGCATGAAACACGAGTCCCACAGGTTTCTCCGGAGTTCCTCCGCCAGGTCCGGCCACGCCCGTGATGCCGATTCCGAGAGTCGACTCGCAACGATAGCGGATGCCCTCGGCCAGTGCTGCTGCCACTTCGCGGCTCACCGCCCCGTGCCGTTCAATCATGTCGGCGGGCACCCCCGCCAGTTCGGTTTTTACGGCGTTCGAGTAGACGATCGCGCCCCCGGCAAAATATCGCGAACTGCCGCTGACCGATGTAATTCGCTCACCCAGCAAGCCGCCGGTGCACGATTCCGCCACGGCCAGAGTGGCATTGCGCATCTGCAACCAGTAGCCCACAATCTGCTCGAGCGATTCGCCGTTTCGCGAGTACACGGCGTCATCGAGTTCTTCCTCAACCGCGTCCGCCGCTTCGTCCACTCGTGCCTGAGCCGCCTCCATGGTTTCGGCGCGCGATTTGAAATGCAACTGGATCTCTCCCGCTCCCGCCAGGATCGTAGTCTGGACCTCGGCAAATCGCTTGTAGATTGGCGCTACCCGCGCATCTACATGCGATTCGCCCAGCATCGCGACCTTCAGTACGCGCGTTGCCAGGAACGCACGCGGCAACTTTGCCCGCAACCGCTCAACGCATTCCGCCTCGAATAGAGCTTTCAATTCGTGCGGTGGTCCGGGCAACAGTATGACGATGCGCTCGCGCCCGTCAAACTTGCCGCTCAGCCACTGTCCGGGTGCAGTCCCGTTGGGGTTGGGAAGCACGGTTGCTCCTTCAAGAACGTCCGCCTGCTTCGCGTTGTTAGCGGACATTTTCCAGCCCCGTGCCGCGAAACGGTGTTCGATACTGGCTAAAACCGCTTCATCGCGCCGCAAAGAAACGCCCAAAGCTTCCGCTACCGCCTCACGCGTCAGGTCATCCTCAGTAGGCCCGAGGCCACCGCTGAAAATTACGATCTCCGACCGGAACAGCGCATGTTGCGCCGCCTCGACCAGCCGCTTGAGCTCGTCGCCCACCACGCACTTGAAAACCACTTCCACGCCCAGTTGGTTAATCTGCTCGGTGAGATAAAGAGAATTCGTATCCGTGCGGAAGGGCGTCAGCAGCTCGGAGCCGACCGCGATGATCTCGGCATTCACGGCTAGAAGTGTAAATGAAAAAGCAGTTCTCGGTTCTCAGCTCTCAGCGATGCAGATCAGGTTTTTCTGAGAACTGAGAACTGAGAACTGAGAACTGCTGTTACTCCGGCAGCAACGGCAGTCCCGGAATATTCCACGAGAGATGATGCACTGCATCGGTGGTCGCGAGAATCACGCTTCGCCCGGGGGCAAAAGCCAGCCCCACGAGCCCATGGCCCGCAACTTCGAGGCTGGCTTTGCCCTCGGGAGTAATCTTCACAATCCCGCGCTTGCCCGAGAGCGACGCGGCCACATACAGATTGCCCGACGAGTCAAAAGCCAATCCCTGCGGCCGTCCCAGGCCGCGGTAAAACGTGTGCACCGTCCCCTGCGGATCAATTCGATGCACGCAGTCAAAACTTGATGTTGTCGGCCCCGTCACAAATAAATCGCCCTGCGGACCGAACGCAAGATGGTAGGCGGAGACGCTCGGCTCCAGCGTGGCGAACACGAACACCTGCTGGTCGGGTCCAATCTTGAAGATCGTGCCGCTGCGATCGCCCACGTAGAGGTTCTGATTCTTGTCAAAAGCAATTCCGGTAGCGACTCCCATACCCTCGGCATACGTGGACGTGCTTCCATTCGGCGTCACGCGATAGACCGCGCTGTCATGGCGCGACGAAACATACATCTGTCCCTGACGATCGAAGGCGATCGAGGTTGCGTTCATCATCTCCGCGACGAACGGTTTCACCGCGTAGTTGGTATCAATCTTGAAAATCGCAACCGGAACCTTCTGGCCTCGCGATCCAGAGAAGGTGACGTAAATATTGCCCTGAGCATCGAGCGCCGGATTGGTCACGGGATGCAGGTTCTCGGCAATGGGGACGGCCACCTTCACAGTCTGCGCATTGCTGACGTGCCCATCGGCGGCCACTACCACCGGGCCCGAAGTCGCACCCTCGGGAACGCGGGCCACAAGGAACGAATCCGAACTGATCACAACTCCGCCCTCGACTTCGCCGAACTGCACCCGCGGACGCTGGTACTGCTGGGGCCGCAATCCCGAACCCGCGATGCGGACTTCGCCTCCCGCCAGCGCCAGCACGGGCGAGACCGACTCGATGTGCGGGCCGCCGTTCACGTTTTTCTTGCCCAGGAGGCGTTCGGAAAATCCCATGAGGAAAACACTCGCACTGCTTTAGCCAACACTATCTTAGAAGACTGAAGTGTAACAAGAGATGCATTGTTCCCAGCGCGTAAAGGCCGGCTGCCACATCGTCCAACACGATCCCAGTGCCTTCCGGGAGCGCCTCTAATTGTCGCACCGGAGGCGGCTTGACGATATCGAAGACACGAAAAAGTATAAAGGCCGCTAGAAAAGATTTCCACGCGAACGGCACCGCGATCAACGCCACCAGTTGACCCGCAACCTCATCAATCACCACAAACTGCGGATCTTTCATCCCCGAACCTCGCGCCACGCGAGTGGCCGCTGGGATTCCGATCAGCACGACCAGCAAGCCTAAAGCGATCGCGATTGGAGTTCGCAATCCAGGCGCGAGCACGCGGCACAACGCCGTCCACAGTAATACGGTTGCCGCCGAGGCCCAGGTCCCAGGCCCCGGTCGCAGCCGTCCGATCCCGAAAAATGTCGCGACCATCGTAGCCCAGAGCGGAGTTTGCCGGGATGCCGTCGCGCCGGCCGGCGGGAAGCCGGCGCTACTGTCGGGCTGCCGGGTATCTTTCACAGTTCTTCGTCCACATCTTCGGGTGTGCGCTCTCGGATCGGTTCGTCCGCATCGGTTACGGGCGATGGAATCACGTAAGCGCCGCTTGCCCACTTGCCTAGGTCAATGGTGCGGCAACGGTCACTGCAGAAGGGAAACTCGGGATCGCCGCTCTTCACCGTTTTCTTGCAGATCGGGCAGCGGAGCTTCAGAGTACGTTTGCGAGGCATGGGTCAGGGAAAATTCCAACGTTTCGCTGAGTCAAAGCACAGAATCGGTATCCAACAGCTGGCTACAGGATCCTCGCCACCAGATCATAGTCATGCGCCTCCGTGACCTCGCAGCGATAAAACTCGCCCGGCTGAGGCTCAGTCTCCGCCGGAACATCGTTCACGAAGACTTTGCCGTCGATTTCGGGAGCGTGCATCGAAGTGCGGCCTTCCATCAGCAGATCGGTCTCTTCCGATGTCCCCTCCAGCAGCAGGTCGAACTCTTGTCCCACCAGCGCTTTCTTTTTCTTCTTGCTGATCTGCCGCTGAATGTTCATCAAATGTTTGCGCCGCCGTTCGATCTCACGGACCGAAAGCTTCTTGTCCAGTCCATACGCGTCGGCGCCCTCCTGATCGGAGTAGGAAAAAGTTCCCATCCAGTCAAACTGCGCTTCGCGGACGAAATCGCATAGTTCCAGGAACTCCTTCTCAGTTTCTCCCGGGAAGCCCACAATAAAAGACGTGCGCAAAGTCAGGTCAGGAATCGCGCGCCGCATCTTGCCAATCGAGCGCAGGAACAAATCCGCACCGCCTCCGCGTTTCATGCGCTTCAGCACGCCAGCCGATGCATGTTGCAACGGCACATCCATGTAGGAACAGATCTTCTCCGAGGATGCAATCGTTTCCAGCAGCTTGCCGGTAATTTTATTGGGATAGGCATAGAGAAACCGGATCCAACGCAGGTCCTCAATCTTCGCCAGTTTCTCAAGCAGCAACGCCAGACCATCCTTCAAGCCGAAGTCTTCTCCGTAGCAGGTCGTGTCCTGCCCAATCAGCGTAACTTCGCGCACGCCGCTCCGTGCCAACCGCTCGGCTTCCGCCACAACCGACTCGAACCGGCGCGAGCGAAACTGCCCGCGCAACTGGGGAATGATGCAGAAGGTGCAAGGATGATCGCAGCCCTCCGCGATCTTGATGTAGGCCGTGGATTTCGGCGTAGCCAGAATGCGCGGAGTCTCGTCGTCATACAAGTAATTCGGGAGATCCGCGATCGCCCCGCCCCATTGCTCGCGCGAGAACCGTCCCTGCGCCGCCCTGGCATCGCCTTCGGGTCGCGAAGGTAAGACGACGAACGGTGAATCGCTGTGCGACAAATTCGCTGCCGGAGGCGGGACAATTCCGGTGGCTGCCAAAATGTTCTGCAACTCCCCCGTCCCTACAACGGCATCCACTTCCGGAATGCTTTTCCGAATTTCATCTCGAAACCGCTCGACCAGGCATCCCGCGACCACCAACTTCTTCGCCCGTCCTGAAGTCTTATGCCCAGCCATCTCAAGAATCGTATTCACCGATTCCTGTTGCGCACTTTCAATGAACGAGCAGGTATTCACCACAATTACGTCGGCGTCCTCGGCCCGAGGCGAGAGTTCAGCCCCGGCGCGCGCCAGCAGTCCCATCATCACTTCGCTGTCGACGAGATTCTTGGGGCAGCCCAGGCTCACGAACCCGATTTTCTGCGGACCTGCAACCTGCTCAGAATTAGTCGACGCGCTGTCGGTGGTTTTTTCGCGGGAACGCGAGATAGTGAGGCTCTTCGAGGCCATGCAATCTTATTATTTTAACATTTTCTGGCCGAAATCCCGGACGCAACCGTCGCCCAAGCTGCATGCATCTCTTTACCATCCGGCGGTAGGGATCACGAAATGCACAACCTGTGGATGAAAACTTTGCGCTTCATGCTACCCTAGGCGTTACCGAAGAAAAGTGTAAGTCCCGCATCCTGGAGGGGAAATGTCTGGGAAACAGGTCGTGATTGTAGTCCTGGCAGTGATGATGTCCATTCTGGGCGGCTCCGCAGCGGCTCAGGACGAGAAAAACGAACTAAGCGGCCTTGTTGGCCGCATCTTTATCAGCGACCAGGGCATCATCGGCGCGACTAATGAAAATCCGGTTGTGCGCTCCGGTAAAGGACTCACCTTTGAAGTCAACTACGCGCGCCGGCTCTTCGGCACCCCCGTCTATGCCATCTCGGGAGAAGTGCCTGCAGTCTTCAACCTGGATGAAGACCTCAACTCCGGCGATGATGTGGTTCCCAAAGATTACAAACAGATCTTCATTACTCCCTCGGCTCGCCTTAATCTCTTTCCTGGCACTGCGGTGTCGCCGTGGGTGAGTTTCGGCGGCGGGTTCGCCCACTTCAGCGAGAACAAAGATCTTCTCTACTACGGTCCAAACCCCGGCAGCTCCTCGACCTCAGGCGTGATTCAGGGTGGATTCGGCCTGGACGTCAGAGTCTTGCATCAGTTCGGCATTCGCCTCGATGTCCGCGACTTCTGGTCCGGCACTCCCAGTCTGCCGCTGGCCGACACCGGTAAATCCCGCCAGCATAACTTTTTCGTCGGAGGGGGCGTGGTCTGGCATTTCTAGCTGTAGCCAGCGTCCCGCCGGCTCCAACAGTGAAGCAGCTACTATGAAAGCGGGATGCCGGCCGTGCGCCGTAACCGGCCTGAGCCGGCTGACCACGAGCGCAATCGCAGATCACTTCTTGCCCGCCAACTCCACCTCTTCGTACAATTCCGGCAGTCGGAGCGCGTCGTCCGCTGAATTTCCGAACCGCGCAGATTCGTAGGCGTCGGTAAATTTCCCGACCCGACTCCGTAGCCGCTCATTGTCGATCACCCTCACAAATTCCTGCGCCGACTGCGCTTCCGGTTTCTGCATTCCTCTCCGCGCCAAATAGCGAACCATCCGTTCATACCACATCGTGGCAGCCTCGTTCGGCGACCGCTCCGGATGCGCCTGCAACTGTCTGGTACGGATCATTCGGGTTATCCGCCCGGCGTTGCCCAGAACCAGCAGCACCAGCGCTAGCGTAACGCTGATCGCGAACCAGCGCCCAGGCGAATCTCCCACGCTACGCTGGCTCCGCCGCGCCCAATTCAGCAGACGCTCATACCGCAGACGCGCCCACAGACGGCCCCGCTCCCAGGAACCCCGCGTTCCGCTCATCAACGACTGTCCTAAAACGTACTGATGCGAGGTGTCATAACTGACCACCCACTCCCGCCAGAATGACGCCCCAGCGTCCAGGTAGAGCATCACCCTCCCCCAGCCTTCCGGTGACTCAATCCCACCTCCGGGCGTGGGATCGAAAGTGACCCATCCATAGCCTGGAAAATAGGCCTCTACCCAGGAGTGTGCGTTCTTTGCCCGAACCACGTAGTACCCGGTTACATCGTTGAATTCATCGCTCCGGAATCCGTTCACCACGCGCGCCGGAATGCCGAGCGTGCGCAGCATCACGGCCATCGAAGAAGCGAAATATTCGCAGTGCCCCTGCTTGCGCTCGAAAAGAAAGTTAGCCAGCGGATCGGCAACCGCTGAGCGCGGCAACTGCAGCGTGTATCCGTAATGCGTCTTCAAGTACCTTTCAACCGCACTCGCTTTGTCATAATTATTCGAGGCGGGGCCCGTGATCTGCGCCGCCAGGCGCGGAATGCGCGGATCAAGCTCCGGCAGCTGCAAATAGGCCGGGGCAAATTGCGGAAGATTGTTTCCGGCTGCGCGAAGTTCTGCGGGTGAAGGGGTCGAGATATCTGAGTCCGCCTCATACATACTCACGGAGCGCTGGCTGTCGAGATCGGACACGGCTCCGCCCGTGTCGATCTGCAACGTGCGATACGCTCCCTCTATACGCCGCGCCCAAGGAGCGAGAAAGAAGATGTTCGTGCCGATTGGTTCCATCAGCACGCGGTAATGAATCAGATGATAAGGCGACGTCCAGGCCTGCGTGACCCCTTGGCCGAGCAGCGGAATGCGAAAGCCTCCATCCGCGTCCCGGTACAGCACATACTGCTCACGCGGATTCGACCAGTTCCTGCCGTCGAAATTCGCCAACGCAACCCCGCGCAAAGCCAAGGCATACTTGCCGTCTCGATCCCCATCGATCTGGATGTGCATCACCACCGCGTTCGATTGCTGAATCTGCCCGATCCCGCCCAGTTGCACCCGGTCGCTGAAGCCAGTCGAAAAATCCGTGCCGAACGAGTAGCCGCCCAGGTAACCCGCCGACATACGGGGCAGCAGGAAAAACATCGCCGCGGCGCCGATGAGTATCATCAACACCAGGCCGGGCGTAACGCGCGCCAGCGAGAAGGCCAGATGCCGGTGCTCCTGAGTATCGCTGGAGCGTCGTGCCTGAAAACGCGCGGCCTGCCCGGACCGCCGCATTTCCATCAGGATGAACGTGGCCACCGCCATCAGCATGAAGACGGCGAAGAAAACCATGAAAAGGCTGTCCACGGTCAACACGGCCGACGCCAACACCATCAGGAACGCGAGGATCGCGAGCATCGTGTAGTCGCGGTCGCGCCGCAGCGAAAATGTGCGCACCACCACTGCGAACAGAACGAGGTGTACCGTCGCAGAAAGAAAGCTGTGAGAGAGGAGCAGGTAATCGGCTCCGTAGAAGACGAAGTATGCGATCGTTAGCGGCGTGGTCCAGTGCTCCGAAATGACGACGGTTCGCCCTGTGGCCAATATGTATCCGCGCAAAGCCAGCGCCGCTCCCGCCAGCAGCATAGTCGGAAGATCCAAACCACCGGTACTCGCCAATGTCCCAAACCCCACCAGCACAAGCAAATAGACAGAAAACTCGAAGTATCGATTAATTGCCTGGGACAGCAGATTCGATTCGAGTTGTCGATTGGGCAGTGGCATCGAAAGTCGCGAGGCGCTCAGAGTTCGTCCGCCTCTGAACCGTTTGTTCAAATTTCGCGGTTCGGTCTCAAGGATTCAAGCTCTATTGTTCGACAAGTTCCATCCAGAAGGGAAGGCTTTCGTGCCTCTTTCTTGCACCGAAAGTCACCATCCCTTTGCCCGTGCCGCTTGGTAGCCCCGGCGTCCCGCCGGCTTTCACTTTAAATTTCGAGATAGCCGCCCTCACCCGTCCGTCGCACGCCGGCGGGTAAAAGGGTCTTCTTTGCTAGAATGATTCAGGTCAGGCATCGGTCTCACGCGACGTACTCTCGCCAACCCCGCCAGGTCCGGAAGGAAGCAACGGTAACGGGCTCTTGCGTGTGCAGTGGGCCCCCGGTGCCTGGCTTATTTTTTGACCACCGGCAAGTGTAGCGCCGGCGTCCCGCCGGCTTCAGCCTCCAAATGTGGGGACAGCCGCCCCCGGCTGTCCGTCGACCGAAGCTCGACTTTCTATGCTCAGGCTCGGCACAAGTTAGACATTCTGCCTCCAATCCTGCAAAATACTCCCTTCATACTCAGGAGCTCTAATTGACCACACCGATTCGCGCCAAGATCAGCGCCCTCGGCACCTACGTGCCGCCTCGGCTTCTCACGAACGCCGACCTCGAAAAGATGGTCGACACCACCAATGACTGGATCCTCGCCCGCGTCGGCATCCGCGAACGCCACATTGTCGAAAAAGGCGTGGCCACCAGCGACCTCGCAGTCGAAGCTGCCAGGAAGGCTCTCGCCCAGCGCGGCCTCGCGCCCAGCGACCTCGATGCCATCATCGTCGGCACGGTCACACCAGATATGTTCTTTCCCTCGACAGCCTGCCTAGTTCAGCACAAACTAGGCGCCGAAGGGGTCTGGGGATTCGATCTTTCCGCGGCCTGCTCCGCTTTTGTTTACGCCGTGCAAACCGGTGCGCAATTCATCGCCACAGGGACCCACAAACGAGTTCTGGTGATCGGCGCGGATGTGATGTCCTCAATCATCGACTACGCCGACCGCGCCACCTGCGTGATTTTTGGTGACGGCGCTGGCGCCGTACTGCTCGAGCCCGCCGAAGATGATTCTGTTGGCTTGATCGACTTCATTCACGAAATCGACGGCTCCGGCGGATGCTTTCTGCAAATGCCCGGCGGCGGCAGCCTCAACCCGGCAACCCGCGAAACCGTCGACAACAAAATGCACTACGTTCACCAGGATGGCCAGCAGGTTTTCAAATTCGCCGTGCGCAAGCAAACTGAAGCTTGCCTCAAACTGCTCGAACGCAACGGCCTCAAGGGTTCGGATGTCGATGCCTTCATCCCCCACCAGGCCAACCTGCGCATCATCAATGCCACCGCCGAGCGCCTGGGCCTGCGCCCGGAAAGCGTAATCGTCAATATCCAATGCTTCGGCAACACCACCGCCGGCACGATTCCACTAGCCATGAATACCGCCGTAGAACAGGGAAAACTAAAGAAGGGAAGTCTAGTGCTGATGGCGTCGGTGGGCGCCGGCTTCACCGTAGGTGCCGCTCTCCTACGCTGGGCCTTCTAGGTAGTAGCGCCGGCGTCCCGCCGGCTTTGTCTCAGCAGGTATAGACTTTGGATGGAGCAGCGCTTCAGCGCTGCGTCCAGTTGCACCCCGAATGACCGGGCTTTAGCCCCGAGGTACGTTCGTAACGCTCTCCCCAGCATTTCGATATCCCCAACCAGCAACCGACTGTTATGTTTTCTCGAGCGTCCGCCCCACGTGGGGATGTGGCGGACGAGCAATTCCATGCTCCGTGTCATATGCTGCTTCCTGCTGTCAGCCCTCGTTTCGATGAGCCAAGCGACTGCCCAAAAGTCGAAAGACGACTCCCAGGAAACCAAGATCCTGATCATGGAACACCTGTGGAACGAAGCTCAGGTGAATCGCGACCCTCGCGTTCTCGATGCCATGATCGGCAGCCAATTCGTCAACACCGAGTACGATGGCGAGGTCAGCGACAAAGCCAAGTTTCTCGCCGACATCAAAGATCCGCAGTTCAAACCCACGAGCCTGACGATTCAAGACGTGAAGGTCAACATGTACGCCGACTCAGCGGTAGTAGTCGGCATCTATCACACTAAAGGCGTCTACCAGAACAAGCCCTACGACCACTTCGGTCGCTTCACCGACACCTGGGTTTACGCCGAAGGCCGCTGGCAGTGCGTAGCCAGCCACACCAGCCTGCTTAAGAAGTAGCGCCGGCGTCCCGCCGGCTTCAGGACGGGTGGAAGTAGGGGTTGCCCACCCTTGCTGCACCAGAGCATGAGGCTGCCCCACCTTTCGCGGTTTTCGAAAGGTGGGCGCACGGGACCGTCCCTCAAGAAATCTCCACAGGTCCGTTGTGACATCTGACCTTGTGCCCTCAATTAAATCGCGCGATCATAGTCGAGGCCGTGACGGTTGGCACAAGCCAATCCCTAGTGCCGCGAAGTCCTTTGTTTCACGGATTTTAGTATCTAAGTTCTTTGACATCCGGATTTTGCGGGGAATTTCCTGCTAACGTGATGATTCCAATGGGGGGTGGGGGGGAGGGGGATACCACACTTTTCAGTTCACGAGCGATCGATAGAACGCTCGCGACAACGACGCTCCAAACTTTATTTTCGGCTCGATATCCACTACGGCCGCGTCATCCTCTCCGGCTTCACCAGCTGATCAAACTCCTCGCCCGTAAGATACCCCAGCTTCAGCGCCGCCTCGCGCAGGCTGCTGTGTTCCACATGCGCGGTGTGGGCAATCTTCGCGGCCTTGTCGTATCCCACTTTCGGCGCCAGTGCCGTCACCAGCATCAGAGAGTTCTTCACGTACCAATCCACCTTGGCGCGATCGACCTCGATGCCCTTGATCATGTACTCGACGTATCCGTGGCAAGCGTCGGCAACCAACGTGACCGAATGCAAAAAGTTGTAAATAATTACCGGCTTGTAAACGTTGAGTTCGAAATTGCCCTGCGAACCCGCGAACCCCACCGCGGCAGTAGCGCCGTGAACCTGTACGCAGACCATGGTCATCGCCTCAGCCTGCGTCGGATTCACCTTGCCCGGCATGATCGAAGACCCCGGCTCATTCTCTGGGATGGAAAGCTCACCCAGCCCGCAACGCGGCCCCGAAGCCAGCCAGCGGATATCATTCGAAATTTTCATCAGCGAAGCCGCCAGCGTTTCCATCGCACCCTGCGCGTAGACGATCTCATCATGCGCCGAGAGCGCGGCGAACTTGTTGCCATGCGAGCGGAAGGGAAGTCCCGTAAGCTCGGCAATCTTCTTCGCAGCCCGCTCCGCAAATTCAGGATGGGTATTCAGTCCCGTCCCCACGGCGGTTCCGCCGATGGCAAGATCGTAAAGTCCCTCGAGCACCTGTTCCAGCCGCTTAATGTCGCGCTCCAGCAGGCTGGCCCAGCCGCCAAACTCCTGGCCGAAGGTCAACGGCACAGCATCCTGCAAGTGCGTCCGTCCGATCTTGACTACATCACTAAATTCCCGCGCCTTGGCCGCGATCGCATCATGCACGTTCTTAATCGCGGGAATCAGCGCGTTTTTCACCTGCGATGCCGCCGCAATGTGCATCGCCGCCGGAAACGTATCATTCGACGATTGCGACATATTCACATCATCATTGGGATGGATCGGCTTCTTCGATCCCATCACACCACCAGCAATCTCAATGGCGCGGTTCGAAATGACCTCATTCACGTTCATGTTGGTCTGCGTGCCGCTGCCCGTCTGCCAGATGCGCAGCGGGAACTGGTCATTCAGCTTGCCCGCAATCACCTCGTCAGCAGCCTGCACGATCAGCTTGGCTTTTTCGGCCGGTAGTTTGCCGAGGTCTTGGTTCACCAGCGCGCACGCCTTTTTCAGCGTTCCAAAGGCGCGGATCATTTCCGGCGGCATGGTATCGCGCCCAATGTTGAAATGCAGCAGCGAGCGCTGTGTCTGCGCTCCCCAGTAGACGTTGGCCGGGACCTCAATCTGTCCCATGCTGTCGGATTCGATGCGCGTGCGAGTCGCCGGTTCTGCGGAGATTGACATAGGGTCCTGATTAGAGCGCGATGGATGAAGTAACCGCAAATTATAGCGCGGACCGAGCATCCGCCTTCGCCGTGCCTCCGTTTAACCCGTCTGTAAGAAAGTCAGCATCGGCGCATGCTAAAATCATCGGCTTCTACCCGTGCCTCGATGGCCGATGCTGCGCGCTACGGACTCCATGCCTCACTTTCTTACCGCCGCGGAAGTTGAAACTCAAACCAAGCCCCAACTCCGTTCGCATCCCGAGATGCGCACCGACGTCCTGGTCATCGGATCAGGGCCGACCGGCCTGGCCTGCGCCATCGAGGCGCAGAAGATCGGCCTCAAAGTTATCGTCCTCGACAAGGGCTGTCTGGTGAATTCACTGTTTCACTATCCCGCGGGCATGACTTTCTTTACCACGCCGGAACTGCTCGAGATTGGTGACATCCCTTTTACGACCGCGCTGCAAAAGCCCACTCGCGAAGAGGCTCTCGAGTATTACCGCAAGGTCACGGAGCATTACCATCTCGACATTCGCCAGTACGAGTGGGTTAAAACGGTGATGGGTGAAGACGGAAACTTCAGCATCACGGCCACCGACCGCGCCGGCCGGCCGCACGACTACCGCGCGCGCAAGGTGATCGCCTCTACCGGATACTACGATCTAGCCAATCAACTCGGCCTGCCCGGCGAGGATCTCCCGAAGGTCTCGCACTACTACGCCGAGGCTCATCCTTACTACGACACGGATGTGCTGGTGATCGGCGGCAAGAATTCTGCCGCGATTGCCGCTCTCGATCTCTGGCGTCACGGCGCCCGCGTGACGTTGGTTTACCGCGGAAGCCAACTGCACCGCCACGTCAAATACTGGATCAAACCCGACATCGAGAATCGCATCAAGAACGGAGATATCGTCGCCCATTTTGACAGCCGTGTGCAGGAGATCGGCGTCGACCACGTCGTCATCGTCACGCCGCGCGGCCCGATCCGGCTGAAGAACGACTTCGTGCTGGCCTTGATTGGCTACCATCCCGACTACGACTTCCTGCGCAGCATGGGCATAGAGCTGTCGGAGGAGCAATGCCGTCCGGTGTGCGATCCGGTGACGCTCGAAAGCAACGTGCCGGGAATCTACGTAGCCGGGGTAATTGTCGCCGGCTCCAGCACCAACGAAATCTTCATCGAGAACGGCCGTTTCCACGGCAAGCAGATTGCTGACGACCTTAAGCGCAAACTGCGTCCTGGCTCTTAGCTGTTTCTCACTCCGCGAGCTAAAGCCCGAAAGCTGAAGCCGATCTTTGCTAAGCTGAGCCGTTCTCATGGAACCCCAACCAGAGCTCGCCGCTCCATCGATCTCGCTCTCTTCCTACCTGCAACTGGTGCGCAGCAATCGCAATTTTCGCCGGCTCTGGATGGCGCAGATTGTCAGCGAGATTGGCGACTGGTTTTACACACTCTCCATCTACACGCTGCTGCTGCAGTTGACTGGGCGCGCCAGTTCGGTGGCGCTGGCTCTTGTGCTTCAAGTATTGCCTCAGACTTTCGTGGGCCCGACCGCGGGCGTGGTGAATGACCGCTTGCGCCGCAAGCATGTGATGATTGCCGCCGACCTGGTCCGCGTCGTGGTGGTGCTGGCCATGCTGCTGGTGCGTTCGCGCTCCACGGTATGGCTGGTCTATCCGCTGCTGCTGGCGGAGACCGTCATGGCCGCGTTCTTCGAGCCGGCTCGTAACTCGGTGATTCCGAACATTGCTGCGCACGGAGAAGTGCTGATCGCCAACACGCTGGCTTCGGCCACGTGGTCGGTGAATCTGTTGATTGGCGCTTCGGTGGGAGGTGTGGTTGCAGCTTTCTTCGGACGCGACGCCGTGTTCATTCTCAACGCACTGTCGTTCATGGCTTCAGCTGTGCTGATTGGAGGAATGCACTTTACCGAGCCGCACGCCGAGTCTGCGGCTCCGCTGCGTCCGCGCGATCTGGTTGACTTTTCTCCCGTGCTGGAAGGGATTCGCTACGTGCGCAATCATCGCACGCTGCTTCCAACGGTCTTCGCGAAAGCCGGTGAACTGATGATTGGGCCGAGTTGGGTAATCTTCACCGTGCTGGGTGCGCGTGAGTTTGCCGTGCATTGGCACAACATCGACACGGCTCGCGGAGCGATGCTCGGGATGAGCATCCTGCTCGGTGGACGCGGCCTGGGTGCGCTGGCGGGCCCGCTGATCTCGGCGCGCTGGGCGGGCCGTAGCGACCGCCGGCTGCAACTTGGAATTCTCTTTGGCTATCTCATCATCGCCGTTGGATACGGAGCGCTCGGGATCAGCCGCACGGTTTGGACGGCCAGCGCCTGCGCCATGCTGGCTCACGCCGGAGGATCAACCGTCTGGGTTTTCTCCACCACGCTTTTGCAGCTTCATACCGACGACCGCTTCCGGGGCCGCGTCTTCTCAGCTGACCTGGGGTTCTCGATGCTGACCATCGCCGCTGGCGCTTACTTCTGTGGACGCATGCTCGACGCCGGCGTTGCCGCTCGCACGGTTGCGACTTGGACCGGACTGGTCATGCTGATTCCTGCAGCGTTGTGGTTGCTGGCGATGCGGGTGGGTAGTGAGCGTATTGCAAGCGTGCAGTGACGTGGACTTCAGACCCCGGGAGCTATCCCGCGAGCCTGTCGATCTTCGCGGCCATGATGAAGTCACTCTCGGTGAGGCCGTCGATCTTGTGCGTCCACATTGTGATCTCGGCTTTGCCCCAGGCCAGCAGAATGTCAGGATGATGGCCTTGCTCCTCGGCTAGCGCTCCCACGCGGTTCACGAAATCGAGCGCCTGCTTGAAATCGGGAAAGGTGAACGCGCGAGTGATGTGATGCTCGCTGATCACGCTCCAGTTGGGAACGATCTTGTGCAGCGCCTCGAGTTCCTTGCCTTTGAGCGGAGGCACGCCGCCGCGGCAGGGGACACATTTCTTGTCGGCTAGTGGTTCGGTCATGGTGTCGGCTTTACCTTAGGGCCGGATGGGGCGGAGCGGCCGTACTCGTCCACTCTGTTCAGGGATTCCTTGAGTTGGTCATCGCCTAGCTCCCGGCCCGGGCCAGGGGGTGGGAAGCAAACTTTCGCCTGCTTCAGCGCCTGACGCTTGGCTTCT
The DNA here is from genome assembly GCA_049673585.1 of Candidatus Sulfotelmatobacter sp. Lineage (GTDB taxonomy): Bacteria > Acidobacteriota > Terriglobia > Terriglobales > Acidobacteriaceae > Sulfotelmatobacter. The sequence goes on along the minus strand of JBATXV010000016.1, from coordinate 373,149 downwards.
TTGTTGCCGGCCGCTTCCTCGACCATCGCAAGCCTCACGTAGGCTAATCCCAGTTCCCCGTCTACCGCGGACTCGTGCGACGCGGTCCTCAGTTGCTCTCGGATGCTGATCTCCAACAGCGCAGCTTGGCGCGCGTGCTCTATATCCGCATAGTGGAACTGCCGGGCGGCAAAGTCGGAGATGACGAAACCCGCGGCAGTCGGCTCCAGGGATTGCATCGACTCACCCAGTTCGGCGCCCTGGGAGTAACCGAGTTTGCCCCCTAAGGCGATCCCGAGGATAGCGCTCAAGGCGAAGCTGACCTTCGTGGTTCGTGTCATTTCTTGTCCTCCGAAATTCGCAGAGGCTGGACCTCATGCTCAGCCAAGCGATTCAGAGCATCCGCTGAAACGTCTTTCCAACCAAGTGAATTTAGAAGTCCTTGAGCCAACTCCATCGCCCTACTAGCCTCTGCCCCCTGTTCGAGCCGGGCGATCGCCGCGTAGTCGGTCGCCAGTTGGAGGTCGATGATTGGGCGCAGCCGTTCCGGCGCTTGACTACGAAGTTGTTCAAGGGCAGGAACGGCCCGCTCAAGCGCCGTATGGTAATTAGCAGTCGACGGTTCGTACTTGGTCACGATGCGGGTTTCGCTCAGGAAGGACAAAGTCCGCAGAGTCGTCTGCAGTTCCTGCTCATCCTGTTTGCCGAGAGAATTAAGGGGAGCCGACTCGCCATGGCGATAGCTAATGCGGAAGGCTACCCTGTCAGCGACGTACGCAGACGCAATGAATATCGCGCTCGCAATGCAGAACGAGGTAACAAGAGGAAATTTCACTTTGCCTGCCTAGAACGGAATATCTTCATCCGTGATCGGCCCGGACCCGGCAGTTGCGTGTTCGGGCTCCGGCGTGCGCTGGTCGAAGTTGTTGCTGCCCCCGGCTGAGGCGCCGCGTGAACCTTCTTTGAAGTCGCCGCCGCCTTCGCCGCGGCTGCCCAGCAGGATCAAGTCACTGGCCACCACTTCGGTCATATACTTCTTCTGGCCGCTGGTCTTGTCGTCCCAAGAGCGGGTTTGCAGGCGGCCTTCGATATAGACCTTGCCGCCCTTCTTCAGATACTCGCCCGCGATCTCGGCCAGGCGCTGCCAGAGCACGACGTTGTGCCACTCGGTGCGGTCCTGCCAGTCGCCGCTCTTGTCCTTAAAGCGCTCGTTGGTGGCGATGGTCAGCTTGGCCACGGGCGTGCCTTGCGGCGTGTATTTAATCTCTGGATCTTTCCCAAGATTACCGATCAGTTGAACCCGGTTCAGACTTTTTCCAGCCATGGGGTGCTCCTTCGCAGGGGTTCACTATAGCAGAATTGGACGCGTGGAAATTGTGCTGACTGTCACAAGTTGCAGGGCAAGAGTATCGTTTTGGGCAAGCTTGCTGAGCCGTCGTAACGCCGCAGGCTGAGCGATTCGGGTTATAATCTCTGCCATGCCTCCTGCACCCGGCGCCACCAAAGCTGTCGGCATGGTTCCCGACGAGATGAAGTCTGAACCCAGGTCCAAGGGCCTGACCACGCCTCGGAAAAAGAAACCGAAGGAACTGGCGGTGATTACCGAATGCTGCACCGGATGCGCTGGCTCACCGGCTTGCGTGGAATATTGTCCGGTGGAAGACTGCATGTTCTGGGTGGCGGACGAAGACAGCACGCCGTTCGGGCGCATCGCAGTCGATCCCATTCTCTGCATCGGCTGCAAGAAGTGCCTCAGCAAAGGTCCCGACGGCTGCTTCCTCGACGGCTGCCCCTGGGACGCCATCGTCATGGTCGACATCGCTGAGGTGGAAAAAGAAGTCGGCGCGATGGCGATTTAAAAGCAGGGATCAGGGGCCAGTGATCAGGGGCCAGTCGTGTCACTTCTTCTTGCTGGGTTCCCCTGTGTGTTCAGGGCTGTCCCCCGGTTCGGGGAAGTCGCTGTCAGCGCCTTTAATCAGCGGATCCTGGTCACGGTGTCCGAGTGGTTCGGACAGTGAGAGGTTGCCGTCGTGGTGGTGCTCTTCGCCTTCGACTGCGCCCTTGGCGCGGTCGGGATCGTTGTCAGAGATTTTATTCATGATGAGTGCTCCTGCTTGCGAGGGAAGCTACTGACCGGGTCGCCCTGTGGGTGCGGGCGCGACTCCCAGCTTGCGAAGGCGCTCGCGGGCCTGGAGAGCTTCGTTGGATTTTGGATAGCGCTGGATTACGTGGCGGAGTTCGGTGACGCCGTCATCCTGTTTGCCCAGTTCGATCAGCGAAAAGCCCTTCTTCAACTGAGCGGAAGCAGTCTTGTTTCCGGCGGGGAAGTTCTGCACTACCTGGTCGTAACTCTGCGCCGCCTGCTGGTAATTTCCCTGGCGGAATTGAATCTCACCCAGATAGAAGTAGCAATTTCCGGCGAGATCGGTGTTGGGATAAAACTTCAGGTACTGGGAAAATTCCTGCGTAGCCAGATCGTTGTTGCCGCCGTTGTAATCGCGTAACGCGTTGTTGTAAAGCACATCGGGCGGCGGAGCTTGCGCTAAAGCCTGCGCCTGCGCCTGTTGCTGGGCCTGCTGCGCGGCCAGGGATTGTTGCGAAGACTGCATGTCCTCCAGTTGCTTGCTTACTTTGGCTAGACGAGCTTTAAGTTCGTCGAGCGTGTCATTGAGCGATTGGAGCTGGCCGGAGAGCTGGTCGACGTGCGCGGCTTGATCTCCCTGCTGTTTTTGCAGCGTGCCTTGCAGGGCGGTGATGGAGCCAGTGACTTTGTTGATCGCGTCGGTATCCTGCTCGACCAGGTTTTTCATGACGCCCATGCGCTCGTCGAAGCTGCGCTGCATGGCCGTCATCTGCTCCTGCAGTTGCTGCACCTGAGTTTGCAGTTCAATGATTTCCTTGCTCACGCCCCAAGCCGGAGTGACAGCCAGCCAAAACATGCAGAGCAGAGCGAAAAGAATAGAGCAGCGTCGTAGTGTCATAGGGGTAAGGTTCCTGCGGTCTATTTTAGACGGGTTGGAGGCAATATAGGTTGGGAAGATATTCAGGAACCTAGTTGGGAACAAGAAAAGTCAGGGGCGGAGGAGTGCTCCGCCCCTGAGCGAGGGAATCTCCGGCTACTTTTGATAGACGAAGTGGCCACGGCGGTTCTGCTGCCAACAGGCTTCGTTGTCTTCCAGGCAGAACGGTTTTTCCTTGCCGTAGCTGATGGTCTTGATGCGGCTGGCGCTAACGCCGGCCGCGGTCAAGGCGTTCTTGACGGAACTGGCGCGCTGGTCGCCCAGGGCCAGGTTGTACTCGGTTGAGCCGCGGTCATCGCAATGTCCCTCAATCGTGAAACTGATGTTGGGATGCTGGTTGAGGAACTGCGCGTCGCCTTGCATGGAAGACTCCTGATCGGCGCGAATGTTGGACTTGTCGTAATCGAAATAAATGTCCTTGATATTCTGGCCGAACAGGTCTTCGTCAGTGGGCGACGGAGTGGCCGCCATCGGTGCCGGCGGCTGGGTGACGGTGAGGCGCGTAGTCGCCTCCTGCGTTCCGCCAGCGCCTTTGGCAAGCAGGTGATAAGTAGTGGAATCAGCAGGGCTGACCGACTGCGATCCGCTGGCTTGAACGGCTCCGATGCCATCAATGGAAACGTCGGTGGCATTCGAAGTTTGCCAGGTCAAAGTCGCCGACTGCCCCTTCTCAATCGTATCTGGACTGACTGAGATAGAAGCGGTGGGCGATGCCGGCGGCGGCGGTGGTGGGGGCGGCGGTGGCGCGGTTTTCTTTTTGCAGGCACCGAGCATGAGAATAGCGGCCAGAGCGGTAACGGTTGCGAGTACCTTCCAGGTTTGATGTTTCATGTTCTTCCTCTTCACGTTTAGATCCTCCTGCGGACCGGAAAATCGAATGCAAATTGCGACGAAGCGTTTTATTTCCAACTCCAGTTCGGTTGCGTATTACGTCCCGTAAAAGTTAGCTGATGGAGCTTGGTGCCATCGGCGAGCATCATCCAGATCTCTTGCTTCCCGGAACGGCTGGACTGAAACACAATGTGGCGGCCGTCCGGCGCCCAGAATGGAAAATCATTGCGCCCGCCATCATGAGTCAGCTGCACCCACTGCTTGCTGGCGATGTCCATCAAGTAAATATCGGAGGAGCCGGGGTCGCCCGGGCCATATCTCCGCGTCCACGCCATCGTAAGGAACTGGCCGTTGGGTGACCAGTTCGGCGAAACCGCATAGCCCTGGTCGGTCATGCGCTGCTGGTTGGTGCCGTCGGCTTCCATGGTGTAGATCTGGGGCAATCCAGTACGGCCACTGACGAAGGCGATTTGACTGCCGGTCTTGCGGTTCCAGGTCGGCGAAACGTCCGGGCCTTTGTTGGCTGTCATGCGATGCAGGTTGGCTCCGTTGGCATCGCAGATATAAATTTCGGAATCCCCGCTGCGCGAGGATGAGAACGCGAGGCGGGTGCCATCGGGCGACCAGGCGGGCGCCAGATTCGTGCCCCCAAAGTGGGGAAAGCTGACCAGCCGGTTGAGATCCATTGAGTACATCAGAATGTCCCAGCCCGATTTGGTCATGGAACTAAAGGCCAAGCGTGAACCGTCCGGCGAGATACGCGGCGAAAGAGAAATCGATCCCAGATGAGTGATTTGCTGCTGATTCGAGCCATCGTAATCCATCACCCAGATTTCCTTGTGGCCTGAGCGGTCGCTGACGAAATAGATTTTGCTTTCCGCGATGCCGGGAATGCCGCCGCCCAGACGCAGGATGATTTCATCGGCGAATTTGTGGGCGATCAGGCGAGCGCCGGCGTCGGTCGCAACGTCCGTGTATTGTTTGCCCAGCACCTGCGGAGACCCGGTGTTCTTCACGTCATACAACCAGCCCTGCACGGTGACTTTGCCCCCGGCCGCGCCCAGGTTTCCGAAAGCCAGCATGGCGGCGTTAGGCGGAGGCACATTCCACAAGTCGAAGGTGACGTCGGCGGGCTGGCCGGGAATCTGCAACGGGTAGAAGCTCTTCGACACGAGTTCGACGACGCCGGAATTGTCCAGATCGTTCCAGAACGTATCGTTGAATGTCTTCAGCAGGAAAGTGTTCTGAGGGTCGCTGGTGGAAGGCTTGAAATCGGGCACCGCCAGCCGAACTTTTTCCACACCTAGAGAAGTTCCGGTGCGAACCCAATCCTGAGCCGAGGCGGTAGAAGTGAGGGAACCAAGCAGAATGAACAAGCCGCTCAGAATCTGTGCGGCGGTTCGGGCTAAGCCTCGTCTTTGTCTGTCGTCCATCCGTGCGGAGCCGTTACGCGAACCCGGACAAAAAGATACCGTATACGACAATATCGTACCCCGATATGTTCTCATTGGCAAGTTACGATTGACCACGATCCATCATAAGCACGAAATCTGTACTTCTGGAATATTCAGGTAGATGCCGCTTCCCGACAACAAATGCGGGATATGGCTTTATCGATGTCTTGACCCAGCTCCGAGGCGGCAAATTTATTTTTTGCTGTAATCGAACCAAAATTCCACGGACACTTTGTTCCCGGAATAATCCTGGGGCAACGGTCCAAAAGTATCGATGCGCTGCACGGCGCGAACTGCGGATTGGTCGAGCGATGGCACGCCGCTGGATTGCTCCACCTGCACGTTGTAGGGGTGGCCATCCCGCGCGATGTCGAAGGTCACATAGACCCGCTGCGCCGTAGTGATTCCGGGATCGACCTCGTACTTCAGCCAATTTTCCGAAACCTTTTCCTGAATGACGCGCACATAGTAGGCGTAAAGACTGCCGAAATCGCCTCCGCCGCCGTTAACGCCGAAACCTCCTTTCGCGCCGCCGGCAGCGAAGGTGCCGTAAGGGCCGCTGACCGGGCCTCCTTCGCCGTAAGCGACCTGATTCGTTTCTTCCTCAGGGGCGGGTTCAGGCTTCGCCTTAGTTGGAGTAGGAGGCTTCTTGGGTTTGATCTTGGAATTCTTACCCTGGATTTCGATCGCGTCCGGCGCCTTCTCCTCGACCTTGGGCTTGGATTGGGTAATGCCCTTGGATTCGTTGGCCACAACGTTTTGGGTTTGCCGGGGGTTGGAGGGCAAGGGAACTGTGCTCACTAAACTGACGCCGATGGCGCTGCCTCCGCCGCCCGCGCCCCAACTCGCTCCACTGGGTCCGCTGAAAATTGCCGAGTAGAGCAGGATCAATGCCGTCACTGCGACATGGAAACCCGCCGACCATCCGAGGGCGCGCCCCCAGTTGTCGTGCTCGAAAAAGATTTCAGCGTTTTGCGCCATGTCCTTCCAGTGGCTGGGTGACGATACTGATATTGGTGATGCCCGCCTGCTTCACCGCATCCATAACCGTGGCGAAGGCTCCAAATGGGACGTCTTCATCGGCGCGGACGAAGATGAACTGGTTGCGGGGATCGCGAATCTTCTGGTGAAGCGCAGCGGCGATCTGGTTGATGTTGATGGCATCGTTCCCCAGAAACACACGCTGATCCTTATTGATGGTGATGACCAGACGTTCTTCGGTGATTTCCTTGACCGTGCGGGTTTTGGGCACGTTGACTTCAATGCCGGATTCGAGCACCGGCGCGGTCACCATAAAGATGATCAGCAGCACGAGAACGACGTCCACCAGCGGGGTAATGTTGATGTCGGCAAGAGCCGTCTGCGTGCGGCCGTTGGTGGAAGTGAACGCCATCAGCGCCTCACTTCTGGTGCGGCTTGCGGCTGAATGCTCTCGATGGCATTAAGGACTTCCAGGCCAAAGTCGTCTCCGCTGGCGGCGAACGTGCGGATGGAGCTGCCGATGAGGTTGTAAGCGATGACGGCGGGGATAGCCGTGGCCAGTCCTGCAGCAGTAGTAATGAGAGCTTCGGAAATGCCCGGGGCAACCGCACGCAGCGTGGCGCCGCCGGCGGTGCCCAGGCCATGAAAGGCGTCAATGATGCCCCAGACCGTGCCAAACAAGCCGATGAACGGAGTCACGGCGGCTGTAATGGCGAGCCAGGGAACGTTGCGCTCGAGGCGCGTGATTTCTTCCGAGGCTCCGATCTGCATGCCGCGCTGCACCGCGGTCAGGCTGCGCAGTGCGGTTCCATGCGCCGACAGCTGGCGCTTATATTCCTGAAACCCACCTTCGAAAACGCCCACCAGCGGGCTGGGGCGAAACTGATCCGCGACCGTGGCAATATCCTGCAGGCGTTGTGCCTTGCGAAAAGCCCGCAGGAAGCGTCCACTCTGCCAGCGCGCGCGGCGCAGCAAGTTCCATTTGGTGAGAATGATGGCCCAGGAGATAAAACTGAATGCGAGCAAGGTGAGAAGGACGAATTTGGCGACGGGACCACTACTGGAAACAAGTTCGACAATCTCGCCGCCGACGAAAGCTGCAAAGTAGGGAAAGTGCATCGTAGTTTTGGGATACCTTGCAGCGATTATAGATGATCCGAGAGCGGACTCTAGAGCACGTATCCTAACCGTAAACGTTCGTGCCGACCGGGCGCCTTTATTGAACGCCGCGAAGAGCCTCGGCTACTACTTTCATGCTATGCTGCGCAAAACTTCGACATCATCGACTGAGGGCGGCCTGTGCTGGTTGAATTGCGGCTGGAGAACTACGCGGTCATCGACAACGCGGCGGTGGAGTTCGCCTCGGGCTTGAACCTGCTGACCGGAGAAACCGGCGCAGGCAAGTCGATATTGATTGATGCGCTGGCCCTGCTGCTTGGGGAAAAGGCGTCGAGTGAAGTGATTCGCACCGGCGCGGAGCGCGCGCTGGTGTCGGCCGTCTTCGCGTGCGAAGGCCGCGCCGGAGACGCAATCGAGAAAGTGCTGGAGCAGAACGGCCTGGACGAATCAGAAGACGGCTCGCTGATCGTGCGTCGTGAGATTGCCGCTGGAGGCAAAGGCCGCGTATTCGTGAATAACCAACCAGCCACGGTCGCGGTTCTGCGGCAACTGGCGCCGTATCTGGCGACGATTCACGCGCAGAACGAATCGATCCTGTCGTTTGATGCCCCGGCGCGCCTGGCGTTACTCGACGCATTTGCCGGAAGCCAGGTCGAGCAAGTTACGGCTGCATTCGAATCGTGGAAGCGAATTCGCGCCCGCATCAACGAACTGGAGCGCGGCGAACAGGACCGACTGCGCTTAGTGGATCTGTGGATATTTCAGAAACGCGAGATCGAAGAAGCTAGGCTGCTGGCCGGCGAAGACGAGCGCCTGGAAACCGAGAAGCGGGTTCTGGCTAATGCGGAGAAAATTTACAACGCCGCCATGCAGGCTTTCGATCTCCTGTATGAGGGCGACGGTTCCACATCCGCGTCGATGCGCGCTGCGCAGAAGCAGATTGAAGACCTCGCGCGATATGAGCCCAGATTTCAAGAGGCGCTGGCGGCGCTCGAAACCGCGCGCATCAGCGTGGAGGATGTGGGAGCCACGGTTAGGGATTACGCGGGCGGGATCCACGCCTCGCCTGAGCATCTGGCAGAGGTCGAAGACCGGCTCGCGGTGCTCGACCGGCTGAAGCGCAAGTATGGCCCGATGCTCGGTGACGTGATCGCCTTCGGAGCAGACGTCGCACGCAAGCTTTCGGAGATCGAAAACAAAGACGAGATCCTGCGCGAATTGCGCTCCGAGGTGGCGAAGGCCGGCGCAGAGTATTTACGTGTGGCGCGGGCCCTGTCGAAATTTCGTCAGGACGCTGCGCGCAAGCTGGAAAAGCTGGTAGAGGCCGAGATCAACGATCTCGCAATGAAATCGACTTTCCGCATTCAGATGACGACCAGTGAAGAGGAAGGGAACTGGTCAGCGGCGGGAATTGATGAAGTCGTTTATATGATTGCGACAAACCCGGGCGAGCCCATGCGGCAGTTGGAACACATCGCATCGGGCGGCGAATTGTCGCGGGTGATGCTGGCTTTGAAGGTCAGCGTAGCATCGACTCATGTGGCGCGGGCGCCCTCGCCCGCGAAAGCTAGCAGCCCTCGTGCAGCTGCCCAGCGCACCATGGTGTTCGACGAAATCGACACTGGCATCGGCGGCCGCGCCGCCGAAGCGGTGGGAAAGAAACTGAAGGCGCTCGCACGCTCCAATCAAGTTCTATGCGTCACTCACCTGCCGCAGATCGCCACCTTTGCCGATCAGCATTACGTAATCGAGAAGAAGGACCGCAACGGCCGCACCCGCACCAGCATTCGCCCCGTCGTCGGCGAAGAGCGCACCGAGGAAGTGGCACGCATGCTGAGCGGGGCCAAGCTGACCGACACATCGCGCAAGCACGCGGAACAGATGATTAAGGCGAATGGATAACGCGAAATCACAGTCTTGACGAAGGAGGCTTGGTTAGCTAACATAGGTTAGCTAACATAGGTTAGCTAATCATCGCGAAATGGAAACCATCACCATCCACAAGGCCAAAACGCAGCTTTCCCGGCTCATCGAGAAGGCCTGCAAGGGCGAGGAGATCGTGATCGCGCGCGGGAAAAAACCGGTCGTGCGGTTGGTCGCAATCGAAGACAAGCGCGGCGATCGCAAGCCGGGCGCCCTCAAGGGCAAGATCAAGATAGGTCCGGAATTTTTCGAGCCCCTGCCTCCTGAAGAACTGGAAGGCTGGGAGTAGAAGTGTCGTGCGCCTTTTGCTGGATACTCACGCGCTCCTTTGGTGGCTTGTGAAGAGTCCGTCTTTGCCTATCTTAGCTCAGAGTCTGCTCAAGAACCGGGATCACACGGTCCTTGTGAGCGCTGCCTCGATCTGGGAGATCGCCACCAAGGTCCGACTGGGAAAGTTGGACGTTGATGTTGAGGTTGTCGAAAACTTCGGAGCTTACCTGGCCGCCGAAAGATTCGAGCCTGTACCGGTGACTGTTGCTCACGGCATCCGCGCGGGCCTGCTGCCAGGTCCACACAAAGATCCTTTCGACCGCATGTTGATCGCCCAGGCCCAGGCCGAAAACGTGCCGATCGTGAGCAACGATAGGGCATTGGATGGATACGGCGTGCGAAGGCTCTGGTAGCCCGGACTGGGTTGATGCTGGTCAACCTCAAATTCTCGCACTTCACTGCTAATCCCCGCCGTTTCTGTGGCTTACGTTGACCAGAAGGGTACTTTCCGGTAGTTTATTACTATCGCCTCAATGGGGTTCGTGTACCCTAATCGTATCGGTTTCACGGTCGGATTTTGCATCTTAGAAGTTTGGGGAAGCTCACAAGAACGGGAGTTTGATGGTGCCAAACAGCCAGGGAAAGACGTTGTTGTTGCTGAAGCCGCGGGGGTTCTGCGCGGGCGTGGTGCGGGCTATCGATGTCGTCCGCATCGCGCTCGAGGCCTTCGGCCCGCCCATTTATGTGCGCAAGGAAATCGTTCACAACAGTTTTGTGGTGGACGAGTTGCGCGGCAAGGGCGCGATCTTCGTCGATAGCGAGGATGAAGTCCCCAACGGCGAGCGCGTCATCTACAGCGCCCACGGGGTTTCGCCCGAGGTGCGCGAGCACAGCGCCCGGCGCGGTCTGCGCGTGATCGATGCAACGTGTCCGCTGGTCACCAAGGTGCACGTCGAAGCGGTGAAGTTTGCCAAAGAAGGCTACTCGCTGATCCTGATCGGACACCATGATCACGACGAAGTAATCGGAACCCTGGGCGAGGCTCCGCTGGTAACGCAGGTGGTGGGAAATCCCGAGCAGGTGAAATCGCTGAACGTGCCGGATCCCGATCACGTCGCTTATTTGACCCAGACCACGCTTAGCTTGGACGAGACCAAAGACATTATCGCGGCGCTGAAGAAAAAGTTCCCCAACATCAAAGGCCCGGCGGCGCAGGATATTTGTTATGCCACGGAAAATCGGCAGGTAGCCGTGAAAGAGGTGGCCTCGGAATCTGACCTGCTGCTGGTCGTCGGCTCTGAGAACAGCTCCAATTCGAATCGTCTGGTTGAGGTGGCGCGCAATCTGGGCACAAACGCGCATCTCATCGACAGCTACAAAGACATCGAGGCCGAGTGGTTGCGCGACGTGAAAACTATCGCGCTCACGGCCGGAGCTTCGGCGCCAGAGTGCCTGGTGGAGGAGACGATGAAGTTTCTGGCCACCAAAGGTTTCGATGACGTGCAGGAACTGGAAGTGATGCCGGAAAACGTCCGCTTCGGGCTGCCGCCGGAGATTGTCGAAGCCATCGCCGCCGCTCCGGCCAGCGCCACCGCGGATTGACGGAGCCGCTTATTAATGGAGATGGACACTAACTCCCCCGATCCCCATACCACCTCCGCACCCCAACTTCGCTTCGGCAAGATCGACGGGCTGGCAAGTCGTGTCGGCGCAGCCATGGACGCTGCCCGGAAGCTTCTTTTCTCTGCTCAGCACGAGGAAGGTTATTGGTGCGGAGAGCTCGAAGCCGACACCACGCTCGAGTCCGACTACCTTGTGCTGCATACGTTGCTGGGAACGGTTGATCCTGTGCGCTTCCAAAAGGCCGCTAACTGGATCATTCAACGCCAGAATGAAGACGGCGGTTGGAGCATCTATCCCACCGGGCCGTCGAATATCAGCGTCTCAGTCAAAGCATATTTCGGCCTGAAGCTTGCGGGATACCCAGCGGATCATCCCGCCCTCCAGCGTGCGTGCAAAAAAATCCTGGCACTCGGCGGCGTCACCGAGGTCAATACATTCACCAAGATCTATCTCTGTTTCTTCGGGCAGTACGATTACGATGCTGTGCCCGCAATTCCGCCGGAGATTGTTCTGTTTCCCAACTGGTTCTGGTTCAACCTCTACGAAATTTCATCGTGGTCGCGGGCTATCCTGGTGCCGCTCTCCATCTGTTACGCCAAGAAGCCTTTCAAGAAAATCCCGCGAGAGATGGGCATTGAAGAGCTCTTCGTCGGCGGCATGCAAAAGTCTCGCATGCACCTGCGCTGGTCAAAAAAGCTCGTGTCCTGGCGGAATTTTTTTCTTTGCGTCGACCGCATAACACACTGGTTCGAGCGCGTGCACATCCGGCCGCTGCGCTCGATCGCGCTAAAGACCGCGGAGAAGTGGATGCTCGAGCGCTTCGAGATGAGCGACGGGCTCGCAGGTATTTATCCCTCGATCATGAACTCCACCATCGCCATGCGTTGCCTGGGTTACTCAGTCGATGATCCCCAGGTGATCCGCGCGCTGGATGAATTTGAGAAGTTAGGCATCGAAGAAGGTGATACCTTCCGCATGCAGCCCTGCATGTCTCCGGTGTGGGATACGGCCTACGCCATGTATGCCCTCGCCGAAGCCGGGGTGCCGGCGAACGATCCGCGCATGGTGAAGTGTGCCGACTGGATCCTGCAGAAGCAGGTGCGGAATCCAGGCGACTGGCAAATCAAGAACAAGACAGGCAAGCCGGGCGGCTGGTACTTCGAGTTCAACAACGAGTTTTATCCCGATGTCGATGACACCGCCATGGTTTGCCTGGCGCTGAGCCGTGTGGAGCATCCCAATGGACGCTACCAGCGCGAGTCGGTGCAACGCGCCATCGATTGGGTTTTGTCGATGCAGTGCAAGAACGGCGGCTGGGCGTCGTTCGATAAAGACAACGACCGCATGGTGTTTCAGAATGTGCCCTTTGCCGATCACAACGCCATGCTCGATCCGGCGACGGTCGACATCACCGGCCGCACTCTCGAAATGATGGCGGCCTATGGCTACGATAAGAACCATCCCGCGATGAAAAAAGCGATCCAGTTTCTCCGCGACGAGCAGGAGCCGGACGGAAGCTGGTTCGGGCGCTGGGGCGTGAACTACATTTATGGAACGTTCCTGGTGCTGCGCGGCCTGGAAGCGATTGGCATGGACAGCCACGAGCCTTGCATCCAGCAGGCGGCCGAGTGGTTGCGCATGATGCAGAATCCCGACGGCGGTTGGGGCGAGTCCTGCGGTTCTTACGACGATACGGCCCTGCACGGAGTGGGGCTGAGCACTCCTTCGCAAACCGCGTGGGCGATTCTCGGCTTGCTCGCGGTCGGCGATACGCGCAGCGATTCGGTGGCTCGCGCGATTGCCTACCTGCTGCGCACGCAGAAGGAAGATGGATCGTGGGATGAGCCTTATTACACGGGCACCGGCTTTCCACGTGTGTTCTATCTGAACTATCACCTCTACCGCCAGTATTTCCCATTGCTCGCGCTGACAACGTATGCCAAGGTGATGGAGAAGGCCGAAAACTAGTTTTCAGTTCCCAGTTCTCAGTTCTCAGTCGCTCGGCAAGCGATGAGGCTTTGACTGAAAACTGAGGACTGAGAACTGAGAACTGCTCTGAAAGTTTTCGTCACAGGCGCAACCGGATTTCTAGGCTCCCACGTCGCTCGTGCTCTGGCGGAGCAGGGTGCCGATTTGCGGCTGCTGGTGCGCCCCACCAGCAATCTGAAGAATCTGGAAGGCCTAAAGGCCGAGACCGCGACCGGAGACCTGCGCGACCCAGCGTCCCTGGAAAGGGCAATGTCCGGCTGCGAAGTAGTCTTTCACGTGGCCGCCGACTACCGGCTCTGGGTGCGGGATCCGGCGGAGATGTACCGCTCGAATGTGGAGGGAACGCGGGCGATTCTGGCCGCAGCGCAGAAAAACGGCGTGGGCAGTGTGGTGTACACCTCGAGCGTCGCAACCATGGGCTTCACCGGCAACGGGCATCCAGCGGACGAAGATTCTCCGGTGTCGCTGGCCGACATGATCGGTCATTACAAGCGCTCGAAGTTCATGGCCGAGCAAGTGGCAATGGAAGCGGGCCGGAGCGGGATGCGGGTGGTGATCGTGAATCCGACAACGCCCGTCGGCGAGCAGGATGTCAAGCCGACTCCGACCGGGCGGATCGTGGTCGACTTTCTGAAGCGGAAGTTTCCCGCCTACGTGGAGACCGGACTGAATCTGGTAGATGTAAGGGAATGCGCGCGGGGACACATTGCGGCGCTCGAAAAGGGCAAGAGCGCCGAGCGCTACATTCTCGGCGGTGAGAACCTGACGCTGAAGCAGATTCTCGATAAGCTGGGCCTGATTGCGGGCTTGCCCTCGCCGAAAGTGAAGCTGCCCTACTTTGTTGCCTACGCGGCGGGCGCCGTGGATGAAACGTTTTCTGGCCGCCTGCTGGGCCACGAGCCGCGCGCCACGGTCGACACGGTGCGCATGGGAAAGAAGAAGATGTGGGCCAGTTCCGACAAGGCAGCGCGCGAATTAGGATGGAAAACCATCCCCGCGGATGCCGCACTGCGCCGTGCCGTCGAGTGGTTCCGGGCCAACGGATATGCCTAAGGTTGCCATCGTAGCCGCGCTCGAGCGCGAAGTCAGAGGGCTCACCAGAAGTTGGAGCCGCGTGGAGCGGCATTATGATGGCCTCAGATTCGTTTTCTTTGAGCGGGACGAGATAGTGATCGTATGCGGCGGAATCGGCGTCGAAGCCGCCCGTCGCGCAGCCGAAGCGGTGATCGCCTTGTACAGTCCCATACTGCTACAGTCGGCGGGGTTTGCCGGCGCGCTCGATCCCGGCTTGCGAGTAGGGGATCTCTTCATGCCGGCGTTTGTAATCGATGCTCGCGACGGAAGCCGGATCGAAAGCGAAGGCGCACCCGGATCGGGAAAGGGAAAAACTTCGTTGGTGACATTCGCAGCAGTGGCGGCAGCCCAACAAAAAGCCAACCTCGCCCAGGCCTACGGAGCGCAGGCCGTGGACATGGAAGCGGCTGGCGTGGCAGCGGCCGCCAGAACGCATGGCATTGAATTCGCTGCGATGAAAGTCATTTCCGATGAACTGAATTTCGAAATGCCCCAGACGGCCCGCTTCATTGACAGCAGCGGCCGTTTCAAGACTGCGAACTTTGCAGCTTTTGTAGCTCTACGTCCGTGGCTGTGGCGTCGCACTGCCACGCTGGCTTCCAACAGTCGCAAAGCAGCAAGAGTACTCGCCGAGAATATCGAGCGCTACCGGCAGGAATTGAGCCGACGGTCAAACCCAGTTGCAGCGTCTCCGGCCGCGGCGCAGCCCGAGCCGGAAGCGGCCCCTACCAGCGGTTTGCACGCGGGAGGTCACAAATGAGAATACGCACGAAACCACTGCCGCTGCTCCTCATGATCTTGTGCGCGGCCATGCCTCTGGCCGCACAGTCCGTCGCGACTGAAGTTTACGGGCAAAGCTTTCGCCAGGGCTCGACCCGCGTCGTCGAAGACAGCTTTGACATCAAGCTCACCCCGCAGGACCCGATTTTCCGCGAGCGCATCAAGGACCTGGGTGGCAACGACCGCTATGCCTTCGCAATTATTCCCAAAGGCCCGGAGGGCGATACCCAAATCACATCCTGGCAGGGAACCATGGCAGATCTGCTACACCCCATTTACACTAACGTTCTGCTGGTATCGCCGAATCCGTCGGATGATCCGAAGAATGAAGCGAAGAATGCTTTGTACCGCCTCTGGCCTTCGACCTTCGCCCTGGTGCCCGTGGGCGCCAAACGAATCATGAAGGTGGATGATTTCTATGTAGTGTTGCAGGTGAAGGCATATCACTTCACGCCGCCGGAATCGCCGTATCTGGATTCCATGACGGTCCACGTGGAGTTCAAAAATACCGATCCGAGGCAGGGAGCGAACTCGGGGAAATAACGCACCGGACCGCTCTGAAGCATATCGCAGGCGGAGTTCATCTAAACAGTTCACCGAGGAGTTCGTCGAAGGAGACCATCAAGAAACGATGGGAATTGCAGGACAAGTCGCAATCGAAGATCAAGGCCAGTCCATTCCTGCGACCATGCAGGCGGCAGTTTATCGAGGAGTCAACGACGTGCGCCTCGAAACTGTTCCTGTGCCCGAGATCGGCGCCGGAGAGCTACTCTTGCGCGTGCACACCTGCGGAGTCTGCGGCACTGACCTAAAAAAAGTTGCCTCCGGCTCCCACTCGGCTCCCCGCATCTTCGGCCACGAAACCTCCGGCGTAGTGGCGGCGGTAGGCGCGGGCGTGAGCAAGTTCGCGCCTGGCGACCGGGTCGTGGTGTTTCATCACATCCCCTGTCGCGAGTGTTACTACTGCCGGCATAAGACGTTCGCCCAGTGTCCGACCTACAAGAAAGTCGGATGCACTGCCGGCTTCGAGCCTTCCGGCGGAGGCTTCGCGGAATATGTTCGCGTCATGGATTGGATTGTCGACCAAGGAACGGTGAAGATCCCCAAAACAGTCTCCTTTGAGCAGGCTTGCTTTGTAGAGCCGGTCAACACCTGCATGAAAGGGATCGAAGCCCTGCGCCTGCAACCGTGCGAGACCGTCTTGACCATCGGACAGGGCCCCATCGGCATCATCCTGAGTGTGCTGGCACAGAAGGCAGGGGCCACGGTTATTACTTCCGATTTGTATCCCGAGAGGCTTAGAATAGCTAAAAGCCTCGGTTTCGAGCATATGATAGACGCGTCGCAGCAGGACGCGGTCCAGGCTGTGCGGACGCAGACCGAAGGCCGTGGCGCGGATGCCGTGATCTTAGCGGTAGCCAGCAATGGCTTGATCCGTCCCGCCATGGATGCAGCCCGTCCTGGCGGCCGGGTGTTGTTGTTTGCGCAAACCCAGCGGGGCGAAGTGGTCGTGGATCCCGCCGCGATTTGCGTGGACGAGAAGGCGCTGATCGGCTCCTATAGCGCCTCGGCAGATTTGCAGGAAGAGTCGGTTCGTTTTGTGATGAACCGTGAAATGGATCTGGAACAGTTGATTAGCCATCGGTTTCCGCTGCGGGAGAGCGCGCAGGCCTTGCAACTCGCCGCTCATCCCCAGCCGGCATCGATGAAGATTGTGATTCAGCCCGGTAGTTCCTGGCTTAGTGAAGCTCGGGAAGGAAGCAAGCAGTGAACGGAAAAATGACAGCTGCCGTCCTGTACGGCAAGGAAGATCTGAAGATTGAACGAGTACCCATCCCTCGCGTCGAAAAGGGCGAGGTGCTGGTCAAAGTACAGGTCGCTCTAACCTGCGGTACCGATCTCAAGGTATACCAGCGCGGTTACCACGCCCGCATGATCGTGCCTCCCGCGTTGTTCGGCCACGAACTGGCCGGAGTAATCGAGGAAGTCGGCGAGGGCGTCCACAGCTTCAAGAAGGGGATGCGCGTCGTGGCCTTGAATTCCGCCCCCTGCCAGATGTGCTTCTATTGCTCCAAGCACCAGGAAAATCTCTGCGAAGACCTGCTCTTCAACAACGGTGCCTATGCCGAATACATCCGCGTCCCGCGCCGCATCGTCGAAGCCAATATGCTGGTCATCCCGGCCAACGTCAGCTTTGAAGACGCCGCCATGACCGAGCCTCTGGCCTGCGTGTTGCGCGGCCTGCATGAAACGGGCGTAGAAATCGGTGATACGGTTACGATCATCGGCGGCGGCCCTATCGGATTGATGTTTGTCCAGGTGGCGCGAGCCATCGGTTGTAACGTGATCTCGGTGGTAAAGCGCGACGAACAGGTAATCGCCGCCAAGCACATGGGTGCGCACGAAATCGTTCAGACCACCAAAGTGCCCGATGTGGTGGAGGCGGTTCGCACCTTGACTCCGCAAAAACGCGGCTGCGATGTAGTGATCGAAGCCGTGGGTCGTCCCGACGCCTGGGAGTGGACAGTAGAAATGGTTCGAAAAGGCGGCACCGTAAATTTCTTCGGCGGATGCGCCAGCGGATCCAAAGTGCAACTCGATACCAATCGCCTGCACTATTCGGAGATCACGCTGAAAGCCACGTTCCATCACACGCCGGAAACAGTGCGCCGGGCCTTCGGCCTGATCGCGGCCAAGAAAATTCGCCCCACCGACTACATCACGGGCGAGGCTCCTCTATCGAGCCTGCAAAAGGTCCTGCGGCACATGTTGAACCGCGGCGGCGACATCAAAACCGCCATCATTCCCGGCCACTGATTGACGGTAGGATCGCCGGCGGTCGCCAAAAAAATGAACTGTCATCCTGAGCGAAGCGAAGGACCCCATGCACGCGGGCGCCTCCCGGGGCGATCCGGGGAATTCTCACGACGCTCAAGGTTTTGCCCGATCCCGAGGACGATTTTTACATGAGCTCGATCGCCAATGAAGCTCGAACTGCGCCGGCATCTTCCGCCGATTGGTCCCGCCTGCCCGCCGAATATGCGATCCCGCGCTCCGCACCCTCGTTAGATCAAGCCCAGGAATACTGCCGTCGTCTAGCCCGCACCCATTACGAAAACTTTTCGGTAGCCACCTGGTTTCTTCCCAAAAACCTGCGTCAGGACTTCCTGAACGTCTACGCATACTGCCGCATCTCCGACGATCTGGGCGACGAAGTGGGAGACGCCACAGCTGCTCTGGCCCTGCTCGATGAATGGCAGGCCGAACTCGACGCCTGCTACCAAGGCGATCCGCGCCATCCGGTTTTTGTGGCCCTAGCCGAAACCGTCAAGAAGTTTGACATTCCAAAACATGAGTTTTCCGATCTGCTGATTGCTTTTCGTCAGGACCAGACCGTCACTCGTTTCGAAACCTTCGACGACCTGCTCGCCTACTGCCGTTACTCAGCGAATCCGGTAGGGCATCTCGTCCTCTACATGTGCGGCTACCACGATGCGGAGCGCCAGCAGCTTTCCGACTACACCTGCACCGCCCTGCAGTTGGCCAACTTCTGGCAGGACGTCAGCGTGGACTACGCCAAGGGCAGAATTTATTTACCCTTGGAAGATTTGCGCCGTTACTCGGTGAGCGAGGAAGATATTCAGCACAACCGCAACACCCCGGCCTTCCGCGAGATGATGAAATTTGAAGTAGAGCGCGCGCGCCAGTGGTTCAATCGCGGCCTGCCGCTGGTAAGTAAAGTAGACGGCGAATTAGCGGTCGATATCGAACTCTTCAGCCGAGGCGGCCAGGAAATTCTCAATGCCATCGAGCGCCAGAACTTCGCTGTGCTCGGCCGCCGTCCGGTAATCTCCAAAACTCGCAAGCTGGCCCTGGTAGGGCGCGCTGCACTGGGGAAGCTGCTGGGGAAATCGTTGGGGAACGCAGTATGAGCGCGGGAGCACAACCCGTGTTCATTCCGTGGACTCCCGCGCCAGCGCAGCTCACCATGGCCTATTCCGTGTGCCGCGGTATCACCCGCACCAACGCCAAGAATTTCTATTACGCATTTCTGGTGCTGCCTAAGCGCAAAAGGCAGGCGCTCTGCGCCGTCTACGCCTTCATGCGCCGCTGCGATGACATCGCCGACGACCCCAACCTCAGTCTTGAGGAACGCCGCTACAAACTCGATACCTGGCTCGACGCCCTGCACCGCGTTCAGCAAGGTGAGCCCACGGACGACCCCATTCTATTGGCGCTGACCGATGCGCAGCGCCGATACACCATCCCCGCGGGCCTGCTCGACGAACTCGCTTTAGGGACGGCGATGGATGTCGCGGATCCGCACACCGAGAGTCAGAACGCTTCGGCTGCGAATGCCGCGGTTCCAGGCCTGACCGTCCAGTATCAAACCTTCGACGATCTCAAACTATATTGCTACCGGGTAGCGTCGGTGGTGGGACTGGTCTGCATCCACGTCTTCGGCTATCGCGATCCCGCCGCCGAAGCCCTTGCCGAGCAATGCGGACTCGCCTTCCAACTCACCAACATCATTCGCGACGCCCAAGAAGACGCCGCCATGGGCCGCGTGTATTTGCCCGAAGAAGATCTAGCCAGGTTCGGCCTCTCGGCTGCGGAACTAGTGTCGGCGCCAGACCCCACGCGCTTCCGCCCCTTGCTGGCGCTCGAAGCCGATCGCGCCCGTCAGCTCTATCAATCCGGCGATCAACTGATCCCATACATTTCCGAAGACAGTCAGCCTGCCCTGTGGGTTTTGGTCAACATCTACCGGCGGCTGCTCGAGAAAATCTCCGAGCGCCACTACGACGTCTTCCACGGCAAGGTACGCCTAACGGTTAGCGAAAAACTCCGCGTCCTGGGGAAAGGCTTCCTGCAACGCCTAACCTGATGCCCACAAAAGGGTCTGTCATCCTGAGCGAAGCGAAGGACCCCATGCGTGCCTGCGGCGCCTGCGGCAATGCGAGGCATTCTCGCGATGCCGACGATCTTGCTGCCAATCTGCTAAAAAATCACGAATGATCAAGCACCCCACCCAACCCACCGTAGCCATAGCCGGCGGCGGCCTGGCCGGTCTCGCCGCCGCCTGTGCCCTTGCTGATTCCGGCTTCCGCGTCACTCTCTTCGAGCGCCGCCCCTACCTCGGTGGACGCGCTTCCTCCTACGAGCATCCCGGCACCGGTGAGGTCGTCGACAACTGCCAGCACGTTCTGTTTCGCGTTTGCACCAACCTGGTCGAGTTCTACCGCCGCATCGGCGTCGAAAACAAAATCCGCTGGTTCGACGAAATGACTTTCATCGAGCCCGGCGGCCGCACTAGTGTGATGCACGCTTCACCGCTGCCCGCGCCTCTGCACACTGCGCCATCATTTTTGCGCTTTCCATTTCTGTCGATCAAAGACAAGCTGGCGATTTCGCGCTCCATCGCCGCGCTGACCCTGACTTCGCAACCAGACACCGGCCGTTCGTTTCTCGACTGGTGCCAGCAGCACGGCCAAACTCAAAACGCGATCGAACGCTTCTGGAAGCCGATCCTAGTCAGCGCTCTAAGCGAAGACCTCGACCTGATTTCGATTTCCGCCGCGGCCCAGGTCGTGCGTGAGTCGATGAAGTCGCCAGAGGCGCGCCACATGGGCGTTCCCAGCATCCCGTTGACCGACCTCTACAGCCGCGCCGGAGACTACATTCGCGACCGCGGCGGAGAAATCCGCTTCCGTACTTCGCTCGAAGCATTCTTCCCTCAATCAACTCGAGTGCAAGTTCGCGTGACCGACCAGAAGGCCACAGAACAATCATTCGAATATCTGGTCCTCGCCCTCCCCTTCGACGCCCTCGATCGCGTCCTGCCCCAAAGCGCGGAAGGCGCGCCCCTGCGCGAGCAGATCGGCCATTTCGAGTCGTCTCCCATCACCGGCATCCATCTCTGGTTCGATCGCCAGATCACCTACCTCGACCACGCCGTTTTGCTAGATCGGACCATTCAATGGATGTTCCACAAGTCGCGGCTGCTGACAACACGGGGCCGGGGAAGCCCAGAATCATCCGGCAGCTACGTCGAACTCGTGGTCAGCGCCTCGAAGAGCCTCATCGACAAATCGCGCGCCGAGATCGTTGATCTAGCGCTGAAAGAAGTCCGCGAGTTTTTCCCGGCAGCGCGGGCAGCAGATCTGGTCAAGTCCACCGTGATCAAGGAAGTTCACGCCACCTATTCGCCTCGCCCCGGCATCGACGCCTACCGTCCCCACCAATCGACCGCGTGGCCCCGAGTATTTCTCGCCGGGGACTGGACCGCTTCAGGGTGGCCCGCCACCATGGAAGGCGCGGTCCGCAGCGGATATTTGGCTGCCGAAGCGCTCATGAGGGCGACCGGAATCAAGGACGCGAGATTTCTCATGGCCGATCTTCCCGCGTCCGGCCTGATGCGTCTATTCGCAAAGTGAGCGGCGCGCAACTCCCGGCACAAATCTGGTTCAGTAGGTCCAGAAAAAAAGCCCCACTCTTCGCCCGAACTGTGCGAAAAATGAGGCAGCCAGAATGAAGGAATTTACATCCCGCTCTGAAAGACCAAAGCTTCCTTGTCGCGGCGGAAGTCGATCTCGTTGAGCGTATGATTCGCCGTGTCGGTTTGGATTGCGTCTGCCGTTATCTGGCTGTCGTTCGTTTTCAAAGTCCCCGGCACTGTCGCCACCGTCTTCCCATGGCTGAGGAAGGTTACTTGCACCTCGGGACCGGCTCCTTGCCACTCCACTTTGTAGTTCCCGGCCTCAAGCTGCTTGCCCCCGACCTGCACTGCGTTGGGAATGTCGATGGAATGCTGATTCTTCTCTCGCGCGAACGCACTGATCGGGACCAGCACGGTGAGAATCGAAAGAAATGCCACGTAGTTTAGAAGTTTCATTTAGCGAGTCTCCTTGGAATAGAATTGTTAGAAAAGTTTATCGTTGTTAAAGTTACGAGACGGTGAGTTCAGAAACTTAGCTTCTTCCTAGTACAGATGCGCAGCCCCAGCGGGAAGATGCAGCCATTGATGACACAGAAGCACAAGTGAAAGCAAAGTTTTGTAAATACGCGTGTTTGTGAAGGGGATGCGGGCTATCCGGCCAGCAGCGCCACACCTGCAGCCACAAGCCCAGCCGCGATCCACCGGCGCCGATCTACTCGTTCATGCAAAAAGATCTTCGCGGCAACGGCGTTGCCGATGAAGGTGAGCGAAGCGGCGGCGGGAGCGACCAGGCTGACGTCTCCCCAGGAGAGCGCGAACAGCAGGCTGAAGAACGCCACAGCCATGGCGGTGACGCCAAAGAGGAAGTTGGGATTGCCTAGCGTCCGTCTGATAACGACACCGAGTCCGGCCCGCCGCCACAGCGCGCCAACGTCCCCGACCTGCTTCATGGCGCGAGCCAGAAGCACGTCGCCAATGACCGAGGCGAAGACGATCGCGAGGATGGCGCCCCAAGTGTAGAGGGCCTTCACGATTCAACTCCACTAGCGGCACCCCGCGCTTCAACCTCATTTTCGGCAGCCTCGGCACTGAGATGCTTTGGATGATGTGTAAGCTCCGGACCACCGGCAATAAATCCCACGCCTCCCGTGATCAAAGCGATCCCGAGCCAGCGCAGCGGACTGACGTGCTCGTGCAAAACAAATCTCGCCACCAGGGCGAGCAGCACATATCCGAGCGACGTTGCCGGCAGAACATAAGTGAGATCGGCCCAGGAGAGCGCCGTCATGTAGGTGGCAAAAAACGCAAGCAGAAGTAGAATTCCGACCGCCACCCAGGGATTGAGTACGGCGAAGATCACACCTTGCAGGTGATTCAGAGAGATGTTGCCAGTTTGCTTCATCCCATGCGAAAGCATGGAATCTCCGGCCGCGGCGAAGACCGTGACTCCGGCGAGCACAAGATACTTACGAAAGGTCACTGGAAGTTTAAGGAGCGAATCCTAAAATCGTTCACCACGGAGACACAGAGTCAGAGAAAAATCAAAGAAAAAAAGACAAATAAAAGGTTTTCTCTGTGTCTCTGTGGTGAAAAGCCTTTATTAGTTGCCTGTCAGGCCTTGGCTAATTCGGCAGCGGCCTCTTCGCCATGCTGCTTGACCATCTTGTTGCGCGCCGAACGCAGCTTCAGGAAGGTCTTGGCTTCCTTGTAAAGGCGTTTACGGTCGTTGCTGTCGAATGCTGCTTTCTTCAGGATGCGGAACACCGCCTTGGGCCGGAAATAATACTCATCGTAAAAGCGATGCACGGCGGAAAGAATTTCATCGGCCGGCAGTCCGGGATACTGGATGTGCGCCAGTTGATGGCCGCCTTCGTCAACCATCTTGTTGTCGCCGACCATGAATCCGTTCTTCACTGCGTAGTCGTAGAGTTCCGTGCCGGGATAGGCGTGGGCCACGGAAACCTGAATGGTTTCGACGTCCAGCTCTTTGGCAAAGGCAATAGTGGTGTTGATGGTCTCGTGAGTTTCCCCGGGAAGCCCCATGATGAAATCGCCGTGGATGACCAGGCCGAGCTTGTGACAGTCTTTGGTGAACTGGCGCGCGCGCTCGACGGTCGCACCTTTCTTGATGTTCTTCAAAATCTGCTGATCGCCGGATTCGTAGCCGACGATGAGCAGGCGGCATCCGGCTTCCTTCATGGCTTTCAGGGTTTCGAAGTCAGTGGTGACGCGCGAAGTGCAGGACCACGTCAGACCGAGTGGCTTCAGCTTGGCGCACAGTTCGATCGTCCGCGCTTTCTGGATGTTAAAGGTGTCGTCGTCGAAGAAAAATTCCTTCACTTCCGGCCAGTACTGTTTGACCTTCGCCATTTCGGCGGCCACGTCGTCAGTGGAGCGCTTGCGCCAGGGATGCCCGCTCAAAGTCTGCGGCCACAGGCAGAACGTGCATTGCGCCGGACAGCCGCGGGTTGTGTAAAGAGAAAC
Organism: Candidatus Sulfotelmatobacter sp.; assembly: GCA_049673585.1. Lineage (GTDB taxonomy): Bacteria > Acidobacteriota > Terriglobia > Terriglobales > Acidobacteriaceae > Sulfotelmatobacter. Next base: position 349,183 of record JBATXV010000016.1, on the reverse strand, counting down.
GTAAGGGTTCAGCAAAAAAGGCACGTTGTAACGAGTCACGTCGAGATCGCGCTTGTAAATGTCGGTGACGTGCGGAAGCGCATCCAGATCCTGAATCTGCGGCGCATCAGGATTGTGCACGATTTGGCCGTCCTTCAGGAATGAAACACCGGGAATGTCTTCGAGCGGCTTGCCTTTGGCATAGTCAACCACGGCGTAATCAAACTCTTTGCGAGCCACGAAATCGATCGCCGGACAATCGCGTAGCGACTTCTCCGGCAGCACGCTCACGTGCGGTCCAACGAATGCAATCTTGATTTTCGGATTACCGGCCTTGATGGCGCGAGCCAGACCAATGTCCCCCGGAAAGCCGGGGGTCGAGGTGAACAGAACGAGAAATTCATAATCCTTCGCAATCTCAATCGTCTGCTCCGCCGAAATATAGTGCGGAGGCGCATCCAGCAACCGCGCCCCCTCCAGCATCCCAGCCGGATAAGCCAGCCACACGGGATACCAATATGACTCGATCTCGCGGGTGGCGGGCCAACGGGAGCCGGCGCCGCCGTCGAAGTTCTCGAAAGAAGGCGGATTCAGGAATAAGGTTTTAAGAGGCATATTGAGTGAGCCTTAATTTTATCATCCGAAGGCGGCTTATGCGTTGAAAAACCAGTGTTTATGCAGGTTCGTCGTCGAATGCCGGATTTGATGCAGCGAATGGAGGAAAAGAGGCATCGGCTGATTATTTGGCGCCGAGGGCCCAGTGTTCCAGATCTCCGGTGGCGCGCAGTAATTCGACCTGGCTGCGCTCCAGTTGGATGGTGACATCCTGTACCTTGATCCAGCGTTCGCTGGCTTGAGCTTCGGCATCACCGAGATCATGAATGGTTGCAGTCGAGGAGTCCATGCGGGTGCGCGTAGCTGCGACATTACTCTGGGCGATTTCGTATTCCAGTTCGGCCACGTCGCGTGCATCCTGCAACTGAGTGACGGAGCGCTGCAAGCGCAAGGTTTCTTCTGAGACCTGGTTGCGGGCCGCTTCCGCCTGCTTTGTGGCCTTGCGCGCTTCCGATTCTGCCTCTTTAACTCGCTCGTGCTGGGCAAGATTTAGGAAGGGGAGATGAATGGCCACACCGACGGTAGCATTGTTGGGTTGAAAGTGTGTGTAGTAGGCGTCGTAGTTGTTATAAGTGGCGAGTAAGGCATACTGGGCGGCAAAATCTATGCTCGGCCATAGCGACCTTTGTTCCCCCTTTACGCGCAGGTATTGGGCGCGTGCGTGTTCCACGGCAGCCTGCACCGTGGGATTCTCGTCAGTGGCTTTGGTCAGGGATTCGGTGTCGGGCTGCTCCGGTTTTACGACGGGCAGAGCCGGCACGGAATCGAGATCGATTTCGAGAGAGGCAGTTTGCAATCCGGTGAGCCGGGAGAGATGCTCGCGGAGAACATCGGCGGAGCCGGAAGCTTCGGCCATGCGCAGGCGGACGCGTGCGACCGACAAGCGCGCCTTGCTGCCCTCGATTTCGCTGTCAACCCCTTCCTTCACACGCTGCGCGACGGCTCTTTCCATCTGTTCTGCGGCGGTCATGGCTTCGCGCAGATGGCTCAGACGCTGCTCCCACCCCGCCAGTTCGGCATAGCTCAACACGGTGTCCTGAATGACCTGATTGCGCTGGTCTTTGGTCTGCAGCGTGCTGACCACAATGTCGGACTGCGCGGCGCGAATGAAATCTTTCAAGGCGGGATTGATGAGGGCGGACTGGGCGTTCACGTTGAACAGCGAAGGCGCGGAGCCTTCGAGGCTGAGGGGAAAGCCGTCGGACCAGCCGATTCCGGCTCCGGCGTTCAGTTGTGGAATGTAGCTATTGCGGAGTTCGCGGTAGCTGGCGGCGGCATGCTGCTGGTCGTCGGCGGCGATGCTCATGCCGGTGGCATGCTTCAGCGCGAGCTCGACGGCTTGGCGGAGCGTGACCGGCTCGGCCAGCAGGGAAGCGGTCGGGAGGACGAGCACCGCCAGTAAGAGTTTATAAACGCGCGTGCAGCTCCATGATTTATTTTTCATTGTTCTCCGCCTTTATGAAACGCGGGGGTTGAAGCCCGCGCCTAATTTGCCGCTTTACGCCGCCCATTCGATTCCTCTCGGGGCAAGCTGCTTAAACGCCGCTCCTCTACGTTATTGTCGTGCATGGGAAGATTCTACGGACAATCTGATGCGAGAGAAATGATAAGGGTGAGTCGGTCCCTGAATGAACCACTCGCTGATTGAAACTTGGCAATGGGGGTTGGGTCATGAGCGTAATCGCCGCGCTACGGCAAAGAGCGTCACGACGGCGGAAAGCGTCCACAGAAGCATGCGCACAGGAGTCTTTGCAAGAGGTAACGACGGGATGAGTGGAGTGGAGAAAGCGCTGGCCGCTAGCAATAGAAATGCAAAGCGAAAAGTAGACCCGGCATCGCGACGAGCTAGTTTGCGCTGCTTGTCAGGAAAGGTGTCGAAGTGATAGCGGTTCCGCTGGTAGTGGTGCAACCAGAAGTGCCGGGACCAGTCGAGCATCCCCAGTAGTTCTGTGTCGCGTTGATGTTGCTGCCGGTACAACTGGCGCCGTCGAGCGTGCAGTCGTTGGCGACGCCGATCTTTCCTCCCAGCAAGTTGTTCTGATGGATGTTGATCTCAACCCCGGTATTCACTCCGATGTCGACATCTTCGCCGCTGATGGTATTCCCGGTGACCACGGTTCCCACGATTCCAGATCCGCCATCGCCGCTGCTGATGTTGATTCCGGCAGTCCCAGGCGTTTCAGAGTCAGCCGTGTCGGCGCCGTTTCCGGAAATAGTATTGCTGACGATGCTGTTTCCAGACATGTTATCCGCCGGTTTGCCGAGCGCGGGCCCCTTGTGACTGTGGATCGCCACTCCGGGAAGACTGTTACCGGTCAGAGTGTTGCCGGTGACTGCGTTGTTCGTCACAATGCCCGGCCCGTTGCCATCGGAAAAGAGCCCGATTCCCGCCCCACCTTCTTCTGCGCCGTTGTTGGTAGAGGTGTTGCTGGAAATCGTGTTGTTGTTCACTCCGTAATGCGCAGCGTAGTCGGGAGGTTGGGAACCCACGGGCGGATGGGATGCGAGCACAATGCCGCACACGACCGGATTGGCGGTGACGGTATTGTTAGTAATGGTGTTCTGCTGGGCCGCCCTGGTTTCGTCTGTGACCACGATGCCATCGGCGTTACCAGAAACCGTATTGCCCGACACGTACGAGTTGACTGCCCCAAGCAGATGAAGCCCCCCGCCGCAGTCATAGGATTCATCCGTCTCATAGTCCGGCTGACCGGCGCAGGCGGTACCTGAAGCGCTGGGTCCTTGTTGATCGTTATTGACGATGGCACTGTTGAGGACTTTGACGTCGGTCGTATTAAGAAGCAGAACCCCCTCATATAACGCGTTCTCTACGGTGAAGCCTGAAACCGTCACGTCCTGCAGGCCAGGGTTGTTCAAGCCATCGAGCAGGATGCCGTTGGCAAGATTGGTTGCATCGATAAAGGACTGGCCGGCGCCGGCGCCCATGATCGAAAGCGGCTTTCCGATTGTCACATCTTCGGTGTAGGTGCCCGCTGCCACATTGATAACATCGTTCGCGGCAGCTGCGTTAACGGCCGCCTGAATCGTCGCATAGCAACCGCCGCTACCCCCCGGATTTACACAGAGAGTCGTGGTCGTCGGGGTGGCGGGAGAGCCGGCAGAAGAGCACGCGGGAGAAAATGCCGCCAAAAGAAGAGCGCAATAACCCATTGCGTTCCCGCAGAATTGCAGTCGCGTCATGGAGGATCCTTCCGCTTCGGTTTGACCTCATTATGGCACGGGCTTCTTTAGTTCAGCTAAATCGAAGGATTATCTGGCGAGAAGTCTATCGCAGCACTCCTCGTACCCCGGCAACCCGGACCCGGCTGTTGAAAATGTCGCCATTACGCTCATCCACCTCCGCCCGGGCCGATTCTCGATGTGTGGAATCGCCTGATTCCGCAGCTTCCAGTCGCCTTCCCCCGCGGAGGCAACTCGTTTGGGTCAATGAGAGGCGTTATAACTACGAGAGCTTATGCCAGAGGATTACTTTCAGGGCACTTAAGTAACATTGACCGAACTCCTTCTAGTTGTAATGCTGTTTGTAATGGCTAACAAGTCCCAGAAGCCCGGAAAGCACCCCCGTCCGCCCCGCATCCGAGTTCCTAACGACGAGAAGGCGTTATTCACCGTGGATGCCAAGAAATTTCTTGGAGTTCTTCGACGCCTTTCGCTTACGGGTGGTTCGGCTGTTCTTTCCAACGGTCCGATTCCTGAGGGGACGTTTGCGGATATGGATTTGGGCACCGTTTTTGGCAAAGTGACGGCGCAAATTCAATTCATGCACTCCGGAGCGGATGGGATGCCGACGGCCCAAGCCTTTCGCTTCATCGATATGGACGAGGTGAGTGCCAAACGATTCAGCGCTGCAGCCAAACAAATGGAAAAAGCGGGATTCAGCGATGCGGAAGAGAAGGGAAATCCTCTCGGCAATCTGGCATCTCAAACTCTGAGCAAACTCCGCAACAGTATCGGCAACTTTCGCGGATGATCACTCCCGGAAGAGATGGCACATCCTAGCCACGAAATTTTATCTGCTCGGCAAGTCCCTATCCTAACTTGAGCGTTCCGATGGAGCCTCCCGTTCCAGCTACGGAGTCACGCGCTTCAAAGCATCCTGGGCGGGGCGGAAGCTGCGAGCCAGGGAGAGCGCCGTGCGATACTCTTCGGCGGCGGCGGGGCCCTCGCCTCGTTTTTCCAGCAATTCGCCAAGCAAATAGTAGGCTTTGAAGACGGGTGCTTCTTCAACCGTGTTGGAGGAGGCGATATAACTGTGCAAGAGCTGAATAGCTAGAGGATAGTCAAGGCCGGCGCGAAATAACATGCTGGCGCCATCCACAAACGCCGCAGGATGATCGACGCGGCTCGACTCCATGCTGTGAAGGGCCCGCTCCATCTCGTCGAAGCGGTCGGCGTGACGATAGAAGCCGGCAAGGTTGAGCCAGGCACGAGCGCCACCTTGACTGGCGGTAACGGCGGCGCGGAACTCCTCCTCCGCCACGGCGGGTTCTTTCTCTCTCTCCGCGATGCGTCCCCTCACCCAGTGCGCCATCGACGGATTGAGCGGGACGAGCAGTTCGGCCTGGGCACGGGCTTTGTCTTTGCCGCCCCCGACGATTCCGGGAGCTTCCAGATAAAACTCCGCGAGGTCGGTCCGGGCCTCCCAGCTCTTGGGGGATAACTCGACGGCGCGTTCGAATTCGGAGCGAACCTTTCCCGCTAATCCTGCGGCCTTGAGAAAGCCGGAGCGATCGGCTTTCTCGCCGTAGATGCGACCCAGCCACAGGTGATATAGGCCGTTGTCGGGCGCCAGGGCGACGGCCTTTTCGCAGGCGGGGATACCGGCGTCCCAATTGTCGAGTTCGAAATGAGCGCGGCAGAGCAGGTTGTAGGCCTCTGCGGTGGGAGCGGTGCGGAGCTGCTGCTCGAGGATTTGCATGGCCTGATCGACGCGGCCAGCCGCGAGAAGCGCTTCGGGTGATTCGGTCGCGGGAGAATAAGGGACCAATAGGAGCGCAAGCAAGGCGACGAGGAAGCGAGCCTTGGGATCGAGCTTAAAGCCAGGTTGCTGACCGGGCTTGCCGCCCGGTTCGCAATGACAAACGTCGTCGTCTGGATGCCAATCGTTACCGATACACTGCATGGGCTAGGGGACCACTCTTACGTGGGCGCCGTCGACCAGAGGCTTGTTGGCATCGGCCGAGGACAGGGCTACTACGGCATTCTGGGGAAGGCCGCCCGTAATCTCGACCTGGGTGAGGTTCTGGAGGGAAACTTCTACCTCGCGCCGTTTCAACTCGCCGTTAACGACCTGGTAAACATAGGGCTTGGTGTCGTCCATGCGAACGGCCTCGCGCAGCAGCGTGAGCACGCCGCTGTGCTCGGCGGTGATCACGGTGACGCCAACATTAACGTTCGGCAACAGGCGCAAGTCGTGGTTGTCGAGCGTGCATGTAACTTCGCCGACGTTGCGCGCGCCGCGAAGTTTCACGGTGGAAGGAACGGTGCTGACAACGCCGTTCCAGATGCGGCCGGGTAAGGCGTCCCAGGTGACTTCGATTTTCTCTCCAGTGGCGAGGCGGCCGATATCGGGTTCGTCGATGAAAGCGCGCACCAGCATGTGCGAAAGATCGCCTTCCTGCAGCAGCAGATCTCCGGTTTGCACGTAGGCGCCTTGCTTGACGGGCAGCGCATAGACGATGCCATCAAACGGAGCGCGCACGCTGGATTTGCGGAGTGCATCTTCGGCGGCATCGTAGGCGGCTTCGGCTTCCGCTCCCAGTGCCTGAACCCTGGCTACCTCGGGTCGCGAGTAGCGGTCTTTCTTTTTTTGCTCGAGCAGAGTGGCATCGGCCTGAGCTCGTTGCAATGCGTCTTCGGCTTGCTTGACCTCTCCGGCAGAAGCTGCGCCCTGCTGCTGGAGGCGGCGGAGAGCGTCAAGATTGCGCTGCGCGGCGTCACGGGCGCTGCGGGCTTTCACCAATTGGGTATCGAGCGTGAGGATTTCTTCGCGTGTGCCGCCGGTATCGACGTCGGCCTCATCAGCCTGCGCTGCTTTGATCTGCGCCTGGGCGCGCGCGGCCTGGCTGCGCAGGTCGGCGTCATCGAGCTGCAACAGCAGTTGACCCTGGCGAACGTGGTCGCCTTCTTTTACAAACAGATGCTTCACCGTGGTAGCCGCCGGAGAATGCGCTTCGAAGTTGCGGATGGGTTCGACTTTACCGTTGGTGGAGATCAGGCTGCGGATGGGTCCGCGTTCGACTGTAGTGGTGCGAACCCGCAAGGGTCCGGGGCGCGTAAAGATCGGGATGAGGGCGAGCGCAACGGCGATCGCTCCGAGACTCAGCCAGGTGCGGCGTTTGCTCGTGGGACGTCCGTTCGAATTGTGGTTGGTTCCTGCCAACTCGTTATCTTTTAGGCTGCGGCGGGCACAACTGCAAGCATTAATTTACCACTCGGACTGCCGCGAAAGAATGCTGTCTGGCTCAGGCCGTTGCATGGTTAGATGCGGGCAGAGGAGGGTGGATGCGGGAGCGGCCTGATTTGAGCGTTGAGTTTTTGGCAGGCGCCTTGACACCCGCGATCATCCTCTCAGACGCTACAATACCTCCATGCCCAAACCGCGATGCTACACGCCCGAGCACGCCGCTGCCGGGCTGGACGCCAAGTTTCCTGAGATTGAAACCTGGCCCAACCAGTTTCCCGGTTATGAGATTGTGATCGACGATCCGGAGTTTACCTCGGTTTGTCCGAAGACGGGCCTGCCAGATTTTGGCGTCATCAGCTTGCGTTACCAGCCCAATAAAGTGTGCCTGGAATTGAAATCCTACAAAGAATATTTGCATCATTACCGCAACCTGGGGATTTTTCAGGAGAACGTTGTGAACCGCGTGCTGGAAGATGTGGTGCGGTGGGCGAAGCCCGTGTGGGCGGAGGTGAGGGGAGAATTCCGTCCGCGCGGAGGAATCTCGACGACGGTCGTGGCGCGGTGGCCGCGCGAGAAAAAGACTAGTGCGCGACCTTGATTTTGATTTAAACCAAGCCAAGAGCGGAAAGAGCGAGGTAAACCATGAGCACCGTGAGTCTAGTTATTTTCATTGCAAGTGCGATGATGCTGTTTGGAACATCCAACATGCTTGCCAACGCAGATCCCGCAATGAATGGCCCACTTAGGCGGTTGCTTATGCAAGCCGTAGTTTCGCTGGCCGTCCTGGGTGCATCTCTCTTTATCATTTTGACGCGCGGATTCGGCCCGGACAGCAAACGCTGGGCCTACGGTTCGGTGGGAATGGTCGTCGGTTATTGGTTGAAACCGAGCAGCCCACGGCCGCTAAAGCAGTAGGCAGGAAGAAGCGAGATCCTCACCCCTTGCGTGGTCTGCGGCGTTGCGGAGCAAACATGCGTGGATCATAGCTCAGTGCTTCGACTCCACGCACAACCACTTTGCGGAAGTCGTGATGCCGCGGATTCAGCTGCCAGTTGTTTTCATGCGGAGCCAGAGCTGAGGGCACAATCAGAACACACTGTTTGGCCTCGGCTACAAATTCGTCTCCGATGCGGGCAAGTTCAGCGGGCGCGGGGGAACCTCGCCACGCGGATGGAAGATCATCGACTGTGATGACTTTAGCCGGCAGATCGTTGGGAAGCTCAGCGGTGACTAAAACCAAGTCCGGCGGGGCGTCGTCCGGGTCGAGATGAACGAAGTATTCGAGCATCGCCAGGGATTGGTGTTCGGAGGTGTAAGCGAGACGAGTGCCCAGACTCGACCAGCGCCCGCCGTAAAGATAAGCACCTTCGCCATCCAGCGGAGAGCGCGCATACAACTTGCGCAGCACGCGGTAGACTCGCCTCAATAGGTTTGCCTCAACTGATGCCGCCGTAGGCGATCCGTCCCAGCACGTTTTCGACTTCACGAGCCCCCAATTCGGTATCCACAGCGTTGATGGGAGCGGCGCCGCCGAGCGCACGATTCGCCCGCTTCAGCCAGCGCGCGGCACTGCGGCGGTCGCCGAGACTGTGCTCGGCCAGGGCAACGATTCGGGCAAGGCGATAGAGGCGATCGGATTCGAAACGGGCCAGCCGTCCACTGCGGCGCCTGCGCTGCAAGCTGCGCGGCGAGAGGTCCAGGGCGTCGGCTAATTCTTTGAGGGTAAGGCCGGAAGCCCGCATGAGCTGTTCGACCACGGCCGGAGGGAAGCCGGTGCGGATGGCCTCGCAAAGGTCGCGCTGGCTGTTGAGTTTGCGTCCGAGAACGGTTCGGCCGCCGAGCTCTTTCACCACTGCGCGTAATTCGTTTACCATTTGTCGTCTATGTTAGCGACAATTGTCGCTGATGTCAAACTCCTATCCAATGTGGGGACGGCCGCCCTCGGCTGTCCGTCGAGCGCAGCTCGACTCTCCTTCCGCGAAGCCCGCGGTCCGCGTCCGTGCTATATTCGCTCGACCGTGACCTCCGCGAAACTGCAACCTCGCACGGCGCTGATCGTACTCACCGCGCTTAATCTGCTGAACTACGCGGACCGCAACGTGTTGTTCGCAGTGCAGCCGCTGGTGCAGGACGAGTTCCACCTTACCAAGACACAGATTGGCTACCTCACCAGCGCGTTCCTCGGCTTCTACATGGTTGCCGCGCCGTTCGTGGGTCCGCTGGCCGACCGCTATTCGCGCAAGTTCATCATCGTGCTGGGCGCGTTCTTCTGGAGCGGGCTCACCTTGCTGACTGCCTTCACTCACAACTACACCGAGCTGCTGATTCGACATACGCTGGTTGGAATCGGCGAAGCAACGTTTGTCACGATTGCGCCGACTTTTGTCGCCGATCTTTTTGCGGAGGAAAAGCGCGGCCGGATTCTGGGCGTGTTTTATCTGGCGATTCCGGTGGGCTCGGCCGCGGGATACTTGCTCGGGGGTTATCTGGCTCCGCAGCATGGCTGGCGCTTCCCGTTCTACATCGCGGCCGGTCCCGGATTCCTGCTGGCAATCGCTGTCATGTTTCTCAAAGAGCCGGAACGCGGACAATTCGACTCGCTGCAAGGCACTCCGGAGCGGACGACGCTGTTCGGGTTAGCGCGCAATCCTGCGTTCCTTACTTCCACACTTGGCATGGCAGCCATGACGTTTTCCCTCGGCGGCATTCAGGTGTGGATGCCGCAGTTCCTCTACAGCGAGCGCCACTACACGCTCGAAGCGGCGAACCTGACCTTCGGTCTGATCATTGTCGTAGACGGAATCGTCGCGGCCTTGGCCGGGGGCTGGCTCGGCGACTATCTGCTGCCCCGCCTGAAGAGTTCTTATTATCTGGTTTCGGCGGCGAGCATGGCGCTCGGCGTCCCGGTCATGATTGTGGCGTTGTTCGTCAAGGGCAGCGCAATGATTCCCGCCATCGCGGTGGCGGCGTTCTTGCTTCTGTTCAACACCGCGCCGCTGAATGCAGCGGTGATAAACTCCGTCGACGCTCACATTCGCGCCACGGCGCTGGCGGTGAATATTTTTATCATCCACATCTTGGGCGACGTGCCTTCGCCTACCATGATGGGCTGGGTTGCGGACCGGCGATCGCTGCAGGCTGCGTTCATCCTTCCGGTTATCGCGATGGTGGTCTCTGCTGTCATACTGTTTTACGGGATGAAATTTGCGCCGGCAGTAAGCGGCGCCGCTCTTGAGGCAGGGAAGATCTAGGCGGGATGCATTACTTTCACTGGATTGCAGGGACGATTCTCGCGCTGGCCTGGTTCTCTCGCATCATCGACGCTGCGATCGGCATGCCGAGCGTCGCCAACATCACGAAGCCTGAATGGAACCGGAATCCAGTTGCTGCATCCGGCAATCCTCTGGTTTCGATTATCGTGCCGGCGCGCAACGAAGAAAGAGACATTGAGCAATCTCTGACTCGCCTGCTCGAACTCGATTATGACAATTATGAAGTGATCGCGGTCAACGATCGCTCGACAGACAGCACGGGCGAGATCATGGAAACCGTTGCGGCTCGCCCAGCCGTTCAAGGTCGCCTGCGCGTGATTCATCATCGCGAATTGCCCGCGGGATGGTTGGGCAAGACCCATGCCATGTGGACTGCGACGAACGCGGCAAAAGGCGACTGGCTGCTGTTTACCGACGCCGACGTGCAGTTCAAGCCGGACTCGCTGCGGCGCGCTCTGGCTTATGCCGAAGCGGAACGCGCGGATCATGTTGTAGTGTTTCCGCAGATGATTATGAAACGCGCGGGCGAGTTCATGATGATTGCCTTTTTTCAGACCATGTTTGTTTTCGGTCACCGACCGTGGAAGGTGGCCGACCCGAAGTCGAAAGACCACATGGGCGTGGGCGCATTCAACTTGATTCGCCGCAGCACATATGCAGCGGTGGGAACCTACGAGGCGCTGCGCATGGAAGTGCTCGACGACATGAAGCTGGGCAAGGTGGTGAAGAACGCGGGCTTCGCGCAGCGCAATGTTTTCGGCGAAGACCTGATCTCGATCCGGTGGGCGCACGGCGCGCGAGGGGTGGTCGAGAATCTGACCAAGAATTTTTTCGCCGTGTTGTCTTTCCAGTGGTGGCGCACGCTGATCTCGGCATTCGGCCTGGCCTTCCTCAATCTGATGCCGTTTCTCGGCGTGTGGCTGGCGCACGGCTGGGAGCGTTTGCCTTACGCCATCGCGCTGGCATCGATGTTTTCAATTTATGTGGGCATGTCGTGGCGCTCGGGGGTTCCGGCTTATTATTTCCTGCTGCATCCCGTCAGCACCGTGCTGTTTGTGTATACCTTGCTGCTCTCCATGTGCCACGCGCTGTGGAATGACGGCATCATCTGGCGCGGGACGCGGTATCCGCTGGAGGAGTTGAGGAAGGGAATGGTGTGACCTCATTTTATAATCGGTAATCGGGTAATTTCGTTATCCATTGGATCGGGCAGTTCTGCGCGATGCCGTGAAGATCGCGGTCAACTCCTGGGCTTCTGCCAGTAGCGACTCGATTTTCGAAAGCGGCACGATTTCGCACTCCGAGAGCATCTCGATCCAAAACACTGTTTCGTCTGCCTCTTCTACAACAATGCCAATTTTCGCGACCCATTCCGCCCTCGACCTGGCCCGACCTGCAGCCCGGTAGTTCGCAGCGACCGCTGTCCCGCAACGTATTAGTTGCTTTCCCAACACTTGCGTGTCGGTCCTGTAAGGCAATGAACGGTATAACCGCACAATCCGCACTGCGAATGCCTTTGTTCGATCTCGCAAATCTTGCTGTGGATAAGACATCTGTTTTTAAAATTGCAAATTACCCGATTACCAAATTACAAATTCCCGTGCCAAGGTTTCACTGTGGCGGCTCTCCGCCCACATCCGCTCCATTCCCGTAGGTTGCTGTGGAGTTGGGCGTGGGGTAGGTTTTCGCCGGCTTCCTGGGAGGGTGCATTCTGCCGGCGCTGTAGTGGCCTTGTTTCTCCACGTCGTAATTCTTAGGCAGCGGCGGGATCAGGGTTGAGCCCCCGGTCAGCTGGCTGACGCGGTTCAGGATGATCTCGGCGCGGCCGTCGTAGAGTTTGACGGGCCCGCGAATCTCGATCATTTGTCCCGCCAGGCGGCGCACGTCGCCAACGTCCTTCAAGTCGTGAGGGAAGACCACGACTGTAAACGGGCAAGCCATTTGGTCTTCGCAGAAATCAACGAAGTGCACGCCTCTGGCGCCGACTTTCACGCGCAGGACTTTTCCCGTCACGCACTTCGTTTCTCCGACGTGCTGTTTCGCTTCGCGGATGGGGAGGCAGTCGGAGGCGGAGGCCGCTGTGGATAGCACGAGCGCTGACAATAATGTGTAGAAGCACCGAGTACCGCGTACCGAGTACCGAGAAACGGCGATCTCGGGATTTTGGGAAGGTAGCTTCATTGGGCTTTGCTTAGGTTTGAATTGTTCACGGTTTGGTAACTGTTTACCTTCTTCGAACGGGGTACCCCCCTCCCCCCTCGAGTCTTTGGAATCATCGCGGTAGCACGTTTTTCTCCGTAAAATCCGCAGGGCAAAGGAGTTAGAGGTCAAAATCCGGATAACAAAGGAGTTAGGGGTTGATTTTTGGCCCTGTAGTTCCTTTCTGCTGGCTCCGAATTTACTCTCTTTGCTGGGGCAATTATCGAGTGAGTTGAGGGTGGGGGACAAGGTTAGATGTCACAGGGATGGGCTGTGAATTTCTGGCGGCTGTTGGGCATCGTAGCGAACAGATGGCGTCCGCGATACTGACACTGCCGACATTGTTAGAGATCGCGATGTTGCGCCAGTCGAGCGGCGTCGTTGGCCCGGCATCTTGTGAGGCTGGGCCCCCGTTGCAAGAGAATCAGAAAACTCGGAATGGGATGTTGCTCGACAGTATGCCGCTGGGCGTAACGACCTGGACCATGACCATGCACGGATCCTTCGGAACGGTGGCTATGATCTCCGTCGCCGAGACGACTGTGAACTCTGCGGCTTTGTCGCCGAACTTGACCGCGGTCGCGCCCGTCAGGCCCGTCCCAAGAATGAAGATCTTTTTCCCTGGATAGGCAGCCGTAGGTAGGGTTCTAACGAAAGGAGGGAGACCCAGCGACAGCCGAAAGACGGTGCCGAATCGATGACTTCCGATAAAGCCATGGGTCGTTCCATAGAGATCTCCATCGGTTCCCTGCACCAAGCCAGCATATGGAAACTGCCCGTCATCGGTCCCGTCGAAGCTGTGGAGGGTCGTAAACGTTCCATCCGGGGTTATCTCGAAGATTGTGCCGCACCCGTTTTCGCCACCGGCAAGGCAACTGAACGGACCTCCTTTCATTGTCGTGCCATAGAAGTTGCCGTCTGTCGCTTGTATCAGAGTCCCCGTCGGAGAGGCACCGTCCGCCAGATCGAAGCTGTGTAGTGTCGTCACGGTGCCGGTGGCTGTGATCTTGTAAATCGTTCCCCAGGAACTGTGGCCGCCGAGTTCTGATGTACCGTAAAAATCGCCGTCGCTGCCTAACACAAGCCCAGCCACAGGATCGACATCAATATCGGTGGTGAGGAATTCGTGCACGACCTTAAAGGACCCTTCGGTGCCGATCTCGAAGACGGTGCCAGGGCCGCACGTCCCGAGGCCACAGTAGTCTCCGCCGCCGCTGGTCGTGGTGCCAAATAGAAGCCCATTGCCTGCTTGTACCAAAGGGGCGGTCGGAAGCGCACCATCAGGGCAGCCCTTAAAGTTGCAAAAACTGTGCAACATAGTCAGAGTGCCACTTGGAGTGATTTTGAATACTGTACCGCAGCCATCGCCATAATAGTCAGAACATCCGGCAACTGTGGAGCTGACCAGGTTCGTCGCACCGGTTAAAGTTGTCCCGTAAAAGTTTCCGTCAACGGTATCCTGGACCAAGGATGAAGTAATATACCGTTGATCATCCGTGCAGTCCTGGTAGAGGGTTGTTAGGGCGCCTCCCGGGGTGATCTCAAAAAATGTGCTCTCGCATTGAGAGTCGTACTCCGTCGCCCCATAAAAGTTTCCGTTCATACCGAGTACCAACCCGGCCTCCGGGTAGTAGCCGTCAGTTGCGACGAAGTCGTGCGTGGTCGTCAACGTGCCTCCAGGGGTGACCTTAAATACTGTGCCGCAGCCCCCGATGCAGAGTTGGCGTCCCCCCTGCCTCGTTGTTCCGTAGAAGTCCCCGTCCAGTCCCTGGACCAGCACCCCGTAGGGGTATGCGCCGTTCGTGATGTCAAAAGTGGCCAGGTTGGTGAAGGTTTGCGCCTGCGAAGCAATCCCTGTCGCTGCCCACAGCGCGACGATGAGGCACGCGGTCTTCCATCCTCGATTCATAAGACTTCCTCTCACGATCCGATGACTCCAAGTCACGCACTCCAGAGTATGCGCGCCACGGAACGGCCGTCAATGTGAAGGATTTTATATTAGGCAGCGCCCGCACGCCCAGGGGGCGAGGACGGGCGAAATCGCACGCCTCGCATTTAAGTGGGATCGGTTGACCAAATCAGCGATTACGCTCACTCGCCAATACGCCGACACAGGCAAAAGCCAGCCCGATGGGTTCTTTGGCAGCGCTGGTGAAGTGCAGAGATCCTTCCTGGGAGTCCTCGGCTTCGCCGAGGACTCCACTTCGTCAGGATGACAAGGAGTTGGTGGCGGAGGCAGACGGCACGGCTGGAGCCGTGCCCTTCCCGGGCCCAATTCTGCGGCGCGGCTTCGAGCCGCGCCCTTTCAAATCAACAGCAAGCTTACTTGAAGGCCTTGACTGCGGCGGTCTCGTCTTCCTTCACATCGAAAACGGTGTAAAGCTTGGTGATCTGCAGCAGGTCGTGCACCTTCTTGGTGAGGTTGAGCAGCTTGAGTTCGCCACCCTGGTTCTTGGTGGTGGTGAAGGCGCTGACCAGCTCGCCGATGCCGGAACTGTCGATGTAGTTGACGTCGCCCAGGTTCAAGACAATCTTCTTGTTGCCCTTGGCGAGCAGGTCGCGCACGGTGTCGCGCATCAGAACGCTGCCTTCGCCTAGAGTGATGCGGCCGCTGGCGTCCACAATGGTGACTCCGTCCACCTGCCGAGTGCTAAGTTTCATGCTCACTGAGACCCCTCCTTGACGCCCGCGGATCGTCCGTGGACGTGTTTGATCAGTTTAATTTCCGTACCTGTCTGAGACGGGCGGATTTCCACCACGTCCATGAACGACCGCATAAGAAAAATGCCGCGTCCCGAAGTCTTGAGCAGATTTTCGGGCGCCAGAGGATTCGGAATACAGCCCAAGTCAATGCCTCTGCCCTGATCGCGAATCGTGATGACCAGATCCTCGGGCGTACGCTCAAACGCCAGAATCACTTTCTTATCCGGGGCATAGGCGTTACCGTGCAGAACGGCATTCACCGCGCCTTCGCGCACCGCCATCGAGATCTGCATTACTTCGTCTTCGCCAAAGCCCAATTCCGTGGCGATGCGGGTAGCCTTTTCTTCCGCATGGTCCACGGTTTCCAAAGTGGAATCGAGCGTATAGGAGACTGTCTGCTCCATGGCCGATGAATATGTGCTAAACCCGCTCCTATCCTCTGGATTGCCTGGGCTGCCTGCCCGTAGGCGCTGTCCGCAGCCGCTAATCAGCAGACGTGGTAGTTTGCCTGTCGAAGCGGGGGATTGTCAACGAGGGCGGAATCGAACGCCATCGGATCGCCGCCTCCGGGCTGGAATTATAATCACACCCCGGTGACCTGGGTGCTAGCTCCTGGAATCAAACGTTGGCTGAAGCGCGTGATCGTTGGTGCGACCTCTTCCGCGCTGGCTATCACGGCGTTGGCTTATGCAGTCGACTACGCCCTGTTCCGCTACCGGGTCGCGACCAATCGCCAGCCCTTCGCGCAAATCATAGTCACAAGTTACGACGCCATACCGCAGAAAAGCGGCAAGACCGAATTTATCTTCCATGCGCCGCAGCCGCAAACCTGTGTCAACGCGCTGTTCCCGCATGCCGGATACGTGTCCTGCTGGTATTTGCAGCGCCACACCGAACAAGTCACAAACTATTGAAACAGAAACGTCAGTTGAAACCGCCGGGAGCCTGGAGCCAGCGCGGGGCATCGAAGCCCTGCCTCCGGCCATCTAATGGAGTAGCGAGGGATGAAGAATTGGCAGGAGGGTGGGTTATGAAGCTGTTACAGGTACAAGGGCTGACGATCTTGTTCCTGGCAGCGGTTCTATCTGTGCCCGCGTGGGGAAGTACTGCGAGCCCAAATTCAGCTGTGCCGGGAACTTTAAATTACGTCGAAGGGCAAGCGTACATCGGGGATCAAAGTATTGATCACAACTCGATCGGCAACGCTACCCTCGAAACTGGCCAGTCACTCAATACAGAAAGAGGCAAGGCTGAAATACTTTTGACTCCGGGCGTGTTTCTGCGCACTGGCGACAACACCTCGGTGAAAATGGTTGCGGCTGGTCTCACGGACACGGAGTTGGATCTGACCCATGGCCATGCCATGGTGGAAGTGGACCAGATCTATCCGCAGAACGATCTCCGCATCGTGCAGGGTGATGCCACTGCCAGACTCATGAAGCCGGGACTCTACGACTTTGATTCCCAACAGAATCAAATCCGCGTGTTCGATGGCGAAGCCATGGTCCAGGAAGGCGACCGGCAAATCAAGGTGAAGGGCGGACACGAATTGAACGTGGCCGCGAATGCACCCGAGAAGGTGGAAAAGTTCGACAAGAAAGCCTTTAACGGCGACGAGCTTTTTCGCTGGAGCAGTCTGCGTTCTGACTACGTGGCCGAAGCCAACGTCGACGCGGCGCGGATTGTGGTCGCCGACGGCTGGGGTCCAGGATGGTGGGGCGCTGGCTTCTGGGGTCCGGGATGGGGTTGGGACGGATGGTATTGGGACCCGTGGTTCTCGGCGTACACCTTCCTGCCTTGGGGGGGAATCTATTACAGCCCGTTCGGGTGGGGATTCTACTCGCCGGGCCTGGTCTACCGCGCCCCGTTCTACGGCGGACATTTCTATCACACGTTTAACGCGACTAACGTCCGCGCATGGGGACCGGGACCGCATTATGCGACCAGCCTCGCTTATTCTCACGGTGTCTATACCGGAGTTGGAGGCGCGCATGGTGCTTTCCACTCGGGACCTGCCATGGCGTCGGGAGGCATGCGGGGTGGCTTTGACGGATTCCGCGGCGGTGAAGGCGGATTCCACGGTGGCGGAGGCGGATTCCACGGTGGCGGAGGCGGTTTTCATGGCGGCGGTGGTGGTGGAAGCTTCCACGGGGGCGGCCGCTGAAAAGTAAATCGCTGAGGAACAAGGCAAAGCGGGACACGAAAAATGTGCCCCGCTTTTTCCTATCTGCAATCGGCTACAATATCGCTCATTCGGAGAGTACAAATGAACGAAACACCACAGCAGTACACGCAGCGGATCATGGCGCACTCGGAAGGGAAGCGGCCTACGGAAGTCCAGGCAGCGACAGCAAAAAAACTCGAGCGCGCAATCAAGGGAGTGCCCACCAGCAAATTGCGCAAGCGCCCGGCTCCAGACAAGTGGTCGGTTAGCGAGATCGCGGCGCACCTCGCCGACGCAGAGGTCGCAATTGGATTTCGTCTGAGGCTGATTCTGGGCGCGCCTGGGACTCCTGTCGCGGCTTTCGATCAGGATGCCTGGGTAACCGCCTTGCATTACGAGAAGCGCGATCCTCGCAAGTCGATTGAGCAGTTTCGCGCGCTACGCGAAGCCAATCTGGCTTTGCTCAAGTCGCTGACGCCTGAGCAGTGGAAACATTACGGAATGCACTCCGAGCGCGGACAGGAAAGCATCGAGCACATTGTGCGCCTGATTGCCGGGCATGATCTGAACCACCTGCAACAGGTCGAGCGCATTTTGTCCCAGAAAAAAAGCAAGAAAAAGAAGTAAGGGGAGGCGTTCAGCCGGCGGCCTTGATCAGCTCGCTCAGTTTGTCCAGATCTTGCGAGCTGGCGTCGCTGATTGCAAAATAATCGAGGCCGTTGTGGCTCCAGCTGCGCACATTGAAAGAGAGCGCGGTCTGCTCGACATCCGCCGGGTGTGCGTTTCCCAACTCTTGTCCCCGCAAAGCTTGTTCCTGGAAGATGAAGACGGAAATCTGGTGCTGGCGCACGCGGAAAAGAAGCTCCGCACCCGGCGATTGATGGAGATAGCTGACTTTCCCACCCAGCAGGGTAAAGGGAGAATCCTGCAACTCCGGCAGGTTGAAGGTGAACGGTATCTTCCCGGCGAACCACGGCTTCACCGTATGGCGGTCGGTGGAAATTACATCGACCGGGTTGGAGCTGGCCAGCGTCGCCACATGGAGGTCAGCCAGCTCGCTCATCAACTGCAACTCGCGGCTTCGGCCGCGGTTGATGCTCAAGGAAACGGCGCCGGCTATCAGCAACACTGCTGCGGTCGCTAGAGCGGGGATCCAGAGCCGCTTCCAGCGGGCGGGCTGACGCGCCGCGATGCTGTTTTGAACGCTGGAGCGAAAAGCGGCACTCGGCGTGAACCTCTGTCCGGCGGCACGCACTGCAAGCTTCTGCTGAAGTCTACTGAGACTCGCGGCAGCACAGGCCGCACATTCTCGCAGATGCTCGCTCAGCGCTCGCGCGTCAGCGTCTGGAAGTTCACCGTCGAGATAAGCATCGATTTTTTCCGTCCAGGTGTCCATCGCCATAATTCAAGCTTTTGCTTCGACCCCCTGAATTTTCTTCACCCCATCCCGCAATGCGCGGCGCGCACGGGAGAGGCGCGACATGACCGTGCCGATTGGAATGGCGAGGGTCGCAGCGATTTCCTGATACGACATCTCTTCGACGTCGCAGAGCAAAAGGATCTCCCGGAAATACACGGGCAGCTCATCGATCGCGCGCTGCAGCAGTTCGCGGTCGGAACGCTCGAACAGAATCGTTTCCGGGGTATCGCGCTCGACTGCCAGCTCAGTTCCGTCCGCCTCCGGATCGAGAGGCATCGTCGGTGTTGCCTTCAATCCGGTGCGTGAGGTCAGGAAGGTGTTGCGCAAGATGCGGTACATCCACGCCCGGAAGTTGGTTCCTGACTGGAAAGATGGGAATCCTTTCAGCGCTTTGGCGTAGGTTTCCTGAACCAAATCTTCAGCTTCCTCGCGATTCTGCGTGAGCCAATGCGCGAAGTTGTAAAGCTGCTCGAAGAGCGGCATGGCCAGTTCTTCGAACGAATCGGGTTGAAGATCCGCTGCCGACACATCCACATAGTAGAACATCGGCATCGCGGATTTATTCCCCGCCCGCGAACATTTGTTTGAGGATGGAAGAGGCCGCTATGGTCGGCGGCCTTAGAAGAAAAGCTGATGGGGTGGCGCGGAAAATGCGCGTCTGGGCGGCCACGGCTTGTGCTACCTTTCACGACAACTTCTTCGGCGCGTCCAGGTGCAGACGCGGTCGACGAGGCGCATAGAAATGACAACAAAAGTTTGCATGAACCGCAAGTGCCGGGCTTACGCCCACTTCGTCTATACCGTGGCCATGCGTTGCGTTCTTTGCCGCTGCGACCTGACAGCGGCCAGAAGTGTCGAAGTGGCAAACCCCATAGCCCCCAGGGAACCCAACCCCGCGTCCGAACTCTCCATCAAGTCCGCCAGAGCCTAAGCGGCCAGGTAGTTCAAGGTAGACGCTCTTTCGCGGTGCAGCACGCAGCGGCGTCGATCAATACCTTCGTCTAATGGTTTTGCGCCCGCGCGTCCCATAGATTTTCTATGTCACTTCTGGCTTAATTAGCAGCGTTAAACTTGCGCGGTGAAAAAGGAGGGGAAAATGCCAGTTTCCTTCGAGAAGGACATAAAGCCGCTGTTTCGGCAGATTGATATCGACCACATGAACAAACACAACATTCTTCTCGACAACTACATCTATATGTCGGATGCTGCAAACGATCACGGCAATGCTCGGGCGGTCGAGGACACCCTGAAAAACCAATCCATGCCTCCCGGTGGCCCTTACTGGAGCGCTCAGCAGTTGGATCTTTTTAAGCAGTGGAAGAGCGACGGATATCGGCCGTAGTCTGGCTCAGTGATTCTTTGGGGAAAATCTCGCTACGCGGCGGCCTGCTAAAATGAAATGAAATTAACGGCGCGGAGAGATGGCCGAGTGGCTGAAGGCGCGCGCCTCGAAAGCGTGTATACCTTTACGGGTATCGGGGGTTCGAATCCCTCTCTCTCCGCCATTATTCGAGTCGGGCTGAAGCGAGTCGATTTCGCCTCAACGTCTTCAAAAGGCGTACCGGAATACGAATCCAATCCCACCGCCGTTGAAGCCCTGCACAGGAATGACTGCCAGTCCCGGCATAACGTTCGAGCCAAATCCTTTGCTGTTGTAACGCGCAGTACTTCGACAAACCGCTTCCGTGCGGTTCGCGACGGAGGTTGAAAGGCGGTGACAAATCATGAAATCGCAAATTAAGTTGGGCACGGTATTCGGAGTCGAGCTGGGCCTGCACTACAGCTGGCTGGTCATCGCGCTGCTGATCACTTTTTCGCTGGTCGCGCAATTTCATGCCGTGAACCGCGATTGGAGTGACGCAGTCGTGTGGAGCACAGCCATCCTCACCGGCCTGCTTTTCTTTGCCTGCTTGTTCGCTCACGAGTTGTCGCACGCAATCGTGGCCAAGGCGCACGGGATCCCAGTTCACAAGATCACTCTGTTTTTGCTGGGAGGAGTGGCCCAAATCGAAAAGGATGCGGCGGACCCGAAGACAGAATTCTGGATGGCGATTGTCGGTCCTATCACCAGTGGAGTCCTTGGGCTGGCCATGTTGGGCCTAGCCAGGCTTTCAGGCTGGACTCCGTGGACTTCAGCGACAACGCCCGGTACGGCGCTGCTGGTATGGCTCGGCTACATCAATCTTGCGTTGGCCGCGTTCAACATGATTCCGGGCTTTCCGCTCGATGGTGGGCGGGTTCTGCACGCCATTCTGTGGTGGGCGATGGGCGATGCTCAACGATCCACGCGCGCCGCGGCAATCGTCGGACAGATCATCGCCGTTTTCTTTATTGGCTTTGGAATTCTCCGTTTCTTTCAGGGAGCCGGTTTGGGTGGACTCTGGATTGCTTTTATTGGCTGGTTCCTTCTGCAAGCGGCTGGCGCCACCTACATGCAGGTCAAAATGGGCACGCTTCTGGGCGGCCTGCGCGTGGAGGATGTGATGTCGACTGACAGCTATACGGTAGATCCCGAGCTTTCATTGCAGGATTTTGTTCACGAGCACTTGATGCGTACTGGGCGGCGCTTCTTCCTGGTGGTTCAAGATGGACGGCTGCTGGGGCTGGTAACACCCAACGAAGTGCGCGCGGTTGAGCCGCGGGCGTGGCCGTTTACGCCGGTGCGCAGCGTGATGCGCTCCGCGGATAAGGTTCATTTCGTTTCTCCTGACATGCCGGCGATGGAGGCGCTGGAGACCATGGGGCGCGAAGATGTCAATCAGTTGCCGGTTATGGCGAACGGACACATAGAAGGCGTCGTGTCTCGTGCACATGTGCTGCAGGTACTGCGATCGCGGGAGGAGCTAAAGTTGCCCCCCAGTTTACCCCGCGCCGCGTAAGAGGCGCCGAACTAGCGACGGCTCTTAAAAAACGTTTGCAGGAGTTCCGCGCAGCGGCCCGCCAGAACGCCGGCGCGGACTTCCACTTTGTGGTTCAGTTGCGGGTGATTTAAGAGCTGCATCACCGATCGCACGGCGCCCGCCTTGGGATCGTCGGCGCCATAGACCAGGCGCGTGATCCGGGCGTGCACCAGAGCTCCAGCGCACATCGGGCATGGTTCAATGGTGGCGAACAGGTCGCAGTCGGACAAACGATGGTTACCCAGGATTGCACCGGCTTCGCGCAGGGCGACGATTTCGGCGTGGGCCGTGGGGTCGGAGTGGGTGATGTTGCGATTCCAGCCGCGGCCGACGATACGGTCACCGCAGACGACGACTGCGCCTACCGGAACTTCGCCGGCTTCGAGGGCGCGCTGGGCGGAGCGCAGAGCTTCCTCCATCCAGAGTTCGTCTTTAATTATTGGCACCGAAGACGCCACGACAGCAGGGTAACATTGGCGCGGCAGGATTCGGTCGGAACAAGCACAACGAGAACAGGGATGGACGGCACTCCAATCTCCGCGTCGTCTGCGCGTCTGAGATCCTTCGCTCCACCTGAAGAACGGCTGCGCTCAGGATGACGCAGCGCAAGTGGAGAACGGCAGGGAATCGAGCAGCCGGCTACTGGCTACCGGCGGCTGGCAAGTGATATGCTAAGCGCGTCATGGGGATGCAGAGTCTGTTCCGCAAGGTTTTTCTGATCGACCTGCTGCAGGGGTTGAAGGTCACGTTCCGCTATCAGGATCCGAAGGAAATCTATACCGAGCAATATCCCATGGAGCGGCCGCAGGTTGCGGAGCGCTACCGGGGCGCGCCGCGGCTGAACGTGAATCCTGATACCGATGAGACCATGTGCATTGCCTGCGATCTGTGCGCGCTGGCCTGCCCGGAGAATCTGATCGTAGTATCGAGCGCGCGCAACGAGCAAACCCGCCGCAAGGAACTCACCAACTTCACCTACGACCTAAGCCGCTGCATGTTCTGCGGACTGTGCGAGGATGCATGTCCCGTGGACGCGCTCGAACTTACGCAGGACTTCGAACTTGCCAGCTATACGCGCGAGGGCTGGATCTGGGATCGGAAGACTTTGGAACAAGGTCCGTCGCCTACGCAGTATCGGAAGTAGCTTTCAGCGCTCAGCTTTCCCTTTCTTTGTACCTGCCTCGGGGTGCCTATCGCTCGTCTCGCCGATGAAGCTCCGCTTCGGATTTTGCTCGGAATGACAATCGATTATTCGAGAAAAGAATGCGAGCGAGAGTCGATCTCTCGCTCGCTGCGAACGATTGAAACTGTCAGCGTTTGCCCACTACGTGACCGCGTCCGTCGCGCACTTCGTTGCCTTTGAAGTGGGCAATCTTATCGAGATGGTGGTTTGGATCGGGTCTCTCACCTCGGGCCGGCATGGGGCCGTGGTAGCCGTGGTCGGGATGGAAATGGTTATTTACGTGGCCGTGGAAGTCCGCGGGACCATGAAACCATGGGCCCGCGCCGATGAAGACGCCGCCGGTAAACCACTCCGGGCCGTAATAGCCGTAGGGGGCGCAGTTGTACGGAGGGACTGAATAGTATCCGTAGGGGCAGACCGGTGCGACTCCGATATCGACTTGCACCTGCGCTTGAGTGTTGGGAGTAGAAACTGCGAAGCAGATTGCTGCCGCCACGGCTAACGCAAAAATCTTAGGCACGTTCATTTATTTATCCTCGCTGGGTTGATTTCGAGCGTAGTGATTTTGAACCTCATGATCGTGAGCATCGCGATTCTAAATATCAGGATTCTGCAATCATGAGGCGATCACCTGCATTGCCTCAGGTGATTGTAGTCAGTCGACCTCGATATGGACAATTCACGGCTGGGAATAGGATTCAGCTTTCCGGTAAAGGGTTGACTCTTAAGATCTGCTACGGAGATGGTTGTTGCTGGGTCATGCAGTGCATGGTGCCGAGTCCCCAGACGAGGTCGCCGGAATAGATTGGCACGACTTCTCGCGTGGGGAACAGGGCTGCCAGCGTGTTGAGGGCTATGCGGTCGTTGGGATCGTTGAAGACTGGGACCAGCACGATGCCGTTGGCGATGTAGAAATTGGCGTAGCTGGCGGGCAGGCGGCGGTGCTCGAAGATTACCGGGGCGGGCATGGGGAGTTCGACGATGTTCAGCGGGTTGCCGTCCTGGTCAGTTGCGGATTGGAGACGGCGGAGATTTTCGCGGAGCGGTTTGTGGTTTGCGTCTTTTGGATTGGGCTCGACCATGGTGACGACTGTGTCTGCGGCTACGAAGCGGGTCAGGTCGTCGACGTGGCCATGAGTGTCGTCGCCGACTATGCCTTGGCCTAGCCAGATTGTGTGCGGGGCTCCTAAGTAGGTGGCGAAGAGATTTTCGTAGTCTTTGCGCTGCATGGTTGGGTTGCGCTGCTGCGTTTTGCTTAGCAGGCATTCTTCGGTGGTGAGGACGATGCCCTGGCCGTTGACGTCGATGGAGCCGCCTTCGAGGACTACGCGGGTGTTGTGGTGGGTGGGGCGGATTTCTTCAGCTTGGGCGGTGGTTGCCATTTGGGCGCCGATTTTTTCGTCGTGGCGATAGTTCGAGTATTTGGCCCAGGCATTGAAGCGGAAGTTTGCGGCTTGCAGTCGGCCCTCAGGGGCTAAAGCCCCCGCGTTTTTTTGCCTCTCATCGGCACGACTGAAGTCGTGCCCTTCCCGATCTCTATTTCCTGATAGTTTTGACGAAGCTTTCGGCAGTTCCCGGACAGGAGTGTCCGAGCCACACGAGCAGAAGATGCAGCCGGAGTCGCGGAGCCAGACTCGGTTGGTGGGCCAGTGGTGGAAGCGGACGTTTTCTATGGGCGCGTTGGCTTGGTCTAACAGCTTGCGGATCTGGCGTTCGGCTGTGGCGTTGTTGACTATCAGTTCCACGCGCTCGTGGCGGGTTAGATTGCGGATGATTTCGGTGTAGACCCAGGGGATTGGTTCGAACTTTCCCGGCCAATCGCTGTGATAGTGGGGCCAGGCCAGCCAGGTGGCGGCGTGGGGTGCCCACTCGGCGGGCATGCGGCAGGCAATGGTTGCCAGGGAAACACTTAAAGTATCACTTGAATGATTGGATCGGGGCATGGAGGTAGTTTATTGCACGGGCGACAAATCGCGCGGTGAATCCTGAGCCTGACTTGAACTCGACGAACGGGTTCTTGCTCAACGAGCGTAATGGCGATGCTATGACAGTTATCGGTGACCGACCCACCAGAGAAGCATGTTCCCGCTGAAAGTTCCCGATGCGAAAAAGAAGACTACAGCACCCACCTGCCATCTTTGTCCACGCGGAAATGCCGCAAGAAATCCGATGGAGGCGCACGACAGCACGATCAGAAGCATCCGGTCAAAGACGGGCCCCGACCAGAAGGAGTACGTCCTAGAAAACCATTCAAATGCGCAGTACCAGTCCCAGCCCACCCCGCCAACGATGAAAGCGATAACAAGGCACCACTCAAGCCACAACGGCCAAGCTCTCACTGTGTCGTCCATAATCCTAAAGTCTATCCGCGCCACCGATTATTGCCATGTAGTATGTTCTCCGGCAACATGACCGTCGTAATCAGGCCCGCCACACTCATTGACCCGATTTTAGCGTCCATCGAGCAGGCGGCTGGAGATGGGCGCATACGCGTCGATTCTGCGGTCGCGGAGGAAGGGCCAGTTGCGGCGGATGTCTTCGAGGGTTTTCAGGTCGACGTCGCCCATCAGGATTTCTTCGCGGTCGTGGGAGGCTTCGGCGACGACTCGACCGAAGGGATCGCAGAAAAACGATCCGCCCCAGAATTCCAGTCCGTGGCCGGGGGTGGACTTGCCGCGGATGTTGCCGGTTTCAAAGCCAACGCGATTGACTACTGCGACGTAGACTCCATTGGCGATGGCGTGGGCGCGCTGGATGGTGCGCCAGGCGTCGTGCTGGGCTGTGCCGAACTCGGCTTTCTCGGAGGGATGCCATCCGATGGCGGTTGGATAGAAGAGGATGGACGCGCCTTGCAGTGCGGTTAGGCGGGCGCCTTCGGGGAACCACTGGTCCCAGCAGACTAGAGTGCCGAGGCGGCCGACTGTGGTATCGAGAGCGCGAAAGCCCAAGTCGCCGGGAGTGAAGTAAAACTTTTCGTAGTAGAGCGGGTCGTCGGGGATGTGCATCTTGCGGTAGAGGCCGCTGAGAGATCCGTTGGAATCGAAGATGGCGGCGGTGTTGTGATAGATGCCGGGGGCGCGCTTCTCGAAGAGCGAGGCGATCAGGACTATGCCGTGCTGGCGGGCGGCGGCGGCCAGCTTTTCGCTGGTGGGGCCGGGGATGGGTTCGGCCAGGTCGAAGAGGGAGTGGTCTTCGCGCTGGCAGAAATACTGCGTTTGGAATAGTTCAGGGAGGCAGACTACCTGGGCGCCGCGTCCGGCGGCGTCGGAGACGCGCTCTAGAGCCTTTTGAAGATTCTGCTCTGGGTCGGGGCCGGCGGACATCTGCACCAGGGCTACGCGGAATTTGTCTGGGGGCACGCGTGCTTCCTCCGCGAACAATATAGCATCTGAAAGCTCTCGGCTCTTAGCCGTCAGCGTGGAGAGAAAAAACTGAGGAGCGTCGGGCCGCGCCGTCGGCATAACATGCCGGCCGGGCTCGCGCGACGGGCCGCGGGAGCGGGAGATCCTTCGCTCCGCCTGAAAAGCGGCTACGCTCAGGATGACACCCGGCAATCGTGGCATCTCTTCACGGTGTTACTGTAAAGTAATCCCTCGGGAGATCTCGCGGTCTGGATTTGGAGGCTCATTGTGAAACACGGGAATCATGGAAACTCTCATCAGGGCAAGGCGCAGGATCATGCGGGGCACGCAGGAGACGGGGTGGAGCGGCATCTGCATAATCCGATTGAGGACCGGCTGATTCCGCTGGAGCCGCTCGATCTGGGCAAGGTGAAGTCGATTGACGATTTGGTTCGGGCGATGTCGAAGACTGCTTTTACCGGACGGCAGCTGGGGGAAGCGGCTGACGTGCTTGAGGCTATGGCACGCGATGAGGATTGTTTTGTGGTGATGACTTTGTCGGGTGCGATGACCGTGGCTAAGCAGGGGCTGATTGTGACTGAGTTGATTGATCGCGGCATCGTGAATGCGGTGGTTTCTACCGGGGCGCTGATGGCTCACGGGCTCGTGGAGGCTACGGGGCGGGCGCACTTCCGGGCGAATCCGGAGGTTTCGGACGAGGAACTTTACGAGCAGGGTTACAACCGGGTGTACGACACGTTGGAGCCGGAGCAGAATCTGGATGATGTGGAAGAAGTGATGTCGAGGGTGCTCGAAGGTTGGGATCACAACGAGGTGATGTGCTCCTACAAGCTGAATCACGCGATTGGAGCTTATCTTGCGAAGAATGCGCAGGACCGGGGGATATTGAAGTCGGCGCACGATAAGGGGGTTCCGGTATTTGTGCCGGCGTTCAGCGATTCGGAGATGGGACTGGACACGGCGCTGAATAATCGGCTGCGCGAGTCGACCGGGCGGTACAAGATACGATTTGATCCGTTTCTGGATCTGGAGCATTTTGCTGCGACGTTGTTGCGGCAGAAGAAGCTTGGAATTTTAACCATTGGCGGTGGGGTGCCGCGGAACTGGTCGCAGCAGTTTGGTCCGTTCTGCGAATTGCGGCACCGGCGGTTGGGGGAGAATATTCCGCTGAAGCGGTATCACTATGGGTTGCGGATTTGTCCGGAGCCGGTTTATTGGGGAGGGTTGTCGGGCAGTCCTTATAGCGAGGCGATTTCGTGGGGGAAGTTTGTGCCTCCGGCGGAGGGTGGGAGATTTGGGGAAGTGTTTGTGGATGCTACGGTAGGGCTGCCGCTGATTGTGGCTGCGGTGTTGGAGCGGCTGGATAAGAAGGGGAACAAGGCGCACAAGGGGAAAGCGACGGCGGCCAGAAAATAAGCTTTCGTGGCGGCTTATGCGCTGTGGCCGATGAACCTTGGCCGCCCGGACCCTTCGGCCTAGCTCAGGGCAGGCAGCCGGGGGCGGCTGTCCCTACACGAGTATCGTTAGGCTCCAGCTTCCTGCACGTCGGGCGATGAGCCGTTGTCTTCACGCGTCCTGCGGTAGAGTGGGGCCAGGATGCTGTTTTCCAGGACCTGGGATTCTGCCTCGATCCAATCCTGCAGGGCAAAACCTTCGGTCTGGCCGCGCTTGTCGTAGAGTTGCTGGGCGTGCAGGCGGATTTTTCTTTCCAACAATTCAGTGATTAGGGCTTGTTGCTTTTGTCTGCGAGTATCTTGATCCACACGATTCCTCTTGCTTATTCGGTATTTATCTACAGTTCTATGATACGGGAATGCTGTTAACGGAAGATTACATTTGGGAGGGCTGAGGGGTTACTAAAGTACAATTATAGCACGCGGCTCGTGAATCCGGCCGGGAGGGAGCCTCAGGGGCTGAAGCCCGTGCCTTTCGCAGTTTCGAACGGCACGACTGAAGTCGTGCCCTTCCCGAGCCCTCTCCCCTTTCCGATCCCTCTGCGAGAGTCGGAAGTCAAAATCCCAAGCATTTGGCTTCGGTGGAATCCCACCCTTTCGCAAAAGGCGCGAAAGGATGGGGCACCCCCCGCTCCGGCTGCGCTCGGAATGACAAAGTTGGGGCGATGGTGGGGAACCCCGTCTCGATCTCAGATCCTAATCGAAGATCAACACCGCCGAGGCGATTACCGTGGTCCAGAGGCCGCGCTTGTCGCCTACGGCGGACTGGGTGACGTTGGCGGTGCGGACGATTTTGTTGGAGAGGCGATAGATTTGCTTTTTCTCGTCCCAGGAGCGATCGGGGTCGAACTCCACGTTGAGCGTGGTGGCCAGCATTTCGGCGGCTAGTTCTTCGGCGTACTCGCCGGCGGCGTCTTCGGTTTCGCCGAAGGAGTGGTGCTCGCTGAGGTATCCGTAGGTGTTTTTATCGGCAGGGATGGCCACGCCGATGGAAGAAGCTAACAGGCGGTGGGCCTCGTGCGTTGAGTTTTCGGCGACTACGGCGAATACGACTTCGCCGGGACTGAGATACTTCACGCCTTCTTTGCGCGCCAGCATCTTGCAGTTTGGAGGGAAGATGGAAGAGACGCGCACCAGGTTCTGGGCTGCGATGCCGGCATCGCGCAGCGCCAGCTCGAAGGATGTTAACCGCTCGCGGTGCTTCCCGACTCCTTTGGTGAAGAACATCCGCTTGGGGACCATGTCTTTACCCAACGCTGTTTACCTCCGGCACGAAAAAATTTGGGATTGAGA
Source organism: Candidatus Sulfotelmatobacter sp. (assembly GCA_049673585.1). Lineage (GTDB taxonomy): Bacteria > Acidobacteriota > Terriglobia > Terriglobales > Acidobacteriaceae > Sulfotelmatobacter. Next base: position 320,212 of record JBATXV010000016.1, on the reverse strand, counting down.
GTGCACATTAACACAATGGTTTGTAAAGGAAATATGAATTTCGCGTGAGGAGAGAAAAAATGGCGGAAACCGCGGGCGCGGTTCCCGCCACCATGCCCGGTCCGATTAGGGGGAGGGCGCCGGGCAAATCCGAAACACTCTACCACAGGTTCGGACTCAGTCAACAAAGAGGCAGCCGTTTTTTGGATTTCCGAACGGCTGCGGATTCTGGTCATGGTTACTTGGCGGCGACGGAACTGACTGTAATGGTGTCGCCGTCCAACGTACCGGTTACGGTGGCATTCTTGCCTGCTTGCTTGTCGAGCGTGGCCAGAGCCGTTTTGTCGGAGGTATCCAGAATATAAATTTTCTCGCCCACCACCAAGGCAAACTTGGATCCCTTGGCTACGCAGGCGCGGGTGCATTCTGCAGGTGTTCCTTCCATGTGCTGTCGGCCGCACATGGCGTCGCCAACCTCGCCGGTGAAGGTCTGCTTGCCGGCCGCGAAGGCATAAAGGCTGAAAGATAAAATCGCGGAGAAAACGATCGCTGTCTTCTTTCGGGACCACCCTGAACCACGATTCATGCTTGATTCTCCTGTGTTTCTGACGGCTCGAGAGAAAAAGAATGATCGCCGCCCACGCGTTGGTATCACGCTACCCTGATAGATGATCGAGGCCGCTGGAGGTTGCAGAGACTGTGTGATTTCAGCGGCTGGGCTCCTCGATTCCGACCGAACGCAACGCTTCCTGACGGTTGGCGAAAGCCCGCATCTGGATCGCCTTGCCGTTGCGCATCGTGTATACATCGGCGAGCTTTACGTCCTGCCATTGGGTGCTGTCTTTGGCTCGAACCCGGGCGTGAACGAAAACCACAATTTGATTTCCGGAAGTGATGAACCGCTCCGGCGTGCTGATGACTTCGGCCCAGGCGGCGCGCGACTGGGCTAAGTAACGCTTTGCCTCATCCCGTCCGTGATAGGCCCCACCTCCGGGGAACTCTGCAGGTTCGGTCCACTCAATCTGGGGATCAAACGACTGGACAGCCGCTTCCATGTCGCCACGGTTGAATGCCTCGTAAGCGGCCCGGAGGTCGGTGATGGACTGTGCGGACTCGGTTGTGCTTTCCATACCACTCTCCTTTCGCGCTCGCGTGCATCCACCTGCAGTTAAGACCGTGAAGATTGTGAGGAACGTCAGTAGCCGGCTCATAGTTGCACTCACTGAATTGCCTTGGCGGTGTATTGCAGGTCGACATCGACCGTTTTGTCGCGGGCGATGGCGGTGACGTGGGGATCGACCTCCCAGTCGAGGGTGGGCGGCAGCAGCTTTCTGGCCTCGGGCAGATACTGCTTCAGGTAAGTGGCGTCGTAGACATCGCCGGGACGGAGCTTCCAGGCAGCGCGCAGGCGGGCGGTGAGGCTGTTGTCGATGCCGCGAAATTCCAGGTCTCCCATGCGGAAGAGAGAATTCTCATCGACGATGAGGTGGTAGGCGACGGTTCTGTCGACGTCGTCGAATTCGGCGTTCACTTTGATTTCAGCCAGGATGTACCCGCGTGAGCCGTAGAGCGTCTGGACCTGGCGCAGATCGTTTGCCAGCTGAACCGTATTAGCCGGTTGCCCGGCCTTGACGTGGAGAAACGGATCGAGCTGGTCTTTGGGAATTTCTTTGTTGCCCGACCAATCCCATAGCGAGACTTTGTACTGGATGCCGGGAGTGACGGGGAACGTGATGTCGACGTAGGTCGGGGGCTGCTTGTTGTCGGCTGAATCCGCGGCGGCTAGCTTGACGACCTTGGGTTGTGCCGTGGCGCACGAGGCCTTCAGGTACCCGCGCTCATGGTAGATGGGCAGCACAGAGTGCTCGATGAAGTTGGCCATGTAATCGCGGGAATATTCGCGATCGGATAATCTTTCTGCAGCAGCCTGGAGCAAGGGCAGCTCGGCTGCTCCGGCGCCGGGAAAGTGGGCGTGGTGGATACGAATGCTCACGCCGATGACGTTGTAGTCAATCGACTGGAGCCGCTCGTCCTTGCTCTCGGTGCGCGCATATTGGACGATTCCGGGGATGCCGTTTTCCACCAGCAGGGCTTGGAGAACGTCAGAGATCTGGTCGGGTAAGCTCCCGTTGGTGGGCAATTCTCCGTTGAAGAGAGGAACGCGGTCGTGCAGTTTCTGGTGCAGTTCCTGGTCGGTGAACCAGACGAAATCGGCGAAGTGGGCGGGGACAAATTTGTCGGCGTCGGTGACTTGAAATTCAAGTTTGGTGCCAGCTGAGGAGTATGTGTAGGTGTAGTTGATGACGCCGAATGCGCCGGTCTCGCCGAGCTGGCGCGCGGCTTTCTTGAAATCTTCTTCATGGCAGACGGTGCCCACGGGTAACCCGCTGGCGGCCACAATGTCTTCCTGAGTGAATCGTTTGCTGCCGGTCACCTTGACCTCGATGAGCTTGTAGGCCGAAGGCGGCTGGACCTGGGCAGCGGCGCAGAGGCAGGCTAGCAGAGAAGAGAGCAGGAGCCGCGCGAGAAATCCTTGAGAGAGTAGCTTCATCTACTTCGATCTGGGTGTCGACCCGTTGCTCGATTTGTGTTTCTTGGCAATTTCGATGAAGGCGAGTGCGGCGCGGCTGAGAGCTTTATCTTTGCGAAAGACCAGGGCCAAGTCGCGACGCAATTGGGCGTCGGCCATGGGAATAGCCACCAGAACGCCAGCGCGAACGTCCTCCTGCACGTTGGAGCGAGCGATGAAGCCAACGCCCACGCCTGCGGCTACGAAGCGTTTTAGAAGTTCGCTGGAATCGAGTTCCATACTGTAGTTCGGTTTCAGGCGGCGCTCGTGAAACAGTTCATCGAGCGCGTCGCGAGTGTGGCCTCCTTTAGGAAGAACGAGCGGATACTTGGCCAGATCTCCCACAGAAGCTGACTTCATTTTACCCAGCGGATGTTGAGGCGGGGCGATGATGACCAGCTCATCCTGATGGATGAGGACTACGGTGAGGCGGTTGTCTTTTACGGGCAGGGAAACGACGCCGAAGTCGACGGAGTTGTCGGCTACGGACTCGAGAACTCTGGCGTAGTCGGCGCGCTTGATGTTTACCGAGACATCGGGATACTGCTTCTTAAAGTCGGCAAAAACCTCGGGAAGGATGTGCAGGCAGGTGCCTTCATTGGCGCCTACGGTGATGGCGCCGCGGGGGACGTGCTCCATCTCGGCAAGAGAGATAAGCATGGCCTTGCGCGCGTCGAGGGCTTCCTGGGCATACTTTTGAAAGGACTTGCCTGCGGCGGTGAGAGAGACTTTGCCGCCGGAGCGATCGAAGAGCTTGGCGCCAACTTCGTCCTCGACGGCGCGAATCTGAGAGGAGATGGCAGGCTGAGTGCGGAAACGCTTCTCGGCTGCGCGCGAGAATGAGGCGTAGCGCGCTACTTCGAGAAAGGTTTGGAGTTGATCGAAATCCATGGGGCGTGAAGCGGTTGCCAGTACCCAGCACCCAGTTGCCAGTTAAAACCGCAGCGCAATCTGAAAACCGCGCTGCATTTGCCTTTGGCTGTCTTGCGAACCGAATTGTAGCAGGGCAGGTGGTCGCCTAAGACAGACAAGCGTTTCAGCGTGGCAGGGCCGACCACTCCCTGGGATGATTTTATGTTCGCGCACCCGCGTGCCAATGTGTCGAAGCGCCCGTTTACAGCGAGCGGAATCAGCTTTGCCTCACGCTGGAGATCACACAGGCCTGTGGTGATGGTCACGGTTTCGGGCGGCCGCACCTGAGATAATTTAAACAAGGAAGCTGGTAGTCAGATGTCCAGCATCAAGCCCGAACTGCAGTCCCGCTGGGAATGCAAACGGGGGAAGGTGCGGCGTCTCCCAACCGGACTGAAGTACGTAGACTGCCCTCCCGCCAATTGGGTCGACCACTCTTGTGCTGCAAAACTTTTAGAAGCCTTCAAGGAGGATTTATGAAGGTATTGCTAGCAGTACTGCTGCTGTTAAGCGCGGCGGCAGGGGCGGGCGCACAAGCTTCGGTAGGCGTGCAACCTAACAACGGGAATACGATCGTAATGGCAGAGCACCCAAGACATGCCGATGCACACGAGTTGAGCACAGGAACTTCTCTTCTATGCAACGATGCCTACGCTGTTGCCAGTGGGGAGCAACCTCTGACTGATTACCTCTCTCCTCTACCGATTGAAAAGTCTTTGGGCGAGGTTGCGAGGGAGTGCAGACACTCCGCACCAGTTCGCGAGCGCCCACCAGCTTGTATCTACATGAAGCACGGTGAGTGTCAGAAATGGCTTGTGAGGTATTAGGACCAAAAGGCATATATGTTCAGGTGATTACCAATGGTTGAGACATCTCTTGGGCAACAATACCTCAAGGCGGCCCTCGCGAAGTGGCGGGAGGCTAACCCTTGGGCAAGCGATATTCCTTGGGAACGGATACCCTCGCGATACAGAAATGAAGTCGAGCAAGCGGCGAGATGGATGATCGCGAAGAGCCGTCCCGTCAGGCCGGCCGAGGATGTCGTTCCAGAAATCGAGCATGATGACCTAGCCGCCTGAAAGTGACCCCTCGGGCTCAAATCCGAGGTTCGCTCATCGATGCGATTCAGGCACTCCGCGCCTTAATCAATTGGCGAAAAATTTCGATTAGACTCACTGGTCCGGGCGTTTGCTGCGATGCGGAAGCCGCGGCGAGCGGATATCCGGGAAGTTGGCCGACGGATCGTTCCTTCTACTGCTCCTTCTACTGCTCCTTCTACTGCTCCTTCAACTGCTTCTCGATCGCCGAGATCACTTCTTTCGAATCAGGTGTAACCGCCGGTTCGAAACGCTGAACGACGTTGCCGTTGCGGTCGACCAGGAACTTCGTGAAGTTCCACTTGATTTCGCCAGCGATGGCGGGCCCGGTGTCTTTGGTCAGGTAGGCATAAAGCGGAGCCTGATCCGCGCCTTTGACTGAAATCTTCGCGTACATGGGGAACGTGACGCTGTATTTGCGGGTGCAGAAGGTTTTGATCTCTTCGTTGGTGCCGGGTTCCTGGGCGCCAAAATTGTTGGCGGGGAAGCCGAGGATTACGAATCCCTGGTCTTTATATTTCTCGTAGGTCGCTTCCAGCGCGCTGTACTGAGGAGTGTAGCCACACTGGCTGGCCACGTTGACCACCAGAACCACTTTACCCTTGTAGTTGGCCAGCGGTGCGGGCGCGCCATCGATGGAGTTGAGGGTGAAGGTGTAGATTCCTGACGCGGCAAATAGGGATCCAGCCATAATTAAGCCCGCCATGATCAGCAATGCTCCGAATAGAAAGTAACCACGAATCGTGAAAAGGAAACTTAGGTGGGAAGATCTCACTTGTGACTCCTGACCGGGCTTCGGCGCATGAACCACGCTGAGCACTGTGCTCGCACTGCCTGGATCGCTGATGAGGAGAATAGCGGTCTCGATGAGACGCCGCAAGGGCGGAATTTGTAAAATCTTTTCTGGTTCAGGCGCTCGTGCTGAGGGACGCCGGCTTGGCCGTCTGCTTGACGATTCTATCCACCAGTTTCAAGGCTTTCGCTGAATCGACGGGGACAGGCTCATGGTGAGTTACGTCGATCAAGCCTTCCTCAACCGCATCGAGTGCCTGGCCGGACCGTTCGAGCACGGTTAGGAGATATTTTTGAGCGATGGGACGGTCGGCGGGGTGAATCAGATCCCACCAGCGGCGGATGGATTCCTGGACTTCAACCTCTGTCTTCTCGCCGACGACCAAGGCGTCGATTAACCGATACACCTTGCTCTTAATGGCCTGATAAGAGACAGAAACTTCCTGGGGCATGGGCTTTTGGAACTTTTGCTATTGCCGAGCAAGCAATCCGCCAGCCAAACCGTAGATGGTTGCACCGTAAGTCCTTTCGACTGGTAGCCGTCTGTGCGAATCCAACGAATGGAATAAATCTAAATTTGGAATATGAAATCTGGAATGTCGGGCCGGAGGCGCCAAGAGGGGCGTGGGGCCCATTTTTAGAATCCATTTTTTGTAATTCTGGATTCAATCCGCGTAGATCGGGATCAGAGTTCGCGAGCGGGTTACAATATTCCGCTCCCTTCCAACCGCTGACGGATAACTTCCGAGGTTCGAGAGCAGATGGGAAGCCTGAGGCGCGATAGTGTTTTAGACTCTCCTCAACATAAACCAAAATTCTGGAGGCTGGATGAAAACGTTGGCGTGGATGCTTGCATTTGTTCTGTCGATTTCGGCTTTGGGCACAGCCCAGAGTGCAGCGCCTGCGAGCAGTTCGCAGGACGCGGCGGTCCAGCCCCGAATGTTTTTTCCTAAGGACACGTTCTGGGGGTGGGCACAACTTGACCTGGCGCCTCCACATAACGAAATCGATCCCAACCTTTGCGCGGGAAATGCCGGGCAATATGGCGGGGCAAACGCCCCGTGCAGCATGTTTGCGCGGTATATGTTGTCGGGGATGCTTGAGGTGCGTCCCTTTGGCCGGACACAGTTGCGGCGGTTTATGGTGTTTGGCGCACCTTCGTTCCTGTTCGGCAAGACTATTCCGCAGACCCTCTACACGTGGTCGCCGGATGCGATTGGCATTGAGCACTCGTGGGGCGGGGCAGTCTTTATCGGCAAGGGATTTGAGTTTCGCGTGACCCAACATTTCCTGTTCGATCGTCTGGGTGCGCGCGACACTAATCTGGGCGTGGCCGATCTGGGCAATAACGGGCCCTGGGGGCGCTACATGACTGTGGGCGTTCGCAAGTCTTTTGGGACGAGGCGCTGGTGATCTCGGTCACACACAGCTGTGACGCAGGAATTGGTGAGTATAGGTCCACCGGGGTATTCTCTATAATTGTGTTCTGTGCAATCGTATTCTCTAAAACCAAGGTTTCGCGGGTGGCGGGTGGCAAATTCATAGGGAGGCTTGCGAATGGCGAGTTCTTATAACGGGATAGCGGTGCCGTCGGATGGGAAGAAGATTGGCTATTCAGGTGGAAAGTACGATGTCCCGGATAATCCTGTGATTCCGTTCATCGAAGGCGACGGAACGGGACGCGACATCTGGAAGGCGTCGCGGCGGGTGTTCGATGCCGCGGTGGAAAAAGCCTACAAGGGCAAGCGACGCGTGGCATGGTACGAGGTGTTCGCTGGAGAAAAGGCGAAAGCAAAGTTCGATACCTGGCTGCCCGATGACACGGTTGCCGCTATTCGTGAATTTCGTGTCTCGATCAAAGGGCCGCTGACCACGCCGGTGGGCGGCGGCATTCGGTCGTTAAACGTAGCGCTGCGGCAGATTCTTGATCTCTACTGCTGTGTGCGTCCGGTGAAGTACTACAAGGGCGTGCCTTCGCCGGTGAAGAATCCCGAGCGCATGGATGTTGTGATTTACCGCGAGAACACTGAGGATGTGTACGCGGGCATCGAGTGGGAAGAGGGGACTGCGGAGTGCGCGAGGCTGATCGAGTTTCTCAATAAAGATATGCTGAAGGGCGGCAAGAAGCAGATCCGGCTGGACTCCGGGGTCGGCATCAAGCCAATCTCGATCACCGGAACCAAGCGCCTGGTGCGCATGGCGATCCGCTATGCGCTCGAGACCGGCCGCAAGAGCGTGACCCTGGTGCACAAGGGGAACATTCAGAAGTTTACCGAAGGCGCGTTCCGCAAGTGGGGATACGAGTTGGCCACTGAGGAATTTCGCGACAAGGTGATTACCGAGCGCGAGAGCTGGATCGTCGACAACAAGGATAGGAATCCGAATCTGACGGTGGCACAGAATGCTGAGCTCATAGAGCCGGGGATGGAGTTCGGTCAACCCGACTTTCGCCAGGCCGTGGAGCAGGAAGTGAAAGAAGTGCTGGACCGCATCTATGCCACGCACGGCAAGGGTCAGTGGAAAAAGAAAATCATGATCAACGACCGCATCGCCGATTCAATCTTTCAGCAGGTGGTGACGCGGGCGGATGAATATTCCGTGCTGGCTTGCCCGAACCTGAACGGCGATTACATCTCCGATGCCTGCGCGGCGCAGGTGGGCGGGTTGGGCATCGCTCCGGGGGCGAACATTGGCGATGGCTACGCCATCTTCGAAGCCACGCATGGCACGGCTCCGAAGTATGCGGATAAAGATGTGATCAATCCGGGATCGGTGATGCTTTCGGGGGTGATGATGTTCCGCTTCATGGGATGGAATGAAGCTGCCGATCTGATCGAAGGCGGGATGGAACGGACGATTCTGCAGAAGAAAGTTACTTATGATTTCGAACGGCTGATGCAAGGTGCCACCAAGGTGAAGACCAGCGAGTTTGCCGACAGCATCATTGAGAATATGGGTGCGGCGGTGCTGGTGTAGATCATTGAGCGATTGAGTGATCGGGCCATTTAGCGATTGTCAGTGTGATCGCCCCATGGTGCGATTCTGATTTTCAATCGCAAAATCACGCAATCGCAAAATCGCTCAATGTTTTGAAAGGAATCATACATGCGCAAAAAAGTAACCATCGTGGGTTCGGGAAACGTGGGCGCCACTGCGGCTCACTGGATTGCCTCGAAGGAACTGGCCGACGTTGTGTTGATCGACATTATCGAAGGGGTGCCGCAGGGCAAGGGGCTGGATTTGCTCGAGGCCATGCCCATCGAGAAACGCGACTCTTACATTACCGGCACGAACGACTACAAAGATACCGCGAATTCCGACATTGTTGTCATCACCGCCGGCATTCCGCGCAAGCCGGGGATGAGCCGCGACGATTTGCTCAACACCAACTACGGGATCATGAAGGCAGTGGTAGGCCAAGTAGTGAAGCACTCGCCGAACTGCATTTTGATTATTGTCTCGAATCCGCTGGATGCCATGGCACAGGCGGCTTATAAGCTGAGCGGATTTCCGCGGGAGCGCGTGGTTGGCATGGCGGGCGTGCTCGATTCGGCGCGCTTCCGCGCCTTTATAGCCGACGAATTGAAGGTTAGCGTGGAGAACGTGACCGCATTCGTACTGGGCGGGCACGGGGACACCATGGTTCCGTTGCCTCGCTACTCCACCGTTGCGGGCATTCCCATCACCGAGTTGATTGAGAAATCTCGACTTGAGGCTTTGGTGCAGCGCACGCGCGACGGCGGGGCGGAGATCGTGAAGTATCTGAAGACGGGCTCGGCTTACTACGCGCCTTCGGCTGCGGCAACCGAGATGGTCGAGGCGATTTTGAAAGATAAGAAGAAGATTTTGCCTTGTGCTGCCTACTTGCAGGGCGAGTACGGGGTCAACGGCCTCTACGTCGGCGTGCCGGTAAAGCTGGGCGCTAAAGGTATCGAGCAGATCATCGAGATCAAGCTCACTGCGGAAGAGAAGGCGGGGCTCGATAAGAGCGCGGCGGCGGTGAAGGAGTTGTGTGGCGTGATCGGAGTCTGAGTGGCGTCCTCAGCGGCTGAAGCTGGCGGGCAAGAAGTAGACTGATCGGCACGACTGAAGTCGTGCCCTTCCTGAGCCAAAGTCTCTTCAGCTCACAAGTCCGACTACACCTTCTCGATCGCCACCTTCTTCACCACCACATCTTTATTCGGCCGATCGTTTCGCCCGCGCGGGACTTCGGAGATCTTCTTGACAATATCCTGACCTTCTATGACCTCGCCGAAAATTGTGTGCTTGCCTGTCAGCCACGTCGTGGGCGCGACGGTGATGAAGAATTGTGAGCCATTCGTGTTTGGCCCGGCGTTGGCCATTGCTAGCTTTCCCGCTTTATCAAGTTTGTGGGGCGAGCCTTTGGTTTCGTCTTCGAACTGGTAACCGGGGCCTCCCATGCCGGTGCCTTGAGGGTCGCCGCCCTGGATCATGAACTCGGGTATCACGCGATGGAAAATCGTGCCGTCGTAAAGGCGGTCATTTGATTTCTTGCGGGTCGAGGGATGCGTCCACTCGCGTTTGCCTTCGGCAAGTTCCACGAAGTTGGCTACGGTTTTGGGAGCGTCTTTTTCAAAAAGGCGGCAGACGATGTTGCCTTCGCTGGTTTCAAACGTCGCGTAGAGTCCGGGTTGGCGGGTCATGGAGTCCTTTCAGTCGTTTGATAATTCGTCGTTATCTTCGTGGCGTGTTAGTTCGGAGAGGCGGCAGGCGTGGCGGCGGCCGGTTTCTTCACCGCCGTTGCCGGCTTGGCGGCGACCGCTCGGTGAACAATTGAAATGTGAATAATCTTCACCGGGCGGAAGGGGCGGTCGTTCATCGGGTCGGTAGCCATGTGCGCGATCTGTTTCACCAGCGCCACGCTAGCTTCGTCGCACTGGCCGAAGATCGTATATCCACCGTTGAGATGCGGCTGGGCCTCTTCGGTGATGAAGAACTGCGATCCGTTGGTGTTGGGGCCGGCGTTGGCATAGGCGAGGCGACCGGGCTTGTCGAAGAGAAGATCGGAGGAAACCTCGTTTTTAAAAGCGTACCCCGGGTCGCCGGTTCCATCGCCCTTGGGATCACCGCCCTGGATCATGAAGCCCGCGATTACGCGATGAAAAATAGTGCCGTCGTAGAGCGGAACGCCGTGCTTGGTGACTCCGCTGACGGGATTCTTCCAGTCTTTGGTTCCAGTGGCGAGGCCGATGAAGTTCGCGACTCCGATTGGAGCTTTGTCGGGGAACAGAGTGCACGTCAACTTGCCCACGGTAGTGTCGATGATCGCCGTGGGTACGCCACCCGTTGCATGATGAACGGTAGTGGCTCTGGCAGCCGGTTTGGCCGCTGGGGCGGTCTGAGTGCTCGACTGCGCCCAAGCCGCAAACGCTGCGACAGAAAGCATAACGGAAACGAAAAACGCATTACGCATGATTACTCCTTGCACGGGTACGCCGCGTCCCGGTCATTTACCGCAACGTTGCATTGTACGACAAGAGACGCCGGACAAGAGGGGCCGCATCAATGCCGGTCAGCCTGCATTTCGCGGCTGACGGTCTCGACCTGGCGGAAGACGCGCAGAATGTTGCCTCCGAGTATTTTCTTGATGTCGTCGGCGCTGTATCCGCGATCGAGCAGGGCCTGCGTAATCTTCGGCAGATCAGCGGCGGAGTCCATGCCCTGCGGAGTTGCGCCGCTGACGCCGTCGAAGTCAGAGCCCAAGCCAACGTGATCGATTCCGGCGACTTTCGCGACGTGATCAATGTGATCAATCAAAACCTTGAACGGCGGCCGCGGAAGTTTCGCGGTCCACTCTCGTTCGATGCGGTCCTCATCTACGTAAGTAACGGGCTGCCCCTCCGCTTTCTTTTTTGCGACGAAGGCTGCGATGGCCGCGTCGCGTTCCTTGGCTTGAGCCCGGGAGGCATCCCAATAGGTCTGATCGTCGAAGCCGGAGAAGAAGTTGACCTGCACGACGCCGCCATTCTTGGCGACCGCGCGCAGCATGTCGTCCGTCATATTTCGAGGGGCGTCGACCAGGGCACGCGCCGAAGAATGCGAGGCGATAACTGGAGCTTTCGTGGTGGCGATCGCGTCCCAGAAAGTCTTGTCGGCGACGTGTGAAATATCGACCATCATGCCGAGGCGGTTCATTTCGAGCACGACCTGCTTGCCGAAATCGGTGAGGCCGTTGTGGTGCTCAATTTTAGGGTCGTTGATGTCGCCGGAGGAATCCGCCCACTCGTTCGTGTTCGACCAGGAGAGCGTCATATAGCGCACGCCGAGGCGGTAATAATCGCGCAGCAGGTGCATGTCGTTCTCGATCGAGTGGCCGCCTTCGATGCCCATGAGGGCGGCGAGCTTGTGCTCTTTGTGGGCGCGCTCGATATCGGCCACGGAAAAGGCCATCATCATGCGGTTAGGATGGTGCGCGGCCTGCTCGTAGACAGAGTCGATGAGATCGAATGTGTGTCTGGCGAAGTGGCCCTCGTTGGTCTCGGGATCTACCCAGATGGAGAAGAACTCGGCGCCCAGATTGCCGCGGCGGGCTTTGTCGAGGCTGATGTGGCCCACGTCGTTGGGATCGGTCGAGCCGATGTCGAAACCTTCGTCGAGAAAACGCTGGGGTGTGTCGGCATGGGTGTCGACTACGATGGCGGATTCCTGGATGGCACGAGCTTTGGCGCTGACGGTTATATCTGATGGGTTTGAGGATTGGGCGACCGCCGACGGAATGGCGAGAGCCAGGCACGAGATGAAGAGCATTTTGAAATGAGTCATATATGTGGCGCGCAGCGAATGAGCCTGCGGGCAAGTCAACGATTGTATAGGCCTTCGCGCGTGGTTGAAAGCACGTTCCCAAATAACCATTAGCTCAGAGCTGCCAGTGCTTGCTCAACACAATCTTGCAGCGCTTGCCCAGTGTCGATTACAGTCCTGGGCAAAGTGATGGCTTCGAATCGTGACTTCACTTCAAGGTAGAGTTGAAAGTTGCGATTGCCGGCAGGATGGGCTCCTGAGGCAGACTGCTCCTCGATCCGCCGTCTAGCCAATTCCTCCGAGCACACGCACTCGAGGATGCACCAGCTCTGGTGCAGCGCAGCGGCGGCGTTTATGACATTGTCAATCCGGTAGTGGCGAGAAAATGTCCGGCCATCGAGGAAGATAAAACGGTGCGGATCTCGCTGCAAGAGCTGGCCCGCGGTCTCGAGCATGAGGTGCAGGCAGAAGTCATCCTGTCGGGAAGAGTATTCGATTTCGTCGGCGGAAAAGAGTGCGTGCCGGATTTCGTCTTTATTCAGCACTCGTCCGGGCAGGCGATTGGCCAGTTCGCGGGCGAGCGTAGTTTTTCCGGCGCCGGGAAGGCCAGCCATCAGAACAATCATGCTGGGAACGAATTATACCGGGCTATTATTCGGCGCGGCTTTCGGCGGTGACGGTGGTCCGCTCGGGGCGATCGATGGGAAGAATATCCTGCGTTTCGCGCCAATCCGCGTAGTGGCCTGAGACCATGATGTGGAACACCCATTGATGCCGCTCTTCTTCGGGCTCAACCAGGCCGAGCGCCTTCATGTAGAAGAGGTAGTGTTCCATCCAATGAATCTGTTCCTGGGTCATGCCGCGGCGTTGCAAGTCCACGGTAAGGCCGGCGAGATGGGACGACGCCGTATCGCCCTCAGACGGAGCTGCGTTGCGATTGTGCCGGCGAAGTTTTTTCTGAAGCTTTACCGTGCGCACCGCGGAATTTACCTGAATCTGTTCGTGAAAACGATTGTAATAAGCTTGCGCGATATCCTGCACAAAGTCGCGGGTCCAGGGACGGCAGTAGCGGCGTGAAGGATCAAGGCGCGGATCAAAGCGCAGCGTCTCACCTGCGATGATGGGCTGCAGCGCTCCGCTAGCCTTCAGCGCCTCCAACTCGTCATCGTCTTGAATGCGAGGCAGCTCCAGCCTATCAATTTCTGCGTTCTGCGCCAAAAGCGATTCGTGAGTGGGGCGGAACATGGGATGCCACAAAGTCCAATGCAGCCGGGGAAACCGGTGATGATGGACGGATCTGTGCACGACCGTAGCCGTGGCCGCAAAGAGCGGGCTGCACAGGCAAGCCACCAGGGAGAGAAGAATCAGTTCACGCTGTAGTTTTATTCTCAATGAGTTCCGCAGTCTTCCGTACCGGTTAACCCACAGCCGTCCGGACATTGTAAGTCATCGTGTCAAGCGCCCCAACGTTTGATTGCAAGCCGCTGGTTACCAGAGTTTCGGGCGCGCATCGGCCGCGCAGGTTACTACTGGTTACTGGCCGCTTCCGCAAGCGTGCTTCACCTGTGGATAGGAGCACGCGAAACGCCACTCCGGCGCGGGATTACGAGCGACTCATGTGCACTTGCAGCAAGCAGTTAGCGGCTGGCGGGGAACAGCAGCAGCGTGTTTTCACGCCGGAGTGACAAAAATCAGCGCCGGAAAAGGTCACCGATAGCTTGTTTCATGACCGCGCCGCCTACATCAGAAATGGCGCGGGTCAGCGGGATATCCTTGGGGCAAACTTCCACGCAGTTCTGCGCATAGCCGCACTCCTGAATGCCGCCGTCGCCCATTAACGCCGCGAGACGCTCACGCTGCAGCTCTTTGCCTGTGGGATGGGTGTTGAACAACCTCACCTGCGCGATGGTAGCCGCGCCTACAAAGCCTGTCTCTTCGTTGAACTGCGGGCACGCCTCCATGCAGCAGGTACAGGAGATGCAGCGGGAAAGCGGATACGCCACTTCCTGCTCTTCCGGCGACATGCGCGGGCCGGGACCGAGGTCGTAGGTACCGTCGATCGGAACCCAGGCCTTGACGATCTTGAGATTCTCAAAGAGAACGCTGCGATCAAAAGCCAAGTCGCGGACGACGGGGAATTTCGAGAAAGGTTCGAGCCTAACCGGTTGCTCGAGATTGTCAATCAAGGCCGAGCAGGCCATGCGCGCGCGTCCGTTGATGAGCATGGCGCAGGAGCCGCAGACTTCCTCAAGGCAATTCGAATCGTAGGTGATGGGCGTGGTCGCCTTGCCTTCGCGGGTGACGGGGTTGGCAGCGATCTCCATCAGGCAGGAGATCACATTCATGCCGGGATGGTGGGCAAGTTCGAACTCTTCCCAGTAAGACTTGGACGTCGGGGTCTTCTGGCGCTTGATCTTTAGGATGACGGATTTGTTAGACATTAATTCTTAGCTCTCACCGTGCCTGTCATTCTGAGCGAAGCGAAGAACCTATGTACCCTGCCGACGCCGGCAAACTGCATCGGTCCTTCGCCTCGCTCAGGATGACAAGGCATCTCAGTTTACTTCGCCGCGTCGTACTTCCTCGGTCGCGGCGGAATCAGTGACACGTCCACCGGCTCGAATTCAAACTTCGGCTCATCCGCATCCGGAGCGAAATATGCTTTTGTCGTCTTCAGAAAATTCTTGTCGTCACGGTCGGGGAAGTCCGGCTTATAGTGCGCTCCGCGCGATTCGTCGCGTAAGCGCGCGCCTTGCGCAATCACTCGCGACAACTGCAGCATGTTGTAAAGCTGGCGAGCGAAGACCACGGTCGTGTTCGCCCACTGCGTGCGGTCGCTCAAATTCACCTTGCGGAAGCGTTCCAGCAGTTCGACCAGCTTCGCGTCCGTCTGCTGCAAATTCTTGTTATAGCGAATAACGGTGCAATCTTTGGTCATCAACTCGCCCAGTTCACGCCACAGCCGGAAGGGATTCTCCGTACCCGAGTTGTTCATCAGCAGGGCGTTGCTCTCTTCCTGCTTCTTCTTTTCGGCCTCGAAAACTCCGTTGCCGTCCGGAAGCGCCTGCAGCCCGCGCGCGTACTTCACCGCATTTGGTCCAGCTATGCTTCCGCCGTAGATGCACGACACCAGCGAGTTCGCGCCCAGGCGGTTCGCGCCGTGATATTGATATTCGCATTCGCCCGCGGCGTAAATTCCCGGAATATTCGTCGCCTGCTTGAAGTCGATCCACAACCCGCCCATGGTGTAATGCATGCCGGGAAAAATCTTCATGGGCGTGTCGCGCGGATCGTCGCCCACAAACTTCTCGTAGATTTCAAGAATTCCTTCCAGCTTGCGGTCGAGAATCTTGCGGTCGATGTGGGTCAGGTCGAGATAGACCATCGGCTTCCCATCGATGCCGAGGTTGTATTCGTATACGACCTTGAAGATCGCACGCGTTGCCACATCGCGCGGCACCAGATTGCCGTACTTGGGATACCACTCTTCGAGGAAGTACCAGCGGTCACACGGCGGAATCGTTTTGGGGTCGCGCTTGTCGCCTTGCGTCTTCGGAACCCAGACGCGTCCGCCCTCGCCGCGCGCCGATTCCGACATGAGGCGCAGCTTGTCTTCGCCGGGGATGCAGGTGGGATGCACCTGAATGAATTCGCCGTTCCCGTAGAAGCAGCCCTGCTGATAAAGCGCCGACTGCGCCGATCCGGTACACACAACCGAGTTGGTGGACTTGCCAAAGATCGCTCCAATACCGCCCGTGGCAATGATAATCGCGTCAGCCGGGAAGGTGCGGACTTCCATGCTGCGCAGATCCATGGCACAGATGCCGCGACAGACACGGTTTCCGTCGAGCACGGCGGAAAGAAACTCCCAGTGCTCGTACTTCTTCACCTTGCCTTCGGATTCGTAGCGGCGGACTTGTTCATCGAGCGCATAGAGAAGTTGTTGGCCTGTAGTCGCCCCGGCGAAGGCGGTGCGGTTATATAAAGTCCCGCCGAAGCGGCGAAAGTCGAGCAGACCCTCGGGCGTGCGGTTGAAAGGAACCCCCATGCGATCAAGCAAGTCGATGATGCCGGGCGCAGCCTCGCACATATCCTTGACCGGAGGCTGGTTCGCGAGGAAATCGCCGCCGTAGACCGTGTCGTCAAAATGGATCCAGGTCGAATCGCCTTCGCCCTTCAAGTTCTTGGCCGCGTTGATGCCGCCCTGCGCGCACACCGAGTGCGAACGCTTCACCGGAACAATGGAGAAGAGATCGACGTTCGCGCCCATCTCGGCGATCTTGATGACCGCAGAGAGTCCGGCAAGGCCGCCGCCTATCACGATAATTTTAGGAACTGCTGCCATCGTTCACTTCACCAGCTTTCCATAGGTCGCTGTCGCGTGGGACGATTCCGTGGCAATCCCAGGCTCATAAGGCTGCTGCGGCCGCGAGCGGAACGAAGCCAGGCTGGCCAGCCCCGCGCCGGACAAGACAAAGAAAAGCGCCAGGCAGACGGCCAGAAACCGCTTCTGCGCTTTGTCCCCGGAAACGATGCCCCACTTCGCTGAGAACAGCCAGATGCCATAGGCGAAGTGCCACGACGCGGCGATCAAGCCCACAACATAAAACAGGAACAACGGAGTCTGCAGAACTTCTTCCTGCACCTTGCCGAACGAAGCGTTAGGGAAGGCGTGCAGATCGACTCCGGTAAAGCGCATAGTCCACGTGTGCCAGAGGATGTAGACGAAGGCAATGCCTCCGGTCCAGCGCTGGGCCGTATACATCCAGTTGCCGGTCCAGGGATATTCCATCGTATTTCCATCGCCGCGGTACCAGATGTAGAAACCGTAGAGCGCATGGAACGCAATCGGCAGCCAGATGCCAAACAACTCCAGAAAGAAGACCAGCGGAAGATTGGCCAGAAAGCTTACCTGGCGGGCGTAGGCGTCAGGTCCGCTGATTGCCGTGGAGTTCGAGACCAGAATATGCTCGAACAAGAACGCGCCCACGGGAACGATGCCCGAAAGCGAATGCAGGCGGCGCAAGAAAAACGAAATACCCTTGCCCGCGCGCAGAGGCGCCACGCCGTGCGTTACAGCTTTCGCTACAACGGGAGCAGTAGAACTGGCTGCGGATGCCACAAATCTCCCCTTATAAGTTCGTATGATTCTGGATGACTCGACCTTAACGGTTCGGCACTGGCAAAAGAACTTTTTATTATCCAGCCGCGGGAGAAACGAAGTCAAGAAGGAGTCGCCACGTCGTCAACCGTCAGCAAGAACGCCTGCACCATTGAAGGAACTCCCGGAACGCCGCGCCGCGGTGGCTGTACTGGGACTTCTCTTCTGCGCTCAGTTCAGCGAAGGTTTTCTTGATCGGCGGAAAATAAAACAAGGGATCGTATCCGAAGCCGTTCGCACCGCTCGGAACATCGAGGATTCTTCCTTCCGCCGTGCCGCGAAACGTCGCCAGTGTTTTGCCATCGCGAGCCGCGACCAGCACGCACACAAACCTGCCCGTGCGCTGGGCGGGCGGAATCTCCTGGAGTTCACGCAAGACCCGCGCGTTATTGGCCTCGTCATCAGTGTTGGCGTCAGCCTGGGCGGGCTGGTCGGCGGCATAGCGGGCGGAGTGCACGCCCGGAGCGCCATGCAGCGCATCAATCTCCAATCCTGAGTCGTCGGCTACAACCATTTCTCCGGGGACATATCGGCTATAGGCTTCGGCTTTCTTGCGTGCATTAGCCTCGAATGTGAGTCCATCTTCAACCACCGCAGGCAGGGAAGAGAACTCAGGAATGCCGGCGATTTCGACTCCGCAGCGCACCGCAGCGCCGGCAAAGTCGCGCAGCTTGCCGGGATTGGAAGTTGCAATGAGAATTTTTCGCATTACGAGTCTGGTAGCGCCGCCGTCTCGGCGGCTGTCCCCTTGACAGGCTCAAGGCAGGACGTGGGACCGCCTCGCCCAAACAGCCGGCGAGACGCCGGCGCTACAGTTTTCAGCGACACCAGCGTCAGAATCAAAGCGAGCAGTGAGATCCACCCACCCGCCGTGCGATCCCAGGTGCGAACGAAGCTGATCTGCACTTGATTTGCGCCCACCTCCACAGGAACCAGCATCTGGCCCGTGCTCTCGCGCGTACCGGGCTGCACTTGTCGCCCATTCACGGTAACCCGCCACGCGGGATAGTTGAACAACCGCAACGCCAGATTATCCGGGGCTGACATCTCTACGGTGAAGAGTTTGAATTCTGGAGTCCACTGAGAGACGTGAATCGCAGCATGGGCTGGTCCGTCCACCATCACGCGGCGAGCGTCCTTCGAGACGGACGACGGATCGGCGCCGACTGGCGTGTACTCGTCGACCCCCTCGTAGCCCTCGCCGGACTCCATGTTATCTTGCATTTCGCGCAAGTCGCCCGCGTTGTCCCACCAGGGCGCCTGAAAGTGGCGCCAGCCTAATGCGAGCACCGCCAGCGTCGCCAGGTAGAACGCGATGCGCACGCTCCACCGCCGGACACCCAGCACTATCAGCAGAGTGAAGGGAATACCCAGACACAGCATCCAGCGCCACGGGAACTGCATGTACTCAAGCTTGGGAAGAATTCTCCACAGCACATTCGTGATCGAGAGCATAAGCAGCGAGCATGCCCCTGCCCACGCCACCAGCGAATACCAAAGCGTGCGATTGCGCCGTCGCCAGCTGCGTGCGGTCCAGGCCGCGAAAACCGTCAGCAGGATTTCGCCCAGCGCAATCCAGGAAATCAGGTGGTTGAAGGCGTCGTGGTCCGCATCGGTGGTGTGGATAAACAGAAAGCTGTCTCGCGGCCGGGAGCCGGCGGAAACCGCTTGCGCAATCGTGACCCACTTCTGTTCGTAGACCGCAGGCAACAAATAAACCGCAGCCAACGCAGCTCCAAGAACCACCGCGACCGTCCCTACTAGCAGAACGCGTGGCGAGCGCCGCTGCCAGGCAACCACCAACATCAATAAGACCAGAGAATAATGGATCATTACCGCTGCGGGTGCGTTGACCAGCCAGGAGGAAGCGAGCAGCAGCGCGAGATAAACAGTGATCCGCCGGCCTTTTTCATCTGCCCGCAACAACAGCAAGAGCAACAGCGGTAGCAAACAACTGGCCAGGAGCTCAGCCAGCGCGCTCCGCCAATACACGATCACCAGATGATAAGGATTGACGGCGTAGAGCACAGCCGCGAAGGTTGCGTCGCGCCGGTCCAGCCACTGCCGCGCCAGGAGAAACATTGACACGCCCGCAGCCAACAAGGCAAGCCAGATATAAATGCTGGCGGCCAGCGTCCAGGGAAAGATTGCGCTAAGCGCCGCGCCCAACGCCCACGAGGCCGGGGGATAGAAGATGAACCGCGGCTCGCCGTAGGCGAAGTTCGCCAAGGCCGCCCAGCGCGGATAGACGATGCCTTGCTTCCACTGCGAGAGAACTTCCAGCCATGAGTACAAATGGAATTCGACATCGTGCCCTGAGGGTGTGCCGAGGAAAAAGAAGGGAATTTCAACTACGAAGGCCGCAACCGCGATCGACATAAGCCGCGCCCACGGCAACCTGCCACGGGGTGCGTCGCATGAGACGTTACTCGCGGCATTGTCAGAACCCAGTTCGTTTCCGGATTTTATGTTTGCCGCCAGCTTCGCTTCCACCAGCCTCCCCGCCGACTCGCCCTGCGTGTCGGCTACATGTTCGCACAAGGGCGAAAACGGTGCACGGAGCTTATCGAATCCCCGTGTTTCGGGGGAAGCCGGACGAGTTGAGCGTCCACCGCATTTAACCTAGATTTAATATTTCTGAAACCGTGACGCAACAGCGATCAGCTACCGTACTGCCATAGGGGTGGAACAGACCACGGAAGTGAAGAGCCCGCGTCAGAGACGGGCGCGGGTTCTTCGCCCTCCGAAAACTGTTCGCCCGAGCCTCTCGCGCGTTCCCCTACTTTCGCTGCCCCGGTATTCTTCCTGCCTTTGTGCTGCTCCGTGAAGTCCCCAAGCCACCTACCGCGAGAGGTGTATCTTAAAGTAACGGTTGAATATCGGAGAGGAATGACGCGAGACGGATCGGCGAGAGAGCCCGAAGGGGACGAACTTCAAGCTACGTTGCGACACTCTCGCCCGAGCGTTGTCGGCGAAGTTCATCAAGGAAGTCGTCCTGTTGCAGAGAAGACCCTTGGCGCAGCAGTTCGAGCAACGGATCTTCGAGCGGCTCCGCGGTCGAATCTCCAGTCGTGTCTGCAGCGTGCTCGAATTGGCTCAGGTCCGCAGTTAGAGCCCGCGGAGAAATAATCAGTTCCGGCATGGATTCCGGACAGCTGCGAAGAAAGTTAATCAGGTTTTCTACCTGGGCTCGCTGCTCCGGCGTACGGGAAGGGAACTCCAGTCCCATGCCGTGCCCGGGATGCGTGACCAGCACCATGCCTTCGGTATGGACCGCCACATCTCCGCTTTTGAGGCACAGGTCGACCAGCGCCCGTTCCGGAAACGGCGATTCACTTTCCAGATAGCACCCGCCCAGGCTCAGATCGGTGAGCTTGCAGTGGGGGACAGCTTCGTCGGGACTCGCGCCGTTCGCCACCGCAGCGGCATTCAGCCAGACTTTAAGCTGAGCCTTCATCGACTCTTCCAAATCCAGAAAATGAACTCCCGTTTGTCCGTTGGGGTTCGCCCACGCGACCTGCCCGTGAGCGTCAACCTCGAGGCTTCCATCGGGCAATTGAAAACGGAAATTTAACAGTGATCCCGGAGCCTGGGGTTCAGCCGTGAGAACGTCCATGCCGGTTTCGCTCAGGTCAAGCAGAATGCCTTCGGCTTTCCGAGTGTCGGGCAGAGTAATTTCCACAGGAGCCTGCACCGGAACTCGGTAGGCGCGTCGGCGCTCGCGATTTAACAGCGCGGCTACGGCACGCAGGCCAGCTCTGGCCTTGTCATCAGAGAGTGGCTTGTACAGCACGAAGTGCGCCCCGTTGCTAAGAATGGCGCGGGCTTTGCCGGTTTCGGCAACCAGGGCGACGCTGACGGGTGTGTCGCCAGAATTCAACCTGCGGGCCTCGTCCAGCACTTGACCAGCAGCGTCGGGATCGTCGAAGTCAACCATCAGAGCGTCGAACCTCTGCTGCTGCAGACGGTCAATCGCAGTCGCGAGATCGCTGAAACGCTCCACCACGATCCCCATAGCCGGAAGAACCCGGCCCAGGATCTCGGATGCAGAATCGTCAGTCGAAACCAGCAATGCCAGAAGGGTCATAACTAAATGCCCGCCCTACAACGGCGAGATTATGGCCAGCGAGGTGCCGCAGGCCGGGCTGCCTTCGATGCCGCCGCGCCCGAACCAGACGCGCCCGCCTTGGCCGCCAGGCTGTCGGAAGTCTCATCGACTTCCATCAATACCGCGTTGTCCTCTTCGTCGTTTTCCGCGAGCAGGGGAGCCACTTCGCGCAGCTTCTCCGCCGCCTGCTGGAGCATCTCAATCTGCTTCCCCAGTGCCGCGTACTTGGTCTGCTTCTGCCGCAATACTTCATGAATATCCTTCATACGACCCCCTGTGGAGAATGTAAGGAGGCGGACCAGTAGGGGTCAACGGTAATCCCAGCTTGAGGGTTACTGCGGTAATCGCGGATTAGACTGCTCAAGGTTCGTGCAATGAAAAAAGGCGGAGAGCATCGTGCGTGCTCCCCGCCCCGGACTGAGCTTACCCGGCCTTAGTCGGTAGCCGTCATCACCACCGTTTGGGTGCCTCCACCGTTGTCGAATATGTTGAGGTCGGTGGTGAAGGCCGTGGTTCCACCCGCGAAAGTGAATTGCACGGTGTAGGTGCAACTCGCGTTTTGAGCCAGGGTCACCGTTCCGTTCAGGCAGGTGCTCTGGGGCCCGGTCGCGCTGTAGGGCAGCACAGCAAAGTTGGTGCTCCCCGTGCCGGTTATGGTTGGAGCTTTGCTGAAGCTGAGTGTTGTGGTGCCTACGTTCTTGACTGTCACCGACAGTGTCGCGCTTCCCGAAGCCACGGTTCCAAAAGCCAGCGTGGTCGGGGTCAGGGTTACCTCGGTACCCGTTCCCGTGAGCGCAACCAGCTGCGGGTTCGTAGGATCATTGTCGTGGATGATCAGCGTGTTCTTTAGTGCGCCCAGCGTTGCCGATGTCGGGGCGAAAGTTATTCCGATTGCGCAGCTGGTTGTGATCGCGCCCGTGCAAGTGTTGCTGGCGATGGTGAAGGCCGCGCTCCCATCGAGCGTGGCCGACGTGGCCGAATAAGTTGTCGCTCCCGTAATCGTTACCGTCTTGGTCACCGGGGTTGCCGTGACGAGTTGAGTGCCGTAGGCCAGGGACACCGGACTGATACTCAGGCCCGATGCTTCGCCTTGCAACGGCACCACCAGCGAGGATGTCAAGAAACCGTTGTATTTGACGGTGAGCGTGCCGTTGGTTATTCCATCTGTGGTTGGCGAGAAGCGCACATTGACCAGGCACGTCGAGCCGCTGGTCAGTGCGGTGGGGCAATCATCCACCTCCAGGAATCCCGCGGTGGGCGTGATGCTGGTGATGTTGGCGGTGCCGTTGGCACTCAGTGTCAAAGCTACGGCATCACTGGTTGTCTTGATCGTTTGCGTGTCGAAGCTTATGCTCGGCACTGAGGAGTTGAGTGTGATCGGCGCAGTGATCTTCCGGACCAGCCAGTTGTTGTAGTCGACTTCGTAGATGTTGCCCGAGGGATCGACGTTTACGCCATATGGAGAATACAGCTCGGCGGTCGTGGCCAGGACGTCATTGCCGAGGAAGCCGGCAGTTCCATCACCCGCAATGGTGTGAATGATTCCTTCTCCATCCACTAGGCGCACACGGTAGTTATCCTGATCGGCAATGAGAATATCGCCAGCCCCATCGACTCCAACCCCCGCCGGATAGGAAATCGAGGTATCAGTGGCAGGGCCACCATCCCCTTCGTAATTGCCCGCACCATTTCCGGCGAACGTGGAGATGATTCCTGACGTATTCACCTTGCGGATCCGCAGGTTGTCCGTATCTGCGATATAAACATTTCCCGAGGCATCCACGGCTACGTCATACGGGTAGTAAAGCTTGGCGCTCGTAGCCGGGCCGCCATCGCCGGCGAACCCTCCCCCCAAGGTGTTGTTGCCGGCGAAGGTGTAAATGTCACCCTTCGTCTGGCCCGCCTTGGGAGTGCAGGTGCCGCCCGTGCTGGTCACCGTCAAGCAAGATACGATCCGGATCACTTGGTTTCCGTAGTCCGAGATGTAGAGATTCCCTGATTTGTCAAGAGCAACGCCGTCCGGACTATTGAGTTCGGCAGCCGTAGCGGCCCCAGTGTCTCCGGAATAACCGCAGGCCAGCGAGGGGCTCTTACCCACGACGGTCGTGATGATTCCGCCGCTTACCTTGCGGATCAGGCAATTGCTGTAGTCCGCAATGAAAACGTCGTCCTTGCTATCCACCACCACTCGATACGGATGGTTCAAATTTGCCTCGGTAGCCGTCCCGCCGTCGCCGCTGTAGGTGCAACCTCCGGCTATGCCAGCAAATATTGAGATTTCTCCCGTACTAGCGCTCACTTCCCGGACGACGCAATTGCCGTAGTCGGCAATATAAATATTCCCGGCAGAATCCGAAGCCGCTCCGGTCGGGTAATACAATTCCGCGCCAGTTGCCGGAATGTCATTGCCGTAGAATGTCGCGCTCCCCGTTCCCGCGATCGTGTAGATAAACTCCTTCGTATCGCCAGATGGAGGTGTGCACGTCAGGTTGCTTACGTCGCAGGGCACCTCGCGGATGCGATAGTTGTCCTGGTCGGCGATAAATAAGTCTCCCGCGCTGTCCACAGCCACTCCCAGGGCGTAATAGATGTTGGCTCCTGTGGCCGACTGGCCATCATCGTTGTAGCCTCCCGCGCCCGTGCCCGCCGCTGTGAAAATTTCTCCCGCGGTCTGATTCGTCGAAGCCGCACATGTGCCCCCGCTGCTGGTTTTGGTTGCGCAAGACACTTCGCGTATGCGGAGATTGTAAGAGTCGGCAATGAACAGATTGCCTTCATTGTCTACGGACACGGTGGTGGGATAGTACAACTCGGCCGTCGCGGCCGTGATGCCGTCACCGTTGTAACCGGCCGTTCCCGTTCCCGCCAGCGTGTAGATGTCACCCTTGGTCTCTCCTGTCGGAGCCGTACACGAACTGATCCCGGTTCCACAGGCCACCCGGCGCACCCGGTGGTTATACTCATCCGCGATATACAGGTTTCCGGCGTTGTCCGTGGTCACGCCGTAGGGATAGTACAGCTCGGCTAGAGTTGCCGCCTGGGAATCGCCGTTGTAACCACCTGTCCCGTCTCCAGCAATCGTGTAAATGTCGCCGGTCGTCTGCCCCGAATTCGGAGTACAGGTCGCGCCGGTGCTGGTCACCGTGGCGCAGGCCACGATCCGAATCTGCTGATTGTCCTGGTCGGCGATGAAAAGGTTCCCATTCTTATCAATGGCCACGCCTGTTGGGTTATACAAGTGGGCGCTCG
This sequence comes from Candidatus Sulfotelmatobacter sp., assembly GCA_049673585.1. GTDB lineage: Bacteria > Acidobacteriota > Terriglobia > Terriglobales > Acidobacteriaceae > Sulfotelmatobacter. Next base: position 295,583 of record JBATXV010000016.1, on the reverse strand, counting down.
TCGCCTTACCGCCGTTGCCGATCGTTGACCCTGTTCCAGAGCCGCAGGTTGAGGTTGGGGGAGTTGTAGTCGTCACTGTTGTTCCAGCGACCGTGGTGATAATTCCCGTGCTGACCGTCACTTTGCGGACGATGCAGTTGCTCTCGTCTGCGAAGAATACATTCCCGGCGGAATCGACCGCTATGCCGAGCGGGGTATGCAAGAAAGCGTTAACCGCTAAACCGCCATCACCGCCGTAACCGTAATCGTAGGTTCCCGCGACCAGGGTCAAGATGCCCGTCGATTTGGTTATCTTCCAGACCCGCTGCTGATAGCTGGAGTACTGCGTACTGAAATAAACGTTCCCGGAACTGTCGACCGCAACATTCGTCGGCGTGAACGCCGCCGCGCTCGTTGCCGCGACATCATTGGGTCCGCCACCGGCGAAAATGTTGATAAAGTCCTCTTGCGCGGTCGCCGCTCCCGTTAAAAGCAGCAAAATTCCAGTGCAAACCATCAGCTTGAAGTAACGCATATCGATGTCCCCTTCTTCTTTCGTCCTTTTATCGGCGCTAAGCACCGGCTGAAATTGCTCTCGTGACAAACTCGCTTTTCCCAACAGCCGCGCAACCTCGGCGGCTTCGCTCCGCGAAGTCGGACACTGCGTCCTTACTAAGGAGCGGGGATCATGTCCATTCTGAAGTTCTGCTGCTCTCCCGCTGCATCTTCGTAGGCGATCACAAATCTCGGCCCACTCTGCTTCTTCCAGAGCGCGTATTCGTCGCTCGGAATTCTGAAGGTGCCCACGAGGGGAGGCGCTATCGTCTTGCTGGACGAGTTAAAGAGCAGCGTCACATTCGTGAACGGAACCTCGTCCTTTTCCCACTCGAACGCCAACCCTTCCGGAAGAGTCATCTGGCAACTCACCAGCGAGATGGTGGCGCCTGTCACCTTCGCTCCACTGTTGTTGAACACCCGCAGCGACACCCGCACTTCCACCTCATCGCCGTGGTCGGCGACGTTCAGAATTTGGTAAACAGCACTAAATTTGTTCGGGCCGCTGGCCTGCGCTGTGAGCGCCAGGCAAAGCACAAGGGCTGGCAAACAGAAATACTGAAACGAGCGTAAAACCCTGCGTTGCATAGTTCCTCCTGAATTTTCTATCCGGCAGTTCTCGAAGAGCGTGGATAACCTACTCCCGCGCATTTATTGATCGCTGGCCTTATCGCTGGTCGTGTGAACCCGCTATGAGCGCAAAACGACGCCGCAGCAGTTCAAAAGCGCTTTTTGGGGGGAGGGAAGAGCGCGATGGGAAAGCGCTAAAGTGAAGATGCCCACCGAGCGGCGGCAATTGTCTGCTGGCGGCGGAACCTTGTCAAGATGAACGTTTTTGCACAGTAGCCTCGGAACGCGCCCCGATCACATCCCTGAGACGCCGGGACAGGTTCGTGGCCAAGGACCGGTAAAAGCGCGATGCGAGGTGGGGAAACAACTCAAACAGGCTTTGCAACGTGGGATGGTCGAGATGATAGGCTTCAACCTCGCCGTCGGCGACCACGCTGGCGCTGGCCACCGCATCTTCCAGAAATGACATCTCTCCGCAAATCTCACCCGGCCCAATCACCGGAGTCGGAGTTTGCGGTGGAATTTGCACCCGGGCGGTTCCTTTGAGCAGAAGAAAGACTCCAAACCCTTTCTTACCCTTTTGCACCAGAACTTCGCCCTTCTTGAACCGGACCCGGCTCGCCTTGTCGGCGACCAATGCCCAATCATTGGCGGTGAGATAGATCAAACCTTGTTTCGACGACGACAGGATGGATACATCCTGTTCGATGACTTTCGACATGGCGCGCGACCCGAGTTCCGGAGAGTTTCCCCGGTCAATGACAGAAACAGCGTGCGAGATACAGCGTGAAGAAACAACAGGGCAGAGCAAGATTAACAGAAAATCCCGCGGACGCAACCGAGGCGGCGCCGGGGCATTGTCGACTAAGATACGATCCAGAGCGCGGCAAAACAAAAAAACGAAAGCCAACCTCGCCCCACCCACTTCCTCTGTCCGCCCCATTTACAATAATCCGGAAGGTGCGAGCCTGGTCCTGAAAATCAATGCGCGTTCGCTGAAAGGTGGAGCAGCGTTGGCCAACCGCGCCTTGACAAACAAAACTGAATCTGTCACCAGCGGTGCGATCTTGTTTACACAGGAAGGACTAGCGCGTTTCGAAAGTGATCCCCTTTATGTCAGTCCGCACGTTCGCTTTGCCCTTGCTGTTCGTGATAGTAGCGGCGTTCGCTCCGCGGGCCACGGCGCAGGGTGGTCCGCCTTATTACACCAACGATCCCGGTACACCGGGCAACCACAACTGGGAAATCAACCTCGGTTATATGCCATTTTTCTACAGCGATCAGTCCGTCTCTCACGTACCCGATGTCGACATCAATTTCGGCGTTGGCGATCGCATCCAGCTCACTTATGAAAACGCCTGGCTAAGAGTCCAAGGTCCTTCCTCTGGTACCCAAAATCCTTCTTCTGGTACAAGGTTTGGTTTGGGTCAATCCAATCCCGGCGTCAAATGGCGTTTCTACGACGCCGGAGAGTCGGGCCTCAACGTATCGGTTTTTCCCCAGCTCTTTCTCAACAATGCAAACGATGCCGTCCGCCGCGGGATCACTCCGGCAAGCGAAACATTCCTTTTGCCATTCGAATTTGCCAAAAAGCTTGGCCCCATCGATGTGGATTATGAAATCGGATATCAGCTTGTGCACAAAGGACCGGACGGCTGGATTACCGGCCTTGTCCTCGGTCACGATTTCACCCCAAAACTCGAAGCGGATGTGGAAATCTATTCGCAGGGAACCTTCCATCCCTCGCAGAGCCAGCCCACCATCGATTTTGGAGGGCGCTACAAAATTCATAGTCCGGTGATCTTCCTATTCATGGCCGGACGCAGCCTCGAACCTGCGCGCAGCAACCAGTCTTATTTCCTGGGCTATTTCGGGTTCCAATTCCTGCTACCGCCGAAATCGTACAAATAGGATTAAACTCAGGCTCCGCAGGAGGAGCGAGGGAGCGAGGCGAAGTAATCGCGTGGAGGACCGAAGCAATTCGGACGCAAAACGGAAAGGTACCGTCTGCAAGTGCCTCAGTGATTGAAGTAATGGTGCGCCCTGGAAGTAATGGTGCGCCCTGAGAGATTCGAACTCCCGACCTTCTGGTTCGTAGCCAGACGCTCTATCCAGCTGAGCTAAGGGCGCAGACTTTATTTTGGCAGGAAAACTCGCCTAAGAATTATAGCGGAAGTCCGCGCTCGTCGCGAACGTTGTGTAGGGTCTTTCACCTACACGCGCCGAGTGCCTTGGTAATTGCCGTGTTTGAGCTTTCCACACTCAGCCGTCGGTTTGGCCATGTCGGTTGCTCGTCCGAAGTAAATCTTTCCCGGCTCAGAGCAATTCCTACAAAGCGGGGCAGAGAACGCGCTTGCATTTTGAGCGGCTTAGAGACGGCATGCTATGTGCTTATAAAAAGCCAGACGAAGTGGCGCGCAACGGGGCGTTCCAAGGACGACTTCGGCCAGAGGTTCTCTTGGGCGCCCCTTGCATTACTAAGTCGCGCCAGCGGAAGCCCTCCCCCACCCTCGCTTTCGCTGGCAAGCTTCACGCCAGCGTCAACGGTTCCCGTACATCCACCCCTGCCTGGCGCAAGAGTCGCGCCACAGCTTCCGTCTTCAGGCGAGAAGCGTCAAACTCCACCCGCACGGTTCTCTCTGCTTCGTTGAAATCCACTTTGCGTATTCCATACACCTCACGCATGCCGTCAATCGCCCGCAATTCGTTCTCGCCCGGCGCTGCGCCATAGCGAAAAATCACGTCCAGATAAGTCATGGGATAATCCTTCGTTGCCAACGAATCATGAAACCAGATGCCCGGCCAATCTGCCAGCCTGAATCCAATATAAAGGATTGTCCATCGAAGAAATAGCGTAGCGTGCACGTGAACCGCGTGCAGTGACGTGGAAGAGCGGCGCTTCAGCGGCCTGCCCTGAGCGAAGCCGAATGGGCCGCGTAAAGGATACGAATCAATGCGGGCTTCAGCCCCGGAAGAACCAAACGCCTGAATGTCTACGAACCCATCAGACCAACCCGCCGCGCTCGAACGCGACCCCGTCTGCGGAATGAATGTGAATCCCGCAACTGCGAAACACGCCTATGCTCACGCCGGGACGAACTACCACTTCTGCTGCGCCGGATGCGCCGAAAAATTTAAAACGGATCCCGCCAAATATCTGACGGTACCACCCGCACGCGCCTCGGGATTAGTCACGCTGGGCGCCGCAAAGGCTGCTCCACTCACGGGCCATCGACTCGGCCCACTCGAACCCGAGCCCGCACGGCAAACGCCAGCCGCTGGCCCAGCCTACGTCTGCCCCATGTGCTCCGAGGTCCGCGAGGCCAAGCCCGGAGCTTGTCCGTCCTGTGGCATGGCGCTCGAACCAGATGTTCCGCTCGCCTCCTCGCGCACCGAGTACACCTGCCCCATGCATCCCGAGATCGTCCGGCCAGCGCCCGGTGCATGCCCGATCTGCGGCATGGCCCTTGAACCCCGCACAGTCACCGCATCCGCCGAAGAAAATCCCGAACTGCGCGACATGACCCGCCGCTTCTGGGTGAGCCTCGCACTGACGGTTCCTCTCATCCTGCTCGACATGTACCACATGATGGGCGGCCTCGGTGCACAGGCAACATCGAAGAGTGGCTCGCTCTCCTGGACCGAGTTGATGCTGGCTACGCCGGTCGTGCTCTGGGGAGGCTGGCCGTTCTTCCAGCGCTTCTGGCGCTCGCTGGTGAATCACAGTCCCAACATGTTCACGCTGATCGGCATGGGTACCGGCGTTGCCTACGCATACAGCGTGATCGCAACAGTTGCGCCGCAAATTTTTCCCGAATCTCTGCGCGGCGTGGGCGGCTATCCCGACGTTTACTTCGAAGCTGCGGCTGCGATCACAACTCTGGTCCTGCTCGGCCAGGTGGTGGAGCTGCGCGCCCGCAGCCGCACCAGCGCCGCCATTCGCGCGCTCCTCGATCTCACTCCCCAGACCGCGCGCCTGCTCGACCCTGACGGCAGTGAGAAGGATATCCCGCTCGCGCAGGTCAAGCCCGGAGACCGTCTGCGCGTGCGTCCGGGAGAAAAAATTCCCGTGGATGGTGTCCTCCTCGAAGGCCGCAGCACTGTCGATGAGTCCATGATCACCGGTGAATCCATTCCCGTCGAAAAGTTACCCGAGAGCAAAGTCATCGGCGCCACCATCAACGGTACCGGCTCATTCGTCATGCGCGCCGAGCGTGTGGGCAGCGACACCTTGCTGGCGCGTATCGTGCAACTCGTCGGCCAGGCGCAGCGCAGCCGTGCACCCATCCAGCGACTCGCCGATCGCGTAGCGAAATGGTTCGTCCCCATCGTGGTCGCAGTCGCGGTGATCACGTTTCTCGCGTGGTCGTTCTTCGGTCCGCAGCCGCGCCTCGCGCACGCGCTCGTCAACGCGGTCGCCGTCCTCATCATCGCCTGCCCCTGCGCCTTGGGACTCGCCACACCCATGGCAATTATGGTCGGCGTAGGCCGCGGTGCCCGCGCCGGCGTCCTCATCAAAAATGCCGAAGGCCTGGAGGTTCTCGAAAAAGTCGACACGCTGGTCGTCGATAAAACTGGAACCCTGACCGAGGGCAAGCCGCAGTTGGGAAGCTACTCGCAAGCGTTCGTGGACGATCCCGAATTGTTGCGCCTCGCCGCCAGTCTAGAGCGAGCCAGCGAACATCCCCTGGCTCCCGTCATCGTCGATGCCGCCGTAAGTCAAGGCCTGCAGCTCTCCAATCCGCAGGAGTTCGACTCCGTCACTGGCAAAGGCATCAAGGGCGTCGTAGACGGCAAACGAGTGGCCGTTGGCAACCTCGCCCTGATGGCTGAGGTCGGCGCGCTGAAACCCGGGACGGGCTTAAGTTACGGAAAGGTGCTAGGCGGGACGCCCATTTTTGTGGCCATCAATGGCAACTATGTCGGCAACCTCGTCGTCGGAGACCAATTAAAGTATTCGACCCCCGACGCGCTCCGCGCCCTCAAAGCCCTCGGAATCCGCATCGTCATGCTGACCGGCGACAATCGCGAAACCGCTGCAACAATTGCTAAGCAACTCGGCATCGATGAATTCGAAGCCGAAGTTCTGCCCGAAGGAAAGCTCGAAGTCATCCGCAAGCTGCAAGGGCAGGGAAGAGTGGTCGCCATGGCCGGCGACGGCATCAACGATGCCCCCGCGCTTGCTCAGGCCGATGTAGGCATCGCCATGGGCACCGGCACCGACGTCGCCATGGAAAGCGGAGGCATTACGCTGGTCAAAGGCGATCTAACCGGAATCCTGCGCGCCCGCAAACTGAGCCAGGCCACCATGCGCAACATCCGCCAAAATCTGTTCTTCGCTTTCGTCTACAACGCCGTCGGCGTCCCCATCGCCGCAGGAGTCCTCTACCCATTCTTCGGTCTGCTGCTCAGCCCCATCTTCGCCGCCGCTGCCATGAGCTTCAGTTCGGTCTCGGTGATCACCAACGCCCTGCGCCTGAGGAACGTGAAGTTGTGAGTCGTGTGGGTCGGACACTCCTGCACGACGGTGTTGACCTTGATTTTTCGCGCCGTTAAAGCGAAGCCGACTGATATCGCGAATGTCTGCGGTACCGAGGAAGAGCGGTGCTTAAGCGCCGCGCAGAGCGCAGAGAATGTGTTTGGGCTTCAGCCCCGGCAGTGAGCTACAACTTCCCCAGAAAATCCATAACCTCCGGATCCGTCCAATCCACCGCGCCAATAAACTTCCGCCGCACAATGCCCTTGCGGTCGATCACGTAGGTCTCGGGAAACTTGAACGTTCCATACAATTCGTTGCTCTTCTGATCAGCATCGCGCACCGAGAGCAGATTCACATTGTGTTCCCGCAGAAAGCGTCGATAGTTGTTTTCATCAACGTCAACGCTCACCGCCAGCACGGTCACGCCCTTCGCCTTCAACCGTTCCTGCATCTGCACCAGCGAAGGCATTTCTTCGATGCACGGCGGACACCACGTAGCCCAGAAATTCAACACCACGACCTGCCCCCTGAACTGGCTTAGCGTGACGGTGCGCTCAGAATCGCGGACCGTAAAATCCGGAGCCGCCATGCCGATCCGCGACGGCCTCGACCCGCTCCAGCAGCCCGACAGCGCCAGCAGAACAATAATCAGGAAGGCCGGTGCCACAGCGCCGGCAAATCGCGTCAAGCAAAAGATGCGTCGCACCCAGCTATAATAAAGGATTCGGCGTATGCCTGCGACCCTCCCAGCTCCCGCTAGGCCCTCAGTATCAGTGATCGTCCCGGCGCGCAACGAAGAAGTTTGCCTGGGCGCATGCCTTCAATCGCTGATCGAGCAGAGCGGCGTACCACTCGAAATCATCGTAGTCGACGATCACTCCACTGACTGCACCCGCGAGATTGCTCTTTCATTCTCAAATCAACACGTGCGCGTAATCGAAGCAGGCCCGCTCCCCTCAGGTTGGACCGGCAAAAACAACGCCGTCACCGCCGGATCCAAAGCGGCCACCAGCGAGTGGTTGCTCTTCACCGACGCCGACACCATCCACCGTCCCGGCTCGCTCGCCCGCAGCCTCGAAGAAGCGCAACGCCACGGCGCGTCCCTGCTCTCCTACTCGCCCGAACAAATCGTAAAAACTTTCTGTGAAAAGGCCATCATGCCCGTCGTCTTCGCCGAGTTGGCCGCGAACTATCGTCCATCTCAGGTCAGCGATCCCAATTCTCCCGCAGCGGCCGCCAACGGCCAGTACATCCTGATCACGCGCGAGGCCTACGACGCCGTCGGTGGACACGCCGCCGTAGCCGGAAACCTGCTCGAAGACGTAGCTCTGGCCCGCGCCGTAAAGCGCTCCGGCAGACAAATAATCTTCCGCTACGCTGCCGATGCCGTCCAAACCCGCATGTATCGCAGCTTCGCCCAGCTCCGCGAAGGCTGGACCAAGAACCTCGCGCTCTTATTCCTCGCGCCAGCAAGGCTAGCCGCACTGCGAACCGTCGAGTTCGTTCTGATCGCAGCCAGCGCGGTCATCGCCGTCTTCGCCGCTGTGCGCGGACGCTGGCAACCCGCGGCCGCTGCGGGAACACTGGCTGTAATCATGTGCGGTTTGTTTCTCAAGCGAATCCGCCGCGCGCATTTCGCCTGGGACGCAAACCTCCTCGCCCTGTTCGGACTTCCTTTTTTTTCTTATTTCTTGCTGCGCTCCAAAGCCGCGCACGCAACCGGCACGGTAGCCTGGAAAGGCCGCCAATATTCCGACGAAAGGCGTTTACTGGCGACTGGCCACTGACAACTGCTTTTATGGTCTACCTCACGCGCAAAGCCGAATTCTCCGCATCGCACTACTACCACAACCCCGATTTCTCTGCGGAAGAGAACCGCCGCATCTTCGGCAAATGCAATAACCCCAACGGCCATGGCCACAACTACACGCTGGAAGTTACGGTAAAAGGAGAGGTCGACCCGCGCTCCGGTTTCGTAGTCGACCTCAAACAGCTCAAAGAAGTCATGCACCGCGAAGTGCTCGACGCCATGGATCACCGTTTCCTGAACAAAGAAGTCCCCGAGTTCGCGGATCAAATCCCCACCACCGAAAATATCGCAATCGCCATCTGGAAGCGTTTATCCACAAAACTTGAACGCGCAAAACTCCACCGGGTGCGGGTCTACGAAACCCCAGACCTGTTCGTAGATTTCTACGGAGAGCCATGAGTCAGGATTACGAGTCCCGTAAGATTACGAGGTTCCTAAAATGAAAGCTCACCTCTCTCGCCGCTATCTCTTCTCCGCCTCGCACCGTCTGCATAGCGAAAACATGTCGGAAGAAGAGAACCAGTCGACCTACGGCAAGTGCAATAACCCCTACGGCCACGGCCACAACTACACCGTCGAAGTAACGGTCAGCGGCCCTGTCGATGCGGCAACCGGCATGGTCTGCGACCTCACCGATCTCGATGGCTTCATCGAAAGGGAAGTGCTCGCCCGCTACGGTCACGAGAACCTGAATACCATGCAGGAATTCGCGAAAGACGTTCCCACCACCGAGAATCTCTGCATCCAGATCTACGAAATAGTGCAGCGTGGCTTCCACCACGCGCATCTGGACAGAGTGCGGCTCGAAGAAACCATGATGAATTCCTTCGAGTACGCCGGCACATCAGAACCGCCGAGATGATCGCGCGATTATAAGAAAGATAATAAAGATTGGAACAATGCCGATGAAAACCACCGAACAGCCAACTCTAACCAGCGCCAGCTTCGAAGATCTGGTCCAGGAAATGCTAGTCCGCCTGGGCGAAGACCCGCAACGCGAAGGCCTTCAGCAAACTCCCCAGCGCGTGCGCAAGTCGCTGCAATTCCTGACCCGCGGCTACACCGAAGATCCCGAAGCCCTGCTCAAAGGCGCGCTCTTCAGCGTCGATTACGACGAAATGGTGATCGTCAAAGACATAGAAATGTTCAGCCTGTGCGAGCATCACCTGCTCCCATTCTTCGGCAAAGTGCACGTGGCCTACATCCCCAACGGCAAAGTAATCGGGCTAAGCAAAGTCCCGCGCCTGATCGAACTGTTCTCCCGCCGCCTGCAAATTCAGGAGCGCCTCACCACCCAGATCGCCGAAACCATTCAAAAAGTAATCGAGCCGCAAGGCGTAGGCGTAGTCATCGAGGCCCGCCATCTCTGCATGATGATGCGCGGCGTAGAAAAGCAGCACTCCGCGGCCGTTACTTCGTCAATGCTAGGCTGCTTCCGCAACGAAGAAGAAACGCGCTCCGAATTCCTGTCGCTGATCCGCCAGCGCCCGAATGGGATGTAGCGCCGCAACCGCAAACAAAAAGCCGTGTCATCCTGAGGCCCGCGTACTTTGCGGGCCGAAGGACCTATGCAACTCGCCGACACCTCTACTTCCGCCGGTGCGCGGCACAGACACTTGTGTCAGTCGCTTTTGACGTTGATTTTGTTCTTAAGTTTGCTCTTGCACGTGTGGGTCGGACACTCCTGTCCGACGCCTTTGGCTTTGATCTTGACGTTAGTCTCGACCTTAGCCTACCTTCTGGTTCTTCGCGCGCTCTTACTGGTAAGCATATGGATACCTCCGCGACCGCTCAGGAAACAGCTTGATCATCAGCGCCCCGGAAATAAATCCGCCCACATGCGCCCAGAAGGCCACGCCACCAATGTTCTGGCCCTGAAATGCGAGCAACGTAGCCGTCCCGCTCAGAAATTGCAGTGCGAACCAATATCCCAGGATGATCCACGCCGGAACCCACAGAACAAACACAAAGAACCAGGTCAGCACCCGCGCCTTTGGATACAGCACAAAATAAGCTCCCAGCACGCCCGCGATTGCCCCGCTCGCTCCCACCGTGGGCAAGTTCGAGTGCAGACTCACCGCAACCTGCGTAGACATGGCAATCAATCCGGCAAGAAGGTAGAACACCAGGTACTTGAAGTGTCCCAGGTAATCTTCCACGTTGTCGCCAAAAATAAAGAGAAACCACATATTTCCAATCACGTGCATCCACGACCCATGCAGAAACATCGACGTGAAGAAGGGAAGCACGATCGCCGGCAGAGGGTACCGGGGCGAGCCCTCGAGAAACATCGCCCAGTGCGACGGCACCACGCCAAACTGCCGAATCAGCAACTCCAGGCTCCTCCGATCCAGCGTCGCCTCAAAGAAAAAGATCACCAGGTTCAGCCCGATCAAAAAGTAATTCACCCAAGGAGTGCTATACCGAGGCTGGTCGTCACGAAGGGGAAGCATAAGGAATCTGGTAACGTTGTAATCGAGTAATTTAGTAAATGAAAATCGCCGCGAGCCAGCCTGCGCTTTCCGATTACTAGATTATCCGATTACCAAATTACCAAATCTCACAATGAATGGCGTTATCATCATCGACAAGCCCGCCGGTTCGACCTCCCACGACGTGGTCAACCGCATGCGCCGCATTCTGCAGCAGCGCTCCGTCGGCCACCTGGGGACACTCGATCCATTAGCCACAGGCGTCCTGCCTCTGGTCGCGGGCAACCTCACCCGCCTGGCGCAGTTCTACACCACGTCCGAGAAAACCTATGAAGGCGTAATCCGCTTCGGCTTCGCCACCAACACCTACGACGCCGATGGCGAGCCCACAGGCGAAGCACACTCCATTACTCCCGGCCCGGTTAATCCAAGTTTGGATCAGCTCCGGAAACTAGCCGCCCGGTTCCTGGGCATAATCGAACAAGTCCCTCCACCATTCTCCGCTAAGAAGATCCACGGCGTCCCCGCCTACAAACTGGCAAGAAAACAAAAAGAGGTAGTCCTGAAGCCGGTCCAGGTCGAGATCAAGGAATTCGATATCCTCGCTGTCGAAGGCGACCGCGCCCGCTTCCGCGCCCGCGTAGCCTCTGGCACCTACATGCGCTCCGTGGCCCACGAAATGGGCCGACTCCTGGGCTCAGGCGCCCACCTCGAATCCCTCCGCCGCACCGCCGTAGCCGAATTCGACATCGCCAAGGCCCACACTCTCGAAGAGATTGAGAAACAAATACACGAGGGACGACTAAGTGAGGGACAAATAAACGAGGGACAACCAAAGGATTGTCATTCCGACCGGAGCGTTCCTTTCCCGCAGGGAAAGGAACGCGGAGTGGAGGAACCTGCTGTTTTCAGCCACCAAGGCATAGACGCCCTCTTCATACACCCCCGCCAACTCCTGCCGCAGCTACCCTCCGTCACGGCCGACGAACCCACCGCTGCCCGCATCCGAACCGGCCGCACCGTCAACCTCCCCGACGTCTCCCGCGCCCGCCAGGTAAAAGTCTTCCAAGGCCAAAACGACCTGATCGCCATAGCCACCCGCATAGCCGGCACTCTCTTCCACCCCAAAATCGTATTTTCGGAGCAATAGGGTTATAGGAATGTGGGCACGCCCGACCTTGGCCCCGCACTGGCCGAAGGCCGAGGGTAGGCGGCATATCGGCGCAATGTCCGATAACAGGTATTATGTAAAGTTGACAGGCTCTTTACGCGATCAGTTCCACGGCTGCTGGCGCTAGTTTTACCATCCCTCTGTCTAGTGTAGCTAGCTTGCCCCGGTGACGAATCGCCAAGGCAACCAGATACGCGTCTGTGACCTGTTGATGTCCACTGATTCTCCCTCTCAACAGCCCCATCGCCTCGGGAAAAGAAATGGAGTCCGGCCAGAACTGATGGGCGTCATCTCCCAGACTGACGCGCAAGGCTTCAATTGCTTCCGGGATTGCAACCGAGTGAGAAGAAAAAGCGGGATTAGACAAGATGCGCACGAACCCAGCCTGCACCAGCGGACAGCTCGCCCATCCTTTGGCTCGGTTCTTGCCGAACCATCCCCTGACCAACGAGTGCTGCTTATGCTCAGGCCACGCCAGAGCTATCAAAACATTGACGTCGAGCAGATAAGCGGTCATTCCAATTCGGACTCAAGCTCCTTCACCCGCTCACTACTGATCTTCGGCCCGTCCGACGGAATGTCAAACACGACAAACCCGTTCACCACCCGGGTAGGAGTGGGAGACGCCGCAGCCTTTCGCACCAACTCCGACGCCGCTTTGCCCAAAGCCACCGACCGTGTCTCGGAGTATTCCCGCAGTATCTTAAGCGCGTCATCATCCAGGTTTAATGTGGTGCGCATAGTGGCAACATGATGTCACTAAAGACCACATGATGTCAAGCATGACATACTCGCATCACCCAGATCGGACGGTGCGGCTGGTGACTGCTACATCTTGTACTTCCCCAGATCCTCGTCGTTCAGCCCTTCCAGATACTTGCGCAGCTCTTCCGCTGTAACGCGATCCGACATGTTCGCCGCCTGCTTCGAATTCTTCAGCACGATTTCATCCACGAATATGGGACAATCCACCCTCAACGCCAGCGCCAGCGCATCCGACGGCCGCGAGTCCACGCTGATCACCTCGCCCCCGCGCTCCAGCCAGATCACCGCATAAAACGTATCTTCCCGCAGCTCCGTAACCACAACCTTATGCACCTGCGTCTCCAACCCGGTCAGCACGTTCTTGATCAAGTCATGCGTCATCGGACGCGGCGTGTTCACCTTCTCCATCTCCAAAGCAATCGCATTCGCCTCGTAAACCCCCACCCAGATCGGCAACACACTCTCCCCAGCCACGTCCTTAAGGATCACGATCGGCATATTGCTAACTGGATCCATCAAAAGTCCGCGGATCGTCATTTCTACTTCCATCGTGACCCTCCTCAACGGGTGTGCCGGGCGTCCGGTGCCCATCGTCTCCGCTTTTTATACCACCATTTCACCTACCAGGCTGTTGGGAAAGCTCGCTGTGGCCCTCACTGGGACGTAGCTTCCCACGTTGGGAGCAGTTGCTTTCGGCGCGGTGAAGTTCAGCGTCTTGTTCTGCGAGGTGCGGCCGATCCACTGAGCGCGGGATTCATTTCTTCCTTCAACCATTACTTCTGAAATCGTTCCTATATATTTCTTGTAGCGAACGATCTGGATTTCCCTCTGCTTCGCCATCAGCACTTCCAGACGGCGCGCTTTCTCTTCGTCTGGAATCGCATCCTCCAAAGCCAACGACGGCGTATTCGGTCGCGGAGAATACTTGAATGTAAATACCGAGTCGTATCGGACTTCTTCAAGCAACGACAAAGTTTGCGCGAAGTCCGCTTCCGTTTCTCCCGGAAAGCCGACGATCACGTCGCTGGTGATGCTGATCTCGCGCTTCGCCGCCTTCATCCAGGCAACGCGCTCGAGATATTGCTCGCGGGTGTAGAGGCGCTGCATGGCGTTCAACATGCGATCCGACCCGCTTTGTACGGGCAGGTGGACGTGGTCGCACAGCGTAGGGACTGCGTCGATGGCTTCGATGATGTCGCGGCCGAAGTCGCGGGGATGCGAAGTCGCAAATCGCACTCTTCGGATCCCCGGCACTTCGCCGACTGCGGCGAGCAATTCGGCGAAACTTTTCCCTCGACCCAGCTTCCCTGCCGGATCTTTATACGAATTCACGTTCTGGCCCAGCAACTGGATCTCCGTATACCCCAGATCAGCCATCTGACGGGCCTCGGCGAGCACTGACTCCGAAGTGCGGCTGCGCTCTTTGCCGCGCGTGAACGGCACCACGCAGTAGGCGCAGAACTTGTCGCAGCCTTCGATGATGGTGATGTATCCGCGATGGGGATTGGTGCGCGCCGTGAACTCGGTTTCGAAACACTTGTCGGTTTCGCGATCGTCGAGGCCGGTGATGCGCACCAGGCTTTCGGGCTCCCGCTTTCGGGCTTCGGGCTTCCCTGCCGGCTGGGCAACTTCCAACTGCGTCAGCATTTGCGGGAGATTGCGATAGCTGGCCGATCCGCAGACTAGCGAGACATGCGGGGCGCGTTCGAAAATCTTTTCGCCTTCCTGCTGGGCTACGCAGCCCAGCACGCCGAACTTCTTGCCCTGAGACAGCAGCTTCTTGTAGTCCGCCAGGCGATGAAAGACCTTCTGCTCCGCCTTGTCCCGGATCGAGCAGGTGTTGTACAGAATCAGGTCAGCCTGCTCGACGGTCTCCACCTGCCGGTAGCCTTCATGCACCAGCGTGCCGATGACTTTTTCGGAGTCATGCACGTTCATCTGGCAGCCGAAGGTTTCGAGATAGAAGGTCTTGTGCGGGGCGGCGGACATATTCACAAGTATAACCGCCCCTTGTCATCCTGAGGTCCGCGTTCTTTGCGGGCCGAAGGACCTATGGATTTGTCAGCAGCGCCACAAGTGCCGGCAAAATGCACAGGTCCTTCGTTGGGAGTTCCCCGCCTAAGGGCGTGGAACTCCGCTGCCTCAGGATGACAGCGGTTGGGTGGTGCAGCGGGGGCGTTCGGTATTTCGGGAACCTACTTGTCGAAGACAAAGCGGCCTAGCTGGTCGCCCAGCTGCTTGACCTGCTCCGAGTCGTCGGCGGCGCGGAAGCGCTCGGCCAGCTGGAAAAATGCTTTTTCCTTGTGCTGGCGGGCTTCAATTCCCTGCTAAATGAGTTCCATCAAAACCCCATGATGTTGGCGTTCGTGGAATCCCACCCTTCGCGAAGTGCGCGAAGGATGGGGCACCCGGCAATTGAAAACGCAATCTGTTCCGCATTCACATGGGGAGCTACGACGAAGTCATACTCAAATTGGCCGTCGCTCCCGTAATACACCAAATCAATACCGGAATAAATGTCGGCATACCAGACTTCGCCAAACTGCGGAACGTGCTTGTGCCAATTGTGCGGGTCGTTTCCAATCAGGTAGTTGCTGTACGACGGAAGAGGCTCCCTTCCCCCGATCCTTACGTCGGGATTCGCGCCTGTAAGACGGAGCCGAAAGTGTTCGGACGAACTACCGACTCCGAACTCAAATATAGCCTCCGCAGATGTCAGGACAAGGTTGTAGCCCGGCCCCCGGAAGACGTACCTTGCTTCGGGAGGAAATTGGCCAATGTTGATTTCGAAGTCGATTGGAGAGTTAGCCTGCACCAACGATAGAGAAGCTGGAATGCCTGGCTTCTGGTCATTCGTGCGTTGAGCTGGCGAACAGTACGCAGTAGCGTCAAGAACGATCAAAGACGCAATCACGAGCAACGTGTTGGCTCCCGGAGATCGCATATTCCTCGTCGATAATGATCTAACGTGAGGACCGACCGCAAGGGAGCGTAGTGTTGGAGTCCCCTCCCGACGCTTCGGGTTCCGCCCTGTTGAAAAGAGTACCAAACGGACGGAGCAGCTTCAGTACTGCCGGCCCACGTGTGGGCCAGCGCCCGCGACTTTCTTAGCGCTGTGATGCCTCACGTAATAGACGCACCATGAAACAAACAGACAGGTCAGGCCAACAACTAGCGATGGGTCGGGCATAAAGAGGCCCTTATCTGCACGCCACGCGACAGAAAACACATACAAAGTCAAGGCGACTCGATCAAGAGGTGGGGTGTCTCTTAGAATAATGCCTACCAGCAGTACAATCGATGCGAAAACGAACAGGAGCAACTCGGCTACTTGAAGGGGCGGACTGCCTCCACCCCCAGTTATGAGAAGCACAAAGCCCTTGACCGCGCCAAAAACCATGCATCCCAGAAGATATTTCACCCACACCTGAGCCGTGGCAAAGAACAGTGTTGCGGCAACGAGAAGTTCCAGCCACCCTATCGGCTCCGCCCACACCAGTTGGTGTAGTGGGCCTGCCCACACCACCCTTCGTAATCCGTCAACCAGCGGGAGCATCGCAATCAGGAACACGGCCAGACCGCCGCCCAAGCGCAGTCCACTCCTAATTTGTCGCTTCACCGACTGCTTCATAATTGATCACTCCTCGGTCACTTCAAGGATGGGTAAGGCAGCCGCCCAACAATGCAATTGTTGCACCCACATCCGCAGCAAATTTATACGCTGCGGCCGTCGCGATCGCCCCTTTAGCACCGGTCTTACCCAAAGCCGCGGGAGCGGGGCCGGTTGTCCCCGAAAGATTTAGGTTGAAAATTGACGCGGTTCTCCTGCCAAACGTTAGCGCCGTCCCGGCTCCCGCTGCCAGGCTCTTTTCTGCTCCTGTAACCACAATTAAGCCTGCCGTGCCCTCGCCAGCATTCCCAAACAGAGCACTTGCAACGTCGTTGCCTGCGATCAGCTGCGCGAACTTACCTTGTTGATTGAGCGCACCGGCGAGGCTATAGTTGCTGGAATTCTGCGCTAGGCACTGCTTGTATGTTTGGTTTGGTGTCCTGACGCCCCAACTCCAGTTTGAGAAGAGGTTGCTTGCCCAAGCCCCCCACCAGCTAAAGTCGTTCCGCATTGGTTCAGCTACCAGACAAAAAATGTTCCCAGAAGAAAGGCCCATACAGCCACCGATCTGACCATTGGCCCTAACGCTAAAGGTAACTACCCTTCCGTTCACAGCACACGGTCCGATTGTGAAACATCCATCGGGAAGTGCCCCTAGATCCCCGTCTCGACCCAAGACCGCAATTAAGCCGCAAGGAGTTGGAACTCCATCGAGTTCACACACAGGAGGCATTGAATATCCTCCAGCGTCACCCATACCGCCACTGCCCGTGTCTAGACTATTGGGGTTGCAAGGTCCCGCCTGCCGAGAATTCCATGGGCAAGTGCCCAGAGGATCGGTCGCAGACGTTGGTAAATTTCCGACGTAAGCATAGCGATTCCAAGACTGCGGATTCGATGGGTCCGCGGCTCCGCCCCCTAACGGATAAGGGGGATCCAACGGCCCTGGACGGGGCTGTAGCGGCGGAAAGTGAAATCTTCCAGGCTGCCGGATTCATTCTCGTTGTCTAATACCGTAAATGCATTGCCCGCGCCAGTAAATTGTACCCACTGCTGTCCCCCGGCGTAACCTTCCCCGAAGGGAGCGTACGCCATGGCGGGCGTCGCGGTTTGGGTCGGCGTCGACCTCCCGAAATCGATTGCTTGAATCCGACTCCTGGCCGGAAGGATCCCTTCTTAGAAAAGGCGATGTCTTCAGCGGCCTGGGGCATGTCGACAGGCCGCCGTCCATCTCTCTTCGGGTTGCCGACAGCCAGGCCGAGAACTTCGGGGAAGGACTGAATCGTACTCCAGTGATCGACGCCGCGCAAATCAGGACGCCGCGTCGACTATGCTGCTTCGGGCCGTGAGCCTCGGACCTACCCGCACTGGTCACGCCGGGACAGGAGGTTCCTCACCGGGCTTGGCGCCCGGTTCGGAATGACAAAATGTTGGGAGGTGGCGGGGTCTTGCGGCACGACTGAAGTCGTGCCCTTCCCTTGCCCTTATCCCGCAAAACACCTTTGACGATGATGGCAGTCGCGGGCGAGGGCGCCCGCGCCACATACACTTGGCCAGCCGGGTGCCCCATCCTTCCCGCACTTTGCGAAGGGTGGGATTCCACGAACGACGAAGTCATGGGTTTGAACTTCTTTATGGCCGCTCACGGCGACAGGGTCACGGCGCGGCTTCGACCGTGAGCTTCAAACCTACTGCCTTGGTCACGGCGACGAGGGACGGCAGGTTCCTCACCAGGCCTTCAGCCCGGTTCGGAATGACAAAATGTTGGGAGATGGCGCGGTTTTACGGCACGACTGAAGTCGTGCCCTTCCCTTGCCCTTGATCCCCCAAACACCTTTGACGACGACGGCGGTCGCGGGCGAGGGCGCCCCGCGCCAGATGCGCTTGGCTAGCCGCGCTGGGGGCATAGGGCGCAGCGGATTTCCAGATTTTTGCTGCGGCAGCGGCGGGGGGCGCCTTTGCGGACGCGGACGTTCAGGCGGGAATCGAGGAGGCACCAGGCTTCGCGGTATTTTTCGAACATGGCTTTTGACTGGCGGCGGGTGGTGGGATAGAAGCGAATGTTTTTGCGGTGGCCGATGGCCTGGACGGGGATTATGTACCAGAGGTTTTCGGGGACTACGTAGCCGACGAAGAAGTCGATTTCTTTGCTGGTATAGACTTTGCCGCTGGCTCCGGTGGTTTTGACGCGGTAGCGGGTTTCGGCGTAGCGAGTGGCGGATTTGACCTGGACGCGGAGGAATCCGCGGTCTAGTTCGACTACCGAGTCGTAGCGGTCGCTGTCTCCCCAGGGGATGCAGACGCTGAAGCCGAGGTAGGTGGCGCGGGCGAGGAAGGCGGCTTCGGCGGCTTCTCCGCGACGCTTGCGGGTGGGCTCGGCGGAGGCTTGGAGGGTGATTGTCGGCTGTGCGGGTTGGGGGTGCTGCTCCGGGTTGGTGATGTTTTTCTCCATAGACACGAAAGGCGCAGCCTGGGGCTGCGCCTGAGACGCTCCTTTTGTGAAACGTGGTGGATCAAAGTCAAAAGCTAAAGTCAAAGGCGTCGGACAGGAGTGTCCGACCCACACGACCATTTCTAAAACACAAATGGCGCAGACTTGGAGGTCTGCGCCATTGGTTCGACTCTACAATTTCATTATATCATACTGCAAAGGGTAAAAGCGCCACATTAGCCAACTTTATTTTTCCCGCCGAATCAATGAGTTAGTTCAAAAAGCTGGCTTTTGGGGGCTTGACAAGATTTTGGACTACTTCTTTCCGTCCGCAACGAGATCGAGGAAGGCCTGATGCACTCGCGTGTCTTCGGACAACTCGGGGTGGAAGGTCGCGGCCATCGCTGTTCCCTGCCGTACGGCGACCGGGTCGACTCCTTCGGTCGCGATCACTTCCACGCCGGCGCCGACGCGCTCGATCTTGGGGGCGCGGATGAAGACCATTTCGAGCGGCGAATCTTTTGATTTTTCCGGCAGGAAGCGGCCTTGGCGGATGGAGCTGTCGAGCTGGCGTCCGTAGGCGTTGCGGCGAATGCGGATGTCGATGGCTCCCAGGCCAGCCTGCTTGGGATTTTCCACTTCCGTGGCTAGCAGGATTGCGCCGGCGCAGGTGCCGAAGGTGGGCTTGGCATGAACGAATTCTTTCAGCTTTTCAAAGCCTTCGTCGCCCAGCAATTTCAGGAACGTGCCGCTCTCGCCACCAGGGATGACGAGGCCGTCGATTTCGTCCAGTTGGTCGGGGTTTTTTACGAGCACAACTTTGGCGCCCAGCTCTTCAAGCCGGCGGCGGTGCGCGTCGAAATCGCCCTGCAGGGCCAGAACTCCGATGGTCATTGCGGGCTCGATCTTACTTCTCAGGTCTTAATTCTCAGGTTTCGGGTCTTCGGCTCAGGTCTTGGGCCAAAACTGGCTCACTTGATTCTAAAGGATGGGCGCACCAGATAATATTGGTCGAAGGAGAATGACCCATGCAGAAGATCACACCGTTCTTGTGGTTCGACAACAATGCGGAAGAGGCGGCCAAGTTTTATACGTCCATCTTTAAGAATTCGAAGGTTGGGGAGATTCAGCGCTATGGCGACGCCGGGCCGGGGCCGAAGGGATCGGTGATGACGGTGAGATTCCAGCTCGAGGGGCAGGAGTTCATGGCGCTGAACGGCGGTCCGTATTTCAAGTTCACACCGGCGATTTCGTTTTTTGTGGATTGTGAAACCCAGCAGGAAGTGGATGAATTGTGGGAGAAGCTCTCGGCTGGTGGAGGACTCATGCAGTGCGGCTGGCTGACAGACAAGTTTGGAGTTTCGTGGCAGATCATTCCCAAGGCCCTCGGCGAATTGCTGGGAGACAAAGATCCAGAGAAGTCGCAGCGGGTGCTGAAGGCCATGATGAAGATGGTGAAGATTGATGTGGAGGGGTTGAGGCGGGCATACGAGGGGAAGGAATAGCGGGAGCAGCATGGCATGCCCTGACCGGCAAGTGCCAGCTTTTGTCCCAGTCTTACTCCATGCTACAATGTAAGCATGATTCGACAGATTACCTCAGTAAGCACAAAAGGACAATTCGTGATTCCTTCGGAGATGCGGGAGTTGCTCGGAATCAAGCCCGGAACACGCATCGCAGTCACGCAAGACGGATCGCGTATTGTCCTCGAACCCGTGTCGGAAGAACTGGTGGACAGAACGCGCGGGCTTTTTTCCGGTAAGCCTTCCCTCTCCGAGGAACTGAAGCGCGAGCGCCGGCGGGAAAAAAATAAATGGTAACCTACGTCCTCGATTCCAGCGCGATCCTGCGCTACCTCGACGACGACGCGGGCGCGGCGCGCGTGGCCGAAATCATCAAGTCTCATCTCGCGGGAAGGTGCGCGGCGATGATGGCGGCTCCGCACTGGGGCGAGGTCGCCGGCATCACCTGCAAGGCCCACGGCCGCGATGCGATGGAGTTGGTGCTCTCCCGCCTCAGCGCATTTGGGTTTGAACTGGTCCCGGCGGATGCGGAGCGAGCGGTTCGCGCCGCATTGATCAAGGTGAAACGCCAGATCCCTTACGTGGACGCCTTTGGCGTGGAATTAGCGGCGGAGTCTGCAGACCGCGTTTTCGTGACCGCCGATTTCGACTTAAAGCCCGCCAGCCGCGACGTGAAGATTGAGTTTCTGCCGGCGAAGTAGCACAGGTCCTTCTACCATCCCCGCGTCTGCAGCATGTGAGCTTCATCGAGCCCCGCTACAGCCAGGCCCTTCATCGCTCCCTGCAAATCTTCGCTGACTTCAAGTAACACTTTAGGGTCGTTGAAGTGCGTGGCGGCTTTGACGATGGCACGCGCTCGTTTTTCGGCTTCCGCGGGATCCGCGAAGTTGGTCGAGTCTTTCATGAAGATGCCGCTGCCTACGAAGACGGCTTCGGCGCCCAGTTGCATGACCAGGCTCGCGTCGGCGGGCGTAGCGATTCCTCCTGCGCTGAAATTCGGGACCGGGAGCTTCCCTGCTTTCGCTACCATCTTTATCAATTCATAAGGTGCGGCGTGCTCTTTGGCCTTGGCGTAGAGTTCTTCTTCGCCCAGCACGGTAAGGATCTTCATCTCCTGCACGATCTGCCGGATGTGCTTGACGGCGTGAACCACATCGCCAGTGCCGGCCTCACCCTTGGTGCGGATCATGGCCGCGCCTTCAGCAATGCGGCGCAGGGCCTCGCCCAGATTGCGCGCGCCGCAAACGAATGGGACCTTGAAAGCGTGCTTGTCGACGTGGTGAGCTTCGTCGGCGGGAGTGAGGACTTCGGATTCGTCAATGTAGTCGACGCCAAGCTCCTGCAAGATCTGTGCCTCGGCAAAATGTCCGATGCGGCACTTGGCCATGACGGGGATGGAAACCTCGGCCATGATCTCACGAATCTTCTTAGGCGAAGCCATGCGCGCCACCCCGCCCTCAGCGCGAATCTGCGCGGGCACGCGCTCAAGCGCCATCACAGCCACGGCCCCAGCCTTTTCGGCGATGGAGGCCTGCTCGGCGTTGGTGACGTCCATAATCACGCCGCCCTTTAGCATTTCGGCTAGGCCGGTTTTCAGGCGGAGACTGGTGTTGCTACCGTTGTTTTGGGACATGGTCGACTCTTTTCTGGAAAGCAGCTTTCAGCTATCGGCTGTCAGCTTTCAGCGAAGCCTGGTTTATTTTACAGTGGGTTTGCGATTCGCGGTACCCCTCGGTGGCTGTTTGCTGTGTGCCGCTGACAAGAAGCTGCCGGGCTGCGCCCGGCGGACACCCGGGAGCGGCTGTCCCCACATGAGTCGATGTGGGGCTATCTTTCTGCGTACTTGGCGAACATTTTTGCGGGGTCGATGGCGATGAAGATTCCGCGGCTGCGGGCGAGGACTTCATCCTTTTCGTTGAAGATCTCAGCCTCGTTGGTGTGCTGACGGCCGTGCACGCTGACTTCCCTTCCCTCGACGCGGAGCGGCTTATGCAGCGGAACAGGCTTGAGGTATTCGACCGTCATTTCCTTGGTTAGCGCGATCACGTGGTGGAGCTTGTTTACCTTGCCCATGGCGTCGTCAAGGATGCAGGCGATGACGCCGCCGTGGCAGTGGCCGGGCGGTCCGGTGTAGCGCTTGCCGAGGCGGAAGCGGCAGATGAAGGTTTGACGGGCTTCGTCCAGAGTGAACTTGAGGCGCATGCCTTCGGGATTGTTCATGCCGCAGACGAAGCAATTGTTTTTTTGCATTTTCACGTAGCGGGTGTCGTGGCCTTCGGGCTTTGCGGGCATGAGGAGATTCTAAAGGAAGAGCTTTGAATTATTCGTTCCAGCGCGATTTGATCCTGCGGGCGCCGACAACTAGCCCAAGGAAAATTGCCGGGAGTATCCCCCGGTACAGAAACACTACGCCGAGCCAGTTGTTCCACTCATCTCCGAGATAGAACCATTTGGTGTACTGCTCAATCAGTCTAACGGCGACGGAGAGGAATCCGGCGGCGATTTCAACGGCTATGAATGTAGCCAGGGCAGCGGCAGCGCCTCCCAAGACGACCGTGAATTTTTGGGCGGCAGACATTCAATCCAATATGGATCGAAGCGCATTCGCGGTCAAGGTTACCGATTCCGTGAGCGAGTATGGTCGACATTCAAAACTTGCACGAAGGGCGCGCAAGGTTGGCATGCTCGCTCCCACGATAGAAACGCCTTGCGAGGCTGGCGATAGCGTCGTGGTGCGAGGGGTCCTTCGACTGCGGTTGTGCTTCGCGTTCGCGAAGCACAACCTCCGCTCAGGATGACAGGGGGTGAAAAAAAGTCCTGCTTCTAAGTCTGGGCGGAATCCTGTATACATATCGGTTTCGGAAATCTTTGGATCGGAGCCCTCTGTGAAATCACGCCTCGCTGTTGTTCTCGCAACCATCTGCTTCGCATTCTCCACTTTGCTCGCAGCGCCGCAGGATAAGGATGCGGACAAGAAGGCGCAGAAAAAAGAGCAGAAGAAGGAGGAGAAAAAAGAGGCGCCTGCCGAGGAGAAGAAGGGCGGGATGACGGCGGACACTTTTTCCGGGCTGAAGTTTCGGTTGATTGGGCCGGCTGTGGCTTCGGGGCGGGTGATGTCGATTGCGGTGAATCCCAAGGACAAATTTGAGTATTACGTCGGCGTGGCTTCGGGCGGGGTTTGGAAAACGGTGAACGATGGCACAACGTGGACTCCGGTGTTCGACAAGGAGGGGTCGTATTCGATTGGGTGGGTCACGCTTGATCCGAATGATCCGGCGGTGGTGTGGGTGGGGACGGGCGAGAGTAACAGCCAGCGCAGTGTGTCGTACGGCGACGGAATTTATCGGTCGGATGAT
Organism: Candidatus Sulfotelmatobacter sp.; assembly: GCA_049673585.1. Taxonomy (GTDB): domain Bacteria; phylum Acidobacteriota; class Terriglobia; order Terriglobales; family Acidobacteriaceae; genus Sulfotelmatobacter. The sequence continues at coordinate 271,902 of JBATXV010000016.1, read as the reverse complement.
GGCGGGAAAAATTGGACGAACCTGGGGCTGAAGAAGTCAGAGCATATTGGGCGGGTGGTGATCGATCCGCGGGACTCGAAAGTGGTTTATGTGGCGGCCGAGGGGCCGCTGTGGGGACCCGGCGGGGATCGCGGGCTTTACAAGACTGTCGACGGTGGGAAGAACTGGAAGGCTGTTTTAACTATCAGCGAGAACACGGGCGTGGCGGATGTGGCGATTGATCCGGCGAATCCGGACATTCTTTATGCGGCGGCTTACCAGCGGCGGCGGCATGTTTACACTCTGATCGATGGCGGACCGGAGAGTGCGATCTACAAGTCGACGGACGCTGGGGCCAGCTGGAACAAACTGAAATCGGGGCTGCCTACGGTGGATATGGGACGGATTGGGCTGGCGGTTTCGCCGGCTGATCCGAATGTGGTGTACGCGACGATCGAGGCGGGAGACGGCAAGGGCGGGATTTTCCGGTCGGACGACAAGGGCGCGACCTGGGAGCGGCGGAATGAATTCGATTTAGGTGCAATGTATTACGCGCGGGTGGTGGCTGATCCGAAGAACGTGGATCGCATCTTTGTGATGAATGTGACCATGCGCGAGTCGGTCGACGGCGGGAAGACTTTGCATAAGGTGGAGGAGACGAATCATCACGGGGATGATCACGCGGTGTGGATTGATCCGGACGATACCAAGCACTGGATTTTTGGGTCGGACGGCGGGATGTATGAGACCTGGGATGATTCCAAGAATTGGGAATTCAAGGCGAACCTGCCTACGGTGCAGTTCTACGACGTGGCGGTGGACAATGCGCTCCCCTTCTACAACGTGTGCGGCGGGACGCAGGACAATTTTTCGTGGTGCGGACCGGCGCGGACGCGCAATCTGAACGGCATTGTGAATTCGGATTGGTATGTCACTACCGGGGGCGATGGGTTCCACTCGCAGGTCGATCCCGAGGATGCGAATACGGTTTATTCGGAATCGCAATACGGCGTGCTGGTGCGCTATGACAAGCCTACGGGGCAGGAACTGTTGCTGCAGCCGCAGGAAGGCAAGGGCGAGCCTCCGCTGCGGTGGAATTGGGATTCGCCGGTGATCATCAGTCCGCACTCGCATACGCGGATTTATTTTGCGGCCAATAGACTTTTTCGCAGCGATGACCGGGGCGACACGTGGAAGGAGATCAGCGGAGACCTTACGCGGCAGATCGACCGGAACAAGCTGCCCGTGATGGGGAGAGTCTGGGAACCGGACGCGGTCGCGAAGAATCAGTCGACTTCATTTTACGGGAACATTGTGGCGCTGTCGGAGTCGCCGAAAAAGGAAGGTCTGATCTATGTGGGCACCGACGATGGGCTGATTCAAGTGACGGCCGATGGCGGGGCGAATTGGACGAAGTATGAGAAGTTCGCCGGGGTTCCAGATGAGACTTATGTGAGTCGGCTGGCGGCTTCGCTGCACGACGCCAACACGGTTTATGCGGCGTTCGACAATCACAAGAATGAAGACTTCAAACCTTATCTGCTGCGATCGAGTGATGCGGGAAAGACATGGACTTCGATTGCGGGGAATCTTCCCGAGAATGGTCCGGTGCTTGCTTTTGCGGAAGATACGGTAAATGCCAACCTGCTGTTTGCGGGGACGGAGTTCGGGGCGTTTTTTACCGTCGACGGCGGTTCGCACTGGGTGCAGCTTAAAGGAGGGTTGCCGACGATTGCGGTGCGCGACATGGTGATACAGGCGCGCGAGAGCGATCTGGTGATTGCTACGTTCGGACGCGGCTTTTACGTGCTGGACGATATTTCGGCTTTGCGGCAGATCAAGGCAGAATCGCTGGAACAGAGTGCGGCGCTGTTTCCGGTGAAGGATTCGTTGTTGTACATCGAGCGTCATCCGCTGGGCGGTCCGAAGAAGGGATTTCAGGGGGATGCGTTTTATACGGCGGACAATCCTCCTTATGGGGCGGTGTTTACGGCTTACTTGAAAGAGAAGCTGAAGACCAAGAAAGAGAAACGACAGGACGCCGAGAAGGAAGCGGCTAAGAAAAACCAGACGTTGCCTTATCCCACGAATGACGAACTCCGAGCGGAGGCGGAGGAGCCTAAGCCGGAAGTTTATTTCGTGGTTTATGACGAATCGGGCGCGCCGATCCGTCGAGTGGAGGGCAGCATTGAGTCGGGCTTTCAGCGGGCGGCTTGGGACTTGCGCTATTCCGCGCCGTCGCTGGGGGACAGCACTGAGGAGGGTGAAGATTTTGCCCCGGCGGGAACGTTGGGGCCGTTGGTGATTTCCGGGAATTATTCTGTGCGCGTGTTTCAGAAGGTGGATGGAGCGGTTACAGAGTTAGGTGGGGCGCAGAACTTCAAAGTGGTGACTGATGGGGCGGCTGGGCTGAGTGCGGCCGACCGGGCGGCGCAGGAAGAATTTCTGCGGAAGGTGGCGCGCCTTTACCGCGCAGTTTCGGGGGCGCTGCACACGGCTGACGAGGTGGACGCCCGGCTCAAGTCGATTCGGGCGGCGCTGCGGGAAACGCCGGCGGCCGAGAAGCAGTTGAGCGCCGCGGCGGATGCGATCGAGCAGACGAATCGCGGGATCCTGCGCGTGCTACGGGGAGATCGGGAGCTGCAGAAGCTTCAAGAGCCGGTGCCGTCGTCGATCAACGATCGGGTCGAGATCATTCTTGAGGGTGAACGCTTTGCTCTCACCAAGCCGACGCAGACTCATATTGACGATTACAACATTGCTGCGGGCGAGTTTGCCGGGGAGCTGGCGAAACTTCGGACGCTGGTTGAAGTTGATCTGGCTAAGCTGGAGAAGAATATGGCGGCTGCTGGAGCGCCGTGGACTCCGGGACAGGTGCCGGAGTGGAGTGAGAAGTAAAACTTGGCCACGGATTTTCGCGGATTCGCGCGGATCAAGGCAAGATCTTTAACACGGGGGACAGAGGAACACAGGGCAAGACAACTCAAGAAACTTCCATGCGGATTCTCTTATCTTGGAGCAGCGGGAAAGATAGCGCCTGGAGTCTGCATCTGCTGCGGCAGCGCGGCGAGTATGAGGTGGTGGGGCTGCTGACTACCTTTAACGAAGAGGCTGATCGCGTGGCCATGCATGCGGTGCGACGGGAGTTGGTGGAGCGGCAGGCTGCCGCTGCCGGGCTTCCGCTTTGGGCTGTCCCGCTGCCTTGGCCGTGCTCGAATGAGCAGTATGAAGCGCTTATGGCGCGGACCTGCGCCAGGGCGGTTGCGGAAGGCATTGAAGCAGTTGCGTTCGGGGATTTGTTTCTGGAAGATGTGCGGGCTTACCGGGTGAAGCAGATGAAAGACACTGGGCTCGAGCCGGTGTTTCCGGTGTGGGGGATGCCGACGCGTGCTCTGGCCGAGGAGATGATCGTATCGGGCGTGCGGGCGAAGTTGACTTGCATCGACACGGAAAAACTTGATCGGTCGTTCGCCGGCCGCGAGTTTGATGAAGACCTTCTCGCGGCGCTGCCGGAGGGAGTGGACCCTTGCGGCGAGCGCGGCGAGTTCCATTCGTTCGTTTATGCCGGGCCGATGCTGAATGGGGTTGTGCCGGTGACGGTGGGCGAGACCGTCGTGCAGGATCAATTTGTTTTCGCCGACCTGGTTTCGACGTGACGTTTTCTTTCTTGGTAACTCGGTTGCGATATCCTCAAGCGGCTGTGGTAAACTCGCCGCCGACTGTTGCTTAACGCTGTGGGGCGCGGCAACTGCTAAGGGCAAATCGTTCGCGTCGTCTGCTGTGGTGGAGGACTGGGGAATGGGCCTCGCGTTACTGGTCGTTATCTGGCTGATCACTCTGGCCAGCACCTACTTTTTTGTGGCGAAGACCTGGTGGCTGCCGGTGGGCGCTGCTGCTTCGGCAAAGTTTATCGACGGGCAATTCGCCCTCACGTTTGTATTGATGGGGATGGTTTTCCTGGCGGCACAGCTCTCGCTGGGCTACTTCGCGTGGCGCTACCGGGAACAGCCTTCTTCTCCTCCGGTGGATTATTCGCACGGCAATGTCAAGCTAGAGATAATTTGGACGGTGCTGACTACCATTCTGTTCGTCGGATTAAATCTGATGGGCAGCAGCGTATGGGCTGCGCAGCGCTGGGATCCGGCGGGCCCGGGTGCGGTGCAGGTGGAGGTTACCGGGATGCAGTTTGCGTGGTACTTCCGCTATCCGGGACCGGATGGAAAATATGGAGCGACCAGCCCCAAGCTGATGGACCCCTCAGCCGGTGGTGAGGCTGCGGTAGGGCTGGACACTTCGGATCCGGCGGCGAAGGATGATGTGGTTACGGGCACGATGTATGTGCCGGTCGGCCGCCAGGTCGATTTGAGCTTGCGGTCGGTGGATGTGATCCACAGCTTCTTTGTGCCTTCGTTGCGCTTCAAGCAGGATGCGGTTCCTGGACTCAACATTCACATGCACTTCACGCCGACGGCGATTGGCGAGTATGAAATTGCGTGCGCCGAACTCTGCGGCCTGGGTCATTACAAAATGCACGGCATGGTACACGTCGTCAGCCCGGAGGATTTCGACAAGTGGCTGGCGGCACGGGAGGCGGAGAAACAATAAATGGTTGCCATGGAGAACCCGCACGCGCACGCTCCTCAGGGTTTTATTCGGAAGTACATCTTTAGCCTCGATCACAAAGTGATCGGAATGCAGTATTTCTTTCTGGCGCTCACGGCAGTGTTTGTGGGGATGTTTTTGTCGCTGCTGATGAGGATCCATCTGGTATGGCCTGGCGCCGTGCTGCCACTGGTGGGCGAGATCAAGCCGGAAACTTATCTCAGCCTGCTCACCATGCATGGAACGATCATGGTGTTCTTCGTGCTGACTACGGCGCCGCAGGGAGGATTTGGAAATTACTTTCTGCCCATTCAGATTGGCGCGCCGGATATGGCGTTTCCGGTCCTGAACATGCTTTCGTTCTGGACAACCTTTGTCGGCTTCGTGGTGATTATCGCAGCATTTTTTGTCACGGGCGGAGCTCCGCTGCACGGGTGGACGGGATATCCACCACTGAGTGCGGTGCAAAGCGCCGGTCCGGGTGAGGGGCTGGGCGCGGATCTGTGGATTACCAGCATCGCGATTTTCTGTCTGGCGTCGCTGATGGGCGCTTTGAATTTCCTGACGACCACACTGGATATGCGGGCCAAGGGGATGACCATGATGCGCATGCCGTTGACCGTGTGGTCGTGGTTTATCACGGCGATTCTGGGGCTGCTGGCTTTTGGCGTGCTGCTTTCAGCGGGGATTTTATTGCTGATGGATCGCAATCTGGGCACGAGTTTTTATGTGCCGCTGGTGGTGGTGAATGGACAGATCATGCAGCACAAGGGCGGCTCACCTTTGCTGTGGCAGCATCTGTTCTGGTTCTTCGGGCATCCCGAGGTTTACATCGCGATTCTGCCGGGGATGGGCGTTACTTCGCAGATCTTATCGACCTTCTCGCGCAAGCCGATCTTTGGCTACAAAGCCATGGTTTATGCCATGCTTTCGATCGGTTTTCTTGGGTTCATGGTTTGGGGCCATCACATGTTCATGAGTGGGATGAGCCCATATTCGGCGTTTGCTTTTTCGCTGCTGACCATGTGCATCGGCGTACCCTCGGCGATCAAGACGTTCAATTGGCTGGGGACAATGCATCGGGGGCACATTCGTTTCCAGACTCCGATGCTGTATGCCATCGGATTCGTCTCCCTATTCGTCTCCGGCGGATTGAGCGGGCCGTTCCTGGCGCAGCCGGTGCTCGACATTCAGTTGCACGACACTTATTTCGTGGTCGGGCACTTCCACCTGATCATGGGCGTGGCTGCGATCTTTGGAATGTTTGCGGCAACCTATTACTGGTTCCCGAAGATGTTCGGGCGGATGATGAATGAGACTTGGGGACGGGTGCACTTCTTCATCACGCTGATCGGAACCTACGCGATCTTCATGCCAATGCATTACCTGGGCATTGCGGGAGGAACGCGGCGGTACTCCCAATATACGGAAGTGGCGTATCTGGTGAAGCTGATGCCGATTCACCGCTTCATGACCTACGCCGCGATCATCACGATCGCGGCGCAGTTTATTTTCGTGATCAACCTGTTCTGGAGCATGTTCAAGGGAAAGAAAGCCAGCGACAATCCGTGGGAAGCGACTACGTTGGAGTGGACGACCGCAACGCCGCCTCCGCATGACAACTTTGGCGGCGTGACGCCGGTGGTTTATCACGGTCCTTATGAGTATGGAGTTCCGGGTGCGGCTAAGGATTATGTGATGCAGACGGATCCGGTGACAGTTCCGGCGGCGCACTGAAGAGCAGAGTTTTTCATGGCGACTTACACTCCAACTCGTCCGATTGATCATGCTGGCCATGATCAAGAACCGCCAGCGCCGCCTTTGGGCGGCGGCGGCGATGAGGGCCGCGGAGATGGCTCTCCGAATTATGGAATGCGATTGCGGCGGGCGCGGTTGGGAATGATTTGCGCCATCGCGACCATCTGCATGGTCTTTGTTTCGCTGACCAGTGCGCTGATCGTGCGGCGGGGCTTGCCGACGTTTGACGATGCTAGCCGCACTTATTTTCGCGACTGGGGCGGGGTGCAGTTGCCCTGGTTGCTGCTGGCGATCAATACGGCGATCCTGCTTATCAGCAGTTTGACCATGGAGGGCGCCCGGCGCGGGATTGCGCGGCGGGCGGCGCTGGCTCCGGTGCGGTCGATCCCGGGAGTTTCGCTGGGAGAGGAACGAAATTTTCCGTGGCTGGGCGTGACGGTGATTCTCGGATTGGCATTTCTGGTGGGACAGGGGATTGCGTGGGCGGATTTGAGAAGCCGTGGTTTTTTTGTCAGCACGAATCCGGACAGCTCGTTCGTTTATTTGTTCACGGCGGCGCACGCAGTACATCTGCTGGGAGGGATCATTGCCTTGTTCTGGGCAGGCATCACTTCCCTTCTGCACAAGCCGATCGAAGGGCGGCGGATCGTGGTGGATGTTGCGGCCTGGTACTGGCACTTCATGGCGGTATTGTGGATTTACGTTTTCGCTCTACTTGCGTTCGCGCGATAAGGGGAAGGAGAAATTAAGGGATGGCTGACGCCGCTGCTGTGCAGCACGGGGTTTCCGGAGAATATGAAGCGCCGCTGTTCGGAGCTTATTCGAAGAAGGTTGGGATGTGGTTATTTCTGGCCTCGGACTCGCTGACGTTCGGAGCCCTGCTGTTTGCCTTCAGTTACAACCGCATCTATACCGCGTGGCCCACGCCGTTTGGCAAGGAGAGCATCATCAACGCAACGGTGATGACGGCTTGCCTGCTCTCGAGTTCTCTGACCATGGTGCTGGGGGTGTTTGCCGCGCAGCGGGCCGACCGGGTTTGGACGCGGCTTTGGCTGCTGGCCACGATGGCGTTTGGAACCGCCTTCATCATTCTGCACGCGAAGGAGTGGACTCATCTGATCCACGAAGGGTTGAGTTTGCCGGCGTTTCCGAAGCCTGCAGGGCAACTGGACTCCGAGTACGCGAAGATCTCGACTGGCGTGCCGCAATTTGCGGCGACGTTCTTTGGCCTCACTGCGATGCACATGCTGCACGTGACCATTGGCGTGATTTATCTGGGCGTGGTGGCGCTGCGCAAGTGGTTTTTACCGATTCTGGGGGGGCTATGGCTGGCGGGATTTCTTCTGATTCCGTCGGACAATGTTTTTCATTATCTGGTCAATGCGCTGCTGATTGGTCTGATTATCGCGGCGGTGATTCTGTTTCTGAAACCGAAAGTTTACGATGCGCACGATGTTGAGGTCGCGGGGCTCTATTGGCACTTTGTGGATTTGGTTTGGATGTTTATTTTCCCGTTGGTGTATTTGATGTCGACCAAGATTTAGTGTTGGAAGAGGGGAAAAATCCTATGCACGATGTGGCTGCGCACGACGATAGCAAAGGGCAGTATTTCTGGGTTTGGGGCGCGCTGCTGTTTCTGACCGGGGTGGAAGTGTGGCTCGGTTACCGGCAGATATTTGTGCCGGTGCGCATGCTGCAAGTGCTGCTGGTGCTGTCGGTGATCAAGTCCGCCTTGATCATTGCTTTCTTCATGCACCTAAAGTTTGAGACGGCGCTGATGCGCTGGATGCTGGTGATTGGAGTCGCAGGCTTGTTCGTGATCATGTACTTATTCTTCTTCCCCGACGCGGACCGCATTCTGCGGCTGGGCGTGAAGTAGAATTGGGAATCGCGATGAAGTTTCTTAACCACAAGCTTCGAGTGTTTGCGCTGTTGGCGGTGCTTTATTTTTGCGCGATACCCAGTTTCGGGCAGGGCTGCGCGATGTGCAATGCGACTGCCCGGAGCACGCCCAAGGAGGGCCAGCAGGCGCTCAATCGCGCGATTCTAGTGCTGTTGGTGCCTCCGGTTGGAATTATGGTGTTTGGTTTTGGTTTGGCTATGCGGTATGGAAAGCGGCGCGATCAGGATCCGGATTAGACTTTCGCGATTCTATCTTTCGCCTCTTCGCGCTCTACCCGTCCCCGCTTTCTCAGGCGCTTCGGCTAATGCCTGCGCTTTCCACGAAGGTCTCTGATTTATAATAAAAGATTCGGCAGGGCTCTCTGAAGACGCTGGGAACACTCCCGGCGGGGATGGCATCCTCCGCCGAACCTTTTATCCGATGTCTGACTTACTACCCACGGAAAGCATTATTGTTCGCGGCGCGCGCGTTCATAATCTCAAGAACATCGATTTTGAGGTTGCTCACAACACTCTGACCGTGGTCACGGGGGTCTCGGGCTCCGGCAAATCTTCCCTCGCGTTTGACACTATTTATGCGGAGGGCCAGCGGCGCTATGTGGAGTCGCTCTCAGCGTATGCGCGGCAGTTCTTGGAGCGCATCGAGAAGCCGGACGTGGATTCGATTGATGGCATCGCCCCGGCCGTGGCGATCCGGCAGAAGAACACTACGCGGAATCCACGATCGACCGTAGCGACGGCGACCGAGATTTACGACTATCTGCGGTTGCTGTTTGCCCGCATCGGGCGCACTTATTGTGTGAACTGCGGTCGCGAGGTGAAGAAAGATACCGTCGACGAGATTGCGGATGCGGTATTGGCGCTGGACCCGGAAACCCGGGTGCAGGTGGTTTTTCCTTTGCAGTCGGCCGCGGCCGCGACGCAGGAAGCGGAAAAGAAAGCCGGGCGCGGACGCAAGTCTGCCAAGAAGACTGCGGCTGCGGACTCGGGACTTACGGACCAGCTTAAGACTCGGCTGTTCGAGTTGCGTAAGGCGGGCTTTAATCGGCTGTATCAGGCGGGGCAGGTGTTTGAGTTTTCGACGCCGGAGTCGCTGCTGGACATTCGCTTTGACCAGCCAGTGTTTATGCTGGTGGACCGGCTTACGATTTCGGCAGAGTCGCGATCGCGCATCGTGGATGCGGTCGAAACTGCTTACCGGGAGGCAGGCGAAGTGATTTTCGACCTGCCGCCGCATGACGATCAGCCGGCACGGCAGTTGCGGTTTGCGCAGCGCTTCGAATGCAAGAACTGCAGTCTGCGTTATGAAGAGCCGGAGCCGCGGTTGTTTTCCTTCAACAATCCTTATGGAGCGTGCCCGCGGTGCCAGGGGTTCGGAAACACGATTGACTTCGATCTCGACCTGGTCATTCCCGACAAAACGAAATCGTTGGGCGAAGGCGCTGTTGATCCCTGGAACAAGCCCAAGTACCGGCCCGTGTTTACCGACATGAAACGGTTTGCCAAACAGGAAGGCATTCCGTTGGATGTGCCTTGGGCTGAGATTGGCGAAGCGGAACGGGAACTCATTCTGGATGGAGATGGAAAATTCCTGGGCGTGCGCGGATTCTTTGCCTATCTGGAGCGGAAGAAGTACAAGCTGCACATTCGGGTGTTTTTGAGCCGCTATCGCGGATATTCGACTTGTCCTGAGTGTCGCGGGACGCGGCTTCGGCTGGAAGCGCGGCAGGTGAAGATCAACGGGAAAAACATTTGCGAAGTTTGCGCGATGACGGTGGAGGACGCGGCCAAATTCTTCGCTGAGGTTCAGTTGAGCCCGGAAGAAGCCGAGATTGCAGAGCGGTTGCTGCAGGAGATTCGCGAACGGTTGCGGTTTCTCAATGACGTGGGCCTCGAATATCTGACGCTCGACAGGTTGTCGTCCACGCTTTCTGGGGGTGAGGCGCAACGGATTCAGCTGGCCACCTCGCTCGGATCGCGGCTGGTGGGGACGCTCTACGTGCTGGATGAGCCTTCGATCGGGCTGCATAGCCGCGACACGCACCGCCTGATCAAGATCTTGCAAGACCTGCGCGATTTGGGAAATACGATTCTGGTGGTGGAGCACGATCCTGACATTATGCGGACGGCCGACCGGATTCTCGACCTCGGTCCCGGAGCTGGGGAAAACGGCGGCAAGCTGGTGGCTGCGGGAACGTATGAAGAGATTGTGCGGAATCCGGCATCGCTTACCGGACGTTATCTGGCGGAAGATTTGCGCATTCAGATACCGGCCGCGCGACGACAGCCAGGCGTGCAGCAGATCAGAATCAAGGGCGTGAGGGCGAACAATCTGAAAGGCCTGGACATTTGCATTCCGTTGGGAATGCTGGTGGCAATTACCGGAGTTTCGGGGTCAGGGAAATCGACGCTGCTGCATCAGGTGCTTTATCAGGCGCTGGGAGAAGCCAAGAAGCAGCAGAGCCTGGGAGCGGCGCGCGGCGCGGCGACGTGGGAAACTCTGGAGGGGGATCAGTTCATTGACGAAGTGGTGCTGGTCGATCAATCTCCGATCGGGCGGACGCCGCGATCGAATCCGGTGACTTACATCAAGGCGTTTGACGCCATCCGCGAACTTTTTGCCTCGCTGCCTGAGGCGAAGAAGCGTGGTTTTGCCTCCGGGCATTTTTCTTTCAACATTCCTGGTGGGCGCTGCGAGACTTGTCAGGGCGATGGCACGGTTACGGTGGAGATGCAGTTTCTCGCCGACGTTGAACTCATTTGCGAAGAGTGCAAAGGGACTCGTTATAAGGCGCAGGTGCTCGACGTGCGCTACCGCGGAAAGAATATTCACGAAGTGTTGAACCTCACGGTGAAGGAGGCGCTCAAGTTTTTTGCCGAAGTGCCAAAGCTGACCGACAAGCTGCGCGTGCTCGAAGAAGTTGGTCTGGGATATTTGCGGCTGGGGCAATCGGCGACAACCTTGTCGGGAGGAGAAGCGCAGCGCATGAAACTGGCGGCGCACCTGCAGCCCGCGGGTCGCGAGATTGGGCGGCCGGCGGCGGCACGTGCAGAAGAAAGGGCGCGACGGCGGCGTGTGCTTTATATTTTTGATGAACCCACGACGGGGCTGCATTTCGATGATGTCAGCAAACTATTGGCAGCCTTCCGCCGTCTTATTGATGCGGGGGGATCGATCCTGGTGATCGAACACAATCTGGAAGTTATCAAGACTGCGGATTGGGTGATCGACCTGGGGCCGGAGGGTGGAGCGCGCGGCGGGAAAATAGTGGGAGTGGGTCCGCCAGAGGCGATCGCGAAGGTGCCCGGCTCTTATACCGGCAAATATCTGGCTCGAGTGCTGAGCGGGAATAGCGTGAGCAGTGGTAATGGAGCGGCGCGGTCCAATGGGAGCAAGTAAAGTTTTTGCGGGCTGCCTGTTGATGTTGACGGCGGCCTTGTGCTCGGTCGCACAGGATGCCAGCGCGCCTTCGGGACAGGCTTCATCCCAGCCTTCATCGCAGTCTTCATCATCTTCATCGAAACCGCAGGGCCACCGGACCGTGCATCACATTCAGGTGGAGGATGAAGATTCTCCGGCTCAGCCCGCCGAACTTACTCAGGCGGAAGATGCGATTGAAAAACGAGATTATGCTGCGGCGGAGCCTCTGCTTCGGAAATTGCTTGATCGCCAGCCTGCGAGCTATGTGGGATGGTTCGATCTTGGCTTTGTGGAAAATGAGCTCGGCAAGTTGGATGACTCGATTGCGGCTTACCGCAAATCAGTAGCGGCTAAGCCCGACGTTTTTGAATCGAACTTGAATCTCGGGCTGCAACTGGCCAAGACCGGGCAACCTGAAGCAGAGCAATTTCTACGGGCGGCGACGCAGTTACAACCCACGGCGCACGTGGCCGAAGGTCAATACCGGGCCTGGCTTTCGCTCGGGGAGACCATCGAAAAGTCGAAACCTGAGGAGGCGCTGGCGGCATACCAGCGCGCGGCGGCGCTGCAACCGAAGCAGGCTGAACCGCATCTTTCCGCGGGAGAACTTCTCGAACAGGAAAATAAGTTTGGTGCGGCTGAGCAGGAATACAAACAGGCACTGGCACTCGACTCGCGGTCGACAGATGCGGTCATGGGTTTGGCCAACATCTACATGCGCGGGCGCCGGTTTCCTGAAGCGGAAGAATACTTGCGAAAGCTGCTGCCGGCAAATGGGGATTCGGCCGCCGTGCACATCCAGTTGGGACGCATGCTCGTGGCCGAGGGTAAGACCGACGCTGCCATAGCAGAATTGCAGGCCGGACTGAAGCTGGCGCCGAATGACGATGCGGCGCAGCGCGATCTTGCGGAGGTATACGCTGCCGCTGGGAAAAATGACCTTGCCGAGGCGGCCTACCGCGCGCTGCTGGTTGCACACCCTAACGAGGCGGAGTTGCATGATGGGCTGGGCAAGGCCCTGTTGTGGCAGAAGAAATCGCCCGAAGCACAGCGGGAGTTCATCACGACAGTGACGCTGAAGCCGAACTTCGGAGGCGCATATTACGATCTGGCATTCGCGGCCAACGACAATAAGGATTACCCAGTCATCATTCGTGCGCTGGATGCCCGAGCCAAGCTGCTGCCGGAGACTCCGATGACCTATTTCATGCGGGCCTCGGCCTACGATCACCTGCGGGACTTCAAAAAAGCCGCCGCCAACTATCACCTCTTCCTTAACAACGCCGGAGGGAAGTATCCTGATCAGGAGTGGCAGGCGAAGCATCGGCTGATTGCCATTGAGCCGAGGCGATAGCCTGCGGGAAACCGATGTTGTTGGGGACAGGACATTCACGATTCTCGCTGGCTGCGGCGGCAGGCTTAGCGCTGCTCGCATTGGCGGCGCCTTCCAGAATGAGCGGCCGCCAGGAGCCTTCGGTCGAAGAACTGAAGGGACGTGTGGCCAATGTAGCTGTCGGCGATCGTCCAGCGCTGTGCATTCGCATATCTGAACGGCAACTGGGTGATGCGGATCGGTTGTATATTGCCGGCGACAGCGATAAAGCGAAGGCCTCGCTGGCTGACGTGGTCGCCTATGCTGAGTTGGCTCGCGACTATGCGATTCAGTCGCGCAAGCGTGAAAAACAGAGCGAGATCGCTCTCCGCAAGATGGTGCGCAAGCTCACCGACATGAGTCACGCCGTCTCCCACGAGGACCAGGCACAGATACAGAACACGATTGACCGCCTGCAAAAGGTTCGGGACGATCTGCTGGTTGCCATGTTTCCGAAAGTTGACAACAAATGAGCGTTCGTCGAATTCGAGTTTGCGCTGGTTTGGGCTTGTTCTTGACGATGGCGGCGCTGACTTCGGCCCAGCGTCACCGGGATCCCTTCACCCAGGCGGAGATTGACCAGATCCGTGATGCCAGTTGGGAACCTCAGCAACGGCTTTCTCTTTACGTAAAGTTTGCCCGGGCGCGCTTGGTCGCCATGGAGCAGATGCGCAGCGATCCCAAGACGAAGGACCGGGCGCAGCAAACGCATGACAGACTGGATGACTTCCTGCTGATCTATGATGAACTGAACGACAACATCGACACCTATGTCGATCGCAAGAATGACATTCGCAAGCCGTTGAAGGGGATCATCGACGCCGACACTGAGTTCCAGGCCAAGCTGCTTGCGCTGAGGGATGCAGCCGGTGTTTCCGCGCAGGAAGCCAAACAGTACGAATTCGCTTTGACCGAAGCCCTCGACACGCTTGATGGTTCTGTGGAAGACCATCGCAAGCTGCTGGCGGACCAGGAAGACGCGGCTAAGCACAAGAAGAAGTTTGCGTCGAAGCCCGCCGCGGACAAATCTGAGTGAACGTCCTCGTGCCACTGATCTGGTGGCAATCATCCGATGCCAATCGTGTCGTGCTAATCTGGCCTCACTGTGCGTGAGGGACTACTCGAAATCTTTCATGAGGAACACCGGCAGCTGCGGCCGGGTGCCTTGGCGCCTGAGCTGAAGATTGAGTTCTTCGCTTTCGCGAACGTCAACAACACGATTCGCTTGCGGGAGGGAAGGCTTCTGGTGAGGCTTTCCGATCTACTCGAAGGCGCGCCGGATGCGGTAGTACGGGCGATCGTCCACATTCTGCTGGCCAAGATGTACCGCAAGCCCATCGATCGAGGCCAGGCGGCTCGTTATCGAAAATATGTGGCCAGCCACGAAGTTGTGAGGAAGGCACATCTGGTGCGGCAGATGCGAGGACGCAAGCGGCTGCATTCTCCGAAAGGCCACGTCTACGATCTGGACGCTGTGTTCGAGGACCTGAACCGGCGCTTCTTTCACGGACTGCTGGGGCGGCCGCGCATGAGTTGGAGTCCGAGCAAGACTCGACGCATCCTGGGGCATTACGATCCGGCGCACAATGCGATTGTCATCAGCCGAATCTTTGATCAGGCAGCCGTTCCGCGTTACGCCGTGGAATACATCGTCTACCACGAGATGCTGCACTTGAAGCATCCCGTCAGGTTGCGCGGGAGCCGGCGGTGCGTGCATTCGCCGGAGTTTCAGGCGGAAGAGAAATTGTTCCCGCAGCTGGAGCAGGCTGAGGCGTTTTTAAAGCGGATATGAATGAATCCTCTACTAAACGGCTCGTGGATACCGGCACTGCACGAGCTGACCGCAGCACGATCCCCGTTTAATCCCCGATTTCCCCGTGTGATGCAGATCACGCGCGTTTGTGATGCCGCGGATTGACGCACCTGCCGCTGGCGGCATATCCTTGAAGTTGAAATTGAAATTCATTTTCAAGATCATTCGCAGGAAACCAGGTCCTATCAATGCTTCAAGCTTTCATCATCACGCTGCGCGAAGGGGTTGAGGCCGCACTGATTGTCGGCATCACGCTGGCTTATCTGGCCAAGATTGGCCGGAATGATCTGCGCAAGACTGTTTACGCCGCGCTGGGCGCCGCTTTCCTCGGAAGCATCGGCGTCGCGGTCGTGATTTCCCGGCTGAACTGGAATGAAGACGTTTTCGAAGGCTGGGTCATGCTGGCTGCGGCCTTCTTCGTCGTCACCATGATTATTTTCATGATGAAGACCGGGCGCAAACTGAAAGGCCAGATTGAGGGCAAGGTCGGCCTGCTTGCCGGGAACGATGCCTGGGTCGGTCTGTTTTTCTTTGTGTTTCTGATGGTGCTGCGCGAGGGCGCGGAGACCGTGTTGATCCTTTCCGCTGTTTCTCTGAATTCAACTGAACTCATGAGCTTTCTTGGCACGTTGCTGGGCGTGCTGGCGGCTGTCGCTTTTGGCGTGATGTTTGTGAAAGGCAGTGTGCGGATTAATCTGCAGAAGTTTTTCCGGGTGACGACAGCCATCCTGTTTCTGGTAGCGCTGCAGTTGGTTGTGGCCGGTCTGCATGAGTTGTCGGAGAGCGGTGTGATTGCCTCCTCCAAGCGCGAGATGGCCATCATCGGTCCGATTGTGCGCAACGATCTTTTCTTTTTCGTCACGATTTTCGCGCTGGCTGCGCTGATGGTGTTATTCGATGCTAAGCGGCGTCAACCTGTTCCCGAGCCCGCATCGGCGGCGGAGCGGCGCAAGTCCGCCTGGACGGCTCGCAAGGAACGCTTCTGGATGGCTTCGGTATACGGTTTTTCTTTTCTTTTCATCACGCTGGTCACGGCGGAGTTTATCTATGCCAAGAGCGTAAGCGCACTCTCACCGGCCACGGAGGTTAGTTTCACCAACGGTCAGGTAAAGATTCCGCTAGCGCAGGTTTCAGATGGCGACCTGCACCGCTATCAGGCGCAGGAGAATGGCACGGAGATCCGATTCTGGCTCTATCAGAAGCCGGACGGCAAGATTGCCACAGTCTTCGATGCTTGTGAAATCTGCGGAGCGGTCGGTTTCTACAAGTCGGGCAATATGGTGGTTTGCAAGAACTGTGCCGCGCCGATCAATCCGCAGTCGGTGGGCGCGAAAGGCGGATGCAATCCAGTGCCGCTCAAGGCAACGCAAACTGCTGACTCCGTGATTATTCAAGAGGCGGACATTGCGGCCGGTAGCCGCATGTTCGAGAAGCAGTAGAGGATGTTCGCCCGGCTCGTCTACGAATCCTTCCGGCGGCAGAAGCGGCGCAAATTGCTGGCGGGTGTTGCCATCACACTGGGCGTAACGGTGGCCACGGCAATGATTGCGGTCGCCACAGACATCGGCGACAAAATTAATCGCGAGCTGCGCACCATCGGCGCCAACCTGTTAATCACTCCCGAAGAAGACACGCTGGACGTGGAAATTGGCGGCGTGAACCTGAAGCCTCCGAGCGATGGCGCGTTTCTGAACGAAGCCGACCTGCCGAAAATCAAGGGTACTTTCTGGCAGAACAACATCACCGGGTTCGCCCCGATGCTTCCGGTGAATGTTACGCTGCAGCACGACGGAGGCACGGAAAATCTCACTTTGCTCGGGACCTACTTTGCCAAGCAAGTTTCGTTTGGCAAGGAGGAGTTCACCACTGGGGTGCGATCTACGCATCCCTGGTGGAAAGTTTCGGGAGCGTGGCCGGATGACAACTCCCGAAATATTCTGCTTGGAGAGCGGCTGGCAGTGCGGCTTTCGGCGAAGGCTGGTGACGAGCTTACCGTCTCGGGCCGCCAGTTGCGTGTCAGTGGAATTCTTTCTACTGGCGGCGGCGAAGACGACCAGATCGTCGCACCAATTGCGCTAGCTCAGGAGTTTCTCGGCAAACCGGGTGCGGTTCGCCGCGTCTACGTCAGCGCGCTGACCAAGCCTGAGGATGCTCTGGCCCGCCGCGACCCCAAGAGCATGTCCGGTCCGGTTTACGACCGCTGGTACTGCTCGCCGTATCCGCAGTCGATTGCGTTTCAGCTGCAGGAAGCGATTCCGCACTCGCACGCTGAACAAATTCGCCAGGTTGCGCAGAACGAGGGCGCGGTGCTCACGCGCATCGAGGGGCTGATCTTTCTGATCACGCTGGCGGCGCTGTTTGCCTCAGCGCTGGCGGTTTCTGCCGCCATGGCTACGGCTATTTTTGAGCGACGCGCGGAAGTGGGTCTGATGAAGGCTCTGGGCGCGGGAAAGCTGGCGATCGCCTCGGTCTTCTTTGCGGAAGCGACACTGCTTGCTTTGTTTGGCGGCTTGGTGGGTTTCGCTGCCGGCGGATTGCTCGCTCATCAAATCGGCCGGTCAATTTTTGATTCGCAGATCACAATTCCGCCGGTGCTTCTGCCGGTGATTCTGTCGATTGCGGTGGTGGTTACGTTCGCGGGAAGCGCCGCCGCCATTCGCAAAGCGGTGACCCTTGACCCGGTATTCGCGCTGCGAGGTGAACTGTGAGCCTCTCGCATTCGGCGCAAGACGTGTCCGCCAGCCGCGCGCAGGCGCCGCACACCTCCATGTTTGTGCGGATGCTCTTGCGGGCTGCAGTGCTTCGCCGCGGGCGCGCTCTTTCGGCGCTATTTGCCATGGTTGTCGCCGCCGCGGTCACGACGGCGATGCTGAATCTTTACATCGATGTGCAGGCCAAGTTGCGGCGCGAGTTCCGTAACTACGGTGCAAACATAATCCTGGTTGCCAGGGACGGCAATTTCCTTCCCGCGGACGCTCTCGCGCATGTGGAATCCGTGCTCGCCGGCCGCGGTGTGGTCGCGCCCTTCGGCCTGGTAGTGGCACGAACCAGCGACGGCCAACCGGTTGTCGTTGCAGGAACGGATTTCGATAGGGTTCGACAACTCGATCGCTGGTGGTCGGTGAGCGATTGGCCCTCCGGGCCGCAACAGGCGCTGGTCGGCGTGCGCGCTCTTTCCGTGGTATCGCCTAAGAATCAGCCCTTCGACCTTAGCTTTCAGGGACGCACCATTCACCTCACATCTGCTGGAACGGTGCGGACCGGTGCTGCCGAAGACAGCCGCGTTTATGTTTCGCTGGCTGATTTCGTTTCCTGGACCGGCGTGCAACCTTCCACGATTGAGGTCGCTGCCAGCGGTTCGCCGGAAGAGATCTCCGGCATCATGCGCCAACTCGGGCACGCAATTCCAGCCGCTGACGTGCGTCCGGTGCGGCAGATTATGGAAGGCGAAGCTCGTGTTCTCGGCAAGACCCGAGCCACGTTGCTCGCCGCGGCTGCGCTTATTATTCTGACGGCTGCGCTGTGTGTGCTCTCCACCTTGATGGGATGGGTTTTCGACCGCAGGCGCGATTTTGCGATCATGAAGGCGCTGGGTGCTTCCGACCGTTTGCTGAATGGCTTTTTCGCAGCGGAGGCGGCCGCGCTGGGCGCGAGTGGGGCGCTGATCGGATTTGTTCTGGGCGTCGGCATCGCGGCATGGATCGGGCGGGTTAACTTTCATGCTCCCGTGGTGCCACGTTTCAGCGTGCTGCCCTTTGTTCTGGCTGGTAGCATAGCGGTGACGTTGCTTTCGGCGGTTCTCCCGATCTGGCTGTTGCGCCGGGTGCAGCCGGCGGTCATTCTGCGCGGAGAGTGAAATGATTCAGATCAAGAACGTGACCAAGCTCTATCCGGCCAAGGCTGCGGAGAACGAGCATGCGAATGGCAAGGGAGACCAGAACGGCGCGATTCATGCGCTCGACAACATCTCTCTGCACGTGGCGCAGGGTGAATGGCTCTCCATCATGGGCCCGTCGGGGTCGGGGAAATCGACGCTGGTGAATCTGATCGGCTGCCTCGATCGCCCAACCTCCGGCGAAATCTGGCTCGACGGCCAGAACGTGGCCGGCATCTCTTCGGCGGACTTGAATCGGGTGCGCGCCGAAAAGATTGGATTTATTTTTCAGCAGTTTCATCTCATTCCGTTTCTAACCGCGGTCGAGAACGTCATGCTGGCGCAGTACTTTCACAGCATGACCGATGAGAAAGAGGCGACTGAAGCCCTGACTCGAGTCGGGCTGGGCGACCGCGCCCATCATTTACCTTCACAGCTTTCCGGCGGCGAACAACAGCGGGTGTGCATCGCGCGGGCGCTGATCAACGATCCGAAGATTATTCTGGCGGACGAACCTACCGGCAACCTCGACGCCATCAACGAAGAGATTGTGCTGCGGCTGCTGCGCGAGTTTCACCAGCAGGGGCGGACGATCGTGATGGTCACGCACGATCCCGTGGTGGCGCGCCTGGCCGACCGGCGCATCGAGTTCCATCATGGCAAGATCGAGTCGCAGGAAGTTTTTGCCATGGCCGACGAAGAGCAATTCGATGAAGTGCTCGAAGAACTGTGGGTACTGGCCGAGCACGGCGAGATCGCCGAAGTCGAGCGCATGGAAGTGCATGGCGCGCTGCCCGTGAGCCTCGCGATTGAGAAAATGATTCAGATGGGACTCGTGCTCTCCGCACCGCATCCGCCTCATGCTCACGATCACAAGCCCTTCGTGAATCCCTGCCACGATGCGCTCAAGCCCGTGGCCGCTTCGATCGGCGATGGTACTCTGATCGTGGAACTCACGCCTCGCGGGCGCGAGCGCGCCGGCAGCATTATTCGCCGTCATCGCCTCGCCGAAAGACTTTTTACCGACAGCCTGGCGATGGACAGCGAATCAGAAATCGAGCAGCAGGCCTGCAAGTTCGAACACATTCTTTCGCTAGAAGCTACGGACAAAATTTGTACTTTCCTCGGACATCCCCGCACTTGCCCACATGGAGCGCCGATTCCGCCGGGGCTGTGCTGCGGAAAAAGCTCTGAGTTCGCCGAAGCTGCGGTTTCCAGTTCGACCGGTGCGAAGCGTTCCTAGCTCCAGCCGAGGAACATCTCTGGTCATCTCGGAATCCCATTTACATTCTTCTCCGCTGGTATGATCGTGATGCAGTTTCATCGGCCATGCCCCAGCGTCGCCCCACCATCGGCGTATTTGATTCCGGCTTCGGCGGCCTTACGGTTCTTAAAGCATTACTTGAACTTATTCCAGACGCCGATTACCTCTACTTTGGCGATACGGCGCGCCTTCCCTACGGCTCGAAGTCGGTTGAAACCGTGGCGCGTTATGCCGTTGAAGCTGCGCACTATCTTGAGGCTCACGGAGCTCAGTTGCTAGTGATCGCCTGCAACACCGCGACCGCCCTCGCTCTCGATCGCATTACGACGGCAGCCCATGTGCCGGTCGTAGGGGTAGTCGAGCCCGGCGCCGAGGCCGCCGCTTCGGTCAGCAAGAACCGGAAAGTCGTTGTCATGGGTACCGAAGCCACCATTAGCAGCCACGCTTACCGGAAGGCTCTTGAGGCGCGGGGCCTCGAGGCGCGGGAAAAGTCTTGTCCGCTGCTGGTTCCGCTGGTCGAGGAGGGATGGGTCGAGCATCCCGTAACCGAGCAGGTCGCCCGCATTTATCTGGATGAGGGTTTTGCGGACGGCTTTCACGACGCGGACGCTCTGGTTCTTGGCTGCACGCACTACCCGCTGCTCAAGCCGCTTCTGCATCGTGTGGCGCCGCCGCACGTGAGCATCGTGGATTCCGCCGAATCTACGGCTCGGGCTGTCGCCGACTGTCTGGAGCGGCTTCTCCCGCTGACCCGCGCCGTGCACGAAGAACGCCGGAAGCTTCCGCGCCTGACGTTCTTCGCGACCGATTCGGTGGAGAAATTTCGGCGCCTGGGCGAGCGCTTCCTCGGACATGCGATCGAGGATGTTCGGCATGTGGATTTGAAGGAATAAACAAAAGCGAACGATTCGTCTTTTCCGCAAGGTTCGGATAGCGCCATCCCGCATTTCAGAATTACTGTGTCCGAGCGAGTCTCCGATTGCTCCAATCAGAATGTCAGGTCTACGGCAAATGCATCCCCTCGACAACATCATCTGGAAGGCGCTGACCACGCGGCAGTCTGAGTTCGCCGAGTCCTTCAAGCACGCCCGCAGGTTTGTGCCGGAGGTTTCGCCGCTGGCCGCGTTTCCTGAGCCCACGCCGGAGGGCTACAAATCGCTAGCGCTACTAGTGAGCACGGGTGAGACGCTCGGATTGTTCCTCGAAGCGCCTTATCAGCCGCAGCCCGGTTGGAGTTTCATTGCCGGCGCTCCGATGCCGGAAATGGTCTACGAAGCCGACAGCGTCCCGGATCGACATTCCCCTTCGGAACCAGAAATCCTCGAACTCGGCACCGCGGACGTGCCCGACATGATGGCGCTCACGGCGCTCACCAAGCCCGGTCCCTTCGGCAAACGCACGCACGAACTCGGCACCTATTTGGGGATTCGCCTGGATGGAAAGCTGGTTGCCATGACGGGTGAACGGCTGAAGATTCCCGGCTATACCGAAGTGAGCGCAGTGTGCACCCATCCTCAGCATACGGGCAACGGTTACGCGCGCATCCTGATGGCCGAGGTGATGCGGCGAATCTGCAGCCGCGGGGAAACGCCGCTCCTACATGTTCGCCAAGACAACGTGCGCGCAATCGAGCTGTACGAGAGGCTGGGTTTCAGGCAGCGCGTGCTGCTGCACTTTGCCGTGTTGCGCAAGGAGCAAGTCTTCCCGGGAACTGAGAGCTGAGCGTCTCAGTACAGGTGGAAATCGACTTCCACCGCCATTTCAACCTTCACGGGGTGGCCGTCTTTCATCCCGGGCTCGAAGCGCCAGGTCTTGACCGTCTCAAGAGCCTTTTCGTCCAGTCCCATGCCCAGAGAATTCACCACACGAAGATTCGTGGGGCGGCCATCGGTATCGACCACAATCATCAGAGTGCAAACACCCTGATACTTGGCTTTACGAGCTTCCTCGGAGAACTCGGGATCCGGCGAGTAGATTGGCCGCGGCGGTGTCACTCCCCTGCCGGCGCGGTAAACGCCGCCTCCCATGCCCATACCTTCGCCCGGCCCTACGCCGCGGCCGGTTCCGGGTCCGACACCACCTCCGTAGCCCTCGCCAATGCCGCTGCCTCCACCGGTACCGTTAGACGGAATGACAGCTGTAGATTTGGGATCGCCAAGGTTCGGTATGGCGCTGTTCACGGCCACTTTGATATCAGGCGGCACCATCACCGTCGGCAGTTCCGGCAACTTCGGATTCGGATTCCGAATCACCGCCTCTGGAGGCGTGAGTTGCGGCTTCATCGAGAACTTGGGCAACTTTCCCCGGGATGCCTTCAGCACATCGCGGTCGCCACCTCCGCCGCCACCGCCGGCCTGGGTCTTGGCGGGCTTCAGCGTGTAATCACCGATATCCGGATCGACCAGGCCGACCGTCGGTTTGGCTTCGACCTTGCTCACGATCCTGCGTCCCAGAATCGTACCGCCGATGATCAACGCGATCACGATGACGTGGGCAACCGTGGAACCCAGAGCGCCATTCTTTTTATAATTGTAGAAGCCCCAAATATCCTTCACCGGGACGGGCTTCGATTCCAGCTTCAGCGGCGGTAACTTCTTGGGAAAGAAGAATTCGTCCAGGCCGCGGAAAAGCGACTTGTAGAGCGGCTCAAAAGTGTCAGGGGCCAGCAGGAGATGAAGCTCCGGCTCGTCAGCAGCTTTCGGAGCTACGTTCGGATTGACTTCGGTGGATGCCATTGTTCCCGGGTTCGGTTTTCTCTTGTGGGTGGTGAACCAACTACTTAGGTAGAGACGTCCCAACTACACAGATGAGCCGTCTTTCCAACGAGTTGCCTCTATAATTTCTTCTCTGCTTTCCATAACCGGGTCGGGCCCCACCCACGGGTGGCGTGAAGCTCCCGAACCTTGGCTTGTACATGAAATTGTACCCCTTCTGTCCCTCTTTACGAAGTGTATTTCAAGTTCCGGTTGGGAATGTAATACCCCACCCGCCCGTGCCGGTAAACAAACGGGTTGCCCTGGCTTCGCCCCGCCAGTACCGCCATTCCCGGCGCGTATGGACGTTCCCCGCCACGATCCCGGTATAATGAAAAGATTCAATCATTTGGGAGAGTCCAACCGAGTGCCGTTCGACCTGAAAGCTACCATCAATCTGCCTAAAACCGCCTTCCCAATGAAGGCCAACCTGCCCCAGAACGAGCCCAAAATGCTCGCCCGGTGGGAGGAGATGCGAATCTATGACCGCATCCGCGAGGCCCGCAAAGGGTCGGCTAAAGGCACCTACATCCTGCACGACGGCCCGCCCTATACCAGCGGACCGATCCACTTGGGGACGGCGCTGAACAAGTGCCTGAAAGATTTCATCGTCAAGTCGAAGACCATGGCCGGATTCGACGCGCCCTACGTGCCCGGTTGGGATTGCCACGGCCTGCCCATCGAGATCAAGGTCGACAAGGAACTGGGCGGCAAGAAGCTGCAGATGCGCCCCATCGATGTGCGTGCAGCATGCCGCAAGTACGCCCAGAAGTTTCTCGACCTGCAGCGCCAGCAGTTCAAGCGCATCGGCGTCTTCGGCCGCTGGGACCGGCCCTACGCCACCATGAACCCGCAATACGAGTCGGTGGTCCTGTCGACATTTTTTTCGTTTTATGAAAACGGCTTCGTCTACAAAGGCCTGCGCGCCGTTTACTGGTGCATGCATGACGAGACTGCGCTCGCCGAGGCCGAAGTCGAATACGAAAACCACACCAGCCCTACAGTTTGGGTGAAGTACGCGTTGCTCGATGATCCCGCCAAGATCGACGCGGCGCTCGCCGCAAAGAAGGTTTCAACCATCATCTGGACCACCACCCCTTGGACTTTGCCTGCGTCCATGGCCGTCGCCTTCCATCCGGATGAAGAGTACGTCGCGATCGAATCCGGCGGCGAGGTTTACATCGTCGCCTCGAAGCTGGCGAAAGACGTTGCGGAGAAATGCAATCTTTCAGATCCGCGCGAACTCGCGCATTTTCCCGGCCGCAAACTCGAGCACCTGAACTTCCAGCATCCATTTCTCGATCGCAAGATCCTCGGCGTGCTGGCCGAATACGTCACCATGGATACGGGAACCGGCGTGGTGCACACTGCGCCCTCGCACGGCGCCGAGGATTTCATCACAGGCATCAAGTACGGTCTCGACGCCACCAGCAACGTCGACGAAAAAGGAATCCTGCGCAACGGCCTGCCGGAGTACACCGGCAAACGCGTCTGGGAAGCAAATCAGCCGATCATCGACCTGGTCAAGAGCCGTGGCGCTCTGCTGCATGCAGAAAAGACAGAGCACTCTTATCCGCACTGCTGGCGCTGCCATAATCCCGTGATCTTTCGTGCGACTGAGCAGTGGTTCATCTCCATGGAAACACCCATGCCCGGCGGGAAATCGAAGGACGACACTCTCCGCACGCGCACGCTCGAAGAGATCAAGCACGTCAAGTGGGATCCGGCGTGGGGCGAGGAGCGGCTCTCGAACATGATCGCCACCCGCCCCGACTGGTGCATCTCGCGCCAGCGCGTGTGGGGCGTTCCCATCGCGGTTTTCCTTTGTGAGAACTGTGGCAAGCCGCTGAATGATCACAACATCAATCGCAAGGTGGTCGAGCTTTTTGCGCGCTCCGGCGCTGACGCCTGGTTCACGTCCGAATCAGATACGATTCTTCCCGCAGGTACGAAGTGCCCACATTGCGGCGGCACGAAGTTCGAGAAGGAAACTGATATCTTTGACGTGTGGCTGGAATCTGGAGCGAGCTATCTGGCGTTAATCGCTGACGAGCCATCCTACCCGTGGCCCTCCGATCTTTATCTCGAAGGCGGCGATCAATACCGCGGCTGGTTCCAGTCGTCTCTGCTGTGCGCCATGGGCACGCACGGAACGCCGCCTTACAAAGGCGTGGTCACGCCCGGATGGACGCTCGACGAAAAAGGTCAAGCTATGTCGAAGTCCAGGGGCAACGACGTCGACCCGGTCGATATCGCCGATCGCATGGGTGCGGAAGTGGTGCGCCTCTGGGTGGCGTCGGTCGACTTCCGCGAAGACGTAGTCGGCTCCGAACAGTTGATGCAGCGGGTCGCGGAAAACTACCGCAAGATTCGCAACACGTTCCGCTACATCCTCGGCAACATCGGAGACTTCGACCCCAAGACTGACGCAGTCTCCTTTGACAAAATGGAAGCTCTCGACCAGTACATGCTGCGCCGCACCGCCGGTCTGGCGGTTGCCCTGAAGGATTGGTATGACGAGTTCGCGTTCCACAAGATCTATCATCGCGTGAACGATTTTTGCATCGTTGACTTGAGCGCCTTTTACCTCGACGTGCTCAAAGATCGTCTCTACATTTCCGCGCCCAAGTCGAAGGCGCGGCGCAGCGCGCAGACCGCAATCTGGCGGATCGGCGAGGCACTGGTTCGGCTGCTCGCTCCCATCATGAGCTTTACCTGCGAAGAGGTGTGGCCGTACTTGCCGAAAGCGACGCAACGGGAGGAAAGCGTGCACCTGGCATCGTTCCCGTCTCCTCGCGAGATCGCTTCCGACGCTGACTCAAAGTCCGACGAGGAATGGGCGACGCTGCGCGCAGTGCGCGACGAGGTGCTCAAGGCGCTCGAAGAAGCCCGCAACAACAAACTGATCGGCACGGGCCTCGAGGCCCAGGTCACGTTGAGTGCTCCCGACCCGGTCTACTCAGTGCTGGCCCGCCACACGGGCGAACTGCGCTATCTCTTTATTGTTTCTGCCGTGACGCTCGTTTCTGGTCCCGGCAATGGCACCGGGCAGGTCCATGTCGAGGTGAAGAAGGCGGACGGCGCCAAGTGCGAACGCTGCTGGAATTACTCGATTCACGTCGGCGAGGACAAAGCCTACCCCACGGTCTGCGAGCGTTGCAGCGCGGTGCTCAAGGAACTCGGCGGAGCTTAGCTTCCGGCGCAAAAGATTTACCTCAGGCGCTGGAGCACGGGTACACTTTTAGCGGCTTAAGGGCAAACCGATTGTGAACTGGCGAAAGATACGAACGTTCTTGCTGACCGTGCTGGCTCTGAGCCTGATTCCGGCCACCCGCTACTATCAGATCGACGTTCCTCTGATTCGTTTTCTGCAGGGCTCGCGCCACGTCGATCCTTTGTCGCTTCACCTGGGGGGAGAGTTCGCCGAGAATAATCTCGGAACCGAGCAGGATCCGGATGGCTCTGTCACCGTGCGAATGATCGCTCAGCAATACCTGTTCATCCCGCATTGCATTCTGGTTCCGGCAGGGGTCCCGGTCCATCTTCGCATCACTAGCGCTGACGTGGTCCATTCGCTAGCGATCAATGGCAGCGGGTACTCCGTCGAGGTCTTGCCCGGAACGATCAGCGAGGCGCAACTTCAGTTCCCGCATCCGGGTGAATATCAAATGCCTTGCCACGAATTTTGCGGAGCGGGACACTACGCTATGCGGTCCGAGTTGAAAGTCGTTCCCCGCGAACAGTTCCCTGCTTTACAGTCGGAAGAAAGAGGCGATTGTGCGGCGCATTAGAGCGTTTCTGAGTGCTGGGGGAAAGTTACGGTGGCGGCTCACCGCGGCTATCGCGCTGGCAATTACCCTGGCTGCCGGCACGGCTGCCAGTGCTCTCTTGCTTCAAGAGCGAGACAACCCGCCGCCTCGGATCCCGTCCTACGTGGAATGGACGCCAGCAAACATCGCCGCCGTTGCGCACGGAGACGCCTTTCGCGGAATGCTTCTCGCCCGGCGTTGCGACCATTGTCACGGAGCGGAAGGTTTCAGCGCCGTAGGTTACACGCCGAACCTGGCAGGCATGGACAAACTGGCAATCTGGAAACAACTGGAGGATTTCCGATCGCATAAGCGCACCTCGCGCGTCATGAACGGAATCGCGGATTCGCTTTCGTCTCGGGACGTAGTGGATGTGGTCGCCTATTTCGCGAAGCTGCCCGCCTTCGCCGATCCTCAGGACAATCGAATCTTTCCGCAGTCTCGGCCCGATCCCGTGCACGTGGGCATCGCATCGCGTCTGGTTTCTTTCGGAGATGGAGAACGTGGCATTCCGCCGTGCCAGGCTTGCCACGGTCCAGTCGGCTATCGTCCCGGAGCTCCCTTGCTGGCGAACCAGAACGCCGAATACGTATTGAATCAGTTGGAAGCGTTCGCCAGTGGAAGCCGCGCCAACGACATCAACATGCCCATGCGTACCATCGCGGGGTTGCTTACAGAGGACGAACGGCATGCCCTGGCACAATACTACGGCGCCGGTCTGGGGCTTGAGCCCGCTAGTTTGACTGCTCCGAGGTAGCCCGCAAGCCGAAGGCCCCTATCTGAGCTCTTCCATCGCCGCCGCCAGCGCTTCCCTGCCCGGCCGGGTCACCGATTCCGGCAGCGTGGCCAGCGGAGCATCCACCATGTTCAGCATATCGAGGAAGCTGGGCGACTTCGTGTTCACGTAAAAGAGTCCGGTCAAGACCTCGCTCTTGTCGTGCGCTTCCGAAAGCCGTGTCATGGCAGCGATGCGATCCGTGGGGTCGTAGTCCTCTTCGAGCTTGCGCAGTTTCAGGTGTGAGCCGTCGTGCATGGTGACGTTGACCGTCGTCCCCGGATCGTACTCCACATCAATTTCTTCGAAGTGCGGCACGAAACTTATTTCCTGCAAAGTTTCTTCGTGATCCTTCACGTATTTGTAAGATTTTGTCGAACCCTCGTGATCGTTGAAGGTGACGCACGGCGAAACCACATCGAGCATGACAGTGCCGTGGTGCGCGATGGCGGCCTTCAGCATGGCGCTCAACTGTCTCTTGTCGCCGGAGAACGACCGCCCGACAAACGTCGCGCCCAGCTCGATAGCCAGCCCGCAGGTATCGATCGGTGGAAGATCGTTGATCACGCCCGATTTCAGCTTAGACCCCAGATCCGCGGTAGCCGAAAACTGCCCTTTGGTCAGCCCGTAAACGCCGTTGTCCTCGATGATGTAGATGAGGGGAAGATTGCGCCGCATGAGGTGAACAAATTGTCCGATGCCGATCGAGGCCGTGTCGCCGTCGCCGCTCACGCCCAACGCAATCAGATTGCGGTTGGCCAGCATCGCACCGGTGGCTACCGACGGCATGCGACCATGCACGGAGTTGAAGCTGTGCGAGCGGTTCATGAAATACGCGGGACTCTTCGACGAGCAGCCAATACCGCTCAGCTTCGCCACGCGCTCAGGCTGCACGCCCATGTCATACATGGCCTCGATGATGCGCTCAGAAATCGCATTGTGGCCGCAGCCGGCGCACAGGGTAGTCTTGCCGCCCTTGTAATCGATTACCGTGAGTCCGATGCGGTTTGTCTTTGGCTCTGCAGCAGGCGTGGTCGCCATTACTTGCCCTCCATGGTGCTTAATTCGTCGGTCACGGACCGCGCATCAAGCGGCAGCCCGTCGAGATGGCTGATGCTGCGCAGCCGAGTGATCAGTTCCGGTTTCAGGTCCAGCTTGAGCAGGCTCAGCATCTGCGCATCGCGGTTCTGCTCGACGACATAAACTCGGTCGTGCTGCTCGATGAATTCATGCACTTCGCGCGTAAAAGGATAAGCCCGCAACCGCAGGTAGTCAGTCTCAATCGCATACTCGTTGCGCAACTGGTCGCGGCTTTCTACGATCCCCCAATGCGAAGTCCCATAGGCGATGATCCCTATTTTTGCGTTCGTGCCTTTGAAAATCTCCGGCCGCGGCACGAACGAGCGCGCGCTCTCAAACTTACGATTGAGCCGCTCCATGTTGTCTTCGTAATCGTCGGGGCGCTCGCTGTAGTTCGATTTATCGTTATGGCCACTGCCTCGCGTAAAGTAGGCAGCGGCGGGATGATCCGTTCCCGGCAGCGTGCGGTAGCCGACGCCGTCGCCATCCAGATCCTTATATCGCGCAAAGCTGCCAAGCTTGTCGAGATCTGTCTTGCTGAGAACCTTGCCACGCTTGATCGGCGTAGTCGGATACTCGAAGGGATCGGACATCCAGTTGTTCATCCCAAGATCAAGATCGGACATAACGAAGACCAGCGTCTGAAACTGCTCGGCCAGATTAAAGGCCTCCGACGCCATGCTGAAACACTCGGTCACCGAGCACGGAATCAGCATGATGTTCTTAGTATCGCCGTGGGAAAGAAACGCAGTGGAAAGAATGTCGCCCTGCGAGGTGCGCGTAGGCAAGCCTGTCGAGGGGCCGACGCGCTGGATGTCCCAGATCACGCCCGGAACTTCCGCGTAATAAGCCAAGCCGGAAAACTCTGACATCAAAGAAATGCCCGGACCCGCCGTCGCGGTCATGCTGCGCGCCCCCGCCCAACCAGCGCCGATCACCATGCCGATCGCAGCCAGTTCGTCCTCTGCCTGAACAATCGCAAAAGTGGCTTTGCCGTCGGGCCCGATGCGGTACTCCTTCATGTATTCGATCATCGTCTCCACCAGCGAAGACGAAGGCGTAATCGGATACCAAGTGACCACGGTGCACCCAGCAAACACGCAGCCCAGAGCCGCGGCTGAGTTGCCGTCGATGATGATCTTGCCCGCAGTCTTATCCATGCGCTCGATGTAGAACGCGCCGCGCTTTTGCAAGCTGGCTTTGGCATAGTCAAATCCGGCCTGAGCCGCTGCAAGGTTGAGGTTGGCGGCTTTCACCTTTGCTGCAAACTGCTTGCGGATCGCCTTCTCCACCTCGCCCATTTCGATCGTAAGCAGCTGCGCCACCACACCGACGTACACCATGTTTTTGACCAGCTTGCGCAGCTTCGCTTCCGGGCAGACGGTCGCGACCAGCTTGTCATAAGGAACCGAATAAAAAATCAGGTCATCCCGGAGCTTCTCGAGGGCCAGCGGTTCGTCATACAGCACAGAAGCGCCCGGCGCCAACGACATCACGTCGTCCTGCGCGGTCTCCGCATTCATGGCCACCAGAAAATCGATTTCTTTCTTGCGGCCGATGTAGCCATCTTTGTTGGCGCGAATCGTGTACCAGGTGGGCAGACCGGCAATGTTTGAAGGAAACAAATTCTTGCCCGAAACCGGCACCCCCATCTGAAAAATCGCCCGCAACAATACAGTGTTTGAACTTTGTGAGCCCGAGCCATTCACCGTTGCAACCTGAATGCTCATGTCATTGACGATGCGCTTACGCCCCAATTGCCCGCCGGTACCCTGGGGCGCAACATCCGTAGTGGCCATCCCTACACCTTCCTTCGATTTTAGGGCGGAATGATCCCCACAAAATGATCCGCCCGAATTTCAAGTTGGGGGAAACAAATTATTATACGGCGGCTACGCTCCGTCGGCACAGCAAATTGCCCGCCCGAAGCCATGAGGAACCTATTTGGGAACGAGACCCAGGGGACAAAATCAAAGCGGATTCACTACTCCGTCTTGAAGAACTGCGCAATGGTGCGGAACTTGTCGTATCGTGAAACGATTAAATCTGCCGGAGGAATTTTCTTCAGCTCGGAGAAGTGCTTCTGCAAGCTGACGTCGAGCAAGTTTGCCGCCGCTTCATAATCCCGGTGAGCCCCACCTTCCGGCTCCGGAACGATGTCATCGATGCAGCCCAGTTCGCTCAGATCCGTAGCCGTAATGCGCATCGCCTCGGCCGCCAACTCTTTCTTGGTGGAATCACGCCACATGATGGCGGCACAGCCCTCGGGCGAAATCACAGAGTAAATCGAATTCTCCATCATCAACACGCGGTCGGCCACGGCGATCGCCAAGGCTCCGCCGCTGCCCCCAACCCCAATCACCGTCGCGATGATCGGCACTTCAAGCCGCGCCATCTCTCGCAAGTTGTAGGCAATCGCCTCGGCTTGCCCGCGTTCTTCCGCGTGAATTCCAGGATAGGCGCCATCAGTGTCCACCAGCGTGAAAATGGGTCTGCGAAATTTCTCGGCGACCTGCATCACGCGCAGCGCCTTGCGATACCCCTCGGGATGAGGCGTTCCGAAATTGCGGTACACGCGCTGCTTCATGTCCCGCCCTTTTTGCGTGCCCACCACGAGAACTTCCTCGCCATGAAAGCGCGCCATCCCGCTAACAATCGCGGGGTCGTCGCCGAACCCGCGGTCCCCATGAATCTCGCTAAAGTCGGTGAACACGCGCTCAATATAATCGAGCGCCTGCGGACGCTGCGCGTGCCGCGCCAGTTCCGTCTTCTGCCAGGCGGTCTGCAGGCTTTTCATTTCCTCTCGCAGAATATGGACGCGCTCCTGAAGTTTTGCCAGCTGGCGCCGAGTCTCCTCGTTCTGCCCGGCAGTAGCCTCGATCAGTGCCACTTGCCGCTCGATCTGCTCCAGTTCCTGCTGCGCCTTGTCGCTGGCTTCCATGTTTTTGGCTGAGTGCGATTGCGCTGAATATCAGCGCGATTCGCTGATTACCGTCTCAATTGATCACGCGGACGCTGCCCCGCCCGCACAACTGCTCAACCCGGGCGATGAAGCTGCGATCTGGCAGCACATTATAACCTCCTACTTCCATCACCACCATAAAATCCCCCGCACGTTCCACGTCAAACAATACCTGCGCTGCTCCCTTGCGCTGCGTGAAAAGTATATAAAGATCGTCCACCGTGGTCTCACCCGCAGTTTCGAGCGGCACTCGAATGCGGATCGCGCGCGGCAGTGGAACTTTCGCGTCTTCCAGCGGCATGATCTCGGCCGCCGTAATCTTGGGATTCGTTCCTTCTTCGATCCTCACTCCCGCCCTGACCAGCACAGGAACTTCCAGTTTCACCTTGTCGCCGAGACGTTTGTAGGCCTCGGGAAAAACGATCATATCGATTGAGCCGGACATGTCCTCGAGCGTGGCCTGCGCATAGAACTCCCCGCGCTTCGATTTCTGCACGCGCACGTTGCCGATGATCCCGGCCGTTGCGATGGTCTCGTCCTTGCCGGTGGATCTCGTCATCAGGGCAATCTCATCAATACGCAGCGCCTGCAGATCGGCCAGCTTGTCTTTGTATTTCTCCAGCGGATGCCCGCTGATAAAGAATCCGAGGATTTCTTTTTCCGCCGCCAACCGCGCCTGCTCATCCCAGTCCGGGATGTTAGGCAGCCTGTCGTTGTTGACCTCCGACTCTTCCTGCTGAAACACGCCGAACAGCCCGTGCTGTCCCGATTCCGCGTCTCGCTGTGCTTTCTGGGCGCGCTCCATGGCGCGGTCAAGCACAGCCATTACCTGGGCGCGGCGGCCGAGTGAATCCATTGCTCCGCTCTTGATCAGCGACTCGAGTACCCGCTTGTTGAGCAGCCGCAGATCCACGTTCTCGCAGAACTCGTAAATCGATTTGAAGCGACCAAGCTTCTTTCGTGCCGCCACAATCGATTCAATCGCATTGCCGCCAACATTCTTCACCGCCGCCAGACCAAAACGAATGGCTTCGCCGTGCGGCGTGAAGTTTGCATCTGAAACATTGATATCAGGCGCTTCCACTGCGATGCCCATTTCGCGGCATTCGTTGATGTACTTCACCACATCATCCGTACTGCCGGTGACGGATGTCAGCAGAGCCGCCATGAACTCGACGGGATAATGCGTCTTCAAATATGCTGTGTGATAGGCGAGCAGCGCGTAAGCCGCCGAATGCGATTTGTTGAAACCGTATCCCGCAAACTGCGCCATAAGATCGAAAATCTTCTCGATCTTCTTCGGCGGAAACTTGCGCAGCGCCGCACCCTGAATGAAACGCTCGCGCTGTGCCGCCATTTCTTCCTGTTTCTTTTTGCCCATCGCCCGCCGTAGCAGATCGGCTTCGCCCAGAGAATAGCCTGCAAGCTTGTTCGCCGCTTGCATGACCTGCTCCTGATAAACGAAGACGCCCAGCGTCTCTTCCAAAATCTCTTTCAGCTCCGGCAGTTCATACTCAATCTTGCGCCGTCCCTGTTTGCGCTCGATGAAGTCATCGATCATCGCCATGGGCCCAGGACGATAGAGCGCATTCAAGGCGGTAAGATGTTCGATCGAGTTCGGCTGATAGCGCCGCAGCACGTCGCGCATGCCATGCGATTCAAATTGGAAGACGCCGGACGTCAGGGCCTTGTGAAACACTTTCTGATACGTTTCCGCGTCCTCCAGCGGAATCTGCTCGAGCGTAACCGGCGTTCCGCGCGTCTGGGCGATCAGTTTCAGAGTGTCGGTAAGAATCGTAAGCGTGGTCAGCCCGAGAAAATCCATCTTCAGCAGGCCCATCTTTTCGATGGCAACCATGTCAAAGGCAGTGACAATTTCGTCGTTCTTGGTCCGGTGGAGCGGCACAAGTTCGGTCAAAGGCCGCGGCGAAATTACCACGCCCGCCGCGTGCACTCCGGAGTTGCGCACCATCCCTTCCAGCTTCTTCGCGGTCTGGATCAGCTCACGAATCTGGCCATCTTTCTCCATGGCCTCGCGCAGTTGCGGCGAGTCCTCGATGGCCTGATCGAGCGTGATGTTGAGCTGCGTGGGAATCATCTTCGCGATGCGGTCGACATCGCTGTAAGGAATATCCATGGCGCGGCCAACGTCTTTGATCGCTGCCTTGGCCGCCATAGTGCCGAAGGTGATGATCTGCGCCACGTTGTCGCGGCCGTATTTCTGCGTGACGTAGTTGATGACCTCGCCGCGCCGGTTCATGCAAAAATCGATGTCGATGTCCGGCATCGAAACCCGCTCTGGATTCAGGAAGCGCTCAAACAGCAACTCGTGTTGCAGTGGATCGAGATCAGTAATTCCAAGTGCGTAGGAAACCAGCGACCCAGCGGCTGATCCGCGGCCCGGCCCCACGGGAATGTCACGCTCCTTCGCATAACGGATGAAGTCCCAAACAATGAGGAAATATCCGGCGAACTTCATTTGCTGAATGATCGCCAGCTCCCGCTCCAACCGCTGCTCGTAATCTGAAATCGGATGCTTCAGTTTGCCCTGCTCGTGCAACGGCCGCAGCGCCTCCATTCGCCGCGCGAAGCCCTCGCGCGTGACGTGCACAAAATAGCTGTCAATCGTGTACCCCGACGGAACCTCAAATTGCGGGAACGGCGTCGCGACCTTCTCCAAATGAAGCCTGCAGCGCTCGGCAATATCAAGCGTCCGGCTCAAAACTTCTGGCGAGTCCTTGAACACGCGGTACATCTCATCGTGGCTTTTGACGAAGAACTGCGTGCCTTCAAACTTCATCCGCCCCGTATCGTGAATCGACTTCCCGGTCTGGATGCACAGCATCACGTCCTGTGCGTGCGCGTCGTCTTCGCAGAGATAATGGCTGTCGTTGGTCGCGACCAGCGGCAGCCCCAGGTCTTTTTCCAGCTGGAACAGGCCGGGATGGATCTTGTGTTCCATCGCCAGTCCCTGATCCTGAATCTCGAGATAGAAATTGTCCTTGCCGAAGATATCGACAAACGTTCCCGCGGCCGCACGCGCGGCATCGTATTTTCCTTCCATCAGCCGCTCTGCGACTTCACCTTTCAGGCATCCCGAAAGCCCGATCAGCCCGCGGGAGTGCTCCGCCAGAAATTTCTTGCTCACCCGCGGCTTGTAATAAAAACCGTGCAGCGAAGCTTCCGACGTGATCTTCACCAGGTTGCGGTAGCCTTCTTCGTTCTCGGCCAGCACCAGCAGATGGTTGTAGGTATCGCCCTCGGGCGGCGTGCGCTCGATGTTGTGGTCATCTTTCTTGCAGATGTAAAGTTCGCACCCCACGATCGGCTTCACGCCCGCGTGATTCGCTGCGTTCACAAAGTGCACCGCGCCAAAGATGTTTCCGTGGTCGGTCATCGCCACGGCGGGCATCCCCAGCTCTTTCACACGTTGGCAAAGTTTCTCGACGTCGCAGGCGCCGTCCAGCAGGGAGTAATCGGTATGCAGGTGCAGGTGGACGAATTGGGACATAGGCCTCAGTTTTATTGTACGGCGATGACCGACCGTTGGCGTCATTCTAACGGGAAATGCGCGCCCACAAGCGCGAAGTTATCCACAGAATACTTAACGTGAGTCGCAACGCAGATTAGGTCAGGGACTACTGACCTTCGTTCGCGCCGGGCAGCTGGAAGTCCACGCCGCGCGCATCGTTGGCCTTGGTAGTGGCTGGAAGGTCGAGATCAGAGAGCGGAATTTTCTGTGTATGTTGCTGCAGATCGAAAACCCACAGCATCTGCCCCACGATCGCGTAATTCTTCACTTGCTGTTTGTGCTCATCGCGGAAAACCAGCACCGTGGCCGGCGCGGCTTCGTTGAGTTCCTCGGGCTCGACGTGTGCGCGCGGCGGCGAAGGCGCCCACTGCGCGTAGAGATCCTGATCATCCTGCTGGCGCATCCTCTGCTCATCGAGACTCTGCTGATTCATCTCGTTCGCTAGGCCAGTCTGATATTGCTGATCCGGGTCATACGACGAACCTGAATCCCACCACCAATATGGATCGATCTCGCCCGCATACCCCCACGGATACCCGTAAGCGCCCACACACCCATAGCCGTAGTAATAGCAATTTCCTCCGACCCCATAGGCCCCGAACCGCGCGCCACCGTAACGGTTAAAGCCGCGGTTGAAGCCCCGGTTAAACGATCGAGAGGAGAATGCCGAACGAGAAGCAGAGCGAGGCGCGAAGGCCCGGGCCGCGAAACCAGAACCCGCGTGTGCACCACCGAAAGCCGGAGCGCTGGCGTGGCCGGAAAACCCACCGCCGTGCGAAGCAAACCCGGCATGCCCGCCACCGGACGCATGCCCTCCGCCGTGCTGCGCCGAAAGCGGCACAGCGGCCAGCAGCAGCACGAACGCCGCGATGAGAAGCGGTCGATGCATGCCGCTATTATATGCCTGTCTGAGGCTGGACTGGAGAGAATTTAGTACCAGCCGGAAGGCGAATCAGGACACCGCCGGGTGCGGAATCGACCCGGAAAAATCTTACCGCTTCTTGCTCTTCGCCTTTGCCTTTGGCTTTGGCTTCGGTTTGTGGACCGGTTTCTTCGATGGTGCAGGATGTTTCGCGGCGGGTTTGGCAGTGTGCTTCGGAGGTCTGGCCTGAGCTTTGATCGCCGTCGGCGTCGCCTTGGACTTTTCCTTCGCAGGAGGCCCAGCTGTCGGAGAAGCAACTGCAGCCGCCGCAGCCGCTCCCTTCCCTTTCCCACCGTCGCCCTTTTTTCCGGCCACAGCAGCCGCAGCCGGCGCGGCGGCCGCCGCTTTCGGCCCACGTCCGCGTCGGGGCGGAGGCGGTGGGGGCGGTGGGGGCGGCGCAAACGGCTTCAAGAACTTCAACGTCTCCGTTCGCGAACGCAGTTTTCCGTCGAGCAGCAGCATGAACACATCGCGCGCAATCTTCGGATACTCCGGCAACTGCGGCGTGATCAGCAGTTCCGTCATCTCCGGCAGCGGAATGCGTTGCTGCACCTGCCGCCACTTGGTCAGGAAATTTTTAATCTTCTGCGCCACCGTCTGCTGCCGCGCCGTTACTGCCAGAAATAAAATCATCTCCGGCCGCGCCGACGACAGCAGATTCCAAGTACGCGACGGCGTCGCCGCTTCCTTGCCAGTCAATCGCTTCGCCAACTCTTTCGCGTGGTCCTCGATATCGCGCCACGCTTCGATCAAATCCTTGCGCGGTATCTGCCGCCGTAAATCAGAAATGTCTTTGTCAGAGAGCCGTGCAGTCAGAAAATGCATCACGGCTGGCGATGGATCGACCGTATACCCCAGATCCACCATCTGCTGCCGCGTCTTCATCAACAGCGCCAGCCCGTTCGTATCCACCTTGGCCGATGACCAGTGCGGATGCAGCACTTTCAGCCAATCTTCTTTCTCCAGCGCCTTCACCACATTCAGCGGATCATCTTCATGCGCGAGCTGCGCAATCTCATGCCCCACCGCGCTGCGCGAGATGTGCTCGATGTAGTTGTTTTCCTTGGCCGCGTTGTAGCGCAGTTGCGTCCGCTCCTCCAGCGGCCAGTGAAAGCGTGCCGCAAACCGCGTAGCACGAATCAGCCGCGACGGATCCTCCACGAACGAGTAGTTGTGCAGAATGCGCAGCAGCTTCGCCTCGATATCCGCGACCCCGTTGAACGGATCAAGCAGCAGCCCGCGCGACCCCTCGTTCAGCGACAGCGCCATCGCGTTCACCGTGAAGTCGCGTCGTCGCAGATCGTCCTGAATGCTGGCCGGCGTAATCACCGGAGCCTTGCCCGCCTTCTCGTAGTGCTCGGTGTGCGCCATGCCAATCTCGGCGCGCACATTGCCCGGCAGCACCAGAAACAGCGTGCGCACGTCGTCATCGTGGCCGGCCACTTGTGCGCCCGCCCGCTCGAAGTCCTTCTGCAGTTTGAGAGGATTTCCCTGAACCGTGAAGTCCAGGTCGCGGATTGTAAACCCGCTAATGATGTCGCGAATCGCCCCACCGGTAAGATAGAGAGTAATTCCCGCGGCCCGGGCTATGTCTTGCACCAGATTGACGCCTTTCATCTGATCCGGCGTCAACCGGATTTCCATCGTGTAAATGTAATCAGCCATTCTTCTTCAAGACAACCAACTTTAAGCGCTCCAGCCCACCGCAGTTTCCTGCACATCCCAGACGCGGCCGGACGGGATTAAATCCAACGCTTTTCCACAGCATTTCCACAGACTGCTGGGGCCCACACTCGTTCCTTCAAGACCGGCTCATACTCAAGCCGTTAAATATAAAGCACTTAAACAGAGTTTAGCTGAGACCAGGTAACTTAAAGGAATAACACAAGGTTAATATTTTGGCTACTGCCAACGTGGATTCCAGCGATTTCTTCCCATTTAGTGCGAGAATGAGGCCGGGCTGTCGGGCTTCAGCCATCGGGCTCCGGCTGAACCAGAGTGCTCTACCGAAGCCCGAAAGCCGAAGCCCGAAGCCCGACCATGCCCTCGACCCACAAGAAAGTAATCGTCCGCAAGATGGACCGTGACTCCGTCTCCGGCTACGTCTCCCACGCGCAATTCATCACCGAGGGCAAACTCGAATTGCTGAACACCTCCGGCACCGTAATCGCCATCGACCTCCGCGAGATCAAAGGCGTCTACTTTGTTCGCGAGTTCGGCGACTCCGAGTCGCTAACCCGCAAGACCTTCACCACCCGCCCCCGCTCCGAAGGCCTCTGGGTCCGCCTCCGCTTCAAGGACAACGAAATCCTCGAAGGCCTAATGCCCTCCGACCTCACTCAAAACCTCCCGGAAGGCTACTTGGTAAATCCCCCGGACCAGCGCTCCAACACGCAGCGCATCTTCGTCCCCCGCACCGCCCTCGAATCGCTGACGGTCCTGGCCGTAATCGGCGCCACGCGCCGCCCAAGACGCGGCCCCACCGACGACCAACGCCAGGTCACCTTGTTTGAAGAATGAGATTCTAGGTATTGCAATCTTCTCAGGCTTGAGGTAAAACCTGTGATCTGGGCGCGGCCAACCTTCCGCGCGGCGAGAGCAGCCGGGACTAATTCCTTCCTCCCGTCCCGTCTGGTCTTTGATCCTCGATTCTCGCATCAGCCACATTCCGAGGTAGAGGTGTCTCATGAAGGCCTTCTGTCCCTCCGCGTCGACGCGACTATCCGCCGTCACCCTCATCGCACTTATCTTCTTCTGCGCGCTATCGCTTGTGCAGCGCTCCGCTGCCCAACAGGCCGCGCAGACAACGCCGGCCCCGTTGATCGTGCAACCTGTGGACGAATCCCAACGGACGGTGCTGCACGGCAACACGTATCCCTTGGCGCGTCCGCAATTCGACCTGGGCACAGCCCCGGCCACACTCCCCATGCAGCGCATGCTGCTGGTGCTGAAGCGCAGTCCGGAACAGGAATCCGCGCTCCGAAAGCTTCTCGACGACCAGCAGGACAAAGCCTCGCCCAGCTATCACAAATGGCTGACGCCGGAACAATTTGGCAAGCAGTTCGGCCCCACCGATGCCGACATGCAGACCATCACCGCATGGCTGCAATCGCACGGATTTCAGGTAGGCACCACCAAGGGCCGCACCGTACTGGAATTCTCCGGCTCCGCCAGCCAGGTGCAGGAAGCGTTCCACACCATGATTCACAAATACATCGTCAACGGAGAGCAGCACTGGGCCAACTCCAGCGACCCCCAGATTCCAACGGCGCTAACGCCCGCGGTAGCGGGAGTGCTTACGCTGCATAACTTCCTGAAGAAACCGCAGTTTCATATTTCACCGCACCCCATTGCGGCGCATTTAACAAAGGGGAAGCGTCCGCAGGTGACGTTCAGCAACGGTATCCATGCTCTGACGCCAGCCGATTACGACACTATCTACAACGCCGGCACTATTCTTAGCAGCAATAGCGGAATCTATGTCGGAATCGGGGTGATCGCGAGAAGTAACCTCTATCCTGAAGCTTCGGGTTCCGATGTTAATGACTTCCGGAACGCTTTCTTGCCCGGTTCCCCGGGTATGCTCAACATTTTCTTGAACGGACCTGATCCGGGCGACCTCGGCGGTGGCGACGAAATCGAGGCTACGCTCGATACGACCTGGGCCGGAGCAATTGCATCGGGTTCTACTGTGGACCTCGTCGTTTCGGCCTCGACCAACACCACCGACGGAATCGACCTCTCTGAAGTCTCCATTATCGAAACCAACCTTGAGGACATCATGACCGAGAGCTTCAGCGGTTGTGAAGCCGAAACCACCGCGTCCAGTGCCGCCGGATATGCGGCTTTGGCCGAGCAGGCTGCGGCGCAGGGCATCACCTACTTGGTGTCGACAGGCGACAGCGGCGCGGAAGGATGCGACGATCCCGACACTGAGACCGTGGCGACCGGGCCAGTTTCAGTGAACGTACTCGCGTCCACAGCCTTTGACACTGCGGTCGGCGGCACAATCTTCAACGAAAACAGCCAGAGCGGCACCTATTGGAGCGCAAGCAACAGCGCCGAGGGTGAGAGCGCCATCTCTTATATTCCAGAAGACGTCTGGAATCAAAGTTGCACGGCTGCGAATTGCGCCAGCGGAAATGACCCTGGCATCTGGGCCGGGGGCGGCGGAGTCAGCATCTATTCCAGTACAAAGCCATCGTGGCAGTCGGGAGTCACCGGCATTCCGCAGGACAATGCTCGCGACCTTCCCGATGTTTCCCTAACTGCGGCCACTCACGACCCGTACGTCCTATGCCTGGAAGGCTCCTGTGTACCGAACAGCTCAGGAGAGATTGAGCTCTACCTTGTTGGTGGGACCTCGGCCTCAACTCCATCGTTCGCAAGCATCATGGCGCTGGTAGTCGACCAGATCCGATTGACGAATTCGGGACAACGTGTGGGATTGGCGAACTATGTCCTTTACCGGTTGGCTGCGGCGGAGAATGGAACGCTCTCACAATGCAACGCCTCAAATACTTCTGGGCTGCCGGCGAGTACGTGCGTGTTCAACGATGTAACCACAGGAAACGACGCCGTGCCCGGCGAGGTTAATTACGGATCACCCAGCGCCGACTACCAGGCCGGAGTGGGCTATGACATGGCGACCGGTTTGGGATCGGTCAACGTGGCCAATCTCGTGAGCAAATGGAGTTCCGTCACATTCCTTCCCACCACCACGACCCTCAACATCACCCAACAAACGGTAATGCACGGGTCCTCTGTGCCCTTCACCGTCGCAGTTTCACCGACTAGCGGAACCGGTACGCCAACAGGCAATATTTCGCTTTTGGCATCGCCGACCGGCGATTTCATTCTGGACGAGAGCATAGGCATGTTCACAATCTCGGGCGGGTCGATTGCCTCATCAACGAGCAATCTGCCCGGAGGCGTTTCTCTTTTGGAAGCATATTACGCGGGAGACGCCACTTACGCCCCCAGCTACTCGGGCGAGACGCCTATCGATGTGACACCCGAGGCGAGCACGACGACTCTTTCCGTCCTTACCATAAATTCGCGGGATAACGTTGTCCCCTTCAACGGCGGTCCCTTCGGAAGCTTCGTCTACCTGCGGGCCGATGTGGCTGGCGTGTCGGGCCACGGCACGCCAATCGGAAGCGTCACTTTTTCCGACACCTTCGGCCCTATTCCGGGCGGGGGCGTGTATCAGTTGAATGGCGGAGACCAATTTGACAACGGCGCCGACACCACCACTCCTAACGGAATTCTCAATTTCGACACCGGCACTCACACCATTTCCGCCAGTTACAGCGGCGACAACAGCTTCAACCCCAGCAGCACCACCCAGTCTCAATCCTTCACGATCACCCCCGGATTCTTCGCTGCAGTGCCGTTAAGTCAATCTGAAGTGATCGTCCCCGCGCCTGGGCAGTCGGGCTCCACGTCAGTGTCCGTCAATACCTCCACCGGATACAGCGGAACCATCACTCTCTCCTGCTCGGGATTGCCCTCCGGCGCAACCTGCCTGTTCAGCCAATCCTCGGTTACAGCCACAGGCACGCCGATAACCACGTCTCCCACGATTACGGTGACAACCACGGCGGCCAGCACCGCGACCATACTGAATTTGCCCCGACACCCGCATCGGACGAATTGGTTGGCCCTGGGTAGCTTCATCTTCTTTTCGGTTGTGCTGCTAGGCGCCTCGGGACGGCGACGCTCGTCTGGATTCCTTCTTGTGATGTTAGCGTTGGTCGTTTTGCTTCCAGGTTGCGGAGGAGGAGGAAGCAGCAGCAACAACAACCAGGGTCCGCCTCCGAACTCCGGCACCCCAACCGGAAGCTACAACGTGGTGGTCAACGCTACCAGCGGGTCGACGGTGTCAACGACGGGCTTTGCCCTCATAGTGCAGTAGCGGCTTTGAGGCGCCAGCAACTCGCCCGCGGGAGGGTGGCCCATCCTTTCGCGGTGTTTGCGAAAGGGTGGGCCACGTCACAAATGCAGATCCCTCGGGATTTTGCCGGCAGATTTTCCACAGCTTACCCGTGTGACATCCGACCTTGCACCTCATGAAAAAATCCTTGATCATTGCCCAAGCAGAGGCAGTACCGCTCACCGGGACGCAGCAGCCGGCAACCCCTTTGTTATCTAGATTATGACCTCTAAGCCCTTTGTTCTGCGGATTTTACAAGCCAAAACATGCTTAACTCGATGATTCCATTAGACCCAGGGGGGAGGGGGTACCCTGTTACGGAAAGATAAACATCGGCCCATGGACCATTTCCGAACTGGTGTACGATTTACCCGCGTCCCATTCATCGACCATGAAACTCTCACAAATCGCATCCGCCCTCAACGCGCGCCTCGAAAACAATTCCGCCGACACCGAGATCACCGGACTCAATGGCATCGAGCAAGCCGGCCCCGGAGAACTCACCTTCGTCGCCAACCCCAAGTACGCCGCCGCAGCGCGGCTCACCAAGGCCGCAGCTGTAATCGTTGCCGAGAACTTCCCTGTCATCCCGGCAGCCACGCTGCGCGTCAAGGATCCCTATCTAAGCTTCGCCCATGCCCTCGAACTCTTCCACCAACCTCTGCGTTATGCCCCGGGAGTGCACCCGACAGCGGTCGTCCATCCCACGGCGAAGATTGGACGCGGCGCTCACCTCGGCCCTTTCGTGGTAGTCGACGAGAACGTAGAGATCGGCGACCACGCCGTGCTGCTGGCGCACGTTGTGATCTATCGCGGGGTAAAGATCGGCGACAATTTCTTCGCGCACGCGCACGCGGTCGTCCGCGAGAACTGCCGCATCGGCAAGAACGTTCTCTTGCAGAACGGAGTCGTCATCGGCTCCGACGGCTTCGGCTTCGCCAAAACTCACGACGGACACTGGCACAAGATTCCCCAGCCCGCCCCGGTCGTCATCGAAGACGACGTGGAGGTGCAAGCCAACTCCTGCATCGATCGCGCCAGCGTCGGCGAAACCCGCATCGGACGCGGGGTCAAGATCGACAACCTGGTACAGGTCGGCCACGGCTCGCAGGTTGGCGAAGACGCTCTTCTCTGCTCCCAAGTAGGCTTGGCCGGTTCGACAGAAATTGGCAAGCGAGTGATCTTAACTGGCCAGGTTGGAGTGGTAGGACACTGCAAGATTGGAGAAGCAGCCATCGTCACGCCGCAAAGCGGCGTGGCCCACGACATTCCCGCGGGAGCGCTAGTGAGCGGCGCTCCGGCCGTAGATCACAAGCTGTGGCTGAAGTATTCGGCAATTCTGCCGAAATTGCCCGAACTTGCCCGCGCGGTTCGTGCGAAGGCTGCAAAAGAGTGAAACGCAGACTAGCATCCGCAGAGATTTCAACGCTGTGCGCTGGTTGCCGAAGGTTGCCGGAACTCTTCTGGCAATCCGCTCTCGATCACCGCCCGCACTTTCTCCATCAAACATTCGCGGCTGCCGAAATCGCTGGGTTCAATCGGCGCATGAAAAATTACGGTCGCCAGTCCCGGCTTGATCGCGAACCTTCCCTTCGGCATCAGGTAATGCGTGCCCGCGATGGTCACCGGAACCACCGGCACTCCGCACTCCATCGCCAGGTAGAATGGTCCCTTCTTGAAGGGCAGCAGCTTGCCATCAAACGAGCGATGCCCTTCCACGTAGATGCTCATGTTGATGCCTTGCTGCAAGACCTGCT
This sequence comes from Candidatus Sulfotelmatobacter sp., assembly GCA_049673585.1. Taxonomy (GTDB): domain Bacteria; phylum Acidobacteriota; class Terriglobia; order Terriglobales; family Acidobacteriaceae; genus Sulfotelmatobacter. The sequence goes on along the minus strand of JBATXV010000016.1, from coordinate 228,392 downwards.
TCGCCATGCGGACGGATTCAATACCAGCGTCACGATTGCCGCGATCCACGGGAATCAGCGACCCGATGCGCATCGCACGGCCCAGGATCGGAATGCTGAACAACTCCTTTTTCACCAGCACTGATGTCCGGCGAGGAATCAAAGGAATGGTAATCGGCGGGTCCAGGTTCGACACATGATTCGACATAAAAATATAAGTGCGCGCCGGGTCCAGCGTGTTGAGCCCGACGGTCGGCACCTTTACTCCTGTCAGCCGCACGCCGTTCCACGCGCCAAACATGAACATGCGGTAGAGCAGGCTGACGTCGCCGGAAATAAACGTCCAGGGAAATCCGACGAGCGCCGCCACGGGCGCGGCCAGTGCCCAGAACGACAGCATCGCGACGGTGCGGATCATATTGGATTTGCCCCCCGAAGCTTGCCCCTTGGAGCGCCGTTTCTAATGTGCGTTGGTTTCGTGCGGAATCTGCGCCTCGCCCTTCAGCCACGCCGAACGCCGGGCCTGCTGTTCCACCGTAAGATGATCTACGTCTCTGAGTTCGTACGAGATTTCGTCGCGGGTTCCCACCTTCCACTTCAACTCACGGTCGCCACCGCGCCAGCCTTTTACCTTAACCGTGATCGTGTCGCCGGCGGAAAGCTGAGCTATTTCCTGGAAAAAGTCGTCGGCCGAGGTCTTGCCGTTGATCTCGAGAATGGTATCGCCGGTTTGCAGACCGGCGCGCTCCGCCTCGCTGCCCGCAGTTACCGACGCTGTCATGGGCCCGTCGAAGTTTCGCGAGGCGACAAATCCTGCGTCCGCTATCGTGTTCTTTGACTCAATCAATCGCAATCCGACGCCGCGAAAAAAGTCATCCCATGGGATTTCATCCGTCCCGGCAACGTATCTATTGAAAAACCATCTGAGATCGGCATGGCTCACGGCCTCGGCAGCTTCGCGGACGCCGTCTGAATCAGGAAAGAATCGATCTTTCTTCGCATAATTCTGATTCATCCACTGAAAAACTTCTCGCAGGGATGCACGCCCGTGGCTGGCTTCGCGCACCGCCAAATCCAGTGCGACGCCGAGCAACTCGCCCTTGTTGTAATACGAAATGCTGCGTTCCGGGCGCCGATAGTACGCGTCACCCTCAAGCCACGCATCCAGACTCGACTCCTCCGCCGACTGGGTCAGATGCGCGGGACGGCGCTCGAGTTCGGTGATTCCCGCCGCCAACTGCCGTTCGAAATGGCGCTCGTCGAGCAGACCGGCGCGCAACTCGATAATGTCGGCCGCGGTACTGGTGCATCCCTCGCTGAACCACAAGGCCCGCGTGTAATTTTCGCGCGTGTAGTCGACCGGCTCGAGAGTCCGCGGACGGATGCGCTTCACGTTCCACAGATGAAAAAACTCATGCGCCGTCACCGACTCAAGCACCTCGGGAGCCTGCAGCGGCACATCCGCATTCACGGCGATGGCTGTGGAGAAAGAATGTTCCATGCCGCCGCCGGCCGGTCCACGCGGAAAGTGATAGAGGAACATGTAGCTGTCAAGGGGACGGTCGTCCATCCAACTGGTTGCGGCCGCGACAATCTTGTGGAGCATGCCGTCAAGCTTCGCCATATCGTAGTCGGCGGCCTCAGCGTCAACGATCGCGCGGTAATGCGCGCCGCCTTCGTCGAAATCAGACTCCTTGAAGTCTCCAATCTCGACCGGAGAATCCACCAGGCGGTCATAATTGTCTGCGCCAAATCTGCCCTCGGGCATTGACGTCAACGGCGTTGCGATGAGCCATCCCTCGGGAACCTGGTTGAAACGCACGACCATCGGAGAGCTTCGCGCCTCCACGGGATACATGAGAACCGGCGCCAGATTGAAGAAGGCATGATGCGAATTGAATTCAGCGCCGAAGGGTCCCGGCGAATCGACAAAGATCTGATACTCCACCACGGCGCCGCGGCCCGCACCGGTGATCTGCCAGCGGCTCGGGTTCAATGTGCGCACTGCGATCGCCCGGCCGGCGCGGTCTTTCGCGCGCACCCAGTTTACGTATTCCGCGAAGTCACGCACTTGATACAACGCGTTCCAGACTGGAAGCTGCAGCTCCCGCTGCGCGGGCCCTTCCGGGAGGATGATCTGCACTTCGACCAGATGCTGTTCAGGATTGGCAAGAGTAATAGTGTAGTCAGTGACGGCGTAGGATGATGCCGAAACCGAAACCATCCAGATCAGCAAGGCGAAGCCAAGCGTTCGGCACGCTGCGCCTCCCTTCGCGAAAGAGAGCCTCATCTTTTCCCCGCCATGTTCGCCGACTTGACGTTCTCTGATCCTCCGGTCTTTGATTCGGAGAGCGCGGATTCTCCCGCGAGCGCTCGCAGTCGCGCCGGGAGTTTTTCGTAAATTCCACCGAATCCGCCGTTCGAAAGAATCGCTACCACATCGCCCGGGCGCATCTCCGGAGCTAAGGTCTGAACAATCTCGTCCGCACCGGCCAGCAACCGTGCCCGGCCGCCATGTTTATGAATATCGGCCGCCAGTTCCTGTAGATCCAACCGTTCATTTTCCGGGAGCGCTTCGGAGCGGAACACTCCCGCGACGACCACTTCGTCCGCCAAAGCCAAACTCCGGGCCAGATCCGCCTGCAGTACACGCCGGCGAAGCGTATTTGAGCGCGGCTCCAGAATCGCCCACAATCGTGAACCTGCATAACGCGCGCGCAGCGCCTTCAGGGTGCCAGCAATCGCCGTAGGATGATGCGCGAAGTCGTCGATGATGGTGATGCCATTGACGTGCGCCTTCACTTCGAGGCGCCGCTTGACGCTCTTGAACGTTTTCAGGGCCGCCGCGATCTCTTCTTTCGAAATGCCGTAGGCGGAAGCAAGCGCTGCCGCTGCGGTCGCGTTCCACACGTTGTATTCGCCGGCGAGAGGAAACTCAAAGTCGGCCCAGGGCTTTCCATCCTGCTCGACCGACCACGAAGTGCGCCCGGCTTCGAATTTCAGGGCCGTCACTCGCCAGTTCGAGTGCGGCCCGGCGCCATAGCGCTCCACCGGGCAAAACGATTTGCTCAGGCAGCGTTCGAGACTGGCGCTCTCGACCTCATTTCCAGCCACACCGTCGAAAGCGATGATCCGCCCGCGTCGCGGAATCAGATTGACCAACCGCTTGAACGCTGTTTCTACCGCGTCAAGATCTTTGTAGATATCGGCGTGATCAAATTCCACCGAGGTGAGGATGATGGCATCGGGGAAGTAATGCAGGAATTTCGGTCCCTTGTCGAAAAATGCCGTGTCATATTCGTCGCCTTCAAGAATGAAATGCTTTCCCTGACCCAGATGGAAGCTCGATCCAAAGTTTTCCGCAATGCCACCGATCAGAAACGAAGGCTGCATGCCGGCGGTATGAAAAATCCACGCCAGCATTGAGGTGGTCGTGGTCTTTCCGTGGGTTCCCGCAACCACCAGCACTTCCCTGCCGCCCAAAAACTCATCGTGGAGCAACTGCGGCAGCGAGCAAAACAGAATGCGCTGGTCGAGCACTCGCTCGAGTTCAGGATTCCCCCGCGACATCGCATTGCCCACGACCACCAGATCGGGGCGAGGCTCCAGATTCCGAGGATCAAAAGGCTGCGCCACGGGAATCCCTAACTCTGCCAAGAAATCCGACATTGGAGGGTAGGCCGCGGCATCTGATCCGGTAACGCGAAAGCCGCGCTGCTTCAACATGCCCGCGAGTGAGGCCATCGCCGTGCCGCAAATGCCAATCAGGTGAATGTGCTTGGTCTCGTTCATGATCGCGGCCGGCTCTTTCCAGCCGGAGTTACCGCCGATTCCAGTATCTTCAAACTTACTTGTCCCCCGTGCACGCTCAGGCCAGCGCGCACGCCGATCGGCAGCGTAATGTTTTTGGACGTCACATGCCCAGACCGCACTCCATAAGCCACCGGCACTCCCAATTTGCCGACGACCCGCAGAACCACTTCTTCCAGCGCGTATCCCTGATTCGCATTCTGCATGCAATCCCGCATCTCGCCGAACACGATTCCCCGCACTCCATCGAGCTTGCCGGCGAGCTTTAACTGAACGAGCATACGGTCGATTTGAAACGCCTTCGCCGCCAGGTCTTCGAGAAACAGGATGGTGCCAGTTGTCTTGATCTCATAGGGTGTCCCCAGCGAAGCTACCAGAATCGAAAGGCAACCGCCGTAAAGAATTCCCTCGGCCGCACCGTCGACTAATCCTTTCGCTCCAGAAGCCGCATCCAGGTGGGGTTCCCAAGGCACTGTTCCTGCGAGCGCCGCCTGCCAGGAAACCAGATCCACGCCATCTGGGTGCAGCCAATCTTTTGCCACCATGGGTCCGTGGAAAGTAACTAATCCCGCTGCGTCCAAGAAATACGTGAGCAGCGTGGTTATGTCGCTATAGCCGACGAAAATCTTAGGGTGCTTTTTAATCTTTTCCAAATCGAGGGCTTCGAGCAGATAGTTCGCGCCGTAGCCGCCGCGGGCGCAGATGATTGCTTCCACATCCTCGCGCACAAACATTTCTTCCAGTTCGCAGGCGCGGCGATCGACCGATCCTGCGAAGTAAAGATCTCTATCAAGGATGGCGTCGGAATAAATCGGGCGGTAACCGGCGCGCCGCAGGCCTTCGCATCCCGCCTCCAGATCGCCGCGTTTGAGATTGCTGGCCGGAGCCACAATGCCGACGGTAGCGCCTACTCGAAGAGCAGGTGGCTTGATCCGGGGAGTGGTTGAAGAAGACATGCGTTCAGGAGCCTGTTTGAAAAGAAAGCGCAACCAGTACAGATGGGAAACGAATCACTAAGCTGCGTTCACTAAGCCCAACAGCTTAACTCAAATAAAATTCTCCCCGGCAGACCAAGCGAGCTGTCCCACGCAGAAATATCAGATCGCCTTCGCTGCGCACCGTTTGTATACCACCGGGAGTATGCACGCGAACCGGCGATTCGGCGCGGCCCGCCACCATCGCCGCCACCGCAGCTGAGCACGAACCGGTGCCGGAGGATTGCGTCTCTCCCGCTCCACGCTCGAAAAAGAGCGCCCTCACATCGTGCCTTCCATCGACCACAACCAGTACAACATTCACGCCCTGCTTGAATTCGCCGCTGCGCTGAATCTCGGCGGCTTCGTTTTGCCAATTTGGGGAAAACTCTGGTACAAGCATGACGTAGTGCGGGTTCCCCATCGAAACCGGAATCCCGCGCACTTCACCTGCGCTGAGCTTCAACACCAGTTCCGCGCCGACGACCGCCTTGCCCATGTCGACCTCGAACTCGTAATCGCGTTCGCTGCGCCCGACGAGCGTGCAAGTCTTCAGGCCAGCTCCGGTCTGGATCGTAATCCTCTTTTTGCCCTGCTCGGCGCAAAGGTACGCTGCCACACAGCGAGTGCCGTTGCCGGAAATTTCCGCCGGGGAGCCGTCGGCGTTAATCAGACGAATCTCCAAATCCGCGGCGGTGTGCGGATACATCCACTCCACGCCATCGGCTCCTACGCCTTCGTGCCGATCGCACATGCGCCGCGTAAGCGCTGCCATGTCGTCAGGAGCCAGAGCATCGTCGACATTCCCCGAATCGACCAACAGGAAATCGTTCCCGAACGCGCAGGCTTTCACAAACGGAATCACTGTCCGGTTCAGATGGGCGGATTTTATCATTGCAATAGGCTTTCCCAAGCGAGTTCCAGCGTTAACCGGCTGGATTACCGCGTCGCTCCTATCGGCGAGACTGCACTCGTCCCTGAAATATCGCGGCCCGCGGCTGCCCCGTGGTGTGGATTTCGACCAGCGCCATCAAATGGTGGTTTTCGGCTGCGGTCCAGACCGGGTCGCCGTCGAACCCGACCAGATAGTCCGCGTATCGCGCGGGATCTGCAAGCGCGCGCTCCCACAATCCCTCCGGGTCAACCGGCCGCTTCCACACGCGATGATTGCCTTCGTTGATGACCCGCCGCAGCGGGACGCCGGCTTGTTCGAGCGCGCCCGCGTGCTCGCCCAGGTACATCAGCAACGTCGAATCCGGCGGGAGCGACTTGATCCAGCCGGCGAGTTGCTTATCGAGCGCGACACGTCCGTGCATGTCGGTTGCGGCTTCACGATAGCAAATCGGATCTGCGCGCCAGATCATAGCGTAACTGGGAATCACCAACAGCAGAATAGCGAGAAACGTCGCAGCATTTGTCCAACGGTTCCACGAAACTTCAAAGCGCGGAAGCTTCGCCATTGATTGGATGAGGCAAGCAATCCCTAAGGGCACAAACACTGCAAAGGCCGGCAGAAGCTGGAGTCCATAGCGCAGGTTGTATTGGGAAAATGGCCACCATGCCGGCACGAAAATCGGCACGCTGCCGTAGGCGATCGATAACGCGTAAAACGGCACGGGCGTCCATAGAAGCAACGCGATGCGTCCACGTCCGCTGAACGCCGCGGCCAGACTTCCCAGCAACGCCAGCGCCAGCCACAGCCGGCCCCAGTTTCCGTCGGCCACGTTCAGCTCTGCGGCTTTCAGAAAATACGAGGCGGCGGCCAACAGGTTCCCTTTCGCCGGATTCACCGTCGCCGTTTTTTGTTCGATCGCTTTCGCTGAGTAAGGACCGTTCACGAATTCCAGAGGATTCTGGTAGACGATCGCGTTATATGCGATCCAGAGCACCGGTGCGGATGCTGCCAGCAAAACAAATTTCACAAGGGCCGAACGCGATGAGGAGACCAAGAATCGAGGCGCCCCATCCTCGGGTAGTTTGCGGGGCCGGAAGACGATGAAGACTGCTCCCACCACGAGAACCGCCGCCAGGAACCATCCGTCATAGCGCGTCAGACATGCTGCCACCAAACACAGCCCGCACTTTGTAAGCGCGTTCGCCTTCCCCTGTACAAATTCGGCGAAGTACACGACGGCCCATGTGAAGAACGCCAAATACAAGGACTCTCCCATCGCGGTCGATTGCATGTAGATGAGATTGGGGTTCGCGCCGTAGACGAACACTGCGACCCAAGGCCCGATCATCGCCACCAAATCTAGTTGCCCATCGCCCTTCAACACTCCGCGCATCAGACGAAATATTCCCAGCACTCCAAATACATACCCCGCCATCGACGGAATCGAGCCACCGGAGCCGTTTTGCCACATTTTCATCGACACGATAAAAGGGATGATCAGCAGATGAGGCAGGGGCAGCCACACTGTTCCTAACTGCAGCAGGCCGGGAGTTTTGGAATCGAAAACGCGGCGCGCGATGTTGATGTGGGCGACGGCATCGCCGTATAGCAAGACATCTCCATGGCGGTGATAAAAGAGGAAGGAAAATACCGAGACGAAGATCGCCAGCCAAATCAGCCGCACGGTCTCAATTGCAGGATGCGCTTTCGGCGGCGGAGGTTGGGGCTTCATTCGAGGTGGGTGAGTTCGCGAAAAATCTGAAAGCGCTCGTCGATCTCGTCGCGGGTGAGCGACTGCAGCCGCTCGGTGCCAAAACTTTCCACGGCGAATGATCCCATCACGCCGCCGTAGAACAGCGCCCGCTTCAGCACTTCGCGATTCAATTCTTCCTGCGAGGCGACATATCCCATAAAGCCGCCGGCAAAGGAATCACCGGCTCCGGTGGGATCTTTCACTTCATCAAGCGGCAAGGTTGGTGCGCGAAACGGATGACGCCCAATGCCGAACGCACCTTCGCGAAAGAAAATGGTTGCCCCGTATTCGCCGTGCTTGATCACCAGCGCCTGCGGTCCCATGGCCAACACCTTCTGCGCGGCGCGGGGCAGGTTCGTCTCATTTGCCAGCATCTTGGTTTCGGTGTCGTTGATCAAGAGCACATTCACCAGCTTCAGGGTTTCGGCCAGCTCCTGGCGCGCGCCCTTGATCCAGTAATTCATGGTATCGCACCCAGTTAGTCGCACGCCGTCCATCTTCCGCCGGACGTTGGCCTGCAGCGTCGGCTGGATGTTGGCCAGAAACAGAAACTCCGTATCTTCGTACTCCTTTGGAATCCTTGGCTGAAATTTTTCAAATACATTCAGATCGGTGAAGGTGGTCTTGGCCTCGTTGAGGTTCTCCGCATAAGTTCCGCCCCAGCGAAATGTCTTGCCGGCGGCACGTTCGATGCCGCGCGTATCCACGCCGCGCTTTTTCAGAACGTTTTCATGTTCCGGGCCAAAGTCGTCGCCTACTACGGCGACCATTCGGACCTGGGTGAAATAGCTGGCGGCCAGCGAGAAGTAAGTCGCCGCGCCGCCGAGAATGCCCTTCACGCTGCCTGAGGGCGACGCGATGTCATCAAACGCAACCGAACCTACTACGACAATGCTCATCGTGCTTTCACATACTTTCCAATGATCAGTTTCAACTTCTTCCTCGTCGCCGCCGGAATCTTCTTAGGATCGGTCAAGATCGCATGCATGAGCGCCGAACCGCACTTACACGACCGCCCGGGCGGCATTCCCGCTATAGTTTCGCGTATTACTTTCGTCGCGTTCTCGGCATTCTTCAGCAAGACCGCCACAATCTGATCTACCGTTACCGAATCGTGATGGGGATGCCAGCAGTCGTAATCGGTCACCATGGCAACCGTGACGTAGCAAAGTTCCGCTTCACGCGCCAGCTTCGCTTCCTGCAGGTTGGTCATGCCGATCACATCCATGCCCAGGCTGCGATAGACGTTCGATTCCGCCTTGGTTGAAAACTGCGGGCCTTCCATGCACAAATACGTTCCACCGCGCTTGCCGGTCACGCCGATCTTGTTGCAAGCACGCTCGACCACGCCCGCCAGTTCTCCGCAAACTGGATCGCCGAAAGCAACGTGGGCCACCACTCCGCCACCGAAAAACGTATCGACGCGATGCCGGGTGCGATCGAAGAACTGGTCGGGGATTACGAAATCCAGCGGCTTGTGTTCTTCTTTCAGCGACCCTACCGCCGAAACCGAAACAATTCTCTCGACTCCGAGTTGTTTGAAGCCGTGAATGTTGGCGCGAAAATTCAGCTCGCTCGGCAGAATGCGGTGTCCCCGCCCGTGCCGTGCCAGAAAAGCGACTTTTCGTCCCTCGAGCGTGCCGCAAATGTAGGCGTCGGAAGGCGCGCCAAACGGCGTTTTCACCCGCACTTCTTTCGCCTTCATCAGCCCCGGCATGGCATAAAGCCCGCTGCCGCCGATAATCCCAATCTCCGCCTGTACCACCAACCCTCCAGAGTTCGCGCCCTGCAGGAACCTTTGCGCGCGTAAGTCAAACTCGTGATTATACAAGACCATTCACGCTGGCTTTTGTCCCCCGGCGCACTCCTGCGAACCCGCTACAATCTTCTCATGCGATTCCAGGCGGCCCTCCTCCTACTGATTGTTTGCTCCGCAGCCCTCGCGCAGAGCACGCCCAAACTCGCGTCCCAGCCGGGGCCCAAGTCTGTCACCGTTCCCTTCAAGCTCAGCCACAACCGCGTCATCCTCGACGTTGACCTTCGACTCTCCGACGGAACAACCCAGCGTGTTCTTGCCTGGGTCGACAACGGGAATCCCGATCTTTACATGTCGCGGCGGTTGGCGGTTGGAGCTTTTTCGTGTGACGGACAACTGTGCTCTGCCACTCCTCCGATGGAGATGAATATCGGCGGCATGGCGATCCCTCTCGACGGAAAAACTCCCGGAACGGAGATCAAAGAGGCTTGGGTATCGCCGATCGATAAAGCCCCAATCGCTCCCGGACTCGAGGCTGAGATCAACATCCCTTCTAGCATTCTGCGGCACTATGACGTGCTCATCGATTTCCCCGAGCATCGATTCACCATCGCTCTACCCAGCAACCTGAAATTCAAAGGAGTACCGGCGAAGGTGATGGTGAACCCGCAGAATGGGCTGATCCAGGTGCCCAGTCAGATAGAGCGGAAGAAATACAACCTCGGCCTGGACGTCGGTAGGCCGATTAGCTTTCTTACAGGAGAATTATTCGACAAGCTATCTGCGGCTCACCCCGACTGGCCGCACCTGACGGGAGCGATCGGGCCGGCCAATGTTTCGGGAGCGGCTGACGAAGCGATGCGCAAGCTGATGCGTGTGGAACGGCTGCAGTACGGTCCGCTGTTTCTGACCGATGTGGCTGTGGCCGACTTTCCCAGCGATCAGCTGACACTCTTCGCAAGCCGCGCCGGCGGCCCGAGTGCAGGCTTGCTGGGCTCCGAGGCGCTACTCAATTACCGCGTAGGCCTCGACTACGCGCACTCAACGGTCTATTTCGACATCGGCCGATTGTTTGATGCGCCCGATTTCGATGTGGTCGGCCTGATCTTGCGCCCCGAGGACGACGGACGCTTCACCATCCTTGGCATTGCTGACTACGATGGCAAGCCTTCGGTACCCCAAGGAGATGAAGGAGTGCAGGCGGGCGACCACCTTGTCGCAGTCGATGGCATCCCTGCGCGGGGGTCTACTCTGGGACAGGTCTGGGCCATGCTTGCGGGGTCGCCCGGCACTAAACGCACGTTGACGATTGAGCGCGGGGGCCGGCAAATCACCGTTGTCGCTGAAGTGCAGCACTTCCTTGATGATGCGCCGCAGGAAAATCGGACTAAGAAGCAGTCGAAGAAGAAAAACTGACGTCGGGGACAGTCGGGCTTACTTCGCGAAGACTTCCTTCTCCAGCGTCTCCGTCGTCGCCGGATCCAGACTCTCGCTCACCAGCACGGTGTCGCCCTGCTCCTCGATCACTATGGGGCCGTCTTCGGTAACCCAGACGTGACGCCCTCTCAGGGCCTCGGCTTTATTCTTCGGGTGCGAGGTATCCGATTTTCCTGATGTTTGATCGCTTACCTCATCCGCTTTTTTGTACCGTTGCGCAAGCGAGCGGGCATAAATTCCGGCGAACTCCGCGGCTCGCTCCGCACTGGACCAGCGCGATACGTAGAGCAGGCCGAGCGGTGCCGTCGCGTCGTTTTTCGGCCGCGCCGCGTAGTAGTAACCGCCGCGCCACTCCGGACACATCAGCTTGGACAATTCCTTTCCTGCATATTGCTCGATCAGCACCGCGACATCGAACTCGCCCATAGCGCCGATATCAAACTTAATGTAATCCTTGAAGTCTCGCTTGAACTCCGGCACGGGCATGGGCTCAATCTTTTCCCCGGAAAGATAAGTTTCCGGCTGCATGATCTGCCGCGTAGTGTGCGGAGGATTCGCGAGGACTCCGGCGAAAGCCTTTTCCTTACCACCGCTCGCCATCAGCTTCACCACAAACTCCATGCCGTAGCTGTAGGGAAACGTCAGCGACTCTTTCATGAAAATGGGAGCGTCGTTGAAGACCTTGGTGCTCGGAGTTCCGGTCAAGGTTTCTGATTCCATGCTTTCCACCAGGTCCGGAGAGTCGGCAATCGAGCGTCCGGTTGGAGCCAGGGCATATTGAAACATCATGGCCTGCGCCTGGCCTTCGATTACCGCTTCGCGAGCATCATCGATCTCGTCGTTCTCAATATCTTCCGACGTGGGATCTTTCTTGATCTCGCCCAAATCCTTGTCACCCTTCTTCATCCATTTATCGAGGCCGATCGACTGATCCTGTAGTGCGTGGGTGAGTTCGTGGGCCAGCACCGGCTCTTGTTCTTCCAGCGGAACCCAATCCAGAAGATTCACGGTTTTGGTCTTGGGATCGTAGTAGCCCGCCACTTCTTCGCGCAGCAGGTCTAAGAGCAGCTTCTCCATATCAAAATCGCGGGGCAGCAGCCCGAACTTTTTCAGCACGAGCTCGGAGCGCTGCAGCCGTTTTACGTCTTCGTCCTTCATGTGTTTGGTGAGATAGGCGACGACCTCGTCGCGGCTGGTGAGGCGGCGCTTGACCTCCTTCTTGATCGGCAGTCCGGTCTGCTTGCTGTCGAACGCCAAAATCTCGTCGACGGAGTGGAAGAGTTCCTCGGCTTCTTCCGGCGTGATCTTGACTTCTTTTTCTTCGGTTGCGGGGGATGATTGCGCGGGCTGAGCTGGCTTGTCTGCCTGTTTTTGAGTTTGACCCTGTTGAGCACGTTCTTGCGATGCCGCAGCGGAAGGTTGCGCGGGCTGATCCTGCGCGCAGACCGCGGCGTTCAACCCCAAAAGCAGAACAACCGCAAAAAGCGGCCCGAGAAACCTTGTGCGCAGCAGCTTAACGGTATCCATTAGGAAAGAGTCTACCCTGTTTGCCTATACTCTCTTCAAGGACAAACATGACTCCAAACACAACAACGAATGCCCCCGTTAACCTCTGGACTTCCACCGGCCACGTTCGCGACTATCTGGAGCGCGCCGATTCCATCCCTCACCGGTCGGAAGGCGAATCCGCGCTTCTGGAATTTATTCCGAAGACGGCGCGCCGCGTTCTTGATCTCGGCACCGGCAACGGTAGACTGCTCGCGTTGGTCAAGTCCGTGCTAGACGGTGCTGGCGTGGAATCTGTGGCTATCGACTTTTCGCCTGCCATGCTGGAAGCGGTTGCGAAACGCTTCGCTGGGGATTCCTCCGTCAAGGTTGTCACTCACAATCTCGACCATTCGCTGCCGGCGATGGGTAAGTTTGATGCGGTCGTATCGAGCTTCGCGATTCATCACGTCGTGCACTCGCGTAAGCGCGCGCTTTATGCTGAGATTTACAGTTTGCTCAACCTCGGCGGCGTCTTCTGCAATCTCGAACACGTGGCCTCTCCCACGCCGCGTCTGCATGAGGAATTCCTGCATTCGATCGGGTACACCGTCGAGACTGAAGACCCCTCAAACAAGTTGCTTGATCTTCAAACGCAGCTGCAATGGCTGCGCGAGATCGGCTTCGTGGATGTGGATTGTCAGTGGAAGTGGAGAGAGCTGGCGCTGCTGGTAGGCAGGAAGTCCTAAAGCTTACCCGCGACCAACAAGTTCGCTACCCAGTCGCCAACTTCCCTCGTTCCGAGGGTCCCGCCGACGTCCTGCGTAGTCTTTTTCTGGCGCACGGCTTCGAGCACTGCGGCTTCAATCCTCGCGGCTTCGCGGGTTAATCCCAGATGCCCGAACATCATTGCTGTGGTTAGAATCGCGCCGAACGGGTTCGCCAGGTTCTTCCCAGCGATGGGCGGTGCCGAGCCGTGCACCGGCTCGAACATCGACGTCTTCCCCGGGTGAATATTTCCGCTCGCAGCCATGCCCAGCCCACCCTGCAGGCCGGCGGCGAGGTCGGTGATGATGTCACCGAACATATTGTTGGTCACGATTACATCGAATCCGCGGGGATCGCGAACCATCTGCAGGCACAATGCATCCACGTACATGTGTTGCGCCGCGATTTGCGGGTGTTCTCCGCTTACCTCCTTGAAGACCCGCTGCCACAAGCCGCCGGCATGAGTCATGGCATTCGACTTGTCGCACATGAGAACACGCTGGCGGGGAGAACCGTCGAGCTTGGTGTGGTTCTCGCAATATTCGAAGGCATAGCGGATGATGCGTTCCACGCCCTTGCGTGTGTTGATGTCCTCCTGAATGGCGATCTCATCCGGCGTGCCCTGCTTGAAGACTCCGCCGGCATCCGTATAGACGCCCTCTGTGTTTTCGCGGATCACAACGAAATCCGCATCCTTCGGCTCGATGCCTTTTAACGGACACAACGAAGCGTCGAGCAGGCGCACCGGCCGCACGTTCGCGTAGAGGTCCATCTTGAAGCGCATGCCGAGGAGGATCTCCCGGGCATGGATGTTTGTGGGGACGCGAGGATCACCGAAGGCGCCGGCTAGGATGGCATCGAAGTCGCGCTCGAGCATGGCGAAGCCGTCGGGAGGGACGGTCATGCCGTCGCGAAGATAACGGTCCGCGCCCCAGTCAAATTCTGTGAGGTCAACTTCAGCCCTCGACGCCCGGATGATCTTGAGGGCTTGCAGGATCACTTCCTGGCCAATCCCATCTCCGGGGATTACGGCAATGCGTTTCCGGGAATGCGTTTGCGGGTGCTCAGTAATACGGTCCACGGCAGAAAAGCTAACACAAGCCGAGGCGAATGAGTAGGTTGTCAACGGGACCTGAATGAATCGCGAGGCCGTTCGCTATAATCAAAATTCTGATGCACTACACTCCACTCCAAGACGCACTACGCGCCCGACCGGAGAGCCAGGCGCAGCCGCTCCCCGAGGCGGACTACCGCGGAGCTACGACGGCAGCGCGGTTTGCCGATCCCAAAGCGGAGTTTGCTGCTCTCGTCGGTGGTTGCGGAGTTTATGATCTCGGCTTCCGCGCTCGGATTTCGCTCACCGGGGCAGATCGCATGCGCTGGCTGAACGGCATGGTAACGAACAATATTCGCGATCTCGCCTCCGGGCATGGCGTATATGCCTTCCTGCTCAATCCGCAGGGACGCATTCTTGGCGATATGGTGGTTTACAACCTGGGTGAGAAGCTGGTGGTGGAAACAGATCGCAGCCAGGTGGAGAAGATCGTGGCCACGTTCGACCATTACATCATTATGGATGACGTGGAAGTCACCGACATCAGCGCACAGCGGACGGCTCTGGGCCTCGCGGGACCGAGGTCTCGCGCCGTGTTGAACATTGCGGGCATCGAAGTTCCCAACCTTCAGCCCTTGCAGATGATTACCCCTCGGTGCGATTGTGACTGTGGCTGCATGGAGTGCGCCGTGGTGAGCGGCGAGGATGAGCAGCACGAGTCCTACGAAATCTGGCTCTCGCCCCAGGATGTTTACAAAACCTGGCAGGCTCTGCTTGCAGCGGGGGCGACGCCGGTGGGCAGCGAAGCACTGGAAATGCTGCGCATTGTGTCCGGCGTTCCGCTTTATGGCGTCGACATTCGCGAGCGCGACCTACCCCAGGAAACCGAGCAGATGCGCGCGCTCAACTTCAACAAAGGCTGCTACGTGGGGCAAGAAATTGTAGAGCGCATTCGATCTCGCGGCAACGTGCATCGCAAGTTTACCGGGTTTCTGCTGGAAGGGGCGGCGACGATCGGGGTAGCTGCTAAGATCACCTTCGACGAAAAGGAAGTGGGCGAAGTCACGAGTGTTGCTACTGTACCTTCGCGGTCTGGCGATCAGACAGTTGCTTTGGGGTATATTCGCCGCGAAGTGGGAGTGCCGGGACGCGAAGTGACGATCGGAACCGCCAAGGCCCGTGTGGTCCAGTTGCCGCTGGAGAGCGTCGCACTAGGGCAGGCGGAGGATTTGTTGCACCATTCCGTGATGCAATAATTTAGGAACAGACATATGGCTGAGAAGAAACAGGAATCAGGTTTCACCGTAACCGACCGGCGGTTGTTCACCGAGGACGGAGAGTTGCGCAAAGATGTTCCTGAAGAACAAGAGGCGCCCAAGGCGCCTGCGGCTCCGACAGCTGTCAAGGAAACTGCGCCCGCCGAAAACACCGTCGCGGGTTTTCCGGCCGAGGGAGATGGAATGTTGGGCCAAGGTGCACCTCCGCCGCCGACGGCTGCTGAACAACAGGCGCAGGCCGACGCCTACCGGGAATCCGCGCAGGAACTGGATTCGAGGGTGGAGCTGAGCGGGCGCTCGGCCAAAGAGTTTGAGATGACCTTCGAGCGCTTCCTGGCATCGCTCTACATGACGGCGATGCTGCAGTTGGGCCTGATGCACCAGCAAGGAGAGCAGCCGCGGATTGACATTCTTGGCGCGCGACAAACCATCGATACGCTCTCTCTCATTGCCGAGAAAACCAAGGGCAACCTGACCCCGACCGAAGAAAACTTTCTGCAGAACAGCCTCTACGAAGTGCGCATGGCCTATGTGGAAGTGACCAACGCGCTGGCGCGCCCTCCGCAGCCGGGATCGGCCACGGGAACCAGTGGACGATGAAGCTTCCGCGTAAGCGTTCAAACTTGAGGGCTAGCGCATGAAAGCCACGCTCACGGTGCTGGGTAGCGGCACATCCATGGGTGTGCCTACGCTGGGCTGCGACTGCGCGGTTTGCCACTCCAGTGATCCTCACGACCGCCGCACCCGTCCTTCGATCATGCTCGAGTTTGCGGGCAAGGTTGTGCTCATCGACACCGCCCCTGATTTTTATTCGCAAGCCATCCGAGAGGGAATCACTCAAGTGGATGCGGTTCTTTACACGCATACTCATGCCGACCATATTTTAGGCATCGATGACCTGCGGCCCCTGAGTTATCGTCACAAGCCGGCGAAGCTGCCTCTTTATGCGAGGCCGGACGCGGCAGCGTTTCTGCGCCGCATGTTCACATACATCTTCGATGCTGATTACAAGTACGGAAGCTTGCCGCAACTCGAGTTGCGGCCGATTGATGGTCCCGTGGAGCTGTTTGGGGCGCGCTTCGAGCCGGTGCGCTTGATTCACGGGGAGGCGGAAATTTATGGCTTCCGCTTCGGCAACGCGGCTTATCTTACCGATCACAGCGAGATTCCCGAAGCATCGTTCCACCAGTTGCAGGGGCTGGACGTTCTTTTCCTGGATGCGCTACGGCATAAGCCTCATCCCACGCACTCGACGGTGGAGAATTCGCTGCGCATCGTGGACCGGGTAAAAGCCAAGCGCGGCTTCTTCACCCATATTTGCCACGATCTGCCGCATGAGGCGACGAATGCAACTTTGCCTCCGCATGTGCGGCTGGCTTATGACGGAATGAAGCTAGAGTTCGAAATCTAGAAGGTCTTCGCCACGGATTCGCGCGGATTAACACGGATGCGCACAGAAAGAACCTTTCAGCGCCGAGAACGCAGAGTGCGCCGAGAAATCCCAGGAATCGGTTCTGATTTTCTCGGCGTGCCCGGCGATCTCGGTGGTTAGTATTTGGTATTTGTCGTTCATCGCTGATCATGAATGTTTTTCACAAACTCGAGGACGTTCCGGCGGGATTCGGGCCGTCGCTGGTGAGCGTGGGTAACTTCGATGGCGTTCACCGGGCACATGCTCATGTGCTGGGCGAGATCGTGCGGCGGGCTCAGCAGCGCGAAGCCAGGGCGGTTGCGGTGACGTTCGAGCCTCATCCCGCGCGCATTCTGCGGCCCGACTCCCGACTGAAGCTTCTTACTCCTTTGCCCGAGAAACTGCGTTTGCTCGAAGCCACGGGCATTGACGCAGTGCTGATCCTGCCCTTTGGACGCGATCTTTCGCTGATGACGCCGCGGCAGTTTGCTGAGCGCATCCTCAAAAAGAAAGTGCACGCAATCGAGGTGCATGAGGGTTTCAACTTCCGCTTCGGGCACAAAGCTGCGGGCGACGTGAACGTGCTGGCGCAGCTGGGGCAGGAGTTGGGTTTTGAAGTAAAGGTCTACCCGGAGCAGACTCTGTGCGGTGAGCCGGTTTCGAGCAGCCATATCAGGAAATTAATCCGAGAAGGGCGGGTGAGCCGGGCGCGGCATCTGCTGGCGCGTCCGTTCTGCATTTTAGGCGCTCCGGGACGCGGGCGTGGGCTGGGTTCGAAGTACACCGTGCCCACTATCAACCTGGCGCGCTATGAAGAGCTTGTCCCGAAAGACGGCGTCTACATTACTTGTACGAGGGTGGGTGCGGAGCAGTTTGATTCCGTCACCAATGTGGGCAATCGCCCAACGTTCGGGGTCGATTCATTTGCGGTTGAGACGCACCTGCTGAACTTTCATCCCATCGAACTGACCCCGGAGAGTGAGGTCGAGATCTGCTTTCTCGACCGGGTGCGCGATGAAATCAAATTTCCGTCGGTGGAGGCGTTGCGCGAGCAGATCGCTCGCGACGTCAAGAAGGCACGAAGATATTTTCATTTCCTGCGACTCGACTTCTAGTGGGGCAGGTAACCTGACTCCTCGGGCAACTTGCCATCCACCCGTACCACGTTGATGGTGCTGTCGATGGATCGAAATTCCACCAGGCCAATCGCTCCCGGAGTGGATCGCACAGTCTTGAGCACATCTGCGTCGGAGTCTGCCATCACGATGGAGTCCTTGTGAGCGGCGATGAGCGCCTTCAACTCATCGGCAGTCATCTTGTTCAGTCGCTCCAAGGTTTCCGTTTCTCCCTCGGAATCCCGGTGTAGAACCAGGACTACAGCCTTGCCATCCGGCCACCTTTTTACCTCGGAGCGAAGAATTCTGGATAGGTGCGCAGCTGTGACGTTTTCCACGGTGTTGTCCTTGTTAACCACGACTGCCATGTGATGGGCGAAGCAAGGGGTGAGAAACGTCAGGAGAAAAACAAGAAGCACGCCAACTCGCTGAAATTTCATAAGCACGTCCGGTTTCAGGCTATGGTTCCTTGAATTTGCTATGCCAAGGCTAACCTAGAATCACGAGCGTCAAAGTAAAAACATTGTCAAAACGAGGCCGAGGTATCCGGAGAGCAAACATCCATCGGCAGGGCGAATCGGCGTAGCGCTGACTTCAAAATTGACATTTGCTGGTCACCCCGTACAATCCGCCGTGCATGGCGATTAGTCCCCTCCAACTCATTCAGCAAGCCACACCGGGGCAACGGCGGACGCTGCTGGCGGCGGCGATGGGGTGGGCGCTCGATGCTTTCGACGCCATGCTCTACGCGCTGGTGCTGGCTTTGCTCATGCGCGACCTGGGCATGGACAAGGCCACGGCTGGATTGCTGGGCACGCTCACGCTGTTGGCTTCAGGGCTGGGTGGAGTGCTGTTTGGGTTCCTTGCCGACCGCATCGGGCGCAAGCGAGCGCTGATGGCGAGCATCCTGACTTATTCGGTGTGCTCGTTTGCGTCCGGGCTGGCCACAAGCATTGCGATGCTCGCAGTGGCGCGGTTTGTTCTGGGCCTGGGCATGGGCGGCGAATGGAATACTGGCGCTACGCTGGTGGCCGAGACTTGGCCGGCGGAGTTTCGCGCCAAGGCAATTTCCGTGGTGCAAAGTTCGTGGGCTCTGGGCTTTGCTGCAGCCGCATTAGTGGCGGGGCCGGTGGCACGCTATTTTGGATGGCGCGCCGTGTTCTTTGTGGGGATCCTGCCGGCCTTGCTGACGTTGTGGATTCGGCGCGGAGTGCCGGAGTCGGCGATGTGGGCGGAACGAGGGTCGCGGGACGGCAGCGGAGACCTCGCCGGAAATGCAGCAGCGAAGTTCTCGGCGCTGTTTCGACCGCCTTATGTCAAACCTACATTTGCGCTCCTACTGTTCAATTTCTGCTGTCTGTTTGCCTGGTGGGGCCTGTTTCAGTGGATCCCGCCCTATTTGTCATTACCTGTGTCGCAGGGCGGACGCGGCTTTGGGGTGGTGGGGACAACTACACTGCTCGTGACGCTGAACCTGTTCGGAATGTTTCCTGGCTATGTAAGTTTCGGCTGGGTTGCCGATTATATCGGCCGGCGCAATGCGTTTGTAGGCTATAGCTTAGCGGCAGCTCTTCTGATTCCACTTTATGCTGCGGCGCGCTCGTCCGTGGCCCTTATGGTACTGGGAACCTTGGTAGCGTTCTTCGGGACCGGGCTTTTCTCCGGTTCCGGAATCATAGGCAGCGAGATTTTTCCGACCAGCGTGCGAGCGCGCGCGCTGGGCTTCACCTACAACGGGGCACGGGCAATGAGTTCGGTGGCGCCGCTGGTTATTGGCCAAGTCGGCCAGGCTAAAGGCCTAGGTTGGGCATTTTACTTGTGCGCGGCTGGATATCTGCTGGCAGCCTTGATGACGACGCAATTGCCGGAGACGCGGGGAAAGAAGCTGGAGTAAGAACCGCCGTCCAATGTGGAGCCGATCTTCATTTCCGTACATTAGTTGCGAAAACACCAAGGACGAAATCCTGTCGTGGAAATTTTATTCCATGGGCTCGACCATGACGGACTCCTCCGCCATGCTTCGACCTGGGCGCTGCACGATCACGATAGCCGCCAACACAAAGGCAATTCCCACGGTCTGGACCGGACGCAAGACTTCCCCCAGGAGCAGAGCGGCGAGAAGAATGGAGAACACTGGCTCCAGACAACTGGCGATGATGGCGCGAGTGGGTTCAAGATACTGCAGGCCGAGGAAGTAGAGAGAGAACGCTCCCAGCACCGAGATCATCGAAAAAATGAACAGGAACAGCCATTGCGCGGGCGCGTAGTGCGCTGCGAGGATTCTCCAGGGAGGGTTGACGACGAGCCAGAAGGCCGCAGCAGCAGTAAGCGTCCAGACCAGCACACGCCAGCGGTCATAATGGGCCAGGATGCGGTGTCCGCCGACGTTGTAGAAGGCGAAAGAGAATGAGGCCAGAAGCGCTGCAATGAGGCCGTAGGAATCGAGGCGAAGCCCTCGGCCGTCGCTCAGCTTGATTCCGACGACGCCAATGACGAGTGCAATTCCCGCAACTGCCATCGCAACGGCAACCACTTTCTGCAGCGAGAGCTTTTGCTGGCCCCGGGCTACGACATAAAACAGAACCCACACGGGAGCGGTGTATTGCACGATGATCGCGGTGGCGACATTCGTCCTCTGAATCCCAACGTAGTAGAAGTAATTCGAGACCGCGACCCCGAGCGTGCCCAGAAGGAAGCAATACGCCAGATCACGCGCGGGCAGTTTGATGCGCTGCCATCCCTGAGAGGCAACGAGGAGCGGAAGCAGAACCAGCAGAGAAAACGTGGTCCGCGTCTGCGAGAGAATCAGTGGGTCGATGGGACGGAGCGCCGTGCCGCCCAATGGGAGCTTTCCGGTGAAAACGGCGCGGCCGAGGGTAGCGGAGACTCCCCAGAGAAACGCCGCCGAGGCGATGAACAGATAACCGCGCAGAGGATGTGGACGCGCATTTTGCACACTTGGGTTTGAGATAGTGAGCCTCGCCCATCGCTCTCGATGGAAACATTCCGATGATCAGGCAGCGGAGAGGAACCGGTCAAGGCGATCAGGGTCGAAGCCTTCGATCACTTCGGCGCCGGCTGGGCTAAGAATCACCAGGGTTGGAGCAGTGTGGCTGTGATAGGTTTCGAGTAATTCGCGACGAGCGGCGGAGTCGCTCATGTCACGTTCCTCGAAGACTAGTTCTTTCGCCTCCAAGAAGATTCTCATCACTTCGCAGCTGAGGCAGCCGGGTTGGGTAAAGAGGAATATTTTCCAGGACATCGTCTAACTCGTTCTATGCGTCCAGATACTCGATCTCTGCCGTAATCTTCGCCGTCTTCTCGAGCATAGCCGAGACCGAACAATATTTTTCTTTCGAGAGCCGAACTGCGTCCTCGACCGCCTTGCGCGACACTTTACCGCCGATGCGGTAGGTCAGCTTGATTTCAGTATAGACCGAGGGTGGGTCGGCGGCGCGCTCGGCCTGGGCGCGGACCTCGAGGCTGGTGAATGGCTCGCGCTTTTTTTGCAAAATGGAGACGACATCGTAGCCGGTGCAGCCGCAGAGAGCGATCAGCACGAGTTCCATCGGACTGGATGCTGTGGCTTTATCACCATCCATCAGGACGGCGTGACCACTCGTGGCGATTCCATTGAAACGCTGCTTTTCGATCCAGGTGGCGCGCGCATCAGTCATGACAGCTCCTATTGTGCGGGCCTTTGCTGTTCTCCGCCATCGCTATCTCCATTTAGACAATCAGAAATCGAACTCGGAGGCCTGTCCGTGACCGATGTCACAACGCGGCGCATTCACCTGCGGTTGTCAGTGCTCGGTTCGGGATGAATCAATACCCGAAAAAGTTCCGGCGCAGCCTGCTTGAACCGGATTTCAAGATCGGTCTGGATGTCATGGACGCTGGCCAGCGAAAGATCGTCGGAAAACGTGCAATGGCAGGAAACGTAAAGCCGGCCGCGCACTTTCTTGATCTGGACGTCGTGCATGTCGACGATCTCTGGAAATTGGCTGGCTAGCGACTTAAGGCGCCGCTCGAGTTCTGCGTCACGGACTAACTCGTCGCCGGTTTCAATGGTGGCGGGTTCGCTTTCGATGTGGGTGAGAATGTCGGCGATCTCAGGCACGTCATGGCGCATGTCGGCTTCCAATTGTGTGACTTGATCATGGGCACTTTTGAGAGTCATACGTTCGTCGAGTTCGACGTGTTGTTCGACGTGGAGCTGTCCTGCCAGATCCTGCACGCTGATGTCGTGGACGTTGAGGTTGTGACGAGTAGCGACGGCGCGAATGCGGTCGAAGATATTTTCCGAGCGCTGAGCGCGGGGCAGCGGTTGCACGGTGACGTCGGCGTCGGGAAGAATGTTGTGAACCGCCGCGGTCACTGCTTCCACGAGCTGCTCGGAACGCTGGAAAGTAACGGTGCGGGCGAGACCGACGGCTAGATCGGCGAAGTAACGGTTGCCTGCGCGGCGAATGCGCACGCGTCCAACCTCAAGCACACCATCTACACGGGAAACGGCATCGATAATCTGGGCTCGGACTCCGGCGGGAGCTGCGTCGAGCAGGGCATCGACGGTGCGCCGGGCAAGGCGCCAGCTCACAGAAACGATCACGCCGGCCACGAACAGGGCAGCAATGGGATCGGCGACGCGAAGCCAATTCAGACGATAAACGCGCCCCAGCAGAATTAGCACAAGACTTAGAACCACCACGCCTGACGACCAGATATCGGTGGCGAAGTGCAGCGCGTCGGCTTCGAGAGCCTGGCTTTCGTATTTCGTGGCAATGCGGCCGAGAGCTCGGGAACGCCACCAGTCTACGGCCATGGAGACCAGCATTACAGCGAAGGCCCAGACCGAAGGCTCGACGTCGACATGCCGATAAAACAGGCGCATGATCGCTTCGTAGATAACCCAGGCACAGGTCAGCAGAAGGAGTCCGGTTTCGACGAAGGCCGAAAAATTTTCGACTTTGCCATGGCCATACTGGTGGTCGGCGTCAGCGGGCTTGTCGGAGACTCCGACAGATAAATAGGTGAGCAGGGCCGCAATCAGATCGAGGGCGGAGTGCGCCGCTTCGGAGAGGATTCCGAGGCTGCCTGTGGTGACACCGACAACTACCTTTCCTCCCGTAATGAGGACGGCGGCCACAACCGAGTTTCCAGCCACGGTGCGCTTCTCGGCGCGCATGGCATTGGGCGAATAAAGGGCCGGCGTCCCGGACATGATGGGATTATCGCCGCTTCCGCGCGATTGCGCCAAGGGAATCGAGGCCATGCGGGGTTCTGGTGCAACTGGCTCTGTGCTACGATGCTAGGTTCGAGCTGTGCAACTTCCTGATCTACCAATCCTGGAGGAATCTTATGCATAAGAGTTGTTTGCTGTGTGTATTTCTGGGAGCGCTGGCCTGGGGACAGGCGCAGCCGGGGATGGCTTCGGCGCAGGCTCCGGGCGCGGCGAAGGCTCCAGCGCCTGGGGCGGAAGTGCCCGAGAGTGCGGTTGTAATTACGATTAAGGGCGTTTGTCCGGCGACACCGAGGGCGGCTACGGTGACCAAGACCGGCGCCAGCAAGACCAGCGCCGTCAAGAAGCCGGCGGACTGCAAGACAGAGATTACCCGCGCAGAATTCGAGAAGCTGACCACGGCGCTGCAACCGGGGCCGAATCCGCTGACTCCACAGCAACGGCGGCAGTTGGCCAACCAGCTTCCCCAGCTCATGGCCTTGTCGGATGCGGCGAAAGCGAAGGGGCTCGACAAGACTGCGAAATTCGTGGAGACCATGATGTTCGTTAAAATGCGAGTCCTCACTTCAGAATTGCAGCGCACGCTGCAGGAAGAAGCGGACAACGTGCCGCCGGCAAAGATCACCGAGTACTACAAGAGTAATCCCGAAGCATACGAGCAGTTCTCTCTCGACCGGTTGTTCGTTCCGCGTTTTAAGCAGGTAGAGGTCGAGAACAAAGAACCCGGGAAAGAGCCGGAGAAGCTAACCGAGGAGCAACAAAAAGCAAAAGATGCCGCTGACCAGGCCAAGCGGGAGCAAGGCGAGCAGGAGTTGAACAAACTCGCCGACAGCTTGCGAGCGCAAGCGGCAGCCGGCGAAGATTTCGCAAAACTGCAGAAGGAAGCATTCGAAGCAGCGGGCACAAAGGTTGCCAATCCGACGGTGAACCTGCCCAAGGTACGGCGCACGGGATTGCCTCCGGCGCACGCCTCGGTGTTTGATCTGAAGGTGGGCGAAGTATCCGCGGTCATCAGTGACAACGGCGGCCATTACATCTACAAGGTGGTGAGCAAAGAAATTCTTCCGCTCGATCCGCAGATCGAAAACGAAATCCATAACCGGCTCAAGAGCGAGCGTTTGAAGGAAATGATGGAAAAGTACACCAACTCCTTCCAGGCGGTGCAGAACGAAGCGTATTTTGGACCAGCAGGGCCCGAAGGACCGATGGGAGGGCGTCCCCCAGGGCAACTGCCGCCGCATATGTCGCGTCCCCAGATGACTCCGCCTCCGACACCGCCGCAGGGCGCGCCGCCAGCCTCTAAGCCAGACTGATGGCAAGCGTGAAACCTGTCGTCGTGGTCACCGGCATTGCGGGAAACCTGGGCTCCCGGCTTCTCCCGCTGCTCGGGGATTTCTCGGTGATTGGGGTGGACCTGAGTCCGCCGCAAACCGATCTTCCGCTGCAGTTCGAGCGCCTCGATGTGGGCGAGGAGTCTTCCACGCGTGCGCTTTTCGAACTGCTGCGCGACACCCAACCAGTTTCAGTGGTTCATCTGGCGTTCGTGATCGACCCGGTGCGCACCGGTGTGCTCGACAGCGAGCGCATGTGGCAGATCAACGTGGCCGGCACCGCTCGGGTGATGGAGGCCGTTACCGAAGCGAATCGCACGGGAGATTTTGGAATCAAGCAATTCATTTTCCCCAGCAGCGTTTCCGCCTATGGATCCAACTTGCCGAGGCCGGCCACAGAAGACTCAGTCATGGCCGGCCACACGCTACCTTACGCGATTCACAAGAAACAATCCGACGAGGTGGTGCAGCAACGGGCACATGCCTTGCGAGGATGCAGCGTGTACATTCTGCGTCCCCATATTTTTGCCGGCGGCAGCGTAGAGAATTACCTGCTGGGTGCGTTTCGGGGTACGCCCAACGGCAAAGGCGCGCGGGCAGAAAAAATGCGGAGTGAGGGCAAACGCCTACCGTGCCTGCTGCCGCGCGGACAACGGTATCTCGACCATAAGATTCAGTTCGTGCATGTGGACGATATGGCGCGGCTGATTGCGCACATTCTACACCGCGATCCGGAGGCGCAGCGGCTCACCATTCTGAACGTGGCCGGGCGCGGAGAGCCGCTCACCCTGGGGCGCTGCATTGAAATAGCACGAGCGAAACTGGTGCGCATTCCCGGGGAGTGGGCCATGCATCTGGTGCTGCAATTTCTATGGAAGCGCCAGATCTCGGCGATTCCGCCGGAAGCAATGCCCTACATTGTCGGTGAGTACATCATGAACACGGACCGCCTGCGGAGTTTCCTGGGCGGGGAATATGAGAACGTGATTCGTTACACGATTGCCGACGCATTCGCCGACAGCTTCAAGAGCGCTCCTGCGTCGACGAACAAAGCGAACACCAAATAGCTTTTCTGGCGACGACAAATCTCACTTCTTCCCGCGATATAAACCTGCAATGCCGAACGTGTAGGGCGTCCAACTCGCTTCGCGGAAACCGGCGAGGCGCATGCGGGCGAGCATCTCTTGCGGCTCGGGAAAGCGTTCGACTGAATCGGGGAGATAGGCGTAAGGCCCGCGGACGCCGGAAATCACGGTACCGACGCGCGGCAAGACCTGCCTGAAGTAGAGTCGATAGAGATGACCAATGACTCCCTTGGGCTCGCTGAAATCGAGGATGCCGCATTCTCCTCCAGGCCGCAAGACGCGCGCGATCTCGCGCAGGCCGGCATCGTAGTCCGCGAGATTACGGAAGCCGAAAGCTGAGGTCACGAGGCTAAAGTGCTGGTCGGGAAACGGAAGGCTGAGAGCGTCGGCTTCGATCCAGTGCGGGGAGCCAGGCTTGCCGTTTTGCGCCGGTTTGGCGAGCGACTTCGATTGGGCGCGCCGCAGCATGGCGTGAGAAAAGTCGGCACCTAAGATCTGTTGGCCGCCCTTCCCTGCCTGCTTGCGTAGGGCGAAGGTCATATCGCCGGTGCCACAGCACAGGTCGAGAACCCGGCAATCGGTCTGGTCGAGAATCTGCTCGAACGTGCGTGCAGTGCGGCGCCACCACAGGCGATCCACGTTGAGCGATAGCACGTGATTAAGCAGGTCATAGCGCGGAGCGATCGAGGTGAACATCTCGCGCACCGCGCGCGCCGCAGAACCAAGATCACCAGCGCCCTCCGGAGCGGCGCCCACCACCGTCGGTCTCTGAGGCTCAGCCACGGCGTTTTATTTTCCCCATCCACCGTGGGACAGTCGGCGCAGTTCTTCTATCGCACCAATTACCACATTGTCCGGGACGTCGGCGGCGATTTCGACTTTCCCGATTTCCCTCGGCAGCACGAAATGCACCACACCTCCTTGCGTTTTTTTGTCAGCCTGGAGTCGCGCAAGAATTTTGCGTGCGCTTACTTTGAGCTCCGGCAGTCGGCCCAGGCTGAGCACGGCGTCGGCGATGCGGCCGGCAGTCACGCTGTCAGTGCGCCCCACGGCGAGGGCGATGTTAGTTGCTGCAATCATGCCCCACGCCACAGCCTCGCCGTGAAGCAGGCTGCGGTACCCGGTTTCCGCCTCGAGCGCGTGTCCGATGGTGTGACCGAGGTTGAGTACGCGGCGCAGGCCGCCTTCGCGTTCATCAGCGGAGACGACTTCGGCCTTCAGCTTTACGGATTGAGCGATGAGACCCTCGAGCTCCACCGGATCGCGCTTCAGGATTTGCGCCCGCTTCTGTTCGAAGCGAAGAAAAAGATCAAGATCGCCGATGATGCCGCACTTGAGCGCCTCGTACAGGCCTGCGCGAAACTCCCGATTGGGCAGCGTGCGCAGGACTTCCGGATCGATGAGCACAGTACGAGGATGATGGAATGTTCCGAGCAGGTTCTTCCCCGCGCCGAGGTTCACCGCAGTCTTGCCGCCAACCGACGCATCCACTTGGGCAAGAACCGTGGTGGGAATCTGCACCAGCTCCACACCACGCATGTAGAGCGACGCCAGCAGTCCGGTGACATCGCCGACCACGCCGCCACCCAGCGCGATCAAAACCGCTTTGCGGTCGGCGCCCAGCCGGGACAATCGCTCGGCCAGCGTTTCGATCGTCCGCAGTTTTTTGGCTGGTTCTCCGTTAGGCATCTGGATTACCTGGGGCTTAAAACCTGCCGAGGTGAGAGAGCGCACCAGCTTTGCGCCCCAGCGCCGGCGCACCGGCGGAACCGTAACCACAAAGACTTTGCTGGCTTGCGGCAGCAATTCTGCCAGCAAGGTTCCGGCCCGCGCCAGCAAGCCGTTTTCAATGCGGGCCTGGTAGGGCCGAGGAGGTACATGGATGGTGACCTGCGCCATGGGAATTCCATAATAGCCTATGGAGCAATGCAGCTCGGGTCGGCTAGGCCCGCGAAGTTTTTTCTGGAAACATTACCGACGCAGCAATGGAAATCGCCAGAACGCCGGCCACGACCGCCAGCGTCACCAGCGTCGGGATCGGGAAGCGATCGGAAGTGACCATCTTCAGGCCTACCAGGATCAGCACCAGGGCTAGGCCAGTGTGAAGGAAGCGGAAAGCTTTCATCAGTCCCGAGATAGCGAAATACAGGGAACGCAGGCCGAGGATCGCGAACACATTCGAGGTGTACGCGATAAAAGCGTTGAGCGTGACCGCGAGGACGGCGGGGATGGAATCGACAGCGAACAGCAGGTCTGTGGTTTCGATTACGACCAGAACAATTAAGAGCGGAGTGGCATAAAGTCCAGGATTTCCTTTCCATCCCCGCACAAAAAAGCGTCCGCCCTGATAGTCATCCGTCACCGGCATCCAGCGGCGCAAGACTTTTACGGCTGGGTTGGTTGCAGGATCGATCTGATGCTCGCCGAAAAACCCCACACGGATGCCGCTATAAATCAGCAGGGCCCCAAGGATATATAGGATCCAGTGGAAGCGGTGGATAAGGCTGACACCGGCAAGAATAAAAGAGCCGCGCATCAGGAGCGCCCCCAGAACTCCCCAAAACAATACAGCGTGCTGATGCTGCTCAGGCACTGAGAAATAACGGAAGATCACGAGGAAGAGGAAGAGATTGTCCACACTGAGCGAGAGTTCGAGCACATAGCCGGTGACGAACTCCAGAGCGACCTGGCGGCCCTGCCAAAAGAAAACCAGTCCCGCAAAAGCGGCGGCGAGGGCGATCCACATCGCGCTCCAGGCAAGCGCTTCGCGCGAACGCATAACCCGGCCACCGCGGTGGAAGACGAGCAGGTCCAGCGCCAGCATGCCCAGCGCGAACAGGTTGAAGAGAATCCAGAAGTAGAGCAACGGCATCCCTGGAAAGTCAAGACTTGTTGGTTGATTTACTTCTCCCGGCCCAGGCGTCCACTCTGCCAGGCGTCCCACAAGCCGGAGGACTTAAGCAGATCCTCGTTATGGGTTTCTTGCAGGCTCTGCTCGATCTGGGCGCGAGTAAAGCGAGGACCGATCTTTTCCGGAAGATTGGCCAGCGCGAAGCTGAACTCGGCAGCCTCGGCTACATTTTTCTTGAGCTGCACGAAGTCTACTTTGTCGTAGGTGTCGGAGACTGCGTGGTAGTTTTCCATGTAATTCGCCTCCTCCTGATCGGCAACGAATGTCGGAACGCCTTCCAGCATGAAATCAAAATGATCGGTACCCCCCTCCATAGTGGTCTTCATATCGGTCAAGCCGAATTGCTGCAGCGGCGCGACGAGGCGCTTGGCGGTATCGACCACATCCTTGCGGCCGCCATCGGAAAA
Organism: Candidatus Sulfotelmatobacter sp.; assembly: GCA_049673585.1. Taxonomy (GTDB): domain Bacteria; phylum Acidobacteriota; class Terriglobia; order Terriglobales; family Acidobacteriaceae; genus Sulfotelmatobacter. Next base: position 199,705 of record JBATXV010000016.1, on the reverse strand, counting down.
GCCCGTGGTCTTGCCTGTTCCCGAATCGTAGATGATGACTCCGGCAGCTTTGTCGAGTTCGAAGCGATGCGCTCGAGCGTAAGCCCGCGAGCCCAGCAAGCCCTCCTCTTCGCCGGAAAACAGAATGAAGCGGATGGAGCGGCGCGGTTTCAATCCAGAGGCTTTGATCGCGCGGAGCGCGTCGATGACCAGGGCAGCGTTGCAGCCGTTGTCGAGCGCGCCGGTGCCGAGTTCCCACGAATCCAGATGCGCTCCCAGAATGACAAATTCGTCGGGCTTTTCACTGCCTTTGATTTCCCCGATCACGTTGGAAGATTTGATGGGCCCGCCTATCTGGTTTGGGATGCTGAGATCGACCCACACTGGATGTCCTGAAGCCAGCAGCCGGGCCATGCGCTCGCCATCTTCGCGAGCCACCAGCACCTGCGGGATGCGGTCGATTTCTCCCTCGGCAGAATTTGTGTGCCGGTAGAGGATGTCGTGCTCACGCGTGGCCATGAACGCGATGGCCTTGGCTTTTCCCTTAACTGCAGCGTCGATCACGGGCGGGGCTTTTGAATATTCGGCGAAAAGATCGTCCCAGGTCTTGAGCACAACTGAATGAACTAGCAGGAGCTTGCCGGAAATGTTTCCGGCTTTTGCGAAGTCAGCGGGGCTGCCTTCGCCCACATCGACCACCGGCACGTGCTTCGCCGGAGCGAGTGCGGGCGCCCATGCTACCGACACCGCATGCGCGCGGAACACAGTGGGCAGCAATCCGCCGACTTTGGCGTCTCCAACTTCATAGAACGCAGTCACTATCATTTCGGTTGCGCCCTCTGCCCAGGAGTTCGGGATGGTGAAACCTTCAGTGTGAACGCTGTCGGCTCCGGCTACTGTAAGCGCTCTTACTCCCCACTCGACGGCATGCTGCATCGCAGGCGTGCCGGGCACGCGGCCGCCAATTTCGTCGGTCAGGTGCTGCAGGTTGCTTTCGAGCGGAGAAGGTTGCAGCGCGACTTGAATAATGCGGGCCTCATCATCGGTGTCGGATGGAGAAGCGGCGGCAAGACAAATGGCGCTGAGGAGAAAGCAGAGCCAAAAGACTTTCATTTTCATATCGGGTGCATTAGAAACGAAATGCTAGAAAAGAGCAAAAGGTCACGGTGAAAAGCGCTGAAGGCGTGTCTTCACTTTGGCGGCAGCGGATCCATCTTGTCGAGAATGCGGACCGTCTCCAGCATGGTGACGCCGACGATTTCCAGGCTCTTGGGACTGAGCTTGTCCATCGTGTCTTGCGTCGTGTGCCAGAAGACGTCGTTGTAGCCGTAGTCGAAGTCGATGAAGTCCGCGCAGGCGACGCCGAGCTTCATGAAAGGAATGTGATCGTCGTCCACTGCCATGGTCCGCGCAAAGAAATGCGACTGATAGCCAACCCGCGTGGACGCCTCATATACCACGTCTTCGAGCCAGGGCGTCGAGTTTGAGTCGTGCTCGATGTTGAGATCGGCGTCTCCGACCATGTCCGCGAGGAGGAATGCTTTAATTTTCTTCAGAGTCCCGTCGGCTTGCCATCTTTCCGCCAGATGCGTGATGCCGTACAGGCTGTCTTCCGTAAATGGCATCTCCTGAGGAAGCCCTCCGGAGCCGTCGGGTTTAATCGCTTCTTCAGCGTCGTCCCACACCAGCCAGACGCTGTATCCGTCGCGAGTCTTGCCGCGGAGTTGGTTCGCGAATTCCAGCAGCAATGCGCTCGAGGAGGCGCCATCGTTGGCTCCCACGAACGATGTTTTCCGGAGCGGATAATTCGTATCGTAATGGCTGGCGATCACGATGATGCCGTCTTTCTCCCCGGGAAACTTGGCGACGATGTTGTGAACGGGAAACTTGCCCTCGGGCGTATCGGCAACGAACGTGTCGTTTTCCACCTCGTCGCCTTTGAGACGGGCGAGGATGTAATCTTCGACCTTTTTGTGATTTGCGCTGCCCAGCGGCCGCGGTCCGAAGGCTACGATTTCTTTCACGTACTCGAAGGCGCGAGCGGAGTCGAACGTGGGCGGCGGACCGGTATCGGGTGGCAGTGAAAGTTTTGTCGCAGGTGCGTCGTCGGAAGCAGCTGGCGCCTTGGTCTGCGCGGCCGTGGGAGTGGCATCCTTGTCTTGCTCGCAAGATAATAAGATGACGGCAAACGAAAGCAAGAGGATGGGAACGATGTTTATCCCACTTAGCTTTCTCTTTCTCAGGATCGCCCTCATTCTTGTTTTTTACCCTTCTGCTTTTCGATATTACCGAATAAAACCTCGGAATCGACTCCGGTCGACACTGGAATCTTTATGTAGACTGTTTGTCTCTCCGGGCCTGCCGCTGCTTGGGATGGACGAGCCAGGCGATCCCGATACTGAGGCCGTACAACGCCACCATGGGAGCCGCGAAGACACACATGCTCCCGGGATCAGGGCTCGGAGTGACAATGCCCGCGACGATGAAAATAATCAAAATAGCGTAGCGGAAGTTTTTCCACATGAAGCTGGCGCTGACAATCCCCATCAGCGCCAGGAAAAAAATTAGAATCGGCATCTCGAAGATCAACCCCATGCCTAGGATAATGCTGAGAAACAGCGAAGTGTACTCGGAGATGGTGATCATGGGCTGGAACTGGCTTCCAAAGCTGATCAGGAAATCCAAAGCCCGGGGATAAACAATGCGGTAGCCGAAGTATCCTCCGGCGCTAAACAAAGCAATCGTAGATGCCATGAAAGGAACGACGTAGCGCTTTTCGTTGCGGTAAAGGCCGGGCGAAATGAACATCCAGACCTGATAAAGCACAAACGGCGAAGTAAGGAATAGACCAGCCAGCGCGGCAATCTTCAAGTAAAGGTTGAAGGGATCAATGGGATTCAGATAGACCAGTTTTTCCGACAGGCCGTTGGCTTTGAGTGCGTCCATGATCGGCTTCTGCATGATCCCGTAGATTCTTTCGCGATAACCCCAGCAGACGAAAAATCCCACGGCCACCGCAGCAATCGAGTAAACCAGACGGCGGCGAAGTTCCTCCAGGTGATCGAGAAAACCCATGGTGGGCATAGCGTCGTGCTTGGGCTCTTCGCCGGAGACTTCGGCGGCAGTGTCAAACATGCGATTCCTGCGGCGTTGTGGGATCAGCAACGTCCTCGGCGGCCGGAGTTGAACTCGATGAGATGTCAGGATTCAAAGTGGCTGAAGCGGCCTGTCCTTCAGTGGAACCTGCTGCGGGAACGTCCGGGCTGAGGCACGGTTCCAGTTGCTGCGGGACGGGTTCGCTGGCTGCGGGGTTTGAAGTCAGACTGGCGACGGTTCCTTGCGGCGGTGTGCTGGGCGGGAGGATCGTGGGCTTCTCAGTTTCCAAATGCGCGATTTCGGTTTCGATCTGCGACTTGAATTCGTTTGAGGCGCGCCGCAGTTCGGCGAGCAGACGACCGGCTTGGCGAGCCATCCCCGGCAACTTCTTCGGCCCAAAAAGAATAAGAGCCAGGAAGAACAGGAAGATAGTGTCGGAAAAGCTCATGGCCTCATCATAATGCGGCGGAGCAAAGGCGGCAACGAGGAGACTCTGGCCACGTTTTAGGGCAGTTTCGCGGCAACGCCCGGCCGAACCGGCAGTAGCTAGGAACCTCAAACCTTCCCGGCGGCATCCTAACAACGGACGGTCAGCGGAATGGTTACCATTGGTAACTATCCCGGTCCGGGATCGTCCAACGTGGTGATATACTGCATGTAATCAGCACGGTAGCTGGGGTGATCGACAGCCCTCAATCGAAGGAAAATTTCAAAATGGCACGTAGTTCTCGCCGGTCTCTCTTCCTCGTAGTCTTCTTTCTTCTTGCCTGCGGTTTTCTGGGGATTCTTTTCGCTCAGCGCACGGGGCAACAGTCGGCACTCGACAGCGACTCCGACGTCAAAGATAGCCTGAAGCAGTTCGCGGACGTCTACTCGATCGTCGAGGAAAACTATGCAGAGCCGGTTAACCCGGACAAGGCTATCTACAATGGGGCCATCCCGGGAATGCTGCACGCGCTCGACCCGCATTCCAATTTCTTCGATCCCAAATCCTACGCGCTGATGCGCGAGGACCAGCGCGGCAAGTACTACGGCGTGGGCATGACGGTGGGGCCGCGCAATAACCAGGTCATCGTGATTTTCCCCTTTAACGGCACACCCGCCTATAAAGCGGGAATTCATCCTGGCGACGTAATCATCGCCGTTGACGGCAAGTCTACCGAAAACATGGGCACTACCGAAGTCGCCGATATGCTCAAAGGGCCGAAAGGGACCACGGTGCACATCAGCATCTCGCGCGAAGGCGTAGAGAAGCCGATGGAGTTTACCCTGGTGCGCGACGAGATTCCGCGTTACAGCGTGGACGTGCATTTCCTGATCCGGCCCGGAATCGGCTACATGCATGTGAACGGATTCAACGAGACCACGGAAGAAGAAGTTTCAAGAGCTCTGGATGAGTTTGGCGATCTCAAGGGCTTAATTCTCGACCTGCGCGGTAATCCCGGCGGCTTGCTGAGTGAAGGCGTGGGCGTGGCCGACAAGTTCCTGAAGAAAAATCAGCTCATCGTTTCTCATCACGGACGCGCGTCGGCGGAAAAGCGTTACGTGGCGCAGCATGGCAACGGAGGCAAGGATTATCCGTTGGTGGTGCTGGTGAACCGCTTGACTGCGTCTGCGGCAGAGATCGTCTCGGGAGCGATTCAAGATCACGATCGTGGATTGATCGTGGGCGAAGTCACGTTTGGCAAAGGCCTGGTCCAGACAGTGTATCCGCTGTCGGAGAACACGGGGCTGGCTCTCACCACGGCTCATTACTACACGCCAAGCGGACGCCTGATCCAGCGCGACTACAGCAACATTTCGCTTTATGACTATTATTACAATCGCGATGCGGAGTCCGGCAGCAACGCCAATCGCGAAGTGAAGCTGACCGATAGTGGACGCACGGTTTACGGCGGCGGCGGCATCACACCCGATGTCGTAATTCCTCCGATCAAGAGCAATCACTTTCAGGACACGCTTCTGCAGCACTATGCGTTCTTCAATTTCGCCAAGCGCTACGTTGTGGATCATCATCCCGCGAAGAGCTTCCTAGTCGATGATGCCATCCTGCAGGATTTTCGCAAGTCGCTCGACGAGGCCAACATTCCCTACACCCAGGCCGACTTGGTCGATAACAACGACTGGATCAAGTCCAACATCAAGGCCGAGATCTTTGTGGATGCGTTTGGTGAGGATGAGGGAATGAAGGTGCGAGCGGAATCGGATCCGGAAGTGCTGAAAGGTCTGGAGCTTCTTCCGCAAGCAAAGGCCCTGGCCGACAGTGCCAAGCGCATCGTGGCTGAGCACAATGCAGCCGGAGCGTTCAACCGGTAGGATGAGGGAAATTCCTGGAGGCCCGGACAGGTTCCGGGCCTTTGCTTTTGGTGTGTCGGGGAGGAAACTGCAGACCAGGCGGTCAATTGACTTCGTTATCGGGCTATGTGAAAATCCGCGGCAGAAGCGCCCCCCGCTCGGTTTTTGACGCGTCTTGGAAACAGCTTTCCGAACGAGCAATCGTTCTGGCAGATTATGGTGAGAAGACGAGACGATCGATGTGAATCGGGGTCTGTTTGAAGGCCGTAGTGCTGGGGTTGGCGGTCGCTTTGGCGCTGATCGCCGGGTGGACGGACTGGCGCAGCCGCCGCATTCCAAACTGGCTCACCGTGCCCGGATTGCTCATCGGAATTTCGGTGAACGTGATAGCGAACGGAAGGGCCGGGCTCAGGGCTTCCCTGCTCGGCGCAGGCTTGGGGTTGCTCGTGCTTTTGCCGTTCGTTTTTCTTCGCAGCCTGGGCGCTGGTGATTGGAAATTGGCTGGCGCCTTAGGAGCCTTCGTAGGTTGGCAAGTGCTGGTGGATCTGCTGATGGGCTCAGTCTTCGTTGCCGGGATCATGGCTTTGGGATTGGTGATTTACAAGCGACGATTCAAGGAAACGTTGCGCAACATTGCGCGGCTGCTGGCGTCGATGTTGACGCTTCGGATGCCGGGAGCAGAAGTTTCGCTGGATAATCCGCAATCCCTCAAGGTCCCCTATGGGGTAGCATTGGCCTTAACGACTTTCCTTTTCGGCGTCGGGAAGATATGGGGAGCAAGATACTAATGAAGCGGTCTGGTGGGACAACAGGGCGCGATTTGGCGCGAAGCGCGGACGCTTCCGAGATCGCGGAAACCGCCATGATCCTGCCGCTGTTCTTCATGATCTTTCTTGCCATCCTTTGGTTTGGACAAGGCTTCCGCATTTACGGAACGATTACGCGTGCCGCCCGGGAAGGCGCGCGTGCCGCGGTGGCACCGGTTTGCACCACCTGCGCGGGCTCGAATGATCCCTCGGCCAACGCCTGGAGCGCGGTGCAGAGCGCGATGCAGGCTGCCCATCTTGATCCCACTCAGTTGCAGCAACCTACCGTCGCCCCAGCACTGTGCGCCTGCTCTTCCACCGCTAGTACAACGAGTTGCAGTTCGACCACGGTGCCATGTGACAGCAGCCAGAACAATATTTGCGTCCAGGGGGTAACCCACCCACACGGTAATAGCAACCCCGCGCTTGAGGATAATGTCGAGTTGTCGGCTCCGGGCCAAGGAGGCGCTGGGGAGTGTGGCGTTTCCGTTAGCTTCCAGTATCCGTACAAATTCTGGCTTCCGTTCAGTTCCTTAAATAATCAAACCATCAAACTGCGGGCGCAGGCCCAGATGCGGGCGGAAACTCAATGAGCGACTGTCCCCATCATTCAGTTTGGAAGGTGCGGGCATTCCGGCGGCTCTGGGCCGAAGATCACGCTTCCCAGATTGTAGAGTTCGCTCTCTCGCTGCCATTGCTGGTGCTGTTCGTGGTGGGAATTTTTGACTTCAGCGGAGCGATTTCCTTGAAGCAGAAGCTCACCAATGCGGCGCGCGAGGCCGCACGGGTCGCTGCCGCCGATCCCGCCAGTGATCTTGCTAACGGATCGGGTACGCCGGTGTCTGTGCTCGACGCATTCTACGTGGTGGACAACTATCTGGTGTCGGAGAAGCTCAACGATTGCGGCCTGAGCACCCCCGACCTTCCGACCCAAACCGGTGGCACTCTGACCTGGGTTTCAACGACCACGGGCTGTTCGGGCGGCGCCGGCGGCAACCTCACGCTCACCATCAACCGGGGCTGCGTCAAGACACAAACGATAAACGGCAACACTGTGAATCTGGTCGGCACCTGTGTCACTATTTTGTATCCATACAAGTGGCAATACAGCAGCGTCACCGGCCTGCTGGGCATTACGTTCATCGGTCCGACGGGCATTACTACCACGGCTTCCGCATTTAACGAAAATTGAGGGACTTCGCATGCTGCCGCCACTGATCGACCGCCAACGAACTCACCCGAATCCGCGCTCGGACGAACGTGGATTCACGATGGCGCTGGTCACGGTGGCCTTGGTGACAATCATCGCTCTGGCTGCGCTTTCGATCGACATTGGCACCCTCTACCAGGCCAAGGCCGAAGCCCAGCGCGCCGCGGATGCGGCGGCTCTGACGGCGGCGAGAATGATTTCGATTTCAGGCATCACCGGCGACCCGGGAAACGTGAGCAATTCGTGGCAGACGATCTGTGGAGGAACCAGCAGCCCTGCCACTCTGGCCGCAATCAACGTGGCTCAACAAAACCTGATCAGTGGTGTTCCGGCGACAAGCGCGGACGTCGTTGTGAAATACGGCGGAGGAAGCGCAGGCGCGACAACCACCAATTGCTCGGGCGCAGGAGCAGCCTTCGGCGTGAATCCTGTGGTCAGCGTGACCGTTACAAGCGGCAAGCTGCCAATCTTCTTTGCCCGGGTTTTTACATTATTCCCGCACGGCAACTTTTCTAATACCACCGCCGTCGCCACTGCTACTGCCGAAGTGTTCAATTCGTCGAACTCCGCCAGCGTTGCGGGAAGCATGATCCCGGTGCAACCGCGCTGTGTGAAACCTTTGATTATTCCGAACAAAGACCCCACAAGCGGAAGCGGCCAGCCGTTTGTTAGCACCGCGACCGGCGCCATTAACAACCAGGGGATTTCTCCGACTGGAGCGATCGGCGAGAATTTCATCATGACTGCGGACTGTCACCGTGGCCGAACCAATTGCGAAGGAGCGAACATGATCGCGAACCCGCCGACTAGCACTGGAGGCACCATCCACTATCTTCCGGCCTTAGTCCAGGGCACTCCTGTCGCGTATCCTTCTTGCGCGAATTCCGATACCTTCCAGGAGGCGATCGCAGGATGTGATCAGACCACTACTTACGCATGTGGAACTGCGCTTGGCGCGCAAGTCGATCTGACCGAAAACCCGATAAAACCTTCCAGCGCTAATGGCGACACGGGCACCGCGGTGCAGTGTTTAACTCACGCCACGGCGCAGGGGCTGGGCAATGGACAAGACCAGATCGACACCGGAAGTTTCCCGTTCCAAATCCAGGCTGGCTCTGACAATCCGCTGGTACAGGACGGCCTGATTGCGAATAACGGCATCGTCACCACGAGTAGCTCTATTGCTACGATACCAATCTACGACGGTAATGCCTTGGGCTCGGGCAACCAGCCCCAGGTCACGATCGTTGGTTTTCTGCAGGTCTTCATCCAAGACCTCAACGGCAATGGATACCCGGTTGTATATGTCCTCAACGTCTCGGGATGCAGCAACAATGCAGCAGGGAATCCTACGGTAACTGGAACTTCCCCAGTACCGATCCGGTTAATCACGCCTCCTTAGTGCGAGTCGCATCGATGATGCGCAGATCAGGGAGGCGGAACAATCACATCGAACCATTACAGCGAACAATCTGTGGAAAGTAACCTAGGAAACTCGTCGTCTAATTGGGAGGATCGTTATTCCCGGGCCCATCGTTCGCGGGGTTGGGATTGGGGATCGGCGGCATTATACGAGTCGGAGGTGCAGCTTGGGGCTGGACCTCGCCACCCTCTTCGTCGCTGGTTAAGGACTGGGCCTGAGGCAACGGAGTCGGCATCGACCCCTGCGGGCGCGGGGTGAGAATAACGCGGTCCAGGCCGCCGGGATTAGTTGGCGAACTCAGAATCAGGAAGTTGAATTGCGTACCATTCAGCAGGTGAGCCAGAACCTCTGGAGCCGGCGCCGGGCCGATCTCAGCCATAACCTTCTCCTGGTCCGCGCCTGCGGGAATGGCGATCTCCGCCCCGGTGCGCTGATGCACGGCCGAAAGAATTTCGGACAGGCTCGCTTTGTTGGAACTGATCGACAGCAGACCACCCTGAAATGAAACTTCGAGCGGCGGCTTCACCGGAGGCGGCGCTGGGGCAGAAGGCGGAGTGGCCTGTACAGCGTAATTTGCATTCATCAGTGCTGCGCCCGGGGCACCGGTGAATCTGGCCGCTTCCGTGCCTGCAGTTCCTCCAACCTTGAGGATGACACTTCTTGCCGACGGGAAAACCTGGTAGCGCTGCGGACCATTCAAATCGAGGACAACTCGCGTGACCGGCGGATCCGACGAGAACAAACCTACGCGCAGGCTTTTCACTTCTCCGCGGTTTACCGGCTGATTGCGCAGCTGAGGCCCAGGGAGCGCGTTGACAAAATCCACCACCAGACGGTCGGGACCAGTTAATACATTAATCTGTGGTACGACGCGGTCGCTGGTCTCGATCTCGATTTCAACCTGGTTGCGGGAATCAAGCACTCGCACTCGGCGAACCGAAGGTACGGGCTCAGCCTGGCTGGTGAGTGGGGCAGGTGAACATACCGCCGCCCATAGCAGCAAAACCACAGCGGCTCTGAGGGAGGGGAACATGAAAACCTTAAATGCTTGCGTACGGTGCGCTTAGCGTCATTCTAGCAGCGTTCCTCAGGAGAAACCCTTACGAAGGGATTACAACCTATGGTCCCTCCGACTAGCCCAAGCCGAGAGTAAGGGGCGGCAGTGAGAGTCCCTCTACCTCAAAGGTCCAGAGATCGCCGCTCGTTGCGAAATGTCCCGCGGTAAGCGTGCCTGAACTGACGATTTCACCGGCGCTAAGCGGCTGGGCCGGAAACCGCTTCGCGACAGCCGCGCCGAGTTCTGCCAGGCACAAGGCTGGGCTCTTCAAAGAGTTTCTGCCTGACCCTTCTTCCACAAACTCTCCGCCCTTCGACACTCGCACCTTAAATCGCGGCAACTCCTCCACCAGTTTGGCGATCAGGTCTGGGCGCACTTGCAGTCTTTCGCCGACAAGGAGCGCCGCGTGAAGTCCATAACACGCGACGAAGTCGCTGGGCTGAAACTTCCAGTCCGGAAAAGGACAATCGATGATTTCGAATCCCAACGCCAGCCAGTCGCTTGCTTCAAGTGCCGCGTGGGCATCGGAAGTCTCGCCCTTCAGCGACTGTTTCAACCCGAAAACAATCTCAGGTTCGATCTTCAGCGAACGCGGATGAGCGATTGAAACGGCGCCCGAGTTGCCGTCGCAGTAATGCACAGTGTCCTCGTACATGTGGGCCCACACCAGGGTTTCAAGCTTAAGCACGCGCCACATCGCCTTGTTTGCATAACCGACCTTGCGACCGACAGCTTTGTGGCCACGAGCTTCGCGGAACTGCTTCAGCATTGCTTCTACGTCGTAAGCCGTATTGAGGTCAAAACCGGGGCGCTCGGAAGGAGGGCTCGTTGCCATCTGGCCCGACTCTTGCGCGGACTCCAACTCGCGCGCTAAAGATTCAACGTCATCATTCGGCATAAGAGGAGAGTTGAGACCCCAGCATCTTAGCACCGGCCGTTTTCCGGTAACCTGTCGCGTGACCACATTGCTACGAACACCTGCAGCGATTGTGTTCGCGCGGATCGTTCGAGCGACGGCGGTTCCTACTCTGATAATAGCCGGCCGATGCGGCGGGCTTGGTTCACTCAAAATGGTGGTAACTTACACTGTGAGTTGCCGAGGTTCTCCGTCGGCTTCTGCATGGGTCGATTGACATAAGTCAGTCGGTGGTTAGGGAGGATTCGTGAAGGATTTCTTCGTCTTCGCCTTTATAGCGGGACTGACGTCGGTGGTTCTGGCGCAACAGCCCACTACGCCGCCTAAGACCGCCGCGAGCCGACCATCCAGCAGCGCTTCCGCCGACTCTGACTCGGCGCTGAAGAATATGTTCAACGCAAAGATCAAAGTTGAATGGGACGCAATAAAGAACAAAGACAAAAAGTCATATGGCGAACTGCTGGCTGACGATTACCAGGGCGTCGAAATCGATGGCCAGGGCGAGCGGACAAGGATCCAGGCCCTCAACGAATTGCCAGACACGAATGTCTTCAACTACACGCTGTGGGGGCTGAAGGTGATATCCCTGGGACCGGACGCAGCATTCGTGGTCTACGAAAGCACAATACAGTTCCCGCCCAGGTCAGCGATACGCTACTCGCGCGTATACATCGGCGAACTTTGGATGAAGCGCGCCGGACAATGGAAGTTAGTGCACTACCAGGAAACTCACGTCAAGTAAGCCTCTTCAACCGCAGATTGATTGCAACCGCCGCAATCGCAGGATCATCCGATCTTATTAGGAGGAGCAATCTCCATGAAAACATTATTGTTCGCTCTGCTGCTTTCCAGCAGCTTTCTCCTGGCACAGGATAGCGCTCCCAATAAATCCAACCAGCAGAACTCGAAGGATTCCAACGGACAGGTTACGCTGCAAGGCTGCGTGAGCCGATTCGGCGGCGATTACATCCTGATGAAGCAGAATCCCGCTGTGACTTATCAACTTCAGGCGACCGGCAAGATAAGACTGCGGCACTATCTGGGACAACGCGTGGAAGCGATCGGCAGCGAGTCCCCAACCATGAGCACGAGTTCCGACGCGATGGATAAGGTTGGTTCGGCAGCTCCGGTGACGTTGACTATCGCCTCAATCAAGACCATCGACAAGGACTGCACAGTGCGCCCAGCCCCTTAGGGGCCGGACTTGACGAGGTAGTCGGCGACTAAATTCGTCAGTCACAATCTGGCGGCATTGCCATGATCTCTGCGTTTGAATCGCAGGGAGGCTTTTTCTTGGCGGGCTCCAGCAGCGTCGGATGATTGTAGCGGAGAATCCACAAGCCGTCGTTGTTAGTGAGGAAGATCAAGCTGTGGCCTCCATCCGGCAGAAGGCTGGTGACTTTATTGAATGTCTCCAGCGTCTTGGGATTGTGCGGGTCGCTTAGGTCCAGCACGCGCACAGTTTCCGTAGGGTGGTTGCTGCTAGTGAGGGTCGTCGGAGTTTTTTCCGGAGCTTGCGCGATGGCGACATCAGGGCTGAGCATTTCCAGATTGCCCGAAGTCGACTGATTCGATTCGGCGGTCCGCCTTAACAGGCTGGGCTTTTCGGGGTTAGAAACGTCCACCACCATGAACCCCTGCTTCCCAGCTTGCTGCACGTAGAGGTAATGCTTGCCGTTCTCCCTCTGCAGCAACATCTGGCTTCCGGTCGCCTGCGGCAAAGACAAATGGGCGATTACGGTTGCCGGAACATCGGTGGGTTTCGTTGCCGATTCCTCGCTCGCCCCAGCCAGCGCTGCAGCCCACAGCAGCGATAACAGCAGGGCACAGGCTCGAGAGCCGCCCTTATAAGAGTTCCCCATAAATCACTTCACTGTTTCCGACACGAAAGCGTCGATAAAGATTCGCGTCTCAAATCACTATACCACCGGGCAGCAGCGACTCACTGTTCCGCCGCGACTCCGACGCAACCGGTGTCGGCCAGCGTCGAACAGATCGCGCCCGTCTGAAGCGGCACGAAAGCGTGGTTGTCGCTGGGATCGACCGAGATGCTGTGAGCATTGGATCCGGTCGTCATGTTGTACAGCCACTGGTTCGTGCCTGCATCAATCACGCCCATCACGGCGTTAGGCTGCATGTCCCGCGCCGCGAGATAGTATTTGTTGTCGCCCGGGTTGTACCAGGTCTCGTCCACGCCTCCTACCTGTGTGATTTCCACGCAGTTGATAAATAGGCCCTGCTGTGGCGCGCCCGGTACTGCGTTCTTCGGCGGTATGCAGGTTATATTTCCGCTGGTCGTGTTGTTGATGATGTATTCATTCGCTGGAAATGTTTCGCCATCATGGTCGGCACAGCCCACGAGGAAATTGTCTCCCGGCCCTTGTGAGATGCCTGTAGGCATGCAGTCGTACATTTGAAAACTGTTCACCACGACCGGTCCGTCGGCAGTAATTTGAATTGCGTCAAGGCTGCCGATCTGGGTGGTAGCGACGGAGTTCTCGTTGGTCAGCAACCAGAGGTTGCTGTTCGGATCGTAGGTCATCCCACCTAATCCGGCCGGCGCTATAGCCCCGGCGCAGGTGGGATCCGCAAATGGCGGGGTTTGGCTGCAGAACGCTCCTGTGGCGTAGCTGATGATGGGCCCGTGATGGCAAGGGATTGTGTAAGAGACACCGCTGGGAGTTGTGCCTATGCCGGGCAGACCAGCTGGACCATCGGCAGCCGCCGATCCCGAGACGCCGCTGAAGACGTGCGGATTGGAAGGATCGGGGCATGGGAATGTGTTTCCGACGGTGTCCACCGGGACGGTGGGAGTGAGCCCGAGCCCGCCTGACGCCGCGCCACCAGCGCCGTCGTAATAGATCTGGCCGATGATGCACCGGGGAGGATTAAACGAACCGCCGACGCCTGGGTCCAACGCAGGCGACGGGAGGGGGTTGCCGTCTGGTCCGGTTCCGGTTCCCACGATCCCAGTTCCGGTTGCTTGCAGAGGATAACCAAAAACCCCGGGTCCCACGCCAGGGTAGGGATAAGAGCCAAAGGTGCCGGTCGTCGCATTAAATGCGGGACTGAATCCAACAGGATACGGGCCATAAGCGAGATTCGCATCAATCGGCAAGCAGTGCAGATCTCCCTCACCCAGAGGGTCCCCGGCCGAGGTCCGTGGTGGGGTCGCGCCCACAATATACTCCATATCGATGAAAGTAATGAATGGCAGTCCCGGGTCGCCATTAATGACGGCAAGCACGTGATGCGTTGGGTCGTAGGCCATTTCGTCTGCGCGATCATCGCCGCAATCCGCCGCCGAGCCGGCTTCGCCGTTCCACGAGGCGATGCAGCCCGAGATTCCTTGCGGCCCGTCATAGTCAGCAGAGACGCCCGTAGGGATAGTCGCGAGAATGGTCGGCGGAGTGGGTGGATTGGTGTTCAGCTGCATCGTGGTCAGGTCGAAAACTATTACGTTGGAGCTGCCGTTGCCAACAAAGAGAACCTTGCCATCAGCAGTGGTGGTATTGCCGTCCGGACCGGACATCGGGTTTACGCCGTTGGCGCGCGACGCGCAGCACTGGGCACCAGGGAATCCTCCAAAGTTGCCGCTGGGACCGAAGCCCGTATTCAGATGGAACCTCGAACCGTTCGCCCAAGTCATATCGGTTCTGCAGGCATATCTGACGAAATTGCCAAACACGTCAGCCGTCGGCGGAATCACCTCCACCGCGGGAGGGTTTGTCGTGACGCCGGGCTGCGGCTCCGTGGGGCATGGGCTCGCGCCATTGCCCGCATCCGAAACACCGTTCTGTCCTTGAATCGAGAAAACCGCCAGGTCCTGGGAGGTATCGATCACCTGCATGGCGATGCCGATGCGGTCGGAGATAAAATCCAAGTAAGGCCCGCCCGACCCCGTCACGTTCGGGGCGATCGTGCTTATGTCGAAAGAGTTGAATGGACCACCGGGCTCACCGGTAGGATTGTGCTCGGGCACGGGAATTACGTTGATGATCGTGTAAGCGCCGTTGACCGTGGTGCCGCAGGTAGGGCAATTCGGCGTAGTGCTGCAGCCGCTCAGGATCACGAACAGCGCTGTGAAAAGAACAGTAAGAAGAATCCTCGGTCTCATTCGAATTCCCTCCTCCGATTTCCCTTCAGGACCAGCTTGCCGCCAGCCCCGGCATTTCCCGAACTCGTCAGCAGTTCTGTCCGCGATGAATCCTTACGCGCACTAGAACCTGAACTGCAACTGCTGCAAGACCTGGTAATAAGTTTGTGGCACCGCACCGATCGTGCTGGGATCTTTCAACTGATCGATGCCCAGATTGACCTGGTACTTGACCCAATAATTGGGATACCAGGTGACCCCAACGGTGAACTCGTCGGTGTGATAATTAAACGTAGGCACGAAACCGGGAGTGTAATAATTCAAGAAGTTCGCGCCCGGTTCGTTCGCCTGAATGCCCATGTATCGGAAACCAACCCCCCATGCTCCTAGTCCACGTCCCTTGCCGCCAGGCGTATCGGGGCCGAACGTCGGATTCTTCACCCGCGGAGTGCCGTTTTCCGGTTGTTTTTCGCCCGTAAGCAAATAAGTTGCACCAAGGTCCCAGGCCTTGGCGATGATCGAGGGGAGACTCAGGAAGCCGAGGCCTCCGACCTGTTCGGAGCCGACATTGTTGCGCGACATATTGAGTTGATCGAATTCGCCGCGCAGAGCGAATGCCGACTTAATGTAAGTAAATTCGCCGTTGTAGCGCTGAATCGGTCCGTTGATGGCGAACTGCGGGAAGAAGTCGTAGACTCCGCCCGGTACAGTTCCGTTAAAGCTTTGATCCCCGGAAAGACCGCGGGAGCGCCCCCGATCCGCAGATCCGCCGAGGGCAAGTTCTTTCAGCCAGCCATCTTTCGATTTCCGGAACGGGTAGAAGCGCAGCCGCCCGATGACTTCCGGCTGATTCGTAACGGCGGCCTGAGCGTACCCTTTGCCATTAAATGCTCCCAGCCAGTACTGCAATACGCCGCCGTCGATATCACCGTGGAAGGCGATGCCGGGGCTGCGAAACGCCGAAGCTGCCGAGGGATACAAGATGGCCTGAAATCCGCGTTCGACGAAGTCCAAGTTCGTGGCGCCGGTGCCTGACTCCTGCGCAAATGGAGTCTTGAACTGGCCCGCCTGGAACTGAAACTCGGGCCGCATCCTCACATTGAGGTAAACGTCGCGCACGATTGACCCGTTCGTGCTCGCGGCATCGGTGAGCAGCGCAAAATTAAAGTGGGAACCAAAGTTGCCTTGAAAGCCAAAACGGGCGCGCCGCAAGATGAATGTGTCAGCGGGTGCGCCGTCGCCCTTGTATGCCCGGTAGTCGGTATCAACATAACCGTAAGGGCTTATGCTGAACTGTCCGTCCGCGCTCTTGATGAAAAAGTGCTCGCCATTCCACCCCGCGGTAAGAGGAGCATCTTTCTTCGGAGCGGAGGCGGCTGCCGCCTGATCCACCACCACGGCAACCTCCGGCGAAGCACTCGGTTGCACGAGAATCGCATTCGTGAGGCGAACGGCGCCCGCGGCAGGGGCTTCAGACGGCTGTGCATTAGCTTCTGCCGGCGCCGCGGCCACGGGACGAACCTGGACTGCGCTGCCGTCGGACGCCCGCGCCTGTCCCGCAGCCAGTTTCTCGACGAGAGCCTTCAGTTCCTCGATCGTTTGGCGCTGCGCCGCCACCTCGCTGCGCAACTGGTTGACTTCTGCCTTAGTGGCAGTCTCGGATGCTGCTCCGCCCGCCTTGCTCGCGGGCTGCGTGCCCTGAGCGCGGGCAAGCAAACCCGTCGCCATCAAAACAACCAGAAGCGCAAAACATTTTGTTAGTGGGCGCATGTGCTTCCTCTCCTGGGACGATCTGCGAAACAAGGCTGCCCTTAAGGCATGCGGACGCGAAGGCTGCGCACTCCATTGTCCGTTCGGGCGGCGAACCAAAGGTTCTCCAGAATGATGCGAATGAGTTCTTTCCGGTCTGCAAAGCGGACCAGTTAACCGGGCGGGTTTACCACGAAAAAATGAATGTTGTCAAGAAGATTCTTCGATGTGCGTGGCGTCATGATGTCTCGCACGACATCTTTGTTGCACGGCGAAGGTTAGTCCGCAGTAATCATTTCAGACTGCATCCACCAGAGTTGACTCCGCATCAACACGCTGCCATGATGTCGCCATGCCCGACCGCAAGCTCCGAATCGTCCGCTTCATCGGGAGCACTCCGAACACTGCGTATTGCGATGTTTGCAAGCTGGCATTCCGAACCCGACAGGAATTTATAGTTGATGCGGATAAGGCCAAAGCCCAGCTGCAGTCCGATTTCGAGAAGCATGAGTGCCGGCCCGAAGAGGGCGCCGTCAATGACGCTCTTGATCACATCCGATGATAAGGCGGCCCGGCCAAACGGCGTTCGCCATTTTTGCGATAGGATAATGCAGAGACAGAAACACAACAGCCTGAGAGCTTGCCGATCTTGGGGCCGCGCAGGGCTACCGGATTTATTCCCATGGCGTCGCATACTGAAAACACCACGTCGCAATACATGAATTACGCGCCGACGGGGTTGAATCCGCACAAGGATTTCCCCAAGGGATTCTTTGAGTTCCTATTGCCGCTTCACCAGCAATTCACTCCCTGGCAGCAGAAGCTGGTAGCAAAACGCGCCGAGGCCTTGCAGTCGTCGCATCACGGTCATCCGCCGAACTACCTTCCAGCGTCAGAAGCAACCACATCCGACTGGCGGATCGAAGTGCCCGACTGGTGCGCCGATCAGCGCAATCAGATGACGGGGCCAGCCGACGACGCTGAGTTGACAGTCAAGCTGCTGAACTCCGGTTCACCGGCAGTCATGATCGACCTGGAGGATTCCACGGCGAACGCGTGGGACAACATAATGCTGGCGGTGAAGAACACCATCGCCGCTTACAAGTACGAGCTCGGCTACGAGGACAAGAAGCGGAAAAAGAAAGTCACAGTGCAGCGCTCGAAAACCGTAACCTGGGTGCGTCCCCGCGGTTTGCACGTCAGCCAGGGAGGAGTGATCAAGAACGAGATCATGTCCGCTTCCCTGTTCGATCTGGCCCTGATCTGGTACCAGATCGATCCTGCATGGCTGCCGCACAACTTCTCCGTGTACATCCCCAAGAGCGAGTCTGCCGAAGAAGCTTTCTGGTGGCGCGACCTGTTTCAGGTATTCGCCAAACAGAAAGGCCTGCCCAAGGACTACATCAAATGCATGGCGCTGGTCGAGGCCCATCCGCTGGCCTATCAGATGGAGGAATTCCTTTTCAATCTCCGCGAGCACTGCCTGGGATTGAACCTGGGCCGCTGGGATTACATGGCCTCGCTGATCGATTTCATGATCGAGGATCCCAACTGGATACTGCCGGATCGCAACACCATCCCTCACGACGTGGCATTCTTCCAGAACTTCCGCACGCTGATGCCGGAGGTTTGCCACAAACACGGGGCCCATGCCATCGGAGGCATGACTGCGCTTTATCCCAGTCGCACCGACGCGGAATTGAATGAACGCGCTCTGAAGGTTCTGAAGCAAGACAAAAAGAACGAAGCCGACTGCCTGATGGATGGAGCATGGACCGGCCATCCTGATCAGAACGAGATCGCGGTTGCGCAGTTCCCGTATCCCAACCAAATTGCGAAGCGACCGAAGCCTCCCAATTCACATCCCGACCTGCGGCCCATCCCCAAGGGTGTTGGAGGAATCACCCTTGCCGGAACGCGGGCGGCGGTGCGCACCGTGATTCGTTATCGCAACGGCGTGCTCAACGGAAAAGGAGCCAGCCTGCTCGATGGCTACATGGAGGACCTGGCCACCGATCGAATCTACCGGCTAATGATCGCGCAGCGCGTGCGGCACAAGGTCAAGGTCACCGGCGACGATGGCAAGCCAATCGAACACACTTCCGCTTTGATAACGCGTTTATTCGACGAGGAGCTGGCAAGAATTCAGAAAGACTTGCCGGCAGAGATCGATCGCAAAGCCGTAGCGACTCTCCCGGAGGCACGCCGCATTGCGGAGGAACTGATTGTGCAGGGACACCACTCGCCGATTTGATCCATCGCCGATTTAACGCATCGAGATCACAATTTACGAGGTCGAGGCGCAGCCCCCGTTCGGGCTGTTGATTTCTCCACGAAATAAACTTTCTTCGAGGCGGTTGCGGCGGGATGAACCGCGCGCTCTGCGGGGCAAGGTCTCGATACCCCCCTCCCCCCTGGGGGCTAGTGGAATCTTGGGGTTAGCAGGAAATTCCCCGCAAAATCCGGATGTCAAAGAACTTAGAGGTCAAAATCTAGAGAACAAACGATTTAGGAGCGCGGTGAGTTGGGTTCACCCAACCGTCACGGCCTCGACCATGATCGCGCGATTTAATTTTGGGCGCAAGGTTAGATGTCACAACATCGCTGTGGAAAAAATTGGCGGTGAAAGGACCCGCGGCAGTCTCCGTGCGCTTGGTGATAACCTTGCGACATGGCTCACGATCCTGATGCGGGCCCGCGCTCTGCAAAATCTGCTCGATCGAACGCGCTGTTCGTGTTTGCTCTCGTCATCGGGATCTTCCTCGGCGTACTATCCGTCGGCTTGATTGGATGGGCGATGCTGTCGCGCGGTTCGGGGCGAGAGCTGTTGAGCCATGTTTGGTCGGCAGTAACCGGCAGAACCCTCAGTATCGATGTAAGCCAGCCTACGGTGGTCGATCGTATTCAGCGTTTGCAGCGGCTGGAGACCGTGGTTTACACCATGGACAAGCTGGTGACCGGCGCAAAAGAAAGCCCCATCTTCCCGGATTTTCTGGCAGGAGATCGCCTGTTAATGCTCGTGCACGGCGAGGTTGTCGCAGGGATTGATTTCACAGATCTAAAGCCGGGCGATGTCAGAGTGAATGGGAAGCAGATTCGGTTGCATCTTCCGGCAGCGCAAGTGTTCCGGGCTCGGATCGACAGCGCGAAGACGCGGGTCTATTCCAGGCAAACCGGGCTGCTGGTACCTACTGACCCGAATCTGGAAACGCAAGTGCGGCAGGAGGCGGAACGTCAGCTGCAAGAAGCCGCACTGGCCGATGGCATTTTGCGAACCGCCCAGCAGAATGCGGCTTCTACTATCAGCAGTCTGCTGCAGGGTCTGGGATTCGAGAAGATTAACTTTGACTAGCCGCAGTGCCTCGGTGGTGTGGCCCCCTTTCACGAGAAATTGTCAATGAGCGCTATTGCCCGGTTACGTCAATTGACTTGGGCGTGAGGCCCGCTGAGTCTGTTGGAGCATTCACGCGGTTTCTTCCCTCTCCTTTCTGCAAATGATTCGGAATAGCTCCTCCATGTTCTTCGGTGCTGCTTTCATACTCGTGGACAGAGCCGCCTGATTTATTTCTGATTTGCCAGACCGCGAAGAATATCCAGCCTATTGGCAGGCGCATTCGGTGCCGGAAAATCAGAAATTGTGTTCTGCGTTCGTCGAGGACGGCGAAGGAATTCCACTGGCCATTCGGCGATGCGTACGTCCTTAACGTGACGGTACTCGCCGGGATTATCTTCCGCGATATATTCAAGCTGCCGAATGAGCGCGAGCGGTGCTTCGGCACCTTGGGTGCGTTGGGAAAACGCAAGCGCCTCGGCGTAGGTTGCGAAGGGCTGGTAATAGTCACTGCCGTCTTCGAGGTTGGCGGAACCGCGCTCTGGGTGACACCAAACGCGGTATTCCAGAACGTCATCCCAAACATAACCACCGCCAGCCTTCGCCAGCGGTGAATACGTGCCCACGAGACTCGGGTCCACCGCGTCAGGGTAACTGTTTACGTTCACGCCAAGTATTTTGACATCGGAAGGGCGGCAGTTGTTGAAAAATCCCTATTTCACTGATTGACCCGAAGCCGGCGCGCCAGATTAGCGTTATCCTTCGCAGCGTGGGCCGCGTCGTCGGTGACATTCGTCCGCTCCGTGCCATAATATCTAACTGTTGCTACGACGGGCCCATTGCAGCTTTGGGCGCACGACCGGGCCCTAAGAGACTAAAGCCCAAATCGTTTGTCAGCCGGGCGGTACGGCTTGAGGCTTGCCTTTCCTTAAGACATCCGCGGACGCAATCTAGTACGAATCGAGAGGACTATGAGCGCCATTGAACAGCCCGCTGCACTTCAGTTCCCTGCCCTGCAACCGCCTCGCCGTTACCTGTTCGGCCCCGGACCCAGCATGGTTCACCCGCGTGTCTACGAGGCTCTTTCGAAGCCGATCGTCGGACACCTTGACCCTTACTTCATCCAGGTCATGGGAGACGTTCAACAGTTACTCAAGACAGCCTACGGAACTACCGATGGCGCCACGCTGGTGATTTCCGGTACGGGCAGCGCGGGCATGGAGGCTGCCGTCACCAACTTCGTGGAGCCTGGCGCCAAATTCGCCGTGTTCGCTAATGGGTATTTCTCCGACCGGCTCACGGAGATGGCCAAGCGCAACGGCGCGGACGTGGTGCGCTTTGAGAAAGCGTGGGGTGAAACCTACACGGAGGATGAAGCGCGAGAGTTCATCGCCCGCGAGAAGCCCAAGGTCGTAGCGTATGTTCACGCCGAGACCTCGACGGGTGCGTTGCAATCGGGCAAAGCAATCTGTGCCGCTGCACACGACGCTGGCGCTCTGGTGGTTTCCGATTGCGTCACCTCGCTCGGTGGAGTGCCGGTAGAGTTCGACCGCACCGGCATCGACATTGCCTACAGTTGCACGCAGAAAGGCCTGAGCTGTCCGCCGGGTTTGTCTCCCATGGCAATGTCGGCGAGAGCAATGGACTTCCTGCGAGCCCGCACTACTCCTCCGCGCAGCTGGTATCTGGATCTCAAGCTGATTTACGACTATTCGACCGTGTCCCACCGTTACCATCATACAGCGCCGATCTCCATGTTCTACGCTCTACGCGAAGCGCTTCTAGTCATCGCGGAAGAAGGGATTGAGAATCGCTGGGAGCGTCATCGCCGCAGCAACAAGGCCTTCGTCAAGGGAATTGAAGCGATGGGCCTGCGCATGCACGTTCCTGCGGAGCACCGAATTGCGACGCTGAATACCGTATGCGTGCCGGCAGGGGTTGATGAAGCCAAGGTCCGCAAACTCTTGTTGGACGGTCCGGGCATTGAAATCGCCGGCGGTTTTGGACCGCTCGCTGGCAAAGTTTTCCGCATCGGCGTAATGGGGCCGTTGGCTACTGAGGATAACGTGCAGTTTTTCCTCAACGAATTCAAGAAAGCTCTGAGCGCAGCCGGCTATTCGATTTAGTCCCCGATCTTGTGGGCGATCCCGGAGGTAGAGGCCACGAAGAATGACACTGAAGTCGGTAGACACGCTACTTGACCTTTTGCATTTCGCGGACAGTCACACCGCCGTGATCGTTCCCGAGCTCAGCCTCCACGTCACCTACGATTCGCTCCGGCGGCAGGTTCTCGAGATGGCCAACGCTTTGGCTTCGGCAGGCATCCGCCGAGGTGACGCGGTGGCGATTGCATTGCCCAATGGTTTGCCTGCAATCGTGAGCTTTCTGGCGGCGTCGATCGCGGGCAAGGCAGCCCCTTTGAATCCCGCGTATCCGTATGAAGAGTTTCATTTTTTTCTGGGCGACACCAATGCCCGGGTTTTGCTTTGTCCCCCGGTAGGCGCGGAGTTCGTTCGCACCGCGGCCGCGGATCTCAAGATCCCGGTGTTCTCAGTGGAAATGAACGAGAGAGGCAACGTGCATCTGACTGGTGCCCCCACCGGGGTCACCGCGACCAACCCGACCGGGGATGACATTGCGTTGGTCCTGCACACCAGCGGAAGCACGGGAAAACCCAAGCGGGTTCCGTTACGGCATTTCAACCTGGCGGTGTCCTCGGCAAACATCGCGAACACCTACGGGCTTTCCGAGGAGGACGTTTCGCTCTGCATCATGCCGCTGTTCCACATTCATGGGCTGATTGGTTCGACCATGGCCACCTTGCTCTCCGGAGGCGCAGTTGTAGTTCCCACCAAATTCAACGCGCTGTCTTTCTGGCGCACGGTGCGGGAGCATCGCGTCACGTGGTATTCGGGAGTGCCCGCGATGCACCAGCTTTTGATGGCCCGAACCCACCACAAGCCTGCAGAAGCCGACTCGCTGCGCTTCATCCGTTCTTGCAGCGCGCCGCTTTCGTCGGAGCTGATCCACAAGATCGAAGGGGTCTTCGGAGTGCCTTTCGTCGAGGCTTATGGAATGACGGAAGCCTCGCATCAGATGACTTCAAATCCTCTGCCCCCGCGCCACAGGAAGGCGGGTTCTGTGGGCGTGGGGGCGGGCCTTCGCATCAGCATCATGGACAAAGAGGGCAATCACCTTGGAACCAGTCAACGGGGTGAAGTCGTGATCCAGGGAGCCAATGTGTTTCGCGGATATGAAAATAATCCCGAAGCCAACGCGCGCGCTTTTGTGAACGGATGGTTTCGCACCGGCGACGAAGGGATGCTGGACGAGGATTGTTATTTGCATTTGACGGGCCGCATTAAGGACATCATTATTCGCGGTGGCGAGAACATTGCGCCTCATGAAGTCGATGAGATTCTGCTTCGGCATCCTGCAGTCGCGGCTGCGGTAACGTTTGGCTGCGCCCATCCGACGCTGGGAGAAGAAGTAGCTGCCGCGGTCGTCTTGCACGAAGCCCACGGCGCCACTGAATCGGTGCTGATCAAACACTGCCGCGAATTGCTCGCGGAATATAAATGTCCCAAGAAGATTTATCTGGTGAAGACGATTCCGACTACGGCCACGGGAAAAATTCGCCGCCGCGCCGTCGCCGCCGCGCTGGTGGATGAGCAACGTGGATAGCTGGCGCGGGGAGGAACTGGGTCAACAAGCATGAAATTCCTGGTCGCGGGAGCGGGCGCAATCGGCGCCTACATTGGCGCGCGCATGGCGCGGGCAGGGTTTGACGTCACGCTTTTTGCGCGAGGCCCCCATCTTCGCGCCCTGCAGGAGCACGGCGTGCAGGTAAAAAGCAGCGACGGAGATTTCGTGGCGCGCCCCGCCGTCGTGGGCTCGCTTGAAGAAGTGGAGCCTGTTGATGTTGTCTTTCTCGGCGTGAAGGCTCACGCCCTGCCCCAACTTGTGCCGCAGTTAAAGCCGGTTCTCGGCTCCGATACCACAGTCGTCAGCACGCAGAATGGGATTCCCTGGTGGTACTTTCAGGGTTTCGACGGCGAGTACGAAGGATTACGGCTGGAGCGCGTCGATCCCGGCGGCGTGATTTCGGCAGCAATCGCGGCTCCAAGCGTGGTCGGGTCGATCATTTACTTCGCGACTGAGATTCCCTCACCTGGCGTAATTCAGCACATTGAGGGCAATCGCATTACGCTGGGCGAACCGGACGGTTCACGCTCCGATCGTATCCGAGCAATCGCGGAGGCGCTCGTCGCCTCTGGCTTCCGTGCGCCCGTCACGACTCGCATCCGGCATGAGATTTTCGTAAAACTTCTGGGCAACGCGTCCTTCAATCCGGTCAGTGCGCTCACGCGCGCCACGTTAGTCCAGATAGCCTGCGATCCGGGCGCGGCTTCGGTCATCAGAAACATCATGCAGGAAGTGGAAGCCGTTTCCAACAAGTTAGGGATGGAGTTGCCCATTTCCATCGATCAGCGAATTGCCGGCGCGGAAAAAGTTGGCGAGCACAAGACCTCGATGCTGCAGGATCTCGAAGCGGGCCGGCCCATGGAACTGGAAGCCCTGGTAGGTTCAGTCGTGGAGTTGGGCGAGCGCGTAGGGCTTCCCATGACCTGCACCCGCACAGTGTATAACTGCACGAAATTATTGGCGCAAAGCAGCGCTCGACAACCCCGTTGACATTGGCTGCATCGCCCATTTTCATCCTGCCCATAAAAATATTTGCTCGGGGGCTTGACAACGGGCGTATACTCCGTCCGTTGGCTGGTCCACTTATCGGACCACTTGAAAATTCACCTTGCCCGCAGCGATCAAATCCGACTTCGAAGTGGTCCGCAGGAACAAGGTTTACGAAGAAGTCGCCAAGCAGATCGAACGCCTGATTCTCAAGAAGCTGCAACCCGGTGACAAACTGCCATCAGAGCGTGAACTGGCGGAAACGCTGCGTGTGAGCCGCAGTTCCATCCGCGATGCCATTCGAGGCCTGGAATTGATGGGCCTGGTTGAGCCGCGTCAAGGTGCGGGAACCATTGTTCGCGAAATTTCCGCTGAATCGTTGGTGAATCCTTTCTCCGACGCTTTGAAGCGCCGGCAGGAACTGGTCAGCGAGCTTTTGGATTTTCGCAGGATGCTCGAGCCGCCGCTGGCTGCGCGCGCCGCCACGCACGCATCCGCTGACGACATTTCCGACATGGAAGAGATCCTGCGGCGGCAAGAGGAAAAGCAGAAGCAAGGAGACGCCGCAGTCGCCGAAGACACCGAATTTCACTACAGCGTCGCTCTGGCTTCCGATAACAGTGTCGTGCTGAAGGTGCTCGACATTCTTATGGATCTGCTGCGTGAGACGCGGGAACGCTCGCTGCAGGTCGAGGGACGCGCGCCGAAATCCTTAGCCGGGCATCGACGGATATTGGCTGCCATTAAGCGTCGAGATGGCGAAGCTGCCAAAAATGCCATGCGGCGGCACATTGAGGACGTCGAAGAGATCGTACTCAACAAATTTTGACGAGCAAGTTCTAATCAACGGAGGATTTTGTCATGGGCCGGTTATTTGCAATCGAGATTATCTACAGAGGCATCTTCCAAAAAACCATGGCTGGCAGGCTCAGCCGCGCGATCGTACTCGCCGCGCATCACGAAGGCAAGGTGGGTATTTCTTTTGGCCGTTACGGGGACAGTCCGGAGCGCAACGGAATTCCCGCGAAGGGCTTCGCGATCGTGGCTACCGACGAACAGACCCTGCAGGAAGGCATGGCGAAGTATGAGCCCAAAGAAGTCGATGTCACCATTTGCGTGGATGACACGCTGTGCAAAGGCGTCGAGTCTTGGGCCTGGTACGGTCTGCAGCCGGTGAATCGCCTGCTGAAGCCGGGTGGGACGCTCATCGTGACCTCGCGCGAGGGCCCGGAAGCCATCATCGCCATGGCGCACCGCAAGGAGACTCCTTACCAGCTTTCGATCCTCAAAGGTACGGTCAGTTTCTCCGGCTTGTGGGTTTACAAAGACGATCACACTGACGTGCGCATTCTGGGCTCGGTCGCCAAAATTCTTCCCGAGTTGTTCAGCCTGAAATCCGTCCAAAGAGCCATCGTTGACGAGTGGCACGACGAACTGAAAGCTACTTCCGCCGCTAAGGCCTACGAGCGCACTACCAGCATCACGGTCACTCCGGACCAGGGCAATCCTGAAGTGCCTTATAAATTTGACCTCCCCAAGTGGCATGAAATGGGCGAAGGCATCGCCATCCCCAGCATTCCCGCCGGACACAAGATGGATGATCCCAAGTCCCATGACCACGGCGGATTCCAGCCCGATCGCAACCCAACGTTTCTGAAATTCAGCACTCGAACCATGCGGCCAGTGGTGAACTTCGATACCTGCATCAAATGCACCCTGTGCTGGCTGCAGTGTCCGGACTCCTGCTTCGATGTAACTCCGGAAGGTTTGTACGACGCCAACATGAAGGCCTGCTGCGGTTGCGGCGTCTGCGAAGCAGTCTGTCCAGTTAAGGAATGCGTCACCATGGTGAATGAGACCGAATTCAAAGACAACAGCAGCCAGTGGGAAGACTGGCGCAAAGACAAGGACGGATACAAGGTTTGGCTGGAAGAGAAAATTAAACATCCGCCGGAACGCTCCCACGGGTTCCGCTATCGCGGGCAATATGAGGAGCAGATTCCTGAAATGCTCGAGATTGCCCAAGGAAAATAAAACCATCATTCATAGCGACCTTTACGAGGAGAGTCCGTCATGGCAGTGGCAACGGTAATCGAAGAACAGAAAAACAAAATTGAAGAAACCGCGTTAATCACCGGCAGCGAGGCCATTGCAGTTGCCTGCAAACTGGCTGATGTCGACGTGATCACGGCTTATCCCATCCGTCCCTACGACACCGTCATGCAGTACGTCTGCAAGCTGGTGGCGAACGGCGAAATGGATTGCGAGTATATCGTCGCCGAAGGTGAGCACTCGCAGTTTGAAATCGTCAAGCACGCTTCCGCCTGCGGCGCCCGCGTGTTCTGCGGATCGAGCGGCGTCGGCTGGATGTATGCCATGGAAGCACTGACGGTAACTCCCGCGCTGCGCATCCCCATGATCGCCATGGTCGGAAACCGCGCATTGGACGACCCCGGCGCATTCGGCGTCGAGCACAACGACGCGCTGGCCGTCCGCGATCTGGGCTGGCAACTGGTTTGGGTCGACAACGCACAGGAGGCGTTGGATACGGCCCTGATCGCTTATCGCGTAGCTGAGGACCGGCGTATCTTCCTGCCTCTGGCCATCAGTTGCGACGGCGCATTCCTGACCCACTCGCAAGCACTGGTCAAGATTCCGTCGCAGGAGAAAGTAAACGAATTCCTGCCGCCGTACGATCGTCAGGAACTTCTGCTTCATCCTGACAACCCCATCACCGTTGCGCCCCAGGGCAACGAAGACTGGGTCATGGAAATTCGCCGCCAGAACTATGCCGCGATGGAGCGCTCGTATGGTGTGATCAAAGAAGCCTATGCCGATTTCGAGCGCATCTTTGGCCGCTCCTACGGCAATCCCTTCTTCGAGGAGTACATGACCGACGACGCCGATATCGTTCTCATGGGGATGGGAACGCTGTCGATCTCGGTAAAGGTCGCGATCCGCGAGATGCGCAAGCAAGGCAAACGCGTCGGATTTGTGCGCATGCGTTGGTTCCGTCCTTTTGCCGCGGAAGAATTGTCGAAGTCTCTGCAACGCTTCGCCGCGGTCGGAGTCATCGATCGCGACTACTCTTTTGGCTCCCCTTATCTCGGCGGCGTATTGGCTGGCGAAGTTCGCCATGCACTGTATCCGGGACCGGGCAAGAAGCCGCCGGTCGTAGGCTTCATCTGCGGGCTGGGCGGGCGCGAGGTTACCGTGCCCGATGTCCAGAAGATGGCGGATGCAGTATACGCAGCGGCGGATGGCAAAGCAGCTCCCTTAACTCAATGGATCGGATTGCGAGAGTAATCCGCTTTTGCTAACGGGTTTTAGAAATCAGAGAGGATAAAGAATTATGGCTACTTACGTACAGATCGATCCGACCCAGAAATTAGATCCGTTCAAGGCGGTTAAGAAGATCCCGCTGGAGGAGTACTTCACCTCCGGTCACCGCACCTGCCAGGGTTGTGAGTCAGCTCTCGTCATGAAGATGATGGCCAAAGCAGCCGGGCCCCGAACCATCGTGCTCGGCAGCACAGGATGCATGTATGTCGCGAACACCACGTACTACAGCACTTCGTGGGTGCTTCCCTGGATGCATACGCAGTTAGGCAGCAGCGGCTCGGCCGCGCTGGGCGCGTCCGCGGCTTTGAAAGTCCTCATGCGCAAGGGAAAGATGAAGCAGGAGCCCATCAACGTCATCGCGTTCTGCGGCGACGGCGGTGGCGCCGACATGGGCGTGGGCGCGATCTCAGCCACACTCACGCATCCCGATTACAACTGCCTCATTCTGATGTATGACAACGAGTCATATGCCAATACTGATATACAGCTTTCAGGTAGCACTCCCTGGGGCGCCAACACAACATTCAGCACACCCGGCAAGGTGAAGAGAATCATGCATCGCCGCTGGAAAAAGAATATGGCAGGCATGATGGCGGCGGGTCATCCCACGTGCCGCTATGTTGCAACTGTTTGCATGTCGTACGGCCTGGCGGCCATGAATTCTATGCGTAAAGCTTTGGCCATCGGCGGTCCTACCTTCATTCATTCGCTCGATCCCTGTCCAAAGGGTTGGGATTACGACCCTTACATTTCGCACGAACTGGGTGAATTGGCCGTCAATACCGGGATTTGGCCGCTCTACGAAGTGGAAGATGGCGTGCTAAAACTCACCGGCAGGACGCAGCAGATTGCCGCCAAGAAGATCCAGCGGCAGCCTGTTCGGGATTATCTGCTGAAGCAAGGAAGATTCGCCCACTTTACCAACGACGACATCGATTACTTCCAAAGCAAAGTCGATGAGATGTGGGAGAAGTGGTTGGTCCCCGGCGTGATTCCGTTCCGCACAGAAGTGGAGGCTGACACCCCGCCGTCCAGCTAGCAGGCTGGGGAATCCCGACACAGCCCATCGTGTGGAGTAGAGTCGCGGGAGGAAGCTCAGATTATTGCAGTGCTCTGTTTAGCGTCCGTTGTTAACGTCGGTTGTTAACGTCAGGCGAGCTGTCACGGAGGTATTGCCATGGCTGCATCCACCGTCTCACCATCCTCCCTTATTCACCCTTCGCGCATTCCCAATCGCTGGGTCCAGTTAATCGCAGGCATCGTCGCCATGATGGCGATTGCCAACCTGCAGTATGCCTGGACTCTGTTTACCAAGCCGATCCAGGCACATCTGCATGTGTCCCTCGTCGCCGTCCAATGGACGTTCACCTTATTCGTCGCCCTTGAAACCTGGCTCGTACCTTTCGAGGGATACCTGGTGGATAAGATCGGGCCGCGATTCATGCTCGGTCTTGGCGCATTCATGGT
Organism: Candidatus Sulfotelmatobacter sp.; assembly: GCA_049673585.1. Classification (GTDB taxonomy): domain Bacteria; phylum Acidobacteriota; class Terriglobia; order Terriglobales; family Acidobacteriaceae; genus Sulfotelmatobacter. The sequence goes on along the minus strand of JBATXV010000016.1, from coordinate 170,246 downwards.
AGGTCTGGGCTGGATTGGATCGGGCTACGCGGAGACGATAGGCACCCTCTATTTCTGGTACAGCGTAGGCGGACTCGGTGCCGGCATCGTCTACGGCGGCGCTATTGGAAACGCGCTGAAATGGTTCCCCGACCATCGCGGTCTCTGCGTCGGATTGACGGCCGGAGCTTTCGGTATCGGCACGGCCGCGACCATCGCTCCCATCGCCGGCATGATGAAAACCTCTGGCTACCAGCACACCTTCATCGTCTGGGGAATGATTCAGGGGGTCGCCGTTCTAGCTTCTTCCCTCTTCTTGGCGCGGCCGCCGGTGGGATGGACGCCGCCCAACTGGAAAGAGAAAGAAGCGAAAATCAGAGCCAAAATAAATACCTCAGCCGTCGACCTGACCCCATGGCAGATGCTGCGCCAACCGTCTTTTTATGTCATCTACCTGATGATGACCATGTTGGCCTTCGGTGGCTTGGTGGTTACCGCCCAACTCAAGCCCATGGCTTCCTCTTACCACGTCGATAACATTGTCGTGGCCTTCGGCATGACCGCCTTGATATTGGCGATCGAAATCGACCGCATCCTGAACGGATTAACGCGCCCCTTCTGGGGATGGGTCTCGGATCATATCGGCCGAGAGAATGCCATCTTCATCTCGTTCATCCTCGAGGCGCTCGCGGTATTTGCTCTGCTCCAATTGATTAGCCATCCGATCTGGTTCATCGCCTTATCGGGCTTGTGCTTCTTCGCGTGGGGCAATATTTTCTCGTTGTTCCCCTCGATCACCGGCGACCTCTACGGGAAGAAATGGGCCACCACCAACTATGGGATCGTATACACCGCCAAGGGAGTGGCTGCGGCTTTTGCCGGACCCGGTGCTGCCTGGTTGTTCCTTAAGACCGGCTCTTGGTCGCGAGTCTTCTGGGCAATGATTGCCTGCGACCTGGTAGCCGCCTTCATGGCTCTGCTGTGGCTGAAGCCGTTGGCACACCGCACGGTGGAGCAATCGGAGAGCGGAATGCTTCTCCCCAACACGCCTAAGGCTGACGGGGCAAGAACCGCGGCGTAGCTGGCCGTAGCAGCTGCGCCGCAAGGTTAGCCCTCCCCAAACCCATTAGCAGCCGCCCCGCGGCAACTGCAAGCCAGCTTAGCCTGCTTCATGCCACCTAAGCCGGCAACGTCTGCCCGCGCGTCTCCACACTGAATGGAATCACAAGTAGTCCCAGCGCGAAGGCGATCGACGTCAGCGCGACCGGCGTGCCGAGTGATCCGTAGTGTCGCACGCCGCTTCCCACCAAGAATGTAATTCCAGCCCCGCCGAATCTGGCGAATGAGGTGGAGAAAGCGAAAGCGCTGGCGCGGCATTCCGTGGGATATTGCTCCGGAAGCCAGAGGGTGTAGACGGCGAAGTTGGCCCCGCCCAGCCCCAGGAAGAACAAGCAAACGAAGAACCACGGGAGCGCGCTCGGGCCAAGGTAGAAGACCTTGCCGAAGGTAAGCGCAATAAACACCATCATCAGAGTGAAGAAAACGGCAAGGGCACCGCGCCGCCCGAGCCGTTCCGCCAGCCAAGGCATGGCCAGGCAGCCGAGAATGGTCGAAAAAGAAATCAACATCACTCCCCAGGAAACGATTCGGGCGGCAGCTGGCCCGACGTGGCCGCCACTTTCCGCCAGAGCCGTAATCGCCGCGGGAACGTAGACGGTTCCCGCCCACAGGCCGCAGATGGAAGCCAGCATTAGCAACGCGTTGATGACGGTGCGGCGGCACCACGCGGCCGAAAATAGAATCGCAAAAGGACGCCAGACGGCCCACGAGCGGACCTCACTCTCTTTGTTTTTCCAGGCCGCGGGTTCCACCACGCCGTGGCGAACCCAGGCCAGCAACAGCGCAGGTAGCCCGCCGACAATAAACATGGAACGCCAGCCATAGTGGCTGCCGATGCCGTAGTTGGCTAGCGCTGCGAGAAAAAACCCGACGTAGTAGCCCGTATGCATGAACCCGGCACCCATGCGGCGGCGATCCTCCGGCCATTCTTCGGCCACGAATGTCCCGCCCATGGCCCATTCGCCGCCGATGCCGATCCCGGCCAGAAGACGTAGAACCGCCAGTTGCCACACGCTGGTCACGAAGGCGCTCAGGAACGTGAACACTGAATACCAGACAATCGTCAACATGAGGGTACGCACTCGGCCGAACTTGTCTCCAATGGGTCCCCATAGAAAGGCCAGTCCCCAACCGATCAGGAACAGCGCAAACAAAAGAGATCCGTAGTAGCCGATGTTGCCTTTGGTCGCGGCGATGCCGGAGCGAGGCAGCAAGTCGCGCACCGCGGGCACGAGGACGAGTGCGTAAATGACGGAGTCCATGCCGTCGAGTGTCCATCCACCCCATGATGCCCAGAAGCCGCGGATCTGATTTCGAGTTAGGGGTGGAGACACGGTCGAGGTGGGGTGCGTTGTTTCGTCCGCGGGGGAAGGCGCCATGATAGGGGGGAACTATATCAAAAGGCGGCGGGGGCGCAACGAAAAAGGGTGCATCGGTCGGCTTGGCCTTGCCTGTGAATTCCTCTTGAAAATAAATTCCACGCGGCTTATCGATTCGAAAATTTTTGGGGTGCGCTTCGGAGTCTGTTTTCGGTACCCCCCTCCCCCTGCCATCTAGTGGAATCACCACGTTAGCAAGAAATTCCCGGCAAAATCCGGATGTCAAAGAACTTAGATACTAAAATCCGCGAAGCAAAGGACTTAGAGGCGCGGCGACGTGGGTTCACCCGACCGTCACGGCCTCGACCATGATCGCTGATTTGAATTGAGCGGGCAAGGTTAGATGTCACAATGGGCCTGTGGAAATGTTTGGGAACGGGCGATTTGCTCGGCGTGTCATTCGGCCATTGCCTCAGCGTCGCTCTCTTCGTCCGATTCCTCGATCTCTGCAATCAATGCCTTCTCAACGTCTTTCGGGGCGGATGTGAAGAAGCCGTCCAGCGTTGTTCCTTCCAAGACCGGGGCGTTCCGACACTGCTCCTTTGCGCCATCCGCGGTGACGTCGATCTCCTTGAATTTGTTCGCCAGCTTTCTGAGGTTGGCGTAGGCTCCTATGTCGATCATATATGCGGTAAAGGTTCCCCCTTGCGACTTATGCGTCAGTGCAGTGCCAACTAGGTGGATGATGCGGTAGTCCAGAAGGCGATTCAATAGGTCTTTGATTGCGCTCTTCTCCTGCAGCGTCTTGTCGGCGACGAGGAATACGTTCGTCTTGCGGTCGAGACAGAACTTTCGGATCGCGTAGATCCCTCGAATGAGCGCATCGTGATCCTTTTCCTCGGAGTCAGCCTTTAGTTCTTCTATTCTGCGCTGGAATGTGCTGAGACTGAGGCTCCTGACATCGTCCTTTCCGATTCGCTCATCTCCAGCAGCTTTCTCGGCAAGCGCATCGAGAAGCAGGGAAAGAAAATCTCTCGGGACTCCTCCGGAGGCAAGGATCAATCGGTTAAATCCCTCGCCCTTGAACAGCGAGTCGGCTTCCTCTGCCGACATGCCTGCCTTACTTGCGTACTCGTGAAGAATCTTGCGGATCTGGCTGGCCGTCTTCTTAAATTCTGCCAAAGTATAGTCAATGTTTATCGGCTGGTAATCGTGCCGCTCTTGCGCGCCAATAGGCTGATGGTCGCGATCGGCATAGAGCGAGCTAGCATGGCGTAGGGTTCCTATTTTGAAGAACAGAGGGACATCTTTGCAGAGCCGATGAACATAATCCGCAACGTAGGGCTGAATGGGCCGACGGAGTTGATAAAAATCGTCCAGTTGTATAAATAGAACAGACACTTTCTGTGAAAGGGCGAAAAACTTCTCGATTATCTTCTTTAGCCGCGGCAGCAGTTGATTCAGCTCGCGGATCTTGTCATCGAATGTCTGATACTCGGCCTCGATTGATTCTCTTCTTGCACTCGACAAGCCAAAGCCGGCTTTCGCGCCGGAGGCTCCGGCGCTCAAAGACGCGTCAGCTTTATTTTCTAGTTCGGCTTTGCGGGTAACCTTGCTAGTTACTTCATCTTCCCGCTTGCGGAGTTCCTTTAGCTGGCTCCTTAATTCGGTAACTAGCTCGCGTAATTGCTTCTTCTTTCCGAACCATCCTCCTAGGTTGGCTTCCATTTCTTCAAACACTGCATCTAGTATCTCAATCAGAACGTTGGGAAAGGAGTGGTGCTTGTAATCCTCGCAGTTAATATAGATAGCGCCGATCGTAGGCCCTACGCCCTTGCGGACTTTATCTAGCAACAGACTTTTGCCGCATCCGCGCCTGCCAAATACAACATGGTTCTGCCTCGTCATCGCGTCGGCCAGGGCATGGGTCACATCCACATAGTCGATTTCGATGGTGGTACCCTTTTGAATTCTAGTGCTTTCCTGAATTAGCCTTCGCAGCTCAACAACAGGCGACGACATACGGCCTCGCAATTTTGTAGGTTGGATAACATCAGGTTCTTGCTAATTGTACAGGGTTTAGGTTCCAGTAAGTCGACAAAGCGACGGCGGACTCGCCGACGCGACACCGCCGAGGCGCGAGAGATTCTTCGCTCCGCCTGAAGAACGGCTGCGCTCAGGATGACGCTGTCGAGGTAGAGTTCGAGGCTAGATCGGTGCCCCTAGCCTCACTATTTCACCAGCGGCAGTTCCAGCGAACTCGGATGATCGCTATCGTGATAAAGCGTGATGTGCGCCGTACGCGCATCTTTCCCTGATTCTTCAGCCACCACGCCGCCGCTGTTGTAGTTCTTCTCCATGTAGATGCTGTTCGGGGATGTCAGCACGAGCCGCAGCCGGCTCCCTTTCGCAATTCGCCTTGAGAAAAATGTGAACCCGCTGAATTCGTATCGGTTGATCTCTCCCGGCTTGGCCAGCTTCTCGGTGACGGCGGAATCCCGGTAGCGGGCACGCATCTGGTCTCCCGTGAGCTGGATACTTTTGCCATCCGGCATAATCTCGTACAGGTTCACGCTAAAATCGGTGTCGGGTACATCCATCGACATCCACACCACCAGCTTCACGAAGCCACTGATTTCCGTGTCTTCGGTAAAAGGCTGACTGTGATATACCACTCCGTCGCCGAATAAATTCAATGCATATCGTTCATCGGTGATGTAGTTTTTGATCTCTTCCTTTTCCAGCTCCGCGGGCCGCACGTCGAGGGGATCGTAAACGTATTGATCGGGCTTCGCAGCGCTGGGTTTCGCCTCAGTGAGGCTGCCGGAGTGGAAGGCATCGTTCGCCTCTCCGTTCACGGAATTCAAGTACAGAATTCTTTTCGCATTCGAGATTGCTTCCGGGCTGTCCGCATATTTCCACTGCTCGGCGCCGACCACGTAATATGCCACACGCTTTTTCAGAAACTCGGGCGCCTTGCCTGCCTTCATCGTCCAGTCATACCAATCCAGGTGCAGCTTGTTCATGTTGAGCATGCTGGCATCGCCAAATGTCAGCCCGCCGACCTCTTTGTTTGGGGTCCGCGTGCCTGCGTGGTCCCAGGGCCCGATGATCAGATAATGCTTTGCCTTGGCCTGTTCGGTTCCGTACTTCATGTGATCGCGGTAATACGTCATGGCGCCGGCCTGGTCGCCATCGTAGTCGCCAGTAATGGTCAAGATCGGGATATTGATCTTCTTGTATTGCTCTGGGCTAATGTCGAGCTTTTGCCAGTAGGCGTCGAACGCGGGGTGGGCTATCCATTTCTGGAACACAGTGCTGTCGTCGCCCACAATCTTGTCGAGGTCTTTGTAGGGACGGTGGCTCAAATAAAGCTCGCGGAATTTCTCAATCCAGAACGACGACTCCCCGAATAGATTCTGCTGCGGCGTCACTCCGCTGGTAAACGTCAGCCACTGCATGTCATACGCTGCCCAGATTCCCTTAAACATGGGGAAATCCACGCCCGCATGGGCCGCTGCGACCGGCACCACCGTAGCCAGATGAGGAGGAAACTCGCGCAACGTCAGCCACTGGTCGTAGCCGGCGTAGGAGCCTCCCCACATGGCGACTTTGCCATTCGACCACGGCTGCTGGGCCAGCCACTCGACCACATCGTGGCCATCCTGCGGCTCCTGCTGGAATGGGTCGAACTGTCCCCCGGAATTTCCCCGCCCACGTACATCGACAAGAGCAAACACGTAGCCGTGTTGCGCAAAGTAATACGCGCGGCCGTGATAGTTGTCGCTGATGTAAGGGGTCAACTCGAAGATCACGGGCAGTCCTTCTTTTTGATCTTTCGGACGGTACACCGTGGCGTTCAGCTTGACTCCGTCGCGCATCGGAATCTTCACGCCCCAAGTGAAATCCACTGCGTTTGGCGGTTCGGGGTCATGCTGTTCCTGCGCGAATAAGGGCAGACAGAGCAGAATTAACGACGCAACCAGCACGCTGGGCGTGCGGTTTCTATTGAGGAGGATTTTCATTTGGCTCCTAGCAGGCGGCATTCTACCACCCGCGCCTGGTTAAGAGCCTCCGGCCTATCAACTGAAGGTCGGGAAATCCAGCGGGCTTTCGCCCGCCAATGGGCCGGCGGGACGCCGACGCTACTTTGCTGCGCGCAGACGCTCTTCGAGCGCCTTCACTTCGAGATTCAATGCCTCTGGAAGATGGGTACCGAACTGGGCGAAGTGCTCTCGAATCGACGGCACTTCGGCCGACCAGCCCTCGATGTCGACGCTGAGCAGTTCTTCGACATTCGCGCCTTTGATGTCCAGTCCCGTAGTGTCGAGATCGGCGATCTCTGGAATCCGCCCGATCGCGGTCTCTTTCGCATGAACCTTGCCGTCGCAGCGTTCAAAGATCCATTTCAACACCCGGCTGTTTTCTCCATAACCGGGCCACAGGAATTTGCCATTCTTATTCTGGCGGAACCAGTTGACGTAGAAAATCTTTGGCAATTTCGAGGGGCTGGAGTGTTGGCCAATCTTCAGCCAGTGCGCGAAGTAGTCGCCCATGTGATAACCGCAAAACGGCAGCATCGCCATGGGATCACGACGCAGCCGTCCCTCTTTGCCAGTAATTGCGAACGTCGTCTCGCTGCTGGCGGTTGCGCCCAGGAAAGTACCATGCTGCCAGTTGAAGGCTTCGGTGACCAGAGGAACAATCCCCGCGCGCCTTCCGCCGAACAGGATGGCATCGATGGGCACACCTTTCGGATCTTCCCACTCGGGCGCGATCACGGGACATTGCGACGCGGCGCAGGTGAAACGTGCATTCGGGTGCGCCGCTTTCCTTTCGGAGGCCGGAGTCCATGGACGGCGCAGCCAGTCCACTAACTTCGCGGGCTTCTGCTCGGTCATCCCCTCCCACCACACGTCGCCGTCGAGCGTCGAGGCACAGTTCGTAAAGATGGAATTCCGGCTCATCATCAGCATGGCGTTGGCATTCGACGTCATGCTCGTGCCCGGGGCCACGCCGAAGAAACCGTACTCCGGATTAATGGCGTAAAGCCGGCCATCCGCGCCGAATTTCATCCAGGCAATGTCATCACCGATGGTCTCCACCTTCCAGCCGGGAAGCGTCGGAATCATCATCGACAAATTGGTCTTGCCACAAGCCGAAGGAAAAGCACCGGTAAAATACTTTGCCTCGCCGGATGGACTGGTCAGTTTCAGAATCAGCATGTGCTCGGCCATCCAGCCTTCATCGCGAGCCTGCACCGAGGCGATGCGCAGCGCGTGGCACTTCTTTCCCAGCAACGCGTTGCCGCCGTAACCAGAGCCGAACGACCAGATCTCGCGTGTTTCCGGAAAATGGCAAATGTATTTGTGTTCCTTATTGCAGTTCCAAGTCTTGTTCGGCTGATCTGGTCCGAGCGGCGCGCCAATCGAATGCAGCCCACGCACAAATTCCCCGTCGGTTCCGAGCGCGTCCAGCACATGGCTTCCAATGCGGGACATGATGTGCATGCTGACCACGACGTAGGGTGAATCGGTAATCTCCACTCCAATCTTGGAAATCGCTGAGCCGATCGGACCCATGCTGTACGGAACCACAAACATCGTGCGGCCCGTCATCGAACCGGTGAACAATCCCGTCAGCTTCTGCTTCATCTTCGCCGGATCTTCCCAGTTGTTGGTCGGTCCAGCCTCTTCCTGAGTTCGCGAGCAGATAAAAGTGCGGTCTTCGACGCGGGCTACATCGGCCGGGTCCGAACGGACCAGATAGCTGTTCGGCCGCTTTGTCTCATCCAGCGGGATCGCGGTTCCAGTGAGCACCAGCAGCCGCAGCATCGCCCGGTACTCCTCTGGCGATCCATCGCACCAGTGAATCCGGTCGGGCTTGCACATCTGCGCCACTTCTTCGACCCAGCGCCCCAGCCGGGCATGCCTGTGGCTGCCCGCGGCTGTCTCAACCTCTATCGTAGTAGTGGCCATGAACGTAATGTCTCCATAAAAGATGCGCGGATTGCAGCGCTGACCGCTGAACGCGGCCGCGGGGGTCACGAGGTCGTCAGGTGCAAGGCTCACTTACCCCGTCTATTTCAGTTGCCCTGGGGATAACGCCTGTCTGCCCGGCACAACCTTAATATTCTCTCGCACTTGTGAAGATTATTCCAGCAAATGATTCGCCGGGGCGCCTCTAATACACCCCCGCGCGATGGCGTCACAGAAGGGTAAAAGCGGCTCCGAGCGCGCTGACGAACTAACCGAAGGAAGCGACCGCCTGTTGCTGGTCTTCAAAAATCTCAAACAGGTCCAGAAGGCAGATCATCTTCAAAGTCTGCACCGTAAATTTCGAAGGGTTAAGCAGCTTGATCGATCCACCTCGCTGCTTGGCAGAAGTCAGCACTTTGACCAGCAAGCCGATTCCGCTGGAATCGATCCAGGGAACTTCGCTCAGGTCGAGCACGATGCGCGTGTCGCCGCTACCCATCAGATCGTCCAGAGTTCCACGAAAGCGATCGACCGCGTCGCCCAAACTCAGTTTGCCGCGCAACTTGACCACCTTCACCTGGCCCAGACTGCGAAGTTCGATGTCCAAAGTTGTCTCACCTCAAATTATCAGGGACGGGCAGTGGGTAGAATTCGTTGACAGCCTTCCGACCCTCTGTTAAAGTGCACGCTCAACTTAGAAGAAGCTCAGCGAATTTGCAAGTTGGGACTTCTGCCTCCCCCAGGCTCAATAAGAGTATCTTGGTATTCCGCAGCGAGCTTCATGGCAACTCAGAGCCCCAATCTGGTTCTCGACATTGCCGCGATATCAGTGCGTCTTCTGGAGGCACAAGAGGTGGCTCCCAGAGCGCGCACGGTTGCCCGCGATCTCGCCGCTCTGCTGCCCGCCTCCGCCGTCAACGTCTACGTAGTTTCGGAGACCGACGAGGGAGAAGTGTGGAGCGTTTGTGGTACGGTCGGCGACGCCGCACCGGATGAAACCGTTCCACTCGATGCCGGCACTCTCGGCATTCTTGCCGCCAATCGCAAACCGCTTCTGTTCGCCGGCAGAAGCCTCATCCGCGAGCAATATGCTCATCTCAACGTCCGCAAAACGCTGCTCTCTCTTGGCTATCTTCCACTAGCCGCAAATGGCGCCTTGATCGGCGCCATTGAGATTCTCAGCTTCGATGAGCCGCTAGGGGAAGCGCACCTCGAAGCCCTGCAAGGTGTGGCCGAGATTGCCGGACCGGCGCTGGCTTCCGCCCGGCAATACGAGCTTGAGCGCCACCACTCCCTCACCTCGATCACCCGCCTCACCCACTTCTACGACATCGAGAAGGTTTTCAGCTCGACCATCGAGATGGATCAACTCGTTCCGCTGATTGGGTCGAAGATCTGCGAGACGCTCGAGTGCCGGGCCGTCAACGTGTGGATGGTGCAAGGCGATGGCAGCCTCTTGCTCATGCATCAGGCAGGCCACGATCCGACCACCCGGCAAGGCATGACGCAAAAAGGAGGCGAGGGAATCGCCGGCGACGTCTCCGATAACGGGGAACCTGTGCTGATTGCAGATCGCGAGGACGAACGGCTGGTTCGGCGCAATCTGAATATAGAAGAAGGACGGGTCGAGTCCGTCGCAGTCGCCGCCCTGCTCGACAAAGAATCTCTGGTCGGCGTGGTCGAAGCGGTGAATCCTCTCGATGGCGAGCCGTTTGATGAAGACGATCTGTTCGTGCTCAGCAGTTTGAACGAGACCGCAAGCATCGCTCTCCGCAATGCCAGCCTGCTGTTAGCTGAGCGTAAGGTGGAGATCCTCGAAATGCTGGTGACCGTCAGCCACGAGATCACCTCTACGCTGAACCTGGAACGGGTCTTGCAGACCATTGTCAACGCGCCGCAAGCGGTCATTCCGTACGAGCGCGCCGCCGTTGCCCTTGAGCACGGCGGAAAATACAAACTCAGCGCTATCACTGGCGTCACGCAGGTCGACGCCGGGGCTCCCGACGTCGCACCGCTCAACGATCTCCTTCGCTGGACGATGCTCTCCGAAGAAGTAGTACACGTTCGGCAGCACGGCGACAAAATTGACGCGACGCGCGAAGAAACCAGGGCCAAGTTCCAAAGCTATTTTGCGACTTCGGGGATGCGGGCGTTCTACGCCATCCCGCTGACTGACGACACGGGGCGGGTCGGCGTGCTGGGCCTTGAAAGCGCGGATCCAGATTTTCTTTCGCCCGCCCATATCGAAATCCTGCAAGTGCTCGCCGGGCAGGCGACCGTCGCGCTGCGCAATGCGCAGATGTACAAGGAAGTGCCGTTCATTTCCGTGCTCCAGCCGGTGCTGGAAAAGAAGCGGAAATTTATGGCCATGGAAAAACGCCGGCGCACCTTGACGGTCGTGGCGGCGGCCGCTGTCCTGATCTTCCTGGCAGCGGTTCCCTTGCCGTTGCGGGTGGATGGAGATGCAGCGGTGGCTCCTTTACACTCCGCACAGATCCAACCGGAAGTCGAGGGAGTGGTCAGCAAGGTCTACGTTCGCGAAGGCGACCATGTCACCCGCGGCCAGGTTATCGCAAGCCTCGCGGATTGGGACGCTCGCTCGGTGCTGGCTCAGGCCCAGGCCAAATACCAAATGGCCCTGCTGCAGATGAATCGTTCACTGGCAGCGAATGACGGCAGCGAAGCGGGCGTGCAGCGCGTTCAGGCTGACTTCTGGAAGTCGGAAGTGGCCAGGGACCAGGAACTGCTGGACAAGACGCAGTTGCGTTCGCCGATCGATGGCCTAGTGGCCACTCCCCACATCGAAAACATGGTGGGAAAGCGCCTGCAATACGGCGACAGCTTCGCCGAAATCGTTGATACCTCACGGGCGATCGTAGACGTCGCCATCGACGATACCGATTCCGCTCAGTTGCGCGCCGGCGAGCATGCCTCCGTCAAGCTCAACAGTTTCCCCACACGAATCTTTCGCGGCGACGTAATGGTCGTCAGCCCCAAAGGAACGCTGCAGGGTGATTCGCGCGTGTTCTTTGCGCGAGTTGCGGTCTCGAATGCCGACGGCGCCATTCGCGCCGGCATGGAAGGACGCGGCAAAGTGCGCGTGGGATGGTATCCGGCCGGCTACGTGCTGTTCCGCAAACCGTTCTTGTGGATCTATTCACGAGCCTGGTCATGGTTCGGAATATGAATGTTTGGAGTGTGACCGGTTAGTAGAGCGGCCGGTTTGGAGTAAAGAAATGCGAAACCAGGAATCGAACCGTCTTGTTTTAATCCTGCTGAGCGCGGCTCTGTTGCCTTGCCTGTCCTGTTCGCAGAAGGGCATGGAAGCAGCCGCTGCTCCCGCGCCCTCGGCTTCGGCAGTGCCAGCCCCAGCGCCGGTGGCGAGTGCTCCGGTGACCGACAGCAGCTTCACTGTTTCAGGTCCGTTGATCGTCGAACACCAGCTCGACGTGCTGGCGCAGCGCGACGGCGTGATTGCAGATCTGCGCTCGGAGGCGGGCGCCCACGTTCGCGCCGGAGATTTGCTGGCTCAATTCGATGACCGGCAACTCAGCGCCGACCTTGAGGCCGCGCGAGCCAAGACCCGCAGCATCGAAGCTGACTTGAAGAACTGGGAAGCCGAAGCCAAAGTCATGGAGGCGGACTACGAACGCGCCCAGAAAATGTGGGATGCTCACATCATCAGCAACGAACAACTCGAGCACGCCAAGTTCAAGGCGGAATCGGAGACCTGGGATGTCCGGCGAGTTCGCGAATTGCTCACTGACGCTACCGAGACGCAGCGTTCTCTCGAACTGGAACTGGAAAAGACCCAGATCCGCGCACCGTTCTCCGGCGTCGTAGCCCGCCGCTACGTGCGCGAGGGACAGCAGGTTGTCAAAGGAGACCGCTTGTTCTGGGTTACAGCCGAAGGCCCGCTGAACATGCGGTTCACCTTGCCGGAGAAGTTCATAGGGCGAATTCAAAGAGGTCAAGTCCTGTCCATGACCACTCCCGATCTGCCCGGCCAGAAGTATCAGGTCAGGGTTGTGGAAGTCAGTCCCGTGGTCGATCCCGCCAGCAGCACCATTGAAGTGGCGGTCGAACTCGAAGGCAAACCCGGCCCGCTCCGTCCCGGCATGGATGCGAGCGTGAGCCTCGAAAATCTGCGATGAATATTACCGAAGCGCTGAACGAAGTCCTGCCGGAAATACCAGCGCGCATGGTCAGCCAGCGCTACCCGCGCATTCATCCGGACGTTATTTTCAAAGAACACATTCTAGAAGGCCGAGCAATGGTCCGCGCTTTTGTACCAGGCGTGGAGGCTCTTTTTACCTTCACTCCACAGAATTGGCAATTTGCGCGGCTCTTCAATGGCCAGCGGTCGTATGAAGAGATCTCGGAGCTTTACTTTCAAGAGACCGGAATCGAATATTCAGCATCGGAGGTTCGCGAGCTCGCGGACAGTCTCGATGGCATCGGATTTTGGCACAAGACTCCTCTCGAAAAGAATATTGCCCTCATGCAGAAAACCGCCGAAGAACGGCGGAAGCTGTTCAAGCAGAAGACGAAATTTGGCGACCTCTCAATAATCGCTTTCCCCGCCGTCAACCCCGACCATTTCCTCGATTGGCTTCACGGGCGCATCGGGTTCTTCTACACCTGGTGGTTCACCCTGATTACCATGATCGCTTTTGCCTTTATGGCCGGCATCTTTATCACGCATTGGAGTGAGGTCGGACGTGACACCTTTCAGTTCTATAACTTTGCCGACAAGACTTGGTGGGACGTGGCCGTGTTTTGGGGTTTGGCGACAGTGCTCATGTCCCTGCATGAGATTGGCCACGGCCTGACCTGCAAGCATTACGGCGGCCACGTCTCCGCCATGGGATTCGCTCTCATCTACCTCAGCCCTGCCTTTTATACCGATACGACCGAGGGCATGGTCACCGGCGACCGCCAACAGCGGCTCATGATTAGTCTGGCAGGCGTATGGACTGAATTAATGATCTGCGCCATTGCAACTCCTCTCTGGTGGGGCACTCCGCCGGGAACCGCGGTGCACGATTTCGCCTACACCATCATCCTGGTCACGGGCATAGGCGTGGTTCTGATCAACTGGAATCCGTTGATCAAGCTGGACGGATACCACATGCTCAGCGAGATTCTCGGGATTGTCGATCTGAAGGAGGCCTCCACACTTTATGTTTCCTCCTGGGTAAAGAAATATGTGTGGCGGCTGCCTGTCGATGTCCCGTATGTGCCCAAGCCCCGGCGATTGGGCTTCGCAGTGTATGCAATTCTCTCTGGCATCTACAGCTATACCGTCCTCTACGTAATCGCCAGCTTCGTCGGCAACGCTTTCCGTAATCTTAGCCCTGAGTGGTCGTTCATTCCCGAGCTTGGCACGGCGGGACTGATCTTCCGTTCACGCATCCGGACTCTGGTGAACTTTATGAAATTCGTCTACTTGGACAAGAAAGACCGGGTGCGAGCCTGGTTTACTCCCCGCCGATCAATGGCGTTGGCAGGAATCGCAGGCGCGCTCGCGCTCCTGCCGCTGTGGCATGAAACGGGCGATGGACGTTTCGTGCTCGAGGCGGCAAATCGGGCGGTGGTCCGCAACCTGGTGCCCGGAACCGTGGCCCAGGTCTATGCTGATGAAGGGCAGCGCATCATGGCCGGCGCTCCCCTGATCCAGTTGCATAACGCAGCCCTGGAATCGAAACTGGCCCGCAGCCGGACGGACTCTGAGGTCGCGAACGCTCGTGCAGCAACCGCCCTCCTGCACTATGCCGATCTCGGTGCAGCAGCTTCGGATCGGGAGCGGCTGGCTCGGCAAACGGATGAGCTTGCTTTCCAGGTCTCCAAGCTCGATTTGAGGAGCCCTATCTCCGGAGTTGTGCTGACGCCGCGCCTCGGCGACATCTTGGGAAAGTACCTGGTCGAAGGTACAGAATTAGTTGAGGTCGCCGACCTGAATACCTTGAGGGCTCGGGTTTATCTCTCGGAGCACGACATGTACAAGCTGCGATCAGATGCCTACGCCCGGTTCCAAATCGATGGCACGTTCGGTTTACACGAAGCGCGGGCGTTGAGCGTGGCCCCCGTGTCGGCGCAGATTCCGGCGGGCCTGATCGACCTCACCAAGTATAAAGGCTTGCGTCCGCCGAGCTTCTATGCGGCAGAGTTGCTGCTCGCGAACCCGCACGGAGACCTGAGACCAGGGATGACCGGGACCGCCCGCTTCTACGCGAGACGAACCAGCCTCGCTCGCCTCGCTTGGAAAAGCGTAACCGACTTCCTCGGGCGCAAGATGTGGTAACAAAAGAGGCTGCGGTCCCCCGGCCGCAGCCTCTTTTCCACCACGCTCAAAATCGGTAAGTCGCAGACTTACCGTTTGGCGAAGTCGCGCTTGGCAAGGTCACGTTTGGCAAGGTCACGCTTCGCGAAATCACGCTTGGCGAAATCACGTTTGGCAAGGTCACGCTTCGCGAGATCACGTTTGGCAAGGTCACGCTTGGCGAAGTCGCGCTTTGCAGGACTCTTGGTCACAGACGTCACGGTCGCTGACTCCGTCGAGCCGCTGGCAACGATTGCTTTCTTGGTGGTGTTCAGGGTGCTGATCAGAGATTTCTTTTGAATGGTCACGGGACGCTCCTCAAATTTGTTTTGAATTGAATTCCATCACTCGGCTTAGCCTTTAGCACGAGCCGTGCCAAACCCGCGGCGTTGACCTCGAAAATCGCTAAGTCCACTAATTACAGATCCTTAGCAGCGACATGGCTGGATTTGGAATCAGGAGCGAGCGGTGAGTAATTCTATTTCGGTTAATAATTAACTGCAACCGGGTTAATTTTTAACCTTGGGTTGCGTCCTACGGCTAAAGATTCAGCTTCCGGCAGAGATATTTCATGCGCTGTGGATCCATGTTGAGAAGAATGGCGGCGGAGGATTTCCTGCCCTCCGTACGTCGAAGCGCGGCGTTGAGGTAGGCGATCTGGATTTTTTCCATCTCGGCGTCGAAGTCCACCCCTTCTTCTGGAATCAGGATGGCCTCGTGGCTGGCCGCGCTTGAGCGTAGAAGCTGGTGCGGCAGGTGTTGGGCGGTGATCACCGGGACGTCGTTCATCACCACCATGCGCTGCACCACATTCTCCAGCTCGCGAACGTTGCCGGGCCAGGAATAGTCCTCCATGATCTGCATCACGTCGGGCTGCAGCTGCTTGATCGGCTTTTTATTGGCCGCACAGTAGATGCGCAGGAAGTGTTCCGCGAGCAAAGGCACATCTCCATCGCGCTCGCGCAGCGGCGGAATCAGGATCGGCACGACGTTGATGCGGTAATAAAGGTCCTCGCGGAAGCGGCCTTTTTGCATCATGTCTTCGAGGTCGTCGTTGGTCGCCGTGATCAGGCGGAAATCAATCTTGCGGGATGACCGGCCTCCCAAGCGCTGAACCGAGCGGTCTTGCAGGATGCGCAGTAGCTTGCTCTGCAGCGGGTGGTTCAGCGTAGTAATCTCGTCCAAAAATAACGTGCCGCCGTGCGCCATCTCGATCAGCCCCGGCTTGGCGCCCTCCGCTCCGGTGAAGGCCCCTCGTTCGTAACCGAACAGTTCCGATTCGATCAGGCTCTCGGGCAGGGCGGAGCAGTTCAAGCATACGAAAGGCTTGCCCTGGCGGTTTCCCGACTGCACAATGGCATGGGCGACCAGCTCCTTGCCCACGCCGCTTTCCCCCCGCAACAGCACGCTGGCGTTGCTGTCCGCTACGGCCTGGATGGCTCCGTAAACTTTCTTCATGCCTTCGCTGCCGCCAATCAGCCCGCAAAACGCAGACTTGCTTTCGACCCGGTCAAGCAGCCAGCGCCCTTCAAACTGCAGCGCCCGCTTTTCGATGGCTCCCAGCAGTACGCCGGCCAGCTGGCTGAAGTCCATGGAATCGAGGAAGAACTCGTCCGCTCCCGCCTGGCTGGCCTTTAGGGGTATCTCGCTGTTGCTCGATCCTGTGATCGCCACCAGCACAACGTCTTCGCGCAGCCTGCGGATTTCCTGCAAAACTTCAATGCCGTCAGCCGCTCCGTCGTCAATGCAGTCGAGATCGAACACGATCCCATGTATGCGGGAGTCATGCACAGCGGCTTGGATCTGCTCTTCCGTGCTTGCCAGTACGGTGTGGAAGGTGGCCGCGAGGTATTTGCCGATCTCGTGAAAAGACGTCCCTTTCGCAGTCACGATCGCGACGGAATACCTTTCCGATTCGGGTTGATTCGGGTGCAGCTGAAGGGATGCAGCCATGGTGGAGCGCTCCGGTTGGGGATTATAGGTGAATTTCTCACCTGCGGAAATGCAAAAAATCACCATATTCGCGTCGCAGATCTTTTCGGGATGCCAGGCCCGGGTCGCGGGGGTTCTCGACCGCCAATCACGTTTGACTTGACTTCGGTCTTGCCGGGAGTATCGTAGTGGCGTTCAGTTCACCCCAGCTGTGCGGGTGAGTGGGGTGTGGCTGGATTCGCGCATCCCATTCCCCAAGAGCGCCGAATTGTCGTCCGCAGATTCACGACTATGGAGGCCTATCATGGCTGCTAACCCCATCCCAATCTCAGAATTGAGTCTGGAAACCGTAAAGGCACCGGATCAGATCATCGTGCGCTGCACCGGCAGGATTACATCGAGCACCTCCGGCCTGCTGCAAACCACCGTTCGCAATCTGATCCCGGAAACTGAAAGCATCGTCCTTGACTTGACCGATGTCAGCTACTTGGATAGCTCTGGTCTGGGCGCCATCGTTGGCCTCTATTTATCGGCGAAGAGGCAGCACTGCGTGCTGAAGCTGGTGAACCTGAACCAGCGCTTGCGGGAGTTATTCCGGATCACGAAACTGGCTGCGGTATTCGAGGGCCACGAAGACTTTCTCGGCCACACCCCTGATTGATAGGACGGGTCAGCCGCAAGTCTGGGTAGAGGGATGCATCCCGGTCCGGAAGGCCGTGGGGTCCTAACGGGGGTCTGTTGTCGCCTAGGTCGACCTCCCTGGGTGGGTTGGGCCTAACCTGGAAAGCTTCCCCCTTTTCGCACAATAACGGCACATTCTTGTCTTGACAAATCGCTACAGCCGGAACAGAATGCTAGGCTTGAAATTGGGATTCGGCTTAGAAGGCGCGTCCAGCCTTGTGTTCAGCGCACTGACGGCAAGACAGTTGAAACGACTCAGATTGGAACGGGAGAGAATATGGAAACTACAATCGGAGTATTCGCTTCGCGCGATGAAGCGGAAGGTGCAGTTAAAGAGTTACTTGAGCGAGGCGTGCCGGAAGAGTCTATCGTATTCCTGACCCGGTCAGAGAGTGAAGCCAAAACCATCGCCAAAGAGCTTGGGACGTTTGTGGGAGGCTTTCTGGGAGGAGCAGCCGGCGTAACTACCGGCGTGGTGGCTGCGACCCTGCTTCTTCCCGGCATCGGAACAGTATTCGCGCTGGGGATCGGCGCCGCCGCGCTGCTCACCGGCGCCGGAGCGGGCGCAGGAGCGGGCTCTGCCCTCGGCTCGGGAACCCACGGCGCCGACGATCCGAAACCCACAGCTGTCGAAGATTGCGCTGAAGATATCGCGTTCTTCCGCGAAGTACTCAAAGAAGGCCGGTCGCTGATCGTGGTTCGCACGGAATCAGGGGAACTCGCGAAAGCTGCGTGCTCCATTCTTGACACTCGCGGATTGGGAATGCAAGGGTCGGCCCCGGTCAAAATGAAGGCGGCCACGCGAACGGTGGGTGGAGTCACAGTCCTCGACATCAGCGGCAGAATTACGCTGGGTGAAGGAAACGTCATGCTGCGCGAGATCGTTCGCGATCTGGCGGAAAAAGGACAGAAGGCGATCGTGCTCAACCTGGGCGAGGTCAACTACATCGACAGTTCCGGGGTCGGCGAGCTGGTCAAAGCTCACACCACGATTCGCAACCAAGGTGGCCATTTAAAGCTCGCCAATCTAACCAAGCGAGTGCACGACTTGCTGCAGATGACCCGGCTGTCCTCGGTTTTCGATATTCAGAAAGACGAGGCTAGCGCCATCGCGTCCTTTGGCGGCTCCTCGCAAGCAGTGGCTTAGCAGTTAGCCATAAAGGGTTCGGTAATAAACGATTTAGCGGAAAAGGTTCAACAGCGGGTTCCCCCAACTCGCTGCCTGAATTGGCTCTGGACTTGTGAAATTTACTAGTGGCAGGTCCCCCACCTGTTTTGCGTCTTGAACAGCACGAAGTGATGAACTGCAATCGCCCAGGTCGAGTGTTCGCCGTCGTCCGCAGCGGCCGCCAGCAAGGCCCACGAAGATTCGCAAAGACCGAAAGCACGACTGGTTGGAACCAGCGCGCAGAAAAGAGAATATCTATGAAGCCAGCAATCACGAGGTTCGTTATTGTCGCCGCGATCGCGGTTTTGATGGTGGCTGCCGGAAGTAGCGCCGCTTGGGGGCAGGCCTGCCCGAGTTCTCCTAGCTACACTCCGGATTTCACGGGCGCCACCTTCACAATCTCCGGGGGGGCGCCAGGTTGCCTGACGGGGAACGGGGCGCCGACAAACTCGGGATACCCCGCTCTCGGCGTGCCGGCTTACAGCCTGCCGCAGCCCCCTGGGACGACAAACAAAGCTCTGCCTGCGCCAGGGAACGTGACGACAGTGCTGCGGGTTACTCCGAATGCGACCGCTTCTGCGGGGTCGGTTTGGTACAACACGCAGCAATCGGTGACCGCGGCTTTTTCCACCACGTTCACATTTCAATTAAGCGGTTCCCAGGTCACCGGGTACGGCCCGGCGGACGGCATTGCGTTTGTAATTCAGGCTTCCGGGTCAAGCGCCTTGGGTCCCGATGGCTGCGGGATGGGGTTTGCTCAGGGCAGCTGCTCAGCGGGCCCTCCTGCCGGCATCTCAAGCAGTCTGGCGGTGGATTTCAAAACCTATAATGACGGCTATCCTAGTCCGAACAATAACAGCGTATCGATTGTGAGCGCCGGGACTGGCCCGAACTGCATCGACCAGGCATGCAATATCGCCTACAACAACAACCTGCCGAATGCTCCCTCCGGGGCCCAGATCAACCTGGCGGACGGCGGCGTCCATACGGTAACGATTTCGTATATGCTTGCACCGCCGCCGACGGCGGTGGCCTGCAATGTGGCCCCCGGCTATCCCCCCGACCCGTGCCTCGATGTGATTCTCGATGGCAATGACTTGTTTAACGGCGGCGTGCCATTGACTATCCCCAACAGCAACATCAGCGCGGCCTCTTTGAGTACTCTGATTGGCAGCAACAGCGCATGGGTAGGGTTCACTGGCGGAACCGGCGGCGGAGACGACAATCAGGACATCCTTAGTTGGACGTTCACGCCACAACAGGTTCAAGGTGCCCCAATCAATGCCTCAACTCCTGCTAGCCTAGTTCAGACCGCTTCGATCACTGTTGCGGGAAACCCCCTGACGGCTCAATTTGACTATAGCAACGTTCCCTCGAATAACCTGACGGTTCAGCCCGGCACGATTCCTTACTTCGGCTTTGCCGGAATGACCGAGCCGCAGTACGCGGCACTGGTGGCCGGCACGGCACTCGGTGGAACCACTTGCCTGCTGGCTCAAGGACTCTTTGACTCAAACGGAAACCAACTGTGCGAAGTCAATACCTTCACCGCCACGACCACGGCGAATCCGAACCAGAGCGGTGCCAATCTCCCTCAGAGCTCAACCGGCCTGTACGTAAGAGACATTGTGTTTACGCAGGCTTTTTTTGTCGATACGACAATAAGCCAAGGAGGCCTAGAAAATCCGCTAGGCACGCTCAATATCCCGCCCGGCACAGCGCCGGGACTGGCGGAGTTCAACGACTCTGCCAGCTGTCCGTACCCGATGGGCGATCCGCTATACGGACAAGTGTGCCCGCGTAGCATCATGACCTCGATCATAGATGGAGCTACGAAACCTGCCGGAACGCCCAAACCCGCGGGATCCTCTCAGGTCTTCTTCTGTTGCGAACCTGAATGGACGACGACGCCCACACTCGCAGGAAGCACATTTCCGGTGGGCCAACCTCTGTGGACCGCGTGGACCAACGCGTCCACTTCGATTCCTGTGTCGTTCATAACGAATCCGCCGCAGCAAAACCCCATGGGCTTTCAAGCGGCTCAAGGCTTGGGGGTCAGCTTCGGGGCTGTGTCAAGAAGCTCACCGCCGCTGGATCCTGTTCTATCATTCGCGACTGAGCGGACCGTGACCACTTCGACCCCATGCCCGGGCACATGGGCGCTGCAAGTGCCAGCGTCTTACCCTGTCTCCGGTAACCTCATCCAATACGATAACGGCGGAACCGGTGCAGCCTTTACCGAAGGTGCTTACAATCTGCTGTACGCCCCGCTTGATTGCGATGAATTTCTCGGGCTGCAGTATCCTTCGTCAATCAGTCTTGGTGGGGCGGGGACGAGTCCGAATCTAGCGAGTTGGAACACAGCACCTTTTGGCGTGGACTTGACGAAGCCAACCTTCGGCCCGATTTCGCTAAGCCCGGCTTCTCCGGGTAGCTACTATGCTGTCGGCGCTACGGTAACGGCCTCGATGACTTGCACCGATGCTGTCAGCAACGGTGTAGCGTCTGGCATCCTATCGTGCGGCGGGACCCCCACAACGCTATCGAATGGGACGGGGCCCCTGTCGTCCGCTGCGAGCGCCTTCGTTCCGACTGGGACAACTGGATTGCAGTACTTCAACTTTGCTTCTGGCGCGACCGATGTGGCTGGAAACTCCTCTGGCGCTCCGACGCCCGTGTCGTACACGGTGGTCGGAAACGCCGATCTTGCGACCGGGATGATCGCAAGCGTACCTGGGACCCTGCTAGGCCTGACAGCCAAGACTGGGCAGACGATTACTTATCTCATCGGAGTAGCGAACAACGGACCGAGCACCGCTGAAGAAGTGACGGTGGTCGATACCATCCCGGCAAATACAACGGCGGGAACCGCCACCTTTGCAACGGGCTCCTGCACTATTA
The DNA here is from genome assembly GCA_049673585.1 of Candidatus Sulfotelmatobacter sp. Taxonomy (GTDB): domain Bacteria; phylum Acidobacteriota; class Terriglobia; order Terriglobales; family Acidobacteriaceae; genus Sulfotelmatobacter. Next base: position 148,847 of record JBATXV010000016.1, on the reverse strand, counting down.
GCAATGGAACGCCAAGTTGCACAGTGACCCCGAAAACCCCTTGCGTGATCAGCGGAGGCATCATCACATGCAACGTCGGCGCGCTCAACGCTTGGACCAAGGGGAATCCTATAGGTGCAGGTATCCAGGTCACGGTCACGGTGAATTCGAAAGTGCCGACCAATACTGTGATCACGAACTCGGTCTCGGTGAGCGGCGTGGCCAATGCCGATCCCAACTTGAAGAACAATGCCGCGGTCTGGCCAACGCTGATCACGAACTAGAAGGCGTTAGCGTTCCACTATCCTCATGCCGGGCCGAAAGGCCCGGCCTTTTTTTGTCAACGGGGATGGTTACACGCCGCTCCGAGGGAGCGGCATCAGTTTTGGGCAGGTGCGAATTGCGAGGCTTGCGTATACAGCGCTTTCAGATCGGCGCGGTCCAGCAGTTTCTCCGCGCCGGGGTCTTTGCGCATGTCATCGATCAGGCTGACGGCCTGCTTGTACTGGGCGGATGCATCGGTGGTATTGCCGCTCAGGCGAAGCGCGTTGCCCAGAAGATAATGTACGCGGGCACTTTGATATCGCGATCCCAGTTTTTCGCTGGCGCTCAAATCAGTTTGCAGCTCTTGCTGGGCGTGGGTGTAGTCTCTGCTGCTGATCATCGCTTCCGCCAGGTCCAGCGAACTCTGAAGCGAGAGATACCTCAAGCCGCGACTGTCGGCCTGCTGAGCCATGCTGCGAAAATCACGGACGACGGATTGCCCGTGCCCCTCACCCAGCGCTGCTTCGGCAAGATGCAATTTGGAAATCAGAACCTCATCCGGATCCGTGCCGCGCGAGGCAGCGCGCAAAGCCTGGTCATAAAATCCCTTGGCCGTTTTCCAGTCTCCACGATAACGCTCAACGTCTCCTTCAGTGTTGAGGATTTCCGCCTGAGCGATTTCATTCTTTAGCGTGGTTGCCATCTTCCGAGCTTCCTGCAGCAGGGGTCCGGCCTCGGATCCGCGTCCAGCCTGGGCCAGAGCTTCTGCAAGATCGTTGAGCAAGTCAACCATATAGCTGCTGTGGTCACCGACCGATTCGTAGCCTTTCACGGCATCTTGCAGGCCACTGACTGCGGCCCCCAGACGGCCCTGGTACTCGAACACCATTCCGACGTCATGCGATTCTTCAGCCACGCCTCGCGTATTTCCATCTTTGCGCCGCAGATCAAGCGAACGCATGAAGGCCGGCAGAGCCTCGTCGTATCGCCCCGTGTTGGTATAAACCTGGCCGATACTTGCCAGGGTTTCGGCGATCCCATCCGACGACTTTAGTTTTTCCCGCAATTGCAGCGCCTGCTGCAGGTAAATCAGAGCATTGTCGTTGTCGCCCTTGCCCAAATAGACATTCCCGATGTCATTCAGGCACAACGCCTGAATGCTTTCACCGCCAGCTTCTCGATGGATCTGCAGCGCCTCCTTGAAATTCTCTAGTGCCTTGTCGTAGTCGCCCTTTGACTGGTAAACCGCGCCGATGAAAATCAGCGTATCGCCCACTTCTTTCTTCATTCCAATCTCGCGTTGAAGCTGAAGAGCCTGGTTGTAGCCAGCCAGAGCGGCGTCGGGTTTCCCTTGCGAGTCCTCGACGCTGGCTATTTCCAGAAGGTTTGTGGCCAGGGCGCGCTTGAGACCGAGCCGGCGGTTGATGGCCATCGCGTCTTGATAGTTACGCATGGCATCGTCAGGCTTGTTCATCGAACTATATGACAGGCCAATGGCGTGCAGGATCAGCGCTTTCATCTCCTGGTTATCCATCTCGACTGTCAGTGAGAGGGCCTTGTTCAAAGGTTCGAGAGCGGCTTGTGGCTTACCATCGGTGATTTCGACAAGCCCCACCTGCCGCAATGCTTTGATGTTCTTCGGATCGGACTTCAGAAGGTTCGAAAGTTGCGCGCGAGCCTTATCGTATTCACCAGCCTCGGTGTAGAGAGTGCTCAGAGCAAACTCCACGTCGGCGTTATTCGGCATGCTCCGGGCCAGGTCCTCGTAGGCTTCGATTGCTTTCTGGTTGTCTTTCGTAACCCGGGCATGGGTGGCCTGAATAAGATATTTTTCGGCTATGGGTAACGATTGGCTCAGGTCGACTGCCTTGCGGGAAGCCTGTTCCGCATTGCCGTCGTATCCCAGCGCGGAGTCTGCGTCGGCCAGGCGGGAGTAAGCCAGGGCAAATTCTGCATCCTCTTTGACTGCGGATTGAAAAGCTTTAATAGCGTCCAGGTTCCGGCCATCGCGCAGCAGCTGCACCCCCTGGTTGTAATCTCGCAGCGCCGGCGCCGAGCGGGAACTTGGCTGGAAAGAACTAGCTTTGAGTTCTTTGATTACGTCCGTCGAGAACGCCAGATTGTTGCGGATCGAAGCAGCTAAACGGTCCACTGCGCCGGGAATATCTTTCTCATCGACAGCATCGATTTTAATGGGGACGCTGCGATCATGCTTCAGATCCTGCAAGGTCGCGTCGATGCGTATCTGTCCCCCGAACCTCGCATACTGTCCAAAGACCATGGTGTCGGCGTTGCTGAATTCGGCAATGCGGCTCACCATGGTGGGATCGACAGAAGTTCCGGGACTGATGCGCAGATCGGAAAGGACCTGATGGAGACGGTCCGGCGCGATGGTATGCAAATGCGCGGACTGGCCTACATCCGTGCTCAACATCTCCGCGAGACTCGGCCCCAGCCAATCAAAGCTGGGATCGCCGGAGGCATTGCGAAAGGGCAAAATAGCCAATGAAACTGCCGGCCCGGTCGCCGCAGCCTTCTTACCCGGTGCAAACAATTTCCCGCGCAGCAGGAAGCCTGTGACCGCGAGCAGTAAGATCGCCGCTGTGCCGCCGATCCAGTGCCATGGAATGGTTTGTCCCCAGGGCTTTTCACTGGTGGGGAAGCGCAAGGTGGCCGCCGCACTCTTGCCCTGCCAAACTTCCAGATCCTGCAAGAACTCACCAGCGGTCTGGTAGCGCAAACCGGGATCGCGTTCCAGGCACTTGGCGACAACGTTGCTGAGTGCGCGTGGAATCGTCTGGTCGTGATCGGAGACCGGAGTGGCCTGCTCCTGGTTGCGCTTGATCAGGCTGGCTACAGCACTCTCGGCCTTGAACGGCATTTTGCCGGTCAACAACTCGTACAAGATCAATCCCATGCTGTACAGATCGGATCGCTGATCCAGATCCTTGCCTAGCGCCTGTTCCGGCGACATATATTCCATGGTCCCGACCAGCGCCCCGGTCTGGGTCATGCCATCGCCTTCGACCATGCGTGCCAGACCAAAGTCCATCACCAGGATCCGGCCGGTTCGGTCGCGCATGATGTTTTGCGGCTTCAGGTCGCGGTGGATGATGCCGAGGGTGTGCGCGGCTTCCAGAGCGCGGCAGACCTGTTGCATCAGCTCGACCGCCTCTTCCGGAGGAAACTTTTTCTTTTCCTGGATCAGCGAGCGCAAGTCCTGGCCCTCGACAAACTCCATGGTGATGAACTTCACACCATCGGCATCGCCGAGATCGTAGATACGGATAACGTTTCTGTGCGTTACCTCGCGCGAGAGCAGAAGCTCCTGCTTGAATCGCGCCAGGATCGAGGGATTGGCGGCCAGTTCCGGACGGATCAGCTTCAGAGCCACAAAGCGGTCGAGTTCCCGGTCTCGGGCTTTGTAGACGGCACCCATGCCGCCCTCGCCCAGCATCTGCAGAATCTCGTAGCGGCCGCCCAGAACGTCGCCGCTTTGCAGCATGGGAGCTGCAACCTGGAGCCGGGCGTTTCTGGGACCGGAAGGCGGAGCGGGCGAACCGCGAACCGAGCCGGCGTCGACGACAGTGGCATCGACATCCAGCAGCGTGGCGTCGGAATCGACGAACGTTGCCTCGGGATCGGAAGTCGCTTGAGGGAAATCGACTAAGGTAGCGTCGGGATCAACCGGAAAGTGCGAACCGGAGCTGTCGCCCTTTGCAGGGACGCTTACACCGGGCTGGTTTGTGGAGTTCGGCCGATCCTGAGGATCGGACCGCAGATTCCGGTTCTGCATGAGTTGCCCCGCCCTGAGGCCAGAATCAGGAGCCCCAATCTCGCACAATAAACTGAACAGAAGTATATACCGGCACAAGGCCCAGTGTCGTCAAAAACGGAGGCTTTACCTCGTAATTGTGTTAGCGGTCGTGGTGCCGGGAAAGCCCGATTTTACTGGGGTTTAGATGTGGTACGCCAAGTCGCGATCGAACCGACTGCTCCCTCGTGGAGACGACGGCATTCAGAGCTTTATCCGCGGGGTTACAAACCTGAAGCTTCCAATGTGAGCCGAGCTTTTTGATATCCGTGCCCTGCCGCTTCGTTTAACCACTTCCTGGCTTGCTCAAGATTAGTCGGAGTTCCGTCCCCCGAGAAATAGCGCAGAGCGAGGTTGTACTGAGCGGCCGAATTGCCTTCCTCGGCGGCAACAGCAATCCAGTGGGCCGCTTGGGTGCAACTTTGGGGAACATTGCGTCCAATCTCGTAAGCCATCCCCAAGGTGAGGGCCGCGATGTCGTCTCCGTACTGGGCTTGGCGGCTCAGTGTTTGCATCTCATACAGGCTCAAGCCTCCCACCCGTGACGAAGCTGTAGCGTCCGTTATTCGCAGATGGCTTGGCTCTGGCGTCGCAGATTCGAGCGCAGGCGGTGCAAGCGCAGGCGGCTCAAACAATGGCATGGTTCCAGCGTCCCCACTCCCCGTACCTGCAGCGGATCGAGCCTGGCCAACAGAGTCACGCGCTGTTAAGTCAGCAGCTGTGGCCCTAGGGGCCAGAGCAGCAGCTTTCACCGCGGTGAGGGCGGGTCCATGAATTCCTAGCAGCGAAAATACGAACGCAAGCATGATCACCAGCACCACAACGGGCCCACCGTACGCTGCCGAAACTCCTGACGCCCGTTTCAAAACCGATGCGGCCCGTATAGCCAGCGCGTGTTTCTTCTCCTGATACGCATCAGTGGCCGGGACGAGACGGAGGGCTACTCGATATTTATCTCCCGACCGCACGAGACGGAAAGCTACTCGCCGACTGATCTGCGTGCCCGCGGATTCATTCTTCCGTCCGACAGCATTCTCGAAAACGTCTGGCCTCGCGGAAAACGGGGGTGCAGCATCGAGTGGTGAGCAATAAGTGCCTGGGGCCAGAGCCAGCGTTCCTGCAACCTGGGTTCGAGGGTAAATGGACGCGACCGTAACCGGCTTCGGAACAACACTCGGATCCGAAATTTCGCCAATCAGCGGTGTGTGTGCTTCGGCAACCGCTCTCACTGGTTCAAAAACATTGTCGGGTGAAAGCAGCGCAAGAGCCGTGCTCCCTGCGTCTTTGTGGGATGGAACCGCGAGGATAGTCACTCCTGTCTCCGATTCAATCCCGTCTGATGCAATCGTGTCTGATGCAATCATGCGCGATTGGCTCAAGTCATAATCGCGCTCGCATTGGAGAACCCAAGCCGCTTCCAACAGCTTTTGGAAGGAGGGGACATCGAGGGTAAATCGCTGATTCATGCCAAGATCCTACATAGGCGGCCTAACCCATGTGGGTCGTATTGTAATCCGTCCGCTCGGCAACTGTCGAGAACTGGCGTTGGACGCCCATTTGCAGGCGGTCCGCGTTCTCATGCCAAGCGGCTGAAAGAGTTGGTGGAGCTAGTCGGGCTCGAACCGACGGCCTCGTCGTTGCGAACGACGCGCTCTCCCAGCTGAGCTATAGCCCCAAGTGCTGGACGGACTTCTGGTTTACGAAACTCATTTTACCAGCGTTCCCGCCTCTGTACCAAAGCCCCCAACAATTCCCGGCACGTCGTGATCCATGACAGTTACCGGGGTTGGGCCAAACTGAACAAACCATCTTGACGAACTCCCCCGCTGGGCGTCTAACCTTAAACCAAGCACTCACGGCTGAGGGTTTACTCGAAGATGTTTGCGCAACTGAATCCCGCAGGACGAAAAAGTCAACGCAGAATCCTGATGGGCTCAATCGCGTTTCACAGTCTGCTGTTCGCGTGGCTGCTGCACGCTCCGGAGCCGCAATTACTGACTGCATCTTCCGTTGCTGTGGGACAGAATGGCAAAGTAGTGACGCAACTCTATTTCCCTACCCAGTCCGCCGACGTCAGCGCTACCAGTTCACCGGACCACGCAACTGAGATCTATCGCCACCAGCGGCTGGGTCACCGGAAGCTGGCGTGGACGCCAACTTCCGTCCATCCTAAGCTTCCACTGCCGACCCCGCTCACCCCATCCGGCGCTGAAGACGATTCGAAGACAGCGACGCTCTCGAAGCTCGGCCATGGAGCGCCGGCAGGACTTCCCTACGGAGGCCTCCCAGGTGGTCCGGTCTATGGCGATGAGATTCGCCCGGCTCTTCCCATCACGACGTCCGACCCCGTGGTCTATCCGTGGCAACGGCCGGAGTCCGAGGGCAAGGAGGTCATTGAAATCACGATCGACGAAAGAGGGGAAATCGTCCGCAAGAAGGTGTTGCAAAGCCTCGGCCCCGAGATCGACGAAAAGTGCCTGGCCGCGCTCGATAACTGGCATTTTCAGCCGGCCACGCACAATGGAGTTCCCATTCCTTCCAAGCAAGACGCGATCTTCCCTTTCAAGGCGCGCGGTTGATTCGTCATCCCGAGCAAGCGTTCTTTGGGTAACGCGAACTTTCGACGCGGCTCCCAGCCGCTATAATCAGTTTGTGACCGCCAAGACAATTCAACCCGTAGCTTGCGCGGATTTTCCCACGCGCTGGGGCGCGTTCCGCATCTATGGATTTCGCGGAGAATCCAATGGAGGCCGCCCGGTTGAAGAAGCGGTCGCTCTTGTAATGGGCGACGTTCACTCCACTGCTCCGCTGGTGCGGGTCCACTCGCAATGCCTCACCGGCGACGTTTTTCATTCCTTACGCTGCGACTGCCGCCAGCAACTCGAGCTGGCGCTTTCGATGATTCGCGACGCAGGCGCAGGCATTCTGATCTATGAACAGCAGGAGGGCCGCGGCATCGGCCTGATGGCGAAACTCCAGGCCTATGAGTTGCAGGATTCCGGGCTGGACACCGTCGAAGCTAACGAACGTCTCGGGTTCAAGGCCGACCAGCGCGACTTTGTCTTACCCGGCCAGATTCTCAAAGCGCTGGGCGTAAGCAAAGTGCGCCTGCTGTCGAATAATCCTGAGAAGGTTGAGGCTCTCGAACGCGCCGGCGTCGAAGTCGTCCAGCGCGTGCCCTGCGAAGTCGAGCCCAGCTCGTATGCCGAAGAATATTTGAAAACCAAGAAGGAAAAGCTTGGCCACTTATTCAGCTCTTGATAAGAGTCGTCTTAGAGCACTGCGGTTTTTCGCCGGCAAATCACGCAACCCGGCCTGAGCAAGAGCAACGTAGATTTCCCGAACCTCTGGAACTTCAAGTAACACTTTAAGGTGCTTCCCGACCGTTTCCACATCCCCGCGAGCGATTGGACCGCTGAACGACGACGCCGCGCCCAGCCTGGCATAGTTAGCCAAAGTTTGACGCAGGATCGGCAGTATCCTCTCGCGTGCTGACTTTCGATTGATCCCCGCGGCGCCAGCCACGCGCTCGCCCGCCGCTAACAAGGCGGTCAACAGTGGCGAGGCAAACATCCCCCAGGCGTGATAAGCCTCTTTCTCCCGCTTGCCGATGGCGAAGGGCCGCCCGCGCAATCGCAGAACGACGGAACGAGCCGCCCGCACCGCCTTCGGATCTCCCTCAATTGCGAATGACACTCCCGCAAGCGATGGCCGCGAACCCCGCACAAACGTCATCAGCGGATGGACTGAAGCAACGGTCGCCCCCTGCTCCTGCAGCACGGCGAGCTCGTCGCTGGTCAGTGCGCCACTGGAATGCAGCGCGACCTTACCCTGCCAGTCAGCCGCACCAGTCAGGGATGCCGCGGCGCTGGCAATCGCTCCATCAGGAACGCAAAACCAAACAATCTCAGTCTGAATCCGCACCCGGGCCGCCACCGCAGCCGACGCTCCAGTTTCGCGGGCCAACCGCCGCGCCCGCCGCAAGGAAGCTGCCGGCCTCCGCGAAACGATCTGGTCGATCCGATACCCGGCTCCGCGCAGTGCGACGGCCAGCGCCCCCGCCAGATTCCCCGCCCCGACGATCGTGATAACCGGCTTTCTCCACTGCTTCGCAAACATGCCCGGCAGAATAGCAGAATGACGAAAGCGGAATCCCGTGCTTTATATTGTTGTCATGCCCAAGCGTCCAGGCTCCAAGGAAAGGAAGACTAATTTCACCAAGGCTGCCCACGGCAAGGCAAGATTGATTTCTTCCCGTACGGTGTATCGCGGACCCGCCTTTTGGGTGACTACCGACGACGTCGAGGAGCCAGGAGGCGTCCGCGCTCGTCGCGACGTCGTTCATCACTCCGGCTCCGTAGTGGTGCTGGCAGTGGATGAATCGCGCTCTACGCCGCGCGTACTGTTGGAGCGCCAGTATCGCCACGCCGCCAACGGCTATCTGTGGGAGCTTCCGGCAGGCCGCATCGATCCGGGCGAGAAGGCTCTGCACGCCGCAAAGCGCGAGCTTCTAGAGGAGACGGGATACACCGCGAAGAATTGGCGCCGCATCCTCCATTTCTATGCCAGCCCCGGATTCGTAGCCGAAACCATGTCGGTATTTCTAGCCACAGGCCTCAAACCCGGCCCAGCTCACCCCGAAGCCGATGAAGTAATCCACAAGCGCATGTTCCCGCTCCCGACAGCTCTCCGCATGGTTTTGAAGGGCACAATTCGCGACGCCAAAACCATCTCGTCAGTCCTCTGGCTGGATCATCAGTCTCGAAAGAAGTAAGACGCTCGTGGGAGGCAGCCGCATCGCCCTCCAGGCGAGGTGTGGGCAAGCGCCTCTATCCCCGCCCGCTGTTTCGTCTTGACACCCCGAACCCAGTCGCTCCAAAATGCATTCAATGGGCACGTCTGTGGCCCCCCGATGCGGGACGTGCGGGAAGAGGGGGTGTACGTGGAACGTCTGAAAGGCACCGTCAAGTGGTTCAATAACGCAAAAGGCTACGGGTTCATCGGGCGCGCGGATGGTCCCGACGTTTTTGTACATTACAGCGCCATCACTTCCGAAGGCTACAAAAGCCTGCAGGAAGGCGACACCGTGGAGTTCGAAATCACCGAAGGCCAGAAGGGGCCGCAGGCCGCGAACGTCAGCAAAAGCGCCTGACTTCGTAGTTGATCTGCCTTTTCCGGCGCCGCGCGGCCGTTTAGCAGCCGCACGGACGCCTAATTGTATTTTCTGCAGCCTTCGTCCTTTCTCTCTGCCTCTGGCACTCCATTCCAATCTTGTTTAATCTTTAGTCCGTGGACAACAAATCCATCGCCAACATCTTGTACGAAACAGCCGACCTGCTCGAGATTGACGGCCAGGACTCTTTCCGCATCCGCTCCTACCGCAACGCCGCCCAGGCCATCGAAAACAACACCGAGCAGATCAAAGACATAATCGGCGAACCTAAGAAGGTGCTCGCCATTCCCGGAATTGGCAAGGGGATGCTTATCAACCTGCAGGAACTATTCAAAGACGGCAGCCTCAGCGTGCAGACCGAGCTGCTCAAGAAATATCACCCGTCGATGCTGCAGCTACTGAAGATTCAAGGCCTCGGTCCAAAGACGATTGCGCTGATCTGGAGCGCCCACAAAATCTGTGACGTCGACGGCGTGGAGAAGCTTGCGCGTGAAGGCAAGATCCGCGAACTGCCGCGCATGGGCGAGAAGCACGAACAAAAGCTGCTCAAGGCTATCGAGGACTACCGCCGCATCTCCGGCCGATTCTTAATCGACGCCGCCGAGGCCGAGGCGGACAAGCTCACCCAATACCTTGCCAAGTTCCCCGGCATCGACCGCATCACTCCCGCAGGTTCCCTGCGTCGCGGTCGCGAAACCGTGGGCGATCTGGATATTCTGGTGACCGGCACCGCTTGTTGCGACGATCAGCAACGTGCGGGCGCCATCGAATATGTGGCCAAATATCCACCGCTCATGGATGTGATCGCGAAGGGCAACAACAAGGTCAGCTTCCGCCTCCGCAGCGATATGCAAGTTGATGTTCGCCTGCTACCTCCGGAGTCGTTCGGGGCAGCCATGCAGTACTTCACGGGATCAAAAGCTCATAATGTCGCCCTGCGCCAGCGCGCCCTCAAGATGGGTTACACGCTGAACGAGTACAGCCTGGCTGACGTCAAAACCGAAAAGCCCGTCGCAGGTAAAACCGAAGAAGAAATCTATGCCAAGCTTAAGCTCGATTACATTCCTCCCGAGCTGCGCGAAAATCTGGGCGAGATCGATGCGGCCGCGAACCATACGTTACCGATTCTGATTGCATTAGACGACCTTCAAGGCGACGTGCACATGCACACCGTCGAAACCGACGGCAAAAACACCATCGAAGAAATGGCCGAAGCCGCCAAAGCGCGCGGCTACAAATACATGGCGATCACGGATCACTCAAAGAACCTGGCCTTCGCCAACGGCCTGGATGACAAGCGCGCGATCGCTCACATCCAGCGAATTCGCGCCGCCAATGAGAAGATCGACGGCATCACCATATTCGCCGGAATCGAAGTCGATATCCTAGCCGACGGCGATCTTGATCTTTCCGACGACGTTCTCGCCCAGATGGATCTGGTCATCGCCAGCGTGCATTCCGTCTTCAATCAAGAGCCGGCCAAGATGACCGACCGCCTGCTCAAAGCGATCGCAAATCCGAACACTTCCATCGTCGGTCACCCCACCGGCCGCCTGCAGCTTCGCCGCGATGCCTACCACTTCGACATGGATGCAGTGTTGACCTCGGCTGCAAAACACAAAGTCGCGATGGAGTTAAACTCCTACCCCGACCGCCTCGATCTCAACGACGTTCACCTGCGCCAGGCCAAACAGAAAGGCGTAAAGATCGTAATCAACACCGACTCCCATCACACCTCGCACCTCGACAAAATCCGCTACGGCATCCTGCAGGCGCGCCGCGCGTGGCTCACCAGGGACAACGTACTGAACACGCTGACCGTGCAACAATTCGCCAAGGCGATGAAGCATCAGTGGAATTGAATTCCGAGGCTAGGAGTACAATCCAAAAGCGCGAACCACGCCATGCCGGATGAATCGCCCAATCCTGCTCCCGCTCCTCCGCCCGCGCTGAGCGCACCGGCTGACGCTGCGGCCGCCAGCCCGCAATGCGGTCCCACGATCAACATCGCCGATGAGTTCGGTACTGCCAAGCGCAACCTGCCCCCGGCAAAACCGCTGTTGCTGACCGGGGCAGTGATACTCATCATCGTCGCCGTCATATCGTTTTTCGAGCGCGCCAAGCCGCAAGGCGCCGGATCGCTCGACGCCGTAACCGCTGTCGAACTCCCGGGGCAGAACGCATCGCTGGTTGCCCTCACTTTCACGCTGCGAAATTCCGGCAAGAAACCGCTCTGGGTGCATGACATTCAAGGAAAGCTTGTAACATCGGGCAGAGAGGCAAGTAGCGATGCAGTTTCCGCGGTCGACTTCGAGCGCTACTATCAGGCGTTCCCAGCGCTGAAGGCGAATGCGCAGCCACCTATGTCTCCCGAAGACAAGTTGCCACCGGGCGAGGAGGTCAAGCGAACGGTAATCGTCGCCTTCCCCGTAAGCCTGGAAGATTTCAACCAACGCCGCTCCGTAAGCGTAGTCATCCAGCCTTACGATCAACCCGTACCGGTGACTCTAACCAAGTGACCACCGAGAACGGAAGACGTTCGCACTTGCGCGAAAGGTAAAAGATGCGATTCCATAGAGCCATGAAACCAACTCGGCAGATTCCACGCTGCATTGCAGCCTTCCTCATCTTCGCTTTATCGGCTCTTTGCGCGGAGGCAGCGCCCGCATCGCCCAAGAAGTATTTCGTATACGTAGGCACCTACACTGCCGAAGCCGGCAGCACGAGCAAGGGCATCTACGCCTATCGTTTCGATTCGGACACGGGCGAGTTAACCTCCCTCGGCCTCGCCGCCGAGACCACGAATCCATCATTTCTCGCCGTGCATCCCAATCACCGGTTCCTTTATGCGGTGAATGAAACCGGAAACTATCAAGGCCAGAAAAGCGGAGCGGTCAGCGCCTTCTCGATCGATCGCGCGACCGGCAAACTAACGTTGTTGAATGAGGTCGCCTCCAAAGGTGCGGACCCTTGTTACATTACGGTAGATAAAACTGGCAAATGGGTTCTGGTGGCTAACTACACCGGAGGCAGCGTGGCGGTGTTCCCGGTGCTTGAAGATGGACGACTGGGTGAGGCTTCAGCCTTCATCCAGCACACCGGCCACGGCGCAGATCCCGAGCGTCAGGAAGGACCGCACGCTCACTCGATCGATCTGTCGCCCGACGAGCGCTTCGCCATCGTGGACGACCTCGGCCTCGACGAAACGCTGGTGTACAAATTCGACAAAGCCAAGGGTTCGCTCACTCTGAATAATCCGCAGATCTATACGACGCTCGCCAAAGCCGATCCCGGGGCTGGTCCTCGGCACTTTGCTTTTAATCCTAACGGCAAATTCGCCTATGTGGTTAACGAAATCCAGTCCACGGTTTCCGTCTTCAGCTACGACCGCTCGGGCGGAATCCTGCGCCGCTTGCAGACGATTTCTACGTACCCAAAAGATTTCTCTGCGCACAACGATGACGCCGAGATCCAGGTCGATCCCTCCGGCAAGTTCCTCTATGCCTCCAACCGCGGGCACGACAGCATAGCGGTATTCGCCATCGACCCAGATAAAGGTACCTTGACGCTGATCGAGTACGCGCCCACGAGAGGCAAGACTCCGCGCAGTTTTGAGATCGCTCCGGGAGGATCGCTGCTGTTTGCAGCCAACGAAAAATCAAACAACATCGTCGTCTTCAGCATCGACGCGAAAACCGGCCGCCTCACCCCCACCGGCAAAGTTCTCGACGTATCGGAACCAGTCTGCGTGAAATTCGTACCGATCGACTAAGGCACCGTTCAATTGCCGGTCACGGGCGTAGGCGCGCTCTTCGGAGTGCTCAGATAACCCGTCGCTTTCTTCTTGTCCACGGTCCACACCACCAGCTCAAACAGCAAGTGATCCCGTCCGGAATAGAACTGGATCGGCTCTGCGATATTGCGATCCCGCTTCTCAATTGTCCTGTCGTCGGAGGTCACATTCATCGTGAATTTGCCGTGTTTGGGGTCAGTCTTCTTGAGCTGAAGACTCACGGTCGCTACAGGTTGCGGCTTCGCTCCTCGGAGCAAAGTAAATTCGTAATAGTTGCGATCACCCTTGTGCTTGAGAATCTCCAAATCGCTGCGCGTATTTGCGATCAGTCCACTCTGCACTCCCAAGTCACCCACTGCACTCTGTAGCTTCGCTTTCGTGGCTTCCAGATCAGCCTTGGTCGAAGCCACGTCGGTCTTCACCCCGCCCACGTCGGTCTTCACCCCGGCCACTTCCCCGCTCACCTGGCCGATCTGCTCTTTCGATTCCTTCTCTTGCTGCGCCAGACGGGACTCATCCGCCTTCTGTTGCGCTTGCAGCGCAGCGGCGCGCTCCATCAGCTCCTTCTTGGTCATGCCCAGCCTTTGGGCAATCGTTTCTTCCTGAGCTTCCGAGGATTGCACCCTCTTTTGCAGCTCCGCAACCTGCGCCTGGCTGGCGCTCAGGTCCGTGGTCAGCTTCTGCACATGCTGTTGCGTGGTGACATACCCATAAACCGAACCCGCGACAAAGAGGATCGCCAGGATCACCAGAATCCACTTCCCTGCAGTCGACTGCTGTTCAACCTGTATCTGTTCGCCTTCGTCCGGCATGTAGTTCCTCCGAGGATTAACCGCCTTAACTGCGGGGGTCCAGTCAATTGTTTAGCACAAGCGCCGCAGTGTCAAACGGCTCGCCGAATCTTCTCCTGGCATTCAACAGGCTGATGGATTTCTAACGGGTCCAGTGGTCGAGGATTGGTCAGCGGCGAAGCGCCAATGCTTCCTGCAGAACAGAATCGGGATCGCGCCGGATGGCAGCCGCGTCTGCGCCAATCCGATCTTCGGCTCGCTTGCTGGCATCGGCCAGGAAATGCCGCTGCGATGCGTCGGCGAGAGCATTCTCCAGCCCGGACTTTACAAAGCAAGCGTAGGCCAGTCGAGGCGGAAACCCAGAGTTATCGAGAAAGCGCCCATAAGCCAGCCAGTCTTCCGCACTCGACTCCTTGTCGGCAATCGAATCATCCAATTGCAGCGCGTGCTGGTAGAGCTGAAGTGCCTGGTCCAGTTTGCCGGCATCCGCTTGCAGCGCCGCTTCGTTCACTTCTGCCACGCTCTCGAGCTTGGCCTGCTTGGTCTGATCCGCAAGGGTTGCCGCCAATTCGTAAGACTGAATCGCCAGCGTTTTCTCAGACGCGCGGCGCTGGCAGTCTGCCATGCGAAGCGCAATCGCAATCACCTTCTCGGGCGCCGAACGTTGTCCCACCGGCTGCCGGGCAACTGCATTGAGAAACACTTGGTAATGCCCGGCTGCAGCGTGAGCCTTGCCTTCGTGATCGAGTTCATTCGCCAGGTAGAGGTGCGCAGACATCTGGCTCGGATCGGCAGAAATCGCCCGCTCCCAGCTTTCCACAGCCTGATAGGGCTGACCAAGGCGAAGCTCCAGCAGACCACGGTCCACTAAAAGGTTCGAGTCCTTAGAGGAGTACTTCAGCGAAGCATCCGTCAAACCCAGAGCTTCATCGATGCGGTCCTGCGAGATAAGGAACCGCAGCAGCGCCTGCCGCGGAGCAGGATCGGCCGGGTTCGCCTGAATTGCCTTTCGCCACGCCGCTTCCGCAAGCCGCGCCTGGCCTTCGTCCAGTTCCCGCCGGGCCAGACGCATCTGCACCGAAGTATCGAAAGAATCCATCGCCGCCGCACGTTGCAAGTCCCGCAGATTATCGGCACGCAGCGACAGATAATACCGCGCCTGATCCACTGTGCCCCACAACAGCAGCACGAGAGCGGCACCCACTCGCAATTGCCGGGCGCCAGAGGTTGTGCCAGTGAGCCAGCGCCACGCCAGCGACAGCCTGCTGCCAGCTCCCGAAGCGGCAGCCGTAATCCGCTCCCGCGAGTTCAGCAACAACGCTGCAATCTTCCCATCGCGCAGCTTCCAGATGGCGCCGTCCAGAATAAAGTGGTGAATGTTTACCAGCGCAGTGAATATCAGGAAACTATTCGTGAGGTCATGGTGAAACACACGGCTCGCGAGCCAAGGTCCAGGCACAAACAAGGCGATGCCCCCGGCAATTAAGACAGCGAAATACCCCCAAGGCCGCCAAGGACGCCCGCCCTCACTGGCAGCCTCGCGCCGGGCGTAGTAACTGGTAATCCATAGATATTGCGCGGAGTGCATTACGGCCAGCACGCCGGTGCTGTAACGGCTCTGCGGAATTTCCCAACCTTTAATCAGCGAAATACCGGCCGGCAACACGAACCACAGAAACTGCGACGAGAATAAAGTTAGCGAAGGCAACAGCTTCCGCCAGCCGGTCTCCCGCGCCAGCCGCGACAGTCCAAACCCTGCGAGCGCAACGAACGCTACAGCCAGCAGAATCTGCTCCCACCGGCTTACGATGGCAGGAATTCCCAAAGAAATAAAAAGTGGATCTGCGGAAGCCCCGGTATGAAAGCCCAGAAACAGAATCAGATAAGAAGCGATGAACGCGCCGTAGAGTGCGCGGCGTGCCGCCTCACTCGGCGTCGCTCCAGCGCGGCGCGCAAACATCATAAACAACCCGTAGTTCTGACCGCTGTAATGCCAGGGGCTCCAGGTCAAGTAGACGGTAAAGATCCACGGCAAAATTCGAACCCAGGAATGTGCCAGTACCAGCGTCAGCGCGATCAATCCCGTAATATGCACCGTGAAGATTCGATACTTGTGGAAGTCTTCTTCGCGGTGGTAGGCGCGATAGATGGTCGCCATGTAATGCGGGTAATTGAAAAACAGCGCCAGTACGTAGAAGGCAACCGCCCAGGCACGGGCGCTGGAAGCAATCGAGAAGTAGGAGATCAGCAACAGCGGAGCCGACCATGCCCCACATCCCACGATTAGATCGAGCCACGGACCATAAATCCACGGCGACGACGCAGCCGTTCCCTCACTCAGGTTGGTTTTCTTGGCCATCATTATCCAGTAGGTTTGATCGGATTATAGGGGGCAGAAGGGTAACCACACGGGTAACGAAAGTAACAGACTCTTCTACAATGCGAAGGTGAGGAATTGGGATGTAATCGTAATCGGCGGCGGCATTATTGGGCTCTCGCTGTCGATTGAGCTCCGGCGCAAAGGCGCGAGTGTCCTCATAGTCGAGCGGGGCGAGCCCGGCCGCGAAGCGTCGCACGCTGCTGGCGGCATGCTGGTCGATTACCCACTCGAAACGCCCGCCGCTCTACAACCGCTAGCCACTGCCAGCGCGCGCATGTATCCGGAGTTTGCCCGTGAGCTGGAGGTGGAATCGGGCATGAAAGTCGATCTGAGGGACCAAGGCACGATTCTCTTTCCCTCCGCCGAGCATCTTTCTTCTCCGTGTTTGAAAGAAGGCAAGCTTCCCGCGCCTCTGGCTGAACTCGAGCCAGCTCTCGCTGTTCTCAACCAACCTGCCTTCTATCTACGCGAGCGCAGCGTCGACCCGCGCGCCCTTACTGCCGCCGCACTGCAAGCGACAAAACGCCTCGGGGTGGATATCTCATCTGGCGAAGAAGTAACAGCCATCAATCTTTCCGACGGACGCGTCGCTGGCGTCATCACGACCAAAACCTCATTCCACGCGCCAAAGGTCGTGAACTGCGCAGGAGCGTGGGCGGGCCAGATCGCTCCCTACGCTTTTCCGACGCGTCCGGTTAAGGGACAAATGCTCTGCCTGCTCTCACCCTCGCGCAATCTACTCGAGCACGTAATTCGTGCCCCGGGGGTTTATCTGATCCCGCGCAGCGACGGAAGAATTTTGGTCGGAACCACAGTAGAAGAAGCCGGATTCGACAAGCGCACAGACGTCGAGACGATCCAGCGTTTGCGCCGCGCCGCGATCGATGTAGTCCCCGAACTGCGCAATGCGAAGATCCTCGAAGACTGGGCCGGCTTGCGCCCCGGAACTCCCGACGCATTGCCCATTCTCGGCCCCACCGCGACTGCCGGCTATTACGCAGCCACCGGCCATTTTCGCGACGGAATCCTTCTTGCCCCAATCACGGCGCGAGTCATGGCGGAAGTAATTACTGGAATCGATTGCAGCTACGACCTTGCGCCGTTCTCACCAGCAAGGTTTCCCACCTAGAGAAGCTCGCGTCGGGTCAGCTGTTTTATCGAGCAAAGCGCTCCGCCGCTCAATTCCTTTCCGGTATACTGAACAGTTTCCGCGACCGCATCATTGCGCGCCGTTGCGCTCCAGCACAGAAAGGATCAACCCATGGCATCCCCCGCAGTGGATTTTGCCCGCAATAATCAGCAGCGTTTTCTAAGCGAACTCAAAGATCTACTCCGCATCCCCAGCGTCAGCACACTGGAAGAACACAAGCCCGACATACAGAAAGCCGCCGACTTCGTAGCCAACGAACTCCGCCGCATCGGCATGGAAAACGTCGAGGTCATCCCGACCAAAGGCCACCCCTTGATCTATGCCGACTGGCTGCATGCTCCCGGCAAACCCACGGCGCTCTGTTATGCCCACTATGACGTGCAACCGCCAGATCCGCTCGACGAATGGGTGACTCCGCCCTTTGATCCCACCGAGCGCAACAACAACATCTACGCCCGCGGCGCAGTCGACGACAAAGGCCAGCTCTGGATGGAAGTAAAGGCTCTGGAGTCGCTGATGAAATCCGGCAACGGCAAACTGCCCATCAACGTCAAAGTAATTTTTGAAGGCGAAGAAGAAGTAGGGGGAGAGTCCATCACCGAGTACGTCCACAAACAGAAAACCAAGCTGAAATCCGATTTCGCGCTGGTCTGCGACACCGAACTCTTCGGGCCGAACCTACCCACACTGTGCGTCGGCTTGCGCGGCCTGGTCTACACCGAAATCGAAGCCGTCGGCGCAAAGATCGATCTGCACTCCGGCATGTACGGCGGCGCCGCACCGAATCCCTTCTTCGCGCTAATCGAAATCATTTCCAAGCTCAAGGACGCCAAGGGCAGAATTCTCATCCCGGGCTTCTACAGGAATGTAAAAGCACCGGGCAAAGACGAACTGAAAGCCTGGAAGCGTCTGCCCTTCAACGAGGAGCACTACAGAAAAACTGAAGTCGGCTCGAAAGTTCTAACGGGCGAGCCCGGCTATTCAGTTCTTTACCGCACCTGGGCGCGCCCCACGCTCGAAGTCCACGGCATGCCCGGAGGATTCATCGCCGCCGGCGCCAAAACCGTGATCCCCGCCAAAGCCGCGGCCAAAGTCTCGATGCGCCTCGTGCCCAACCAGGATCCCGACGACATCCTCAAGCGCTACAAAGCGTTCGTGAAGAAGCTTACGCCCAAGGGCATCGAAACCAAAATTAAGGTGTGGAGCAAAGGCCCAGCCTCCGTAGTCGGCACCGACAACCCATATATCAAAGCCGCGACTGAGGCGTTGCACGATACATTCAAGAAAGAAACTGTGTTCATTCGCAGCGGTGGCTCCATCCCCATCGTCAACGATATCTATCAGGCTTTGAAAATTCCCAGCGTGATGATGGGCTTCGGTCTGCCCGACGACAACCTGCACGCTCCCAACGAAAAATTCCACATCCCCAACTTCCACCACGGCATAGAAACCATCTGCCTGTTCTTCGAAAAGCTGGGAGGAAAGTAAGTCTCGGCAAAGCAATGTGTGGGGACAGCCGCCTCGGCTCTCCCCCCGACGCAGCGAGGCGCGTACCACCACAGCCCGGCAACGCTCCCGGTTTTGACTTCTCCAAAAACCGGGCCTACGATTCTGCCGAAAGGGTTGGAGGCCTCGCGTCTGCTGAATCAGATCATCTCGCACTACCGCGTCATCGAGAAGATCGGGGGCGGTGGTATGGGTGTAGTCTACAAGGCTGAGGATCTCAAACTTGGCCGTTTCGTCGCGCTGAAATTCCTGCCCGACGAATTCGCCAACGATCCCGTAAGCCTCGAGCGCTTTCAGCGCGAAGCTCGCACCGCCTCAGCCCTCGACCACCCAAACATCTGCACCACCTACGAAATTGGAGAGCATGAAGGCCGTCCCTTCATCGCCATGCAATATCTGGAGGGCGTGGCTCTCGCTCATCGCATCGCCGGACGTCCTCTCGATATCGAGACGGCGATCGAGTTGGGCATCCAGGTCGCTGACGCTCTCGACGCCGCCCACGCCAAAGGCATCATTCATCGCGACATCAAGCCCGGCAACATATTCGTAACCGAGCGCGGTCAGGCCAAGATTCTCGACTTCGGACTGGCAAAAATCGCTTCCCGCTCGGCCTACAACTCGCCCACATCCGCAACTTCAGGCCTCAGTGCCACGCAGGAGCAGATGACGAGCCGAGGCTCTGCCCTGGGGACAGTTGCCTTCATGTCACCCGAGCAGGCCTTGGGAAAAGAACTTGATGCGCGTACCGACTTATTTTCCTTCGGTGCAACGCTTTATGAGATGGTGACCGGCGCCCCGCCCTTCCGCGGCGACACGACCGCCGCCATCTTTGATTCCATCCTGCATCGTGCTCCGGTCGCACCCGTGCGCCTCAGCCCGGAGGTTCCCGAGGAACTTGAACGCATCATCAACAAGGCGCTCGAAAAAGACCGGAACCTGCGCTACCAGCACGCGGCCGACATTCGCACCGACCTGCAACGCCTGAAGCGCGACAGCGAGTCGAAACGGATTGCCATCGCGGAGCCTGAGAACGTCCAAGGCTCAGCGGCCAGCTCAGGCAAAGCTAGCCCTCCGCACCCAATCCGGTGGCGTGCGAAGGTCATCGTGCCGGCAGCGGCCTTCGCATTCGTCGTTCTGTCCGCCGCCTTCCTTTATTTCCATTTCCGCAAGCCGGCGCAACTCACTAACAAGGACGTCATCGTAATCTCCGACTTCGCCAACACCACCGGCGATCCAGTATTTGACAGCACTCTGAAAGAGGCTCTGGCGGTTGATCTCGAGCAATCGCCGTTTCTGAATGTGCTTTCGGACCGTAAGCTGAGCGAGACGTTGAAGCTCATGGGAAGGACTTCAGATCAACGTGTGACCCGCGATGTAGGCCGCGAAGTTTGCCTGCGCACAGGAAGCGCAGCTCTGCTAGCGGGTTCAATCGCGAACCTCGGCAGCCACTACGCAATTGTTCTGAAGGCGGTCAGTTGCCGCACCGGCGACCTGCTGGGAGCAGCCGAGGGCGAGGCTGCGAGCCGCGAGAAAATCCTGCAAACCCTGGGCGAGGCCGCCGCCACTCTGCGCGGCAAGCTGGGCGAATCCCTGGCCTCGGTGCGAAAGTTTGACAAGCCGCTCGATGAAGCCACCACTTCATCTCTCGAAGCGTTGCAGGCTTATACGGAGGGCGACCGACTGGCCCGCGAAAAAGGCGACACCGACGCTCTCCCTTTACTCAAGCGCGCAGTTGAGCTCGACCCCAACTTCGCCCGCGCCTATGCGTCGCTGGGAATCCGTTACAACAATCTCGGCCAGGCCACGCTGGCGATTGCGAACGTGCGCAAAGCCTACGAATTGCGTGACCGCGTCAGCGAGCGCGAGAAGTATTACATCTCCTGCACGTATTTCACGCTGGTCACCGGCGAGTTGGAAAAAGCGATTCAGCAATATGAACTGTGGATCCAGGATTATCCGCGCGACTATGTCGCCCTCACCAATCTGGGAGTGAACTACTTCACCATGGGCCAATTCGAAAGAGCGGCCGCCGTCACACGAGAAGCGCTGCGCCTCGAGCCCGCCTCCATCGTCGGTTACAACAATCTCGGGGTAGCGTACTTTTCCATGAACCGGCTGGACGAGGCGAAGTCCACATTCGACGAAGCGCTGGCGCAAAAGCTCGACGGCCCCTACCTGCGGCAATCCATTTATTACCTCGACTTCCTGCGCAAAGACGCGCCCGGCATGCAGCAACAGTTCGCCTGGGCCATGGGCAAGCCCGGTGCGGAAGACATCTTGCTATCGGCAGAGTCCGACACACAAGCAGATTACGGCCGCCTGCAAAAAGCGCGGCAGCTCTCGGCGCAAGCCGAGGACTCGGCCAAGCGCAACGACTCCAAAGAAACGGCAGCGTTCTGGCAAGGCAACGAAGCCATTCGCGAGGCTGAATTCGGCAACGCCGCCGAAGGCCTGAAGCAGGCACGCGAAGCCCTGGCGCTAGCCCCCGGCCGCGATGTAAAGGTGGAAGCCGCCGTGGCCCTGGCTCGCGCCGGAGATGTTGCCGCAGCCGAAAAACTGGTAGCCGCGCTCAATCAAGAGTTCCCGCTCGACACACTTATGCAAAATTATTGGCTTCCCACCGTGGAGGCGGCCATCGCGTTGCAGCAACACGATCCGGCGCAGGCCGTCGCCCTTCTGCACTCGTCCATCCCCTATGAGTTGGCCGATCCTCCGCCGTTCTCCGCCGGCACCATGTATCCAGTCTACCTGCGCGGCCAAGCCTATCTGGCCCTCGCACGAGTTCCGAGAGCGAACTCAGAAAACGCACAAAGCGCTGCCGCAGAGTTTCAAAAGATTCTCGATCATCCCGGCGTAATCGTGAATTTTCCTTTGAGCGCTTTGTCTCACCTCGGGTTGGCGCGGGCCCGCGCACTCTTGGGCAACAACGCTGGCGCGCGCACCGCCTACCAGGACTTTTTTGCCCTCTGGGAAAATGCCGATCCCGATCTCCCGATTCTGAAGCAAGCCAAGGGGGAATATACCGCGCTGCAGTAACTGGGAAGTCTGGAATCGTTGTCTTAGATCGCTAGTTGCGCTACCATAATTCTGCTCTCGCGGTTCTCCCACCTCGTCCTTCCCTCATCCGTAAACCATCGATGTGCTGCAATGCATGTGCAACCCAACGCGCTCGCTCTTAAGGCCATACAATATATAGTGTTATATTGCTTGACCCCGCCCCAATTTCACCGTTACAGTAGCTTAAATTTGTGCCTGCCCGATCCAGCCCGGGGACAGCAGAGGTTTGCGCAAGCACCATTTCGGCGCTGGGGGTATCAGTCTGGTAAACAGGCCGGCAAGCAGCAAAACGAAAGACCAGCCACTGACAACTGGCCACAGGCCACTGTTTTTCCAAGGAGTTTACGTTGCTTAAACTGAAGCGGCTTCAGATTCTCGGGTTCAAATCGTTCTGCGACCGCACCGACCTCAAGTTCCATGGGGACGGTATCGCCGCCATCATCGGCCCCAACGGCTGCGGCAAGTCGAATATTGCCGACGCCATCTCCTGGGTGCTTGGCGAGCAGTCGGCCAAGACTCTGCGCGGTTCCCGGATGGAAGATGTGATCTTCGCCGGCACCCGCGACCGCAAGCCCACCGGCATGGCCGAGGTTTCGCTCACCCTGATTGATCCTGAAGAGTATCCGGGTGCAGATGCGGGGGCGCCGACCGAAATTGATATTCAAGATGAATTGCCGGTAAGCGCGGAAGCGGCCCGAAGACCAGCCGATGACTGGGATGAAGCCGCCGTCCGCGCCCGCGCCGCCGAAGAAACCGAGCGCGCCGTAGAAGAAGCTCAGCCCGGCAAAACGGAAGAAGTCGAAGTTCCACGATCGAAAGTAGACACGTTGGCCGTTGCCTTCCCCGACGACGAACCAGTTTTTGCATTGCCCGTCCACGCAGTCGTGCCGATTGCGATGTCCGCCGCTGTAAGCGGTGCATCCCAAGTCGTGCTGAAGATCCGCCGCAGAAAATTCAATCAGCAACAATTCCGCGCCGGAGAAATCGTAGTCACGCGCCGCCTCTTCCGCTCCGGCGACAGCGAATACCTGCTCAATGGCAAGCTCTGCCGCCTGCGCGACATTCAGGAACTCTTCATGGGCACCGGGCTTGGACCGGAAACCTACGCTCTGATTGAGCAAGGACGCATCGGCCAGATTCTCAGCAGCCGACCCACTGACCGCCGAGCCATCCTCGAGGAGGCGGCGGGAATCACGAAGTTCAAAACCAAGAAACGTCTCGCCGAGGCTCGCCTCGAAGATGCCAAGCTGAACCTGGCCCGGGTGAACGATATTTTCGAGGAAGTCACGCGGCAGATGAATTCTTTGAAGCGCCAGGCCTCGAAGGCTGAGCGGTACGCCAATCTGCGCGACGAGATGCGCGCGCAGTTGCGCGTGGTCCTGGCAAGTAAGTTCGCGGCGATTGAACAGGAGAGCGCTGAACTCGACGCCCAACTCAACGCCCTGGCGGAAGACATGCAGCACCGCGCCGAATCCGTTCGGCAACTCGAGTCCGAACATGGAGAAGGCACTGAGCGCAGCTATGCCATCGACGCTGAGCTGCGCGAGAATCGCGAGCGCCTCAGCCAGATCGATTTAGAAATCGATCGCGCCCGCGCCCGCCGCCAGCATAATGAAGAACGCTGCGCCGAACTCGTAGTCCGTTCCGCCTCGGCGGAGGCGGAATTGGCCCAGGCCCGTCACCGGCTGACCGCGCTCGAAGCTGAGCGCGATTCCAACCGGCAAGTGCTGGAGTCAGCCGCCGCCGATCTGGCTGCCGCTCAACACGAACTCGCGCTGTCGCAGCAGGAAGCCGCAGCCGCCGCGACTGCACTCGCCGAACTTGAACATCAGCAGGAAGAATCGCGCGTAGCCATTTTCGACACGGTCTCGGCAGCCTCGCGGTTGCGCAACCAACTGGCGCAGGCTGAAGAGCGACTCGCCGGCGCTGATCGCGAAGCCCGGCGTCTGCAAACTGAAATTACAAACGCCAATCTTCAAGTGGAAGCTTTCGGCGGCCAGCGCGGGCAACTCGCCCTCGAATTCGAAACAATCACGCAACGCGTCGCCGGAATTTCCGAGGAGATCAGCCAGCTTAGACGCCTGCTCGAAGCTAAGCGCCTCGAGGAAACGAAAGCCAAGACTCATCTCGACTTGCTCCGCGCCGAGTTTGCCACAGCTCTAGGTAAGAAGGGATCGCTCGAAGCGGTGATCGCGGAACATGGATACTCCACCGAATCCGTTCGCCGCCTTTTCCAATCGGGAGTGATGCAAAGCGGCCTGGCGCCGGTCGGCGTGCTCGCGGATTTCCTTGAAGTCGAGCCGCGTTTTGAGCGCGTGGTCGAAGACTTCCTGCGCGACGAGTTGAACTACATCGTAGTCAAGTCCTGGGACGCCGCCGACGAAGGCCTTCGCCTGCTGCGCAGCGATGTGGATGGCCGCGCCACCTTCCTGGTTCATCCCGAAGACGCGCAGGCCAAGTTCTCTTTCATTCTTGACGAAGCCGCCCACTGCGCGCCGCCCACGGCTTCCATCGTGCCTCTGAAGCACACTATTCGCGTGCTCGACGGATTCGGGAAGTCGCTCGAAGTAATTCTTCCCAAGCTGCGCGATGGCTATATCGTCCCCGGCTCCGACACTGCGCGCGGGCTTGCCCTCGAAAATCCTGACGCGTTCTTTCTTTCGCAAACTGGAGAATGTTTTCACAACGTGACCGTCACCGGTGGCAAACAGCGCGCCGAAGGCCCGCTCTCGATGAAACGCGAACTTCGCGAAGTTCTGAGGCAACTGGAGGACTTGGAACGTGCGCTGCGGGAAGAAGAGATGCGGGTGCTCACCTTGGGCCGGGAGATTAAAGACTTCACTTCCCTGTTGGAGCGTCTCGATGCTGAAAAGCGCGAGGCCGAGCACCAGTCGATGACTTCCGGCCACATGCTGCAGCAACTCGATTCCGAAATGGCCCGCGTCACCGAGCGCGTGACCGTTTCGCAAGCCGAGTTGCAACGTCTATCGGCGGAGCAATCTGAGCAGGAGTCGATTGTCGCCGCCCGTCACTCAGAGATCGCCGTCCTCGAACAGACCCGCGCCGAACTCGAGCGCCAGATTGCAGTCGCCCAAGAATCTCTCGGAACGCTCCGTCAGCGTCGGGAAGACGCCGCCCAAGCCAGTTCACAGCGCGTGGCCCGGGTCGCCGCGCTCGAAGAGCGTCACCGCTCGGCAACCGCCGTGCTCGGACGCATCGATTCCCTCTTCACCGAAATGCGCGAACGCCTCCACGCTCTGGCCTCACAGATTGAAGCGGCGGCTGCAGAGAAACTGCAGCGTGAAACCGAGAACCTGCAACTCGAGCAGCAAGTGGCCGACTTCGTAGCCGAGCGCAACGCGGGCCAAGCTCGTGAAGGTCTGCTGCAATTCGAAAAGGATCAGCTCCGCGCCCGCCTCTCTGAAATCGACGAACTGCTCCGCCAGGCTCGGCAGCTTCTCGATCAGGCTCGCGACCGGCGTGGCGAGCTGCAGGCAGCGGCCGCCAAGTTGCAAGCCGATGCCATGTACATGGCGGATACTTGCCTGAACGAGCTGGGGGTCGAGCGTGCCGCTTTGCTGGCTGACACCACTCTGGCGCTAGTCACTGGCGACGAGCTGGCCGCCTGTGACCAGGCTCATCGCGAGATGCGCGCCAAGCTCGAAGCCATGGGCCCGGTAAACATGATGGCGCTAGAAGAGTACCGCGAGACCGCTGAGCGGCACGGCTTCCTCGACGGCCAGCGCAAAGACCTGATCTCCTCCATCGAGAACACGACCGCGACCATCCGCGAGATCGACGAAGTCTCGCGCCAGAAATTCAAGGAAGCTTTCACCGAGATTAATGAGAACTTCGGAGTCACCTTCAAGAAGCTCTTCGGCGGCGGCCACGCTTTCATGAAGCTCACCGACGAGGAAAATTCCGCTGAGAGCGGCATCGATGTGGTCGCATCGCCTCCCGGCAAGCGCCTGCAGAGCGTTTTACTTCTTTCCGGAGGCGAGAAGGCACTCACGGCGCTCGCCCTGCTGGTCGGCATTTTCCAGTACACGCCCAGCCCGTTCTGCATCCTTGACGAAGTCGACGCGCCCCTGGATGAGGCCAACATCGGGCGCTTCACCGAACTAGTCAAAGAGATGAGCATCAAGACCCAGTTCGTCCTCATCACTCACAGCAAAAAGACCATGAGCATCGCGCCCGTGCTTTACGGCGTGACTATGCAAGAGCCTGGCGTTTCGAAACTGGTTTCAGTGCGCTTCGGAACCGCATAGCGCGAATTCCCAAAGGGAACGCTGGAAAGTTGCGTTCTGTTTTGGAACCTTTCGACAAGGGAAAATGAATTCGCTGGTATCCAGAGCGCGCAATAAGGCATCTAATCGTCAACGAGGGGTTACGATGTCGGTTTTCGACGAGAAATATCGAGTCGTGGGCGTCGAGCGCGATCGTCTGCTCCTCCGTGGAGTTCTCAGCGGCGACGTGCTAACCATCGTCAATTCCGAACCTGCGATTCCTCTCACCCAGGAAGAGTATCCGGTGGGCAAACTTATTGCTCTATCGGACCCTTCCACCACGCTTCTAAATTAAGGGACCAACCTGCAAGACCGCAGCCCAGAAACAACAAAGCCGCAGCTGTATCTTTTTGTGACCTTCGAAACTTGCCTAATTAGCATCCTACTCGCGAAAACAGGGGCAGTAGCGTTAATCTAAATGACAGAACAGTGTAGGAGGGTGTGTGCGCTGCGGACGATGCGGCAACGAGAATGACGAGGCCAACCGCTTTTGCGGAATGTGCGGAGCTTCTCTGGTAGCAACAACTGCGACCGAGGCTCGCCCTGCCGGTCAGGCGGCGACTGCGTCCACGGGAAATGTTGCAGCGCCCCGACAAGGTCAAGCGCCACTTCCCGAGCCGGGAGGATTGGGCAGTTCGAACGCAGAACGACGTCCGCTGCCAGCTGCTTCGTCCCAAGGTAAGACAAGCGAGGTCCGCACGAGAGAAGTTCCGGCGAGTGCGGCCCGGTCCGGCGAGGTCCGAGTAGGCGAGGCTCGGTCGGGCGAAGTTCGGCTCAGCGAAGCTCGACCCAGCTCAGGACCCGTCATCACCGGGCACTCATTTCTTGGCTTGAGCTCTCCCGGACCTGCCGTTGATCGTAATGCTGAACCTGATGTTCTGCGGCCGTCTTCGAATGTGGACTATCTGCTCGATGATGAGGAAGAACCAAAGCGGGGCTGGGGCAAGCTGGTTTTGATCGTCATCGCGCTGGCACTGGCGGTGGGATTAGGTTACTTGCACTTTAAGCAGGCTGGGTTCGACGGCCTGATCGCGGGAGATAAGAAACCGGTGGCGACGAAGCCAACGTCGGACGTTCCACCGAATCCGGATTCGGGCGGGGCGGCAGGACCAGTAGCGCCGAACACGGTGGCCCCATCAACCGGCATCGGTAACAACGGAACGGCTCCAGTCACCGGCAGTGGTGCGGCGCCAGCGCAACCAGCGGCGCAGGCACCCGCACAATCCGCACCGGCGCAGAACGCTCCATCGCCTCCCCAACCCTCCCCTGCCGCATCGCAGCCTGCTCCCGCTGCTACGCAGACTGCACCGGCTGCTTCGCAATCTGCTCCTGCTGGAAGCGCAGCCCCGGCTCAACCGGCTCCGTCGCAAGCTCAGTCTGGCGATCCCAACTCGCCAGCGAAGACTGCGCCGCCGGCTGCTTCTGGACCTGACCAGCAACCGACTCCTGCGGCCGAGGCGCCTGCGCCGAAAGCGGCAGTCCCCGCTCCTGCCATGGCGAAACCTCCGGCGGCGAAACCGATCGATCCCGTGACCAATGCGGAACGCTACATTTATGGACGCGGGGTGCGCGAGGATTGCGATCACGGCCTACGGCTGCTGAAGCAGGCCGCGGAGGAATCCAATGCCAAGGCGATGATTTCTATGGGCGCGCTGTACTCGACGGGAACGTGCACGCCGCGGGACTTGCCCACCGCCTACCGCTGGTTTGCGATGGCTCTCCACAAAGAACCCGATAATCAGGCCCTGCAAGACGACTTGCAGAAATTGTGGAGTCAGATGACGCAGCCGGAGCGGCAGCTGGCGATCAAGCTGAGCCAGTGAATGGGCTTCTCCGTTGTTTGCTCTGCCCGACACAAACCTATTCGACGGGTACCACTCCAGACACACACTTCGCTTATTTGTCTAGAACCACCGTGGCTTTTGGCGCCTCGGCGTGTTCTTTTCTGTAGGCGCGGGCCACGTCGCCTAGAGGTGTCTCGTACGGGAGTGATCCGAGTTCGGCCAGCGGAACTTCGCCCTTGGCATAAGTGTAAGGTGACATGCCGCCGAACAGGCTGGTTTCCTGCGCCATGGCGTGCTCAGAAGCGTGCAGCGGGTGCTCTGCCATCACAACCGGCGCCGGGGTATTGCTCAAGATGGGTCCGTTTTGGGCAAAAACAGCAGTTGCGCAGAGCAGGCAAAAAACCATGATTGTCGTCTTCATAAGAGGGTCCTATCCGGGGGAAACTGCATATTGATGCGAAAGAACTGGTGGAATGCCCGATTGGCGCGGCTTCCGGAGCTATCGTGGCAATCGGCATACCAAATCCCGGCGAGTTTGCTTCGAGTTAGAGGCGGGAACGCAGGGCCAGACGCAAGAATTTGCACATGTGTGGAAGATGCGGGTCTTCGCACGAATTGTGCGCAGGCTCACTCTCCCGTTGTAGATTGGGTACTTCCGTACCGCTTGAAGACCGAGTCACGGGAGACTACGCCTTCCAACTTGCGGGAATTGGCACGATTAACCACAGGTACCAGTGGATAATCGTTTACGAAGCGGAGCGCGGAGTCGAGCGGGAGATCTGGATACAAGCTGGGAAGCGACTGCGGTGGAAGTACCGAGCCCAGCGTGTGTTCACCTTTGCCTTCGCGGAAAAGGCGCTGCAGTTGGTCTCGGCTGATGGTTCTCCAGCCGCTGGGATGCATGCGCACCAGAAAGTTGGAGTCGGCTGAATCCTGCACGCGGCGGGCGTTGGCGTCGACGTAGTCCTCCGCATTGAGGATGGTGGCGGGCACCGGAAGCATGGCATCTTCGACACGGAGAATGGTTTCTTCGCGATCTTCTTCAAGCGACGGAAGGATGAGGCCATCCTGTCGCGTGAGCAGGTCGAAGATGGGAACGTCCTCCAGGCTGCGCGAGATGAGGTAGGAAAAAGTGTTGGCGACGATGACAGGGACGATGATTTCATAGTTGCCGCTGACTTCGAGAACCATGAACACCGAAGTCATAGGGACACGAAGGAATCCCGCAAAGAGGACGCCCATGCCGACCAGAACGTAGGTACCCGTTGATCCCGTCAGTTGAGGGAAGAAGATCCGCTCGATGTCGCCCACAGCGCCGCCCAGCATGGCGCCAATGAAAAGCGTCGGAGCGAACATGCCGCCGGGAGCGCCGCTTACGAAGGACAGCGTAGTGGCGACGATCTTGAGAACGGCCAGGATGGCAAGAATTTTCCAGGCGTACTGGCCGTGCATGGCCTGGTCCATGGAATCGTAGCCGGCGCCCATCACCTGCGGCGCACCGAGGAAAGCGATCAGGCCGATCAGGAGCCCGGCGACCGCGGGCTGAAAATATTGCGTCCAGTGCGGCAAAGCTTTCAGCCGGGGACGCAGATAGCCCACCGATTTGGCGAAGGCGACTGAAGCCAGGCCCCCGACGATGCCGAGCACAGCGTACGCCAACAGTTCGCTGGGCCGCTTGAAGGTCGTGACGGGAATGCGGAACAGCGGCTCGCTGCCCAGAAACCAGCGCACAATAACGACGCTAGAGACAGCTGAGAGGACGACCGAACCGAGGATGCCCGCGCTCCAGCGGCCAATGACCTCTTCGATGACGAAGAGAACGGCGGAGATGGGAGCGTTGAAAGCGGCGGCGAGCCCGGCGGCCGCGCCAACGGGGGCCATAAGACGGAGTTTTTCGCGGGAGATTTCCAGCTGGCGACCGAGCGCAGAGGCAATGCTGGCTCCGATCTGGAGAGAAGGATCTTCCGGACCGAGGGATTGGCCGGAACCGATGGCGATGCCGGAGCAGATGAATTTGCCGATGGCGGTGCGGAAAGGAATGAATCCGTTGAAGATGTAGAGCGCGGCCTTGGTCTGATTCACCCCACTGCCGCGGATCGTGGGAAACACGCGGATCACCAGGGCGGCCACAACCAGTCCGGCGACTGCGGGGACCGCGAACAGTCTCCAGCTGTGGGTTTGGGGGAGCGGGCCGAGCAGGGCCAGGTGGATCCAGTCGATGGCCAGGCGGAAGCACACGACTGCAAGGCCGGAAAAGATTCCGATGAAGACGCAGAGGATGAGGAAGAAAACTTCCTCATTGAAGACACCTTCAAGAGTTGCGAACAAACGGCGGGGCGCCTGGAAACGGGCCATGGGTACCTGCGACGACGACGACGGCAGCGGAGATTGGCTGGTAGACGCTGATTCACTCACTGGTTGGCGGCCTCGCGCTTTTGGGAGATCAGAAGCAGGGCTAGGTCCAGTCCCTGCGGCTGGCCACAGGTTGTTGCGGTCTGCTGTTCGACTTGGAAGACCACGTCCATGATCGCATCCGGGAGATCGGTTTCCGCAGGGGAGCGGAGACGGGCGAGATCTGGTTTGGCCTCGGTCCATACCGATTGAAGCGCAAGCAGCGGTGAAGGTGCGGGTGCCGCGGCTTGGACAGGGGCAGAACCGGAAGCTGCTGCTGGAGTCGCTGCCGTTTTCAGGTCAACGCCTTTCTGCTGAGCACATTCGTCGAGACGTTTTTCAGCCTGGGCAAAAGCGGCAGCGATGCGCCGATTGCGTTCGGCGTCGGAGATGTGACCGACGAAGGGATCGTTGCGGAGAATTAGTTCGCTGGTTGCCAAGAGCTGACGGGAGTCTTCATCCTGCGGATTCTCATTGACTGCGTCCTGCAGATAGCGGCGGGCAGTGATGTAATTGCCGGAGCGGTAGGCGGCTTGACCGGCCCCAGCCAGCGCTGCGGAATTCCGGGGATCGAGACGGAGAACTTCTTCATACTGAGCCAACTCGCCAGAGTAGTCCTGCGCCTCGGCAAAAAGCTGGGCAGCCTGGAGATGCGCATCCGGAGTGGGCGGCAAGGCGGTGGCGAGGGCCATAAGTTCCGATGCGGCTTTGTCAGGAGCACCTTTCTTAAGCAGGAACTGGATCAGCTCGATGCGAGCTTTGCTGCGGTTGGAGTCGGGGTCAGAGTTCCAGACTCCGTACATGGCGTTATGGTAGTAGCGAGTAGCATCTTCGATGGAGCCGCGGCGGGCGGCTACGCGAGCCAGAGCTAGATTCACCGCGGCGTCCTGCGGGGCGCGCTGCCAGAGGGCGATGAGGTAGGATTCGGCTTCGTCGAGACGTCGGGGATCGTCGCTGTCGCGCAGGGCGCGAGCTAGGCTGAGCTGATACTGGGAGTTGGTGGGATCGCAAGTGAGGGCGGCGCGGAAAGCATCAATGGCGTCATCATAGCGGTTGGCGGCGGCATCGGCCTGGCCCTGCTGGTAGAGTTTGCGGCCCCGGGACTGCTGATTGGCGTTGTAGCGAGTGACGAGATGGCTGACGGCGGCGAACCCTGCAACGGCGGCAAGAGTGAGAAGTAAAAGGATGACGGGCGCGGAGCGCGGAATCAGTTTTGGCAACCTCCACGACATATCTCGTATCACGATATCATTTGCAAGCTCCATTCCGCCGACTTGACCACAAAAATGAGCCTCGGGGGTTCCCCTTCAGGTAAGATACTTCGTCTGCCGGAACGCCAAGCAATGAATCGCGAATTTCACAAAGGATACAGTCAGGAACTGCAGCGCGAGATGGAAGCGCTCGTCTTCGGGCACGCGGGGACGCCCCTGCTGGTGTTTCCGACCTCCATGGGGAGGTTTTTCGAGTATGAAGATCGCGGCATGATTGGCGTGATGGCTCCGAAGATCGAACGTGGCGATCTGCAGGTGTTTTGCCCTGACGGCGTTGATACTGAGAGCTGGTACAACAAGAGCGTGCACCCCAAGGTGCGGGTGCTGCGCCATTTGCAGTATGAGCGCTACATTCTGCATGAGTTTCTACCCTTTGTGCGGTGGAAGAATCAGACGCCGCGGCTGGCGGTGACCGGGTGCAGCTTTGGGGCTTATCACGCGGTGAATTTTGCCATGAAGCATCCCGACGTGGTGACGCACTGCGTTAGCATGAGCGGGGCTTTTGATATCCATCAGTTTCTGGATGGATATTACGACGACGACTGTTACTTCAATTGTCCGCCGGATTACCTGCCGAATCAGCATGACGACTGGTTTCTGAGCCGCTACCGGCAGATGAAGATTGTGCTGGGCTCAGCGGATTGGGATATGTGCCTGGACCAGAACGTTAAGCTGTCGGCAATTTTAAATGGCAGGGCGGTGCCGCACTGGCTGGATATTTACAACGACAATTCGAAACATGACTGGCCGCTTTGGCAGAGGATGGCGGGGAAGTATTTCTGACGCAGTGGCCAGTGATTAGTGGTCAGCGATCAGTGGTCAGTAGTGATCGAAAAGCCGAGGAATGGAGAAGGCTGTGAAGAAGATTGGGATTTTGTTTGGGATGGAGAACACATTTCCCCCGGCTGTCGTGGAAAAGATTAACTCCATGGGCGTGGAGGGCGTTTCCGCAGAGTTTGTGAAGATTGGCGGGATTCGGATGGATGAGCCGAAGAGATACGACGTGATCATCGACCGCATCTCGCAGGATATTCCTTTCTATCGGGCTTATTTGAAGAATGCGGCACTGCAAGGGACGATTGTGGTGAACAACCCGTTCTGGTGGACGGCAGACGACAAGTTCTTTAATTATGCGCTGGCGCACAAGCTTGGCGTGGCGATTCCGCCTACGGTGATTCTGCCGCACAACAAGCATCCCGAGGGAACGACCGACCAGTCCATGCGGAACTTGATTTATCCGCTGAACTGGCAGGAGCTGTTTGACTACGTCGGCTTCCCTGCTTTCCTGAAGCCTTATTCCGGAGGCGGGTGGAAGCATGTTTACCACGTCCATTCTCCGGACGAATTTTTTCAGCATTACAACCAGACCGGCGATTTGTGCATGACCCTGCAGCATGGCGTGGTGTTTGAAGAGTATTACCGGTGCTACGTGGTAGGGCAGGAGAAGGTGCACATCATGAAGTACGACCCGCGCGCGCCGCATCATGAGCGCTATGTGAAGGGCAATCCGCCGCCGTCATCAGAAGCTTTAAGGGCCAGAATTGAAAAAGACGCGCTCACTTTGTGTCGGGTGCTGGGCTACGACTTGAATACTGTGGAGTTTGCGGTGGAGGGTGGAGTGCCTTATGCGATCGATTTCCTGAATCCGGCGCCGGATGCGGAGATTACATCGGTAGGCCAGGAGAATTTTGATTGGATCGTGAATACCGTCGCGGAAATGGCGGTCAAGATGGTCCAGAGCGGGGAGAATCCGGCGAAGGAGTTGCGGTGGGCCAGCTTTCTGAATGGGCCGTCTGGGAAGAAAACTCGCAAGCCGGAGCCGGGATGGGTAGCGGAGCGGAAGCGAGGGAAGGCGGCGAAGTAGGTGGATGATCTAAAGAAAAGGCGCTTTCTCTGGGGTGTAGTCCTAGCCTGGGCGCCATGGATTCCAACGCTCATAGGCATCGCACACGAATTCTGGAGCATTTCGGGGCAAAAGGCGACCGGCCTCGGGGCCGTGGCTGGTGGCCTGGGTGAGATATTCGTACTGTATGGTGTTGCCGCAATTCTTGTCGGCCAAATAGCCGCGATTGTTTTGCTTTCCCGGGCAATTTCCCCCGGGCATTGGGCGCGCAGCTTATTTTCTGTCGTGTCGATCTGTTTCAGTGGATTGATGCTTCTTCTTGTAGGCATCTTCCTTTGGTTTTCCTGGTTCCAGACCCGCCACAACTCCTGATCAGCATTCCGGGGCTCGTTGTTATACTGTTAGAGCCTGATTTGCCCACCTTTCGCAAAGAACGCGCTAGGATGGGCGGCAGGCGGGAGCGGTATTGCTGGCGGCGAACAGCGGGCCCCAACGCTCCGCTCGGAATGACAAGGCCTTTAAGAGCTTATGCCTCCCACTTTCACTATCGGCATCGAAGAGGAATATCAGACCATCGACCCAGAGACTCGGGATCTGCGGTCGCATATTCAGGCCGAGCTGCTCGAGAAGGGCAAGCTGATCCTGCAAGAGCGGGTGAAAGCGGAGATGCACCAGTCGGTCGTCGAAGTCGGGACTGCAGTTTGCACGAACATCAAGGAAGCCAAAACCGAAATAAAGTTGCTGCGGCGCAATATTATCCGGCTGGCCGCGGAGAATGGGTTGCGGCTGGCGTCGGTAGCAACACATCCGTTTGCGGACTGGAAAGTACAGGAGATTCATCCGGACCCGCGCTACAAAAACATTGTCGAAGACATGCAGCTGGTGGCGCGGGCGAATCTGATCTTCGGGCTGCATGTACATATCGGAATTGAGGATCGCGAGACCGCGATCCACATGATGAATCACGCGCGCTATTTTCTGCCGCACCTACTCGCGCTATCGACCAATTCTCCGTTTTGGCTGGGGATGAATACCGGGTTGAAATCTTACCGCTGCAAGGTGTTTGACAAGTTTCCGCGAACCAACATTCCGGATTATTTTCCCAGTTGGGGCGAGTACGAGAACTTCATCAAGCTCCTGATCAAGACCAACTGCATCGATAACGCGAAGAAGATCTGGTGGGATATTCGGCCGCATCCGTTCTTTAATACGATTGAGTTCCGGGTTTGCGACATTCCCATGCGCGCCGATGAGACGATTGCATTGGCGGCGCTCATTCAGGCGACGGTCGCGAAGCTGTACAAGTTGCACACCGCGAATCAAGGATTCAGGCTGTACCGGCGGGCACTGCTGATGGAAAACAAGTGGCGCGCCGCGCGCTACGGCATGGAAGGCAAGCTCATCGATTTCGGCAAGCAGACGGAAGTCCCGGCCAAGGATTTGATCTTCGAGTATCTGGAATTTGTGGATGACGTAGTGGATGAACTGGACTCGCGCGAGGAACTGAACTACATCCACAAAATGCTCGAAACGGGTAGCGGAGCTGACCGGCAGCTGCGCGTGTTTCAGGACACCGGGGATTTGAAGAAAGTTGTCGATTACATTATTGAGGAGACAGAAGCAGGGCTAGCCGAAGAGGAACCGGCTGCCGTGAGAAAAGTCGGATGACCATTTCTGAAAACGAAGTCAAAATCCCCACCTTCCCCCAAAAAACCGGAGAAGGATGGGGAACCCGCTCGCACATTTCTTTTAATCCGGAATTCACGCCTGGAGCCCGTAATGCTGTGAACGTGTGCATTAGGGTGCAACCGGAGGAGAAGGTCTGCGTGATCACCGACGAAGTTACACTCGAGATTGCCGCGGCAATTACGCGCGAACTGGAGTCGCTGGGCGCGCCTTATCGGGCTTGGGTGCTGGAAGATTTGGCAGACCGTCCGTTAAAGGATCTGCCCCGGGAAATTCTGGAGGATCTGGAGACCAGCCAGGTTTCTTTCTTTGCGGTGCAGGCGCAGCGCAATGAATTGCATTCGCGCATGCAGATGACCGAGGTGGTCAACCGGCGGAAGATACGGCACGCCCACATGGTGAACATCAATCCGCAGATCATGCTGGAAGGCATGCGGGCGGATTTTCAGAAAGTCGACCGGCTCAGCGCAACGATTATCGCGATGGTCCGCAAGGCGCAGCGCGTCCGGGCCAAAACGGACGCGGGGACGGACCTGACCGCGGATTTGAATCCGAATTACAAGTGGCTGAAGACCAGCGGGATCATTACTCCGGAAAAATGGGGAAACCTGCCCGGTGGGGAGATCTTTACCACTCCAGGTGAGGTCAACGGCACGTTCGTGATTGACGGCGTGGTGGGCGATTATTTGTGCGCGAAGTTTGGCAACCTGCAGGGGAATCCGCTGACCATCCATGTGAAGAAGAATCGGCTTACCGAGGCGCATTCCGAGAATCGCGAACTCGAGGACGACTTTTGGAAGTACACGCACACCGATGAAAACAGCGACCGCGTTGGCGAGTTTGCCATTGGAACCAACATTGATTTGAAGGAAGTGATTGGGCAAATTCTGCAGGATGAGAAATATCCCGGAGTGCATGTGGCGTTTGGGAATCCATACGGAGCGCACACCGGGGCGGAGTGGGATTCGTCGACTCATATCGACGTAGTCGGGCGGAAGTTCAATATCTGGGTGGACGACGAGCAGATCATGCGGGATGGAAAGTTTTTGGTGGAGGCGTAGGGCGGAATTGTGACGGTCGAAGAGTCCAAGGTTGCTGTTCTCTCAAGAACCTACGAGGCATTCAATGCCCGTGACATTGACTCCGCTTTAGCGGCCATGCACCCCGATGTGGAGTGGCCAAATGGGATGGAAGGTGGGACGGTCCATGGGCATATTGGCGTCCGCGAATACTGGACGCGGCAATGGGCCATGATAGACCCGCGCGTGGAGCCGAAGAGTTTCGATCTGGATAAGGGGGGCCGTGTAGTGGTGGGAGTTCACCAGGTGGTTCGCGATCTCGCTGGAAAGACCTTGCTGGATCGAATGGTCGAGCATGTTTACTCAATAGAAGGCGGCCTCATCCGCAATATGGAAATCCGCGAGTGAAGCTCCAACACAGCTGCTTCTGGTTATGATCTCCTCCCTTCGAAAGCAGTTCAACGCCAGCTTCACTCCCGATAGATATCAGACATTCTTGCGGCGGATTGATGATGCTTGCGGAACCCACGTTTCGTTCCGGCTGTCGGAGACTCCTTGCTTCTTTCCCAAGTCGCTGCTGGACCGGATGGCCGAGGATGGCAAGGAACTGATCCGCCAATTGGTGGAAAGTCCCGAGTATCGGGCGCGATCGGAGGCCTCGATCGCGGCGGAATTTCGGGTTCCAAACGAGCCGGCGCATCCCATGTTTGTGCAGGTGGATTTTGGTCTGGTGCGCGATGCTGGTGGCGAGTTGCAGCCCAAACTGGTCGAGTTGCAGGCCTTCCCTTCTCTTTACGCCTATCAGGTGGCGCTGGCGCAGAGTTACATCGACGTGTATGGACTGAACCGGTTCGATGGCGGAGACGGGCTACAATTCTTCTTGAGCGGGTTGGATGCGACGTCTTACGCTGAACTTCTGCAGTGCGCGATTGTTGGCGGGCATGATCCAGAGAACGTCGTTCTGATGGAGATTCATCCGCAGGAGCAGAAGACGCTGCCGGATTTTCTCTTGACGGAGAAGATGCTGGGGATCGAAACGGTTGACATTGAGGCCATCACGAAACAAGGGTCACAGCTTTATTACGAACGCTACGGAGCGCGGGTGCCGATCCGGCGGATTTATAACCGGGCGATTGCGGACGAGTTGCAGCGCAAACAAGTGAAGCTGGCGTTCGATTGGCGCGACGATCTTGATGTGGAATGGGCAGGACATCCCAACTGGTATTTCCGCATCAGCAAGTTTTCGATTCCTTATCTGCGGCACGAGTCGGTGCCGAAAACGTGGTTCCTGGATAAGTTGGAGGGGGTTCCTGACGACTTGCAGAACTATGCTTTGAAACCTTTGTATTCGTTCGCCGGATTGGGAGTGGTGATCGCGCCTACGAAGCAAGACATCGCGGCAATTCCGGCGGAGAGGCGGGGAGAATACATTCTGCAGGAGCGGCTGCATTTTGAGCCGGTGATTGAGACTCCGTTCGGCGGGACTAAAGCGGAAGTGCGCGTGATGTATGTGTGGCTCGATCAGTTGCAGGCGGTGCTGACGATTATCCGGATGGGTCGGGGATTGATGATGGGCGTGGATCACAATAAGAATATGGAGTGGGTGGGGGCATCGGCGGGGTTGTGGGTGACGGAGTAGACAAATCTCGCTCACTTCACAAGAAAGGCCGGTGGCAGAAGTTTCCTGCGAAGCCGGTCGAAGCACGGGGTTAAAGGGTCCTTCGACTCCGTTAGTTAGCTAGCCGATTCTTTTTACGATAGTAGTTTGAAGTTCCTGACCGTTGGGACGGCGGAGGTACAGTTTGTCGCCGTCGAGGCGAACCGGGACGGGATCGCCCGGTTTCCACTCGCCGGGGGTGTAGCCATCGGCGGTTGTGGAATCGTATTCGCCGGTGTAGACCACACCTTCTACATTGACAACGACGGCTCGGCGAACGAGGTGAGGAGCCGACTCGCGGAGGATCTCGGCTTCAGCCTGGTACCAGTTTTCAAAGTCGTGACCTTCGACGCCTCCCTTCCGATGATAGAGCTCAGTGGCGCGACGGCGGATGGCCTCTTGCATTTGAGGAGAGTAGTGCTCGAAGCCCCGCGCCATATCAGAATCGCCCTCGCTCACTCATGAGTTGATAGCTTCATAGTAGTCGTCGCGGGGCAACCCCGAGCTCCTTCAGCGACACAAAAGGACAGGGTATTTGTCAGTTTGGGAACGATCACAATCAAAACGGGCCAGTTGACCGTAGCCGCTGGCGGGCCTACCATTACCGCGTTCGGGACTTGAGTCCTCTCATGATCGGCCAGACCGTATCCCACTATCGCATCCTGGGCAAGCTCGGGGGCGGTGGTATGGGCGTGGTTTATGAGGCCGAGGACCTGAAGCTCGGACGGCACGTTGCCCTCAAGTTCATCCCGGAAAACCTGGCGGGCGACCCTAAATCGCTGGAACGCTTTACGCGGGAGGCGAGGGCGGCGTCGCTGCTGAACCATCAGAACATCTGCACGATCCATGGCATTGAGGATAACGGCGGCCATCCCTTCATTGTGATGGAGAAGCTGGAGGGCGAGAGCCTGAAGCAAGCTATCTCCGGGCAGGCAATGCAGACCGAGCAGGTACTCGATATCAGCGTCCAGGTGGCGGACGCGCTGGCGGCTTCACATGCCAAGGGGATCGTGCACCGCGATATCAAGCCGGCCAACATCTTCCTGACTCCAAGCGGACAGGTGAAGGTGCTCGATTTCGGGTTAGCCAAGCTCCTCCACAACATCGGCACCGATAGCGATGGAGTTGCCGCGGCAGACAATTCCTTGACCGCTGTGGGGGTGATTCCAGGGACGGCCGTCTACATGTCGCCGGAACAGGCGCGCAGCGACGAAATCGACTTCCGCAGCGACCTGTTTTCCTTTGGCGTGGTCATGTATGAAATGTCGACCGGGAAGAAACCGTTTACCGGCAAGAATTCGCTGATGACTCTGGATGCAGTACTGCATGAGAAACCGGTTCCGCCTGGGGAATTGAATCCAAAAGTCCCGGTGGAACTGGAAGGCATCATCGGCAAGGCGATGGAGAAGGACCGCCAGGAGCGGTACCAAAGCGCCACGCAAATGAAGGCCGATCTGCTGCAACTGAAGCGCGAGACTGAGTCCGGCCAGGTAAAGAGCGGGTTGCACCCGGCCAAGCTGCGGGTCGCGAGCAACACGTTTGGCCGGGCCAGCGCCAGCCGGTGGCAGTTGTGGGTGCTGCTGGGGACTGCGGCAGTGCTGTTGACGGTGTTGGCAGCCGTGGGAACCTACTGGTTTAAGCATCGGTCGGTCGTGAGCCTGCAGGAGGCGAATGCAATCGCTGTTTTGCCCTTGCAGAACATGAACGGCGACTTTGCAGTGGATTATCTCCGCTACGCGCTGGCCGACGAACTGACCAGCGTGTTGACCTATTCTCGATCGCTCGAGGTGCGGCCTTCGTCGGTCACGCGGAAGTATGTGGAGGTCGACCTGGATCCGCGCAAGGTTGGGCAGGAATTGCATGTGGGCAAGCTCCTCACCGGTCACTTCATGCGGCAGGGTGAGCAGTTAACCGTGACGCTGGAAGCGATCGACGTTACCAACGACCGGCTGCTGTGGCAGGCGAATGTCACGGCAGGAGTGAATGATGTGATTTCCCTGCAGAATAAACTGACCGCGCAAGTGGAGCAGGGACTTTTGCCGGTGCTGGGCGGCGGAGGAGGAGAGTTGAGCACGGCATCTCGCCCCAAGAGCCCGGAGGCCTACGATTTATATCTGCACAGCCTGGCCCTGCCCCATGATGTCGCGCCCAACAAGGATGCCATCGCCGTGCTGGAACACGTAGTAGGAGAAGATCCTGGCTATGCCCCCGCGTGGGCGGCGCTGGGCTACAGGTACTATTACGATTCTTATTATGGCGGGGGCGGCGAGGAGATGTTCCAGCGCTCGAATCGTGCGTATGAGAAAGCGCTGGCCCTGGATCCGAACCGGGTGGATGCGGCGAGTAGCTTGATCGCCCACCGCGTGGAGCGCGGCGAACTGGGCCGGGCTTACGATGCCGCGACCGATCTGGTGCGTCGGAGACCGCAGAGCGCCGACGCGCACTTCGCGCTCAGCTATGTGCTGCGTTATGCGGGCATGCAGGAGCAGTCGACCCAGGAGTGCAACACCGCGCGATCCCTCGATCCGGGCAACTCCAACTTCCGGTCGTGCGCCTGGGCGTTTCAGGAATTGGGTAAGACCGACCGGGCGATGGATTTCGTGCATCTGGATCCGGGCACGGAGTGGGCGGCGTGGGTGTCGACCTATGTGCATCTTGCCGCGGGGAATGTGGCGCAGGCACGCGAGAGCGTGAAGAACATGTCGAAGAACGCGATCTACCATCGCGAGTTGCTGGCGGCGTGCACCCAACCGCAGCGACCGGCTGACATGGACCGCATCGTGCGCGAGGCGGAATCATCCGCCATGATGGAACCAGACCCCGAAGCCTGGTACCACGTAGGCGCGCTTCTGGCGTATTGCGGGCAGACGGCACCGGCTTTGCGGTTGTTGAAGGCCGCGGTGCAGCAGAATTATTGCGCGTATTCGGCGCTGTTGGAGGATCCGCTCCTGAAAGACTTGCGCAAGGATACCGCGTTTAATGAGGTGCTGACCGCGGGCAGCACTTGTCAGGAGACGCTGAAGGAAGGGCGGCAATAGACAGTTCTCAGTTCTCAGTTCTCAGTTCTCAGTTCTGAGTTCTCAGTTCTCAGTTCTCAGTTCTCAGTTATTGGATCTTGTTCCCGGCCAAGGCGTTACTCTTTTGTTCTTACCGGCGTCTAATTTGATCGAGGGGAAAGAATTTGCGTCGGAGTGGGGGTAGGCCCCATCCTGTTAGGGTGAAATCTGCGAGAACTCACTACCTTGCCGGGCGCGCGGGACGGTTTGTTGAGCCTTTCGTCCACAACTTGATCGCTCGATCCTCATTCATATTTCTTTTCGCCGTGCTGCCGGTTCTATTGGCGGCTTCGCCACAACCGACTGCGGAAGGCTCGCCGCGGCCGGCTGCGGCGGCTCCGAATGCAAGTCAGCAGGCCCTGGCCACGGATTTTCCGCAGCTTCCGTACCAAGGCACTCCGCCTGAACTTTCTCAAGATCGAGGAATCCTCGGCCTGCGGCTGATGCTCCGGCGGTTGGGGACGACCGCACGGCTGATGCAGACGGTCGCGCATCCCGATGATGAAGATGGCGGAATGCTCACGCTGGAGTCACGCGGGCGCGGAGCGAGCGTGCTGCTGATGACCCTGAACCGCGGCGAGGGTGGGCAGAACAAGATCGGCAGCAATTTGTCGGATGTGCTGGGCGTGCTGCGAACCCTGGAACTGCTGGCTGCGGACGAATATTACGGAGTGCAGGAGCGTTTCTCGCGTGTGGCCGATTTTGGCTTCTCGAAAAGTGCCGACGAGACTTTCGCAAAGTGGGGCGGCCACGACATAGCGCTCGCCGACATGGTGCGGGTGATTCGAACCTTTCGTCCGGACGTGCTGGTGGCAAGGTTTTCGGGTACGCCCCGTGACGGGCACGGGCACCATCAGGCTTCGAGCATCCTGACGCAGGAGGCATTCCGCGCGGCGGCCGATCCGAAACGGTTCCCTGAGCAGATCGCGCAAGGCCTCCTGCCGTGGCAAGCGAAGAAGCTTTATATCGGCAACGTTTGCGGCTTTGGGGCAATGACTTGTCCGGATGCGAACTGGACGGTGAAGCTCAACACCGGAGTGCCGAACGCGGATCTGGGCGGCTCGTATGTGCAGTTCGCGATGCAGGGCCTGCGGCATCAGCTCTCGCAGGGCTCAGGGAATTGGACTGTGGAGCCGGGAGACCGGTTTACGTTCTACAAGCTGGTGGATTCTGTTGAGCCGGCGAAGCTGGATAAAAATCGGCACGAGAAAGACTTCTTTGATGGTCTCGACGCTACTCTGCCCGGGCTGGCAGCAAGCCTGGGAACCGAGGAATCGAAGGTTCCGCAGTTGCGGCGGGAGCTAACCGAGATTGCGAAGAAGATTGCTGTTGCCAGCGAGGATGCCAAGGGCAACGATTCCTCCGCAGCCGCGGCGCCTTTGATGGGAATCGTGGGCGGGCTCGAGCGGATCCGTGTAGAGGTTGGCAAGAGTGCTCTGAGCGCTGCGGCGAAATCCGATCTACTGGCTAGGTTGGAAGAAAAGAGCGAGCAGGCAGAGACTGCCCTGAACGAGGCCTTGCACATCACGCTTGAGGCAACAACAGTTTCTCGCGTAGACGCCAACGGCACGCCGGCAAAAGAGGTTCTGAAAAAAGAGGCGGACGCAATGACCACGGTTTCGCCAGGTCAGGAGTTCCTGGCGGCGGTTGATTTTCACAACGGATCAAAACAGTCGCTGGTTATGAACAGCATAAAGCTGGAGGTGCCCGAAGGCTGGGCCACGATTTCCGACAAGACGAAGCGGTTTTCGGTTCAGCCGGGGCAAGACGCGCGGGTGGTCTTTCGTCTAAAGGTGCCCAAGAACGCGGAGTATACCCG
Source organism: Candidatus Sulfotelmatobacter sp. (assembly GCA_049673585.1). GTDB lineage: Bacteria > Acidobacteriota > Terriglobia > Terriglobales > Acidobacteriaceae > Sulfotelmatobacter. The sequence goes on along the minus strand of JBATXV010000016.1, from coordinate 106,128 downwards.
GCCCTACTGGCATCGTGATAATCCCGACACTGACAGTCTGAATCACGTCGACAACGAGAAGTATGCGACTTTGCCATTCCCTCCGCCGGTGCTGCGGGCGCGTGCTGATTATTCGGCTGCCGGCGCAAGCGGTGCGGCGGTGAAGAACAGCATCGGGGCGACCGTGGTTACAGAGTTCGTGGACGATGCCGGCAAGGTCAGCGCGCGTCCTCTGGCCGTGGTGCCGGCGTTTTCGGTTGCTCTCGAGCCGGGGACGCAGGTGATCTCCACCCACAACGGCGCGAGTACGACCGTGACCGTGGGCGTGACCAGCAATCTTCAGCACGAGGTGCGAGGCGTGCTGCGGCTCGAGTTGCCCAAAGGATGGCGATCGGAGCCGGCACAGTTTGCGCTGGAGTTCACCCGGCGCGGAGAAAAGAACGATTCCCAGTTCAAGGTCTTCCCTGCCGGCTTGCAGGAAGGCCGCGCGAAGATTCGCGCGGTGCTGGAGGCCGCCGGCGAAAGGTTCAGCGAAGGTTACACGCTGGTGTCCCGCGAAGACCTGGGCAGCTTCTATTATTACCAGCCCGCCCTGCAGCGCGTGAGCATGGTCGACGTGCAGGTGCCCCATGATTTAAAGATTGGCTACATCATGGGCGCCGGCGATGATATTCCCACCGTGCTGCAGCAGTTGGAGATGGATGTGACCTTGATTCCGGCCGAGAAATTGGCGAGCGAGGATCTGAGCCAATACGGAACGATTGTGCTGGGAATTCGCGCCTATGACACGCAAAAAGATGTAGTGGAGAATAATAAAAAGTTGCTCGATTATGTCGCCGCAGGTGGAACGCTCGTCGTGCAATACAACACTGGGGTGGCAGATTTTAACAATGGGCACTTCACACCATATTCCGCCGAACTGAGCCGGGCGCGGGTTTCCGTGGAAGAAGCTCCGGTTGAGATTCTGGTGCCGGACGATGGTGTGTTTCATTATCCGAACACGATTACGGCTCGCGATTTCGACGGCTGGATGCAGGAACGCGGGCTCTATTTCATGGATAAATGGGATGAGCATTTCAAGCCGCTGCTGAGCTGCCACGATCCTGGCGAGGACGCACAGAAGGGTGGACTGCTGCAGGCGCAGTATGGCAAGGGAACGTATATCTACACGGGGTACTCGTTCTTCCGGGAATTGCCGGCCGGCGTACCGGGGGCGGTGCGGCTTTATGTGAACCTGTTGAGCGCGGGGCATGAGAAGCAGTGAGAAGTGATCAGTGACCAGTAAACCAAGGCGGGTAAAGAAAGCATAATGCACGCCATTCGCATTCACGCCTACGGCGCTCCAGAGGTCATGCAGTTGGAAGAACTGCCCACTCCGGTTCCCGGTCCGGGACAGGTTCGCGTACGTGTTGAAGCCGCCAGCGTTAATTTTCTGGATGTGCAAAAGCGGCGCGGCGAGCTTGTAGGGCAGGCTTTCTACCGCCGTGCGGGCAACAACGAACCCGATCTTCCGGCAACCATGGGCAGCCAGGGAGTCGGATTCGTCGAAGAACTTGGTCCCGAGGTTCAGAATGTTCGAGTGGGCAGTCGCGTGGTTTTTGTTGGGGATTCTTACGCGACGCATGCTCTCGCTCCTGCCGCGTGGCTGATCCCGGTGCCGGACGGCATCAGCCCACAGCAAGCGGCCGCCGGCATGAACCAGGGATTTCTGGCCTACGCGTTCACGCATTTTGCTTATCCCGTGAAACCGGAAGACTGGTGCCTGATTCAGGCAGCCGCCGGCGGTCTTGGGCTCCTGCTTTGCCAAATGGCAAAGATTCGTGGGGGACGAGTGATTGGCGTTACCTCAACGGCGGAGAAAGCCAAGTTTGTTCGAGAGGTCGGCGCAGATGAGGTCATCGTTTCTACGCAGTCTGACATTGCGAAGGAAGCGAGCCGGATCACGGGCGGGCGAGGCGTAAGCGTAGTTTTCGACGGCGTCGGCAAAGATACGTTCGAGGCGAGCCTCGATAGCCTGGCACCGGGCGGATACCTCGTAGTGTATGGACAATCTAGCGGCTATGTGCCGCCGTTTGATCTTATGAAGCTGCAGGAAAAAGGATCGCTGTTTCTCACCCGCACAAACGGCAGTCCCTACTTCAAGGAATACCCACACTACTTGCAGCATTTCGTTGACTGGATAAAGCAGGGGAAACTTTCCATCAGAATCGACCGCGCCTATCCGATAGCGGATGCGGCCAAGGCACATGCGGCCTTTGAGCAACGGAAGGTCAGCGGCCGGATATTGCTTCTACCATAGCGGCACGACGCACATTCAGCCCAACGGGAAATGCACTCTCCATCCCAGAGCGATTCGAGTTCTCCCGGCCTGATCCGCGGCATGGGCCTGGGGAGCGCTACGGCGCTCAACATGATCGACATGATCGGCGTGGGGCCGTTCATCACCATGCCGCTGGTGTTGGGCGCGATGGGCGGACCGCAGGCCATGTTGGGCTGGATAGCGGGCGCGCTGCTCGCAGTATGCGACGGGCTAGTGTCGGCCGAACTGGGCTCGATGTTTCCGGGCTCGGGCGGATCGTATCGCTATTTGAACGAAATTTATGGGCCACGAAAGTGGGGACGGCTGATTTCGTTTTTGTTTATCTGGCAACTTTCCTTCAGTGCTCCACTGTCGATCGCCAGCGGATGCATCGGGCTGGCAGGCTATGCTGCCTATTACTGGCCCGGACTCGAAACGATTTACGCCGCACACACGGCGGCTGTGCGCATCCCCGGAGCAGGCTCACTTCAGGTCAGCTGGATTGTGACGCCGGGCACGGCCCTTGCGATATTTATCTGCCTGTTCACGGTTTTTTTGCTCTACCGGCGCATCACCGTGATTGGCCGACTTTCGAAAGCATTGTGGCTGGGCGTGATGGGGACCATCGGATGGATCATCTTCGCTGGGCTCACACACTTCGACGCGGCTCGCGCCTTTGATTTTCCTCCCGGCGCGTTTAGTCTATCGCCCGCGTTCTTCAGTGGCTTGGGCGGAGCGCTTCTGGTAGCCACATACGATTATTGGGGTTACTACAACGTTTGCTACCTGGGCGATGAAATAAAAGATCCCACGCGGAATATTCCGCGGGCTCTTCTGCTTTCTATTCTGCTGGTCGCCTGTCTATATCTAATGATGAACGTATGCATTCTGGCCGTGGTCCCGTGGCGCGAAATGTTGCAAGCGGGGCATAACAACAGCGGACTGTACGTTGTGTCGTTGTTCATGCAGAGGATTTACGGGCCGTGGGCAGCGCGGCTGGTCACGGGACTCATCATCGTGGCCGCGTTTGCCTCGGTCTTTTCGCTGACGCTGGGGTATTCACGGGTTCCTTACGCCGCGGCTCTCGATGGAAACTATTTCAAAGCATTTGCCAAGGTGCATCCCGTCTACCGCTTCCCATACGTTTCTCTGGTGGCGCTCGGAGTAGTCGCGGCGATGTTCTGCTTTCTGCGGCTGCGGGACGCGATTGCCGCTCTCGTGGTGATTCGTCTGATTCTGCAATTCTTGGTGCAGGCGGTGGGGTTGATCGTGTTTCGGGTGACGCATCCCGAGGTGGTGCGTCCATTTCGGATGTGGCTGTATCCGCTGCCCGCCCTAGTCGCGATCGCCGGATTTCTTTTTATTCTGTTCGGTCGCGAGAACTGGCAGAAGGAGATGCGTTACGCGGTGCTGATTTTGTTGGCCGGGCTGGCGATTTACATGATTCGTGCTTGGAGAAGCCGGGAGTGGCCGTTCGGCGTGCGCGCGACGGCCGAGAATATTTCTACCTGAGCTGGCACAAAAGGCGTCATTGTGGCGGATCATATTTCAGTTCCGGCAGTGGAAGGCATTGCGGTTCAGCGTGCCGACGCAGCGTGGGCGCCTCTGCGGGAGCCGCTGTTTCGTTCGTTATGGATTGCTGCCGTAGTTTCCTACACCGGCACCTGGATGCAGAATGTGGGCGCGGGCTGGCTGATGACGCAGCTTTCGACCTCGCCCCTGATGGTGAGCCTGGTGCAAGCGGCGGCCGCGGTTCCTGTTTTCTTCGTGGTGCTTCCCGCCGGTGCGTTGGCCGACATGGTGGACCGGCGGCGGTTGCTGTTGTTCACTCAGAGCTGGATGGTGGCTGCGGCTGCTGCGTTGGGCGTACTCACGTTACTGCATTCGGTGACTCCGTGGAGCCTGCTGCTTTTTACTTTGGTCTTGGGAGTGGGCGCAGTTTTGAATGACCCGGCGTGGCAGGCGATTACGCCGGAAGTCGTCTCGCCAGAACGTCACGCCTCGGCGGTAGCGCTCAATTCCGCGGGATTCAACGTGGCGCGCGCGGTGGGTCCAGCGTTGGGCGGCATGGTGGTGGCGACGGCGGGATCGGGCTGGTCGTTTCTACTGAACGCCGCATCGTTCTTCGGAGTGATTCTGTTTTTGTGCCGTTGGCGGCGCGCGCCGCATGAAGCGCTGCCGACCCGCCGGGTGCGCGATGCGATCCTCGAGGGCTTCCGCTATGTGCGCGGGGCACCGCAGGTGAGATCCGTTCTAATTCGCACCGGAGCATTCAGCGTGGGTGCGACCTCCCTGCTGGCTCTGCTCCCGGTGATTTGCCAACCGCACGGCGCGCAAGGTTACGGATTTCTGCTGACCTGCTTCGGCGTGGGAGCCATGACTGGCGCCGCGCTGCTGCCGCGTCTGCGACTGCGGTATTCGGTGGATGGACTGGTCGCGGCGGCGACCGTGGTGTTCGCGGGAATGACTTTTGCGGCGGGGCAGGTGCATGCCTTTGAGTGGCTTTGTGGAGTATTATTCACGGCGGGCGCGGCCTGGATCGGAATTCTGGCGTGCTTCAATGTTGTAGCCCAGACCATGTGCCCGTCGTGGATGCGAGCCCGGGCTCTCTCGATGTACCTGTTGGTGCTGCAGGGAGGGATGGCGATCGGCAGCGCGGTATGGGGGGAACTGGCGGCGCGCAAGGGCGTTTCCGTGGCGCTGGCCTGGTCGGCGCTGGCAATGGTGATAGGGTTGACAAGCATTGTGCGGCATCGTTTGACTGGGCACGAGTTGAAGATGGCCCCGGCGGTACTGAGGGATTAAAGGATTAAAGGAGGAGTCAACATGGCGAAGAGATTCAGCTGTCTTGCGTTTTGCGTGCTAGCGCTAGCTGTAGTGGGCGCGGCCCAGGCCAATATGGGCAAGGATGAACATCGCACCGTCACACAGGTGCTCGACCATTCGGTTTCTAGTGTTGAACACGAATTCGTTCCCGCGGCAGAAGCGATGCCGGAAGACAAGTTCGGATTCGCTCCCACCAACGGCGAGTTCAAAGGAGTGCGGACTTTCGGCCAGCAAATAAAGCACGTGGCGGCGGTGAACTACATTTTCGGAGCCGCAATCCTGGGCGAAAAGGTCCCGGTGGATGTCGGCGATGAATCCGGGCCGGCCTCGCTCAAGACCAAAGCGGAGATTATTACCTACCTGAAAAATTCCTTTGCCTACGTACACAGGGCTGTCCTGACCATCAATGACAAGAACTTGGTGGAACCGATGAAGAGCCCGTTTGGAGAAGGAACGGTGACGCGCCTGAGCCTGGCCACAAGTGTCTCAGCCCATTGTTTCGATCACTACGGTCAGATGGTGGAATACCTGCGCATGAACGGGATCGTGCCTCCGGCGAGCCGGTAGATTGGGCGCCAGACCTGCTTACGTCCGTTGGGCGCGGGGGTCGTTTCGATGGTCGCGAGCCGCGGCGAATACGCTGCACAAATGCTGGCGAAAGCTGAGGCGGGGCTCCCGGGCGACGCGGGCGGGGTAGGAATCCAGAGCCTGAAGAAAACTCTGGATCTCCCGTTGAACCTGCACGCTGCGCGCCGTCGCGATCGTTGGCTGAATTTGACCGTGCATTTTAGAGTTCCTGCTCATTTCTTAGAAGCGCAGCTTCCTACGGAGGTTGGCCACGCGTGACGCCGCAAACACGTGCGCCGCAAGTCAGCTTTGCTTTGCCTTTGGGGGGAAGTGCAAAATTATCCGGCATGGCTCTTCCCTGTAAATGGCACTTTAGTGGTATGTAGAAAGAACCTCGATCAGCGGTGCCCCCCGCGTCGCGTGATGGAAGTGAGCAACAGTTCGGCGTGGAGTCCTCTGCCCGCCAGGTGAGCGGCGACTACAGTTCGCGTCCTCTTGCTCGGCGAAGCAGGATCAAGAAAAACGATGACCGAGGGGCCTGCACCGCTGAGCGCTGCGCCCAGGATGCCCGGTCTCCCGGTCAATTCTTGCAGGCAAGGGAGCAAAGGGCACAATGGCGCTCGGTAAGGCTGGTGGATGCGGTCTTCGAGCGCGACAGAAAGCAGTTTGTGATTGCCTTGCGTGAAGGCGGCGAGCAGGAACATGGAGTTCTGAATATTAGCGACCGCGTCGGCACGGGAATACTGCGCCGGGAGCGCGCGGCGCGCTTCTTCGGTGGACCAGGACTGGTCGGGCACGGCAAGAAGAAGCGGCCACTTCCCTTTCGGGCGGATGCAGACTACCTGGGCTTCGGCCTTGCCGTACATTCGGGCGATGGTGAGACCTCCCATCCAGCAGGCCGAGGCATTATCCGCGTGGTGCTCGCGGCGCGAGGCTTCGCCGATGATTTGGGAATTCTTCCACTGCAAACGGCCGAAGTGATTGGCCAGGGCGATGCCCGCCAGGCGGGCAGCAGCTGACGATCCGCAGCCTTTCCCGATCGGGATGTCGTTGTTAATGCGCAGAGAAAGAGGAACGACCTTCTGACCCTGCGCCTGGAGAATTTCGCTATACGTGTTGAGGATGAGGTGATCCTCGAGGTTGCGGCAGATTTCCTGGTCGCGCCCAGTAACCGTGATGGAGAAGGCCGGCGCAGGGCGAGCATGGATGGTGATGTAGAGGTCCATCGCCAGGGCCGCAGCATCAAAGGCCGGGCCCAGATTCGCAGACGTGGCTGGGAGGGCCAGATGCAATGCGGTCGCGCGTCGGGTCTTTTTCTTGCTCTTCTTCTTGGACATTCTTCTTTTCTTACTCATTCGCGTGCGTGGGGTCGGATTTTTCTGCTCGCTCCAGTGTTTTGATCACCGCATCCAGCGTAGCATCAAGAACGACGGGAGGGTGGCGGAAGGAATTCAGCTTCGCGCTCTCCTGCTCGTACGGCGTGCCCTTAAACAAATCGCCACGGTGGAACTCCATGGTGTAGTCGGGATCCTTGAGCAGGCTTCCAGTGAGAACCAACACCACGGTTTCTTGCGGTTTCACGAAACCCTGCTGCAGCAATTTCTTCAAGCCGGCCAGAGTCACCGCCGAGGCGGGCTCGCAGCCAATGCCTTCCGCGCCGATTTCAGCCTTGGCCAGCGCGATCTCGACTTCGCTGACCTGCTCACAGGTGCCCCCCGTGGCCTGAAGAACTTTTACCGCCTTTTCCCACGATGCGGGATTGCCGATGCGGATCGCCGTGGCCCGAGTTTCCGGTTGCATGCTGACCAGTCGCTTGCCCTCTGCTTCGCGCAAGGTGCGAACCAGAGCATTTGCACCCTCAGCTTGAATCACAGATAACTTCGGCAGGCGCGCGATCAGGCCGGCGTCGCGCATTTCGAGCAACGCTTTTCCGATCGCAGAACTGTTTCCGAGATTGCCTCCGGGCACGATGATGTGGTCGGGCGGCTCCCACTCAAGTTGTTCGATCAATTCGAAAGCGAGAGTTTTCTGCCCTTCAAGGCGAAACGGGTTGATGGAATTTAACTGGTAGACCGGAGCTTGCCGGACGAGTTCCTGCAGGAGTCGGAGGCAGCCATCGAAGTCAGTACGAAGCTGGCAGGTGAGCGCTCCATAGTCAAGGGCCTGGGAGAGTTTGCTCCACGAGATTTTGCCTTCGGGCACCAGAACCAGGCTGCGCATGCCGCCGCGCGCTGCATACGCCGCCATGGATGCCGAGGTGTTGCCGGTGGAGGCACACGCTACCCAGCGGTATCCCGCCTGACGGGCGAAGGTGGCCGCGACCGTCATGCCGGTGTCTTTGAACGAGCCGGTCGGGTTCAGACCCTGATGTTTTGCATAAAGGTGCGGCACGCCCGTGATGCGCGAGGATTGCGGAAGTTCGTACAGAGGAGTGTTGCCTTCGCGCAAGGTGACAATTTCCTGCTCAGATTGCGGCGCGGGCAAGAACTCCCTGAATCGCCACACGCCACTGAGGTCCATGGATTCGTTTAACGTACGTCGTTCCCGCCATTGGGTCTTCAGAGCGGTGGGATTGCGCGAGTTCCAGGACGAATCGGTGATCTCCAGCAGGTTGCCGCAGTCCGAGCAGCGGAAATCCTGCGCCGCCGAGGCGTTGACTGAACCGCAACCGATGCAGCGAAAACGAAACGTTGCCTGGCCGGGGGCAGAACCTTTTTCAGAAGTAGCGGAGGGAGGCATGGAATGAAAAATTATTTCTGCCCTCGCAGATACTGGTCGGTCTTATTGATCCAATCGGCGCGGGGAGGATTGAATACATCCAGGTCGACCGTGTCTTCCAGCGCTTCGGCTCTGTGCGGCATGTGCGCCGGAATGCACAGCACTTCGCCGGCGTGAATGACGATTTCCCGGCCGTCGATCGAGAACTTCAACGCGCCTTCGAGGATGTACGTGAGCTGTTCGTTGTGATGGCTGTGCTCGGGCACGACGCAACCCTTCTTCAGCAGCACCCGGGCCAGCATAATTTCCTGACCGACAACGAACTGGCGCTGCAGAAGCGGTTTCAGGTCTTCCAGCGGGATCGTGTGCCACGGAATGTGTTGCAGCTCGATCTTTCTGGCCGCGTGTTTGCTGACGGCGCGCTGCGCCCGCGAGTGCGAGCGCGCATTTTTTGCTTTCCTGCCGGCGGCAGTCGTCCGGTTTTTCGGTTTCTTCGTCATATCGTGATGCCCGTTTCCCTGATTGTACGGGAAACAATCCGTAGCAATCAGCCCCCAGAATCTATAGGCCTTTGTACAAGCCGCCGTCGACCAGCACAGTCTGACCAGTGACGTAGGAGGCCCGCTCCGACGCCAGCCACACGATGGTCTCCGCAACTTCGCGAGGCTCGCCCAGCCGTTGCAGTGGAGCGTCGGCGGCCCAGCCCTCGGAGATCTGCTGTTCGCTCTTGCCTGAAGCCGAAGCGCGGGCTTTGGCCAACTCCTTCAACCGGTCGGTCGCCGTGAAGCCGGGACCAACATTGTTCACCAGGATTCCATCTTTACCAAACTCGTTGGCCAGGCTCTTGACCAGACCAACCACCGCTGCCCGCACCGCATTCGAAAGCACGAGATCCGTCACCGGCTGTTTGGTGGTGATCGAAGTGATGGTGACGATACGGCCCCAGCGCTTCCGCTGCATGTGGGGAATAACCTCACGCGCAAAATAAACCGTGCTCAAGAAATTCAGTTCGAGGGCGCGTTGCCATTCTTCAAGGGTGGCAGCGAGAAAACCCTTGGCCGGCGGGCCGCCGGCATTGGTCACACAAATGTCGACGCTGCCGAATTTCGCAGCCACGGCGGCAACGAAGCTGCGGACCGCTTCCGGATCGGTAACGTCGAACGCTTCGACAAGAACTTCCGTTCCGTGCTGCTTTCTTATCTTCTCCGCCGCGGCCAGCAAAGTCTGCGCATTGCGGGCGCACATGGCGACGCGGCAGCCCTCGGCAGCAAACGCTTCCGCCGTGGCGCGGCCAATCCCCTGACTGGAAGCGGCAACCAGAGCCACGCGATTTTTCAGGCCAAGATCCATGGAACCGGAATTATAAACGCTGCCTTGGACCAGGCGCGGCTTGCGAGAGTGCTCGCGGGCAATTAGTCTTGGAGGGAACGAGGTATCCATGAAACGGCACTCCCAACACTCCGAAACCAAGGCGGTGCACGGCGCATCGGACCTGGAGAAGAAAAACGGCCCGGTATCTACGCCCATTTATCAGACCTCCTCGTTTCAGGTCACCGACAACGACGAGCAGGTTCGAATCACGCCCACCGACCATCACTACACGCGTTATGGCAATCCCACGAACACGGTTGCCGAAAAAACGATTGCGGAGTTGGAAGGCATGGATGCCGCGCTAACCTTCGCTTCCGGCATGGGCGCGGTCACAACCACGATCATGGCTTTGCTCAAAGGCGGCGATCACGTGGTAGCGCAGCGCGATATTTATGGCGGCGTGAACAAATTTCTGTCGCAGTGGCTGCCGAAGCTGGGGATTGAAACCACTTTCGTCGACACCACGGATTACGACCAGCACGCCCGGGCGATTCGCCCGAATACGAAGCTGCTCTACCTGGAGTCGCCGACCAATCCCACCCTGCGCGTGGTCGATTTCAAGAAAGCCGTCGCCGTGGCCAAACAACACAAACTGCTGAGCATGATCGATGCCACCTTCGGCACGCCCATCAACCAGCATCCCGCGGAATTCGGCATTGATCTCATCATGCATTCGGGGACGAAGTATCTGGCCGGCCATTCCGATCTGATCTGCGGCGCGGTGGCCGGGCGGCACGAGCTGATCGACAAAATCTGGGATACGCGCACGACGCTCGGCAACTGCATGGATCCCCATGCCTCATGGGTACTGCTGCGCGGATTAAAGACGCTGGCGGTGCGCGTTGCACGACACAACGAAAATGCTCTGCGCGTCGCCGAGTTCCTCTCAGAGCACGCCAAGGTGCGAAGCGTGCATTATCCGTTTCTAGAGAACCATCCCCAGTACGCCGTGGCCCGCCAGCAGATGAGCGGCGGCGGCGGCGTGGTCACATTTGAGGTCGAAGGCACAGGCGAAGATGCGCGCCGCGTGAGCGAAGCCATGCACCTCTTTACCCTGGCAACCAGCCTGGGAGGAGTGGAGTCGCTGGTATCGATTCCAGTCCTAACCTCGCATGCCATGATTCCAGCCGAAGCCCGCGCCAGGATGGGCGTCACCGAACAGATGATCCGCCTCTCGGTAGGAATCGAAAACGCAGACGACCTGATTGCCGACCTGCAGCACGCCCTCGAAGCCGTAGCAGCCCCGCAGAGTGTGCAGGTAGGGTAGGCGATTCGAGACTCACGTTGAAATAGAAAATCCCGGCCATTCTGGCCGGGATTTTTCTTTCAACTCAAATCTGCAGCTCAACCCCGCAGCTCGGATCAGAAGGTAAACCTCGCGCCGAACTGGAACTGGCGCGGAGTATTAATCGTGTTCAAGATCTGTCCGAAAGGAAGACCTTGCCCGCCCTGAGAAACGGGTATCGCTCCTACGATGCTTGGCACAGTTGGGTATCCGTATTGCGGCGTGTTCGAGATGTTATAGGAGGAGACATCGAAGCGGAGCGCCTTCGTTTCTCCAAAATTAAACGTCTTGAATATGGAGAGGTCCAAGTCGCGTGCCCCCCGGGTGCGAACGTGGTCAAGGTACGCCGGCGAGGTTCCGGGCACAAACGGGTTAGCGTTGGCTAGGTTGCCCGTTGCTTCTGTTCCCGGGACTGCAAAGCAGTTGTCGCTAAACCACAGCGCGACGGTATGGGGGGCGCCACTCGCCGGATTGCAGGTCACGTCGGCTCGCTGATTGAAGTACCCGATGGGCACTCCTGAAGTCGGCGAGGCGATAGGCACGCCAGTACTGAGATAGGCAATGGCATTCGTGGTCCAGCCGCCCAGGATGGCGTCGGACACGCCGCTCAGATTCACGCCCCGTCCCTTGCCCACCGGAAGGTCATAGGAAACCTCCCCGGTGAACTGATACTTGACATCCTGGGGGCTGACCGAGTGCTCGTACTGCAGATCTCTCCAGTCCTGAGCCGCGCCTTCGTGCGTACCCACGAAGCCCAGAGGAGGATTCCCGTCGTCGGTCAGTATTTTTCCCCAAGTAAAAGTGGCGAGCGTGGTGAAGTGGCTCGTCAGCCTTTTTTGCAACTTGGTTTGCAGAGAGCTGTACTCGGAATCTCCGGCGGGGTAGCCATTTACAACGACGCCATTGCCGGCGCCGTAGCCGCCATTTCCGAATTGTGGGAACTGCTGGAGAACCGCCCATAAGGGGACCGGTCCACTGAAGTTGGAGTTTAGGCTCACCGGTCCGGTGTTGGGCACCATCTCACACGCCGGGTTCGACGGATCCACGCACAAAGAGTAGTTGTATTTCTGAATCGTGGCCAGATCGAGCTGGTTCAGATCGACATTGCCAAAGGGCAGAAAAAGTCCCCGGCTGCCCACATAGCCAGCGGTTACCACCACTTGATGCGGCAGCTCATACTCGACGGCGAAATTAAAGTTATAGATCGTGGGTGTGCGCTGGGAGCGCAGCACCGTCTCCAAAGTGTCCCCTAGATTATTTGCCAGTCCGGGGGGCGGGGTGGTGAAAGTTGGGACAACTCCGCTGGGGAATGGGTTGCTCAGTGAATAGGGGCCCGTAAATACGTCGGGAGTGAGTGGCGGACTTCCGGCCGGCGCACCTTGACATGCCGAGGTGCCGTTGAAGACGGTGTTGCCGTCCGCGTTGTAGCAAGTCGCGGCCCAAAATGTTTGGGAGGCGAACCCATCGGTGTTTAACAGGGCGCTACCGACATTGTGCGTGCTGGGACCGTAGTAGAAACCCGCACCGCCGCGCAGGACCAGGTGAGTGACGGGCTGCCAGGCGAAAGCCAGGCGCGGTCCAAAGTCGTGCAAATTCGCCGTAAACGGCGAGCGATTGCCACCGTTGGCGTAGATCTCCGCTCCGGTGTAGGAAACGCCGTCAAGTGTGTTGCTCGCGTTGGGATCAAAGTATTCCTGGCGGTTGTAGCGCTCATTCCGTCCGCCGAAGATGTCCCAACGCAGCCCCGCGGTGATCGTTAGAGCTTTGGACGGATGAAACGTGTCCTCGACAAAGGCCGCGTAGTAGGGATTGGATTCGGCGGCGAAGACGTCTTTCGTGAAACTGGCATAACTATTCTGGTTGGTTTCGCTGCCAGGCTGGCTCCCCATGCCGATCAGGAGAGAAGCAAAATCGCTGCCGCCAGTCGCACTCGCCACCGACTGATCCGTAGCATTGACGTTGAATCCGTATGCCCCCGCAGGTGCCGGAGGCTGGCCGACGTTGAGGTAGCGCTTCATCCACTCGAAGCCGAACGAAATCGTATGCTTGCCATAGACTTTAGTGACGGCGGCGTTGGCGTCGCTATTTTCGCTGGCATATCGAAAATTGTTGTAATCAGCAGTGCCACCAACACCTCCGCCAACGTCATCAAAGAGCATGAAGGGCAGCTGATTGAAAACCACCTGCGAGGCCAGCGAGGCGGGAAAGCCCAGACTCGTAATGTTGGTGCCACTATATGCTGGATTCCCCTGATTCTCGTAATGACGGGTAAAGGAATAGCGCAAATTCAGGACGGTGGAGGAATTCAGGGTCAGGTCGTCAGCCAGAAGAACATTCCGTCCATTGGTCGTGTTCTGGGCGTAGTCGGGGTCCCAGCCGCTGGGAAAAACATTGGCCGTGGAGAAGATTAACTTGTCATAGGAAAAACGCGTGAAGATGCGCTGTCTCTCGCTCTTGGCCCAGTCGACCCGAACGTCGAATCTATGCGCGTTGAATGGGTCCAGGCCCGGCACGCCGTAATTGTTCTGGACGTCACCGGTTGCCGCATCACACGTAGTGGGGTTGGGCAGATTGCACTTCGGCATCTTCGACAGAAACAGCAGACCGATTGGGTTGGGGTTCGTGATTTTGTTCCCGGGAAAGGGCTGCCGCAGACCGCCTACATCGGGCTGAGTTGGGTCGTAGATAATTCCCGCAGCGCCGGAAGGGAGAAACGCCGAAAAATCCCCGGTCCTTTCGGCGGTGGTGGGAACGCTGTAATATTTAATTCCTTCGAACTGCTCCTGCTGCGTGTCCTCGTAATCCGCGAAAAAGAAGAGCTTGTCTTTCTTGATCGGTCCGCCAATTGCGGCGCCCTCCTGGTAACGGTAGAAATCAGGAGGCGTGTTGCTTAGTCCGCTGCTCAGCTGAGTTTGTTTGTTGAAGTATTCGTTGGCAGACAACGCGTTGGGCCGGAATACGCCAAAAACATCGCCATGAAACTTATTCGTGCCAGTCTTGCTGACCAGGCTGATCACCCCCGCCGCGCCACTTTGATAAGAGGCCGACGTATTCTGCGTCTCGACCCGAACCTCGTCGACGCCATCCTCGGGAATATTCATCGCAGGAATGATCGCGGCTGCATTATTCTCAGCAATTCCGACCGGGCTGCCATCGAGCATGTAGTAGACCGAGCCCACGATGGCACCGTTGATAGTGGCAGAGGAGATGTCGACTCCGGGGCGCCCGACCGAAATGTTCTGAATCGACTGCATCGAATCGCTCGAGTTGGGTGAACCATTGGGCGGCGTCACGCCCGCGCTCAGCTGGGCGAGGTCGTAGACGTTCCGGTCGAGCAGCGGGACCCGGTCGATGGTCGGTGCCTCGATTAACTGCCCCACGGTAGAATTGCTGGGCTCGACCAGTGCGGTCCCTGCCGTCACGGTGAGTGTCTCCGTTATAGCGCCGACCTCCAGGGTTATGTTCACCTCGGTGACCTGGTCGACCGTGACCGTGACTTTGTCCTGGGCGACGTTTTTAAAACCCTTCTGGCTAGCCGTGACCTGATAAACGCCGGGGTTGAGGGAGATGAAGGTATAGAGCCCACCGGAACTGGTAACGGTGCGCTGCGTCACTCCGGTTGCGTCGTTCAGCAGGACCACTTTGGCCCCGGCAACCACGGCCCCCGCAGGATCGGTTATCAGTCCGCTGACGCTGCCTCGGCCGGCTTGGGCGAGCGCCATGGAACCCGCACATAGGAAAAGAATGCCCATCGAAAGAAAATTTCGCGCTGCCTTGACCAATGCATTTTTGCGATTCATGAACCGCCTCCCAAGCCGAAGCTCCAAAACGATAATGGTTTATTAAATCGTATGAATAGTGCGTTTATCGGGCATCTTATGTCAAGAAAAAAGCGGGGAGCGGGTTAGAGACGCCCTCGTCCCAGACGTTGCGGCGGAGGCGTTTTTACCCCCACCTACAACAGGCTCCGAGTGGACTCCCGGGCCACCAGTGCGGGCGCCACCTTCCGATGCTGCGCGGCGACCTCCCGCTTTTCAAGTACCAAGTTGATGCCTTCGAGCACAATCCCTACCGCGCCCGCTCCCATCGCTTCCATGGGTTGCCGGATGGTCGTAAGCGGCGGAGTGCAGAGGGCCGAAGCGGCAACATCGTCGAAGCCAATCACGGAACAGTGTTCGGGCACACGCAGGCCGCCGTTGCCCAAGGCACGCATGGCGCCGAAGGCGGTCATATCGTCAAAAGCAAGAATCGCGGTGAAGGGCAGCTTCTGCTTGAGCAGATCCACGGTCAGTTTTTTCCCGGCTTCAAAGCTCGAAAGCGGATCGCGCGACTCGGGCAGATCAACAATGAGGCGGGGATCGAGTTCGAGACCGCGTTCCTTGGCACTGTTGCGAATGCCGCGCCAACGCGGAGAACTGTCGCCCAAAGTTTTGGGTCCGCGGATAAAAGCGATCTTGCGATGACCGAGCGCGTGCAGATGCTCGAGCGCGAGGTAACCGCCAACCTCGTTGTCGACGATGACCGAACTCATCGAGTCGCCTTTCAATTCGCAACCAATGATGGCTGTGGGGATGCTGCTCTTTTCCAGATCAGCAAGCAGATTGATATCGAGAAAAAGCCAGTTGGCCAGAACCACCAGGCCTTCCACGCGGCGGTCGAGCAGCATCTCGAGATAGCGCTCGAAGCGGCTGCGCTCGTTATGCACGTCGGTGAGGATGGGCAGGTATGAAGCCTGGTACAGCGTGTTCTCAATGCCGCGCAACACCAGCGTGCAATAGGGATCGGTCATGTCGAACACCATCACTCCCACGGTGTGGCTGCGCTTGCTGCGCAGCGAACGGGCAAACTGGTTGGGACGATAGCCCAGTTTTTCCGCAGCCCGCTCAATGCGCTTCTTGGTTACCGCCGGAATATAGCGCGCCAGTGGGGCATCGTTGAGGACGATCGACACGGTCGTGGACGAAAACCCGCTCTCCTTCGCAACATCGCGGATCGTGACCATTGAATTCTTGACCTGCTTTGCAAACTCCGAAGCGCCACTTTGAATTTAGCGCGGAGGTTGGCCGACAACTACAGCAGAGAGCGGGACGAGTGTCAAGCGCGCGTGTGCGGTAGGACCCTGCGGTGGGATTGGCGCCGGCCGCATGATTGGACCGACGGTTGGCAGGATTGACAACTCTAGTCTAAGATTCTGTCTGGCGAACTCTGCTGGAGGTCCGCCGTATTACATCGCTTTTAGAGTTGATCGGCCGGCAACATGGTTTCGAGTCGGTCCAGGCAGCTTTTACGTCGTTGGAGGAATCGAAGGTAGTGAGTTCTTATCCGCTCATGGTGAATCCCAAGCCGTCCGTCCGCCCAATCATTCTCGCATCCTTGCTGTTCGCCCTCTTCGCTGGCTGCGTGTCGCCGGCTTACGCGCAACAACAGTTCACCCTGACCGTCTCAAGTCTCCGTCCCGCGATAGGCGTGGATCCCGGCGGATCCGCGACAGCCACCATCGACCTTGAGCCTATAGGTGCGTTCGATGAATCAGTTGAGTTGAGCTGCACTGTCACGTCGAACCAGTTCACCACTCATCTGCCGCAGTGCCTGGTCAGTCCTGGCTCTGCGATCCCGCCTGCTGACGGCCCTGCGCTCACTATCACGACCACAGGGGGCACGGGCACGGATGCCACCGCGGCGGGTACTTACCAGGTCACGGTAACAGGTACCGGCGGCACCACCACACAATCCCAAACTCTGTACTTGAGCGTAGCGGATTTGACCGAGGACTACACTCTGTCGGTCTCGCCCACGACCGCCATTCCGAGCCCTCTACCTGCGGGGAGCTCCGCCACCACCACCGTGACCGTCCTGCCCATTGGCAGTTACTCGGGCCAAGTCACGCTCGCATGTCTCTCGGTTTCCCCGATCGTTACCGCGGCGCCGTATTGCTCCTTCGATCCCCCCACGGTCAGCATCAGCAGCAACACCGGAGCAATTTCCACCCTTACCATCGCGACCTTCGGAACCTCCAGCACGACCCGGTTGTGGAACCCTCGCCTGTTCTATGCCTTCTGGCTTGCCGTTCCCGGGCTGGCGCTGGTGGGAGCGCGCCGACCGCACAGCTCCAGGAAAAAGCTGCTGGCCGTATTTCTCTTAATGTTGGTTGCTGGGAGCTTATTGCTGCTGTCGGCCTGTCCAGGCCCCCCCGGCACTGCCGCCCTGAATGGCCAAGTTACCCCGAATAATACCTACACCTTCACCCTGACCGGCGCCGATGCAAATGGAGCGGCGCCTAGCAACGTCCCTCCCAACGCGGACGTAGCGACCGTCACCCTCGCCGTAACCACGGCCCACACGGCGAACTGAGTTACGCCCTGAAACTTCCGTAAGGCTTGTCTTGTCTTGAGTCTCTGCCTGCTAGCTGGATTCGGGGCGGCTCGCCGAGGCGCCGCCGAAAGCTACCGCGAAAGCCGGCTCTCAGGAGGCCCGGCGCTTCTGGCGTTCGAGTTCGGCGGCCTGGCGCAGGACGATGTCACGCAACGAAACCAGCCCTTTCAATTCCTTGCCCTCAACAATGGGCAGATGCCGGAAGCCGAACTCGTGCATGATGAAGAAGCATTCCTCGATGGTCTCATCCACACTAACCGCGCGTGGGTTCGCGGTCATCACTTCGGAGACGGCAGTGTGACCCGGAGTGCGGCCCGCGGCTACCACGCGGTTCATGATGTCGCGTTCAGAAAAGATGCCGGCTAGCTCTCCGTCGCGAAGCACGGGGAGGGCGCCGATGTTGTGTTCCATCATGAAGCGTGCCGCTTCCAGCACAGTGCGTGCGGCGTCGATAGCGTAAACTTTGCGGTCTTTCACAAGGTCGCGGAGGGTAGGCATGGGCAGGCTCCTTTGCGAAGGTGGCGAGTGAATTGGCGCCAGGGCCCCACGCCATGGCGCATTCGTGGGCGGCCCTACTTTACCATACCTGCGCCCAGTGCGCTCTTCCGGGCCTGCCGGCGATCTGGCGCACTGGCGGAAGCGGGCTCGCCGACTGAAGCAAGCGCAGTCCTCAGCGCTCGACTAGGCTTTCCAGCGCAGAAAAAAATGCTGGATAGGAGATGGCTACGCATTCGCTGCCCCGAATCAGGGTCTGGCCCCGGGCTCGCAGAGCAGCGACGCTGAAGGCCATGGCAATCCGGTGATCGCCGAAGGATTCGATCTCTGCTCCGTGGAGCGACTGTCCCCCCGGAATCTTCAGGCCGTCTTCGCGTTCTTCTACCGCGGCTCCCATCGCGCGAAGGTTGGTGGCAATAGCTGCGATTCTGTCTGATTCCTTCACCCGCAACTCTTTCGCATCGCGCACCTCGATTCCCTGTTCGGTATAGGGAGCAATCGCGGCCAGCACCGGAACCTCGTCAATCAGCGCGGCGGTAGCGGCGCCGGCAATGGTCGCACCTTTCAGCCGCTCGCCCTCGACCTGCAGCGTGCCCACCGGCTCGCCGTAGACGCTTCGCAGTTCGGTAACATAAATGCGCAGTCCCGCATGCATGAGGAGATCAAGCAGCCCCGCGCGCGTCGGATTCATCAGCAGGCTGGTGACAGTCAATTGCGAACCCGGAAAAAGAGCCGCGGCGCAAATGAAAAACGCAGCGCTGGAAATATCTCCCGCGATTCGCACGTCGATGCCGCGCAAACGCTGGCCGCCGCGAATGCGAACTTCGTTCCTCTTGCGCTCAAGATCCGCTCCGAATGCCCGCAGTGCCACTTCTCCATGATCACGCGTCCGCAGCGGTTCTTCGATGCGTGTCTCCCCTTCGGCCAGCAACCCGGCGAACAGCAGGCAAGTCTTTACCTGCGCGCTGGCCACCGGCACCTGGTAGTCGATCCCTGTCAGCTTCGCGCCGGTGATGCGCAATGGTGGCCGGCCGTTTTGCGATACGATCTGAGCGCCCATGGCCGTGAGAGGCGTGATCACCCGCTCCATCGGCCGTCGCGATAGCGACTCATCCCCCGTCATTTCGCTTGAAAAGTTCTGCGCCGCGACAATACCGCTCAACATGCGGATGGTCGAACCGGAATTGCCGCAATCCAGCGGCTCATTCGGAGCCGTCAGCGACAGCCCGCTTCCCTGCACTTCGATGAGGTTGTCCGCGCCATCTTTGCGTTCCCACTTCACGCCCAGCGAACGCAGGCAGCCGAGCGTGCTGGCACAATCGGCGCCGGTCGAATAATTTTCCAGCCGCGAGGGCCCGTCGGCGATCGCCGCCAGCATCGCGTAGCGGTGCGAAATCGATTTGTCGCCCGGAAGACTTACGCTGCCGCGCACGTTGCGCGCCGGACGCACGATCACCTCAGAGTCGCTTTTCATCCCGAGATCAATATAGCGGAAGGAGAAGACAACAGTGGTCAGTGCGTAGTGATCAGCGATTCGGTGGCCAGAAACTCAGTTTTGCAAACCGCCCACGATCACCGACCATTTAGTACGGCCTTGGCCTCGGCGGCAGCCTCACGCAGCACGTCCGCAGGAATTTCTTTCAACCGTACTCCAAACTCAAACATCAAGGTCTCGACGCCACGTCCCCAGCGCGCCACGTCCCAGTGGGCCCGCACGAACTTCACATCGGGATGCGCCGTCAGATCAAGCAGCAGCGGCGACTCGCCACGATAAAACTTTTGCGGAAATGCGGCCACCGGCTTCGCTCCCCACGCAGCGCCGTCGGCTGAACCGTACACGCTGAGGTCGAGCGATTCCTGCTCGATGATCTGCGTAATCTCAAGGGTCAGCAGAAACACGCGGCCCGCCGCCCCGCTCACATCCACCGTGGGGCCGTCCCCCTTGGCATTCACGACAGTCTTTGCTGCAACCAGATCGGTATCAATCATGCCGGGAGGATTGTAGCAAATCGCGGCAGCACCGTCTCGTTCACTCACTCCGTCGGATGCGGCCCAGTGAAATCATTGCAGCACGGTTTCCGCGTGGGTTTAAATTCCATCAGTTCCACCCGCGTGAAATCCGGGTCGAACACATCGAGCTGCCATTTGCCGTCTTTGCCGATCTCCGCTTCTTCGTCGCCATGCGGCTTCCAACCGTGCGACTCCATGATCGCCTGTGCCTTCTTCATGTCAGCGACTCCGAGTGAGATGTGATTCATCACTCCGGTGCGTTGCAGGTCTATGTGTTCGGGCTGATTCAACATATATTCCAGCCAGTCGGTGCCATCCGGAACCTGGATCGCCATCCAGTCATCCGAAGTGCCCGGCTTATCGTGGCCATGCCAGTAAAGCCGGAACCCCAGAATATCGCGGTAGAATTTGTCTTCAGCGTCGCGGTGGTGAACCACGAAGCCGGTGTGGATCATGTGGCGCGAAACCGCGGAATCGGTCGTTGGAGCGGGCGGTTCCGATGCGCTGCGCTCAACAAACTCAATGCGATGGCCCTCGGGGTCTGACATGGTGAAGCTCAGGCTGTGGTCCGCATGCCCTTCGACCGCGGGCACCTTCAGGCTCTTCGCGATTAAATACCTGCGTAGCGCCGCGACGTTGTCTGTGGCGAACGCAACGTGATCCATGCGGTCAGTCGCCTTAGGATCGGGCGCGGCACTGTATCCGATCCACTGCTTGCCCACCATGTATCTCACGAGCCCGCCTGACTCCACCGGCGCGGCCGAAGCAAGCCCAAGCGTGCCGCTGTAGAGCGCCTTCACGCCATCCGGGTCTGTGGTGTAGAACGAAACGTGATCGATGCCAAGTATGCGCGGACGTGGAACTGTAGGACCTTGCGCGTAGGCAGAGATACAAATTGCGGATATCCCGAGAACGAGCACTGCAGACAATTTCTTCATAGCGCCCCTGATTCTAGCCCAGGCAGGACCAGGAAAGCACTCGCTCCTAAACCCGCTCCAGAAATTGACGCAACAGCCTGACCGCTTCCTCAGGTTGCTCCCACGGCGAGTAATGGCCGGCTTTCGGAATCACGCGCAACTGGCTGCCAGAAATGTGCTGCCGCATCAGCTCAGCCTCGTTCACGCCGGTCAGAATATCCTCATCTCCGGTCACAAGCAGCGTAGGCACATTGATGGTCTTCAATGTATCTACGGAATCCGCACGCTCCGCCATGCCACGCTGCACCAGCGCCACACCTTCCGGAGACATCTTCCGCATCATACGCAGCGCGCCGTCAACCAGATCAGGCCGCGTCTCGCGCGTGGTCTTCCCTAGCAGACGGGGAATCATGCTCTCGAAAAACGGTTCGGTGCCGCGCTGGAGCACGTCGTTTGCGGCCTGCAGACGTCCGGCGCGGGCTTCGGAGGAATCAGCGGGCGCCTTGGTATTGCAAAGACCAAGCCCAGCCACGCGTCCGCGGTGCCTCCGCCAGAATTCGAACAGCGCATATCCGCCGATGGAGACCCCGATCAGCGGAGCGCGACCAATGTCGGCATCGTCCATAAGCCGCGCAATATCGCCGGCATGTTTGTCCATGGTGGCCGGCCCCTCGCCGACGCTAGAATCCCCGTGCCCGCGCAGATCCGGCAGGATGATGCGGTAGCGCGTGGCTAACTCCCGAGCCGCTGGCAGCCAGAATTCATGATTTGCAGGAAAGGGATGTAGCAGAACTACCGGCGGGCCTTCGCCCAGCACGCGGTAGACGAGCTCGGCGTCGCCGCTTCTGATTTGCCGAAAGGCGATACTCTGCATCCGAGGATTTAATCACAGCGCAGCGTATCGCGTCCCTTGCAGAGTTTAAGGATTCGCTTACGGATTCGCCGCGCGCTGCGCGCCCACTGGCTCCGCCAGTTGCAGCGGCTCTTCGGGCATGACAATCCACGCGATCGGATAAGCGAGCAGCCCAACACCGGTCAAGCACGATGCAAGCAGCCACACCAGCCGAACCACGGTCACATCGATGTCAAAGTACTCGGCGAATCCAATGCAGACGCCCGCGATCTTCCGGCCCTGGCGGGGCCTCACCAGGCGCTTGCGCGCGATCGACGCTCCCACACGAGTTCCGCAATAAGCACAAACTGCCGCGTCGTCCTGAATCACTTTGCCGCAATAGTTGCAATACATAACTCTGCCTCCCTACGCCCATATAAGACAATACGCAATTCTAGACGGAAAGTTCCTGAGCGTCCTTCGTCCCAGGGCGGAACCCGATATCACTCCCGGTACGCTTCCCTAATATGCTCCCTGGCCTTTTCCGCGGGAGGAGTGGCCCCGTTTTCGGCCAGCACGGTCTCATACTTCTTCATCGCCAGATCGCGCTTCTGCAGCAGGTCGTACATTTCCCCGGCAGCCAGGTTGGCCTTCTGCAGCGTCTCAGGATCGGGTTCCGCAGCCTCCCCTACCAATTCATACGCCGCCACGGCTCCGGCGTAATCTTTCTGGCTGCGCAGCAGCTCACCTAGACCCCATGCAGCCATCTCGTAGTGCAGGTTGCCGTACTTCCCTTCCCGCCCGTTCTGCCATACCTTGCGATAAGCCGTTGCAGCCTCGGGCCCATGGCCGCTGGCGCGCAGCAGATTGGCTTCCTCCAGCGGAAACAAATAATTCCTGGGATATCGCACCGCCAGCTCGTGCATCAGAGCGCGCGCCTCATCGTAGCGATGCTCGCGCCGCAGAAACAGGCTCAGCACCACCTTGGCATCCACGCTGTTTTCTCCGTTGCTGTCGGCCACTTCGCGCAGGTATTCGAGTCCTTTTTCTTTCGTCCCCGTCAATCCCACCAGCGCCACGGCCACCTTCACGCTCCATGGGAGGCTGCCCATCACATAGTTATGCGTGCCCACAACCAGCTTCGCATCCAAATAGTGAGGGTCGAGTTCCAAAACCCGTTCGTGATCGCGGCGCGCGCCCACCGCATTGCGCAGCGCGGAAAACCAGGCGCGCTCCACCAGCGCGGTATACAGCGCGAACTGCGCCCGGGTCACGCCGCGGGCGTAGATCGCATCCACGTTGTTCGGATTCACCCTGAGTTCCTGTTCTTCCAGCCCTTCGGCGCGCTCCACTAACTGCTTGATCCACTCGTTCACCTTTGGGTCGGCTGGCCGATGCGCTTCTCCGATAAAGCTGTCGTTGGCATACTCGCCGCTGTTCATCGCGCCCATGCGGTAAAGTTCGCGCATCAGAACTGCGGTCAGCAGGTGATTTACCGCCGAGGGGTCGCTCGGATGCCGATCCACCAGCTTCTCGAACTCCTCAATCGCCCGGTCGTATTCAAGGTTATAAAAATGGTCAAAAGCGGCCTCCACCAGCGGATCGTGTTCCGTGGAATCAGCCGTCGCCGATGGGCCAGACCCTTCCGGCGCAGTTTGAGCCAGCGCCTGAGGGCATAACAAACAAAAGATAAACAGGATGACGAGGCAAAACACCGCCTTCCCGCCCATCAACCGTTTCACTATCAGCCTCGATTGCATCCCGACCGTCAACCTGTGAACCTTAGTCTAACCGAGTTTTCCGCAGCACGGGACGAACCAAAAACGTCATCGGGCAAACCTAACAATTTCTCAAAACATACCGGCCTGAACTCTATAATTTCCTGAACCAGACCGGAAAAAAACCAAGGTACTGGGGCATCTTTACGGGTTTGCGGGTAATAATTGCGCGGGACGCGCTTGCAACACGGTTGGGGGAAAATTGCAAGTATTTGACTCGAAAACACCTTAGTCGACGGTGTGCTTTGGTTGTCGGCTTGCCTTTCCCAAACTAGACGCTCCTATCTATGGCTGAAGTTATTCAAGATGCTCCGCAGGAATTTTGGCGGTCCCCCGTTGTGCTGGAGCCACCGGCGGTCGCAGCTCCCCCGGCTGCGGCCCCGGCAATGGCGGATGCCTGTGCCGATTGCGGCGCCGAGTTCATGATCGGGGCTAGGTTCTGCCATACCTGCGGGCTCCGCCGTCCAACCGTGCATACCACCGCGGAGGCCGCTCTCGTGAGTGGTCTATGGGTGCGCAACGTTGCACGCGTGGGCACCGGCCTTCGGACATCTGCCCGTTTGATTGCCACCGCTTGGCAGGAGATTTCCTTTCCTGACTGGCTCCACTATCTGCATTTCCACGAAATCAAGCGCTGGATCGGGCTGCCAACTGCGCCCCTCATCGCCTTCATGATCGGCCTCGGCTGTGTGCTGGGAGCGATCGGCGTCAGCCTCTTCTACCGCCCGGCAAATCTGGCGGAGTTCCAGGCCATCCAGATGTGGCGGATCGAATGGCTGCTGGCCGCGACGGCATCGTTCGTAGCCGGAATTTTGCTGAAGAAACCGTCAGACCCCGAGTAGCGCCGGCATCCTGCCGGCCGTCCTCCTCTGCTGAGTCGAAAGCGGCGAGCCCGCCGCCGGGCAGCGGCCCTATCCTTACGACTCGCTTCCCGTCCCCGCCGCCCGCCGTTGCTGATTCATACGATAAAGATGATGCACAGGTCCGGTCCCGTGCCCCAGCGGATGACCGGCGGCAATCGCTGCGGTCACGAAGGTTTTGGCCAGCAGGGCAGCCTCGGCTAATCCACGGTCGAGCGCCAGATGGCACGACATCGCCGTAGCAAAGGCGCAACCCGTGCCGTGAGTAGAATTCGACCGTTGCCGCTCCGCTTTGAATACTTCTTCCTCGATTCCGCTCTTCGTGGTGAAACTCAACAGATCGGTTGCCTTCTCCAGATGCCCGCCGGTGATCACCACGGCAGCCGAGCCCATTTGATGGAGCTTCGCCGCCGCCGCCCTCATTTCGTCGAGATCGGTCACCTTCAAGCCGGTGAGCACCGCGGCCTCCTCCACATTCGGAGTGATCACATCGGCAAGTGGGATAAGCTTCTCGATCAGCAGCCTGGTCCCGACCGCATCCAGCAGGTCCGCGCCCGAGGAAGACTTGAGGATCGGATCGAGGACTACATTGCGTAATCTGGCCTTCCCCGACCGCCGGCCAAGGAACTCTGCCACAGCCTTAACCACCTTCCCGGCCCCCAGCATCCCGATGTGCACAGCCGCGATGGGAATATCCGCGGCAAGTTCTTCCAGAGTCTCACTGACCAGCCCGGGATCCAGCGCCTCCACCCGGCGCACCCCCGCGGTGGATTGCACGGTCAGGGCGGTAATGCAAGCCACTCCATAGCAGCCGTGGGCGGCAATCGTCTTAATATCGGCCGTCACCCCGGCTCCCGATGAGGGGTCGAAACCGGCGATGGTCAGCACGACTGGTGGTTTTTCAGCCATGATCCTCGAAAAAAAATAAGCCGTCCTGTATGCAACCTTGTACCTAAAATACTCTCCATAAACAACTTAGAAAGAATTGTCTGTAAACCATTGAATCCATTAATGATGAAAATACTTCCCGGACTACACCCTCCAGAGTATTTACCATATGATACATATGTAACCTAATTGTTTTGAATGACTTGTTGCCGATTACTCATGATTAACAACAAGTTACGTGAGATATCGATTACTGCCACGTCACCATAGGGCATGCACTTTCGGGTTGACAACCCCCTCTCAGCCCCCTACCATTTACAGAACCGTAACCAAACAGCCTAGCTAGGACGACTTTTGAGATGCGAGGAGAACTGAATGCGTGGACGTATAGCTCATGGACTGACGATCGCTTTCTTGGTCGTCGGACTGGGAGCGGCTCAGGGACCGAACAACTCGGAGGCCAGTTCAGCCCAAACTAGGGCAGTTCCAGCCCAACCTGAAGTCCGCAACCACAACCTCAAAAACCACCCGTATCAAGTTGGAACAGCCTCCTGGTACGGCGAATATTTCGTCGGCAAGCCGACCGCCAGCGGCGAAGATTTCGACATGTATGACATGACCGCCGCCCACCCCACGCTTCCCTTGGGAAGCTACGTGCGGGTCACGAACCTCCGCAACGGACGAGTGGTCGTGGTCAAGATCAACGACCGCGGACCAGTCGTACCTGGCCGCATTATCGACCTTTCCTTCGGTGCCGCCCAGGTGCTCCGCTTCGAGCAGCGCGGGCTGCAGCGAGTTCGCCTGGATCTGGTAAAGCCCCGGACCGAACGCCGGCAGGTTTACCAGACCGTAGCCTACAACCATCCTATGGCGGAACTCCAGTAAACCAACTACACTGTTCGGGATGCACGCCACTCTGACCAACCGCATCCCGAACGATACAGGCGTCAACCCAGCGCGCGAGAAGCTGATCGTCGCTCTCGACGTTTCCACCGCAGCGGCCGCACAAAAAATCGTAGCGGCCGTCGGCGACTCTGCCTTCACCTATAAAGTGGGCATGCAGCTCTACACCGCCGAAGGCCAGCAGGTGGTGCGGGATCTCGTCGCCTCGGGCCGGCGCGTGTTTCTCGACCTCAAGTATCACGACATTCCTACCACCGTAGCCGCAGCCGTGCATGAAGCCTCCCGGCTCGGAGTAAGCATGCTGACCGTGCACGCCGCCGGCGGCGGCAAAATGCTCCACGCCGCAGTCGACGCCGCTCGCGCCAACAACCCCGCACTGCTCGTGCTGGGCGTCACCGTACTCACCAGCCTCGACGAAAACGAAATGGGAAAAGTCGGATTTCGCGGCACCGTGCGCGAGGAAGTCTTGCGCTTAGCTACGCTGGCCCTAGACAACGGATGCAAGGGCATCGTCACCTCCGCCCGCGAAACCGCGGCTGTGCGCGCCGAACTCGGCCACAACTTCGCCATCGTCAATCCCGGCGTGCGGCCGGCCGGCTCACGCCACGCAGATCAAGCCCGCGTCGCCACCCCCGCCGAAGCCATCGCCGCCGGAGCCACCCACATCGTAGTGGGCCGTCCCATCACCGAAGCCGCCGACCCCGCAGCCGAAGCTCGCGCGATTCTGGAGCAGATAAGTTCGTAGGCCAGCCGCCCCAGCTACAGGAGAGCAGATGAGAGAGCTGAGTGAACAGCTGCTTCGCGTGGTCGAAACCGCCGAGCCGAAGCTTCGCAAAGTCAGTGAGCCTGAAAGCTCCAGGCCCATACGGCCTGGCGGCTGGTCGCGCAAGCAGGTCCTCGGACATTTAATTGATTCGGCTTCAAACAACCATCAGCGATTCGTCCGTGCCGCCCTGCAACCGTCTTTGGACTTCCCGCGCTACGACCAGGACGGAAACGTAGGTGTGCAGGCTCCCCAGGAGGCCGACTGGCCACTGCTGGTCTCGCTGTGGGCCGCCTACAATCGCTACCTCGCTCACATAATCGCCCGCCTGCCGGCCCCTAAGCTGGAAACCGTCTGCCGCATCGGTTCCGGAGAGCCCGTCACTCTCGACTTCCTGGCGAACGACTACGTCACGCATCTGGTCCACCATCTGGTCCAAATCGGCGTCACCGATTCGAACTAATTGATGGGCACGCTGTTTCTTGAGCCACGGTATGGTTTTTTCCGATTGAAGGCGATTTCGGCTTCGCTCTCAACCTCTCCCGCCGCCACGTTGCTAAATCGCCGTCGCCCGTGCAAGCTATCCGCATGCCGGAACTGCCCGACATCGCCGCCTATATTGCCGCACTGGAATCGCGCATCGTCGGTCAGCCACTCGAGCGCATACGGCTGCAGAGCGCCTTCCTCCTGCGAACCGCCCAACCGCCGCTTGCCGATGTGGAAGGTCGCGTAGTCAGCGAACTGCGACGCGTCGGCAAGCGCATCGCAATCGGCTTGGCTGGTCTGGACAACGACAACGACCTTTGGCTGATCCTTCACCTGATGATCGCCGGCCGACTGCACTGGCGCCCGCCAGAGGCAAAGCTCGCGGGCCGCCAGACTCTGGCCGCATTCGACTTCCCCAATGGCTCTCTGGTCCTCACCGAGGCCGGATCCAAGCGCCGCGCCTCCCTGCACCTTGTGCGCGGCGAGGGAGCCCTGCGTTCCTTCGACGCCGGAGGCATCGATGTCTTCTCCAGCAACCTCGATTCCTTCCGCGCGGCGCTCACTGCCGAAAACCACACCCTCAAACGCGCGCTCACCGATCCGCGTCTGTTAAGCGGCATCGGCAACGCGTATTCCGACGAAATCCTGCACGCCGCGCAACTCTCCCCGCTTACCCTCACGCAAAAACTGCAGCCGGAAGAATGGGAGCGGCTATTCGCCGCCACCCGCCAAACGCTTCAGTTCTGGATCGATCGGCTCCGCGCCGAAGCAAGCGCGGCCTTCCCCGAAAAGGTCACCGCTTTTCGCGAGGGCATGGCAGTTCACGGCCGCTACGGAGAACCGTGTCCCAGATGCGGCGACAAAGTCTTGCGAATCCGCTACGCCGACAAGGAAACCAACTACTGCGCCCGCTGCCAGACCGCCGGCAAAGTTCTAGCCGACCGCAGCCTGTCCCGACTCCTAGGATCAGACTGGCCAAGAACTCTGGAGGAACTGGAAGCGCTAAAGCACCGCTAATGGCGTGCAGATCACACGTTGACCATCTTTGATGACTATGGTCTAATAGATTGATGAAGGAAGTGGCCATCTCCGAATTCAAGGCCAAGTGCCTTGCTCTGCTCGATCAGGTCCAAAAGACGAAGAAGCCAATCCTTGTGACACGCTTCGGAAAGCCGGTCGCCGAAGTCATACCGGCGTCGCCCAAGGCGGGTCCGGGGGACTGGATTGGCTCGATGAAGGGCTCCATGAAGATCTTGGGGGATATCGTCTCTCCCGCCAATGAGGAAAGCGACTGGGAGGCGTTGCGCGATTGAAGCTGCTTCTCGATACTCACATTTGGCTGTGGAGTCTGAACCAACCGCATCGCTTAGGGAGAAGGGTGATGCAAGAACTAAAGAATCCAGAAAATGAATTCTGGCTTTCTCCGATCAATACCTGGGAAGCATTGACTTTGCAGGCCAAAGGCCGAATTGAGTTGCCGGCGGATATCAGCGCCTGGGTCGCCCAGGCGACGGCTTCCTTCCGGGAAGCGCCATTAACCCACGAGATCGCTCTCGCCGCGCAGAAATTGCCGTTGTCACATCACGATCCTGCTGACCGATTCTTGGCTGCGACGGCCCAGATCCTCCATCTCACGCTCGTCACCGCTGACGTCAAGCTGCTCGGTTTGGGAGACATTTTGACTCTTGCGAATCGCTGATTCCGCCCATCACTTCAGCAAACTCCTCAACACCGCCACTTCCGCCTTTATCCCGGTATGCAGCGCCGGGTCCGCATCCGGCGCAAATAGCGGAGAGTGATTCGACGGCAGCATGGTCCCCGCAGCCCTAGCCTGAGCCAGCTTCTCCGGATCCGCTCCTCCCAAGCCGAAGTAGAAGCCCGGAATCCCCTGCTCGACGAAATAAGAAAAATCCTCCGACGCCGTCGCCGGCGGTTCCGTGATCACATTATCTTTGCCAAGCGCCGACTCCAGCACCCCGCGCATCCGCTCAGCTAGCGCCGGATCGTTATACACCGAGTCCGTAGCCTCGTAATGCTCAATCAACGGCGGACGCGGCGCTCCCGCCGCTTCCGCTTCCGCGTTCGTGATCCGCGTAATCGCGGCCAGCACCTGCTTGCGGACGTCTGCCTTGAACGTCCGCACTGTTAGCCCCAACTCCGCCTGATCCGGGATGATGTTATTCTTCGTCCCCGCCCGAATATAGCCGACGGTCACCACCGCCATTTCTCCGGGCTTCACCTCCCGCGAAACAATAGTCTGCAGCGCCAGAATCGTCCGCGCCGCAATCACAATAGGATCAATCGCCGTATGCGGAGCCGAGCCATGCCCGCCCTTGCCATAAATCGTAATCCGCAGAGAATCCGCGTTCGTACTCATAACTCCCGGAGTCACCCCAACCTGCCCCGCCGGCAACCCATTGCCAACGTGCAGCGCCACCACCACGTCAGGCCTGGGAAAGCGCGTGAACAAACCATCTTCGATCATTCCCTTCGCGCCAAGAATCGTTTCCTCCGCCGGCTGCCCGATCAGCATCAACGTCCCATGCCAGGTGTCTTTGCTGTGGGCCATAACCGCCGCCGTCCCGATGATCGATGCCATATGCAAATCGTGCCCGCAGGCGTGCATCACCGGAACCTCATGCCCGGCGTCATCTTTGGCGTGAACCTTGCTCGCATAAGGCAGCCCGGTCTTCTCTTCCACCGGCAGCGCATCCAGTTCCGTGCGCAGCATCACAGTCGGGCCCGCGCCGTTTTTCAGGATGGCCACAATTCCCGTCCCTCCGACATGTTCCGTCACCTCATAGCCGAGGCCTCGCAATCGGCCCGCCAGCTTCGCCGCGGTTTGCGTTTCATGCGAAGAGAGTTCCGGGTTCTCGTGAATATTTAGGTACAGCGCGTAGGCATCAAGATAGACAGCATCAACTTCCTGGGGTGAAGGAGCTTGGGACGAAGGAGCCTGGGATAAAGCAGCTTGAGCCCACACCGAACCAACCAAAGCGGCAAGAAGCAGAAGGTTTTTTAATTTCATCGCTCACGGATCATATCCGGCGCGGCACCACTCTGTAAATTATTTGGTCGCAGCTCAGATTGAAAGTCCTCGACGCTTCACCTTATGCGGTCATCCCGAAGTCCCGCGTTTTCTCCAGCGGGACGAGGGATCTCCCCTCTGCACACTGCCGTCCCAAGCAAACAGCCAGTCCCAATTATTTTGTTCCAAACTTTCTCCGCTCGTTCCACAATTCCCAAAACCGTTGAACCCTCCAATCACTTTTTTCGATTAAAGCCTCGTAGTCTTGCGCGGGTGTACAATCGCGGTAGAAAGCACTGGTTTGCGCGTCGCCGTTTGGCAAGCTTGAGGTGCTCATGAACGTTCACATTAGTTACCGGCTTCATAAAACTCCCGCCGTAGAGAAAGATATCCAACATCAAGTCGAAAAACTGCGGAAACGCCTGCAGGTCTTCCGTCCCGAGCTGACTCATTTGAAAGGCATGGTCGAGGAGATTTCCGCCCGCGAAGGCACCAGCGTTTCTCTCAACCTGCGCCTGCCTTCCGGCCAGATGGCCGTCCAGGCCAAAGCCCCAACCGCCGCCACAGCGGTGAAAACTGCTTTCGAAGACCTTCTGCAGCAGGTCAACAAGCATAAAGACCTGCTGCGCTCCTCCCACAAGTGGCCGCGCCGCCAACATGAGGCCTCAGCTCGTCGCAATGCTTCTGTGCCCTTTGAGCAGACGCTGGCCGCGGTTTTCCCGGCGATGGTTTCCGCCGAGGACGTGCGCTCCTACGTCAATGTGAATCTCTCCCGCCTCGAGCGCTTTGTGGAACGCGAAATCTATTTCCGCGAGGCCTCCGATCTGATGGCGCCAGACTCCATCAGCAAAGACGAAGTCATTGACGAAACCATCGCCGCCGCTCTCGGCGAAGGCGACGATAACAACAAAGACAAGCCGGAGCGCCTCGCCCTCGAGCCCTGGCTCTACCGCTTAGCCATGAAGGCTCTCGATGAACTTTGCCGTCCCGAGGGCAGCAATGGCAGCGCCGTGCATCTCGAAGATTCGGCCCGCAAGCAAAACGTAAAGGGCAGCGACGAGGCCGAACTGCAATTCCACCAGCCGGACGAAGCCATCACCGAAGAAACCATCATCGCCGACGGCCGCGTGGCCACGCCCGAGCAAATCGTCGGCTCCGATGAAATGATGCACCTCATCGCCTCCGCTCTGCACGACGTGAGCCCGGTCCATCGCGAGGCTTTCGTCCTGCACGCACTCGAAGGCTTTGGCGTCGACGAAATCTCCGCCATCACCGGCGCTTCGCCCGATCGCGTGTTGATTTCCATTGCTACCGCGCGCGAGCACCTGCGCAAATCGCCCCGGCTCGTCCGGCAATTTAAAGGGAGGTTCGCCATCACCGGCACGGCATAAGTCGCCCTCCACTTCTTTGAAAGGACTGGGATGACCGAATGATCACTCGGGAACAAATCCACGAATTAGCAGAATTTGAAGATCCGTCAGCCTGCGCTCTCAGCTTCTACTTTCAGCCCACCACACCCCGCAACAAAGCACACAAAGAGGAAGCAATCCTTACCAAAGATCTCGCGCGCGAAGCCCTGCGCCAGTTGGAGGCTAGAAGCAAGAGCTCGAATAACAGCAATAATATGAGTAAAGATACTTTCGAGTCCGCCCGCGCCGATCTCGATCGCATTGTCCGCCTGTCACAGGATCTACGCGGTAACGGCACACATGGTCACGGCGCCCGCGCCAAAGCCGTGTTCGCCTGCAGCGCGCAAGGCTTCTGGCGCGAGTACGACCTGCCGGCGCAATTGACCGGCACCCAAATTCTGGTGGGCCGCCATTTTCACTTGAAACCGCTCGCCCAATTACTGGGAGCGTTTCCCAGCCTCGGCATCGTGCTGGTCGATCGTCACCGCGCCCGCCTCTTCGATCTGCGTCTGGGCGAATTGAACGAACGTATGGATTTCTTTCATCCACTAACCCGCCGCGGCCGCGGCGACGGCTTCGGCGGCTATGATGCCG
The DNA here is from genome assembly GCA_049673585.1 of Candidatus Sulfotelmatobacter sp. Lineage (GTDB taxonomy): Bacteria > Acidobacteriota > Terriglobia > Terriglobales > Acidobacteriaceae > Sulfotelmatobacter. The sequence continues at coordinate 73,748 of JBATXV010000016.1, read as the reverse complement.
GCCACGTCGAGCGCCGCGTCGCCGATGAAGCCCGTCACCATTTCAAGTTCATCGCCGAGTTCGTAAAGGATGCGCTCGGTAGAAGCAATAAAGACCGAAGCAATAAAGACAGAAGCAATAAAGACAAAGGCATGTTCGAAAACTGGATCGTGGGCTGCCAGGACAGTCACTGGTCGCAATTCGAACCACAACTGCACCCCTACGCCAAGCAGAAATTGCTGGGCCGGTTTACCGCCGAGGTTGCGCATGTGAGCAATGAAGAAATCCGTGCGCACGCGGAAACAATCTTCGCCGACGCGCAGGCGCAGCGCCGTGAGGAGGCGGTTCGCGAAACCCTCAATCAGGCTCATCACCGGGCCCGCGGCGTCACCGGATTGCGCCGCGTGCTCAACGCGCTCGAACTGGGCGAAGTGCAAACCCTGCTGGTCGGCCAAAGCTATCACGCCCAGGCCGTCGAGTGCTCTGGTTGCGGCCACCTCGACGCCCACCTGGTCAACATCTGTCCGGTTTGCGGAAAGCAGACTAGAGAGGTGGTCGACGTCGGCGAAGCCATCCTGCCCTGGGTCATCCGTCACGACATCGAACTCTTTTATGTCAAAGACGATCCCGAGTTCGACAAGGTGGGGAACATCGCCGCCCTGCTGCGCTTCCGTCCCGATCAAGCCATCGATAGCAACCTGCGCTCCATCGCCGACGTCGTCCCGCCCAATCCCTCGGTCAGCCGCCGTGCCGGTCTGGTAGGCCGCTACCGCGGATTAGCCAGCGGCTAATTATAGGTGTGTATGAATTACTGAACCATGGGTGCCTCATCCTTGCGCGCTCTTTGCGCAAGGGTGGGATTCCACCGAGGCCAATTCCTTGGGGTCTTGACTTCTCCGCCCGCCTCTAACAGCTCTGGAAGAGCACAAGTTCCACTCGTGCCGTAAATTCGCCTTAGGGTGGAGCAGCGCTCCTAGCGCTGCGTTAAAGGCGCGAAGTCGGAAACGGCTTTAGCCGCTGAGGGGATCGGCACTGACTCCGCCGCGTGCCCCATCCTTCGCATTCTTCGCGAAAGAGCTTGCCCTGAGCGGAGCCGAAAAGGGTCGAATTCCACTCCTCCAAACCCCTTGGGATTCTGACCTTCGCGACCCGCTCCAACCCAGCGAAGGAGCTTTTTACCTCCACACTTTTCCACAGCCGACGCGTGTGACATCTAACCTTGCTCCTCACCCCAAATTCGTTCATGATTGCCCCAGCAAAGGCAGTAAAGAACAGTTCATTGAAAACTGAATAGAACGTTGGCTAAGCCCTTCCCCCATAAGATTTTGCTAGCAGAATCCGATTGTTTTCAGTCTCGACAGAAATCGCATGACTGATTCCAAATAACTTACGCGATGCGGATGCGCCTAACTCCTGTGTCCGCAATATTTTACGGTCAAGCCCCCTGGAATCAATATTTTAGCCGGATTCAAGCCCGATCGATTTCTCGCAAACTATTGATTCCAAGTAATTTAAGCTGATTCGGTCTGCATTTTTTTGATATCCGATCTGGGCGACAAAGCACAAAATCCCCACCGGCGACGTGATATCCTTCCCGGTTTCCCGCAACCAGGAGAAGCCCATGACTTTCTCGCGCCGTGATTTCGTAAAGACGTCAGTTCTAGGAGCAGTCGCCGCCGGAGTAGGAGCCCGAGCCCAGGCAGAAGATTCCAAACAAGGTCCTGCAACCCAGGAGCACGGCGCACAGTCCGGACCCTACAAGCGCCCCATCATCATCTGCGCCAATAACGGCTTCAACTATCTCGACGAAGCCTACGCCTTCCTGAAAAGCGGCGGCGACACGCTCGACGCCGCTCTCAAAGTGGTCAAGGGACCAGAAGACGATCCCAAAGACACCAGCGTCGGTCTCGGTGGACTTCCGAACGAAGAAGGCGTGGTCGAACTCGACGCCTGCTGCATGCACGGTCCCACCCGCCGCGCTGGTTCGGTCGGAGGCGTGCGCAACATCAAGAATGTCTCGCTGGTCTCGAAAGCCGTGTTCGAGCACACTGGACACATCATGCTGGTCGGCGAAGGCGCGGAGCGCTTCGCCGTAGCCGACGGTTTCCCGCGCGAGAACCTGCTCACCGAGCACTCTCGCAAAGTCTGGCTGCTGTGGAAAGAGTTCCACTCGAATGAAGACTGGTGGGGGCCAGGCCTCGCCGACCCGCAATGGCAGCCTCCCGACGCGAATCCCAATAAACCACAATCGAAACTGTGGCAGCAGCGCGTGCAGGACCTGCAAGCGCGCGCCGCTGACCTCGGCATCGAGCCTGAACTGCAAATGACCGCCGTGCGCCAGGTTCTGTTTCCACCAACAGGCACCATTCACTGCTCTGCTTTGAACGACAAAGGAGAAATCTCCGGCTGCACCACGACCAGCGGATTAGCTTTCAAGCTTCCCGGACGCGTCGGCGATTCGCCCATCATCGCAGCGGGTTGCTACACCGACCAGGACGTGGGTTCAGCCGGCGCAACCGGCAGTGGCGAGGAAAACATCAAGGTCGCCGGCGCGCATACCATCGTCGAAAACATGCGCCACGGCATGTCTCCGCACGAAGCCGGCATGGAAACACTCAAGCGCATCGTCCACATCTACAGCGGCGACATGAACAAGCTGCGCTTCGTCGACATGACGTACTACATCCTGCGTAAAGACGGCGCCTACGCCGGCGTTTCGTTGTGGGAGGGATACCGTGCCGGCAGACCGCACAAGATCGCCATTCACGACGGCACCCGCCGCAGCGAAGTAACCGTAAGTTTGCTGAAGGGATACTCGCAAGAGTTCCCGCCAGTCCCCGAGCTTCCCGAGGATCAGAAGAAAGGTTAGGAATATAGAAACGGAAACCCTTACGCGAATCGCACCTTTACGTCTGGCCCTTTTTCCAGGTGAATGCTCTCAATGAAGCGCACCTTGCCGGTGAGTTGGGTGAGGATCACCGACGAAGTCCGCGTGCCTTCGCCGAAGAAGCGGACGCCTTTCAGCAGGGCGCCGTCGGTGACGCCGGTCGCGGCGAAGATGAGTTGCTTGCCGGGAGCAAGATCTTCGGCTTCATAGATACGATTCTTATCTTTGATGCCCATACGGGCGAGGCGTTCTTCCTGGTCGGGCTTGACCACGAGGCGGCCGAGCATGTAGCCGTTCAGGCAGCGGATAGCGGCAGCTGTGATCACGCCTTCCGGGGCACCGCCCGAGCCCATCACCGCGTGCACCCCCGTGCCGATCACAGCGGCCGCGATGCCAGCTGAGAGGTCGCCGTCGCCGATGAGGCGGATGCGCGCGCCTGCAGCGCGAATATCGGCGATCAGCTTTTCGTGGCGTGGACGATCGAGCACGATCACCACCAGGTCCTCCACATCGCGCTCCATCCGTTTCGCAATATTTTTCAGATTGTCGGCCACAGGCGCATCGAGGTCGACCGCATTTTTGCACGAGGGCCCGACAACGATCTTTTCCATGTAACAGTCGGGAGCGTTCAGCAACCCTCCGCGCTCAGAGGCGGCCAGTACGGTGATCGCTCCGGGCGCGCCCGTGGCGCAAAGGTTCGTGCCTTCGAGGGGATCGACGGCTATGTCGACTTCAGGCACCTCGCGGCCGTCGGGAAAATCGGCGCCGACTTTCTCCCCGATGTAGAGCATGGGAGCTTCGTCGCGCTCGCCTTCACCGATGACGATCGTGCCACGCATGGGGATGGAGTCCATGGTCTGCCGCATGGCCTCGGTGGCCACCTGGTCAGAGAGCTTACGTTCGCCCTGGCCCATGGTGTGGGCCGAAGCGATTGCCGCCACTTCGACCACCCGTAGAAATCGCGACGCCAGATCGCTTTCAATGTTCTCACCGAAACTGCGCGCTTTGCCTTCCAAACGAGTTTGCGTACCCATAAGAGTCTCCCAAGAGGCCTGACAACCGGCTACTTTCGACCGGCCTGAGAATATATCGCAATCGCGACGAGATTGAAAGAAACGGCTGGAGACATGGGAATAACGCATACTCAGGCAAGCAGCCCCCGTGATATTCTCTCAACCCTGTTAACGAAAAGGCTTCTCATGTCCGAATCGCGCCCCCTGACTTTCCTGTGCATCACGACCTACGAAAAGGGACAGGAATTCATGCGCGAGTGCAAGCGGCAAGGTTGCCGCGTGCTGCTGGTTACCGCGGAAAAGTTGCGCGAGGCCGATTGGCCTCGGGAGAGCCTCGAAGATACCTTCTATCTTCCAGCAGAAATCTCCTTGCCCGACATTGTGCAGGCCGTGACCCATCTGGCACGCAGGCAGAAAATTGATCGCATTGTCGCGCTCGATGAATACGACATGGAAACTGCAGCAACTCTCCGCGAACACCTGCGCATTCCGGGGATGGGCCTGACCACGATGCGCTATTTTCGCGACAAGCTGGCCATGCGCATGAAGGCGCTGGATCGGAATGTGCGCGTGCCCGATTTCGTTCCGGTCTTCAATCACGACGACATCCGTTATTACCTTGAACATGTTCCGGGACCGTGGGTGTTGAAGCCCCGCCAGGAGGCCTCGGCGATCGGGATCAAAAAGATTCACGCCGCGGAAGAGTTGTGGCCGGTGCTGGAGCAACTGGGGGACAAGCAGTCTTCGTTTCTGCTCGAAAAGTTTGTTCCGGGCGAGGTCTATCACGTGGACTCGGTGGTTTCCGAAAACGAAGTGCTGTTTGCCAGCGTGAGCAAGTACGGCAAACCGCCGATGAATGTGGCGCAGGGCGGAGGCATTTTTACCACGTGCGTTATACCGCGAGGCAGCCACGCGGACTTGGGCTTGCGTAAGATCAATCGTGATTTGATTGCGGCGCTGGGACTGGTGCGCGGCGTGGCCCATACGGAATTCATCCAGGCACATGCCGACGGGAACTTTTATTTTTTGGAGTGTGCGGCGCGGGTGGGCGGCGCATACATCAACGAGATGGTCGAGACTGCCAGCGGAATCAACCTATGGCAGGAGTGGGCCCGCATCGAGATTGCTGGCGGGGATGGAACGTATAAGCTTCCTCCGGTGCGCGAGGAGTATGCGGGAGTCATACTGTCGCTGGCGCGGCAGGAGAATCCCGATACTTCGGGGTACGACGATCCGGAAGTGCTTTTACGGATCAAGAAACATCACCATGCTGGTTTGATTTTGCGGTCGAACGATCCGCAACGCGTGGAGACGCTGCTTGAGAGTTACAGCCGGCGCTTTGCAGAAGAGTTTCTGGCGGTGGAACCGCCGCGGGATAAGCCGACTGCGTGAGGTTACCAAAGTCAGTCTTGCATCATCTTAATCTGCAAGCGACAATTGAAGTGGTAGAATCAGCGCCAGACAAAGGAACCCTATGGCCGTCGCCAAGCTGAAACGTCAGAAGGAAGATCAGCTGGAGGAGCTGGCTGAACGCATCGCAGCTGAGATCAACGAGCGCGCCGATAAAATGACGCTGCAGAACCGCGCCCGGGCCGACGCCGAAACTAAGAAGATCGCAGACCGCGTGCGGCGTCGAACTCCGAGGATGATGTCGATCCGTTCGTTTGAGTAATTCCACCTTTTGAGAAGCGCCTGCAACTCCTGCCGCGTACCATTGCGAAATATTTCGACCACTTCGTTCCGCCGCTCTTCGTGGTCCCTGATCGCGCTCATGTCGATCGGCCGCTTTCTGCCTCGGCTGCTCTCTTCGCGGATTACGTCGTTCAGATCGCCGCGTTTCGTCACAACTTTACCAAGCTAGCTCTTCGACTCAATTTTCCGGGCCCTAGCAGTTCCGATACTTAGAACGCATCAATTCCGGTCACGCTCTGCCCGATGATCAGCGAATGCACATCGTGCGTGCCTTCGTAGGTCTTCACGGATTCCAGGTTCATCATGTGGCGCATGATCGGGTAGTCGTCGGCGACGCCGTTGGCGCCGAGAATGTCGCGGGAGAGGCGGGCGCACTCGAGCGCCATCCAGACGTTGTTGCGCTTGGCCATGGAGATGTGCTGATGCTCGACCTTGCCCGCATCTTTCAGGCGGCCAACCTGCAGCACGAGCAGTTGCGCTTTCGTGATCTCGCTGATCATCCAGGTGAGCTTATCCTGCACGAGCTGGTGCGAGGCGATGGGCTGGTCGCGCCACTGTTTGCGCAAGATGGCGTACTGCAAAGCACAATCGTAACAGGCCATAGCCGCTCCGACTGCGCCCCAGGCGATGCCGTAACGCGCTTGATTCAAACACATCAACGGCGATTTCAAGCCGCCGCTTTTTGGCAGCAGGTTCGACTCGGGGATGTGAACGTCCTGAAGCGACAGCCCTGAAGTGACCGAAGCGCGCAGCGACCATTTGCCGTGAATGTCGTCGGCCTTAAAGCCGGGGCGGTCGGTCTCGACCAGGAATCCGCGAATCTTGTCGTTTTCGTTTTCCACCTTGGCCCAGATCACGGCGACGTCGGCGATGCTGCCAGAAGTGATCCACATCTTCTCGCCGTTGAGAATGTACTCGTTGCCCACTTTGCGGGCGCGGGTGCGCATGCCTCCGGGATTGGAACCGAAGCCGGGTTCAGTGAGTCCGAAGCAGCCTAGCTTTTCGCCCTTTTGCATGGCGGGAAGCCAGGTCTGCTTCTGCTCTTCGCTGCCGAAGGTATGGATGGGATACATGACCAGCGCGGACTGCACGCTGACGAAGCTGCGCACGCCGGAATCGCCGCGTTCGAGTTCCTGGGTTACCAGTCCATACTCGACATTGCCCATGCCGGCACAGCCATAGCCCTGCAGCGATGCGCCGAAGAAGCCGAGATCGGCCATGGGCTTGACCAGTTCGCGCGGGAAGCGGCCGGCGCGGTTGCACTCTTCAATGATGGGGACGAGGTTGTCTTCGATGAATTTGCGCGTCGTATCGCGGACCAGGCGTTCTTCTTCGGTAAGCAACGAATCAAACTGGATGAAATCGACACCGCGAAATTTGATGGCAGGCATAGTGAATCTCCTCGGAGGGCAAACATATGACGGTAGCAGGGGCGAGGAATGGGGTCAAACGTGCGACCAAGGCGAAAGAAGCGTCGAGCTGCGCTCGACGGACAGCCGAGGACGGCTGTCCCCACACCCCCCGGCGGCGAGACAGACAGCGAGGGCTTACTGTAAAATAGCTTGTACGGAAGAGAGACAAGACGCAGACGTAAGAATCTTCCAAAGTGGATTTTCCGTCAGGCTTTCTGAAATATCCCATCCACCAATATTCGCTCGAGAAACTCAACGGATCGCTGCGCACATATTTAGAGAGATCAGGAGAAACGAACCATGGCGGTAGGCGCGAAGATTGCAAAAACTGCAGACCGTAAGAAGGTGATGGACACCAGCAAGAGCACAGATTGCCCCAAGTGCGGCAAGACCACGCGCATCGTCAAGCGTATGAAAGACCGCGAGCGGGGCGTGCCCGGCGGGATCTACATTTCATGCTCGGCGTGCGAGTTCTACGAGAAGCTGTAGGGACGGTTTCGAGCGGCCGGAGACGAGGGGTGAACTTCCCCGCTCCGGCCTTTTTGTTTGTCGGTGAAGAGTCCGGCTACACCGCGACGGTGACCGAGGTCTCCGTCCGCGTGACGGGCCGGTATAACGTGTCCCTCTCGATCGGCTCGCGGCCGGCGGCGCGTATCAGGCGTTCCAACTCTTCGCGGCGCATACCTTGGGGTGTGGTCGCGCCCGCGTCGTGGTAAATCTTTTCTTCGATCACTGTGCCATCCATGTCGTCGGCGCCGAATCGCAGCGAGATCTGCGCGATCTTGGCCGTCATCATCTGCCAGTAGGACTTGATATGCGGGAAGTTGTCGAGCACGAGGCGGCTGACTGCGATCTGCTTGATGTCGAGCATGCCGGTAGTTTTCGGCAGATGCTGAAGCGGAGTGTTGTCAGGATGAAATGCCAGCGGGATGAAAGTCTGGAAGCCGCCGGTTTCGTCCTGCAGAGCGCGCAGCTTGAGAAGGTGGTCGACACGGTCTTCGTCGTTCTCGACGTGGCCGTAGAGCATGGTGGCGTTCGATTTCAGTCCGATCTGGTGGGCTAGTCTGGCGGTGTCGAGCCATTGATCGCCATCGATCTTGTGGTCGCAGATGATGTGGCGCACGCGGTCGGCGAATATTTCCGCGCCGCCGCCTGGCAGAGAATCCACGCCCGAGGCTTTGAGTTGTTCGAGCGTCTCGCGAATCGAGAGTTTGGCACGCCGCGAAAGGTAGGCGACCTCGACCATGGTGAAAGCCTTGAGATGAACCTGCGGAAAGCGCTGCTTCAGGCCGGAGCAGAGATCGAGGAAATACTGAAAGGGCAGGTCGGGATGCAATCCGCCGACGATGTGAAATTCGGTGACGGCCTCGCTGTATCCGGAGGCAGCGGTTTCAAAAGCTTCATCGAGCGCCATGGTGTAGGCGCCGGGAGCATCTTTCTTGCGGCCGAAGGCGCAGAGGCGGCAGGCAGCGACGCAGACGTTGGTGGGATTGATGTGGCGGTTGACGTTGAAATAGGTCTTGTCGCCGTGCATGCGCTCGCGAACGTGGTTGGCCATCCAGCCCACGGCGAGAATGTCGCCGGTGCGGTAGAGGGCGAGTGCATCGTTGCCGCTGAGACGCACGCCGGCCATCACTTTGTCGAAAATCGGCTGCAGCCGAGCGTCATCGGTTTGGAAAGCGTGAGAAGCTGGCATCCCTTTGATGATATCGCAGCAGCGTGAGTGAAGTCACAGGGATTAAGGGATCGGGTTGCTCGTCCTGTACAATTTTGCTTCCCATGAGTGCGTGCCGAAAATGGTGGCTCGGTGTGGCAAGTGCGCTGCTGCTGGTTCTGGCGGCCCAGGCCGAGCCGGTTTCGCAGCTTAAAGCCACTGACTACGTCAACGACTTTGCCCACGTTCTGGACCAGAGCTCGATTGCGCAGATGGATGACATCTGCCGGCAGATTGACCAAAAAGCGCACGCCAAGATCGCGGTCGTGACCATCCACTCGCTCGATGGCTCAGATATTGAAAGCTACGCGGTTGCGCTATTTCAGCAGTGGGGACTGGGAACGAAAGCAACGAATCGCGGCGTCTTAATCCTTTATGCGATCGACGACCATCGCGATCGCATCGAGGTCGGCTACGGGCTGGAGCCAATTCTCACCGATGGCAGGACCGGTGACTTTGCGCGGGAGGCGGTCCCGCTCATGCGGGCTGGGCGATATGGCGCGGGCCTGCTGCTGGTCACGTCGCGAGTCGCGAAGGTCATCGCCGATGACGCCGGAGTTCAGCTTACCAACGTGCAGCCAGAGGCTCCGGTTGAGCCCGATAATCAGCGGGGCGGAGGGATGTCGGCCGGCGGCGTTATCCTGCTGATTATTGTCATACTTATTATTCTTTTTACTCCGCTGCGCAGCTTGCTTTTCTGGATGCTTTTTTCAGGGATGTTTGGCGGAGGAGGATCAAGGGGCGGCGGAAGCTGGGGCGGCGGCGGATTTGGCGGCGGGGGCGGCGGTTTCGGAGGATTTGGCGGGGGCGGTATGTCTGGCGGCGGTGGGTCTAGCGGTAGCTGGTAGCGAGGACACAAATGGTTCACGAAAAGATTATTAACGACTTTGTCAGCCGGTTGCGCGCAGCGGCTGGAGCTAATCTGGAAAGCGTAATTCTGTTTGGGTCGGCGGTCGCGGGGGATTTTCATCCTGAGTTTTCGAATGTGAATTTATTCTGCGTGATCCGCGATAGCTCATTCGCGGCGCTGCAGGCGCTGGCCCCTGCCGTGAAGTGGTGGAATGCGCAGAAACAACCTCCGCCTTTGTTTATGACCCGTGACGAGATCCGGCGTTCTACTGACGTGTTTACGATTGAGCTGCTGGACATGCAAGAGCACCACCACGTGCTTTTCGGCGAAGATGTTGTGCGAGGGCTGTCGATTCCGGCGAACCTGCATCGCGTTCAGGTGGAATACGAGCTGCGGGAAAAGCTGGCTCTTCTGCGCCAGCACCTGCTGCTCGCAATGGGTAACGACTCTCGCATGTGGGAGTTGCTGCTGCGGTCAGTCTCGTCGTTCGCCACACTGTTCCGCCATGCGCTCATCGTGCTCGGCCACGATGCGCCAGCTGGAAAACGCGAAGCAGTGGAAGCCTTGTCAAAGCAGATTGGGTTTGATGCCTCGGGCATCCTGGAAATACTGGACGTAAGAGAGCGCAAGGCTGACCGTAAGAAGTTCAACGTGACAGACGTTTTTTCGCGATATCTGGCGGCGCTGGAGCAGGTGGCTGCCGCAGTTGATAGAATGCTGGACTCGGGTGCCGTCGGCCCCAGGTAGAACTCGCGGATGCTGTCTTCAGGAGAATGTGATGAGCAAAGCACTGATCGCGGTGATCGTTATCGTGGCCATTCTATTGCTGGGATGCATGTTTGTTTTCGCCCAGTACGTGAGCGTGAAGAATACCCTGGTCGCCAAGAATGAAGCCGTGAAGGCGGCCTGGTCGCAGGTCGACATTGTGTTGCAGCGCCGCGCCGACCTGATCCCGAATTTGGTGGAGACGGTAAAGGGCTATGCCCAGCAGGAAGTCACTGTGTTTGGGGACATTGCCAAGGCGCGCTCTGCGCTGCTTTCCGCCGGCACGCCACAAGAGAAGATCGCGGCCAACGGGCAGCTCGACGGAGCGCTTGGCCGCCTGCTGCTGGTGGTGGAAAATTATCCTCAGCTGAAGTCGAACGAGAATTTCCTGCGCCTGCAAGACGAACTTGCCGGTACTGAGAATCGGATTGCGGTTGAGCGCAAGCGTTACAACGACACGCTGCGCGATTACAACACTTACGTGCAGCAGTTTCCCAACAGCTTTTTTGCTGGGATGACGGGATTCAAGCCGAATGAAGCTTACTTTGAGGCTTCGCCTGGATCGCGCGAGGTTCCGAAGGTGAACTTCTCAAGTCCGAGCGCTGCGGCTCCGCAGACGACGCAGCAACCTGCGCCAGCGCACTAGCAGTCCGACGGGAGACCGCGGGACAGTCCCTACTGAGGGCCGGCGGGCAATTCCCAGCCTTCGTTCTTCATTTTGTTGTTTGTCCAATGCTGTAGTTGCTCGAAGAGAGCGGGGTCGATGACGGCGAAACGAAGGCCGACGCGGCCTTCGCCGCCGAACCAGACGATGCGGGCCTTCGCTCGAAAAATAGTCTCACTGTCAGGGAGCGGAAAGCTTACGTCGAGCAGGCCGGTAAACTTCATCGGTTCTTTCAATCCATCCACGCCCATGCCGCCGGTGCTGAGGTTCACACCCTGGACGCATACTTCTTCACCCTGCTGGTTCTTCAGCGCGACGGCAAGTTGGATGCGAGCGCGGAAAAACTTTTGCTGCTGGAGGCTGACGTAGGCCAAAGAATCCGCAGCGTCGGCGGAATTCACGTTGATGTTGTATTCCTTCAGCTTCCGGCTAAGCGTGCGACGGGAAATGCCGAGCTGTTCCGCGGCCTGGCTGCGATGGCCGCCGCTGCGCTCGAGAGCGCGAATGATCATTTGCTCTTCCATGCTCTCGAGATTGCCCACCGGCATGGAAGCAGACTGACGCTGCGCGACCGGATTGCCGGACATGGCGTCGGTGATCTGTGATTTGTGGATCTCAGGACTGCGCGATTCCACGGCAACGCGGGCGATGAGGTTGCGCAGTTCGCGAACATTTCCGGGCCAGGAATGCGAGAGCAGCGCGGAAACGGCATCGGGAGCGAAGGAACTGCCGGGATTCTTGAGGCTGAGGAAGTGCTCGGCCAGCGCGACGATGTCTTCCGGACGTTCCCGCAGTGGAGGCACGCGAAGCTGAAATTGGCCGAGACGATGGAAGAGATCCTGACGAAAGCGGCCGGCGGTGACGGCAGCGTCGAGGTCCTGGTTCGTCGCGGCAATTATCCGGACGTCGACTGTGATCTTGCGGTGACCTCCCAGGCGGTAGAAAGGAGATCCATCCAGCACGCGCAGCAACTTCACCTGAGTTTGAAGCTGCAGTTCTCCGATTTCATCGAGGAAGAGCGTGCCCTTGTCGGCGAGTTCGAACAGGCCGGGCTTGGACGCATCGGCGCCTGTAAAAGCGCCTTTCTCATAACCGAACAACTCGCTCTCGACCAGGTTCTCAGGGAGCGCTGCGCAGTTGATGTCGACCCAGGGCCGGCTGCGCCGATTCGAAGCCTGGTGAATCGCGTGGGCAATGAGTTCCTTGCCGGTCCCGGTTTCACCGGTAACCAGCACGCTCTCGGCATGGCCGGCTACGCGGTCCACCATGCGCATGAAGCGGTGCATTACGGGGCTGGCGAGTATAAGGTTGGTGCCGTCGATTTCACGCGAAACAGTGTGCGCGGACTCGTCTTCATCTTCACCCTGATGTTTCGCATCTTGTTGTTTCGTTTCGCGCGCGGCGAGCGCTGATCCGGAAATCGATTTCGCTTCGGCCACGGAAAGCAGGGCGACTATTCCTGCCGGCGTAGATTTGCCGTCACGAAGCAGTGTTAGCGTCAGTTCGGCCGTAAAGTTCTTGCTGGTCTTGTTCTGACAAGAATGTGGAGATCGATACTGGCCGTGGTCCAGCACCGCAGTGAGCATTGTCTTCTGCAGTTGACTCTGCTCGGCGCCGTCGTTCCGTGAGATGAGCGCAGCTAAAGTTTGGCCCAGGACTTCCGCGGCGGTGCAGCCGAGGACCTTCAAGGCAGCTTCATTGCAACCGGTTATTTTTCCTTTGAGATCGGCGGATAAGACCGCGATTCCGCCGACTGCGCCGGCATCGACCGTTGGGCCTTGCGGCTGCGAATTGAGATTTCCTGGTGGCATCCCGCGCGTTTGGAGTTGATCTTGCCACAGCGAACCACGCTTGGAGCGAGTATGCCGTTTCGGATGATCACGAAAGTAACCTAGCACTCTGGCGAGCCGCTGAACAGGGTTGAGGAGATCCCTCTCCGGTTACCGAAGTAAGCTACTTAAAACCCTTTAGCCGCAATAGCATTTCACTGAACAGGCTCGCCCCGAGGTGTGCGCGGGAATGACTTCCGGCGCCGTGGACGCAGTCTGTCGCCTCCCCTTGGGATAGCAGCAACGACGCAATGTCGACTCGGACGAAACTATTTGTCGGGATCACGGTCTCGCTCGGAATGGTGGTGCTGGGCTACGCCCTGTGGCACTGGCAATCCGCGGACCTGACTCGGTTTGCGTGTTATCTGGCGGTGGCCGTCCTGGCTTCCAGCCTGAAAGTGCAGTTGCCGGGCATCGACGGCACCATGTCGGTGAACTTTCTTTTCATTCTCCTGGGCGTAATGGAGCTCAGCTTGCCCGAGACGCTGGTGATCGGCTGCATGGCCACACTGATCCAGAGCGTCTGGCACACCAAGAATCGGCTGGATCCGGTGAAGGTCCTCTTCAATGTTTTCGGCATGATGGCGAACGCCAGCGCGCTGTGCTACGTCAGTTATCACTGGCTGGAACCGAGAGTGGGTACGAATAAACCTATCTTGCTGATGATGGCGGCACTGGTCTTTTTTCTGGCGAATACGCTGCCCATCTCTGTGGTCATCGCGCTGACGGAAAACAAATCGAGCCGCACGGTTTGGAAGGAATGCTACTTCTGGTCGTTTCCGTACTACCTCGTAGGAGCAGCGGCGGTGGGGCTGGTGGGAATCATCAACCAGCGCGCCGGGTGGCAGACCTCCTTGCTCGTGCTGCCGGTGATCTATTGGGTGTACCGCTCCTATCGACTGTATCTGGGACGGCTGGAAGCCGAGAAGGAGCGTGTAGAAGTTGAGAAGCGGCATGTGGAGCAGATTGCTTCGTTGAACATGCGCACCATCGAGGCGTTGGCCCTCGCGATCGAAGCCAAGGACCACACCACGCACACGCACCTGCAACGCGTGCGGACTTATGCTGTTGAAATCGCCAAAGAGATTGGTCTCTTGCCGGATGAAATCGAGGCGCTACGGGCAGCGGCGCTGCTGCACGACATTGGCAAGCTTGCCGTGCCGGAGCACATCATCAACAAACCGGGGCGGCTCACGCCGGAAGAGTTCGAGAAGATGAAGGTGCATCCGCTGGTGGGCGCTGAAATTCTGGATCGCGTCGCCTTCCCTTATCCCGTGGCTCCGATCGTGCGCTCGCATCACGAGCGATGGGATGGGTCGGGCTATCCCGCTGGACTTAGCGGCGAAGCGATTCCGATCGGTGCGCGGATTTTGGCGGTCGTGGATTGCCTCGACGCCATTGCCTCGGACCGGCAGTACCGTCAGGCGATGCCGCTCGATCGAGCCATGGATCGAGTGAAAGAAAGATCAGGAACATGGTTCGATCCGAAGATCGTGGAGGTTCTGGAGCGCCGGTATGTCGATCTGGAGCGCATTGCGCAAACTTATGAAGATGGTTTTGTTCCTCGCGGATTATCCAGAGAACTGCGGGTCGAGCGTGGCCTCGCCCCTGCGACCGGGTTCGAGAAGTGGGCTGACAACTCGCAGAACGATTCCGATTTCCTGACCTCGATCGCATCGGCGAGGCAAGAGGCACAAGCCATGTTCGAGTTGAGCCAGGACCTGGGAAATTCGCTGAGTTTGAGCGAGACCCTTTCGGTGTTGTCGATGCGGCTGCGTAAGTTGATTGCGTATGACTCCATTGCCGTATTCGTGAACCGGAATGGCTGGCTGCTGCCGGAACTGGTGAGCGGTGAAAACTTTCGCGTTCTGTCGTCGCTGAAAATTCGTGTGGGTGAAGGGTTGTGCGGCTGGGTAGCGGAAAACTGCAAACCCATCATCAACGGCAACCCGGAAGTGGAGTCAGGTTACGTGGCTGATGCGAAAACCGCGAGCTTGTCTTCGGCGCTGGCGGTTCCGTTGCAGGGACTGACTGGCGTGGTGGGCGTGCTGGCGATGTATCACTCGACTCCGGACGCTTTCACGGCAGACCATCTCCGAATTCTTTTAGCCGTGGCTTCGAAGGTGGCGCTCTCGGTGGAGAATGCCTTGAAATATCAGCAGGCTGAAAGTTCGGCGACCACGGACTTCCTCACCGGGCTGCCTAACGCGCGTTCGCTATTTGTGCACCTGGCGCAGGAAGTGACGCGATGCCGGCGCATGAAGACTTCACTCGCGGTGATGGTCTGTGACATCGATGGGCTCAAAAAGATCAACGATTCCTTCGGGCATCTGGAAGGCGACAAACTGCTGCGCGAGTTCAGCACGCGCCTGAAGGATGCTTGCCGCGGTTACGACTACGTTGCGCGGATGGGCGGCGATGAGTTTGTTATTACTGCTCCCGGACTCACTGTGGAAGCGGTCGAGGAAAAGACAAGCCGTTTGAACGAAGCGGCGGTCGACGCGGGGCGGCACACCTGCGGGCGTGATGTCGTCAGCCTGAGCGTCGGAACAGCCTTCTGTCCTGATGACGGTTATGACGTGGAGGCGTTGCTGGCGGAAGCCGACCGGCGCATGTACTCCATGAAGCAGACTCACCACGCTAAACGTTCCGCCGGCAAAGATTCCATCGCGCGCGGCGCCTCCGGAGAATAAATGCGACGGCTGCGATGGAAAATTACCGGGCATGCGCTGGCCCTGCTGGCAACGGTTCTTCTGGGAGGATTGCTTTCCGCAACGTTAGTGCGCCTGGCACCGGGGTTCAACGTCGATGAACGGGAGTTGGATCCGCACCTGAATGCCCAGAGCCTGCAGGCGCTGCGCGATGCCCGGAATCAACACCGCAACGTCTTCCAGTTTTATTTCTCTTACATGAATCGAGCCGCGCATGGCGATCTGGGAACTTCGCTCGCTCTCGGTCAGCCGGTGCGCACGTTGCTGCGCGATCGCGCGCCGCTCACGCTGCGCTTGCTGGCTGTGGGTCTTGGACTGGCGTGGATGCTGACCCTAACGTTGGCATTGAGTGCGGCGTGGCTGCGGCTTTCGGTTTACGACACGCTCACCACGGTAGTGAGCGGAACATTTCTCTGCCTTCCCGCTGCCGTGCTGGCACTGCTCTCGGTTCTGTGGAATGTGCCTGGATCGTTAGCGATTGCGCTGATCGTGTTTCCGCACACGTACCGGTATGCGCGAAATCTGCTGGTGAAGGCTTATTCGCGGCCTCACATCATCACTGCAAGAGCAAAAGGCCTGGGCGAGGCTCGCATCCTTTTCTGGCACGTCGTGCCGGTGGTGACTCCGCAGTTGCTGGCCGTTGCCGGAGTGTCGGTGAGTCTGGCCGTAGGCGCAGCGATTCCTGTCGAAGCTCTGTGCGGATTGGCTGGAATCGGACAGCTTGCGTGGCAAGCCGCGCTGGCCCGCGATCTTCCGTTGCTGGTTAACGTCACAATACTGGTGACACTCGTAACCTTGCTGGCCAATTCCGGGGCGGATGTAATCGGTCATGTGGTTCGAGGCCAGGAAGCATGAATTTCTGGCGGAAACTGGCGTGCGTAGTTTTGGTGCTGGTGATCGGCGCATCGCTCGCCGCGCACTGGCTGGCTCCCGCGGGATACGCCAAACAATACCGGGAAACGACCGACGCACCGCCATCGCGCGCGCACTGGCTCGGAACCGACGAGATTGGGCGAGACCGCTTTTCCCGCGTACTCTACGGAACCCGAATTTCTTTGCTATTGGCTCCGGCCGCAGCTCTGCTCTCAACGTTGATGGCGGCGCTGATTGGAGGACTGGCGGGATATCTGGGCGGCATCTGGGCGCGGATGGCGATGGCCGTGACCGATTTGTTCATGTCGCTGCCCTGGTTGTTCCTGCTGATCACGGCGCGGGCATTGATGCCGCTGAATGTGTCTCCATTGGTTTCGGTGCTGGTCACATTTTTGTTGCTCGGACTTCTGGGCTGGACTGCCGCTGCCCGCGTGTTGTGCACGACTGCAGGGTCGCTGCGTGCGTCCGATTTTGTAAGGCAGGCGCGGGCGGCGGGGCTGCCCGGACAACGGCTGTTTTGGATCCATGTAGTACCGAACTTGAAACCCGTGCTCTACGCCCAGTTTTGGATTTCCATTCCGGTCTTCATCTTGAGTGAGGCCAACCTCGGAATCCTTGGGCTGGGCGTGGCCGAGCCCATGCCTTCTTGGGGAAGTTTACTGAAGGAGTTGGAGGGTCTGGTCTCGGTCGGTGAAGAACCGTGGAAGTTTGTGCCTCTGATTTTGCTGGTGGTGGTAGTGACTTCGTTTCAGGTTTTGCTTTCCAGGCAGGAGGAGTTGGCCGCATGAAGTGTCGCGGAGAAAAGCTAAAACAGTTGGTGAAACCCTGCGGGAAGGCAATCGCGGTCGCGGTGCTTTGCCTGAGATTTCTGCTGGGGCAAGCGCTGGCTCAAGGCGGGGGTCAATTGAGGTTTTGTCTGCGCTCCGAGCCAAAGACGTTTGATCCCCTGAAAGTTGAGGACGATGCCTCTGGCGCCATCCGTTATTTAACTGGGGGCGTTCTGGTCCGGGTGAATCGTCAGACTCAAGACCTCGAGCCTGGTCTGGCGATCTCATGGAAGGTCTCGAAGGATGGTCGTCAAATCTGGTTTCGACTGCGCAGCGGCATTTCGTTTTCCGACGGCACGCCGTTTTCCGCCGAAGACGTGGCTTACACCATTCAGCAATTGATGGACCCAGCGTTGCATTCCCCGACTGGCGATGCATTCCGTTCAGGTGCGGGGAGTGTCGAGACCAAAGTGATTTCTCCGAGTCAGATTTCGATCCGGTTTCCCGCTCCAGTGGCCGGACTCGATCGCCTGTTCGACCAGGTCGCGATTCTTTCCGAGCATTCGCCGAGGAGAGAAATGGCCGTGCTGGGCCCGTTCATGGTGGCCGACTACAAGCCCGGGTCATCGCTTCTTCTGAAGCGCAATCCCAACTACTGGAAGACGGACGAACAGGGACGGAGACTGCCTTATCTGGATTCGATACAGCTCGACATCCAGAAAAACCGTGACGTGGAGATGCTGCGCTTCAAGCGTGGCGAACTGGACCTGATCAACTCTCTCGACAGCGAGTATTTCGACAAGCTGGCCGCGACGTCTCCTCAACTCGTGCACGATGCAGGACCGTCGCTCGATAGCGAGCAACTCTGGTTCAACGAGGTAGCGAAAGCGCCGATCCCGGACTACAAAAAGAACTGGTTCCGCTCTGCTAACTTCCGGCGGGCAATTTCGGAAGCGATCAACCGCGACGACTTAAGCCGCGTGGTCTTCCACGGTCACGCCCAGCCTGCCGTCGGGCCGTTTTCGCCGGCCAATAGATTCTGGTTCAACAGCAAACTGAAGCCTCAAACCTACAGTCCCGAGGGGGCTTTGAAGGAACTGCAGGCCGAAGGCTTCCGGATGGAAAACGAGACACTCAAAGACAAAAACGGCAATGAGGTTGTGTTTTCCATCATCACGAACTCCGGCAATCAATCGCGAGAGCGCATGGCCGTACTCATCCAGGATGATCTGCAGAAGATCGGCATCCACGTAAACGTGCTTACGCTCGACTTCCCTTCCCTGATCGAGCGCATGACCCAGACTTTCGATTACGAAGCGATTCTGCTGGGTCTGACCAACGTTGACCTGGATCCGAATGGCGAGATGAATGTGTGGCTGAGTTCTTCGGAGAATCACCAGTGGAA
Source organism: Candidatus Sulfotelmatobacter sp. (assembly GCA_049673585.1). Classification (GTDB taxonomy): domain Bacteria; phylum Acidobacteriota; class Terriglobia; order Terriglobales; family Acidobacteriaceae; genus Sulfotelmatobacter. The sequence goes on along the minus strand of JBATXV010000016.1, from coordinate 55,187 downwards.
CCCGCAGCAGAAGGCTCCGGAAACCGCGTGGGAAGCCGAGATTGACCGGCTGATGCGGGCGCAGGCGTCTTCGAGCGACGTGAAGAAGCGAAAAGAAGCTTTCGACCGGGTGCAGGAAATCGTGGTCGAGGAGGAACCGTTCATTTTCCTGGTCAACAAGGATTCGCTTTCTGCGGTTTCGACGGCGGTGCACGGCGCCGCTCCGGTGGTTCTGTCTCCGCAAACTTTCTGGAACGCGGAATGGCTAACGGTGTCGGGGAAGTGATCGACGATTCTTTGCCGCGGATTTTCACGAATCACACGGATCTGATCACATAGATTTGAGCTTCAGGAATTGCAGGGTAATTAACGATGTCGTCTGAGGGTTTGCAAAACCAGATTCTGCTGTCGGCGCAGCTTTCGGTGCGCTATGCCGGCAAGCCGGCCGTTCTGCGCGGCGTGTGTCTGGAAATCCAGCGCGGCGAAGTGCTGGGCCTGGTGGGACAAAGCGGTTCGGGCAAGAGCACGCTGGCCCTGGCGATTCTCGGGCTTCTCGATAAGCGGGCGCAGGTTGAAGGGACAATAAGATTGCAGGAATCCGATCTCCTGCAGCTTTCTGAACGCGAACTGCGTACGCTGCGGGGACGCACCGTTGCCCTGGTATTGCAGAGTCCGCTCTCCTCGCTTAATCCGGCGCTGAAGATCCGAACCCAACTCAAGGAAGCATGGCGAGCCCATGCTTCTGGCACGACCGCGGACTGTGCGAAGGCGATTCACGCCTCCCTGCAGAGTGTTTCCCTGCCCACTGATGACGAATTCTTGCGTAAGCATCCTTCGCAGATGAGCGTGGGACAGGCGCAGCGTGTGCTGATTGCCATGGCGGTGATGCACCGCCCGGCGTTGCTCATCGCCGATGAAGCCACCAGCGCCCTCGATGTGATTACGCAATCCGAGATTCTGGCGCTGTTTCGCCAACTGAACCGCTCTACCGGGATGGCGATCCTCTACATTTCTCACGATCTCGCGTCGGTGGCGGGGATTTGCGACCGCATCGCCATTCTTCATCAAGGCGAGATCGTCGAGTGCGGATCGACCGCGCAGATTTTCGCCGATCCACAGCACGCATACACCCAGCAACTAATGGCAGCGATGCCGCGACTACTGCCGTCAGCCGCGCGGTTGCCACTGAAGGCGGAAACCGCAACCGCGCGATAAATTCTCCGCATCCGAACTTCGCGTAAAGCATTTCCACCCTGTCAGTCAAACAATTCCAGCCAAACCGCCTAAGAGCAGCGACCGAACCGGGCGGGACAAACTGTCCCACGCCCCACAGCGAAGGACAGAGTGGCCCAAATGCTCTGTGAAAGAATCGTTGATCTCCCATCATAACAATCACTTACGGGAATCGAATTGGCATTGGCCGTGCACAATACTGTGCTGGTTCGCCACTATCGCGCCACATTCGTTCGCACTAGAGTCGCTGCACCAGACAGGAAAGGTGAGACTTATGTTGCACAGACTGAAAGCTAAGAGCCCGGGTCGAGACCAGCGTCATAGCGCAGCTTGGGGAAAGCGCCTGGGCTTGCTGCTTGTCCTGATTGCTGGAACCGCTTTCGCCCAAAATCCTGGAGCCGACGGCCGGTTCGTGGGCAAGTTCGCGCCCGACCTCGCGCCTATCGCCGCGCGGGCCCACGTTGCAGCGGCTCGTGAGACTGTGCAGGTCATCGTGCAGTACAAACAGGTGCCACAATCGACCGAAGAGCAGAGAGCCCTGAACCTGGGTGCGCACCTGAACCACCGCCTCGCCATGGTCCGAGGCATCGCCCTCACCATCCCGGTAAGCGCGCTACCTGGTTTGGAGGCCGACCCTGACGTGCTTTCTGTAAGCCTCGACCATCCCATGAAGGAGTTGGATGATACCTCGGACGTGGCCACGGGCATGCCCTCGGCCTGGAACGCGGGCTACAACGGAGCGGGGATTGGCGTAGCCGTGATCGACAGCGGCATTAATGGTAGCCATCCCGATTTATGGAATTCCACCCAGACTCACTCGCGCGTGGTTTATCACCAGGATTTCACCGGCACGGCAACTTCCAATTCGAGCGGCGCAAAATATGACCTGTACGGCCACGGCACGCACGTCGCAGGAATCATCGGCGGCAACGGTTACCTCTCCAGCGGAAACTATGCCGGAGTCGCGCCGGGGGTAAGCCTGGTTGACCTGCGCGCACTCGATCTCAACGGCGTCGGCACCGACAGCACCGTAATCGCCGCCATTCAGGAAGCTATTGCGCTGCAGAGCACGTATAACATCCGAGTCATCAATCTGTCGCTCGGACGCGGCATCTTTGTCAGCTATACGCAGGATCCTCTTTGTCAGGCAGTGGAATCGGCGTGGAAAGCCGGGATTGTGGTGGTGGTGGCGGCCGGCAACTACGGGCGCGTAAGCGTGAACGGCAGTAACGGATTCGGAACGATTACCGCTCCAGGAAACGATCCCTTCGTGCTTACCGTGGGCGCGATGAAGAGCAACGGATCGTCTTCTCCTGCGGCCGAGACCAAAGCCAGTTACAGCTCCAAAGGCCCCACCACTTACGATCACGTAGTGAAGCCTGACATTATGGCGCCCGGCAACGACATCGTGTCGTTGGCAGCTCCGGGAGCAACCCTGGAAGCAAATTATCCTAGCGAGCTCGTCAGCGGGAATGATGGGAACAATGACTACTTCACGCTGAGCGGCACCAGCATGGCAACGCCGGTCGTCGTCGGAGCCGTGGCATTGCTGCTGCAGCAAAACAGCGCGCTGACTCCAGACCAGGTGAAGGCGCGTCTGATGAAAGATACCTACAAACAATTCCCCAACTCGAGCGCCGCCTACGTTCCCCATCTGCAGCAGACGTTTACCGACTTCTACGATCTGCTTTCGATCGGTTCGGGCCTGCTCGATATGCAGAATGCTCTTGTCGACACCAGCCTCGCTCCGGCCAATGTGGGCGCGGCCTTATCTCCGTCTCTGGTCTACAACCCTTCGACTGGCGTAGTTTCTCTGGTTGAAGGAAACGGCAGCGTCGCCGCCGGTTCGGTGGTCTGGGGAGCTTCGGTCGTGTGGGGCGCTTCAGTGGTTTGGGGGGCAAACGTCAGCGGCAACTCTGTGGTTTGGGGAGCTGCGTTGCCCTGGAATGACAACTTGCTGAGCGCATTTAGCGTGGTCTGGGGTTCGAGCACCGGCACGGGTCCGCAAGCTACAAGCGTGGTTTGGGGTGCGGCAGCGTCTACGACCGACGGTGCGTTCTCCGATGCCGGAGACGATGAGCAGTAGCCGTGTGTAATCACCAAGGAAAGGAGAAGATATGCAGCGCAATCCACGGCTAACGAAAACCTTCATCGGCGCCATGACGCTGGCAGCGATTGCAGGCACAGCATACGCCGGTCTCGCAAGCCACGCCCTGCACCCGGGCTACGGCCTGGCCGTGCTGACGCTGGCGGCTGCGACCTCGCGCATGAAGATCAAGCTGCCGGGCATTGACGGCAACATGTCAGTGAACCTGCCCTTCCTGCTGATGGCAGTGGTGAATCTGAGCGCGATTGAAGCCGTCTTCATCGCCTGCCTGTCGACGGTCGTACAGTGCTGGCCGAAATCGGGCAGCAAGTTCCGGCCGGAACAGATGCTGTTCAATACCAGCATGATGGCGTTTGCCGCCAGCATGGCCAACTTGATCTGGAATGCAGGTTGGCTGGGACGATCACCCTGGGGAAGTTCGGCCTGGGCTTCTGAGCCGCTCATGCTGGCCTCGGCCACCGCCGCATTTTTTGTCGGACAGACCGCTCCGGTGGCCGGCATCATCAAACTGGCTGAGGGCACGGCCATGCACCGGGTCTGGCTCAGCATCGTACAACTATCATTTCCTTACTACGTACTTAGCGCCGGCCTGACCTCAATGGTCAACACGGTCAGCCATCACCTGGGCTGGCAAGCCGCGCTGGTGGTCTTCCCGGTAATGTATGGCATCCACCGCTCTTACCGGCTGTACTTTCGCCACGCGGAGGAAACTCCACGCACCGCGCCACTGGCCAGAGCGGCCCGCGCCGGAGCGTGAGCGAGCTGGCCTGTGTGCAGCAAAGGCCGCCTTCGCAGGTGGCCTTTGCTTTGCTTCTATGTCTCGCTCGAAGGCGGAGTGCGCATGGTTTGCTTTCGCAAAGTAAAAAGCCTAGATTTGAGCGCGCGTTAACAGGGCCGCGCCGAGTGGCGGCCGACCGAGCAATCCTGAAATCTTTAGGGAGCGTGCTCATGCGAAAAACCTTGTTCTTGATTTGCATTCTTGGCATGTCCTGCGCTTCGTGGGCGCAAGGCGATCGAGCGTTATGGACGAATCTCAGCGCCCTGCGTCCGGGGCAGAAGATTGAGATCGTTGCAATGAACTCGACGAAGCATTCCGGAATTTTCGTGAGTTTCTCCGAGACAGCGATCTCGTACCAGGACGCGGCAGGCGGACAGACCATCCCCAAGCAAGACATTCGCAAAGTAAGACTCATGGAAAACAAACACCATTTGCGCAACATCATAATCGGCGGAGTAGTGGGCGCAGGAGTAGGTGCCGGGATAGGTGCGGCGAAACCCGAATGCTCGGGCTCCGACTGCATTAATGTGATTGGTAGAGGTGCTGTGGCCGCGATTGGCGCCACTATCGGGGCTGGTGTAGGCGCAGTCGTCGGACTTCTGATCCCAGGCCACCACACGATTTACAGCGTAAACTAGCGCTAGCGTGGAAGAGATCAGAACGCGCATCGCCGACTCCGCCGATGCCGAAAATATTTCGCATCTGGTGAACGCTGCATTCCGTCCGGAACGTTTCTTTATTGACGCGGACCGCACGAATCCAGAGAAGGTGCGGGCGCTTCTGCCCAAAGGCAAATTCCTTTTGGCTGAGAAAGACGGCGTTTTGGTCGGCTGCGTCTACGTTGAAGTGCGCGCCGAGCGAGGGTATTTTGGCTTGCTTGCAGTCGATCCTGCGCGCCAGCGAGCCGGCGTGGGATCTCGGCTGATCGACGCCGCCGAACAGTATTGCCGCGCCGCCGGCTGCCGTTTCATGGACCTGACCCTCGTGAATCTGCGGAAGGAACTACCCGGATACTACCGGCGTCGGGGATACGTGGAAAATGGGACGCTGCCCTTCCCGGACGACCAGCACCCTCCAAAAATGCCTTGCCATCTCGTGAAAATGTTCAAACCTCTCGCATAGTCCGACCCGGCCAGAAGCCTCTTTGAGAGGCAAATTTATTAACCGAAATTCTCCAGCTTTGGCGCTACAATACCACTGCGAGATTGCAGGCTTTGGTATTTCGCTGTATAGCCATGGCCGGGCGGCATTGGCACTGAGGCAGGAGTGAAGCTCTCCGGACCTTCACTCAGAAGGAAAAATGATTATGACGAACCGCATACTTATAACGCTGCTATTGTCGACGGGGCTTGCGCTGTCCGCCTTCGCGCAGCAGACTACGTCAAGTTCAAGCGCGCAGCCGGCAACATCCGCGAGCCAAGCCGCTCCTGCTTCCCAGCCTTTGCCGGTCTACCATAGTGAGCCCTTGCAGTCTCCGCCGCGTCAGAATTTCTGGGACGGCGACGAACCCAGCCTCACCTGGCTCGTCCTGCATCCTTTCGCCAGCAAAGCTTACGTTCGACGCCATGTTCAGCCCATCCAGGACCGGGTCAACGAACTTGATGAAATCACTGCGGAAAGCGGCCGCATGATCAGGGAAGTCGATGCCCGCGCCCAGCACGGCATCCAGTTGGCTTCTGAAAAGTCCAGCCTCGCCGATGAGCACGCGCAAGATGCGGCCAACAAGGCGCAAATGGCGCACCAGATGGTAGCCTCTCTCGACACCCGCGTGGCCACCGACCAGACCGTGGTCGGAAACCTCGATCAGTACAAATCCGGCGCTCAAACCGAGATTCGCTTCCGTCCCGGCCAGACTGTGTTGAGCAAGCAGGCCAAGGACGCGCTGGATGAATTGGCCGCGCAGGTGAAGGGTCAGCACGGTTACATCATCGAGGTACAGGGCTTCTCCGCCGGCCGCGGCCAGGCTGCCATCCTCAACTCCAAAAAGATGGCGGATTCCGTCGAGCGTTATCTGGTCCTGAACCAAGAGGTTCCGGCCTTCCGCATCTACGTGATCGGTATGGGCAACGCTGCTGAAGAAAAACATACCGTCGGCACACGCATCGAAGTCAGCCTGCTGAAAAACGACCTCGAGCAGACTGCCAAGCAATGAAGTAATGAACAACGATCTTTCTACCAATCAGGGGATATAAATCCTCCGCCTTACCATTTCCATTCCCCAATTCCAGTATGTGACGAACACGACGGCAACCTCCGTGGTGCCCAGCTTTGCGAACCTGCAAAGCTGGGGCAAGCCTCAGTTCATTTTGTCCCCGGGGCCCGTGAAACACAGTTGTTGGCTCGCACCCAAGTCACGCCGGCTGTAAGTAAGAGCATTGCAAAAAGCTTCTTCATGGTTTCTCGTGATCGGACGGCAGTTAGGACCTGCCGTCCGACTCTTGTTATTGCACCTGTATGACAGCGATAACTCCGTTCGCTGTCGCAGAGTATAAGGTGTTGGTGTTGTCACTGTATTCGCAATAGAGATTGATTGTGTCAGGGCCCGTAGTCGTGACCCAGCCAACTACCGAAACACCAATGTAGGGAATGGCATCCGAGGCTATCGTCGACGTTCCGGGTGTCACAAAGGCAGTTAAGAACTTATGCCACTGGATAGTTTCATTGGCGTCCCAAACAGTGCAATAAGCAGGAGTCCCGTTCGGACTGTTCACATAAACGGTCGTGGTAGTCTGAAAGATGTAGGTCCCGGCGTTCGCTACTGATGCGCTTGCAACGAGTGCTTCACCACCGAGAGAAGTAAGTTGGACGTTAGTGCCTGACTCCCAACCTCCTCCTCCAGTCGCATAGGACAACACCCCGCCCGCAGGGCCTCCCGGTCCTGTTGCTCCTGTCGGTCCAGTTATCCCCTCTGGCCCTTGCGGTCCTTGCGGTCCAATCAAACCTTGCGGACCAGTAGCTCCAGTCGGACCCGCTGGTCCGTTTGCACCCGCGGCACCCCCTTGTGCCATCATTACCCACGGAGACGTGCCCGGTATAGCAACACCCGCCGCTACGGGCGCTGTTGCAACATACGTGGACGTGACGGGGGTCGCAACAGTGCCGCCAGTGCCGATTGTCTGGGAGCTCCCGGCGCCAGCCGCAGAGTCCGAAAATGTGTTATCGCCATTGATGTTCCAGGTTCCGTAAGCGATGGGTCCGAAGCAGTTAGACCAGTCCGTCATACAGAACGACCCGGACGTGCCGCCCAGGCCCCAGAAGCCACCGTTGTTGTAAGTCATCGTCAGGGTCGTCGAAGTTGCAGCGAAGTCGTTGTTAGGTAGGCCACCTGTGTCGTCGTTGCCGGAACTAAACGCGGAATTACCCGGCGTTAGAAGTGTTGAGTTAGTGGCACTGTCGGCCAGCGTGAGGTTCCACGAGACGATGTTGGAAGTATTCAACACTCCAAGGGTGCCATCGGTCGTTATCGTGCCAACCATAGAACCAGCCGAACCGAAGGTCAGGTTGACGTTGTAAGTGATATTGTTGCTCGCGAGGGCGTACGTCACGACGTCGTTGACGGCGTACGCGGTGCTCGTGTTGAAAACGCCACGGAAGTTGAAGCCGGTCCCGTTCGTACCGTTGGTTCCAGCGGCGCCCTGTGATCCGGGAGTCCCTTGCGGACCCTGCGGACCCGGAACAGTTGAAGCGGCGCCGGTCGCGCCGGTTAATCCGGTCGCACCTGTCGCTCCAGCTGGACCGGTTGCGCCTGTCAATCCAACCGGACCTTGAGGACCAGCAGCGCCCGTAGCTCCAACCGGACCTTGAGGACCCGGAATAGTTGACGCTGCGCCGGTCGCGCCGGTTAATCCAGTCGCACCTGTCGCTCCAGCTGGACCGGTTGCGCCTGTCAATCCAACCGGACCTTGGGGGCCGGCACCACCCGTGCTTCCAGCTGGACCTTGCGGCCCAATAGCGCCGGTCGCGCCGGGTTGCCCTTGGGGACCCTGTGGCCCCGTCGCGCCAGTGGCTCCGGGCGCACCGGTCAATCCTATCGGACCCTGCGGTCCGCCAATACCATAGCTCACAGCAAATTCGGCTGACCGCGCTCCGCCAATTACAACCCATAGGCGGTAAGAACCCGGCGCTTGCACAGGTAGGCCGGCCACGAGCGAAGTGCATGGATCAGAGGTGGACTCCAGTTCGAGCCTGGTTGTACCAAACAAGATGATCGGCGATCGATCACGGGGGCAGAAGCCGCGGCCCACGATGGTGATTGTGTTGGTCGTGTAGTTGACAGATGCGCTATCGATGACTGGCTGGCCAAAAGGAGACACCTGGGCAAGGGACAGAGCAGACCACAACAGCAGCTGCACACACAAATAGCGTTTCATTTACGCTCCTAGGTAGTATTGGTCCTGAACGAGATTTGGAAACTGAAATGCGTTAGTACAACAACCAGCTCGTGGTTATGACCGGGGGAGCGATCACGCGGACAATTGGAAAGTTCTCAGAAAGTACTTGCAACGGCACGATTCTTGCACCGAGTTTAGACCACTTGCAACGTTACTTTCGTGTCCCGATTTTCACTTCAATCGTAAGTCGTAGGTCCATTCCAAGCTCGGACGAAGTGCGCGACGCCTGAATGCTCTCGGCGCAATTCAGCCGGTTCGCGGCGTTCTCCTCGCGGCCAGCCGCCGGAGATTCTGGATGACGTTAGTGACCAAGCCAGCACTTTCGGGCCGTTGTTTTCTTTCCCAATTAGAGGAGAATGCTGGAAACGGGCGCGACCCGGGCCGCGCCCGGAACATCTAAACCTGTGATAACAAAAAAGCTGTGAAGCGAAAAAAGGGGCCAGCATGAACATCGGGGAACCAGCGGATCACGAACAGACTCCATCTCTGGCGGCACAAAAGGCTGGAGGGCCGCAGGATCAAGATGCTGATGAGGCCCGAAGAATCCGCCGCCTTCAGGTGATGATGAGCATGGTTACGTCAGTGATCAGCCAGGACCCCGGCCTCACCGTGGAAGAGGCCTCCGAGTTGGCAGCCGGCGCCAAGCGCGCCGCACTCGCCATGTTTCCCGACAAAGAGCTGGCCTACGATCTGCTCTACAAGCCGCGCTTGCAGAGACTGATGCGGGAACGCTTCAGGCTGCAGTAAGTAGTGTTGCCATCCTGAGCAAAGCCGTGCCTATTCATCCACCACAGAATTCCTTAGCGCCCCCACGCCCGAGACGCTGATCTCCATCACATCTCCCGCCACCACCGGTCCCACACCCTGCGGCGTGCCCGTAGCAATGAGATCCCCCGGAAAAAGCGTCATCACCTGTGCTATATACCGGATGACAACTTCCAGCGGAAAGATAAAGTCCCGCGTATTCCCCGACTGCCGCACCGCGCCATTGACCCGCGTCTCCACTCCAACCCCGGCCCAGGGATCAAGATCAGCTGCCTCTACCACCACCGGCCCCACCGGACATGACGTGTCAAAACCCTTGGCCCGCGCCCACTGCCCATCTTTATTCTGCCAGTCGCGCGCCGTCACGTCGTTCAGGCAGGTGTAGCCGAGGATGTAAGGCCGCACATCTTCATCCGCCGGTAGCTGATAGCAAGTCTTGCCCATGACCACGCAAAGCTCGCCTTCATAATCCACCCGCTCCGAGCCTTTCGGCCGCCGTACCACGCCGCCCGGCCCCAGCAGCGCCGAGTTGGGCTTGAAGAACAGCAGCGGTTCTTTAGGCACTTCGTGACCAAGCTCCGCGGCATGCTCTCGATAGTTGCGGCCCACGCACACGATCTTCGAAGGCCGTACCGGCGGCAGCAGCGTGGCCTCTTCCAGCGCGATAGGTTCGATCCGGCGTGTGCGCAAACCCTCCACGTCGCCGTCAGATTCTTCCGGAGCCGTAAGCAGAATCCGCAAAATCGACTCGCGTCCCGCAACCGACTCGACCAGCCCGTAGTGAGCGTCACCATTCAGTTGAAAGCGGCAGTATTTCATCGTCCTCTATCTAACCACGAGACCCGGAAATTCCTCCAAACTTTTTTACTGTCATCCCGAGCGGAGCATGATCGTCCGATAGGACGGTCATGCGCAGTCGAAGAGCCTGCCCCGAGCGAAGCCGAGGGGACCCCTTGCACCGAGGTGCCACCTCCGGCTCTGCGGGGAGTTTCTATGACAGCCCACGCCTGATTCTGCCTCGCGCCAGAGTCCGGCACATCCTACGGCACGCTCTCGCTCGCTTCCTCCGACCTCTTACTCTCATTCCCCCGCAAATCCACCGCCGACACCGAATAAAAATACCTCTTGCCCGAAACCACGTGCACATCGCGATACGCCGGCATCTTCACCAGTTCAGAATTCACTTTGACCGGCGTACCACCTTCCTCATGGCGATAAACGTTGTACCCGTCAAGGTCGGCGTCAGGAACCGGCGCCCAAATCAGGTCGATGAACGGCTGCTGCCCCGGCCCGGAAAACACAGCCTGCAACCCCGAGGGCACGGCCGGTGGAAACACATCGTCGGCAAAAACCTTTACTTCAGGCGTATCGTCGCCCTCGATCGACACTTCCGGTTTTCCCGGCTGTGAGATCACCGTAAAAGTCGTCACGCGATAGTAGTAGGTTTTTTCCCATTCGAAGCTCTGGTCGATGAGCGAAAGATCCCTCTCCATTCCAGCCTCCCGTTCACCTACAAGGATTTCTCGTTGACTGCCCTCGATCCGGCGATAGACGCGATAACTGCGGCGCAGAGGGTTAGGATTCGGCAGGGACAACAGCGCGCCGCTCCACGTCAGCACTACGCCCTGCGCCGTGACATGGGCGCTGAAATCCGAGGGCGCCGGTAGAGTTTCAGCCAGAGGAACATGCACCTGATTCGATAATCCGGCCCCGCGGCCGTCCTGGTTCAATACTTCCACCGCATAAGTCGCCGAGCCGAAAGTATTGTAAAGCTGCAGGTCGAGCGGCAGCGTGTCGGCATAGCTGGCCGTCAATTTTTGTCCGCCCGCTTCATTCTTACGCGCAAAATCCGCCGGTGGTCGCGCCTCACCCACGGGCGTGCCGCATGCGGTGAGGGTCGGGCTAAGGCTCCGGCAGATATTCGTTTTCCCCAAATACCGCACGCGCTGCCGGTCCATGGTTCGCGGAGGGATGGTCCATGTCAGTGTAACTTTGTCGCCTTTGCGCACCGCCCGCAGATCCTCTGGCGGCCGTGGCAGCTCCAGCGAGAGCGGAAGCGGCGCACCGATCGATGCGCAACCGGTCGACCAGATCAACGCCGCCAGCGCCAGCCATTGTCCTCGTAGAAGCTTCATGCGCGGAAGCTACAGACTACATCAGTTACGCGGCTCGCGTGTGTCGACCCTCTTCTCACTTCGCCAGCCGGTTGTACTTCTGCAGCACCTCCCGCAGTCGATCATGGGGCAGCGCCACCACCGTATGCCCGTCGACCCCGGTCATGGTTTTTGCCGCAACCATGGCATTCACCACCGCTTCTTCCGTTGCTTGCACCGTCGCCAGAAAAATTGGATTGATGTCATCGTTGGGCAGCATGCTGATTTGAGTGGCATGGCTAGCCAACGCCGCTCCCGGATTCGCGGTTGAGAAAGCGATGAAGATGTCTCCCGATCCATCGCCCGAATAACTCCCATCCCTGCCGAGTCCCAGCGACACCCTCTTTGCCACGCGCTTCAACTGTGTCGGAATCAGCGGAGCATCCGTCGCCACCACGACGATGATCGAACCCACATCGTCATCCCAGACCTTCGCTCCTCCAATCTCGCGGCCTACCGGCACACCAGCAATCCGCAACTGATCCCGCTGCCCATAATTGCATTGCACCAGCACGCCCACGGTGTATCCGCCGTATTTCGCAGCAAGCACTCGCGAGGCCGTTCCAATACCGCCTTTGAATTCGTTGCAAATCATTCCCGTCCCACCGCCCACGTTCCCTTCTTCCACAGGACCGCCGCGGGCGCTATCTAGCGCATGAAAAACGTCTTCGGGCTTGACGTGAAATCCATTGGTGTCATTCAAATATCCATCCCAGGTTTCGGCCACAACCGGCAGCGACCACGAATAGCCCTCCTTGTCAGGCCCGCCATGCTTCAAGCGCCACGCGATCACCGCATCCCGGACCGTGCCCACGCTGTGCGTATTCGTGATCATCACTGGGCCCTCAAGAAAACCCGACTCCTCAACCCATGTCGTGCCCGTCATCTCGCCATTGCCATTCAAAGTAAACCATCCGGCAAACACCAGATCGCTCGAATCTTTTCCCCGCGGAAAAACCGCAGTAACGCCAGTTCGCACCGGCCCGACGCCCACTTTCAAAGCGCCGTCTCCAGAGATCAGCGTAGTGTCGCCAACCTCCACTCCTTTGACATCGGTGATCGCATTCAGCGGCCCCGGCACTCCATCGAAAGGCACTCCCAGATCGCGGGCCCGAGGGCTGGTCTGGCCACTGGCAAAAGAGATAAGAACTCCGCAAACTGCCAAAATAATTAGGAACACAACTAATTTTGTCCGCATCGTGGTCTCCGCATCCGCAACATGGCCTCCACAGTATCAAATAGTTCCTAGTCGCATCGGGGAAAAGTTCCAGATCCGGAATAACGATTCCACCTAGTGAACACACGATCTTGACAATCGCGCACGCCGGGAAATAAAGTTGCGGGCACGATTGCCGTTCAGTAGCGCCATTCCTACCGTAGGCCAGGCGCACTCAAGTGCACTAAAAGGAGCGCGCAATGCACCGTTCGCGTGCGGTCACGGTCGTCTCGGTTCTCGCGGTGATCCTCAGTAGCCTGCTTCTCACTGCTCTCGCCTGGGCGCAGTCTTCCACCACTTCCCTCCGCGGAACCGTTTCCGATCCTCAAGGCGCAATCCTCCCCGACGCCACTGTAACTCTCTCTAACCCCAGCATTGGTTTTTCCGAATCGAAAAAAACCGATCGGGATGGCGTCTATCAATTCCTGCAGCTTCCGCCCGGAACCTACACCCTCACCGTGACCAAGCCCGGATTCACCACCCTCAAAGAAAATAACCTGCAACTGCTCGTGAACGTCCCCGCTACGTCAAACCTTTCCATGCGAGTGAAAGGCGAGGTAAACGTGGTCGATGTCACCAGCACCAGCGTGCAAGTCAATAGTCAGGACGCTACCATCGGCAACGCCTTCGGCACCTCGCAAATCGCCGCGCTGCCCTTCGAAGGCCGCGATCCCACCCAGATTCTAAGCCTGCAACCCGGTGTAACTTTTGTAGGGACGAACGTCAACCAGGACTACGACAGCCGCGGCGGATCGGTCAGCGGCGCCCGCAGCGACCAGACCAACATCACGCTCGACGGCATCGACGACAACGACCAGGTCAAAGGCTACGCCTTCGAGGGCGCTCTGCGTTCCACTCTCGATTCCCTGCAGGAGTTCCGCGTTACCACCAGCAACTCCAATGCCGACGAAGGCCGCTCCTCAGGAGCGCAAGTCGCGTTGGTAACCAAAGGCGGCACCAATTCTTTCCACGGCACAGCATACGAATACAACCGCAACAACGTCGGTTATGCCAACGATTGGTTCAACAAGCAGGCGGAATTGGAGTCCGGCCTGCCCAATGTTCCCGGCCAATTGATCCGCAACACCTTCGGCGCGACTATAGGCGGTCCGATCCGCAAAGACCGCGTCTTTTTCTTCCTCGCCTATGAAGGCCAGCGCACCAGAGAAAACGCCCAGCTGACGCAGACCGTACCCAGCACCAATCTCCGCAACGGCATCATGCAATACCTCTACTGCCCGACTGGTGAGACCTGCCCGCCTGCGACGGATCAAGTCGAGACGCTAACCGCCGCCCAACTCGCCGGCATGGACACACTCGCCGGTGGAAACGGAACCTGTCCTTGGGCCACATCAGCCGGTTGCGGCCCCGATCCCAATGTCGAGGCCCTCTTTAATCAATACCCTCAGCCCAACTCCACCGCCGTCGGAGATGGGTACAACTTTGTCGGCTACACTTTCGCAGCGCCCACTCCCGGCTCGCTCAACACCTACGTCGCCAAATTCGATTTCAACATCACTCAGAATCAGCACGTCTTCGTGCGCGGCGGCATGCAAGGTGATAACATCGGCTCCGGCCCGGAGTTCCCCGGCCAGCCGCAAATGCTGGTATCCACCAATACCAGTAAGGGCGTCATCGCGGCCTACACCGCAACCTTGCGCTCTAACCTCATCAACAATTTTCGCTATGGCTTCATCCGTCAGGGATACGGCACCATCGGTCAGATCGCCCAGCCCTACGTCCTTTTCGGCAACGGCCCGACTTCTCTCTATGCTCTGACCAACACCACTCAGGTAAGCGTGCCTGTGCACAATTTTGTTGATGATTTGGACTGGGTAAAAGGTAAACATACCCTCGGACTCGGAGCCAACCTACGCATCGTCACCAACAACCGCAGTTCCAATGAAGATTCCTTTCCCTATGCCCGAATCTACGATCTTTGGCTTGCTCCCATCGGAAAAGTCGCCGGCTCCGGTGGCAGTCTTGACCCTGCGGCCTTCGGCTACCCGGCCGTCGATTCAAATACCTTCCAAACCGGTTACGACTGGCCCGTCATGGCCCTCACCGGACTACTCGACTCCTCTTACTCGAACTACAACATCACCAAAGAAGGCAATGCACAGCCTGTAGGCTCGCCCGCGGATCGCCATTTCCTCGCTCACGAATTTGAAACCTATATCCAGGATTCCTGGCACGCCACGCCACAGTTAACCCTCACTTACGGCCTGCGCTACACCTTGCTGCAGCCGCCCTACGAGACGACCGGAACTCAAGTAGCGCCTTCCATCAGCCTGGAAAATTTTTTCCAAAGCCGTTCCACCGCTATGCTCGCCGGACAAACGTACAATCCGCTGGTCACCTTCGCCCTTTCCGGGCAAGCCAACGGCCTCGCACCGTACTGGGCCTGGGATTATGGCAACTTCGCACCCCGGCTCGCCTTCGCCTGGTCTCCCAAGCCTGAGGGCGGCTTCTGGAAGCGCGTTTTCGGCGACCCGGGTAAGAGCTCAATTCGCGGCGGTTACGGCATGTATTACGATCATTTCGGTCAAGGCATTGTCGACAGCTTCGACCGAAACGGTTCCTTTGGCTTGACTACCTCTATCGCCAATCCGATCGGCCAGTACACTGTCGACACCTCGCCGCGTTTCACCGGCCTCAACAACATCCCGTCCGCGCTAATCGCTCCGCCTCCCACCGGAGGATTCCCTCAGACGCCCCCGGTAGGACTCCCCTACGGCGCAACGATTTACTGGGGTCTTGACGACCGACTGAAGACGCCTTATTCGCATGTTTTCGACTTCTCCATTAGCCGCGAGTTTCCTCACAACTTCGTTCTCGAAACCTCGTACATCGGCCGTCTCGGCCGCCGCCTTCTGCAAGAGGAAGATCTGGCCATGCCCTTGGATATTCGCGATCCCAAGTCCGGCATGGATTACTTTACCGCCGCAACCATGCTCACCAAGGCCGGCGAAAACGGAGCGCCGATCCAGAATATCGCCCCCATACCTTTCTGGGAGAATGTCTTCCCCGGCGCCAAAGGCACTCTTCTCGACAACGCAGATTTAGGCTGCGCGAACGGATCCTCCACTTTCACCGGGCCAACCGCATCCGCAACCCAGGCCATGTACGGTCTCTATTCCTGCTTCCTGCACAATGAAACCGCAGCTCTCATCAATACCGATGTCCCCGGTGAAGCGGCGGAGAACCTGCCGAGCGCAACACCCGGCCCCGGCGGATGCTTCCCTTCCTGCGCCACTCTCGGCGGGCAAGTCACACCCTACGCATTCTTCAATCCGCAATTCACCTCGCTCTACGCCTGGCGCAACACTGGAACCAGTTCCTACCACGGATTGCAGGTGACCATAAGGCGGGGCATGACCCACGGCCTGCAGTGGGATTTCAACTACACCTTTTCCAGATCGATCGACATCGGTTCCAACGCCGAGCGCATCAACCAGTTCGACGCGTTCTATCAGGCCGATCAGGTTATCAATTCCTGGTCGCCCGGCCAGCTTCGCGGTGTATCTGATTTCGACACTACCCACCAGTTCAATACCAACTGGGTGTACCAACTGCCTTTCGGTCGCGGCCAAAGCTTCGCGGCAACCTCGAACCGATTGCTGAATGGAATCATCGGAGGCTGGCAGTTTTCCGGCCTGGCTCGTTGGACCAGCGGCTTCCCCACCACCATCGAAACCTTCACCTCGTTTCCCACCAACTGGGAACTGCCGTCGGCCGCGATCCTGAACGGCCCCAAGCCAAAGACCGGCCAGTTCATCGATTCCAACGGCAATCCGAATCTGTTCCAGAACCCAATCTCCGCCCAGGGCGACTTCCGCTACTCCTACCCCGGAGAGTCCGGACAGCGCAACGAACTCCGCGGCCCCGGATACTTCGGCATCGACACTGGCCTGAGCAAGCAGTGGCCAATCACGGAATCCCAAAATGTGAAATTCAGTTGGGAGATCTTCAATGTCACCAACTCAGTGCGCTTCGACGTGGCCGCGTTGCCCCAAAGCACGGGACAGCTCGACCAGCCTCAGGGAGTCTTCGGAAATTACAGCAGTACCCTAACCAAACCCAGAGTCATGCAGTTCGCATTGCGTTATAGTTTCTGACGGCTGCCGCGTGAAATACTCGCCCCGAGGAACCATGTCAAAATTCAATCGCTATTTTGTCTGCTTGCTAAGCGCCTTCGTACTCCTGCTCTCAAACTTTACTCACGCCCAGTCAAAACCCGCAGCCGATCTGATCATCACCAACGCAAAGATCTGGACCGTCGACAAGTCTCAACCTCTGGCGCAGGCAGTAGCCGTTCTGCAAGACCGCATCGTCGCCGTCGGGTCCAACGCAGAAGTCGACCTGTGGCGCGGTCCCAACACAAAAGTGATCGACGCCGCTGGCAAGCTCCTCCTCCCCGGCTTCAACGATGCCCACGTGCATTTCGTTTCCGGAGGCGAACAGCTCGACAACGTCCAGCTGAAGGATGTAACTAATTCCCAGGAATTCGCCCGCCGCATCGCCGAGCGCGCCAAAATCACTCCCAAAGGCGAGTGGGTCTTAGGCGGCAACTGGGATGAAACGAAGTTGGACCCGCCCAACATGCCCACCAAAGAAATGATCGACACACTAACTCCCGACACTCCCGTCTTCGTCAGCCGCTACGACGGCCACATGGGACTCGCGAACTCCGTAGCCCTGCGCCTCGCCGGCATCACCGCCCAAACTCCCGACCCGCCCGGCGGCACCATCGTGCACGACGCGCAAGGCAATCCCACGGGAGCTTTAAAAGACGCAGCCACCGACTACATGGACAAAGTGATCCCACCGCTCTCCCACGACCGCCGCGTAAAGGTAGTCAAGCGCGCCTTGGCCTATGCGGCGCAGGTGGGCGTCACCAGCGTGCAGCACATGGTTGCGAGTTACGAAGATATCGCCGTCTATTCCGAACTCCTGCAGCGCGGAGAACTCACCACGCGAATCTATGCCGCTCCGCTGATCACCCACGTCGACGACCAGGCCAAGCTGGGCATCGGCCACGCGTTCGGCGGTCCCTATCTTCGCATCGGAGCGGTCAAAGCCTTTGCCGACGGCTCCCTCGGCTCCGGCACGGCTTATTTCTACGAACCATTTCTGAATCAGGGAACCAATCGCGGCCTGCTTTCCGACGAGATGCACCCCATCTCGCTCATGCGCGATCGCTACATGAAAGCCGACGCCGCCGGCCTCCAGATCTGCACCCACGCCATCGGCGACGAAGGTATATCGACCATCCTCGATCTTTACGCCGACGTAATCAAAGCTCACGGCGAAGCCGATCGCCGCCTCCGCATCGAGCACGCGCAGCACATGGCCGCCAAAGATTTCGACCGCTTCGCCCAGCTCCACGTAATCGCCTCCGTCCAGCCCTACCACGCCATCGACGACGGCCGCTTCGCCGAAAGCCACATCGGACACGACCGCGCCAGCCGCACTTACGCCTTCCGAACTTTTCTCGATCACGGCGTCCGCCTCGCTTTCGGCACCGACTGGGAGGTGGCGCCGCTCGACCCCGTCCTAGGCCTCTATGCCGCCGTAACTCGCGCCACCTTGGACGGCAAGAATCCCAACGGCTGGTTCCCCGAACAAAAGCTGACGGTCGCCGAAGCCGTCGAAGCCTACACCATGGGCTCGGCCTACGCCGAATTTCAAGAAAAAGAAAAGGGCTCCATCACCCCCGGCAAACTAGCCGACATGGTCCTGCTAAGCGACGATATCTTCACCATCGCCCCAGAACAAATCCGCGACGTCAAAATCCTCAAAACAATTGTCGGAGGGAAAATCGTCTGGGACGCAGGCGCACCCCGGGTAGCATCGTCGAACTAACCATCACTCGCGCGCCGAATTCTCAAGCTTGGTGCCGGGAGGGGGAATCGAACCCCCACAGAGCTTTCGCCCCTGCGGATTTTAAGTCCGCTGCGTCTGCCAATTTCGCCATCCCGGCCGGTATCGGTGCAGCGACACACTACGCCGCTCTCACCTTGTCAATATCGCACAGGCGCTGCACAGCTGCCAATTTGTGTTGAGTATGAAGGGCTCTTGCAGCTCCGTAACGAATCTCAAGAAACCGTTACAACTTTTTCTCCGACGGTACAAATCTGCTGCCGGACTTCAAGCCAAAGCCGTCCGCTTCTCTCTCCACAGCCCCACGCCAGCCAGACAATAAACTCCCACCGCGACCAGCAACAGCGCCCGCATTCCAAACAGTAGCGAAAGAGTCTCCAGCAATCCTCCCGCCACCGCGCCTAACATATTCGCCCCCAGCGCCGCACTCGGCGACGCCGTCGCGCGAAATTCCAAAGCGAACAGGATGCCGGCGAACACCACTGGCACGGAAAACACCACCACTGCGATAGCCCCCACAACCGACGGCGATCCACCAATCCGCTCAAATGGAAACCAGTACGCAATCGCCAGCCCCGCAATCAACCCCGCCCATATCCAGAACCGCGGCAAATCTTTCCTGCTGCATTCGACCAATGCATTCGCCAGCAACAAAGCGATCAGCAACGCGGAAATCACAATCCCGTTCACCTGCCAGACCGTTCCAAAGAACAGCGCCAGCCGGCTGATCACTTGCGTCTCCAGCAAAAGAAATCCCGCGCCCATGCTGAAGAAAAACAGCGAAAGCGCATTCCGCCGAGTTCCGCCAATCTGCGCATAGAGCCCAATCGCAATCAGAATCACCAGCACCCCAATCGAATAATAGGTCCGCGGAATCCACTTCCCTTCCTGATACAGATAAGGCCAGTCGTCCGTGGTAACCGGAACCGCTTCCGCCGGCACCGCAAATGGATTCTTGCGCACAAACTCCGCCAGCCGCGAATCCGCGCCCAGAGCCTCTTCTACCCGGCTCCCCTGCGAGATCACGAAACACGTCGCCGACGCGCTGTAGTTCGATTCCGCCAGAAACACCACCGGAGGCTTCCCAAACGTCTGCTGCAGAATCTCAACCAGCCTCGTGCCCAGCCAGCGATGGTCAACCTGAAACTTCACAAAAATCACGCCATTCGGCGTCAGATGCCGCTTTGCCTCGCGAAACGATTCCGCCGTGTAGACAAAGTTATCGATCCGCATGTTCGCGTAATCGGAAAACTGCGCATGCGAATCGAGCAGCCCGAACAGGATCAAATCGTAGCTCTGTTTCGTCCGCTTCAAAAATGCGCGCGCATCATCCACATGAATCGACACCCGCGGCGAATCATAAGGATGCTCCGGATGCTTCTGCTTCCCCAGCTCCAGAATCGCCGGATCAATTTCCACCGCATCCACCAGCCGGCTGCCATGCCGCAAAGCCGCCGCCACATCGTTCCCCGTTCCCGACCCCACAATCATCACCGCCGGGTCGGGCACTGCAAAACGAAACGGCAAGTTGTAGGGATTCTCATCGGGCGATTCCTTCATCGCGCGCGGATGCCGCGCCAAGAATGCATCGGATAAATTCACGATCTTCTGATAGAGCGCGTGGTTCACCCGCATCAGCCCGCCGTAGACTTCGCCATCTGGAGTGTGCACGGGCGTGTATTGAACTTGCTGGTACGGCGTCCACAAGACCGTGGTATCAGGGCCAGCTTCGCCATGCAGCAGCAAAACCAGAGGAACAATCAAGCTTGCTACCAGCACGACGTCCCGCCGCGAAACCTGCAGAAACGCAAAGCCGACAAGTACTGCTCCCAACCAGACCGCAGGCGGCAGCATCAGGAGGCTCACCGCAAAAAAAGCCACCACCCCCACCAGGCTGCCCACCAGATTCCACGAGTACGCTCGCAGCGCGCTAGGCGCAAGGTCCATCTGCCGGCTCACGGTTTGCCCCAGCGGCACAAACACAGAAACGATCAACAGGAACAGCGCTCCCGCAACCAGCACTGCCATCCCATACTGCAACCAGTTGGAATTATTTCCCGTCGCCCAGATCGCAATGTCTCCGGCTCCTCCCAAACTTTCCGAAAGTCCTTCCAGCAACTCTGCGCCCCGCCACGGCATACGCACGATCAGCAGCAGTCCCAGAAAAGCCAGCAGAGCGGACTTCCACCGTGCTCGTTGCCCAGCTAGCGCACATCCCAGCCCGAATCCGACGAAGCAAAGCAGCAGCGCCAGGTTCTTGAAATAAGCGAAGACCCGGACCTCCACTGCGATCCAGCGAATGAAAGCCAGCTCCGCAAATAGTGTGAGGAAGCTGGCCAGCAAAAGCTGCCCCGTGCTCCAGCGCTCGACCGCACCACCATCCGCTTCAAGAAAGGGCCGCCCGCGCCGCTTCGCCGCAAAGGCCGTGATCCCAACTACGATCAGGACCGCGACCGCCAGAAAAAACGTGAGAGGTTGTGAATTCATCAGTTGAGGGTGCTGTCCCTATCTCATTCCTTCATTCGTTATGCAAAACCTGCGGCTCCAGGACGGACCTCGCATTATATTCCCCCCTCTATTTATGCTGTGCGTATTCGTTCGCTCCCATAAAATGCAGCGAGACGTAAGGCTCGTCGCCGACCACCCAACTGTCGTGCCCCGGCGCGATATAAAATAAGTCGCCCGCCTTCATCTCGATAACCCTGCCATCGTCCATCGCCGCCGTAGCCCGCCCCGCCACCACCAGGCCAACATGTTCCACCGTGCAACTCTTCGCGCCCGTAGCCTTCCCCACATGCAGCGACCACTTCCAGCCCGGCTGATAAGTCGCGCGCCCAATCGTCATTCCGCCCACCTCGACAACCTCAAACTTTCCCTTTTCAAAAGTCCGCACCTCATCCGGATTCTCAAACCGCTTCAGAATCACTTCGTACATGAACCCTCCTTACCACTCACTGCGCTCCAATCACTAACCTCTTGAGGTTTGAGGTCGCTTCGCTTTGGCGTGTGTCGATTTGTTCTTCCTGTCCCACCCGCCGAGATTCAGAGCAACGCCAGTGCATGCGGTGCGCAACTCGTCTGCCAGGGCGCGGTCCACCATTGTCCGCGCCACCACCATGCCTCCGATCGACAACGCAGCTATGCTCTGCGCCGTGGCACGGCGCCGTCGGCCATTCTGCGCCAGGCTCCGCTCCAACACACTCACCATCGCTTTGAACACGGTCTCGAAAGCGCGCCTCGCACTCACTCCACTGCGCGCGACGTCGGTCGGCAATGCCACCATGGGACAGGAGTTCTCGACGTCCTCGAAATGCTGGCGCGATAGATAGGCGCGAACCACCTGCGAGCCCACGTCAGTCGACGACAGATCCACATGCACACCTTCCCAGCAGCTCTTCCATTGCGGGTCGGTGAAAAAGCACCCGAGTACCTCGGCATACAAATCACTCTTGCTTTTGAAATAGCTGTAGAATCCGCCGTGCGTAAGGCCCACACCAGCCATGATCTGGTTGAGGGAAACGCTCTCAAAGCCATGGCGATTGAATAGCCTGCGCGCGCTGTCAATGATGTCCCTCTTTACTGCGGCGCGATGACCAGTGGGGTAAGGCATAGATCCTCCTCGCTCTCTTGGCGCATTAGTATGACTGCAGCACGCTCGCCTGCCTAGAAAAATATTATCTTGAACATATTTTCGCGCGCGGCTCTAATGCAGTGACAGTTGAAGGCAAGAAATTCAGGAGGAACGACGACCATGACAATGCCAATGACGAAACGTGACAGGAATAATCTGGCAACGCTCGCCGAACCCACGCGGCGGGAAGCGATCGTCGCCGCCGCAATCGCATTCAGTGGACTCGCTCTGCTCCCAACGAAGGCTTGGGCCGGAGCCGATGCGGAGATTTCTCATACCGAGGAATCCATTCATCAGGAAACCGATTTCAAAGCGAATCGCCAGTGCATCTACCAGGCGCTCACTGACACCAAACAGTTCGACAAAGTCATTCAGCTTAGCGGAGCGATGCAGTCCATGCACCTGGGAAGCACGCCGACGGCGATCAGCCGCGAAGTAGGAGGTGCGTTCACCCTCTTCGGCGGACACATTACGGGACGGCACGTAGAACTTGTGCCCAACCAGCGCATCGTGCAAGCATGGCGAGCGGGCAACTGGCCTCCCGGCATCTATTCGATTGCGAAGTTCGAACTAGTGGAGCAAGGCTCCGGCACCAGGATCGTATTCGATCACACCGGCTTCCCCAAGGGCGACGCAGAAAGCCTGGCCTCAGGCTGGAAAGCCCACTATTGGGAGCCACTCGCGAAACTCCTGGCCTAAGAAAAAAGGCCACGACGAGCATCGTGGCCTTCATGATTCGCTTGTTTTACCCGTGAATCCGTGAAATCCGTGGCAAAGAAGTTTCTAGTGTCTCCCACCACCCGGTCCGCCACGCCCGCGATCGCGCCCGCCACCACCAGGCCGGCCGCCACGACCACCACGTCCACGATCGCGCCCGCCGCCACCCGGACGTCCTCCGCGCCCGCCACGGTCTCCGCCATGAGGACGGTCGCCATGCGGACGATCACTACTAACATGTGGCGCTCCGTCGCGGTTGAAGTTTGGCTCGCTTTCAGCTTCGTCAGGAAAATCGCCGCCGCCTTCAATCACCACCGTGCCCGTCGCCGCCGCAACCGGAGCAAACTCGCCCTCAGCCCCAGCCGCTACCGGCATACCTTCCGCAACCGCGCCGCCGCCCATCTTCGCACGTTGCTCTTTCAGAATCGCTTTACGCGACAGCCGGATGCGGTTGCCTTCGACCGCCAGCACCTTCACCAGAACCTGGTCGCCTTCTTTCAACTCATCGCGGATGTCGCCAATACGATGCTCCGCCACTTCGCTGATGTGCAGCAATCCGTCGGTGCCCGGGATGATCTCGACAAACGCCCCGAAATCCGCGAGACGAGTCACTTTCCCGAGGTAAGTCTTCCCGACTTCCGCGGTCGCTGTAAGATCGCCAATGATCTGCAACGCCTTCGCGGCCGAAGCCTGATCGCTGGACGCAACCTTCACCAGCCCGGAATCTTCCACGTCAATCTTCACTCCGGTTTGCTCGACGATCGAGCGAATCATCTTCCCACCCGGCCCAATCAGGTCGCGAATCTTATCGACCGGAATCTGCACCGTGTAGAACCGCGGAGCGAAGTCAGAAATCTTCTCCCGTCCGCTGGAGATAACTTCTTCCATCTTCCCGAGAATATGCAACCGCCCGCGCTTCGCCTGCGCCAGCGCCTCGCGCATGATCTGCGAAGTAATGCCGGCGACTTTAATATCCATCTGCAGCGCAGTGATGCCGTCGCGAGTTCCGGCAACTTTGAAGTCCATGTCGCCGTAATGATCCTCGGCGCCAGCAATGTCGGTAAGGATCGCATACTGCTCGCCCTCTTTCACCAATCCCATCGCCACGCCGGCCACCGGAGCCTTCAGCGGAACCCCAGCATCCATCAGCGAAAGCGATGCCCCGCAAACCGTCGCCATTGACGACGATCCATTCGATTCCAGAATGTCCGATACCACGCGCATCGCGTAAGGCCATGCCTCCTCTGTAGGCAGCACCGCCGAAACCGCGCGCTCTGCGAGCGCCCCATGCCCAATCTCTCGCCGCCCAGCTCCGCGTAGAAACGCAACCTCACCAACCGAGAACGGTGGAAAATTGTAATGGAGCATGAAGCGCTTTTTGGCTTCGCCTTCGAAGCCTTCGAGGCGCTGCATGTCGTCGCTGGTTCCTAGTGTTGTTGTTACCAGGGCTTGGGTTTCGCCGCGGGTGAAGATGGCGCTGCCGTGGGTTCGGGGCAGGATTCCGGCTTCGATCCAGATGTCGCGGACTTCGTCGAAGGCGCGGGAGTCTGGTCTGCGCTTCTTTTCGATTACTTCTTCGCGGAAGATGCGCTCGCGGAGAACCTCGAAGTATTGCTTTAACTTTGCTTGCGCTGTCTCATCATCCGCAGGGATTTCCGCTTGCAGTTTTTTCCTTAACTCTTTGGCTAGAGTGTGGCTTTCTGCCTTGGGATGTTTCTTGGTGTCGAGTGCATCGGAGAGCTCCGCGCCTGCTTTCTTTTTTAGTGCGTCGTAGTAGGCCTGGTCGAATTCCGGCGGAGTGACTTCCCTCTTTTTCTTGCCGGCCCTCGATTGCAGGTCTTTGAGAGCGGCGCAAATCTTTTTGACTTCGGTGTGGCCGAATTCAATTGCGTCGACTACGGTCTCTTCGCTGACTTCCTTCGCTCCCGACTCGATCATGACGATGAAGTCAGCCGTGCCTACGACCATGATGTTCAGCGTGCTCTCGCGCATTTCGTCGTACGTGGGATTGATGATGAACTTTCCGTCGATCTGTCCTACGCGGACTGCGCCGATGGGGCCGAGGAATGGGATATCGGAAAGCGTGAGGGCGGCCGAGGCGCCGTTGATGCCGAGGACGTCGGGATCATTATTTGTGTCGGCGGAGAGCACGAAGGCGATGACCTGGGTTTCGCACTTGAATCCGTCGGCGAACATGGGACGCACCGGACGATCGATCTGGCGGCTGGTGAGCACCTCGCGCTCGCTCATGCGGCCTTCGCGCTTGATGAAGCCGCCGGGAAAGCGTCCACCCGCGTAGGTGTATTCGCGGTAGTCGACGGTGAGGGGGAAGAAATCAATTCCTTCGCGCGGGTCGGCGTTCGCGGTCGCAGTGGCGAGCACAACGTTGTCGCCCTGTCGGACCACGGCTGAGCCGTGGGCTTGCTTGGCTAATTTTCCAGTTTCAAATGAGATTTGTTTGCCGCCGGCGAGGTCTACGGTAACGCTGCTAACTTCTGGTTTCATGTTTCATCCTTTAGAACAGCTTTCAGCTTTCAGCTCTTAGCTGTCAGCTTCCGGCTCCAGGCAGATTGGGAGAGAGACGCGCGTCTGTACTTTCATCGATCTCGGATCGAGATTGGTGTGGTGGGATGCGCTCAAAAGATGCACGTTGCAGAAGATCCTCAATGGCCGGCCGGCTTCGAGCGGAAGGCGGCGTTCTCAGATACGTTATGGGAACAACTTCTGGATTTACTTGACCCAGAATTACTTGCGGATGCCGAGCTTGCCAATGACCGTCTTATAGCGCTCGGAATCGTATCTCTTGAGGTAGTCGAGCAAGCGACGCCGCTTGCTGACCAGCATGAGCAGGCCGCGGCGCGAGCCGTGGTCCTTCTGGTGCGTCTTGAAGTGGTCCGTCAACTGGCCAATGCGTTCACTGATGATGGCGATCTGGACCTCGGGACTCCCCGTGTCAGTCGCGTGCGTCTGATACTGGTCAATTACGGATTTCTTTTGCTCTCTGGCTAACACTAACCTGGTGCACTCCTGTTCTGGTTTCGATTTATCTTGGTGACAGTAGTGAGGATAACAGGCGGGGGGTGGGGGTGTAAAGGCGGCGGGACGAGGACGGGACACCCTTGTCGATGATCCCGTCTGGTTTGTGAATTTCAGAATCTAAATCAAAGTGCGGGTGCCCCGTCCTCGTCTCTGCGGGTTTTGCAGAGACAGGGCGGGGGGTTTGACTCCCTTTTGATTCTTCCTATTCTCGGAATCGGAGATGAAATTATTCTCCGAGTTGGAACGGTACGCCCTTGAACCCGGCTTACGATTGAGTACATGCCTTGGGGTCTGAAACGATTTCAGGAAGCGCTATGCCTCCACTTTATAACGTTCAGCTGCTATCGACGAGCGCCACGCCTGGGAACACCGCGGGCATGTGACATCTTCGAGCAGACCTTGGAACGGGCCCGAAAATGGTACGGATTCTATGTCGCGGGATATGTGGTCATGCCCGAGCACGTCCATCTGCTGGTGACTGAGCCGGAGCGAGCGAAGCTTTCTCTTGCGCTGCAGATGCTGAAGCAGAATGTTGCGCGGCAACTGCGCGAGGTTGAGGGGGGGGACCTTTCTGGCAAGCGCGCTACTACGATTTCAACGTCTGGACTGAGGCTAAGCGCATCGAGAAGTTGCGGTACATCCATCGCAATCCGGTGAGCAGAGGTTTGGTATCGAGCCCCGAGTTGTGGGCGTGGAGCAGTTTTCGCCACTACGTCTCGGGCGTCGAGGGAGTGGTGGAGATTGAGTCTCAGTGGACGGTGCGGAAGCGGGAACTACTCGGGGTCACGCCGCAGTTGAGAGCTCCGGATCAAAATCCCCGCCCTGTCTCTGCAAAAAGCGCAGAGACGAGGACGGGGCACCCGCAACTAGAGTAGAAGGAAAGGCCAGCCGCTTTTTATTTCCACAGCCTGACTGTGTGACATCTGACCTTGTGCGCGCCTTCAAATCGCGTAATCATGGTCGAGGCCGTAACAGTCGGGTGAACCCGCATCGCCCCGCGCCTAAGTCCTTTGTTTCATGGATTTTAGTATCTAAGTCCTTTGCCATGCGGATTTTGCGGGGAATTTCCTGCTAACTCGATGACTCCACTAGACCCCAGGGGGAGGGGGTACCCAGAGGGAATGCCCCCAGCGACGCAAGGCAAAGAACCCGAACTCGCCTCTTCAGAATTTATTTTTGCGAAAGGGGAGCTGCCCCACCTCGGCATCCGCGCAACCGAGGCGTCCCAGAGTGGCCAAAATGAAACAGATTCGCATCGCACACTTCTGCGACACTCGCAGCCATGAGCACTCAAACGATCGCAGAATACCTTGACGAAGAGCGGCAGAAATATACCGCCAATCAGTTACGCGTGGACGAAGAAGCTGCACGCATCCAGCCCCTGCAGCATGGCCACCATCGCATGGGGAAACAAGCTACGCTGGAATTGGTGCCCGCAGTTAAATCTGCGGCCAAGAAGAAGAAAAAGAAAAAGAAGACCGTCGCGGTCGCTCGCTTGAAACCGCGGGCCGCGAAGAAGATGGCGGGGAAAATCCGCAAGAGGGCGTGACTCGGTCGCTTGCCTGGTTTGTAGGTTCGAAGCTGCGCGACGAGAGTGCTGCCTAAAATCAGGCTATCTACCCGGTTCGCCTGATGGCTCAGGAGAGCTACACGCCGTAGGATTCAGCCACGAGATGACCTCAACTTGCATTCAGAACAATGCCGCAACGGCACAAAATAGAGGAGGAACTTATGAATAAGGATCAGGTAACCGGCAAGATCGATCAGGCAGTGGGCAAAGTGCAGCAGAGCGTTGGAGAAAGTGTTGGTAACGAAAAACTAGCCAATAAAGGAGTGGTCAATCAGGCCAAAGGCGCGGCGAAGGAAACCTGGGGCGACGCGAAGGACGCGGCGAAGCAGATTCATGACACGCACAAGCAAGCCGCATCCGAAAAGGCCGCCCAGAGCCGGGAGACGGCCCGGGAGAAGATCAGCCAGTCTGTCGACGACACAAAAGAGAAAGCCAAGGCCAAGATTGAGGAATTCAAAGAACGCCACTCCGCCTGAGGTTTGGCGGGTGGCTCTGGGCTGTAATCTTCCTCAGGCGTTTCGTGTTTTCGTGTGGTTTATTCCGACTCGATCTCTATCTCCCACAGCCCGTTGCATGTCTCCAGGCTCGTAAGATCCCATTCTAAATTTCGAAAAGAACGCGAAATTTAGAATGGGCGACCCGCCGCTTTAGGATTACTCGGCAAAATATCCATACAAGAATTACTGCCACGACAAGAAGGCCGAGGAGTGGCCACTTCAACTGGATCAGTAATTGGCGGGCGGCTTGCAGTTCGTCGAATGAGGTCCACTCCTCGCGAATTTTTCCGTCGACGATGCGCCAGACTGTGATGCCACGCAGCTCGATCCTGGCTCCCGTCGGCGGTAGTCCATATCCGGCGGCGGTATTTGTTCCCCGGAAGGTCCATACGACCGTAACCAGGTCGCCCTCAGCCACCATCAGGTCCACAGTGATCTTGAGATCGGGAAACGCCTTCTTCTCGGCATGCACTGCCGCTTGATCCGCTTGAAGATCAAAACTCTTGTGGAGCCCGTGGTTCACGAAGTCGCTGGCGTAAATTTCGTCTGCAACCTGGAATTTTCCCTGGTTGAAAATCTCTTCGAACACTCGTGCGGCGACCGCTTTGTTTCTGGCCTGCTGAGAGATTGCGTCTGATGGGAGTGCGCTATCAGCTGCCAATGCCGCGCCGGCCGCGAGGGTTACGAACAGCAGCAATGATGTTTTCCCCATGATCCTCCCTGATGCTGGCCAGGCTTTCCCTGACTGTGGGCACTATCTTAACTTGAGGCTGCCCTGGAGGCGAGGTTGTCGGGGAGACCGAGGCGAGTTGCATAGATCCCGCACATCTGCAGTTTCCGGCCCGGCATCTAAATTATATGAAGGAGGTAATGATGAACACCATCAAACGCTTGATAACGATCACTGCAGCCCTGGCTGCATGGGCTGTGTTCCCTCTTACTCTGGGAGCGGTGACATCCCATGCGTGCGCGTGCGGGAAGGCAACTGCCGCTTCCTATAGCTGGAATTTCCGGCAGGAGGCGGATTCCATCTTTAAGGACTTTCAGGCCGATGCCCAACAATTCACCAGCGATGCTGCCACGTTGCAGAGTTTTACGGACGATCCGAATATAACCTGGCAGGTGGATGTCGGGCAGTTAAACGCGTTGAAAAGTGACGTCAACGACATGGGTCAGAAACTCTGCCGCCTGGAGACCATTCGCCGGGTGGTTGCGCCCTGGCAGCAAGATGCGATCGACCGGATCGCAGCGAACTTGCCGCTCATGGCGGACAACACCCGAGACGCCATCTTATTCGTCAACGCTCACCAGCTTGATCTGGTCAACCCAACTTACCAGAGGTATGCAGACAATCTCTATTGGGAGGGGCATGGTTTGACCCGGTCGGCTACAGACGCCGTGGAGTATGCGAAAGTTCTCGGCGAGTATCACGAATTGAGGGGCGAACTCGGCGTGGGGCCGAGACCCTCCTAACCAAAGCCGCGGCCGTGGGGTCCCGGCTTTCTGCCAGCACCGCGGGGCGTGGTCCATCCTCGCTTCATTTAGCGAGGGTGGGCTCGGATGCTATGCATGGAGCATTCGTCTTAGGCGCTAGCGGCTTTCTTTCACGACTCGTCCGTTGAGGGGTTGAATGGGGCGAACGTCATGCGGAAAAAGTTTGGCGAAAGCGGCGATTTGCGCGGCCGAGATCTCGACCGGAGTCTTCAGCACAAACCAGGTCACGCCCTCGGTGCAGGGCGGAGCCGTTACCGAGCCCATATACATGTAATAAGAAGTATCGGTGTCAGTGGGCAGCAGGCCGCCGGGATCAATCTCGACTCCGGGCACTGACCGCTCTTCATGGGAAAAATCAGACAAGAGCTTGCTCTCGGTTTTGGGCATGTGATCCCAGATTTGCTGGATGGTCGGGTTCGCTTTGCCGGCCTGGAGAAGAACTGCGACTCCCGCAACTCTTCCGTCGCTGTCCTTGTACATCAGGTGGGCAACCATGTCGTAGGGCTTGCCGTTGATGTACTCTTCGCTCGGACGGTGAAAGTGGAATTGGGTTAGATGGTAGCGTTTGTCACCGACGATGAGAAAATTCCCAGCTCCGGGAGCGTCGTGGTAGTTCACTCGGATGGTGTGTCCGTTGTTGAGCAGGTATTTGAGCGGACCGCTTCTCGAGTCGAAGCGCAGGGCGGGCAGATCGGCTTTCTCTGCGCTTTGGATGTCGATGGGAGACTGTTCCTTGCCGGTGTTGCACGCGGTGTAGGTGGGATCGAGCGCACTCCAGTGTTCGGCTCCTGTTGGTCCTTCGTAGGCCCATGGAGTTTTCCATTGGGCTCGTGCGCCTGCGGGCAGCAGGAGGAGTGCCGCAGCCGCCAGTGATAGTAATGCCATTCGTCTCGTTCGCATGCTGCACCTCGTTTTGGGGACTGTCCCCTCGCCTCCCTTCGCTCTCACGGCCTTGCCTTGTGCGTTGGGATTTTTGTATGAGTGGCGCTGAACTCGATTAGGTTGCTCCGATTAGTTCGACAAGTTTTCGGGTGGAGAAGAGAAAAAGAAAAGCCCGGCTTGATCGGAGCCGGGCTTACTGCTTGGGGTTGCTAAAAGTGCTAGGCAGCCGCTGATCTTTTTGTACGACCCTCCGTCGTGACCGGTTGAGCTACTTTACGCACGAGGAAAGGTTGCAGGTTAGGCTCTGAGCCGGCCCACTCTATGCTGGAAATCGAGTGTCCGGGCATGCAGGTTACGAAGTAGCGCTCGCCGTTGGGGCTTGTGACTTCAAATTTGCCGGACTCGCCCTGTAGAGCCTCGGCAATGTCGTAGGTGGAAATGCTGTCATTCAGTTTCATGGGGACTTCCTCCTCATTCTTCTTACAGATTGTTGGTTGGTTGTCCCCTACCCTAGGGAGGAGTTGTAATTCAATGATAGACCTCGAGACGACGGAGTCAAGACCGGGAGCGTATTTGCCGGCGATTTTTTCTTACTGGATTTGTACTAGAGAACTCTCCCGAGGCTGGTTTTTACACTTCTTTGCTCACTCTTTACGCCTGACGCCGGCGATGCGGGCATCCAAAAAGTTAGGGCCAGAAAAAACCTCAGCCTGATGAGGTAGAGGCAAACAAGGAGGAAGTATGAATCAGCGAGTACTCTTTGCGATTGTGTTGTTTCTTGTAATGGCATTTTCGATTAGTGTTCCCAAGGCGCGC
Organism: Candidatus Sulfotelmatobacter sp.; assembly: GCA_049673585.1. Classification (GTDB taxonomy): domain Bacteria; phylum Acidobacteriota; class Terriglobia; order Terriglobales; family Acidobacteriaceae; genus Sulfotelmatobacter. Next base: position 24,036 of record JBATXV010000016.1, on the reverse strand, counting down.
GCTGATCAATGGAACCAACAAACCGAGCTGACGTTCAACGAACCGGTGGAGATTCCAGGCCACACGCTGCCTGCGGGGACATATTGGTTCGTCCTGGTCAACAATAATTCCTCGCGTAACGTGGTTAAGATCTTCAGCGCGGACTGGTCAGTGTTGTACGACACGTTGGTGACCGTTCCCACCATACGGGGGCGCGCAAGCGAGGAGACGATTCTCACGTTTGCCAAGCGACCGTATGATGAGCCGCGAGCGGTGCTCGACTGGTTTTATCCCGACGAGACCGTGGGACATGAGTTTGTTTATCCGAAGAATGTGGAGTGGGAGTTGTCTCGTGATATGCACCAGGAGGTGACAGCCCACGCGGGCGAGTAGAGCGTGATGCTGCGGGGGAAGGCTGATTGGCCTTCGCCTGCTGCGGTGATTTTCGGCGCGTGTGCGGAAATTCTCGCTGCCAAAACATTGGGAGACAGCGCCCTTGTATCTAGAGATTCTTGTTTTCTAAAGATCGAGGAAGCGGCTGCGATCTTGATCAGGGGGCAGCATGCAGACTTCGGAGCGGCCGAAGATGCGGTAGCGGCGGCGGGCTACGGCTTTGTAGACGGCGTCGCAAAGAGACTTGGGCACGAGTTGCAAGAGCGACGCGGCTGGACGCCAGAGGCCTGGGAGTTGCTTTAGGACGAACAACACGGCTTCGGAACGAGAAAGCAGATATTCGTCGGGGAGTTCATGGTTGAGGACCAAGTAGACAGTATCCAGATCGGTGGGGCTGGCGCCGTGGCGGGCGAGGATGGGCGCGGCGAATGTGCTCTGCAGCGAAGCGAAGCGGAACACGGCGTTGCGATCGCGGCGCAGGATGAATCGGACAAAGTGGTTGCAGAGTGCGCAAACGCCGTCGTAAAGGAGGATGGGGTGTGGCATGGGACTAAGAAGACTTTAGCAGCTTGCGCAGCCGAAGGCTCTACGCCTCCCGGTCTGCTCAGGGCTTCGTCGGACAGCAGAAATGGTGCCGGGAGTTACATGGGTCCTTCGCGTCGTAGCTTTCGGCGGCGTTTGAGCACGCAGGGCTCAGGATGACAAGCGAGTCGCAGAAGCACTCCTAAGTCAGGATTTTGAGCCCAGGCGGATCAGTGCCGATCGGAGGCGGGGGTGGTGCTGGGTTTGGTGGAGATAGGGCAGTTCGGTGGGGGCGCTCTTGGCGCGGATTATTTTTATCAGTCGGTCTTTTTCGTCGCGCGTCCAGTGGGATAGGTTGGGGATTTCGGACAGGACTAGGGACCAGTTTTCCAGGGAATGTTTTTGCTCTTGCGTCCAGCGCGTGGGTTTGAGGTTTAGAGCTTTGGTTACGGTTGTCGTCGAGGCTTGACGGATTCTCTGGCTGTCTCCGTTGAATTCACGCGCCATGCGGCGGTTGATGCGGAGGCCGAGGTTGCGAGTGGAGAAGGTGTCCCAGGGGCCGGGGGTGTTCTTTCGTCCCTTCGGGGCTTGGTCATTTTTGTTGCTTTTACCCAGGGCTTGCGCCCTGGGCTGCATTCTTGCGCCGCTTCGCGGCTGATCGACGTGCTGACTCGCGAGCGGAGGATTCAGCGGCTGGCGCATATCGTAGAACATGTGGGCCTCGGCCAGGCGTTTCAGAGTGCGGGATGGCGTGCGGTACGTTGGGTTGGCGGCGATTCTTTCCTCTTCTCGTTCACACAACTTTTGCAGATCGGGGCGGCCGGGGCGGAAGCCTAGTTTACGGTAAAACCAGAAGGCTCCGCTGTCGATGGCTTCGTCGTTGTTCTGGCCGATCTGATACGGGTAAATCGAAATGCATTTTGCGTGGGTCAGGGCGCGGAGGCAGCGCAGGGCTTGGGCGTAGATCCAGGCGGTTTCGCCCTGGCGGTAAGTGTAGAAAGTGTTGAAGCCCACCTCTATCCAGTCGCAGAGGCCGATGGCTTCGATGTAGTTGATGGGAACTCCGTTTTTTTGGGTGTAGCCGGCTACGTAGGCGCGGAGGGGGAGACGGCGGGTCGGAGGCAATCCCCAAAAATGCATGATTACGCCGCGGCCGAGGTCGGCTTGGACTACTGTGCTTGGGTCGCCGAGCGTGGTGCCGTAGAGTTCGCGGTAGCGGACCACCATGATTTCGCGGATGGATTGCATTACGGATTCTCCCGCGGCTCGGGAGAGTTTGTGTAGTGTAGGAGCGGGCCTGGATAGTTCTTGAGCGAGATTGACTTCGCTGCGCTGGATTAGCGGAGATTGGTGGAAGTAGAAATGGCGAGGACGGGTCCAGTTGCGGGTACGGGAAAGTTTTAAATTTTCCAGTTTCCAGCGGAGTGGGAGACGCAGGGAGTCGTAGAGTTCCGATTGCTGGCGGGCTGGGAGCGGGAGTTTGGCGAATTGGTTTAGCAGCCAGGGGAGTGGCTTCTCGTGGCCTCTGGCGGCGTCGATCCAGCTTGACCATGGGATGTTGGCTTCTACGTCGGCGTCTTCTTCTAACAGAGGAATGAATCGGGGCCAGGTGTTGCCGCGGGCGCGCTCGGATTGGTAATCGTTCCAGTAATCATTCCAGGCGATTTCGATGTTCTTGGGAATGCGATGCACGAGCCATTCGGCTACGTCGAAAGACAGCGTGTCTTGCATGGTGGTGCCGGCTATGCCGGACGTGTCGAAGTCATCGAAGATGGACATGTCGGCGTTTGTGGTCTGGAGTTTTTCTATGCGCTGGTGGAAGGTGTTGAGGAGATTTTCTACGCGCGCGATTTCGGACGGGCCGTGGGGGAATGCTCGGAGGAACAGAAGAGCTTCATGGAAGCGGATTAGCTGGTGGGGATCTAGTTGGAGATTGGAGAGTTGGGTTAGGAGCTTTTGGATTTTCGTGGCTTGGTTGAGGTTGAATTGGTTTTTGGCGGCTTCCAGTTGGGTTAGGAGGTCGTTGGGATCGTGGGAAGTGCGCGGCATGGCGGCGAGATAGTGTACCGCAAGGGCACCTCAGGGGCTAAAGCCCGGTTCCGCAAGTTTGAGCTTTTGACGCAGGCCTGGAAGGCCTGCTCCACCCGCTTTCGGTTTGTAGAGATTCGGATAGCGCGCGGTCGGTGGTCAAGGCGCCTCGCTTCGCTCGGCGGGACGGGCGAAGGCGCCCGTCCCCACACGCGCATCTTGGACGGCCGGCGGGACGCCGGCGCTATGTGAAAATCAGACGTAGCCTTTTTTCTTCCAGACTTGCCAGTCGTCGCGGACGGACTGGAGCATTTGTTCGGCGGCCTGGTGCAGCCACTTTGGTTTTTGTTTGTCGATGTGGCGGAGGATCGCCTTGCGAGCGGTTGGCGTGCCCAGGTGGATGTTGGCGGTTTCGTATCCCATGGCATTGAGGAGACGAAGTTCGTTATCGGGGGCGCGCAGGGAGGCGAGCAGGATGCGGGAGCAGTCGGGGGCGAGGCGGCGGACAATCCAGCGGCCGCGGAGCTGGACGAAATGATCGGGACAGCGGACTGCGCGGTTGATGATGGTCTGGTAGAGGATTTCGGCGGGCCCGCAATTCCTATCTGCTTCGATGCTTTGAGCCCAGTGCGAGGACGACGGGACCAGAGCTTTGGCTTCGCGGGCGATGCGGCCACCGCGCCAGTCAGCGATGGCTACGTAACGGGCGTGGCCGAGGCTGCCGAGTCCGGCAACGCGGTGAGCGAGGCGATAGGAGATGCCGGGAGCTGGCATTAGATGCTCGATGGCGTCGATGGCACTGATGGGGCATTCGGCTTTGAGGGTGGGGAGTGCGTCCATTTTCTGCCAGAAGTGGACGGGATCGCGGAGTTCGCCTGTGGCGATGCGGCGCAGCCATTGATGACTTTCTCCCAGAACGAAGGGGCAACCTTTTTGCAGCATGGATTCGCGATAGCCTTCGAGAATGGCGCCGCAGATGTCTTCGCGCTTGACGGGGAGATGTCCGGCTTCGGCGGCGAGGTGGGCGCTTACGGCCAGGCGGACCAGATCGATGGCGTAGGCCGTGGGCCAGGCTTCGTCGAAATCGTTGACGCCCCAGATCAGGCGGCCCTCGATGTCGCGCCAGGTGCCGAAATTTTCCACGTGGAGATCGCCTACGGCCAGGACTTTTGGGGCATGTGCGAGGTCGGGACAGACTTGCGGCCAGAGTTGCGCCCAGCGGTAGTAGGTGGCGCGGAGGAACATGAAGCAGTCCTTCTTCATGTTGGAGTGCTTCAGGCGGAGGTCTTTCTGGTCGATGCGGGTGCGCAGGGCGAGCCAGGCTTCGAACTGGCGCGTGGCTTTAACTACGTTCATGCGGGCAACGATAGCGGCGGCGGGAATGGGAAGTCAAATGGTGCAGGGAGACAGGACTTTTCACCACAGAGTCACAGAGACACCGAGAAAAGCTAGATCTGAACATTGCTTTATTTCTGGTTCTCTCTGTGCCTCTGTGACTCCGTGGTGAAATAAGAACCGACGCGAGGTGCTGGACTTGACAGTCCGCGCCTTGCGCCGGTTAGCGCGCCCCGTTTGGGCGCAAGCCTTAGTTTTTGAAGTAGGCGGCGTTGGTGGCGACGAATTGCTTTTTGTCTTCGGGTACTTCGTCTGCGGCGTGGATCGAATCCGAAGTGCAGATGGGCACGCAGGCGCCGCAATCGATGCATTCAACTGGATCGACGAAGAGCTGACTCGCCGCTTCGAAACCGGGTTCATCCTGCTTGGGATGGATGCAATCGGTGGGACAGACATCGACGCAGAGGGAGTCTTTGATACAGGAATCGGTGATTACGTAAGCCATGATGAAGGGCTCCAGATAAAAGTTGGGTTTCGCTCGAAGATCAGTCTAGGAGTGGGATCGAGATGAAGCGGTGATGGGGATCACAGCTCGATGTTTGTGTGCGGGATGCTGGTGGGTGGTTCAAGATTCGAGCAGGATTTGAGTGCTTGTGATTACATCACGCAGAACGGTGACGGCGGTCACGGAAATTAAAAATTCATCATGGCAGAATGCTAGCACTGAACTAGTTCTTACTAGTTGAAGATCGCCCGGCTCCAACCCACAGAACCCCACAGAGCCGTTACCCCAGACGGCAGGGGCCGGGCGCCTAAAACCTACCAAAGTTCTCCCGGCACAATTCGCTGTGTCTCTGTGAACACACTGAGCTTGGAAATCCACTCCTTGCAGCTGCTGCGGTTCTTGTAAGTCCTTGTTTTTCAATCTCATGAAGATTGGCGTTCGTCCTGCGATGAAGGCTGGGTGTGCGGCACGCGCGCACGGGAGGCTTTATGCAGATGGCGATCACATTTATGGCAGTGGTGGCGGGCCTGATTTTTTCGGTGGCGGTAGCGTTGCTGGCGGAAGAGTTGATTTTCGGGCAAGTGTTCCGGCTGTTCTTTGTCCAGCAATCTGTCCCGCAACCTGCGCGACAGAGCGTGGCGCAGACCGTTCCGGTAAAAGCAGAGCAGAAGCGCTGAGGCGCACAGGAGAACTACGATGCTGGCGTTGCGGGATTTGCTGATTACGTGCGGCGTGGCGGTGATGATCGCGGCCGTGTGCATTCTCTCTTACGATTTGTATCGCGAATTTTTGTACCGAAGATTGCTGGCTACTCCAGGAGGTGCGGTGAGTGCGGCTCCGGTGGTGGTGCGGTGGCGGACTTCGCTGGCTTTGGCGATGCTGGCCTGGGGACCGCTGCTGGTGGCCCTCAGCATTGTGGTGGTGCCCAGCGGGATGGCTGGAGTGCGGATCAGCGACGTGAACGGAACGGTGCCGGGGACGCTATATCCGGGGGCGCACATGGTGATGCCGCTGGTGGAGGACGTGGCGCTCTTCGATACTCGAGATCAGATTTTTACCACGGGGGATTCGGAGATTCCGAAGCCTTCCGCGGGAGGCCTTCCCCCAAAGCCGCAGCTTCTTGATGTGCAGGCTAAGGAAGGACTGACGCTGGGGCTGGCGATTACAGTGCGGTACCGGCTGGATGCGAAGCGACTGGATTACATCCAGGGGAATTTGCCGCGTCCGGTGGAGAAAGAAATTGTTCCACCTACGGTGGCGAGTGTTTGGCGGGAGATCGTGCCGAACTATACGGTGCGCGATGTTTTTTCAGCGAAGCGCGAAGAGGTGCGGCAGAGAGCCTCGGCGCTGATCACACAGAAGCTGGCGGCGGATGGGATTGTGGTGAAAGAGGTGATGCTGCGGGATATACAACTGCCTCCGGAATATGCTAAGGGCCTCGAGACTTTGCTGCTGAAGGAACAGGAAAACGACCGCATGGGCGTCGAGACGGAGTTGAAGACCAAGGAAGTGCGGATTGCCGAACTGGAAGCCGAGGCGGCGAAGGTGCAACAGGTGAAGCAGGCCGAGGGTGAAGCCCAGGTTCATGTTTTGCAGGCAAAGGGTGAGGCGGACGCGATGCAATACACGCTGCCGCTGAAGGAGAAACAAATCCAGCAGAGCCGGCTGGAGGCGCAGGCGCGGAAGGAAGCTACCATCCAGAATGCGGAAGCGGAAGCGCAGGCGAAAGAGATCGACAGCAAGGCCGAGGGGGAACGCAGGAAATTGCTGGCCGACGCGGAGGCGCAGGCCAAGGTGATGGACAGCAAGGCGGAAGGTGAGCGGCGCAGGCTGCTGGCGGATGCGGAGGCGGATCGCATCCGGGTGACGGCGGCGGCGGATGCGGAGCGGCTGCACAGCGAGGCAGCGATATTGAAAGACAATCCGCTGTTGATTAATAAGATTGTGGCGGAGCGGCTTTCAGACAAGCTGCAGATCATGATGGTGCCGGCGGATGGGAAATTCTTTTTCGCTAACGATGTGCTGCGGGGCATGAATGTGATGAGCGGGCAGGCGGCACAGAGATAGTGGCCAGTGATCACAGATCAGTGAACATCAATCAGGGGCCAGTGGCCAGAGATCTCTCTGGTCCACTGGCCATTTCCTTCGGCTCCAGAACACTCACCGACAATTGGAGAAGGTCCGTTGTAGGAGCGTGCGGGCGTTACAACGCGGCTGACCGCGCCCCGTCATTTCACAGCGGCTCGGCGGAAGGGTGAGATATGATGCAGACGATTCCCTGGCACCTTGTGGAACCTGGTTCGCACAGGACCGGTTCGGATGGAAGTGCTCCAAGTGAGAAAAGAAGGGCCATGATGTTTCGCCGCAAACTGCTGGCCGTGTTCGCGCTTACAGTTTTTTTGTCGGTGGCGGCCGTGGCGTTGCTGGTTTCTGCAGTGACGCGGCGGGCTTTTGCGCGCAGCGAGGATGAAAGAGCGGCGGCGCTGGTGACGCAGTTTCGGCGCGAATTCAATCGCCAGGGCGAGGACGTGGTACGGCGGGTGGAGGCGATTGCGGCTTCGGAAGATGTTAGCAGGATGGGCGCAAAACTGAGTCGTCCGCAGGCCGATGCGGGGCCTTATTTTGAATTAGCGAAGACGACCGCAGCGAATAGCGGACTCGACTTTCTGGAGTTTGTGGAAAGTGATGGAACCATTATTTCGTCGGCGCAGTGGCCCGCGAAGTTTGGTTACGCGGACAGCGGGATTGCGAGCTTCGCTGCGTCGGCTGACCAGGGAGCATTTCTTAAGCAAGAGGAACTGCAGGATGGAACGGCGCTGGGATTGTTCGCGGTGCGGGCGACGCGGATTGGCGAGCGTCCCATCTATGTAATTGGCGGGCGCCGTCTGGATAAATCTTTTCTCTCCGGGATCGATGTGCCGATGGGAACGCGAGCGTTGATCTATCAGAATCGGGGCGAGCGGTTTGCGCCGGAGTTGCTGGTGGATCCGTCCGAGTCTGCGTCAGAGACCGGGCGACCGGCGGAGAAGCTTGAACCTTTGGTCGATGTGGTGCGGCAGTCCAAAGAAGAAGCGAGCGGCCTGGTGCATTGGTCGGGGGATAAAGCGGAGGATGAAGTGTTTCATGCCATTCCACTGCTGGGTGCGGGCTTGGGAAAAGATCGTCCCGTGCTGGCGATTTTGTTGATTGGGAATTCGCGGCGGAGTTATGTGGCGCTGATGCGGCACATTCGCTCGGCGGCGTTGATGGTAGGAGGCGGAGGGATTCTGCTGGCGATTCTGCTGAGCAGTTGGGCGGCCGCGCGGGTGACGCGCCCGGTAGAGCAACTGGCGCATGCCGCACAGGAAGTAGCCGAAGGCAATTGGAATGTGCGGGTCGATGTGTTGGGCGACGACGAACTGGGCCAACTGGCCGATTCTTTTAATCGGATGACCACGGAATTACTTGGGCAGAAAGAGCGGCTGATGCAGGCCGAGCGGGTCGCTGCCTGGCGAGAGCTGGCGCGGCGGCTGGCGCATGAATTGAAGAATCCGCTGTTTCCGCTGCAGCTTACGATGGAAAATCTGGTGCGCGCGCGGCAACAGAATCCGGAACAGTTCGAAGAAGTCTTTCGGGAAAGTTCTCGAACATTGCTCGCGGAGATCGCAAACCTGAAGGGGATCATCGCGAAGTTCAGCGAGTTTTCGAAGATGCCCCAGCCGCAGCTGCGACGGGTGCAGGTAAATGAAGTGATCCGCGGCGCGGTACGACTTTTTCAAGCACGACTGGAAGCGCCGGGACATGCGAAGATCAGTTGCGACTTGCAACTGGATCCTCACCTGGAACCGATCTCGGCAGATGCGGAGTTGTTGCACCGGGCAATTTCAAACCTGGTGCTGAACGCGATGGACGCGATGCCGGAGGGTGGGACGCTGACGCTGCGGACGCGCAACGATGGCAACCAGGCAGTGATCGAGGTTGCGGATACGGGAGCGGGGTTGACGCCGGAAGAATGCGAGCGAATCTTTACTCCTTATTATACGAGCAAGGAGCATGGAACCGGACTGGGGCTGGCTATCGTACAGTCGGTGGTGAGCGATCATGGAGGGAGAATCCTTGTGCGGAGCTTGCCGGGGAGGGGGACAACCTTTGTGATTTCGTTGCCGCGGAATGTGGAGTCCGTGCAGAACGCGGGATGAGGTAATTCAGAACTCGGAGGACGGTTGCCGACCAAAGCAAATTTGCTGATTGTGGACGATGAAGCGAACACGCTGGCTTCCCTGTCGCGGGCGTTCCGGCTGGCTGGGCATGAGGCTGTGGTGTGCGACAACGCGGCAAAGGCGCTGGAACTCGCTAAGGCGCAGAACTTCGATGTGATCCTGTCGGATGTGGTAATGCCGGGAAAAGGTGGACTGGCGCTGCTCGAGGAATTGAAGGCGCAGGGAGTGACGGCGCCGGTGGTGATGATGTCAGGGCAGGGGGACATTGAAACGGCAGTGCGGGCCACGCGGCTGGGAGCTCTGGATTTTCTGGAGAAACCGATCTCGACCGAGAAGCTTTTGTTAACGGTGGAGAATGCTCTGAAGCTGCAGCGGTTGGAGAGTGAGAACCGCCAACTCAAACAGCGGCTGGGAAAACATGAGATCGTGTGGCAGGGCGCGGCCATGCAGCGCGTCATGGCGCAAGTGGAGCGCGTCGCGGCAAGTGAAACGCGAATCTGCATCCTCGGTGAAACCGGGACGGGGAAAGAACTGGTGGCGCGGACGATTCATGAGCGCAGTACGCGGGCTGGCGGGGCATTTGTGACGTTGAATTGTGCAGCGGTTCCGGCGGAGCTGATTGAGTCGGAACTTTTCGGGCACGAGAAAGGATCGTTCACCGGAGCGGCAGGCCGGCATATTGGAAAGTTCGAGCAGGCGGATCACGGCACCATCTTTCTGGATGAGATTGGCGATATGCCCCTGGCTATGCAGGCAAAACTGCTGCGCGTGCTGGAAGAAGGAGAAGTGGAGCGTATTGGCGGCGATAAGCCCGTGAGCGTGGATGTGCGGGTGGTGGTGGCGACGCATCGCGATCTGGAAGCGCGGGTACGCGACGAGAAGTTCCGGCCGGACTTGTTTCATCGAATCTATGTTTTTCCTTTGGTGCTGCCGCCTTTGCGCGACCGCCGAGAAGATATTCCGCTCCTGGTGGAGCATTTTGCGGCGCAGGTAAGCGCGCAGAATGGGTGGAAGGCGGTTCCGTTTACGGCGGAGGCGATGGCGGCGTTGCAGTCCTATACCTGGCCGGGCAATGTACGCGAGTTGCGCAACATGGTGGAGCGGTTGATGCTGCTGGCGACCGACGGTCAAGTTGATCTTGCGACTGTCGAGATCGGGCTGCCTAAAGGTGGAGGCTCGGGCGTCAGCGTCTCTTCTGCATTTTCGTCGGGAGCGTTGGCTGAGCGCGTGGATGCTTTTGAGCGGGAAGTGATCCTGGCGGAGTTGAAGCGGAGTCATTCGAACGTCAGTCTGGCGGCGAAGTCGCTGGGACTGGAGCGCAGCCATCTTTACAAGAAGGCTGAGCAGTTGGGGATTGATCTGCGCGCGATGCGGCGGGAACACGGGTCGCAGGAATAGGTTGCTTTCCACACACACGTCTAGGAGATACCGTTGATCAGAACGGATCGTCGTTGGATAGTCTGGGCTTTTCTCTTCAGCTCACTTACGTCTTGGTTAATTCCGTCGGGGGCTTTTGCGTTTGAGCCGCCTTCTCCGCCCACCTACGGGGTTCGCATGGAGCAGGCGTGGATTCCCATGAAGGATGGAGCGCGGCTGGCGGCTACGCTTTATATGCCAGATGGCGCGAAGCCGGGAGAGAAGTTCCCTGTCCTGCTGGAATATTTGCCTTATCGAAAAGATGACGGAACGGCGGCGGAAGATTATCCCAAGCATGCTTATTTTGCGCGGCGCGGATATGTGAGCGTGCGGGTGGATATTCGCGGATTCGGCGCGAGCGAGGGCGCACCGCCGGAGCGGGAATATTCGGAACAAGAACAAGTTGATGGCGAACAGGTGATTGCATGGCTGGCTCATCAGAGTTGGTCGAATGGGAATGTGGGAATGTTCGGCATTTCGTGGGGCGGATTTAATTCTCTGCAGATGGCGATGCGGCATGCGCCCGGGTTGAAGGCGATTTTGGCTACGGACGCGACGGCAGAATTGTTTCATGACGACGTGCATTACATTGACGGCATGGCGCACATCGATGAGTTCGAGTTGAACATGGATATGGCGGAGGGATGGACTGGCGCGCCGGATTATACGACTGACGAAAAAGTTCTGGGGCCGAGATTTGAGACGCCTCCGTGGTCGCTGCTTTATCTGAAACATCAGCATGATGGGCCGTTCTGGCGGGAGCCGGTGCGCCCATTGAAAGAGATCACGATTCCCAGTTTTTTGATTGGTGGATTGCTCGATGGTTATCGGGACAACGTGACCGACATGCTGATGCAGGCGAGCGGGCCGGTGAAGGCGATTGTGGGGCCGTGGAACCATACGTTTCCGAACGAGGCGGTGCCGGGGCCGCAGATTGAGTGGCGCAATGAGGCGGTGCGCTGGTTTGATCATTGGCTGAAAGGGCGCGACACCGGCGTAGAACACGATCCGCGGCTGGTGATTTATATGCAGCGTTGGCATGCGCCCGATCCCACTCTCGAAAATGTTCCGGGAGAGTGGAGGCGGGAGGATGTTTGGCCGCCAAAGGATGCGCGTCCTTCGACTTTATTTTTTCAATCGAATCACTCGCTGGCGGAGAGCGCCACACAGATCGACACACATCAGCTTAAGTATGTGCCGTCGATTGGCGTGGAGGCGGGATTCTGGTGGGGCGAGCTGTTGAGCGATGTGCGGCCGGTGGATGCGTTCAGTCTGGTTTACGATTCAGCGCCGCTGCTGGCGGACGTGGCAATTCTGGGGCGTCCGCATGCGTTGTTGCGGGCCTCGGCTACGGCGCCGCTGGCGGATTGGTTTGCGCGGCTCTCGGATGTGGCGCCGGATGGCACCGTTACGCAGATTACCGGAGCGGGAATCAACGGCGCGCAGCGGGATTCGATGAGCGAGCCTCGCGATCTGGAGCCGGGCAAGGTTTATCCACTCGACATTGAAATGCATTTGACTTCGTGGGTATTTCCCAAGGGGCATCGCATTCGGGTGGCGATTTCGAATGCGTTGTGGCCGATGATGCTGCCCACCCCTTACTCGATGACGACTTCGTTGGAACTCGGCGGGAACGATGGTTCGCGCATTGTGTTGCCGGTTGTCCCTGAGCACGGTGCTGCTGCGCCTGCGTTTTCTCCGCCCGAACCATCAGAAGAACGAGCCGATCTCAAGAGCGAGGGATTTCCTTGGCCGGGGGAGTGGACGGTCGAGCGCGACGAAGCTCGTCACAAGACTACCGTGCACTGGAAGGGGCAGGAGAGCGGCGAATATCCCTGGGGAAAAGAAATCGATTACGAAAATCTGACCTATGATGCCAACGATGCGCATCCCGAGACTTGTTCGGTTCGCGGCGAAGCTGAGACTGTGTTTACGCTGAAGGGACGCACACTGACCTGGCGTGGGCATTTGCTGGTTACGACTGATCAGAAGAATTTTTATTACAAGTACACGCGTGAGTTGTTGAAGGATGGGGCGATGATTAGGTCGAAGACATGGCGGGAGACGATTGCGAGGGATCACCAATGAGAGCGCGCTCGCCTCAGCGGCTAAAGCCGCGTACATTTTTCGGTCCTGGTGGCACGACTGAAGTCGTGCCCTTCCCGATCTCTTTGGCTTCGGGCTTCTTCGTTGTCCAAACACTTTTATTGTTTGTAGATCTTGCCCTCTTTCATTACGAATTGAACTGTTTCGAGTGCGCGAATGTCGGTTAGCGGGTCGCCGGTTACGGCGATGATGTCGGCGTATTTTCCTGGCTTGATCGACCCGATCTCATTCGAGTGGCCGAGCAGATCGGCGGCGTTGCTGGTGGCGGCTTGAATGGCCTGCATGGGAGTCATTCCGTATTTCACCATGAAGGCGAACTGTTTGCCGCTGGTGCCGTAGGGACAGACTCCGGCATCGGTACCGAATGACATTTTTGCCCCGGCAGCCACCGCTTTGCGGAAATTATCACGCTGGATCTGGCCGAGTGCAGCATCGTGCTCAAGGAAGTCTTTGGGCATTTTCCCGAGTCTTCCTTCTTCCTGAATACACTCTTCGTCGTAGATATCCATGTCGAGATAAGTGCCGTGCTGTTTGGCGAGGGCAATGCCTTCGTCGTCGATCATGCTGGCATGCTCGACCGAGGCCACGCCCGCGCGGATGGCGTTCTTGATTCCCTCGGGCGAGTGAGCGTGCGATTCGACTCGCAATCCAAAATGGCTCGCCTCGTCTACCGCGGCTTGAAGCTCCTCCAGCGTAAATTCCTGCGAGTGGGGATTGCTGCCGTGGGTGAGGACGGCGCCGCTCGAGAGGACCTTGATGTGGTCCACCCCATCATGCGCGAGCTTGCGAATGACTTGCCGCACTTCCCACGGGCTGTTGGCTTCGCCGTAGTGCATGTCCCAGGGCAGCGTGATGTCGGGAGCGAGGCCGGTATCGGCGCCGGCGCCGCCGGTAATGGTGACATAAGCACCGGCGACGTACATCCGTGGGCCGACAATATCGCCGCGATTGATCGCATCGCGCAGAGCAATATCTCCGAGAGCGCGGTATGTGCCTACATCGCGCACCGTTGTGAATCCTGATTCGAGCGTGACCCGCGCGTTGGGCACTGACTCGAGCGCCAACTCGGCGGCGGTTTTTCGGAATACGCCCATGGGTTCGGAATCGTGCGCGCCATCGGCGAGATGAGTGTGACAGTCGATGAATCCGGGCAAGACGGTCATCTTGCTGAGGTCGATGATCTTGGCATCAGATGGGATTGTCACGTTGTTGCCTACAGCTTCGATCTTGTTGTCGCGGATCAGGATGGTTTGGCTGTTTAAAACTTTGCCGGAGTCCGGATCGATCAGTTTGCCGGCGCGGATGGCGGCGGTTTGGGCGGTGACGATTGCCACAACGAAGAACGCAGAGATCACAATCAGGATATTTCGGATGATTTTCATGGGTTCGTAAACGACAGTTCTAATCAGCGGCCGCTGCCCTGGGCTCTATGCCGCGTTTTAAATCGGCCGCCAGGAGCCGGTGAAATAGTTGTTCTCCGGCTTCGCGACGGACCGAAAGACGACCGGCGCGATAGGCCCGCGATTTCAGGCCGCGCTGCACGTCTTCGCAGATGCCGAGATCTTCTTCCTGCACGCGGTTACCTACGCTTACCGACTGCTCATTGTATTCGCGGCTGGCGTCACTGACGTCGCCGAAATAAAAGTCGAAGATCACGTGGCAATGATCGACGTCGACGGGAATCACTAAATTTGTGTCCATGTATCCCTCATAGCAGTTGATCATGAGGTTGGGATGCTGCCAGAAATACCAGGCACGGTCGCCTTTGCGCGCAGCTCCGGTGGCGGCGTCCGTGTCGGAAGAGACCATGGGGCTGGATTGCAGGCAGTAACGGTCTTCGTTCTCGATGGTGTACTGCTTGTAATCGAGAACCGAATTCAAACCTTTGTGCAGATGCGGAACGTGGTATCCGCCGTCGAGATAGTTATCGACGAAGACCTTCCAGTTGCAATTGATGTCGTAGGTGCGGCGGTCGAAATAGTGCAGTTTGCTGATCCCTAGCGGGGCAATGCGTTGCACAATGCCACCGAGAAATTCTGCGAGCGGGGCGGCATGGCTGTCGAGGTTGATGAAGACGAAACACTCCCAGGTTTCGACTCGAATGGGAACAAGTCCGTTTTGTGCGCGATCGAAATTCTCGACGCCTTCGAACTCAGGCATGCCTTTGAGCGAGCCATCAAGGCCGTAGTTCCAGCCGTGATAGGGACAATGCAAGAGAGAAGCCTGGCCGCAGGGTTCGGTCACGACGGCGGCGGCATGGTGGCGGCAGACATTGTAGAAAGCGCGCAAAGCACCGTCGTTCCCGCGGACGACGACAACCGGCTCACCGGCGACCATGGTGCACACGAACTGGCCAGGCGTCTTCACCTGTTCCGTGCGGCCGACGAGTTGCCAGGTTTTGCTGAATACGCTGAGGCGCTCAAGTTCCGCAATGCGGGCATCGACGTACCAGGCGGCGGGAATGGTCGAGGCCTGCGACAGCGGTGCATGCTCGTCGTAGCTAGCGAGAATTTGTTCGATGGAAGTTTGCATCATCTGAAATTGTTCTCAGCCTGAAGTTCTACACTAACTTACATCTGGCCGTTGCGATTTTGTCAGGACGTTTTCGGTTTTGCGACCAGTTGCACGGCAGTGAGCTTTCGAATTTCACGTATTTCACGGCGGCCACCGGCCGTAGACGCAGAATCCGCGCCCACCGCGCGCTGCAGGACCTCGACGAATTGCCGGATGCGGGCTTCCTTTTTCTCCGGCATCTCGCCCTGCCTGCGGAAAAGTCCGGGGTCGAGTTCCGCCGTGAGCAGCGCATCCTGGAAGCGCTCCATGGTCCAATCGAGGATGGAGACAATCATTTCAATCTCCATGTCGTTGCGCAATTCTCCGCGCTCGATCCCGAAGCGCACGAAGGCAACCGTACCGTAGGGATCTTCGGTGGTGAGGAAGCGATTGATTTCGCGCTTCAACACCAGATCAGTACCGTAGTTGCCGAGCAGCGAGATGCGGTAGGGGATCCAGTCTTCGCGCAGCAGGTGTTCGGTACGGGCCAGCCAGTAATAGAGCACATCGAAGAAGCCAGCGGCACGCACGTCGGCAGGCGCATCCAGATATTTCGAAAAGGAGCGCACGGCGCGTTTGTAGACCTCGAAAAACAAACCGTCCTTGCTCCCGAAGTGCTGAAAGATGGAACCTTTGGCGATGCCGAGCGCAGCCGCAATGTCGCCGACGCGGGCGGCGTGGTAACCGTTCTCCGCGAAGTGTTGCGTGGCAGCGTCAATGATGCGAGAACGCTTGGCCTCGGACCGGGGACGGGCTGCGGGCTGCCGCAGGTAACGCGGGGGTGCGACGGGATTGCTGGCGATTCCGCTCATGAATGACTCCAAGTCACGAGAGCATATAGCAGATGGTTTTAACTTTCAACTTCATTTTTAGCGGGTAGTGCAGTAATGTATGGTTCCGCATGGCAGTGCGGCGTGACTTTAAGTCAGACTTTGTTAGATACGCGAGTTCGTTCTGGTGAAAACGCCTTCCAACTTTATTTATGACGCGATCGTCATAGGCGGCGGTCACAACGGTCTGACTGCGGCCGCGTACCTGGCGCGCGCCGGACTTTCCACGCTGGTGCTGGAGCGCCGTGAAATCGTCGGCGGGTGTTGCGTCACCGAGGAGATCGCTCCGGACTGCCGGGTTTCGACTACTTCTTATATTGCCAGCATGCTGCGACCCGAAGTGATCGCCGAACTACGACTGGCCGATCACGGTCTGCGCATGATTCCCTGCGACCCGGCCATTCAAGTTCCCTTCCCCGATGGACAAGTGGTGCCTTGGTGGGTCGATCGGGAACGTGCAAAAGCGGAGTTTGGAAAAATATCGACCAAAGATGCGGCGCGGTTCGTTGCAGTCGACGATCAGTTGAAGAAGCTGGCGCGCTATCTTCAGCCGTTTTTCATGGAGCCGCCGCCGGAGATCGATACAACCACGGTTGGCGGCTGGAGTGACTTATTTCGCGTAGGCAAACGGTTTCGCGGGATTTCGAGCGCAGAGATTGCGCAGCTGATTTCGTTTCTTACTGGAAGCCTGGGGGAGTTTCTCGATGACAATTACGAATCCGAAAAGATCAAGACGATGTTCCTGGCGAACAATGTGTACGGCAAGCACGGCGGGCCGTACCAGCCGGGAACAGCGATCGGGCTGCTCTTTCATTTATTGAGCGGCGGTGAGCACGAGTTACAGGGGTTTTACGGACACGTGATGGGTGGGATGGGAGCCATCACGCAGGCGCTGGCTGCGGCGGGGAAGAAGCTGGGGGCGGAGATTAGGACATCCGCTTCGGTGACGCAAATTGAGGTTCGGAATGGACGCGCGTGCAGCGTTGTACTGGAGGACGGAAGCGAAATTCGAGGGCGGATGATTCTGTCGAATGCCGATCCCAAGCGGACTTTTTTGAAAATGGTTGCAACGCGTGAACTGCCGGAAGATTTTCTGTTTGCGGTACGCGGTATCAAGATGGATGGACCCTGTGCGAAAGTGAATTTCGTATTGGGGGAAGAGCCGCGGTTCACTGGGACCTCGCCGCACGCAACGCCGCTGGAGCGTACGTTTTACACGCTGGTTCCATCCCTGGAATTCGCCGAGCGCTGCTACGACATTGCGAAATTCGGCGAGATTCCGGAAGAGCTGTGGGTGGATTGCGTAGTTTCCTCAAACGCCGATTCGTCGCTGGCGCCTCCGGGCAAGCACATTCTGACTTGCTTCGTGCAGTATGTGCCTTACAGGTTGCGTGAGGGAAACTGGGATGACAAGCGGGAGCTGCTGGGTGATCGCGTGGTGAAGAAGATTGCCGAGTATGCGCCCAACGTCCCGGGCGCGATTGTGGCGCGGCAAGTTCTTACGCCGCTGGATCTCGAACGAACTTACGGACTAACCGAGGGCAATATTTTTCACGGCGATTTGCGGCTGGAGCAACTTTTCTTTATGCGTCCGGTGCCGGGCTGGGCGCAGTACCGCACGCCGGTTCGCGGGCTCTATTTGTGCGGAGCCGGAGCGCATCCCGGGGGCGGCGTAACAGGCGCGCCGGGACGGAACGCGGCGCGGCAAGCCCTTCGCGATTGGAAGAAGGGACAATTCAAGGCGGCTGCATGAGGCTGATGTCGCGAGTGCGAACTCAAAAGGTAGCTGGGGATTGAGAAAGGAGGAAGCATGAAAAAGAAAGGCATTCTGGAGAGACTGAAAGAAGGCCCGGTGTTGGGCGATGGCGGATATCTCCTGGAACTGGAGAAGCGAGGGTGGGTGCGCGCGGGTCCGTTTACTCCGGAGGTTGTGTTAACCCATCCCGAAGCGTTGCACGAATTGCATGTGGAGTTTCGCGAAGCAGGATCGGAAGTGCTGCAGGCGTTGACCTTCTACGCTAGCCGCGACAAGTTGGCAACAGTAGGACTTGAGGATCGGCTGCAGGATTTGAATCGGACCGCGGTGCGAATTGCTTGCGAGGTTGCGGGAGATCGTTGCCTGGTTGCGGGGAATCTGAGTCTGACCTGGATGTACGAGCCGGGCAGCGCGTCGGCCGCCGACCGCGTGCGGCGAACCTTCGACGAGCAACTGGCGGTGCAGGTTGAGGAAGGTGTGGATTTCATCATCGGCGAAACGTTTTCTTTTCTTGGAGAGGCGCTGATTGCAGTGGAGCGCGGAAAGAAAACCGGTTTGCCCACCATGGTCACGATTTGCTTCGAGAACAAAGATGAGACCACCGACGGCAAGAGCGCGGCCGACGCGGCGAAAGCGCTGTTCGACGCCGGCGCCGATATTGTTGGCATGAACTGCTTGCGACCGCCGGAGCACATTCTGGGGCCGATGGAACAGATGCGCAAAGCGGTATCGGGCTATCTGGCGTGCCAGCCGGTCGCCTACCGCACTCCGAGCACGAAACCTGACTTCACCAGCCTGCCCGAGTTTCCTTATGCGTTGGATCCGCTGCAGCTTACGCGAAACGAGATGGGCGATTACGCGGCGAAGGCGCGCGATATCGGTATCAACTTCATCGGCGCGTGCTGCGGCACGGTGGCCATGCACATCCGGGAAATGGCGAGGGTGCTGGGCAAATTGCCCGAGGATTCGCGCACCTGGAAAAAGGGCGGCGAAAAACCGATGTCAGCCTATGAATATTACGATCACGACAATTTGAAGGCGGGCACCCGGACTTGATTCGGTGCGCCTCGGCTTGAATTCGAGAACTAATGAATGAGCAGGCTTTTCGGTAAAAGCCTGCTCGATTTTTTTCGAACCGGCTAGCCGACGCTTCGCAACCGCGGCTGCTCTGCGTGCACTAACGGCTCATCGACCAGGTGCTCGCTCAGAAACCAGGCTTGGAGTTCATTGGTCCGCAGCACATCGCTTACGGCCAGATCGTTGGTGCCATCGTCTCCCAGTTCGTCGGCGCGGCGCGCCAGGGTGCGACAATGTCTAATGATGATCTGGTGAGCGTCGAGCAGGCGGGAAATCTGCACCGGCACCTCTTCCCTGCCCCGCGGCGGACGCTCGATGCGCGTGGTTTCGGCCACGTCGGCGGCCATGGCAATCGAAACGCCGCCGAGAAGTTGAATTCGTTCGGCGATGGTGTCGACGATGTTCGACTGCTCTCCATAATGCTTGTCGAACAAGAGATGAAGCTGATAAAAAGTTGGTCCAGCAACTTGCCAATGCGATTTCTTGTAGAGATCGCGCAGGGTCATGGTGTCCGCCAGCAGAAGGTTGAGTTGCTCGGTCATTTCCAGGCGAACCGGCTCCATGAGGTCAAGAGGCAACACGTGTGAAACCGTGCCGTACTCTTGAATTGCGTCCGCCCGCTGGTGAAGACGAGGCTGGGCGCTCACTGCGCCGAGCTCGGTGGTTGATGATGCTTTCGGGTTGAGAGTTTTTTTAGCCATACATTCTCCTCGCTGCGCAACGATCGATTCGTAGTTTACGAAAATCCCTGAGCACAGAACTGCAGCGCTAATTCGATGCAAAGAACAGCGCGTTGGATGCGGTAGGGACCGTTGCAATCTAATAAAAGAGATCCATGTTCCGACAGGCAGTGGGAACGTGTCTGGCGGTAGAATCGGGCGGCGCTTTTTTGGGCCAGCTGTTTGACGATGCCGAAGGCATTGGTTATGATCAACTTGCGGGGTGGAGCAGTCTGGTAGCTCGTTGGGCTCATAACCCAAAGGTCGGTGGTTCAAATCCACCCCCCGCAACCAATTTTTTCAATCAGTTACAGCCTTTCGGTCCCGAGCGTTCCGCTCATTTTTCACTCATACCGCCAGCAATTGCCCGACAACTTGCCCGTGCGCGGCCCGTTTTTGGTCACTCACGGCTTGGGTGTATATGTTCATTGTCGTGGCGATGTTGGAATGCCGCAAGAGTTCCTGCTGCACCTTCACATCGGTGTGGTTCGCACGTAGCAGGCAAGAATACGAGTGCCGGAACGTGTGCCAGCCCACAGTCTTGAACAGACCAGCCCGCTTCGCCGCCGGTTGGATGATGCGCTTCAACGCCGAATCAGGCCAGTAAGGAACTCGCCCGCCGTTGTAGGAAGACGCGAACACCCAATCCGAATCAGATGCGTAGGGAGACAGCAGCCGCCACTCCTTGAGAATCCTGATGAGTTCCGGAGCGAGCGGCACTGGCTTGCGCCGTGCTTGGGTTTTCGGATTGCCCACATGGTTGTTCACCATGCCACGACGGATGGTCAAGGTTGCCCCTTCCCAATCAAAATCCGACCACTGCAAGCCAGTCAGTTCACTGCGGCTCAGGCCCAGACAGCCTGCCAGAATCACCATCACTCTGTACGGCTCCTGTTGAAGTTCTGCCAGCACCGCGTGAAACTCTGACACTGACAGAATTTCTGGCTCTGCACGTCTTGCCCCGCCCTGACGCACGCGACTGATGGGATTGTCTCGAACGAATTCCCACCGGATTGCGCACTCGAAGAGCACGTGGAGTACGTTACGCACGTTCACCTTGCTTTTGGGTGCCAGAGGTAAAACTCGCAACCATTGTTCTACTCCCATCGTGCGTACCTGCTCCAAAAAACTCGCGCCCCACTTGGGTTTCACCCATTTCTGCAAACAGGTCACGTAACTCTTGCGCGTTGCGTAAGCCAACCGGCCCATTTCAACTTCATCGTTCAAATACCGGCCAATCAGTGCCGCAACGGTTGTGGGAACTGCCTTCGGCAGTTCGCTGTTAATCTCTAAGCGAAAAGGATCTGCGGCACGCTGTGCATCCTGTTTTGTTGGGTATTGCTCCAGGGTGCCCAGCAGTTTGCTTCGCAGTCTTCCGTTTGGTTCGTACCAACGAAACTCCCAAACGTCCGGCCCTTTCCGCTTCTTCAGCGTGACATTTCCTCTTTGATACCGGCTTCTCATTTTTTCTCCTTCGAGAAGCACGGACGGTATTCAGACTGTACACCAATCCATTCATTCAGTGCGCTAGCACGAAAGAACCAGAAGCGGCCAATCTTGATAGCAGGCACCACATGGGTGCGTGCAAGCCTTTGCAAGGTTCTGGGGTGCATGTTCCCTAGGAGGTGGGCTGCCTGCGCATCATTCAGCAGCGGCTCAAAATCGGTTTCGGACCGCGCTCGTTGTGGGGGCTTCTTTTGGTCGGGCCGGTCTGAGGATTGCGGATTGGTATTGGCTGGCATTGAATTCGCGTCTCATCGCGGAAATTGCAGGGCATAGAGCGCCCCGTGAGCGGCATCGTAAACCCTGTCGCTGGCAGAACTGGAGTTACATGTCGTGTGTGGTTGATGAAGCGCCATCCGAACGCCGCCTCTGTTTGCTACGTACTCCCATTGCTTGTGAGGATGAAAGACAGCGCCGTATTCGGGAGTGCTCATAGAAACCTTGAACGATTGGGGGTTGTTGTTAGACCTGTCATTTTTCTTTCGCTTCCATAGTGGCGGGGTGGGTTGGAACTGCGAAGGTTCAGTCAAGGGAGACCGGAGGGAGCCGCGCCAGCGGGCCTGCCCCTTGACGGGTTCTTCGCAGTTCCGGTTGCATTCATGTGGAAGCGAAAGAAAACGTTGGATGCGTGGAATGTTGTTCGTGTGCTTCATTGCGTCGTCCGATCCTTCGATGTGGACTTCCTTTGAATCGTGCGGGCGGGGTGACTTGTGGTGGCGCTAGGCGCTGCTGCCTCGGGGTTAGATGGAACCACAACAGTGTTTGGGGTTGGTTCCGGTGCCGCTGAATTGATCCAGCGGTAGTACAAAGTTCCCAGCGCAAATCCCACGGCCAGAGCCACACTGCACAAAACGAGGACCGACCACTTGTATTCGCGGAGGAACGTGTGCGTTAGATCGTTTGCTGCTCGCTTCGCGGTGGCCGTGGCATACTCGATGCTTCCGCGTATTTCATCGAGCGCCCTGCGGGCATCGCTGGCAGCGCCTCGATAGGAATCCGTCAGTTGCTTGGACGAGCGATCAAACTCTCCCGCGACTTGCTTCGTTTGTTTCGAGACGACGGCTAAGGCTTGTGCTGTTTCGGGAATGCCACTTGCCACAAACTGTTGGCGCAGACTCTCGCTGAGTTTCGCGGCAATAGCTGCGGGACTGATGCCCTCGGAGATTTCTGCTGGCAATTGCGCCAGCCGTTCTTCGAGTTGCTGATGCAGAGCGATTGCATCTTGTCGAGCGGACTGAATTGCTTTGACGCTGTCGTCCAGGATCGTGGCAAGCTTTTCCCGCTCCGTGGCGATCTGCGCCGGAGTTTGCCGCGTTACCAATGCCAGAAAGCCCATAGCACGGGCAATCCGTAGCATCTCGTCATCGGCGGGCAATCGGCGCAAATGCGCCATGTCGCGATACCAAAGCGGACGCTGCTCGGCGGGCAGCAGTTCGGCGATGTCGTCGATGAAATCGGCCTCAGCAGATTGTTCTTCTACGAGTTTGGGCTGAGGGTTCACGGCAAGACCAATCCCCTGGCTTTGTCAATTTCCTCAAAGAGCCGCCGCCGATAGCTCTGAGCGCGGATGACCAGTGAGGCCCTCTGCAGCTCCGGGACGTTAAGCCGGCGTTCGACGATCTGGCCGAGTGTGACGCCGTGTTGTCGAGCGGGGTTTTCGAGTTCCGGCAGACGAAACTCCATCGTGAGGACAACTGGCTGGAAGACCGTGCGAAATTGCTCAGCCTGCTCGCTCTTGCGCCAGTAGGAAAAATCAGCTTGATGTGTCATGGAGTTCTCAACCACAACGTAGTTCACTCTGTCTTGCAGACGGGCAGCCCAGCTCAGAATGCTTTCCACGCTCGCCGGATCGGGAGTGACGATGCCGATGGCAATGAACGCCACACCGGTAGCTGCCACATCCTCAAACATGCTGTCGAACCACTCGTGAGTCACTTGCCCGGAACTCGCGCCCATATCCGCAAGGATGATGGGAGCGCCCTCTGCCAAGTGGTCAACGAAAGCGTCAAGACCCGCAGCGGTGTGAATGTTCACCTTGGTCACCCTGCCATCGAAGTAGTGCTTCAAGCTTCCGCGAGATTTGTTTTCGGTGTCCAGGTCGAGAAGTGTTACCGGAATCTCATGGCTCTGGAACCATTCGGCGAGGGCAAGCATAAAGCTGGTTTTGCCGACTCCTCCTTTTCCGCCCATGGTGAGAATCACGCGCTTGGACGGGGCGGTGGACGAGACGACAGAACGTGAATCGGAATGTTTCCGTTCGGCTGTTGCAGCGGTGTTGGAGTCGTACATATATGGCTACTCCTTCGTTCTTTGATTACGATGAAGCCGCAACGGCTCGTCTGGGTTGTATTCAAATAAAAGTTTTTTCGCCCGCGTTTTTGGCGGTCGGTCTTTCAATTCCTTAATCGTCTTTGCAATGCCTTCCAGTGCCTTCTGAGGCCTTCCAGTGCTCTTGTGAGCCTCGGTGTCCTTATAAGTACCTGTAAGTCCTTCCATGTTCTTCTTAGTCGCTGTTGTTCTCGAAGTCGAGAGCGACGGTTTCGCTTTTGATTTCGACCGCGCGAGCACAAAGTCATTCACGGTGCTCGCGCCCACCCTGAGGCCACAAGCCTTCTTGAGTACCTGCGTAATTTCTCGATAGCTGTGACCTCGCTTTCGCATCTCAGTGATTAGCTCGCTGTAAGGCTCCAAACGCGAGCGCGGCTCTTTCGTAGGCAGGCTGTTGAGTATGGCTTCAAATTTGGCGTCCACAATTTCCTCCGAGAGCGTCAGGCGAGATGGACTCCGGCGAAAGGCCGTTACTGATAACAGACGCCAAACGGAGGTCAGAGGATGGCCGGACAAGTGCCGGACAGATGCCGGAAGTACACCGGATGAAGCCGGACAGACACCGGACGAGATTCAGGTCGCGCATGCGACACCGGACCTAACGCGGAGCGTTAGGGATGGTGTCTTCTTGCAAATGCGACGTTAAAGGTCTTCAACCATGCTGACCATTCGCGCCATGTCCGACGGAACAGGCTACTCCGCACGCCATTTGCAGCACAGTGACTACTACGCCGAAGGGGAGCGTGTAACGGGTCAATGGCAAGGCCGGGGAGCGGAGATGCTCGGC